>CAVXFR010000040.1:0-39819 GCA_963761045.1 Terriglobia bacterium | reverse complement strand
GCGAAGATAATCCCGGCTCCTGCATGGTGACCCCATACAGCGCCTGCGCGGCCTCCATGCTGCGCTTGGCGTGCGTGATCACGATGAACTGCGTCTCCGCCGACATCTCCTTGAGCAGGCGCGTGAGGCGCTGGATATTGGGCTCGTCCAGCGGCGCGTCGACCTCGTCCAGGATGCAGAACGGGCTGGGCGTGTAGCGGAAAATCGCCATCAGCAGAGCCATCGCGGTGAGCGATTTTTCGCCGCCCGAAAGCAGCGCGATGTTCTGCAGCTTCTTGCCGGGAGGCGACGCCAGGATGTCGATGCCGCTGTCGGCGAGATTCGTCTCGTCGGTCAGCCGCATTTCTCCCTGGCCCCCGCCAAACAGCGTGCGGAACATCTGGCGGAAGTGTTCGTTGACCGCGTCGAAAGCTTCCTTGAAGCGGCGGCGCGATTCGACGTCCAACTCCTGGATCGCCTTTTCGGTGTCACGAATCGAATCCAGCAGGTCCTGGCGCTGCGTGTTCAGGAAGTCGTAACGCTGCTGCGCTTCCTGAAATTCCTCGAGCGCCTGCGGATTCACCGGACCCAGCGCCTCGATGCGCGCGCGAATTTCCTGGGAGCGCTGCTCCGCTTCGGCCACGCCCGCTTCGTCGAGCGCCGTCTCTTCGGTGGCGGCCAGCTCCGCGGCGGACATGTTCAGATCCTTGCGGCTGGTTTCGTCGAGATAGCGCAGGTCGCCTTGCTTGCGGACCAGTTCCACCTCGATCGCCGAGCGGCGTTCCTGGACGGCTTGGGCGTCGGCCCGCAAAACCTTGAGCGATTCGTCGAGCGCGGCCAGCGAAGCGCGCCCGGACGTCTCCGCGGCCGCCAGGTTTTCGACCCACGCCGCGGCCGAGGCGGTTTCGTTGGCCAATTCTCCGGCCCTCTGGTCCAGTTCGATGTTATCGGCCAGCAGCCGCGCGCGCTCCACGCCCATGCGTTCCAGTTCGCGCTCAAGCTCCTCGCGCCGCGCCAGCATCTGCTGGAGGTGCGCTTCGATCCGTCCCGCGGCGGTCTTTTCCGCGCGCAGACGCTCGTCCAGCCCGGCCAGTTCCGCCCGCAGGTGGGCGTGCTCCTCGCCGACCGAGTGGGCCCGCGATTGCAAACTCTCGTACTCGCCGCGCGCGACTTCCAGAGCTTTCTCCTGGTCGAAGCGCTCCTGCTCGCGCTGGGTCACGGCCGCCTGGCTCTGCTCGCGCTGCTGGCGGGAACGCTCGTCTTCTCGGGTGAGACGTTCGAGCTCCAGGCGAGCCACCGAAAGACGCTGGCCGGAGCGGGCAGTCTCCTCGGCCAACTGGCGCTGTTCGTGATCGAGCGCGAGCGCGCCTTTCTCCTGCTCTTGCTGTTGCGCGCGCACGTGCTCCAGTTCTTCGGCCAGCCGCGCGGAATTCTTTTCGAGCTCCTCGAGCGTACCGGTCAGCGTATCGGCTTCCCGCTCGCGGGCTTCCACCTGGGAGCCGAGCTCGCGAAGCTCGCGCTTCAGCGCCAAGGGACCGCCGCTCGATTTGCGGCCTCCGCTCACGGCATGGCCGTGATAGCTGACTCCATCCGGCAGCAAGAAATAGTAGTCGGGATGTTCCGACGCCAAACGTTGGGCTGCGGCGTGGTCCCGGACCAGGAAACATTTCCCCAGCCGCGGCAGATAATAGGCCTGGCTGAGGCGCAACGCATCGCTCAGGCGCCCGGCGATTTCTGAACTGATCAAAGTTACAGGCGCTTGTGGCGCCGTGGCGCCGTCGTTGACCAGGAACGTCACGCGTCCGTCCGACTCGGCGCGCATCAATTCTACTCCCCGTTCCGCCTCGGCCCAATCCGAGACGACGACGTACTCCAATTCCTCGTGCAGAAATGTTTCGCACGCCTTTTCCCAGGCCGGATCGGTGACTTCGACGAAATCCGCCAGTACGCCGGTGGGCTTGAATCCGGAGACTTGTCCGTGCTCGATGGCCGTGAACAGCCTCTTCACCGACTCGGTGGTATAAGCCCGATGCGAAAGAATTTCTTCCAGCGATTCGCGGCGGGCCTTTTGGCGCGATAGCGCGGCCCGCGTTTCCTCCAGGCTTTGGCGGGCGGTGGAAACCGCTGCCTGGCCGGTCTTCAGGTTTTCTTCCACGCGGTGGCGGCGGTCGCCCAGCGATTCCAGCTCCAGCTGCTGCGCCGAAAGCTTGGTGGACAGCTCTTTCTTCACGGCGTCCAGGCGCGCCAGATCGCCCGAGGCAATCTCCTCCTCTTTGCGGGAGCGCGCCGAATCGCGCTCGATCGCGGCCAGATACTCATCGATCTGGACCACCTGGTTGCGGAGCGTCGAGACTTCACCGAGCAGTTGCAGCACGCGCGTGCGGGCGGATTCGAGTCCCCGTTCGCGCTCCCGCAGATCGTTCTGGAGGACGTCGCGCTCGGCGGTTTTGGCCTGCATCCGCTCGCGCAGCGACGTGCTGTCCGCCTCCAGGCGCGCGATCGATTCGGTGTGCGTGTCGAACTCGGCTTGTTCCCGCTGCCGGTGCGTCTCCAGGTCCTGGGTTTCCGTTTCGTTCGCGGCCAGGCGCTCGCCGATCGCGCCGATCTGCTTGGCCTGCAACTCTAAACGGCCGCGCGTCCGCTCGCTTTCCAGATTCAGTTCGGCCACGCGCGCCCGCGCCGCGGTCAGCTCGGCTTCGGTGCGATAGCAGGTTTCCTGAAGGCGGGTGTGCTCGCCTTCCTGCTCCTGCAACTGCGCGGAGATCTCCGCAAACAGTCCTTGCGCCTGGCTCAGGTCGAGGGCCATGCGCGCCGCTTCGCCTTCCAGCATGCGAAATCGCCCCGCCACGGCCTGGCGCAGGAAGGCCACCATCTCCGTGTGCAGTTCCTCATAGCGGCGGGCTTTGGACGCCTGCCGTTTGAGCGAGTTCACCTGGCGGCCCACTTCCTCCAGGATGTCGAACACACGCGAAAGATTCTGCTTGGAGCTTTCCAGCTTGGCTTCGGCCAGCCGCTTGCGCGTCTTATACTTGCCGATGCCGGCGGCCTCTTCGATGATGGCCCGGCGGTCGGCCGGCTTGTTGGAAAGAATCTGGCCGATGCGGCCCTGCTCGATGATGGCGTAGCTTTCCGGGCCCAGGCCGGTACCGCTGAACAGATCCTGGATATCCCGCAGGCGGGCGGTTTTCCCGTTGATCAGGTATTCGCTTTCGCCCGACCGGTACAGCCGGCGAGTGATGGTGATGTCCTCAGCGTGCGGGTGGCCGTTGCCGTTCCCGTTCCCGTGAGCTTCGTGTCCCGCGGGGACCAGATGCTGGCCGAGCGGGTCCACCATGCTCAGCGTCACCTGCGCCATCCCCAGGGGCTTGCGCTCCCGGGTGCCCGCAAAGATGACGTCCTCCATCCGGATGCCGCGCAGGCTCTTGGCGCTCTGCTCGCCCAGAACCCAGCTGATGGCGTCGCTGATGTTGGATTTGCCGCAGCCGTTGGGCCCCACGATGGCCGTAATGCCGGAGCCATGGAACTTCATCTCCGTGCGATCGTAGAATGACTTGAAACCGTGGATGTCGACGCGCTTAAGCTTGAGCAATGCGGGCCCCTTCCATAAAAGACGTTCTGACGTTCAACAGGGGGGAGGGTTGAGACCATCCTAAACCCATCGGAGGTGAAAGTAAAGCGGGCGAACTACCGAATCTAGTGGTCCCTGCGGCGTACCCCCTAGATATAGTGTTAAGGGGGCGGTAATAAACAGCTCGGCCTTCTGTCTTACCGGGTAGGAAGGGCCGATGCTGCTGGCAACAAAACACGAGGTTCCTGTTTCTATTATCCCCAATGCGCCCGGTGACGGGACGGACCGGCTGTACCGCGAGCACCACACCATGGTGTTCCGGACGGCGTACCGGATCACCGGCAACACGGCCGATGCCGAAGATGTCCTGCAAACGGTCTTTCTCCGGATGGTCCGCCGGGAGGACTCGGCGGACGCGATCGAGCATCCGGAAAACTATCTGCGGCGGGCGGCGGTTCACGCGGCGCTCGATCTGGTGCGCGCCAAGCGTTCGGCCGCGAACATCGATTTGGACCGGCTGCCTTCCACCGGCGGCTCCCGGCCCGATGACGGCGATTTCCGGGAGCTGCTCCGGCGCGCGTTGTCGGAACTTCCGGGGCGTTCCGCGGAAATCTTCACGCTGCGCTACTTCGAGGGGCTGACCAATCCCGAAATCGCCAGCGCTTTGGGAATATCTTCGATCACCGTGGCGGTGACGCTGCATCGGACCCGCCGGATACTGCAAAAAAAGCTGAGGGCCTAAGTTATGACCAACCAGGATTTCGATCGCTTGCTGAATTCGATTCGCGACGACGTGCCGGACGCCGAGACGGCCCGGGCCGCTGGGGAGCGCGTGCGCGAAAAATTGGTTGCGGCCGGCGCTAACGATCTTTGCTCGCAGTTTCGCGCCGATTTCGAAGCGTACCGCGCGGGGACGCTGGCCGAGGGCCGAAGGATGCTGGTCGAAGACCATCTGCATTCCTGCGTGGCGTGCCGCCGCGAATACTCGGGTGCCCGGATTGCCGCCGTCATTCCTATCTCCAGACCGGCCAACCGGCGGATCGCATGGGCGGCCGCGGCCGCGGTGCTGGTGGGCGCGCTGGCGGCCAGCGGGTACGCGCTAGCCCCCCGGATCGATCGCGCTCTGGCGCCTTCGGGCGCGCGGGGAACCGTCGCCAGCGTGGCCGGAACGCTGGTGCTGGTCTCCGAATCCTCGACCAAGCCGCTGGCGGCCGGTGCGGCCATCGCCGAGGGTCAGGAAATCCGCACGGGCAAGGGCTCGCGCGCGGTGATCCGCCTGCGCGACGGCTCCCGCGTCGAAATGGATGAGCGCAGCGATCTGGAACTCAGCGAGCGCTGGTCCGGGAAAACCATTCACCTGGCGCGCGGCAGCGTGATGGTGGAAGCCGCCAAGCAGCACCGCGGCCATCTCGAAGTCGCCACGGCCGATGCGCTGGTGTCGGTCAAAGGCACGATTTTCGGCGTCAGCTGGGGACTGAAGGGTTCGCGCGTCTCGGTGGTCCAAGGCGAAGTCAAAGTCGATCACCGCGGGCTGTCGAGGCTCCTTCACCGTGGCGAGCAATCGGCCACGGATCAGAGCATGGCCCTGACCTCGGTTGCGAGCGATATCTCCTGGAGCCAGAACGCCGCGCACTACGTGGCGATGCTGGGCGATCTGGCGGCGATTCAGGCGCAGGTCGACCAAATCCAGCCTCCGGCCTTGCGATACACCTCGCAGTTGCTGGATCGAGTGCCGGTCACGTCCGCCGTGGTGGCGTCGATTCCGAACCTGAGCCAGACGCTGGCCCAAGCCACGCAAATTTTCGACGACCGCGCCGCCCAGAGCGCATCGTTCGCGGAGTGGTGGAACGGGCCGCGAGCACAAGCCATCCGCACGGCCATCGAAAAGGCGCGGGCTGTGAACGATTACCTGGGGGACGAAGTCGTGCTGGCCGCGCCGGTGAGCGGTCCTCCGATCGTGCTGGCCGAGGTCCGCCGCGACGGGCTGGACGCCTATTTGACCCAGATCGGGATGACGGGTCCCCGGGCTTTCGAGGGAAATCTGGTGGTCCTGGGCGCGACGGCGGTTCCTCCGCCGGGGCAATTTCCGTCCAGCCCGCTGGGCATGCGGCTGCTCGAAAGCTATCAAAACGGGGCGGGACTTCTTTTAGCCGCCGACATGGAACAAATCGTCGCGCAACACGTATCTACTACCAACGTGCCGAATTCCGCCCCTAATCCAGCGACGATTACCGGCTTCGATAACCTCCGTTTCGTGGTGGCCGAAAGCAAGACCAGCGCGGCCTCGCCTCTGAATACCGCTTCGTTCACGTTTTCGGGCGCGCGGCATGGGCTGGTCAGCTGGCTGGCCGCTCCGGGTCCCATGGGGTCGCTCGATTTCGTGTCCCCCCAGGCGAGTTTCGCCACGGCGTTTGTGACCCGCGATCCGCACCAGCTGCTATCCGAGCTGCTGGCCTCCATGAGTCCCCAGGTCGCCCTCTCCATCAATAATGCTTTGAGCATGTTCCAGCAACACACAGGTTTCAACCCGCTGGACGACGTCGCCGGGTCTCTGGGCGGCGAGGCGACCCTCGCGGTGGATGGTCCGCTGTTGCCGACTCCCAGCTGGAAGATCGCTGTCGAGGTCGATAATCCTGCGCGCCTGGAATGGGCCATCGAGCAGGCTGTAGCGTCGATCCAACGCGATGCGCCGGATAGCGGAGTCGCGCTCACCAACCAGACCGTGGACGGGCAAACCTTCTACACCCTGACGTCCCCGAAGCTTACGATCGAGTATGTCTTTGTCGACGGCTACTTACTACTGGCGCCCAATCGCGGTCTGCTGACCTCCGCCATCGACGGCCGGGCCTCCGGAGAGACGCTGGCTCGCTCCGACGCGTTCCGGGCGCAGTTGCCGCTCGATACGCACACGGATTTCTCCGCTGTGGCGTATTACAACCTGGGCAGCGCGGTGGGGCCGATCGTCGATCAGCTGAACGCGAGCGGCCTGCTGACACCGGACCAGCAGAAGCAGATCTCGGCGCTCACGGCCAATCGCCAGCCGACTCTGGTGTACGCCTACGGCTCGGACGATCAGATTCTGGTGGGCAGCCGCAACAGCCTCGCCGGCCTGGGATTGGATGCTCTCTCCAGCCTGGAGTTAGGTCCGACGCTGGGCCCCCTGGTGCGAACCCTGTCCCTCGCTCCACAATAGGATATGGATCCCGTTATCGAACTGGCCGGTTTGAGCGTCCGCTTCGGTAATCGGGAAATCCTCCATAACCTGCGCGTCTCGCTTTCCGGCCGGACCATCGGGCTGCTGGGGCCCAACGGGGCGGGGAAGTCGACGCTGATCCAGACCCTGCTGGGCTTCGTTCCGCTCAGCGCCGGATCGGCCAGCATCTTCGGACACGACATCCGCCGCCAGACCCGCGAACTCAGGGCGCTGGTCGGCTACATGCCGGAGAACGATTCGTTCATCGCCAACCTGACCGCCGTCTCGTTTGTCCGCATGATGGGCGAGCTGGCCGGACTTCCGCCGGACGCCGCGCTCGAACGCGCGCACGAAGTTCTGTTTTACGTCGGCCTGGGGGAAGCGCGCTACCGGCTTCTGGGGACCTATTCGCTGGGCATGAAACAGCTGGCCAAGCTCGCGCAGGCCATTGTCCACGGGCCGCGCCTGCTGATTCTGGACGAACCGACCAACGGCCTGGATCCGCCCGCGCGCCTGCGGATGATCCGCCTGGTCAAGGAGATGAAAGAGACCGGAAGCATGCACATCGTGGTGTGCTCGCACCTGCTGCGCGACGTGGAAGAAACCTGCGAAGACGTGCTGATTCTGAAGCAGGGCCGCATCGTGCACCATTCCAATCTGGAAGAAGAGCGCCGCGCCAACAAGCGCTTCGTGGAACTGGAGACGGTGGGGGATGAGAAAGATTTCGCCGGAGCGCTCGCCGCGCTGGGCTGCGAATGCGTGGGTGCGGGCCTGGGACGGCTCAAAATGGTTCTGCCGGAGGATTTCGAGCTGCGCGAAATCTACCGGCTGGCCGCCGATCGCGACCTGCAGCTGCGCCGGCTCAACTATCGCCGCGACACGCTCGAAGACATCTTCCTGAAAGCCATGGAGGCTTAACGTTGGCAGTCTATAAGCGCACCTACGCCGCCTATGAAGGCTCGCTCACGCCCGCCTGGTCCAGATTCCTGATCCTGCCGCGTTACAGCTTTGCGCGCCTGTGGCAGTCGCGATTTCTGGTGATGTTCTTCATGGCGTGCTTCTTCTATCCGCTGGGCTGCATAGGATACATCTATCTGGCCAACAACCTTTCGATCTTGAGCTCATTCGGAATTCCCGTCGGCAATTTCATAAAGGTGGAGCCCAGTCTGTTCCTGTACTTCTGCTCGGTGCAGGCCGCGTTCACCTATCTGCTCACCGCCTTCGTGGGACCGAGCTTAATCTCGCCCGATCTGGTCAACGGCGCCTTGCCCCTCTATTTGTGCCGCCCCTTCTCGCGGACCGAATACATCGCGGGCAAGATGAGCGTGCTGGTGTTTCTGCTTTCGCTGGTCACCTGGGTGCCGGGCCTGATCCTGTTCGTGATTCAGGCCAGCCTGGCCGGCTGGGAATGGACCAGGGCGAATTTTTGGATCGCCGGATCGTTGTTCATCGGACTGATGGTCTGGATTCTGTTGCTGTCGCTGCTCGCGCTGGCGCTTTCGGCCTGGATCAAGTGGAAGATCGCGGCCGGGGGACTGGTGCTGGGCGTTTTCTTCGCGGGCGCGGGCTTCGGCGCGGCGCTGAACAGCGTGATGCGCACCAAGTATGGCACGTTGTTGAACCTGACCGACGTCATGTTTATCGTTTGGTCCAAGCTGTTCAAGGTGCCATCGGATTCGGGGATTTCCACCGAGGCCGCCTGGATCTGCATCGGAGTCGTCTGCGCCATCTGCCTGTGGATGCTGGTGAGGCGGGTGCGGGCCTTCGAGGTTGTGAAGTGAGCGATCCTCCCGTGAACGACCGCGTCATCCTGGATAACGTCTCGCGCTTCTATGGCGAAGTGCTGGGCGTGAACCGCGTCACCCTGTCCATTCCTCCGGGGATCACCAGCCTGGTGGGTCCCAACGGCTCCGGCAAAACCACGCTCATGAACCTGATCACCGGGCTGGTGCGTCCCACGCGGGGGAAAATCCGGGTTCTGGGAATTGCGCCGGACGATCCGGAAAAGCTGTTCCGGGTGTGCGCCTACGCCACGCAGTTCGATTCGTTCCCGCGCGGCATGACCGGTTTCGAGTTCATCTATTCCTATCTGCGGTTGTTCGGCATACCGCACGAAGACTGCCAGCGGACCACGGCTTTCGCGATCGGCCGCGTGAACCTGGGCGAGGCCGCGAACCGCAAGGTCGCCGGCTACAGCAAGGGCATGCGGCAGCGCATCAAACTGGCGCAGGCCATCGCGCACGATCCTCGCGTGCTGGTTCTCGACGAGCCCCTGAATGGCCTGGACCCCCTGGTGCGCGCCGAAACCATCGCTCTGTTCCGCGAATTCGCCGCCGAGGGCCGCCACGTCATCGTCTCCAGCCACATCCTGCACGAAGTGGACACCATCTCCGACCAGGTGATTCTGCTCAGCAACGGCTATGTGGTGGCCGAGGGCCAGATCCGCGGCGTGCGCGAAGAGATGCGCGAGCACCCCATGCAGGTGATCATCCGCTGTACGCGGGCCAACCTGCTGGCTTCGCGCGTGTTCGAACAGGAGCACGTCGTCGAGGTTCGTTTGCATGCCGACGGCGGTGGATTGCTGGTGAAAACCCGCGACGCCGACCGCTTCTACCGCGCGCTGAATCATCTGGCGCTGGACGGCATCGGGATCGAAAGCGTCGCGCCGGCCGACGACAACGTCAATTCGCTCTATGAATACCTGATTGGCGGAGAGGAGAGCACGCGATGATGTCGCAATGGCTCACCCAGATCGGCCTGGTGATTCGCCTGGAGATGCGCAAGACGTTTTTCTCGCGCCGGGGATTGTGGGTGTATCTTCTGGCGCTGGCTCCGGTGCTGATCTTCCTGGCGCAGTCTCTTTCCGAGATCAACGCCCGTAAGGACCGCCGCGCGATGAACGCCGCGCATCCGGTCTCAACCACCGCTCTGGAATCGATCAAACGGGGCATGACGCTGGAGCAGGTGGTGGGTTCCGTGGGAGAACCTTCCGTGAAGACCGGATTTCACCGTCCCAACATCAACATCGATATTTATCAGTACACCGATGGCGACAGCGTCTTCCAGTTTCAATTCCGCGATGACCAGCTGATGCAGATCAATCGTCGGGACCGGGATACCATCCCCAAGGACTCCCTGATCTTCGCCGGCGTCTTTCAGTTCTTTTACCTGCGGCTGGCGATCTTCTTCGGGTGCGTGGGCGTGTTCACCAACCTGTTCCGCGGCGAGATGCTGGACAAGAGCCTGCATTTTTATCTGCTGACGCCCATCCGCCGCGAGATTCTGGCGGTGGGCAAGTACATGGCGGGTTTGGTCGCGACGGTGGTCATTTTCTGTACCAGCACGTTTCTGCAGCTGGCCGCGCTCTCGCTGCTGTTCACCGGCAGCGAGATTTCCGCGTACCTGGCGGGCGGAGGCTGGGGGCAAGTCGCGTCCTACGTGGGCGTGACCGCGGCCGCCTGCCTGGGATACGGCAGCATCTTTCTAGCCTGCGGGCTGCTGTTCAAGAATCCCATTATTCCCGCGGCCACGGTTCTGGTGTGGGAAAGCATCAACATGTTCCTGCCGGCGGCACTCAAGAAGATCAGCGTGATTTTCTACTTGCAGTCGCTGAGTCCGGTGACGGCGGTTCCCGACGCCAACATGCCGGGGCTGCAAAAGCTCCTCATCACGGCGGCCGAGCCGGTATCGCCAGCCTGGGCCATTCTGGGACTCCTGACGGTGACGGCTCTGATTCTGGTGGTGGCGGCGCGAAAAGCCCGGAAGCTCGAGATCAATTACGGCACGGACTAGCAGGCTGTCCTTGAGACTCCGCGAGCGTGGAAGTGGCGCCGGGTGGAGCGGGCTTCAGCCTGCAACGGTGGCTTTAGCCACCGCGGGAACTATCTAAAGCTCGGGGACTGAAAGTCCCCGTAGCAGGCTGAAGCCCGCTCCACCACACAACTGCTAGCGATTTCCAAGGGACAGTCCACTTTTCAACACTTTTTCAACAGTACCGACTAGGCTGTTGCGTGGACCGCTAAACACTTGCCGAACGCCTCGAAGAATAGATCCAGACTGGGCTCGTTGGCCAGTGGTCCCATCACTCCGATGCGGAAGATTTTTCCCGCCAGGGGGCCGAAGCCGCCCGCGACTTCGATGCCGTACTCGTCGAGCAGTTGCTTGCGCACCTTGGCATCGTCGACACCCTCGGGAACGCGGGGAGTATTGAGCGTGGTCAGCCGCTGTCCCGCCGCGACGTGCATCTTCAATCCCATGGCTTCGATCCGGCGCACAAACGAGGCATGCGCCTTCAAGTGGCGCGCAAAGCGTTGCTCCACGCCTTCCTCCTGAATCGCCGCCAGCGCCTCGCGCAGCGCGTAGAACGTCGATACGGGCGAAGTGTGGTGGTACTTCTTGCCGTCGTAATACTCCATGAGCAGTTTCAGATCCAAGTACCAGACGCTGTTGGGCGTGGTGCGCGCGTTTAACCGCTCCACCGCGCGCGGGGAGACCGTGAACGGCGACAGGCCCGGAGGTCCGCTCAAGCCCTTCTGCGTGCAGCTATAGGCGATATCGATCCCGGCTTCGTCCACCCGGATGGGTACCGAACCGAGCGTGGTCACGCAGTCGGCGATGACCAGCGCACCCACGTCGTGCGCCGGGCGCGTGATCGCTTCGGGAGCCTGCATCGCGCCGGTGGACGTCTCGCCGTGGACGAACGCGACCACCTGTGGACGTTCTTTTTCGAGGAAGGCGCGCGCCTCGGCTTCGGTGAACACTTCGCCCCACGGTTTTTCCAGGCGGACCACATTTGCCCCGTGGCGGCGGCCCATCTCGGTGATTCTTTCGCAGAAGAATCCGTTGACGAAGATCGCCAGCTTGGCGCCCGGATCGACGAAGTTGGTGACGGCGGTTTCCATTCCCGCGCTTCCGGTTCCCGGGATGACCAGGGTGTACGGATTCCTGGTGCCGAACACGGCGCGCAAGCCGTTGCGGACGTCGTCAAACACCTGGTAGAGGAACGGATCGAGGTATCCGACCAGCGGTTTGGCCATGGCTTCGTAGACGCGGGTTTCCACCTGCGACGGTCCGGGACCAAACAGAAAACGGCGGGGGGGATTCAGTGCCGGCATCCCGGCTACTTGGCGGGCTGCGCGGTCGCGGAGCCCTGGTCCCTTCTGCAAACGGCACGAGCGCCACCCTGGAAGCGATTCATAAGCCCGATTATAACAATCGAGCGACTTATCACAATCGAGCGGCGGCTCAGGACTGCGAAGTCGTTGCGAAACATACGCAAGGAGTGCAACTTCGATGGGACCCATCTTCATCAGCGCCATCCGATAGGAATGGAACGTCCCTAGGCCTAGTCCTCCGAGCCGGTCCGTACTGGAGAGGAAGTAAGCACCTCGCTAGGGGTCGTTTCACGGCCCCCAGGGTCGCTCTACCTAGTGCTTTCCGGCCGCTTTTCCGCGATGCTGTTATCAGAGGAGAGAAACATGCGGAATCGCCTGGTGTGCTGCATCTCGGGAGGGCTTCTGGGATACGCTCTTTCGGGAACCGTTACGGATGCCTTGGGGCTCACGGGGACCGTGGGTACGGTCTTTTCCGTGGTGGCGGGCCTGGCGCTCGGCTACGTGGTCAGTACGCTGATCGACGTGTTCACCGCCAAGCCGGATAGCCTTCTGCCGGGACAGCCGGACTAGTTGCCGGCGTACCCGGCGCGGCGCTCGATGGGTTGAGCGCTGTCGCGAAGGGGGTGATGTGACTAACAGATTCTCTTACTCTTGAATACCGTCACCGGAGATCCTTTCGCCAAGAATGCGGAATCCGGTTTCCGCGTGAGGATTTGCGCGATCTCGGCTCCATAGAGGCCCGAAGCGTTTCCGGAGAAACCAGCCTCTTTTGCATTCCACACCCGCCAGGGCGGATGCTGCACTTCGTATTCGAGACTGCCGCCGCCCTTTTGTGTCGTGTATCCCCAATAGTGCTCCGTGATGAATTGACTCAAAGAGCCTTCCGGTGGAACGAAGCTTTCTCCTTCGGTTTCGATGCTCATCGCACACCGTTCCGATCCCAGCTTCCATGCGTATTCAGCTTTCCCGGACTCGATTCGATGCGACATGGGCACGCACGAATAGTTTTCCTTGAACAAGAACCGCGCTACCGCCGCGACCGCGTATTTCGGCACAAGTTCCCGGATGAAGACCACGCCTCGCCGGGACGACCGCCGAACGTAGAAACGCAGGTTCACCTCCTCGAAGTTCTGGTGAAACGGAACGGCGAGCCCCAGGACTCGCGTGCGGTTGAATTCGAAACCCACCAGGCTGAGAAAGAATTTTCCTTCGAACGCGTCGAGTTCCGTGCCCGCGGGCACGAACGGTTCGAGCCGCGATGGGTCGACCGCATAGTTGAGCATCAACAGGTTATTCCACTCCGCGGTGAGAAATCTGTTGCGATCCGGCATGCTCTACGCGTTAGGATAAGTCATGGAGAACAGCGCGGAACCCTCGTGGGTTTCGCTGAAGGACGAGGAAATGCTCGCGCTGCGGATCTGCGACTTGGGCGTCCGCCTGGAAGGCAGCGAACTCGAGCCGCGCGTCAACCAGCTGTTCGAAGATCTGGCCGCGCGCGGCGTGACGCTGCGTCCGGACTGCTACCTGGGCGACGAATGGTTCTCGCCCGAAGGCGTCCCGGCCATCGCCATGCCGTTCTATCTGGCGCATCCCCGTCTGAAGACGCTCGAAATGCACCTCATGATGGAAGTGGAGGGAGGTACGCCCGAGTGGTGCCAGATGCTGCTCCGCCACGAATGCGGCCACGCCGTGAATCACGCGTATCGGCTCTCCGCGCGCAAGGACTGGCAGAGCGTGTTTGGGAGCCCGGAGACCGAGTACACGCCGGAAACATACCGGCCGCGTCCTTATAGCAAGAGCTTCGTGCAGCACCTTCCCAACTGGTATGCGCAGGCTCACCCGGATGAGGATTTTTCGGAAACCTTCGCGGTCTGGCTGGGCAGCCCGCCGGAGGATTGGCGGCAAAAGTACCACGGATGGAAGTCGCTTGAGAAGCTCGAGTACATCCACGCGGTGATGCAGGAGGTGGCCGGAACCAAGCCGCTGGTGACCAAGGGCCGCCGGATCTCGGAAGCGAGCAAGCTTCGCAAGACGCTGGCGCGTTACTACGCCGGCCGGCGCAAGCTGTACGCCGAGGATTTTCCGGATTTCTACGATGCCGATCTGCGCGCCATCTTCAGCAACGGCGAACCGGGAGGAGAGAGCGCGGCCAAAGTGATGCGCAAGCATCGCGCGGCGCTCATCGCTTCCATCGTGCAATGGACCGGGCAGCGGAAATACACGGTCAGCATGCTGGTGCGGCGGCTGATCCAGCGCTGCAAGGAATTGAAGCTGGTGGCTCCCCGCGATCCGGCGAGCCTGCAGTTCGAACTGGCCGCGTATCTGGCGACCCTGGTGACCAATCATCTGTACACCGGAAAATTCAAGAGGTCCGTGTAGCATGAAGATTCTGGTTCTGTTCGATCTCGCCCAGCGAACCGATCCGGAAGAGAAGTTCACTCCCGCGTCGCTGCGGCAACAGGACAAGCCCACCGAAGCGAGTGTTCTCGATTGTCTCCAGCGCCTGGGGCATCAGGTGGAGACCCTGGCGGTCTTCGATAACGTCACCGCGATCGTCGAGAAGCTCAAGGCCTGTGCGCCGGACATCGTCTTCAACCTGACCGAATCCTTCCATCACGACCGTTCCCATGAGCCCAACATCCCGGCGTTGCTGGAGCTGATGAAGGTGCGCTACACCGGCTCCGGGCCCGAAGGATTGCTCCTGTGCAAGGACAAGGCGCTGGCCAAGAAGGTGCTGGCCTATCATCGCGTGCGCCTGCCGCGGTTCGTGGTCTCGCACCAGTCCCGCCCGGTGCGCGGCTTGCGGCGTTTCAAATACCCCGCCTTCGTCAAGCCGGTGGGCGAGGAATCCTCCGACGGCATCGCCAAGGCTTCTTTTGTGCGTACCGCCGAGGAAGCCATGGAGCGCGTGCGCTACATCCATCAGAAATTCGCCTGCGACGTGCTGATCGAGGAGTTCATCAAGGGCCGCGAGCTGTACCTGAGCGTTCTGGGGAACCGCCGGTTGACGGTCTTTCCCGCCGCGCGAGATCTTTTTCGAGCAGGTGCCCGAGGATGTGCCCAAGTTCGCCACCTTCCACGCCAAGTGGAACGAAAAATACCGCGATAAGTGGGGCATCAAGAACGGGCCCGCCGGGGAGTTGCCCGCGGGCGTCGAAGAACACCTGGAGCAACTGGCGCGCAAGGTGTATCGCGTGCTCAAGATTCGCGGATTCGGGCGTATCGACGTGCGGCTGACCCAGGAGGGCCATGTGTTCGTGATCGAGGCGAATCCCAATCCGTCCCTGGCGCGGGAGGAAGATTTCGCCCAGGCCGCGGGCAGGGGAGGAGTGCCGTATGACGCGCTGATCACGGAAATCCTGAACGCCGCCAACACGTAGCCCAATTTCCGGCCGCTTGACACCATTCCCCCGGTTCGCTAACGATAGTACCCATGAAACTGCGATTCACTCTTCTCGGGACGTCTCTATTGATCGCCGGCGCAAGCCTGTTTGCCCAGGCGGTACCGGTGGTCGGGGTCTCCGATCCCATGTCTCTGTTTAAGGATAAGGACAAGACGCTCAACACCAACAAGCAGGCTGCCATGCACATCGTGATCGATCTGCTGGCTTACCACCATTGGAACGAAGCAGACAAGTGGCTGACGGAGAAGTATATTCAGCACAATCCGGCCTTCGGTTCCGGCCGCGAGGTCGTGATGAAGGCGTTCAGCAGGGTTCCGCCCATGCCCATCCCGGCCGATCCCAAGGACTGGAGCACCAAAATCGTCGCGGTGACCACTCAGGGCAAGGATATTGTCTGCGTGGCCTCCGTCAGTACCCGGCCCGATCCGCGCAATCCCGGCCAGACCTACACCACGACGCACTTCGACATGTGGCGGTTCGTGAATGGCAAGGCGGACGAGCACTGGGATGAAGGCGCCATCAACGTCGGGCGCGGCGGCGGAGGCAAGGGAAAGTAGGAAACCACGTCCTGACTGTATTGCGGCCATCTACAGAGGCGACGGATACTTGTCTACCATGCGATATTCTTTACTGATTCTAGGCACTTTGTGCGCTTGCGCTTTACAGGCTCAGCCCAAGGGTGGTCCGGCCACCCTGGAGTCTGACGTCAAACAGGCGTATAACGGCATTAAAAACAACATCACCCGGGCCGCGGAGGAGATGCCGGAAGCCGGTTACAGCTTCCAGCCCACTCCGGAAGAGCGGAATTTCGGAGGCTGGGTGGCCCACGTGGCCGACGCGCAGGCCAACAGTTGTGGCGCCGCTACGGGACAGCGGAAGCAGCTCGGCGCCGCATCCAAAACCAGCAAGGCGGATCTGCTGGCGGCGCTCAAGGAATCCTTCGAGATGTGCGACGCCGCTTACGGGGAAGTCACCGCAGCGAACATGAACGATCCCATCCAGACCTTCCGGGGCGCGACTCCGCGGCTGGCGGCGCTGTATGGAAACATCGGGCACGACCAGGAATGCTATGGAAGCATGGCGGTCTATCTGCGCCTGCAGAAGCTGGTTCCTCCCTCGAGCCAGGGCCGGGGCCGCATGGGCAAGGGGAAGATGAAGGGGAAGGGGAAGTAGCTACTCCCACTCAATTGTGGCGGGCGGCTTGTTCGTGAGGTCGTAGAACACGCCCGCTATGCCCGGAATCGCACTGACCTCGCGCACGATCTCATCCAGAAGCTTCGGGGGCATCCGGACGACGCTGGCGGTCATACCGTCCACCGAATCGATGGGACGCAGCACCACCGAATCCGGCCGATCCGGTGTTCCCAGGGGGATCAGCACCACCGGAAACTGCCAGACTGCCTGATCGAAGCCGCTGGCATGCGTGAGCCGGCGGACCACGGCGTCGGCCTGGCGCAGCCGGGCAACTCTTTCCACGGTCAAGAATGCGGGGGCCGCCCGCATGTTCCCTATTTCTCCCGCCGTCCAGACTTTAACCACCACTCGATTAATCCGATCCATCTTGTTGATCAGACTGCTCGATTCCTCCTGGGAATCGGGGAAGCCGCCGATCGCCAGCGCGGCCCGGTAGGTTCGCGAATCGCCCTGTACGCCGACCGAGTGCACCGGCAGGAGCCAACCCTCCGGCAGCCGCTCCACCGGCGCTTCCGAGGTCGTGCACAGGCACCGGATGGCCAGGCCGGGGCCCGGGAAAGGATGCCGTTCGAGCAGTTCGGGAGCCAGGCCCAGTTGTTTGCCGATGGCTCGGATCTCATCCTTGTAGAACGAGGCCACGGGCTCGATAATCCGGCCCTCGTCGATCAGCTTCTGAATCCCGGCGACGCGGTTGTGATGGGTCTTGATCAGATCGGCCTTGGCCGTACCGCCCGATTCGATGGTATCGGGGTAAATGGTGCCCTGGCCGAGAATCCATTGTCCGTCCAGAAAATGTTCCGACTCGAGGATCCGTTGCTGCACGCGAACGAACTCCTCGCCGATGATGTGGCGCTTTTCCTCGGGCTGGACCGCGCTGGTGAGAGCGCTCAGGAATTGTTCGGAGGCGTCCTCCACCGCAAACGCCCGCGCCCCCAGCGCCTGAAAGCTGGCGCGCACGAATTCAGTCTCGCCCTGGCGCATCAGTCCGGTGTCGACATAGGTTCCATGCACGCGCTCCGGTCCCAGAGCCCGCAGGCACAGGGTGTAGGCGACCGTGGAATCCACGCCGCCGCTTACAAAGAAGAAAATGTTCCGGTCTTTAGCCACCGCCCGAATCTGATCCTCAACGGCCTGGACCTGCCCGGCCGGATCCCAGTCCCGCACGCATCCGCAGGCCCCGAATACGAAGTTCTTGAGAATTTGCGCGCCGCAAGGCGTGTGCGCGACTTCCGGATGAAACTGGACGGCATACAGCCCGCGTTCGGGCGAAGCCATCGCAGCGACCCGGCAGGTATCCGTGCTGCCCAGGACTTCAAAACCCGGAGGGGGATCCTGAACGGCGTCGCGGTGGCTCATCCAGACCTGCTGCTTGCCGGCCACGCCGCTGAACAACCCGTCGGGGTGCACGAGATCCAGCTGGGCGAATCCGTATTCGCCACGGTCGCCCTTTTCGACGCGGCCGCCCAGGATGTGCGCCATCAACTGCTGCCCGTAGCAAATACCGAGCACGGGAACACCGCTGTGAAGTAAACGTGGATCGATGGTGGGGCTTCCGGGGTCGTAGACGCTGGAGGGGCCCCCGGAAATGATGACGCCTTTGCGGCCGGCCAGCTCGGCGGCAGGGGTTTCACTGGGAGCGACTTCCGCGTAGACACCCAGATCGCGGACCTTGCGCGCGATCAGGTGACAGTATTGGCCGCCCGCATCGAGAACGGTAATCTGTGGACGCAAATTCGTCAGTTGGCGAGTGACGGGCGCAAGGTGCTCAGCGGACCGCGGCGCGCGGTTCCTGCTGCGTCATGCGCTGCACCAGCAGTTTCTTGGCGGTTTCCAGCAGCGCCCTGGCCTTGGGCATGGAGTCGATCGCCTGGAGGACCTCGGGATCCTGCTCGATGGCCACCTTCTCGGATGCGTCCTGACCGAACGCCGTGATGTACATCTCGCGCTTCAGTTCCTGCTTGACCCACGTCCGGTTGGCCTCGAAATCCGCGGGAGTGAACTTGGCCTTCTGATCCTCAAGGAACTGTTGGAACTCGCCGATCACTTCGGCGGTGGGTTCCCAGCCCTTGGGGAGCTTGGTGTCGCGGTTGCCGAAGTACCGGGCCGAGAAGTTGAAGAACGCGTATTTGCGCAGGACTTCAACCTGGAACGCATTGTACTTGGGCGGCTCGTATTTCTCGTCGGGCGTGATGCCGCCGCCGCCGTAGACGGTGCGGCCGCTATCGGTCATCTTCACGTCGGCGAGGTTTTTCTGATCGAGATTGGAATGCGTGTAGTAGTCCAGGAACGAGATATTGGAATAGTCGCGCTGGATCAGACGTCCGCTGGGCGTATAGTAATGCGCCGTGGTCAGCGCCAGGCCGGTGTTATCGTTCAGCGGAAATACGGTCTGAACCAGGCCCTTTCCGAAAGTGGTCTCGCCCAGAATCCAGCCGCGGTCGTGATCCTGCAGCGCGCCGCTGACGATCTCGGCGGCGGATGCGGTGTAGCGGTTGACGATCACCACGATCGGGTAGTCCTTGCCGGCGCCGTCCACGCGGGCCGAGTAGTTCTTGTTGGGGGAGTTGCGGCCGTGATGGCTGACCACCAGTTCGCCCTTCTTCAGGAAGTGGCTGGCCACGGCGACGCCTTCATTGAGGAGGCCGCCGGGATTCTCGCGCAGATCCAGAACCAGGCCCCGGACATCCTTTTCATCGAGCTTCTTCAGCTTTTCATCCAGTTCCTTGCCGGTATTCTCGTTGAACTGGGTGACCTTCACGTAGGCGATCCCAGGTTTCACGTAGAACGCATCCGGCACGCTGAACCGCGGGATTTCGTCGCGGATAATATCGAACACCAGGGGCTGGTCGACTTCCTGGCGGCCGATCTTGACCTGGACCTTGGTGCCGCGCGGGCCTTTCAGCAGATCGGCGACTTCGGTGGTGGTCAGGTTATCGGTCTTCTTGTCGTTGACTTCGAGAATCACATCGCCCGGCCGCAGCCCGGCGCGGTAGGCGGGGGAGCCGACGAACGGCGCCATGACGATGGTCTTGCCGTTGCGCGTCTGCACCGTCATGCCGACGCCGTAATAATGGCCGCGCTGGTCTTCCCGCAGCGCCTGGTAATCTTTCGGATCGAAGAAATTGGAGTGCGGATCGAGCGTCCGCAGCATCCCCGGAATCGCGCCCTTGTAGACACCCGCTTCGGGTTTGACTGGATCGGCGAAGTTCTGCTCCACCATGCTGTAGACCTTGGTGAACGCCCTCAGGCTCTGATCGGCATCATCGGCCGGCGCGGCGGCCGAAACTCCTCGGCTGCCCCATACTCCTGCCACGATGGAACACACCACAATGAACAAAGGAACCAGAATATAGCTACGGCGTCGGGACTTAGCCATGCTTAGGGCCTCCAGCGGTTTCAGTATAGCAGTTTGAGGACGGCCGGTGGTCCGGCAAGGAGCGCGGCGCGATCCGTTTTGCGCGATTCAAAAAGTGGTCAACCGCCCATGCGGGCCCGCCGGACGGCGGTGCCGGATTCCATGCGGACCGGTTTGCGGTCGGTATCGCCCAGCCGCCGCGCCTGATCGCTGACGCACACCAGGAACATGGGCTGGCGGGCGTTCTTGAGGATGTCGATAATACGCTCGTGGTGATCTTCGAGGTAAATCGATTTTCCATCCGTCACCAGATGCAGGTCGCCGTCGGATTGCAGAACCGCGGCCAGCCGGCGTCCCATCTCGCGCTGCAGGAAGCGCAGCACGCGGCGAATTTTTTGGAGCGAAAATCCCTTGCGGCGCAGTTCGGCGATGACCGTGATCTCGATCACCTCGGCCGGATCGTACACACGCCGGTGTCCTTCGTGCCGCGGAGAGACAACCTTGCGCTCATCCCACCACTGCAGCTGCCGCAAACTGACTTGGGCGACGTCGGCAACCTCGCTCGAGGAATAGGTCCGCTCGGGGACCTGCGCGTCGGGACGGCTTTTCCGGGATTTAAGCATGAAGGCTGCGGTCCGTTCTCATTTTTTGGGTCTTACCGATTGTACTCGACTGGAGGGGCAAGTCAATAGCCCCACGTGCGCGCGAATTGCGCGGGGCAACCTCGCGGCTATCCTTGCGTCTATCTTCGCGGCTAGCCGCCGCCCACGAACCACACGATCTCCAGACGGTCTCCCGGCTCGACGCGCGTTGCGGTCCACTCCGTCTTGCGCGCGATCGCGCGGTTGCGTTCGACGGCCACGCGCGAAGGATCGATCTCCAGCCAGAGCAGCAGGCGGTCCAGGGAGAAGCCCTCCGGGACGCGCCGCGGTTCGCCGTTTACAACAACTTCAATCGTATTTGTTTCAGCGTGTTCCATGCAGCGCGTTTGACACCCCGTCAAGCCGATCATTATATTCAATACTTACGGTTCTGATCACTGGCCAGCGTGGGTCGACCTCGAAGTGGGCCGCGCGGCACTCGAACGATGCCATCAAATTATCCTGAAATCTACTTCCCAGTACTGGTGCAAGTACTCATTGCGGCAGGGCTGGCGTCCGTCCTGATCCTGGCCTCCACGATTCTGGGCAAGCGCGCGCGCTCGCCGCTCAAGGACACGCCGTACGAATCGGGCATGGCGCCCACGGGTTCGGCGCGCGAACGGTTCAGCGTCAAGTTCTACCTGGTGGGAATGATTTTCATCCTGTTCGACATCGAAGCCGTGTTCCTGTATCCCTGGGCGGTGGTGTACCGCGACCTGAAGATATTCGGCTTCTTTGAAATGCTGATCTTCGTGGCGGTGGTGCTGGTGGGTTTCTTCTACGTGTGGAAGAAGGGAGCGCTGGATTGGGCGGCGCTGAGGAAAGAGGGTTCTAAATGAATCACGCGGCGATCCTCGAAACCAAGGAAGCCTTCGGCGAGACGACGCTCATCGTGGATCCCGCGCGGATCGTGGATCTGTGCCGGTATCTCAAGGACAGCGAAACATACATCCGCCTGAGCGGCATCACCGCGGTGGATCTGCATCCGGCCGAGCCGCGCTTTGAAGTGGTCTATCACCTGCACTCGCTGGAACGGAATCAGCGGCTGCGGCTGAAGTGCCGTCTGAGCGGCGTCACTTCTCCCGATCTTCCCGAAATCGATTCCGCAACGGGCGTGTGGCGCTCGGCGAACTGGTATGAGCGCGAAGTGTACGACATGTTCGGGATCACGTTCCGGAATCATCCGAACCTGACGCGCATTCTGATGCCGATTGACTGGGAAGGGCATCCTCTGCGGAAAGACTATCCGGTGCATGGGTACAAGTACAGCTACCCGAGCGAGTAAAGCATGAAACATTCCTTCGAAGACCACACGTCAACCGTCCCGGCACTCCAGGAAACTCCCGCGACGCCGGCCGCTCCGCGGCGCATGACCCTCAACATGGGTCCGCAGCACCCTTCGACCCACGGCGTGCTGCGCATCGTGCTGGAACTCGAGGGCGAGACCATCATCAGCGCCGCGCCCGACATCGGCTTTCTGCACACGGGCATCGAGAAGGAGTTCGAGCAGAAGAACTGGCAGCAGGCGGTGACGCTCACCGACCGCGTGGATTATCTCGCCAATCTTTCGAACAACCTGGTGTACGCGCTGGCGGTGGAAAAGCTCCTCGAAATCGAAATTCCGGCGCGCGCGCAATGGACCCGCGTAATGATGACCGAGTTCTCGCGTCTGAACAGCCACCTGGTGTGGCTCGGTACGCACGCGCTCGATATCGGCGCGATGACCATGTTCTTCTACTGCTTCCGGGAACGCGAAGATATTTTGCGGATCTTCGAGATGTTTTCCGGCCAGCGCATGATGACCAGCTATATTCGCATCGGCGGGCTGGCGCTGGAGCCGCCGCGGGGCTGGCAGCAGGTGGTCGGCAAATTTATCCGGGCGTTCTCGAGCAAAGTGGACGAGTACGAAGAACTGCTGAACGCCAACCCGATCTGGATCCGCCGGACGCAAGGCGTGGGTTTCATTTCGCTCGAAGACATGCTGGACCTGGGCGTCACGGGTCCCATGCTGCGGGGCGCGGGTCTGAACTGGGATGTTCGCAAGTCCGAGCCGTATTCGAGCTACGAGAAGTTCGACTTCAAGGTGCCGGTGGAGACCAGCAACGACGTGTGGTCGCGGTACCGCGTGCGCATCCAGGAAATGCGCGAAAGCGCCAAAATCATCACGCAGGCGCTGGAGGGGATGCCGGAGGGGCCCTGGCAGGCCGACGCGCCGCACGTGGTTCTTCCCGAGCGCGAAAAGATGAAGACGCAGATGGAGGCGCTCATCTACCATTTCAAGATCGTCACCGAGGGCTTCCGCGTGCCGGCCGGCGAAGCGTACCAGTGCATCGAGGCTCCGCGCGGGGAGATCGGCTACTATGTTGTGAGCGACGGCACGTCCAAGCCGTATCGTGTCCACATGCGCACCCCGAGTTTCGGCAACCTGCAAGGTCTGCCCAAGATGCTGGAAGGGATCCTGATCGCCGATTCGATCGCGGCGCTGGGGAGCATGGATTTCGTACTGGGAGATACGGACCGCTAACTAACGACCATGACGTTTTCTCCACAACTCGAAGAACGATTCGCCAAGATGCTCACCGCCTATCCGGAAGGGCGGCAGCGGTCGGCCATCGTGCCGATGCTGATCTACGCGCAGGACGAAGTGGGTTCGATCACGCCGGAACTGATCGATGAAGTGGCGCGGCGCTGCGGAGTTCCAGCGCTGCAGGTGGATGAGGTGGTGGGCTACTATTCCATGCTCCACCGCAAGCCCATGGGCAAGTATCACGTGCAGGTCTGCACCAACATCAGCTGCCTGCTGGTGGGCGGCATGGAGCTGTACGAGCATTGCTCCAAGAAGCTCGGCATCGGGCACAAAGAAGTGACCGCGGACGGGCAGATTTCGCTCGAAGAAGTGGAGTGCATGGGCGCCTGCTCCTGGGCTCCGGCGGTCGAGATCAATTACGATTTCCATCACCACGTCACGCCCGAAAAGCTGGATCAGTTGATCGACGGACTTAGGAAGGCGCAGTAGCGGATGCCGAAGAGACTCTACAACGAACCCAGTCCGCTGGAGACCAAGGTCCTGAGCAAGCGCTTCGGATTGGAAAATTCGGAATCGCTGGCGACCTACATCGCGAACGACGGATTCAAGGCGTTCCGCAAGGCCCGCGACATGAAGCCGGAGCAGATTATCGAAGAGGTGAAAGCCTCGGCTCTACGCGGACGTGGCGGCGCGGGATTCCCGACCGGACTGAAGTGGAGCTTCGTCCCGCGCAGCTCACCCAAGCCCAAGTACATCGTGATCAACGCGGACGAAAGCGAGCCGGGAACCTGCAAGGACCGGCTGCTGATGGAGTACGACCCGCACCAGATGATCGAGGGCATCCTGATCGCCGGACTGGCGCTCGATGCGCACAAAGGATACCTCTATATCCGCGGCGAATATCGCTACCTGATCGATCACATGGATCGCGCGATCGCGGAAGCCTACGGGCAGGGATACCTGGGGAAGAACATCCTCGGAACGGGATTCGATTTCGATCTGTATACGCATTCGGGCGCGGGCGCGTATGAGTGCGGCGAAGAGACGGCGCTGCTCGATTCGCTGGAAGGCAAGCGCGGGATTCCGCGGATGAAGCCTCCTTTCCCGGCGGTCGCGGGCGCGTGGGCCAGTCCGACGCTGCTCAATAATGTCGAGACCTTCAGCGCGATTCCGGCCATCATTCGCGATGGTGGCGCGGCGTTCGCGGCGCTCGGCACCCCCAAGAACGGCGGCACGCGGCTGCTGTGTGTCTCGGGACACGTCAACAAACCTGGTGTGTACGAAGTGCCCCTCGGCTATCCCATGATGAAGTTCATCGAAGAGATCGCGGGCGGCATTCCGGGCGGCAAGAAGCTCAAGGCGGTGATCCCCGGCGGATCGTCCTGCCCAATTCTCAAGGCCGATGAGTGCGATATCGCGATGGATTACGACACGCTGGCGAAGATCGGCAGTATGCTCGGCTCCGGCGGCATGGTGGTGATGGACGAGACGACGGACATGGTGAAAGTCGCGCTGCGGATCATGCGATTCTACGCGCACGAGAGCTGCGGCTGGTGCATTCCGTGCCGCGAGGGAACCACGTGGCTGCGCAAAATTCTCCAGCGCTTCGACGACGGCGGCGGGCGACACGAAGACGTCGGACTCTTGGGTGAGCTTTCGAAAAATATGCTGGGCCGGACCTTCTGCGCGCTGGGTGACGCGGCGGCCATGCCGACCATATCGATCGTCGAGAAATTCGCGGCCGACTTCGAAAAACGGCTCGCGCGGCAAATGGTGGCGGTATAGCATGGCGGAACTCATAAATCTGACCATCAACGGGCAGGCCATCCAGGCCGAAAAGGGCACGCTGCTGATCGAAGTAGCGCGCCAGAACGGCATCGAGATTCCTGCGTTCTGCTACTACGAAGGGCTGACGCTGCAGGCTGCCTGCCGCATGTGTCTGGTCGAGGTCGAGAAGACGCCGAAGCTGCAAGTGGGCTGCACGCTGCCGGTGGCCGACGGCATGGTGGTGCACACCGAATCGGAGATCGTCCGCAAGGCGCGCAAAGGAACGCTCGAATTCCTGCTGACCAACCATCCTCTGGATTGCCCGGTGTGCGACAAGGGCGGCGAGTGCGAATTGCAGGACATGGTGTTCCGCTATGGCGCGGGCGAGAGCCGCTTCACCGAGCGGAAGGTACATGTCGATGAGCAGCAGTGGTCGCCGGTGGTGTATTTCGACGCGCCGCGCTGCATCCTGTGTTACCGCTGCGTGCGCGTCTGCAACGAAGGCATGGGCGTGGGCGCCCTGGGCGTCGCGAACCGCGGCGTGATCTCCGAGATCGTGCCGAATCGCCACGATTATTTGGAGTGCGATGAGTGCGGGGCTTGTATCGACATCTGCCCGGTGGGCGCGCTGACCAGCGGCAGCTATCGCTACCAGACGCGGCCGTGGGAGATGACTCACGTCGGGACGATTTGCACGCACTGCGGGGACGGCTGCCGCACGACGCTGGGCGTGCGCGACGACAAGATCCTGCGCGGAAACAATCGCGATTCGAGCGGCATCAACGGCGAGTTCCTGTGCGTCAAGGGCCGCTACGCCTTCGATTTCGTGGAGCATCCCGAGCGGCTGCAGTCGCCGATGCTTCGCAACGCTCAGGGCGAGTTCGAGCCAATCTCCTGGGCCAAGGCCTTCGAGGCGATCGCGGAAACGTTCACGGCGGTCCAGGCGCGCGGCGGCAAGTTCGGCGTCATCGGCTCGAACCACACCACCAACGAAGAGAATTATTTCCTGCAGAAGTTCGCGCGGCAGGGTCTGGGCACCAAGAACATCGATCACCACCGTACGGGCGACCTGGCGACGTTCTTTGATGCGCTCTCGGGGAAAAATGATGCACTCGCTGCCGCGGGCGATCTCTATACAGCCAAGGCGGTGCTGGTGGTCGGGGCCGATCTCGCCCAGCAGCATCCATTCCTCTCTTATCAGGCACGGGCGAATTTCCGTCATCACAACGCGCACATCTATACGGTGACCTCGGGTCCGGTCCGCGAAGACAACCAGGCGATCGCAAGCGTTCGCGTCGCGGCGGGCGGGGAACTGGGCGGCGTGGAATCCCTGCGCGACAAGCTGAAGGCGGAAGGCGACCTGGTCATCGTCTTCGGCGATTCGATCCAGGGCGAAGGCGTACGCAAGCTGGTCGCGTTCGGCGATTCCCTTGGGATCCCGGTGAAATACGTTTGCCTGGTGGACTATTCGAATTCGCGCGGCGCGTTCGACATGGGACTGATTCCTCGGGATGGCGGCATGAGCGCCGGAGAGATGCTGGCTGCGCAGGATTTGGACGTGCTGTGGGTGGTGGGCGCGAATCCGCTCAAAAACGCGAGTCTGGCTTCGAGTAACGCCTTCGTCGTCGTACAAGACCTGTTCATGACGGAAACGGCCAAGCGCGCCAATCTGGTGCTGCCGGCCGCATCGGCGTATGAAAAGAACGGAACTGTGACCAACGTCTGCGGCGAGTTGCAGAAGCTCAAGCAGGCGGTGAAGGTGATGGGCACCAAGACGGATCTGGAAATCATGGGCTCCATCGCCAAGGAGATGAAGCTGAACCTGGGCATCTGGCTGCCGGACAAAATGTTCGAGGAAATCCGCAAGACGGTGCATGGCTATGACGTGCCTTTGCCGGTGGTCGATACGGGCGGCGCGGCGCCGACCATGCCGCTGAACGGACGGGTCCCGGCTCTTCCGGGGGCGATTCAGTCCGCGGGCGACACGTTGTTCACGTCCGGTTCCATGTCCCGCTATTCCAAGATTCTCAACGCCGTCATCGAATCACCCGGTGCTCTTTACGGGAGCAAGGGGCGCTAGCGGCGATGAACTACTATCTCCTCAGTCTCATCAAAACCGTGATCGTGGTGGGCGTTCTGATGCACGTCCTGGCCTACCTCCAGTGGATCGAGCGCAAGGTGATCGCACACGTGCAGCTTCGCGTGGGGCCGCGGCGCGTGGGGCCGCACGGCTTGCTCCAGCCGCTGGCGGACGTCATCAAACTGATCACGAAGGAAGACATTCTCCCTTCGCACGTCAACAAGGTTTTCTATTTTCTAGCTCCGTTCATCGCGGTGACGTTCGCCTTGATTGCGATCGCGGTTATTCCCTTCGGACCCATCATCACCATCGGCGGCGTGCGGACCGCGATGCAGCTGACGGATCTGAATATCGGCGTCCTGTTCATTTTCGGAATCTCCGGCCTGGGAGTATACGGAGTGGCGCTGGCAGGCTGGGCGTCCAACAATAAGTATTCGCTGATTGGCGGGCTGCGCAGTTCGGCGCAGATGATCAGTTACGAACTGCCGATGGCTCTGGCGATCGCTACGCCGTTGCTGCTGCTGAACACACTCAGTTTGCGCGAGATCGCGAACGGCCAGGCAGGCTACTACCTGGGGTTCATCCCCCGGTGGAGTATCTTTCAGATGCCGTTCCCGCAGATCTTCAGCTTTATTCTGTTCCTGATCGCGGGATTCGCCGAAACCAACCGCGTGCCGTTCGATCTGCCGGAAGCGGAAAACGAGCTGGTGGCCGGATTCCACGTGGAGTACGCCAGCATGAAGTTCGCGTCCTTCTTCATGGCCGAATACGCCAACATGGTGACGGTCTCCTGCGTGGCGACGCTGCTGTTCCTGGGCGGCTGGCATCCTCTGTTCCCCGAAAAATATGGTTCGGGCCTGATACCCGTACTGATCTTCGCGGCCAGCGCCGGTCTGTGCTTCTTCCATGCCGCCAATCCGGCGCGGCCTTTCGACCGGATCACGCTGCCGGTGTTCGGCGCGATTTTCCTGGGCGCCGCTGGACTATTTCTGATTCCGGTGGTGCAGCCGATTCT
This sequence comes from Terriglobia bacterium, assembly GCA_963761045.1. Lineage (GTDB taxonomy): Bacteria > Acidobacteriota > Terriglobia > Bryobacterales > Bryobacteraceae > Palsa-187. Next base: position 11,982 of record CAVXFR010000040.1, on the reverse strand, counting down.
GCTGCCTCTGTTCTGGTTTGTGGCGAAAGTCGGTGCGATTTTGTTCGTTTTCATCTGGGTCCGCGCGACGCTGCCGCGGTTCCGTTACGATCAGTTGATGCGCTTCGCCTGGACCTTCATGTTCCCCGTGGCGCTGGTCAACCTGTTCATTACTGCGCTCTTGGTGGCCTTTTTTCCCTGATATGGACGCTCTCCTGTTTATGATTTTCGCCGCGATCGCCGTGATCTGCGGCATCAACCTGGTGGTGCAGACGCACCCGATTTCGAGCGCCTTGTCGCTGGTGGGCGTGATGGGCGCGCTGGCGGCGCTGTATTTGCTGCTGGGCGGAGAATTCATCGCCGCCGCGCAACTGGTGGTCTACGCGGGCGCGATCATGGTGCTGTTCGTGTTCGTCATCATGCTGCTGAACGCGGGCGCGGAAAAGAAGGCGGTGATCCGGCCATGGGGCAAGTATCTGGGCGCTCCGCTGCTGCTGCTGTTCTTCGGAATGTTGGCGTACCTGATTCAGCGAATCCTGCCGGAATCGTCTCCGGTGGTCTTCGGGGCATTCCAGGGAGGAACGGCCGCGAACATCGGCAGGAGTCTGTTCACGGTGTACCTGCTGCCGTTTGAAGTGACCAGCGTTTTGATCCTGATCGCCATCCTGGGCGCGATCGTGCTGGCGCGCAAGGAGGTGGACTAAATGCCGCTGGGACCTCTGCCGGCCGCTGTTCCGCCTTCCTGGTACCTGACTCTGAGCGCGATCCTGTTCGCGCTGGGCGTACTGGGATTCCTGCTGCGGCGCAACATTATTACCGTGTTCATGTCCATCGAGCTGATGCTGAACGCGGTGAACCTCACCTTTGTGACCTTTTCCTATGTACTGAAGCGCGTGGACGGCCACATCTTCAGCTTCTTCGTGATGGTGGTGGCGGCGGCCGAAGCGGCCGTGGGATTGGCGATCATCCTCACGGTGTTCAAGAACCGCCAGACGCTCGAAATAGACGAGGTCAGCACGCTCAAGGACTAGGGTCCATCAAAAAATAATGCAACTTTGGCTCATTCCTATTCTTCCGCTGCTCGGCTTCCTGCTGAACGGGCTGTTCGGAAAACGGCTGGCAAAGCCGGTGATCAACGCGATCGCGGTCGGCTCGGTGCTGCTGTCGTTCCTGTGGGTGTTGAAGACGCTCAGCGGTCTGGGCGCGTTCAGCGGCGGCCTGGAAGAAACCTACAAAGAGCATTACTACACCTGGATTCAGTCGGGCACGCTGAACATCGGCGTGGATTTCGCCATCGACCGGCTGACGGCGGTGATGCTGATGGTGGTCACCGGCGTCGGCACGCTGATCCATTTTTATTCGGTCGGCTACATGGCCCACGAAGGCGGCTACTACCGCTTCTTCGCCTACATGAATCTGTTCATGTTCTTCATGCTGACCCTGGTCCTGGGGGCCAACTTCCTGCTGCTGTTTGTCGGGTGGGAAGGCGTGGGGCTGTGCAGCTACCTGCTGATCGGGTTCTATTTCCTCGAAAAGTTCGCCACCACTGCCGGGAACAAGGCGTTCATCGTCAACCGCATCGGCGACTTCGGATTCGTGCTGGCCATCTTCCTGGTCTTCATCCATTTCGGCTCGCTCGATTTCGCAACCGTGTTCGCGCAGGTCAGAAGCATGCCGGTGGAGGCGAGCGCGGGTATCTTCACCGCGATTTCGCTGCTGCTGCTGGTGGGCGCCACCGGGAAATCGGCGCAGATTCCCCTGTACGTCTGGCTTCCCGACGCGATGGCCGGTCCGACGCCGGTCAGCGCGCTGATCCACGCCGCCACCATGGTGACGGCGGGCGTCTACATGATCGCGCGAACCTCGCAGATCTACCTGCACTCGACCTGGTCGCTGGACATTGTCGCGCTGGTGGGGCTGACCACGGCGTTCGTCGCGGCTACGATCGGCCTCGCGCAGAACGACATCAAAAAAGTATTCGCGTATTCGACCGTGTCGCAGCTGGGCTACATGTTCCTGGGCTTGGGAGTGGGGGCGTTTTCCGCGGGAATCTTCCACCTGATGACCCACGCGTTCTTCAAGGCGCTGTTGTTCCTCGGCGCGGGCAGCGTGATCCACGCCTGTTCGGGCGAACAGGATATGCGCCACATGGGCGGCTTGCGCAAGTACACGCCCATCACCATGGTGACGCTGCTGTGCGGCAGTCTGGCGATCGCCGGGTTCCCGTATCTGTCCGGCGCGGCGAGCAAAGATCTGATTCTGGAAGCGGCCTATGAGCACGCGCCCTGGATGTACTGGGTGGGCGTGTTTACGGCCGGCATGACCGCATTCTATGTTTTCCGCGCGTTCTTCATGACGTTCTTCGGCGAGTATAAAGGAAAGCCGGCTGCCGGCCACGGTCACGACGATCATGGTCACGACGATCAGGGCCATGGCGGTCACGGCGTGCCGCATGAATCGCCCGCTGTGATGTGGATCCCGCTGGCGATCCTGGCGGCGTTGAGTCTGGGCGGCGGATTCATCAACATCCCGCACTTTCTGGAACCTCTGTTCCCGTTGCAGGAGGGAGAACCGGCGAGCTGGCTGGAGTATACGGCCACGGCCTTCGGGCTGGGCGGGATCGCGCTGGCGTATCTGTTCTATGTGGTCTCGCCGGGCCTGCCGGAATCGCTGGCGAATACGTTTAAGGGTGTCTACGATCTGATCTACAACAAGTACTTCGTCGATGAGTTTTACGATGCCGCAGTGGTCGAGCCCGTTGTCGACGGGTCCAGGCAGCTGCTCTGGCGCGTGTCCGACGTGCAGGTGATCGACGGCGCGGCCAACGGAATCGGGAGTACCGCGCGGGGTATCGGCAGTATTCTCCGGCGAGCCCAGTCCGGCTATATCCGCAGCTACGCGGCCTGGATCCTGGCCGGCTCGATTCTGGCGATCGCATACATCGGATTCCTGGGAGCGTCGCGATGACACTGCTCGACGTCGTGCTGTTCCTGCCGCTGGTGGGGTTCCTGCTGCTGCTGATTCTGCCCAGGGAATCCAGCCGCATGGCGGGGCTGGTTATCTCCCTGGCGGTGTTCGTGGTATCGCTGGGGCTGCTGACGCCGTACTGGTTTCAGTACCCGTCGGGCCACACCTTCACCACCGACATTCCCTGGATCAGCTATCCGCCCATCCATTACCACGTGGCGCTGGACGGGCTGAGCTTGTGGCTGGTGCTGCTTTCGACGCTGCTGACGCCCATCGCGGCGCTGGTGTCCTGGAAACACATCGATCGCCGGGTGAAGGAATTTTACGCCTTCCTGCTGCTGCTGGAATTCGGCGTGATCGGCGTATTCGTGGCGATGGACCTGTTCCTCTTTTACACGTTCTGGGAAGTCTCGCTGGTCCCGATGTATTTCCTGATCGGAATCTGGGGACACGAGCGGCGCATCTACGCGGCGGTCAAGTTTTTCCTGTTCACCATGGCCGGCTCGGTGCTGATGCTGGGCGCGATCATCTTTCTGTACAACCGCACCGGCACCTTCGACTACGGCGTGATCCAGGGCATGATCCAGACCGGAAGCCTGGTGTTCAGTCCGGGCACGGAACTGTTATTGTTCCTGGCTTTCTTCATAGCTTTCGCGATCAAGGTTCCGCTATTTCCGCTGCACACCTGGCTGCCGGACGCGCACGTGGAAGCGCCCACCGCGGGTTCTCTGATGCTGGCTTCCGTAATGCTGAAGATGGGCACCTACGGGCTGCTCAGATTCTGCCTGACGCTGTTCCCGGATTCCGCGCGCCGCTGCGCTCCCTGGATCGCCGGCCTGGCGATCATCGGCATCATTTACGGCGCGCTGGTCGCGCTGGTGCAGCCGAACATGAAGAAGCTGGTGGCGTATTCCTCGGTGAGCCACCTGGGATTCGTCGTGCTGGGAATCTTCTCGTTCACCCAGCAAGGCCTGGACGGCGCCGTGTACCAGATGCTGAACCACGGCATCTCGACTGGAGCGCTGTTCATCCTGGTGGGCTTTTTGTACGAGCGGCGGCATTCGCTCGAAATCTCGGCCTACGGAGGCGTGGCGACGCCCGCTCCCAACCTGTCGATTGTTTTTTTGATCACGACGCTGGCGTCGATTGGACTGCCAACATTGAACAACTTCGTGGGCGAGTATCTGGTTCTGCAAGGCACGGCCATCGCGAACTTCGGATGGGCCATATTCGCGGCGCTGGGGGTGATCTTGTCGGCCTGCTACATGCTGTGGCTATACCAGCGGGCGTTCTTCGGAAGAGCGTCGGAGTCGCTCTCGCATCACATGCCTGATTTATCCCCGCGCGAATGGGCGGCCATCGTGCCGCTGTTGATTCTGATGGTGTGGATGGGCTCCTTCTCCCAGAGCTTCCTGCCTTCGATCAGCGTGCAGAACGCGGCCATTCTGCAACAAACCAAGAAACTGCGAGTAGAGCGGGTGGCGATACCGGCCCGGCAAACCGCGGAGGTATCCCGTGCCAATCGCTAATTTCCTGCCAACCAGCGCCGACTACTTGCGTTTCCTGCCGGAGCTGATCCTGACCTTGGCGGGAGTCTTGATCATGTTGATGGAGGCCCTGCGGCCCGAGGGCCGGAGAACCAACGCCGGAGTGGTGGCGATCCTGGCCCTGGTGCTGGCGCTCCCTGCCGCGCTGATGGCGTCGCCCGGCCCCGCGTTCCAGGGGATGCTGATGATCGACGGCATGGCGACCTTCTTCCGGACGCTGGTGGTCGTGGTGGGTCTTCTGGTGGTATTCAGTTCCACGGATTATCTGCGCCGGGAAAATCAGGAGTCCGGCGAATACTACGCGCTGCTGCTTTTCAGCATCGTGGGCCAGTGCGTGATGGTGTCGGCCAATGAGCTGGTGATGATCTTCATTGGCCTGGAAATCTCGTCCATCGCGTCCTACATTCTGGCCGGATATCTGCGCGACGACGCGCGCAACAACGAGGCGGCGCTGAAATACTTTCTGCTGGGATCGTTCGCGACGGCGTTCCTTCTGTACGGCGTGGCGTGGATGTACGGCGCCACCGGCTCTACCAATTTGACCGAAATCCGGCGATCGCTGATTTCGGGAGCTCCGCCGCCGGAGGCCCTGATCGGCGTGGCAGCCGCGCTGATTTTCGTGGGGCTGGCCTTCAAGATATCGGCCGCTCCGTTCCAGGGCTGGGCCCCGGATGTCTACCAGGGGGCGCCTGCGCCGGTCTCGGCATTCCTGACGGTGGGGCCGAAGGCCGCGGCCTTTGCCGTCTTGCTGCGGATTTTCTTCGGGAGCTTGGAACCGATCGCTTCCCGCTGGGAGCCCGCGGTATGGGTCTGCGCGCTGGCGACCATGCTGGTCGGGAACTTCGCCGCGATCATGCAATCGAATATCAAGCGCCTGTTGGCCTACAGTTCGATCGCGCACGCCGGCTACATTCTGGTGGCGGTGGCCGCCAACTCAGGAACGGGTTCGGCAGCGGCCATGTTCTACCTGGCCGCCTATGCGTTCACCAATATCGGGGCGTTCGCGGTGGTGACCTATTTCTCCCGCAAGGGCGAAAAGTATGTCAGCATCGACGATTTCGCGGGGCTCGCCCAGCGCCAGCCAGGGATGGCCGCGATGCTGGCCATCTTTCTGCTGAGCCTGATCGGGGTGCCGCTCACGGGCGGATTTTTCGGCAAGTTCTACATCTTCAAAGCCGCGCTCGATGCCCACCTGGTGTGGCTCGTCGTGATCGGACTGCTGAACAGCGCCGTGGCCGCGTATTACTATCTGCGCATTCTCGTCGTGATGTACATGCGTGAGCCGGGCGAGAGCGTCGAGAGTTTGCCTCCGGCGGGCGCGCTGCTTCAGATCGCGGTGTATGGGTCGGCCGCGGGGACGCTGATTCTCGGAATCTTCCCCTCGCTGGTGCTGGATTTCGCCAACCGCGCGGCGCTGCGTTAAGAGGACGCCCGGGAAGCGACGGAAGCCGCCGGCTTGTCGGCGTACATGGCGGCGTCGGCGCGACTAAGGATGTCGCGCATGGATTCTCCCGGGTTCCGCTGCGCGGCCCCCGCGGCAGCGCTTACTTTGACCTTCGGTGCGTTCGGATTCCCCTTGACGGCGTAACCGCCGTTGACCCACCTGCGGATCCGCTCCAATCCGGCGCCGGCCAGCGACAGATCGCCATCCACCAGCACGACGAATTCGTCGCCGCCCACCCGCCCGATTACGTCGTGCGAGCGGAAAGCGGTTCGCAATTCCGTCGCGAACTGCTGCAGCAGATCGTCGCCGGCCAAGTGCCCATAGGTGTCGTTCAGCGCCTTGAAACCGTTCAGGTCGAGGCTGATGACACTGAAGACCTGCTCCGCCCGGATGCGGGCTTCGATCTGGCGTTCCACTTTCCGCCGGTTGGAAAGGCCCGTCAGGGGATCCTGCAGGGCGATCTGCTCCATTTCATCCAGCTTGGATTCGTACCTGGCGATCTGAGAGCGCAGGTGCGCGATGGTTGCTTCGCTATCCTTCACCATCTGAGCCACGTAGTTTTTGAGATCCGCGGAGTGCTGGCCCAGGGACTGGCGCATGGCCACCAGGTCGCTCAGCTCGGATGTGGCCTGGAGACGGTCGGTGAATTCCGTGAACTGCCGGGTGTGACGCTTGTCGCGATCTCCCACCTGCTCCGCGGCCGTGCCGGCCATCAGGAGGACTTCCTGCATTCCGAAGGTACCCTGCTCGAAGACGTGAGAGGCGCGCTGCGCCCAGGATTTCAATTGGTCCTGGATCGCTCGTGTGGTCTCCTGAACCTTTGTCGCAGAGCCGGTTTGGGTCAGGTCGACGCCCAGCTTCCGCAAGGCTTCCCGCAGGTCTTCGCCCACCGGAGGGCAAGCCTCGGTCGCGGCTTCGCCCACGGTATCCAACGCGGCATGATAGGAATCCAGGGTGGCATGAAACATCTGTTCCGCGTCCTGTTCCATGGACTGCTTTAACGAGATCACAAAGAAATTATCGTCGGATCGGCGCGCCGGTTGCATAAGCGGATTCCTTAGAAGATTGCCCCAGTTGCGGCCAGTCCGGGGCGGACTCGCCTTTGGCCGGTCAGGGAAAAGCCCTAGCCGGCTGGCCGGAAGCTGAAAGAGGAGATCCCCAGCTTTTTGGATGCAGCCGCATCCATCGGCGCCAGGGTTCTTTGGACAAGCCAGGGCGCTGGCGGCCCGCGGGCCTTCCTGCTAGGATCAAGCGAAATGAACGTACGGGCGAAAGTACTGCTGGCGGCCGCCGGAATGATTTTGGCGAGCCAATCCCTGTTCGCGAAGATCCTGGCGAAGACCGGCGACTTCGCCGGAGTGACGGTGTACTACAAGGTCATCCTGCCCCAGGACTTCGACCCGGCTAAAGAATACCCGGCGGTGGTCGCGTTTCCGGGAGGAGCGCAAACCATGCCGATGGTGGACGGCATGATCGCGCGAAATCTGTCACTGCAGGCGCAAAAGCGCGGCTACCTCGTGGTGGTGGCCTCCGCGCCGGCCCCGGGACTGTTTTACGAGGGCGGGGCAGTGGTGTTCCCCGCGTTCCTCGACCAGCTTCTGGCGGATTACAAAATTCGCGGGAGGAAATTTCACATCGCCGGGATTTCCAACGGCGGCCTGAGCGCGTTCCACATCGCGGCTTCTTATCCCCGATATTTTTATTCGGTGACCGGATTCCCGGGGTACTTACTGAATGCCACCAGTGAGCGCGTCAGCGCTTTGCGCGACATGTGCGTCAACATGCACGTCGGCGAGTTGGATCAGGGCTGGCTCGACACCATGCAGAAGCAGGCGGCGATGTTCCGCGCCAAAGGAATGAAGGTGCGGTTCACGATCGAAAAGGGCCAGGGCCACGTCATGGAGACGCTGGAAGGCGCGGGCGCGGCCCGGCTGTTCGATCAGTTCGACGAAGCCGCTCACGGCTGCGGCAAGTAGATCGCGCGGCCTGCTCCGCGACTACTTCTTCACGCTCTTCATCCACTTCAGGATGGGAGCGGTGACGGAATCGTCCGCCGTGTTGGGCGAGAACACCTCCGACATGTGGCTTTGATCTTTAAACAGCACCACGGTCGGACAATGCCCCACCTTGCAGAGCTGGTCCTTGAGGACGTCGTTAAACTCGGCCATTCCGGGCGGATCGAGCTCGCCCGACGCCAGGAAGATCGGAATGTTCACCTTGAGCAGCCCCGGCAGATTCGACCGGGCGAGCTGGGTGGCCGGATCGAGCGGCGCTCCGAATCCGAAACCCTTGCCCTTGCCACCGGCCTTCGGAGGACCGCCTTTCGGGGGACCGCCCTTGGGGGGACCACCCGCTCTAGCGGGTCTAGGCACCACTACCGGCGCGATGTTGAAGCTCGGGGCCGCCATGAAGATGACTCCCTTTACGCCCACTCCCTTGGGGCCGTAGAGTTCGGGATGGCCGATGTAGGTGGACACGGGAATGTTGCCGGCCGAATGACACCAGATGAACATGCGGTTCGGATTGCCCTTGTATTTCGAGATGTTCTGCTGAGCCCACTCGATCACCCTTCCGATGTCTTTGGCGGTTTCGTCCCATTCCAGGCCCTGGCCGCCGCGGCGCTGCACGTTGATGCCGGTCATGCCGTGCTTCACCGCCCACAGCATGATGTTGTCGTAGAAGGCGTCGCCGTCCGGCACCGGCTCGATCTTGTTGCCCGCGCCGCCGGAGACGTAAATCAGCACGGGCCGATTCCCGCCGCCTTTTTCCGGGGAGAACACGTCCAGCACGGTGCGGTCATCCGTGAAGTACTTGATGTCGCGCTCGACTTTCACTCCGGGGTAGGGAGCCTTGGGTTGCAGGGGCCGGTACAGCTTGGCCGTGCCCGCGGGATCGACAACCCGGCCCATTTCTTTGAGTTTGGCCGCGATATCGGGCGGTACGGCAGCCCAGGATACGGCTAGGGCGAGAGCGAACGTGAGCAGCAGAGCGGCGAAAGATCGTATGCGCATGGTTCTCCTATAGGTCAGCCGGCCGAAAATGAGTTTATCACACCGGGCCTTTACGGCTGGTCCCGTTACAATCGATCATGCTCCTCTGCCCGGTCCGCGGCTGCCACATGGCGCTGGAGCGTCAGGAGCGGCGGCTGCTCTGTGCCCGCGGACATTCGTTCGACATCGCGCGCAGCGGATACGTCAATCTCCTCCAACCGCAGGAGCGGCGATCGAAGAACCCGGGCGACACCGCGGATGCCGTGGCGGCGCGGCGCCGATTGCACGATCGCGGCGTGACCGGGCCGCTGCTCCACGGAATTGCGGAGACGATCGCCGCGCGCCCGGAGGACATCGTGCTCGATGCCGGCTGCGGGGACGGTTTCTACCTGGGTAGTCTCGCTCGCCAGACCGGCTTCGATGCGCACGGCGTCGACATCTCGATTCCGGCCGTGGATGCGGCGGCAAAGCGGTATCCCGAATGCGAGTGGATTGTTGCTAACGCTGATCGATTCCTGCCATACGCCGAACGTTCGTTCTCGATCGTCCTGTCGATCACCGGGCGGATGAATGCGGACGAATTCCGGCGTGTCCTGCGCGACGACGGACGCCTGCTGGTCGCGCTGCCTGCGCCGGACGATCTGATCGAGTTAAGAGGCACGGGACGTGATCGGGTGGACCGAACCGTCGAGACGTTCGCGAAAGACTTTACGCTTGCCGACCGGCGCCGGGTCACGACCGTCGCCGATCTGGACGCGGCCGCAGTCGAAGATGTCCTGCATTCCATTTACCGGCCGATGCGGGCCCAGCCGGCCGAAGCGATGCGGGTGACCTTCAGTCTGGATCTGCTGCTATTGCAGGCGCGTTAGACTGAGCACGTGGAGCGAAAGATCTTCTGGCTTACCTTCGCGGTCCTGGGCCTGATCGCCGATTTCGTTCTGCCGTTCTGGTGGGGACTGCTCTCGACCATCCCCATTTGCGTCGTCAGTTGGTGGGTAGCCTACCGCAGCGATTGGTTTTAGGCTTTACTCGAGTACCTTCGCCTCGAAGTCCGCCACCTCGCCGTCTTCAAAGGAATAGCGGATCTGGATCGGATGGCAACAGACCTCGCAGTCCTCCACGTAGGTTTGACTCTTCACCGCGGGATCGAGGACCATCGAGATCTCCTGCCAGCAATACGGGCAAGAGAAGAAGTACTCCATGGTCTCAGCCTACAGGTTTCAAGCGGTTTGCGCGGCTAGAGGATTGAGAATTTACGGTTGGCCGACTACGATTTGAAAAACGAGGCGTTCAAGGATCGTGCGTGTTCGTCTTTCAGCAGGTTGCGATTGTTGCCCCTGGAGAACACACTGTTTGGATCGGTATCGTGAATATCATTCATGAACCGGTCGTTCGAACAGTGGATCATCTCGTGCAATAGAGTCCCATTATCCGGATGACTTCGGTCCTTATTGATCAAGACGAAATTCTTGAATCCTGAAACACCGGTTCTCTCGCCTTGGGATGTTGCGGTGGATGTGGTGTGCCTCAGATGACAGAAGATGACCAGCAGCGACGAAGCAGGCGAGGGGCCTGCGGTTTCCGCCGCCTTACGAATTGCCCGAACATCTATTTCGTCGCGTTCGCCCACGTCAAACGGGAAGGAGAAGGTGGGAAGAAACCTCGTCGAGAGCCGCAGGTTGAACGGCGCGAGCAACTTCTCTGCCCGCTCGACCAGCAATACGGTTCGAAGCGAATTCGTTGGAATCGTCTCGCCGGCGCGCAAGGCCTCCTGGATCGCAACGTTGAGCCGGCCCGGCGCGAATTCCAAATGTATAGGATCACCGACGGCCAATCCGTCCCGCAATCCAGACGACGATCCGCCACCGATGTCAGTGATGCAGCCCCGCAGCGGCGGCCTATTCTCGCCAATCGCCATTTCCTTGTCGAGCGACGCGATCGTCATTTTTCCGACGATATTATCCGCAGTATGTTGATAGGAGGTGTTGATGACTCCCCGCTTGCGCTTGTAGGCCAGAACCGCGTTCGCGGTAGACCGGCCGTATAGCCCAGCCGACACCTCCGATCCGTCGATCAGAGCTCCGTCCAACAGTATTAAAGCATGTTGGATCTTATTTACATGCGGCCCTCGCGTTCCTTCCACCACATGAGCGGCGTTGTGGATGAGGCAGGCTTCCAAGGCGCGATCGCCGCGAAACAACTTTGAGTGCAAGGGCAAGGCGGATTCTCCTTGTCGAGTCTAGTTGCAGGTTGTTCAGTATAGCTGATTCGTGCTGACCGCATTCCGGCGGCGTTGGGGGATGTTCGCGCGGCGTGGGTGATCACGATACAAGGAGCGAAAATAATTTGTAGTGAGCTGTCCCTGAGACATCGCGGCCACGCCGGGGGTGCGCGTGCGGCCATCTGAATTCAAGGCCATCATGACTTGCAAGAAATGCCGGGTTCCTATGAAAGAGCTCAAAGGGCACATCTACCACAAGAAGAGAAAATGGAAGTGCCCGAAGTGCGGAAAGGTCCGGATGCAGCAGCACAGGCCGCCTTAGGCCGGAGCGACCTCTTACTGTTGAGGGCGGTGCAGAACATCCGGCAGGAACTCCCGGACGATGTTGAAAGCTGCAGTGGCGGCAAAAGAGATGCCGGCGTTCTCGCCGATGTTTGCTACACCCTTCCAACTTGGCGGTCCCCAAATACTGGAGATCGCACTGGCGCCCACCACGCCCGTGAAGTTGGAAACGGAAAAGGTCTGCCTGTCGTCCGGACGCCGGGCTGTTATCGAGCTGAGGACTGCATAGCCCGTCCGCGCCCAGAGGCCGTGCTTGTGCGAAGCGAAATACCGGTTGTCTTCGTGAAGAACGATGGAGGTTCCGTAGGTGATGGTTCCGCGCACGCCGTTGTAAGCCAGGTTGCTCCCGAAGCGTTCTCCGTATGCGCCCCAACCTTGCCCCCATTCTTTGGGACTGTTCTCCCACTGGCCAATGCCCGCTCCGGCAGCCTCTGCCAGCACGGGAACCGGCCCCGCCGTGCTGACCAGGTACAGTTGAAAGCGTTTCTTTTC
>CAVXFR010000039.1:0-58033 GCA_963761045.1 Terriglobia bacterium | reverse complement strand
GGCGGGATACGTGTTCGAGCGCGTGCTGTAGCAGGCTGAAGCCTGCTTCACACCGCTTCTTACTCCGGCCGGCGGACGCCCAGCCGCTTCATCAGACTGCGCAGGGTGCTGGGGTTCATCTGGAGGATTCCCGCGGCGCCTTTCGGGCCCTCCACTACCCAGCCAGTGGATTTAAGGATGTTTTCGATGTGACAGCGTTCCGCATCTTCGAGCGACTGTGGCGGCGGCTGCGGTGGAGCGGCGCGGTCAGCCATGAAATCGAGAGGCGCTTCCAGAACTTCACCGCGGCTCAGAACCACCGCGCGGGCCAGGAGGTTTTCGAGCTCACGGACGTTGCCGGGCCAGTCGTAGGCCATCAGCTGCCGCATGGTGGCGTCGGAGATGCGACGGACAGGGCGTCCGAACTGCCTCGCCAGGGTTGCGACGAAGTGAGCCGCCAGGGCCGGGATATCCTCGCGCCGTTCGCGCAAAGGCGGCACCTCCACGGGAATCACCAGCAGGCGGTAATACAGGTCCATGCGGAGGCGGCCCTCCCGCACGGCCTCGGAAAGATTGCGGTTGGTCGCCGCGAGCACGCGCACGTCGACCTTCACTGTGCGGTTCGAGCCCACCGGTTCGAATTCCTGCTCCTGCAGCACGCGCAGGAGCTTGGATTGGCTCTCCAGCGGCAGCTCGGTGACTTCATCCAGAAACAGGGTGCCGCCGTGAGCGTGCTCGAAACGGCCCACCCGGCGTTCGGTCGCGCCGGTGAAGGCTCCCTTCACGTGGCCGAACAATTCGCTCTCGACCAAACCCGCCGAGATCGCCGCGCAGTTGACTTTCACCAGCGGGCGGTCCCGGCGCGGGCTTAGGTTGTGAATCGCGCGCGCTACCAGTTCCTTGCCGGTGCCGGTTTCTCCGGTGATCAGCACCGTGGCGGACGTTCCGGCCACTAGCCGGATGCGATCGACCAGCTCGCGAAAACGCGGACCCTCGCCGACCATCGCATGATGGTCGTGGTCGGCGTTGATCTCTTCAAGCAGATAGGCGTTGTCCTGCTCCAGCGCGGACTTCAGTTTCATGAGCTCGGCGACGTGCTGTTGGAGCTCGGCATTGAGCCGGAGAACTTCCGCTTCGGCCTGCTTGAGCTCGGTCACATCCCGAGCGGTGACCCAGGCCCCCGTATACGTGTTGTTTTCAATGATTCCCTGGCGTGTCATCAGAAGAACTCGCCCCTGTAGGGTCCGTTCGACCTGGGACGACTGCCAGCGCGAACGGATTCCGGCCAGCGTCCGCTCGATTTGTTCGGGATCGTGGCGGGGACTGACCACTTGCATGCGTGCGCCGATGAGGTCTTTGGCGCTGGCACGGCCGAAGATCCTGGCCGCCTGCTCGTTGCAATCGGCGACGTAGGCGCGCTGGTAGATCAAATCCAGTTGTTCTTGTTCGGCCAGATCCAGGGGAATGGGCTGGTCGAGATCCACGCGCATCACTGCTTCATTGCCGTGGCTGACCAGGGCGCGATAGTGCTGTTCGCTGCGGGCAAGCTCGTCCTCATAGTTCTTGCGTTCCAGCTCGGAAGAGGCGCGCATGGCGAAAATCTGGAGCAGTGCTTCCGCCAGTTTGGGTTGTTGCAGGGGCCGGCGCGTTAGCGCGCAAACCAAGCCCAGGCAGCGGCCGCCCTTATCGATCATGGGAGAGCCCACGTACCCCTCCGCGCCCATCTGGGCCAGCAGGAGGTCCTTGGGAAACATTCCTTGAATACCGCTGGCGTAAGAACAAAGCCGTTTCTCGATGACGTTGGCGCACGGCGTACCTGCCAGATCGTATTCGAATTCGGGAGCATCCGCGCCATCGCCATAGGCCGCCAGCGTTCGGATGCGTTCTCCGCCCGGCTGCAAGACGCCGACGAATACGAAATCCGCTTCGAGCGCGGTAGCCAAATGGCGGACCAGCAAGCGAAAGAAGGCTTCGCCGGTCTGGCCGGACACACCCTTGGCAGTCTCAAATACGAGATGCTCGAGGAGGCCGGCGGCTTCGCTCGGGGCGCTCATGGGTACCGTAGGGGAACCGTGGGCCTAATTGTAATCGAGCCGCGTGCCCACCGCAATCACCTAAACGTTAAGGGCAGGTCGCGCCGGCCTTGCACTCGCCGTTCTTCTTCTCGGTCCAGCCTGTCCAGCGAGTCAAAACCAGCCGGAGTTTTTCGATTCGGAAGGGCTTCGGCATCAAGTCGTTCATGCCGGCCGCGATACACTCGGCGCGATCCCGGCCCGCTGTGGTGCCGATGATCGGAGTCGCTTGGCCGCCAGGCATGCCGCGGATCCGCGCTGTAGCTTCGAAGCCGTCCATCACCGGCATCTGCCAGCCCATGAGGACCAGATCGTAGCGGTGGCGCCGAAAACACTCGATCGCCTTGCCCCCGTCCCCCGCCATCTCGACCGTGCACGCCAGCCGCTCGAGCATGACCCGGACAGCTTTCGCGCTCACTTCGTCGTCTTCGACCACCAATACACGAATCTGTTTGTTTGACATCGGCATCCGTAAAAGCACGCTGCAGGCCATCCGTAAGTCTCTGAAATAGAAAAGATTGCCGATTGGATCGACGCGAGATCTCGCGGCAGATGAATGAGGGGCCACGAGATGGCGTGGGCCTTTTGGACCGCCGTTTATACTTGTATTCAACAGAGATGTCCACCTTTCGCCTGGGAATCGATTACAAACCGCGCGGCGATCAAGCCACAGCTATCGATGCCCTGATACGCGGCCTCAAGGATGGCGAACAGCACCAAGTCCTGCTAGGTGTGACCGGTTCCGGGAAAACGTTCACGATGGCGAAAGTCATCGAGAAGTTGAATCGCCCCGCGCTGGTTCTGGCCCACAACAAGACGCTGGCCGCGCAGCTCTATCAGGAATTCAAGTCGTTCTTTCCGTCGAATGCGGTGGAGTATTTCGTCAGCTACTACGATTACTACCAGCCGGAAGCCTACATTCCCGCCGGCGACGTCTATATCGAGAAAGAAGCCACCATCAACGACGAGCTCGACAAGCTGCGTCTCTCCGCCACCCGATCGCTGTTCGAGCGGCGCGATTGCGTGATCATCGCCAGCGTCAGTTGCATCTACGGGCTCGGCTCGCCCGAGGCGTACTACGGGATGCTGCTGATGCTCGAAAAGGGCCAGAAGATCAAGCGCGAGGAGATCACCGGGCGGCTGGTCGATATTCTCTACGAGCGTAATGAAGGGGATTTCAAGCGCGGGACGTTCCGCGTGCGCGGCGACGTCATCGAAATCGTTCCTACCTATGACGATCTGGCGTACCGCATCAGCCTGTGGGGCGATGAGATCGAGTCGCTGGAGCAGATCGATCCGCTGACCGGCCAGGTCAAGCAGACCTATCTGCGGCTGCCGATTTATCCCAAGTCGCATTACGTGATGAGCGAGGAGACGCGCTCGAACGCGCTCCGCAGCATCGAAAACGAGCTGCAGTGGTGGAAGGCCGAGCTCGACAAAGAAGGCAAGCGCATTGAGGCGCAACGTTTGTGGCAGCGCACCATGTTCGATCTGGAGATGATCCGCAACATCGGGTACTGCCACGGGATCGAAAACTATTCGCGGCACTTTTCGGGACGGCTGCCGGGGCAAGCCCCGCCGACGCTGCTCGATTACCTGCCGTCGGATGCGCTGTTGTTCCTGGACGAAAGCCATCAGACGGTTCCGCAACTCGGCGGCATGTATCACGGCGACCGCTCGCGCAAGGAAAACCTGGTGAAGTTCGGATTTCGCCTGCCCAGCGCTTTGGACAATCGTCCGCTGACGTTCGAGGAGTTCGAGAATCGCGTGCACCAGGCGATTTATGTTTCGGCGACGCCGGGTCCCTACGAGCTGACCAAAACCTCCGGCGCGGTGATCGAGCAGATCATCCGGCCCACCGGCCTGGTGGATCCGGAAGTGGACGTGCGGCCGATCCGCGGGCAGGTGGACAACCTGCTGAACGAAATCCGCCTGCGCGCGGAGAAAAACGAACGCGTGCTGGTCACCACGCTGACCAAGCGCATGTCCGAGGATCTGGCCGAGCACTACACCGAGGCGGGCGTGAAGTGCGCCTATCTGCATTCGGAAGTATCGACGCTCGACCGCGTGAAGATCCTGCGCGATCTGCGGCGGGGCGTCTACGATGTCCTGATCGGCGTCAATCTGCTGCGCGAAGGCTTGGACCTGCCGGAAGTCTCGCTGGTCGCGATTCTCGACGCAGACAAAGAAGGCTTTCTCAGATCGGCGGGCTCGCTGATCCAGACCATGGGACGCGCGGCGCGCAATCTGAACGGCCGCGTGATTCTGTACGCGGACGTCATGACGGATTCGATGAAGCGCGCGATGGATGAGACCAAGCGCCGCCGGACCACGCAGCAGGCCTACAACGTCGCGAACAACATCACGCCCCAGACCATCATCAAGCCGATCGATATCAACCTGATCGCGGTGGCCGAGGCGGACTATATGACGGTGCCGCTGGAGGAAATCGGGCCGGAGGAAAGCGTTCCGCCGGAGCAGATGGACAAGTATCTGGCGGAGATGGAAGAAAAGATGCGCGAGGCGGCCCGCAAGTTCGACTTCAAGCAGGCCGCGGCGTATCGCGACCGGCTGAAGGAAATCCGCAGCCGCGCGGTCGTTCAGGACGCGTGATTCCCTGGCGGACCGTACTGCAGGACCTGGACTTTTTCCAGCGTGATCAACCCGCTGCCCATCATCGGGTCGATCGCTTCCAGTAACGCCTTGATCTTTTCCTCCGTATCGACGATCTCGACCACGAACGGCAGATCTTCGGAGAGGCGCAGGATCTTCGCCGTGTGCAGGCGGCTGGAATGTCCGAAACCCATGGGGCCGCGCAGAACCGTCGCGCCGCCGAGATGCATTTCGCGCGCCTTCAGGACCAGGGCTTCGTACAGAGGCCGGCCCTCCCAGTGGTCGTTTTCGCCCAGAAAGATTCGAAGCAGAACCGCGTCTTTTGGTATGTGCATGCTACCTTCCGTTGAGGGTGACTGCCGCCATGTGGCCGAGCCACACTCCCAGTAAGCAGAATACGAGCGATCCGAGCACATAGCCCGCCGCCTGCGCCCACTGGCCGTCGCGTGCCAGGTTCAGCGACTCCAGACTAAACGAAGAGAAGGTGGTGAAGCCGCCGCAGATGCCCACCATGACGAACTGCCGCACCGGGGAACCGACGATGAAGCGGCCATCGGCTGACGTGAAGGTGGCGAAGAAACCGATGAAGCTGCACCCCACGATGTTGACGATCATGGTGCCCCAGGGAAACGTTTCGCTGATGAAACGCGTGGCCCAGCCCTGGCAGGCGTAGCGCGCGACTCCTCCGAGGGCGCTCCCGAAGGCGATCCAGAGATAGACCATCATGTCTTGGCTACCGGCGTTTTCGCGATGGCGGCGAGGACTTCCTGATAGGTCTTGGGAAATTCGCCCCCGAACGTATCGCGGAGACCGAGATCGGCGGCCCAGTCCATGCGTCGCGCGGTGGCGGCGGCCATCATCGGCTCGATGCCCAGCTCTTCGAGCGTGCGCGCGACCTCGTCCATCTCCCGCGCGCGGCGCTCGCCGTGGACCACCACGCGCCCGACCATGTAGTCGGCGAGTTTTTTCCAGTCGATCCCCGGGAAGTTTTCGGCGAGCGAGGCAAACACGCGCGGCTCGGCCCCATACTGGCTCGCGCCCAGCACGCACTCGAAGATCAGAGCCTCCAGGCCCTTGTAGATCACGCTGCGGAACATCTTCACCGCGGCGGCCCGGCCGATCTGATCGGTGGAGACGACGTCCATCCGCATGCCGTAGGGCGCGAACATTTCCTGGAACTGGGGCGCCGCCGCTCCTCCCAGCAGCATCGGAGTCTTGTGAAGATGCGGCGGAATCGGTCCCATGACAGCGATCTCAACGAAACGTCCGCCGCTCCGGGCGACGATCTCCGCTACTTTTTCCTTCGTCCGAGGCGAAACCGAGTTCAGATCGGCATAGATATGCCGCGAAGTCAGGTACGGCGCGGTCTGTTCGGCGGCATCGGCGGCCTGGTCCGCGGTGACGGCGGAAATAATCACGTCGGCGGAGGCCGCCAGTGCAGCCGAGAATTCGACCAGCTCCGTCCGGGACTCCTGGGCCCGCTCCTGGATCTTCTCGCCCAGGCGGGGCGTGTGCGTGTTGCAATCGTAGGCGAAGGTGCGCTTCACACCCGCTTCGCGGAGGCCCTTGGCGATGTGAAAGGCGGCTTCGCCGAAGCCCACGAATCCCAACCGGTCGATCCCTAATCCAGGCCCCAACCCAGGCATAAATCTTAAGGTACCGCGCGCGGCCCGCGGGTTGCTCGGCGTCATTGACCGGTAGCCGGCGGGCGCCGGTCGAAGATTGCGTGAACCCGATGGATACGTGCCTTAAGGTAGGACCATGTACAGAACATCCATCGAGATCGAGGCGCCCCCTCAGAAGATCTTCGAGTTCATGACGGACCCCCGGCACGTCAAGAGCTGGCAGCCTGATGTGGTGGAGTCGAGGCCCCTGCCGCCGGGAGGCCTGCGGGTGGGCGCGCATGTCGGCGCGACCTTCCGGGAGTACGGGCGCAGGTTCGACGTCGACCTTCTGGTGGCCGCCATGACGCGAAATGAACACATCGCGTACCGGATGGAGGCGCCCACCGCTTCCGCCTACGTCGATTACCGGCTGGTGCAATGGGGACGCTACACCCGCGTGGTCAGTTCCGCGGAAATGCGGCCCAAAGGTTTCCTCGGGTCGCTCTATCCGATGCTGAAGGGCGTGATCAACAGACTGGCGAAGTGGAAAATGGAGTCGAGATTGAAACTCTTACGCAACGCCATCGAGAGTCACGCCTGACTCTCACGCCAGGCTTTTCTCCAGCCGGTCGAGCGTCTGCATCGCCGGGAGCACCTGGCCGACGCTGGCATTCGGCTCGCGCTTTTCCTGGATCGCCGCGAAGAACTCGCGATCCTGAAGCTCGATGCCGTTCATCGAAACGTCCACCTGGGAAATGTCGATCTTGTTGTTGTCGCCATCGATCAGATCGTCGTAGTAGCAGACGTAGGTGCCGTTGTCGCAGATGTAGCGGAAGAAGGTCCCGATGGGTCCCTTATTGTTGAACGAGAGCGAGAGCGTGCAGACCGCTCCGGAGGGCGTTTTCATGATGATGCCCATATCCATGGCGATCTTCAGCTCGGGGTGCAGGGGACCTTGGACCGCCTGTGCGACCGACGCCGTCTGGCCGGTCTGATACTGGAACAGATCCACGGTGTGGCAGGCGTGATGCCACAGCAGGTGATCCGTCCAGCTGCGGGGTTTGCCGGCCGCGTTCATGTTGGTGCGCCGGAAAAAGTAGGTCTGCACGTTCATCTGCAAAACCTTGAGCTCCCCCGCCACGATCTTTTTGCGAAGGTACTGATGGCTGGGATTGAAGCGGCGCGTGTGGCCGGCCATGGCGATCACGCCGGTCTCCTTTTGCGCCTTCACGATCCGTTCGGCGTCGGCCAGATTGTCCGCCATGGGAATCTCGACCTCGACGTGCTTGCCGGCGCGCATGACCTGCTCGGCTTGTTTGGCGTGCATCTGCGTAGGCGTCGCCAGGATCATCGCCTCCAGGCCGGGCTGTTTGAGGCTCTCGGCCAGATCGCTGGTGAAATGCGGGATCTTGTATTTCTTGGCGACCTCCTCGGTCGCGGCCTGATTGCCGCCCGTGAGCGTGATCACTTCGATGCCGGGGATCTTGGCGCATGCATCCAGGTGCTTGATGCCGAAGGCGCCCTGTCCGGCGAGACCGATCTTCATGGTGGTTGCTTCTCCTAACGCGGCCTGTAGAGGCCGCAGAAATCTAGCGTAACTGATTTGCCGCCATGGGGGGCATGCGGGAACCTTGCTATACTCGCGTTTTTCCCCCCATAGATGAAGCCTTTCCTCGTCCTGCTTTTACTCAGTGGTCCGGTCCTGTGTCCGGTCCTGGCGCAAAACTCTACGCCTGCCGGCGAACCCGCCCCGGAACCGAAACTTTCCGATACGCTTGGCGTCTCCGAGTTGCTCCTGCTGAAGCAACCCGCCGTCATTCCCAGTCCCTTCGATTTCGGCCAGATGGCGCGCCAGAAGCTGCCGGTATTTTCGCTCGACGGAATGTCGTGGACCGCCAGCCGCTTTCAGGTGGAAGGCATGACGGCGACCGATCCTTACCAGCCCGGACGTCCCGTGGTTCTCCCCGATCCCGGCGGGGTGAGCGAGATCCGGCTGGAGGGGTCTTCTCTTGGTTCAGGTCCGGCGCTTTCCTACCGCTTCCGCGAGCCGGCCTCGAGCTGGCATGGCTCCGGCACGATGTTCGCCACCGGCGGCTCGATGTTTTCGAATAATCTGCCATCGCCGGATGCGCAAGCTGTGTTGCAAACGTCGGATCGTTTTCACCGCTTCGTCTACGCCAATGCGCAGGCCGGCGGAAAAGTGACCCGCTGGCTCGACGCGTTCTTCTCCGGCACCGGGCGGTGGGCCTCTCAGGCCGCGGCTCCGGCGGACCCGATCGGGCGCGATCTCAAATCCTGGGATCTGTATACGACCATGCGCGCCTCGATTCATCCCGATAGGGTGAATCACTTCGATGTGCTGGTAGTGGGCGCGCGCGCGAACGATTTCGGATGGTCGCTGCCGGAGGGGCTGGAAGCGCTGGATGGACGGCGCGCGGCTCCGCCGATCCTGCCGCAGAGCAACCTGCGGGAGGAGGACCACATGGATTTCGTCCAGCTCGGCTGGAACCGCAATCTGCTGGGCGGAGAGTTTCAGCTTCGCTACGGCTACACCACCGCGCACGTCGATACGGTGGCCGACCAGAGCCTGCCGAAGACGTATCTGGAAATCGCGCTCACACGGCAGGAGCTGGCGTACGTCGAGCTGACCAATGGCGCGACGCATGCCGGTCCGCTGCTGCAGACGCAGGCCGTCAAGCCGCAGCATGAGGGACTCGCGGTGTGGCGCGGCGGCAATTTTCAGCATGGCGGAATCAGCCAGTCCTTGACGCTGACCGCGACCATGGGCCGGTCGAGCGCGGAGAACCGGTTTCTCAACCCGCCCAACGCGCTCGCGATCACGGCGGACGGCCAGCCCGATACCGCGATCCTCCTGCACACGCCCCGCACCACCTTCGCGGACCTGGGGCACTTCACCTTGACCGCGGAGGATCAGATCCGGCTGGGGAAGAGCGTCAGTTTGGACCTGGGCTTATCGTTCCTGGCCTGGAATGGATCGCTACCCGCGCAGGGTCCTCCCGTGGATGGCCGCGAGTTTCAGTTTCCCGCGCGGCCGGATCTGATCACCTGGCGCAACGCCGCGCCGAGGGCCGCGATCGCCTGGCAGCCGTCCGCCGCGACTCCGCTGGCGATCCGGGCCGGCTACTCGCGATTCTTCTATCCTCTGGCCGGCCGCTATCTCGATTTCGGCAATCCGAACAGCCTGAGCGGCGACGAGTATCGCTGGGTCGATGCCAATCCGGACGGACAGTTCTACTATGACGAAACGACCACGCTCCTGCGGCGTTTTGGCGGAGCCGTCTCGGAGATCGATCCGCATTTGAAGCCGCCGCACGTGGACGAGTTTTTCGCCTCGGCCGAATGGAAGCTCGCGGGCGGATTCTTCCTGCGCGCGCGGGCCTTTCGCAGGACCGAGCGAGACCGCATCGCGGCGCCGAACACGGGCGTGCCGTTTTCGGCGTATCAGCCGCGCACCGTGCTCGATCCAGGACCCGATGGGCTCACCGGCACGGCCGATGACAGCATGCTCACCGTCTACGAGCAGGATCCTGCCACGTTCGGCCAGGATCACTTCGTGCTCACCAATCCCTCCGGCTTGAGAATGGACCAGCGCGGAGTGGTGGCGGAGGGCGGCTTCAATAAGCATGATTTGACCATGCAGGCTTCGCTCTACGTGGGGAAATCCTGGGGGCCGACCAACCCCGGCAACGACGTCTGGGAAAACGATTCCGGTGTGGTCGGGTCGCTATACGCCGATCCCAACACGATGTTGTTCGCCAGCGGTAGCCCGGCCATGGATCGCAACTTCGCTGGAAAAATGTCGCTGTCTTCTGCCACGCCGCGCCGTTTCGGGAAGCTCGAAATCATGAACACGGCCGTCTTCACCGGCGGATACCCCTACGCGCGGCGCCTGCTGGTGACGGGGCTGGCGCAAGGGCCCTTCATGGTGGACGCGACTCCTCGCGGCGGGCCGCAGGGCGATCGGACGGATCCGGTCTATGACTGGAACTTGCGTGTCAGCCGGACGTTTCTTGGCAAGCTGCGCGTCAGCGCCGAATTCTTCAACGTCTTGAACCTGGGCGCGAGCCTGCGGGTGGCCGATCTGACGGGGCCGCGGTTTCTTCAGAACCTTCCGCTCGAAATGCAGCCTCCGCGATTTGTGCGCGGCGGAATTTCCTGGGACTTCTGAGGAACGTCAGAGTTCCCCGGCCGCGCGCAGCCGCCGTTGCTCGGCCTGCACCACCACCAGGCACATCAGCATGCCCAGCGCGTGAGCGCCCGCGTCCACCAGCGGATGCGGCTTCAAAGACCGCAGCGCGTCGACGTTTTCGTCCTTGATGGTCTCAAGCGCGGCCGATTCCTTGGGGTTCAGGCCGTATTCCCGGGCCACTGCCTGCGTGTCCTTGAAGAATCGTTTGCGCAGATCGCTTGAAAGCCGCAATTCGTACAGGACCTTGTTCAGTTGGTAGGAAGACGGCGGCGGGTGCTTGTAGAATTCGAATCCGCCCTGGGTGAAGTTGTAGGCGGGCGGGACCTCGCCGGTCGGCGGACCCTTGCGCTTGTTCGGCAGGAACCGCATGACGGCGTGCCCATGGTGCCAGGTCGGCTGATACGTGATCAGCTCGCCCGGAATGTTGCCGATGGCCCCGAACATCGGGTACCACGGCAGCATCTCCGTGTTGCCGACCTCGTCCAGCTGCTCCGAGGACAAGGCGAGAATCGGATCCAGATTCCCGCGCTCCATCTGCGCGATGGCCCAGTAATCGAAATCGTACGCCGGCTGCGGATACTTCCAGGTGCCGGGATAGTGGGACATTCCGCCGCTGGCGATGATCACCACGCGCTCCGGACGGCCCTTGACGATATCGGCGATCGCCTTGCCGAGCGCATGGCAGCGGTGCGGCGAGGGCAGCGGAGGCAGGTAGGTGTTGATGAAAATCGGCACCACGGGAATGTCGCGGTCGCCGATGATCCACTCGTACACCGCCGCGAAGCTGTGCCCCAGCAGCGCGTCCTGCGAATAGGCCATGTCGAATTCGGCGCGGACCAGCTTGTCGAGCATGTCCTCGGCCAGCGGCAGGTGCACCTTCATGCTGTAGCTTTTGGTGGCGAAGTGCGCCTTGGACGTTTCCCCTGCGATCACGGCGAAGGTGGGGACCGAGGATAGGAAAAAGGTCTCCAGGTGATCGCTGCCGAGGACGATGACGGCATCGGGCTTGAGCTCGTCGAGCTCCTTGCCCATCAGCTTCATGGCGGCGATGTCGGCATCCAGCTGTTCGGGAACCTCGGTGGGCGGCCGCACGAACAACTGCGGCGCGTGTACCGTGGCCCAGGCTCCAACAATTTGTCCCATGCTTTGCTCCTTTAGTCTTCCTGGTCCACGTATACCACGCCGAGGTCTTTCAGTTTCGCACGCAGCCCGTACATGTCGAGTCCGAGTTCGCCCGCGCGCAGCTTTTCGCGATTCTTTTCCTCCTTCGCGATACGCTGCTGCCCGGCCAGGACCACCTCGACGACGTCTTCTCGCGGAACCACCACCACTCCGTCCACATCGCCGATGACTGCGTCCCCCGGCCGGATCAACTGGCCGGCGCACGTGACCGGGATGTTCACCGATCCCCCGGTCGCTTTCACGGTTCCCTGCGCCGAGATGGCCTTGGCCCACACGGGAAAGTCCATGGCGGTCAGATCGGCGACGTCGCGCACGCCGGCCTCGATCACCAGCCCCGCGACGCCGCGGGCTCGCAGCGAGGTGGCCAGCAGGTCGCCGAACATTCCGTCGGTCGACTCGGACGTGGTGGTCACCACCAGGACGTCGCCGGCCTGGCACTGCTCGACCGCTGCGTGGAGCATCAGATTGTCGCCGGCCTGGCTCAGCACGGTGACGGCCGGGCCGGCCACGCGCGCCGAGTTATAGATCGGCCGCATATAGGGCGCCAGCAAACCCGTGCGCCCCTGCGCTTCGTGAACCGTGGCCACGCCCAGCTTGCCGAGAATCTTGACTTCTTCGGCATCCGGGCGGCGAATATTACGGACAATGCGATGTTTCATAGTGACGGGAAACGCCTAGGATAACATCTAGGGGAATTGCCGGCCTATTTTCCGTGCTACGGCCTGCTCGTACACGTAGCCGGCGGCCGCGGCGTCTTCGACGGCGATGCCCAGCGATTCGAAAATCGTCACGCGCGCGGGATCGTGGCCGCGGTCTACGTTCTTGAGCTCCACCACGTTCGCCCAGCTGTCGGCCATGATCAGGTCGCCGGCTTCGATCTTGGCCTGCTCCAGGTCGTCCACCACCACCCGGCCCGCCGCACGCATCAGGTCCGCCGGAATCTCCCGCCGGTTCGCCACGTTCGATCCCATGGCGTTGATCAGGGTGCCGGGTTTGATCCATGCGGATTCCAGCACCGGGTCCTTCGAGGATGTCGCGGTGATCACGATGGGAGCGTCGCGCACGGCTTCTTCGGCCGATTCCACGGCGCGGCAGTTCATCTCCTTGGCGAAGCGCTCGGCATTTTCCAACTTGCGGCTCCACACCCGGATTTCCTGGATAGGCCGCACGGCGCGCATGGCTTCCACCTGGCCGCGAGCCTGCCAGCCGCTGCCGATGATGCCGACCACGGACGCATCGGGCGCGGCCAGAAGATCCGTCGCGTAGCCGCTGGCCGCCCCGGTGCGGATCATGCCCAGGTTGTTGGCTTCCAGGTACGCCAGCGGTTTTCCGGTCTCGGCGTCGTAGAGCAGGTTGATCATCTGGAGCACGCCGCCGTACTTGCGGTTGCTCGAATAGATCTTGGTGACGAAGTATTTCCCGCAGGATCCCGCCATCTGGTGCAGCACGGATCCGGTGTCGAGAATCAGCCTCCGGCGCGGCTGGTTGCGCGTGCGGCCGGCGCGCATTTCCTCAAAAGCCCGGCGCATCATGTCGACGCAGGCGGGCATCGGCAGCAGTTGTTGCACTTCCGTTTCCGTTAGATAGATCACTTGAAGAATTTTAGCGGATTGTGCTGTCGAGAGCCTGGCCTGCCCCGGGGGACACTGGGGACAGCCTGCATGTTTCCGGGTTTCCGGGAGATTCTGCGCCCCCTTGCCGCACTAATCCTGACGATGCCCCGCATGCCCCGAGCCGTATTCCCCGGCGTCGCCCATCACCTCACCCAGCGCGGCGTCGACCGCCAGGCAGTCTTCTTTGCCGATCGCGACCGCCAGGTCTATGTTCAACTGGTGCAACGCGCAGCGATTCAGTTCGGCGTCTCGCTGATCGGCTATTGCCTGATGCCGAACCACGTGCACTGGATCGCGGTACCGGAGTCGCCCGTTTCACTCACCAAGACCTTCGCCCGAGCGCACGGCCGCTATGCCCAATATTGCAATTCGCTGCTGCAGCGCAGCGGGCACTTTTGGCAAAACCGCTTTTATTCCTGTGCCCTGGACGACACCCATCTGTGGGCTGCGCTGCGCTATGTCGAGCTGAACCCGGTGCGAGCGGGGCTGCGCGCTGCTCCGGAAGACTGGACCTGGTCGAGCGCGCCGGTGCACGTTGGGCGGCAGGCGTCGCCACCTTGGCTCGACCTGTCTCCCTGGCGATCGAGGTTCACCCCTCGTGAATGGATGAACTACCTCGGCGCGGAAACGGTTGGCGAAGCAGAGGCCGCGCTTCGCATCAATACCTACAGCGGCAGGCCATTGGGAACGGAGGCGTTCATCGACCGGCTGGAGGCGTCTGCCGGCCGGAAGCTTCGGCCCGGGAAGGGAGGTCGGCCAAAGGTGGCGTCCGCACAGACTGCCGCGGCTGGGAGCCAGCAGGGGATACTGTTTCCGAAAAGGTGAAATCAGGAAACATGCAGGCTGTCCCGCTGATGTAAACAGGAGATACTGTTTCCGAAAGGGTGAAATCCGGAACCATGCAGTCTGCCCCTATACTCTTGTCTGAACTCGCGGCGCGGCTGGGCTGCCGCCTGGTTGGCGATGGCGCCATTCCCATTACCGGCGTCGCCGGAATGGAGCAGGCCGCCGCCGGCCAGATCACCTTCCTCGCCAATCCCAAGTACGCCCATAAGGTGAAGGACACCCGCGCCGGCGCGATCCTGGTGGCCGAACAGATTCCCACACTTCCTATCCCCCAGCTTATTTCTACGAATCCCTATCTGGATTTTGCCCGAGCTCTGGCGCTGTTCTACCAGCCGCCGCGGCCGAGCCTTGGCGTCCATCCCACGGCATCCGTGGCCGCTTCGGCCCGCATCGGCGAGGACGCCTCCATCGGAGCCTTCGCCGTGATCGGCGAGCACGTCGTGATCGGACGAAACGCGATTTTGCACCCCCACGTGGTGATCTATGACGGCGCCCACATCGGCGACGATTTTCTGGCGCATTCGCACGCCGTGGTGCGCGAATTCTGCCGCGTCGGCCACCGCGTCACTCTCCAGAACGGTGTGGTGGTCGGCGGCGACGGATTCGGCTTCGCCAAGCGCGCCGACGGGACTCACGAGAAGATCGTCCAGAGCGGCGTCACCGTCATCGAAGACGACGTCGAGATTCAGTCCCTGACCTCCGTCGACCGCGCCACGGTTGGCGAAACGCGCGTCCGCCGGGGCGCCAAGATCGACAGCCTGGTGCAGATCGGCCACGCTTGCGTGGTGGGCGAAGACGATATCATCTGCGCCCAAACCGGCCTGGCCGGATCCTCCATTCTGGGGAAAGGAGTGCTTTTAGCGGGCCAGGTGGGCGTTTCCGGCCATCTCACCATTCACGACGGCGCGGTGGTCTACGCCCAAAGCGGAATCGGCCACGACGTCGCCCCCGGCGCCGCGGTCAGCGGATCTCCCGCCTTTGACGCGAAAGAATGGCTGCGCGCCATCACCGCATTCCAGAAATTGCCGGAATTGCTGAGGAGGGTGCGACAATTAGAGAAACATTTCCAACATGATTGATCCCACCGATCTTCCAGGACGCCTTCCGCTTGCTTACCGGAACCAGGAGTTCCTTGATGAGCCCGACGCCCGGCCTCTGCGTCTGCTGAGCGAGTACCTCTATCCGCTCTCGCACTTCCGGCACGAAAAGATCCGCGACACCATCGTGTTCTTTGGCTCGGCGCGAACCTTCGAGGCCAGCGCCAGCGGGCGTTACTATACCGAAGCCCGCCAGCTCGCGCATCGCCTGACGGACTGGTCGGACCACCTCGATCAAACCAACCGCCGCTTCGTGGTCTGCACCGGCGGCGGTCCCGGCATTATGGAAGCCGCCAACCGCGGCGCCGCCGAGGCCGGAGGGAAAACCGTCGGGCTGAACATCGGTTTGCCGATGGAGCAGCGTCCCAATCCGTTCATCACGCCGGGTCTGAGTTTCGAGTTCCACTATTTCTTCATGCGGAAGTTCTGGTTCGCCTACCTGGCGAAAGCGCTGGTGGTGTTCCCGGGCGGCTTCGGAACGCTCGACGAACTCATGGAGATCCTGACCCTCACCCAGACCGAAAAGCTGGTCAAGAAAATGGTGGTGGTGCTGTACGGAACCACGTTCTGGAAGGAGATCCTGAACTTTGACGCGCTGGTGCGCCACGGCATGATCGACGAGCACGATCTGAACCTGTTCCAATACGCCGACGACGTGGACACCGCCTTCCAAATTCTGACCGACGGCCTCACCAAGCATTATCTGGAGCCCGACAGGGAACTCCCGGCCATCGCCAAGTCCCGTATTTGAGCTTCCTATAGGCTATTGTGCGCGCGCGCATCGAGCTTCTGTTTCGCTGGCTGGGCGGCGCCGGTGTTGCGTTCCTCTTGCTCCTGGCGGCCTACCTGGCGACAAGCTGGATCGCGCCGCTCAGCGGCTACGGCCTGATCCTGGAGATCGCCAGCGTCGTCGCGGGCCTATGGCTCGCGATCCGGCTCCTTCGGCTCCTCGCGCGATTGGCCGTGTGGCGATTGCGCCACCGCCTCCTCGTCACGTATCTGTTCATCGCCGGAGTGCCGCTCGTGCTGATTGTCGGACTGGCGGTCCTGGGCGGCTACATGCTGGTGTACCAACTGGCAGCCTACCTGGTGACCACTGAGCTCTACCACCGCATCGACGGTATTACCGCGGCCTCGGGCGCCACCCTTGCCGTGCCCGCTGGAGGATTCCCAGAGCGAGGCGTGCTCCAACGTGAAGGCAACTACTATCTCTTTTCGACCGTGAAGACGCCCCAGGGCGACGTCATCGTAACCGTTCCCCTGACTCGCGAATACCTCGCCGGGCTCGTGCCCAGTCTCGGTCTGGTGGGAATCGATCAGCCCACCGCGACGCCCTCCAAGACAGCCAGCGCCATTCCCGTATTGCCTCCGGCGGCCAACCGGTTCGACACGGAAGTCGCATGGTTCGCCACTGTGCCGGCGTTCGATTGGAGTACTCCGGGTCGAACCTCGGATCTCGAATTGGTGTTGTTGACTCGCGTGTCGGCCGTTCTATCCGTGGTGTTCAATCGCAAGGCGGGTCTTGCGCAGGAGCTCATGGAGTTCTTCCTGATCGCCGGACTGATTGTATTCGCCCTGGTCGAGATCGTTTGCGGGGTGATCGGGATTACCATGACCCGCAACATCACCGGCGCCGTGCATCACCTGTATGAGGGAACCCACCGCATTATGGAGGGCGATTTCTCGCATCGCATCGAAGTACGCGGCAAAGACCAGCTCGCCGAGCTGGGCATTTCCTTCAACCGCATGACCGAGAACCTGGCGCGGTTGCTGGCCGTCGCCCAGGAGAAGGAACGCCTGCAGTCGGAGATCGAGATCGCGCGAGAGGTCCAGAACCAGCTGTACCCGCGCGAGGCTCCGCAAACCAAGTCTCTGCGTCTCACCGCGATTTGCCGCCCGGCGCGGATCGTATCGGGCGACTATTACGATTACGGGACCACCCACGACCAGCACGTGGCGCTGGCCATCGGCGACGTGGCCGGCAAGGGAATCTCGGCCGCTCTGCTCATGGCGACGCTGCAAAGTTCGCTGCGCACGCAGTGGAACGGGAATGGGAACGGACCGCCCTCCGCCGCGCGCCTGGTTTCGCAGCTCAATCAATATCTTTACGCGAACACCTCGGCCGAAAAATTCTCGACGCTATGCCTGGGTCTGTACGACGAGGCCGCCGGCACCTTCCTCTATTCCAACGGCGGACATCTGCCGCCGGTGCTGCTGCGCGCAGGCGTCGCCACCCGGCTGGAGGTGAATGGAACCGTGGTGGGCGCATTCCCCTTCTCGGAATACGGCGAGAGCCGGGTCGCGCTGAATCCGGGCGATCTGCTGGTGTTCTTTACCGACGGCGTCACCGAGCCCGAAAACGAGTACGGCGAAATGTTCGGCGAGGAGCGTTTTCTCGATTTACTGCTGCGCAACGCACACCTGGGCGAGGAAGAGATTGTGCGGACGGTGATTGAGAGTGTGCGCCAGTGGACCGCCTCGGACGAACTCCAGGACGATATGACGCTGCTGCTCGCCCGCCGCCTTTAGAGCCCGTCCTCAGCCGACGAAACGCCGGTAGAACGCTTCCGTCTGCTCCACCATCCGGTCCACGGAAAACAGGCGCGCCCGCTCGCGGGCTCGTTGGCCCTGGATGACGAGGCGTTCGGGATCAGCGGCGGCGTCAGCGATCGTCCGCGCCAGCGCCGCCGGGTCGCCCGCGGGAACCAGCCAGCCTCCGTTCCCGGCTTCGACGATCTCCGGCAGGCCGCCGATGTCGCTCGCGATCACCGGAACGCCGTGCGCCATGGCTTCCAGCGCCGCCAGCCCCCAGGCTTCCGATCGCGAGGGCATGATAAACAGGTCCAGCGCCGCGAAAAATGCCGCGCGGTCGGAAAGGAAACCGGGAAACATCACGGTTTCGGGCGCGTCCCGGCGAATTTCGTTGAACAGCGGACCCTCGCCCGCCAGAACCATCTTCGCGTGCGGCAGGGAGGTACGCAGCAGGGCCGCCGCCGCTGTCGCCACGTCTTGTCCCTTCTCTGCCGTGAACGCGCCCATGTGGCCGACCACGAAACCGGTCTCCTCCAGCCCGAACTTCCTCCGGTTCCGCGCCGCTGCCCGCGGCATTTCGATGCCGGTGTGGATGGTCTCGATCTTCGCGGCGGGCACGCCGCTCTCGACCAGTCCGCGCCGCACGGCGTCGGAGACCGCGATGATGCCGTGGCAGGTCCGTGTATATTTCAGCCGGTACAGCCAGGGATGCCTGGGCTGGAAGGCGACGTGGCGCGTGACCACGCGGCAAACCCCGGAGCCGAACAGGCCGCCGAAGGTCTTCCAGAACGCGACGGTCAACGCCCGTCCGCTGTGCGCGTGGACCACGTCGGCCGTGCGCAGCCCCAGTTTTGCGACGGAGAATCCCGCCGCCCGGGCTCGTTCGGCCAGCGCGCTCGACGGCGGGCATACGATGGTTTGCCGGTATCCGCGCGCGCGCAGTCCTCGCGCCAGGATGAGCAGCGCTTCCTGCCCGCCGCGCCAGGTTTCCTCGGAATCCACGTGGATGATCGAAAGCGGTCGCAGAAAAATGAATGTAGCACAGACTCGCCGGAACGCAATGGGCCGCGCTGCGATAGAATATCCGCATGATCCGCCTGAAATGGCCGATAATCGCAGCGCTTTTATGCGCCGCGAACGCATATTCCGAAAGTAAATGGATCCGCATGCAGTCCCCGAACTTCGATGCTTATTCGAGCGCGGGAGAGCGGGACACGCGCGACGTTTTGCGCAATTTCGAGCGGGTGCGCGATTTCTTCCTGCAGGTCAACCAGCGCGAGCCTCCCAAGCCTGTTCCGGTCTACGTGGTGGTGTTCCGTTCGGAAAAGGAATACGCACCGTACCGGTTCAACGAGGCTGCCATCGCTTATTACTTCGGCGGCGCCGACCGAGACTATATCGTCATGGGGCGCACCGGCGACGAGGCCGCCCGGATCGCCGTGCACGAATACGTTCACCTGGTTGCCCGCCACGCCGGTCTCCACTTTCCTCCCTGGCTCAACGAAGGGATTGCCGAGCTTTACTCCACCTTGCGCATGCAGGGCGATAAGGCGCTGGTCGGCGATCTGATCCCGGGGCGCATGCAGGCTCTATTCTCTGAAAAATGGGTGCCGCTTTCGGTGATTCTATCGGCGGGCCGGGATTCACCCTATTACAACGAAAAGAATAAAGCCGGCAGCCTGTATAGCGAAGGCTGGGCGCTGGTGCACATGCTGCAGCTTTCGCCCGAATACATGCCGAAGTATTCTGAATTCCTGCGCGCGGTGCAGGGCGGCACGGATTCCGCGGCCGCATTGGAAAAGGTGTACGGCAAGCCCCTTTCGGCCATCGAAAAAGATCTGCAGGAGTACATTCGGGGCAACCGGTTTTATGCCCGCCTCTTCCCGCTGAAGCTCGCCGATGACCGGGAGAAGTTTCCCGCGACGCCCGCTCCCCTGTTCGATGTAAAACTTGCGCTGGCGGACCTGACCAACCGGCCGGGCAGGGAAGCGGAGACCCGCCAGACGCTCGAAGACCTCGCGCGCGAGGATCCCAAGCGGCCCGAGCCCTGGGCCGGCCTGGGCTATCTGGCGTGGCGCCGCAACCAGAACGCCGAAGCCGCCGCCGCATTCAAGAAAGCCTATGATTTGGGCGACCATTCCGCCAAGCTTCTGTGGGATTTCGGGCGTCTGTCCGAGCGGGAGCATCCGGAAGACGCGGTCGACGCGCTCACCGACCTGTTTCATCTGGAGCCCGACCGGTTGGACGTTCGCATGGAGCTCGCCGCTTTGCATCTGAACGCCCGGCGTCCCGGCGGAGCGCTTTCGGTTCTCGCGGATGTGTCCAGCGTCACGGCGGAAGACGCGCCTCGCTTCTTCACGCTGCTGGCGAATGCGCAACTGGAGCTCGGCGACCGCGCCGGGGCTCGCGTCACCGTGGCGAAACTGGCCGCCAACGCCAAGACACCCGCGGATCGGTCGCGCGTCGAGCAGATGCAGCGCTATCTCGATCAGTCCAACGCTCCGCCCCGCACAGCCGCCAGAGCCTCCGCCGCGCGCATCGCTCCCGGCCAGACGCCGCGTCTGGTGCGTCCGGCGCCTGAGGCCCAATCCGGGCCCGTGCCCCCGCCCGCGCCCGAGATCGACGGATCCTTCGTTGAATTCGTCTGTGGGAAAGACAGCTTCAAGGTGGTCGTGGACACCGCCCAGGGCAAGAAAGGTTTTCTGATTCCCGATCCCAGCCAGGTCGTCATCGTGGGCCGCGCGGGCGGAAAAGTGGACTTGAACTGCGGCCCGCAGACTCCCGTGCACGTGAGGCTCGAATACGCGCCCAGACGCCGGAGCAACGGACGCCGACGGGATTCTCAAAATCCTCTATTTCGAACCCGCCGCTAAGACCAACGCCGCTAAGACCAACGCCGCTAAGAAATGATTCGCTCCGCGCCGGAGTAGATGTTGAACCGGCCGTCGCGCACGAAGCCCGCCAGCGTCATCCCGAAGCGCATGGCCGTCTCGACGGCGAGGCTCGACGGAGCGCCCACCGCGGCCAGCACGCTGATCCCGGCCATCAGGGCCTTCTGCACCAGCTCGAAGCTCGCGCGTCCGCTCACCAGCAGCACCGCATCGTTCAGCGGCACGCGCCCGTCCAGCACCGAGCGTCCCACCAGTTTATCCACCGCGTTATGCCGCCCCACGTCCTCCCGAACCAGTTGCAGCTGGCCTTGGGCGTCGAACAGCGCGGCTGCGTGCAGTCCGCCCGTGCGGTCGAACACCGGTTGCGTGGCGCGCAGCGTTTCCGGCAGTTTCAAAATCGTTTCGGCGCTGATTCTCGGCCGGTCACGGGGCGGGGCAGTGCAGCCCGCGGCGACCAGCGCGTTCACCGATGCCTTTCCGCACACGCCGCAGCTGGATGTCAGGTAGAAGTGGCGCGTCTGGGCGCTTAAGTCCACGGAAGCTTCGCCGGCCAGCGCCACGGTGATGGAATTTTCGCCGGGCGTCACGGACGCAATCGTGTCTCGGCCGGACAAAATACCTTCAGTAAACAGAAATCCGACCGCCAGTTCCTCGTCGTTCCCGGGCGTGCGCATGGTGATCGCCAGATCGCGGTCGCCTAACCGGATTTGGAGAGGCTCTTCCACCGCCAACAGGTCCTGATCGGAACCGGTTTTCCCGCTGGCCTGTGATCCGGCGCGCCGCACCGGAACCGATACAATGCTGCGCTTCACGCTCCAGAGTATAGCGCGCGAAGCATCTCCGCCCGTTCAGGCAGCCCCGTACAGGCTGTCGCGCAGTTCGCACACCAGCCGGGTCGCGTCCCCATCCCGGCCGCAGTGGATCAAGGTCTGTCGAAGCATCTCCACGCCACCCTCGAACTCCGGCTGCACCGCGGCGGTGACACCCAAAGCCAGTAATTCCGCGACGTCGGATTCTCGAACCGCGCGCGCTACCACGGCCACAGTGGGATGGGCGCGCCGCGCTTGCTTCACCGCCAGCTGAACCGACGCGCGTTCCGGGACGGTGACCACCAGGATCCGCGCGCGTGCGATTTGGGCCGCGCCGAGAACCTCTTCGCGGGTGATGTCGCCCCACACCGCCGGCATGCCGTCCGCCACCGCCAGTCTGAACACGGCATGATCCAGTTCCACCACCACGAAGGGAATCCCGCCGGCGCGCAAGGCCCGGGACACCGCTCGTCCGCTGCGGCCATAGCCGGCCACCACCACGTGATTCTCCAGCGTCTCCTTCGGTAGATCCGCCGGCGCCATCCGGACAGGCTTACGCCGCCGTTGCGCGATTCGACCCCATGTCCGGCCCAAAGGAATCGCCGCGCTCGAAAACAGCGGCGAGAGCGCCATGGTGAGGATCGTACACGTCAGCCCGAGGTTGTAGGTTGTCTGGGAAAGCAATCCGGCGCGGAATCCGCTGCGAGCCAGCACGAAGCTGAATTCGCCGATCTGCGAAAGCCCCAGGCCGATGATCCAGGGAGCCATGTTGCCGTATCCGAACACTCGCGCCAGCAATCCGATAATCAGTGCTTTGCCGAGGACAATCAAAAGCGTAACCACGGCCACCTGAGCGGCATGTTCCCGCACGAATCGCGGGTCAAACAGCATGCCTACGGTCACAAAGAACAAAAGTCCGAAGATGTCGCGCAGGGGCACCACGTCGCTCAAGGCCTGATGGCTGAATTCGGACTCGCTCAGCACGATTCCGGCGACAAACGCCCCCAGGGCAAACGAGAGTCCGGCTGCATGCGCCGCGTATCCAACTCCCACTCCGGACGCCACCACCGCCACCAGGAACAACTCGCGCGAGCCCAGGGCGAGCACTCGCTTGAGCAGCAGCGGCAACAGCCACTTGCCGAGCGTCACCATTCCGGCCAGGACCACCGCCGCGATCCCGGCCGCGCGTGCCAGTCTCGGCAGAGCGCCGCTCAGATTTGCGAGCTGCGGCAGGATGATCAGCATCGGAATCACGGCCAGGTCCTGTACCACCAGTAGCCCCACCATGGCGCGGCTGGCCAGCGTCGAACTTACGCCTGCCGCGGACAGCGTCTTGAGCACCACCATGGTGCTCGAAAGAGAAACCATCGCTCCCAGCCAGATGGAATCTGTAACCGGGAGTCCCAGGAACTGAATCCCCGCGAGCGCCCCACCCGCCCCTGTAAGAATGATCTGAATCGGCCCCCCGATCAGCGCGAACTGGCGGACCGGGCGCAGATCGCTAAAGGAAATCTCCAGACCCAGCGAAAACAGCAGCAACGCCACGCCGATCTCAGCTAACAGTTCAATGTCGTGAATCTGTACGACAGTTGGCCCCGCCGTGTAGGGGCCGATGACGACTCCCGCCGCGACGTATCCCACCAGTAGGGGCAGCCGCAGCAGGCGCGCCAGCAGGCCGCCCGCCAGGCCGGCAACCACGATCAGTACGAAATCGGATGCGATTCCCATTCGGTTACGGTTGCGGCGGCTCCCATTCCGACGGACGCAGCTGCACCGGGCTCCCCCGGCGCGCCCGCAGATTCAGCATCTCGACGAACACCGAGAAACCCATCGCGAAGTAGATGTAGCCCTTGGGAATGTGCTGATGGAATCCCTCCGCGACCAGAGCCATGCCGATCAGCAGCAGAAAACTCAGCGCCAGCATCTTGATGGTCGGATGGCGTTCCACGAAGTCTCCCAGAGGTCCGGAGGCCCACATCATGATGCCCACCGCGATTACGATGGCGGCGATCATGATCGCAATCTCGTTGGCCATGCCGATTGCGGTGATCACCGAATCGAGCGAGAACACGATGTCGAGCAGCGCGATCTGCGTGAGCACGCCGGCCATCGTGACCTTTCCCTTCGACTGCCGCGCCTCCGCTTCCTCTGTTCCTTCCAGCCGCTCATGGATTTCGGTGGTGCTCTTCCACAGCAGGAACAGGCCGCCCAGCAGCATAATCAGATCGCGTCCGGAAACTTCCTGGGGTCCGATGGCAAACAGGGGCCCCGTCAGCCGCATCATCCAGGTCAGCGAGAGCAGCAGCAGAATCCGCGTCCCCATGGCCAGAGCCAGGCCGAGCGTGCGTCCTCGCCTCCTCTTCTCGGCGGGAAGCTTGCCGGCCAAAATGCTGATGAAAACGATATTGTCGATGCCGAGGACAATCTCCAGCACCGTCAGCGTGAGCAGCGCGGCCCAGGATTCGGCTGAGAACAGGAAATCCATACCCAATGGTAGCTGCGGGTGCGGATGCGCAGCTACTTCTGCTGGGGCGGAGCGGAATCCTTCGGCTTCCCGCCGAACAGATCCAGGATGCCTTTGGCCGTATCGATCGCCTTGGAAGGATCTTTGGTGTACTGCTGCAGAGTTTCCTTGGCGGCGCCTTTGACGTCGGGCGTGAACGAAGGATTGGAGGAAGTGCCCGTGATCCGGAAGGGAATCATCACGTCACCCTTCTGCCCGATCGCGGTGAGAATATGACTGGACGCCTTCACCGTCGCGCGCATCTGGAAATTCAGCGCGTGCTGCGGGCTGATGGTCCCCGCTCCGGTCATTTCCCCCACCGCGTCCGCCACCACATGGATGTCGCGAACGCTGGTCCCCTCGGGCGCCACCGTGACGTTGGCACTCAGAGTCTGGATCGTGGTGCGCGGGTCGCCCCGGATGCCGGCCAGTTGCTGGATCGTCTTCATCTTCGATCCCAGATCGAAATTGTTCAGACGCGCGTCGTCCACCTGAATCGAGCCGGTGGTCACCAGGCGGTCGACCGGGCCCGTCGAACTCAGGTCGATGTTGAGCGTCCCGCGTTCGATCGTGGACCCCGCCGGCAGCACCACGTCGAGCGCCGGCAGGATCGTGGCGAGTTCGGTGAGCGCCATCTTCGACCCCGCCAGCTTCATGCCGATCACCGGCGATTCTTCGTTGAGCCGATAGGTTCCGCTCAGAGTCGCCTGCGCCGCGCCGATATGGATCGTGGAGCTCTTCCAGCGTTCCGCCCTGCTTGGCCAGGTCATGCGACAGGGCCAGATCGATCTGCACCGCGCTCTTGTCCGGCGATCCGCCTTTGGCCAGCTTCAGATTGTCGGCTTTGAGTTTGCCCTTGATGTTCACCGCGCGGCCGTTGGAAACCGCGGTCCCGTCCACGGAAACGATCCCCGCGATGCCCGAGGAAGCCGGCATGAAGCCCGATCCGGCCAGATCCAGACTCGCGACGGTCAGGCTCGCGTCGAAGGGAGTCGCAATCACGTCGGCCGGCTTAAGGGGACCGGCTTTGCCGTCGAGCTTCAGCGAGCCGCCGCCGGCGACGTCCGCTTCAAGCGAAAACGGGAAGGATGACGCCGCGGAAAAATCCCGCAGTTCGATGTTGACGTTTTCGAGCGCGAATGGTTTGGCCGCGCCGCTTTTCATCGTGAGCCGGCCCTTGGAGATCTTGACCAGTTTCACGGAAAGGTCCGTGGCGTTTGCGCTGGACGTACTTGTGCCGGCCGGGCTCGCTTCTGCCGGGCGAGGCGGCAGCCGGGGCGTTACCCCCCAGGCTCGAAAAATTCCATTGGCCGGAAGCGGATTGGAGCAGCGCGATCTCCGGCTGGTTTACCGTCAGGGAAGTGACGTTGAGCTGGCGCGAAACAATCAGCGGCCACAGCTCCACGCCCACCGCCAGCGCCTTGGCGCGCAGGAACGGTTCCTTGCTAAACGCCGGATCGTCCGCGATGGTGACGTCGCTGGCCGACGCACCGCCGGAGAACAAGGGAAAGCTGGAGGTCGCCGATCTTCACTTCGCGTCCCAGAGCGGCGCTGAGGCGTTGTTCCAGCACCGGCCGGAACTGGTTGCCGTTGATCAAAAAAGGCAGCGCGAGCGCGGCCAGAATGATGACGGCAATGGCGATGCCGGCAATGCGCAGGACCCGTTTCACGCTTCGAGTGTACCGCGGATTTACGCCGTGCGGCGAGCGTGTTTTCGGATGCTCGACGCCACCGAAGCGGCGGTCGCGGCGTCGGAATTCGTCCACGGCCTGGGCCAGATCTTCACCCGTGAACACGGGCCACATCCGCGGCGTGAACACCATCTCGGCGTAGGCGCATTCCCACAGCAGAAAATCGCTCAAGCGCTGTTCGCCGCTGGTGCGGATCAGCAGATCCACGTCCGGACCGAGCGTCTCGGAAAACGCCTCTTCGGTGGCACGATTTCCCAGCCGCAACGCCGTATCCAGGATCGCCCGGCGCGACGAGTAATCCAGCGCCAGCCGCAGGTGCAGCCGCCGGCAGCGCGCCGTCTTTTGTTCCGCATCTTCCAGTAGGGAGACCAGCGGCGCCGGTAAACGGTCGCGGCGGCCGATGGCCTCCAGACGCACGCCGTTTTTCACGCACCGCTCGGTTTCCTCCACCAGGTAGCGGCCCAGCAGCTTCATCAGCGCTGTAACTTCACGCGCGGGACGGGTCCAGTTGTCCTCCGAAAACGCGTATAAGGTCAGCGTCTTGATTCCCAGATCCGGCGCCGCCTCCACCACGCGCCGCACTGCCGCGGCTCCCGCGCGATGGCCGGCCACCCGGGGCAACCCGCGCCCCAGCGCCCAGCGCCCGTTCCCGTCCATGATGATGGCGACGTGAATCCGGTCCACTTGAGTCATCGCTCCTTACCGGGCTCCTTGCCGGCTCCTTCCGGCGTCCGCATCGCATGGATCAGCGCTTCCATATGATTCAGATACTTCTCCAGCGCCTTGCGGCCCGAAGCCGTAAGCGCGTATTCGGTCTTGGGCATGCGCCCTTCGAAGGATTTCGTGCAGGCGATGTAGCCCGCGTCCTCCAGTTTCCGCGCGTGCACGCTTAAGTTGCCATCGGTGGTTTTGAGCAGGCGCTTTAAGTCGTTAAAGCTGAGCGAGGAATTCGCCGCCAATGCACTGATGATGCCCAACCGGATCCGCTCATGGATCAGCCGGTCCAGATCCGGCAGGGCCTCTTGCCCCTTTGTTTGCCGGGGAACGTTTTCTTCTCGCGTGCGCGCGAGTGCGCTTTGCCTAGCCACCATATCTCCTTGCGATAATCGTCCCGAACAGAATGTGCAGACCGCCGAAGCCGGCCCCCAGCCACAGGTCGGCCCACACCATGGACGTTCCCGGAAGCAGGAACAGCGCCAGCGCGCCTTCCGCCAGGAAGCAGGCGCCCATCACCGGAATCGCCGGCACCGAGAACGCGCCGCCGGTGATCACGCCCGTGCCATAGAGCATCAGCCACAGGCCCGGAATCGAGGCGACCGCTCCCGCGTTCCACAACACCAGGGTCAGCACGGCCCCGGCGAACAGCGGCGGCACGAAGCTGAACACGAACTTGCGGGCCGGCGCCGACCACAGGGGAAGCCCCGCCGATCTGGCCTTGCGCCACATTGAGAGGATTCCGATGCCGATCGCCAGCAGAGCCTCGCCCAGCCACATCGTCAGCCACACGCCTTGCGAGGCGGCATGCGACGCGAAGCCTGCGGCCGCCAGCGCCGTCACTCCCATCAGCACTCCGCCCCAGCCCGGCACCGCGGTGAAGGAGCCGGCGCGCTCCATGGTTTCGCGGATGTAGCGCAGGTTGTCGAGCGCATGCGTTTCCAGGGGGATGGGCTCCTGGGGGACGTCGCGAATCGGGCGGATGCTCGCCATGAAGATCCAGGATAGGAAACGCCTGGATCGTTGTCAAGTACTTTATGGTGGAAAGTGACCCCGAAAAGTACTCGTACTGCGGTACCGTCCTGGCCGCGTTCCCCTTGCCGATTTTTGCGCCGCGATGCCGCCATTGATACCATGGTCACTGAAAATGGGTCGATAAATAATGAAAGCCCTGCTGGAGGCGCTCACGCCGGGCTCGGAGGATCTCGCTCTGGCGCGAGCCATCGACTCCGGGCGCATCCCCGCGCACATCGCCATCATCATGGACGGCAACGGCCGCTGGGCCCGGCAGCGCAACCTGCCTCGCGTGGCCGGTCATCAGGCCGGCGTTCCCGCGGTTCGGACCACGGTCGAGACCTGTGCCCAATTGGGCGTCGGGGCGCTGACACTGTACGCCTTTTCGGTCGAGAACTGGAAGCGGCCCCGCATGGAAGTCGACACGCTGTGGAGGCTGCTGCGCGTCTACCTGCATTCGGAACTGGCCCTGATGATGCGCCACGATATCCGCTTCACGGCGATGGGGCGTTTGGAAGAGTTGCCCGCCCAAGTACGAACCGAGCTGGAGGACGTCACTCGCCGGACCTCCGCAAATCACGGGCTGCGATTGAATCTGGCCATCAACTACGGAGGCCGCGCCGAGCTCGTCGACGCCGTCAAGGCTCTGGTGAAGGAAGCCCGCGAGGGCGACGTCGAAGTCACCGAAGAGGCCATCTCGGCGCATCTGTACACCGCCGGGCAGCCCGATCCCGACCTGCTGATCCGCACGTCCGGGGAAATGCGCATCAGTAATTTCCTGCTGTGGCAGATCGCCTATGCCGAGCTGTACGTGACCGAGACGCTGTGGCCGGATTTCACGCGCGCGGAATTGTTGCGGGCCATTCTCGACTATCAGAAGCGCGATCGCCGCTATGGCGGCCTGGGCGGCTCGGAGAATCCGGAGCTGGAGACGGTGAGTCTGCCCGCGCCTGTGGGCTTGCCCGCGCGATGACGCGCATCATCACCGCGCTGGTGCTGATCCCGCTGGTCGTGTGGATCGTATTGGCCGGTCCGCCCTGGTCATTGCTCGCGATCATGGCGGCGGTGGGTCTGATCGCCTTCCACGAATTCGACAACATCGCGGCAGCTCAGGGCATCGCCCGATCCGGCCTGGCGGGTCTGGCTGCGGGACTGATCTTCCTGTTCACGCCCGAGCCCGCCTGGGTGACGCTGGTTCTCCTGGCGCTCGCGTTGATGGCGCTCGAACTGCGCCAGGCCGATCTGGCGAAAGCGCTCGCGAGCTCGGCGGCGGCGCTGCTGGGTGTGGTCTATATCTTCGGCGCATGGCGCTGCGCCCTCGCGCTGAAGGAGATTAACCCGCACTGGCTGATGATCGCGCTCCTGGTGAGCTGGGCGGGCGATACCGCGGCGCTTTACGTCGGACGCACTTTGGGCCGCCACAAGCTGGCCCCGCGCGTGAGTCCTTCGAAGACCTGGGAAGGATCCATCGGGTCCGTTGCGGGCGGTGTTCTGGCGGCAGTCATTTATGCGCACTACCTGATTCCTTCCGCCGCGCTGTGGGCGGTGCTGGCGGTGGGGGCCGCGGGGAACATCGCGGGACAGGTGGGCGACCTGTGCGAATCGGCCTTCAAGCGTGGCGCGGGCGTGAAGGACAGCGGCACAACGCTCCCCGGCCACGGCGGCTGGCTCGACCGCATCGATTCGAGCCTGTTCAGCATTCCCGTGGTGTATGCTTTGCTCAGGCTTTTGCTATGAAGATCGCGCTTGCGATTCTATGGATCCCTTTCTCAGCGGCCGCCGCGAGTCTCACGGGCACGGTCTTAGACCAGACTGGGGCTTACATTCCTCACGCTGCCGTGGAGCTGGATTCAGGCACGAACAAGTATAAGGTCCAAGCCGACGATGCCGGCGTCTACCGACTCTCAAATCTGCCGGTTGGTGAATATACCCTGAAAGTCCAAGCGCCGGGATTCAAGACCCGCATTGTCAAGTCCATTCGTCTGTCGAAGGCCGAGCCAAATCGCCTTCTCGATATTCCTCTCGATGTCGGAGCCATGGCGTGTGGTCAACCGCTCATCCTGGACCGGATTCTGCTGCCGCCTGGAGAAATGTTCGGGCGTTTGACCGGAACCGTGGATCCCCCGGCGGCAGGAATCGAGGTCACACTTGGTCTGCCGAACGTTCCGCGCGTGCAAGTCAACAAAGACCGATGCACAGGGGACGTTTTACTTTCAATATGCTCTCTTCAGGTGTCTACGGCCTGAACTTTCGCCGCGACGGCTTCTATCCGGAAAACGCGACCGGATACGACTACACCGTGAATGCCGGCTGGGAATCAGTGTATAGCTCTGTTCGGTTGCAGCGCTGTCCCAACGGCAACTGCGACCCCAAGCTGCGTCCGCGGCGAGTTGATGATCTGCGAGTAGCGACTAGAGCGTAACCACGCGATGGTCCGGGCACTCCGTCCGGATCGCTTCATACAGCCGCCCGGCCAGATCCAGCCCATGCTCGGCCCCATGTTGAGCAAGGAACGGCAGGATCGAATAAAAGCGCTCCTGCATATGCCTGTGCGGATAGAGCGAAGCGCTCAGGTAGCGCGATTCTTCCGACGCCCGCGCGTCCCGGCGCATCGTTTCGCGCTCCGTTTTCTTGCGCATCTTCGCGATCTGGTACAGAATCTTCGCCCGGCTCTTGGTTAACGATGCCGCCAGCGTCGGATCGAACGTCTGCAGCCCCGCGCCGAGCCGGTCCAGCTGCCCTGTGACCTCCGCCGATGTCTCTTCGAACAAGCCCGCCACCGCTTCCGGAATCAACACGTGCGCGATCCGTTCTTTCAGCGCATCTTCGGGCACGAGTGTATCGGTCAACGCCAGTCCGTAGCGTGCCAGCAATTTTGCGGTGCGCGCGTCCAGCAAGGTGAAGCTCGCCCTCGATACAGCCACCGGCATGCGCCCCAGCAGCCGGTCGTAAATCACCTGCGATTGCGCGAAATACGCGAGCTCTCCCGGTCCGCCCACGTAGGCGACCGTCGGAAACAGGTAATCCTGCCACACCGGACGAAGCAGCGCGTTGGGCGAAACATCCGCCGCGCGATCCTGAAGCGCCGCGAACTCGGCATCCTTCTTGCGAAGCGTCGTGCGCTCTCCGTTCTCGAGCAAAAAGAACAGCGAAGTGTTCGCTTCGACATTGACCTGCGCATGGTACCCGGCCGCGGCCAATTCTTTGTTGCGAGCCAGCAGCGCCAGCTTGAGATCGGGCGCGGCTTTGAGCGCCTCCGCCAGGAACGGCGTCCCGATGCTCCGCAGTTGCGGGTCCAGGGGATCTACCACCAGCATTCCGATCCCACCCAGCAGCTTGGCGAGCAGCGCACGGAATCCCGCGCCCATCGTCACGCCCGGTTGGTAGGCATCCGCGACCATCGCCGCGATTTCCTCGCCATGCTCGAACCCGGCCAGCGCCTTCCGCAGCTCCGCGATCGGCGGATGTTCCACCGGGACCCCGCCCGCGGGCCGCTGTTTCCCCTGCCACGCCGCAGGGGCTTCGACGCTCAACTGCACGGGATGTCGCGCCGCATCGAAAACCCAGACGTGATCGACCTCGGCAAAATCGTGATCTTCGGTCGCCGCCCAGAAAATCGGCACGGCGGGGATTCCTCTGGCGTTCAGATCCTCGGCCAGCCGCGCCGCTGTCAGCGCCTTATATAGGGTGTACGCCGGACCCGAAAACAGGCCCACCTGCTGCCCTGTGATGACCGCCACCGTCCCCGGCTGCGCGAAGCGCGCCACCAGAGCATTCCCCGGATTCTGGGCTTCCAGAACTCGCGCCATCGCCGCCCGCCGATCGTCAGGATACTGAATCTCACGCGCCGCCGCGGCGTACGATTCCCGGCGATGCGGATTGTGCCGGAAGAAGCGCGCGACACCTTGATTCGCGGGGTCGAAATCGTACGAGAAATCGGCGAAAAGCTTGGACGTGCCGGGGATTTCGGTGTGACGTAGACAGGCCGGGTCCATCAGTCGCTCATGCTCAAACGTAGCAGAAGACGGGGGATCGGCGAAAGTCGTGTTAAAGTACGCGTGTGGACGCCTCCGCCGGCACATCCGTAAGCCCCGTCGACCAGCGCGCCGAGTGGCTCGCCGCCGCGCGTAAGGTCATGGAAACAGAGGCGCAGGCGATTCTGGCAGCGTCATTGCGCCTGGACCAAACTCTGATCGCAGCAGTGGAACTGATTCTCGGCCACTCCGGGAAGCTGATCGTCACCGGCCTCGGCAAATCCGGACACGTGGCCCGCGGCATCGCCGCCACTCTGCAAAGCACCGGCACCCCCGCCGTCTTTCTGCATCCCACCGAAGCGGCTCACGGCGACCTGGGAGTCTGCCAGCCCGGCGATTCCGTCCTGATGATTTCCAAGAGCGGCGCGACAGCCGAGCTGCTCGACCTGGTTCCGGCGTTACGGCAATTTCGTCCCGCGTTCCTGGGGATCCTGGGAAATCCCTCCTCGCCCCTGGCGCGCGAGATGGACGTGGTGCTCGACGCCAGCGTCCAGCGCGAAGCCGACCCCGAGGGATTCACGCCCACAGCCAGTTCCGCCGTCACCATGGCCATGGGTCACGCCCTGGCGGTCGCCTTGATGCAGGCCCGCGGCTTCACCGCCGAAAACTTTTCGCGCCTGCACGCCGGCGGCCAGCTCGGCCGTAACCTCCGCTTGCGCGTTGGCGACGCCATGCACCGCGGCGACGAGGTCGCCTGG
The DNA here is from genome assembly GCA_963761045.1 of Terriglobia bacterium. GTDB lineage: Bacteria > Acidobacteriota > Terriglobia > Bryobacterales > Bryobacteraceae > Palsa-187. Next base: position 25,931 of record CAVXFR010000039.1, on the reverse strand, counting down.
GTCGCGCCCGAGGACTCGATGAAACAGGTGGTCATCGCGATGTCCGCAGCATCCCCTGGGCGCGGCTTGCGTCGTGTCCCCTTCGGGAACGCTCACCGGACTGATCACCGATGGCGACGTCCGCCGCGCGCTCGAAGCTCACGACGATATCCGGACTCTACGCGCGTCGGACGTCATGACGGCGCGGCCCTCTACGCTGTCCCCGGAAGCCCTGCTGCATGAGGCTCTGGCCTTCATGGAGGATCGCCCCTCGCAGATCTCGGTGGTGCCTGTGGTGGACGCCGAGCATCGCTGCCTGGGTCTGCTGCGCCTGCACGATATTTATCAGGGCAGGGAATAAACACGCCCGGCGATCTCCCGGACCGCCCTCCCAGCGCCGATCTCTTGCTATAATCGAGTTCTCCGGTAGCTTCCTCGTCGAAGTCGGTTCGATTTTGAGGAGACCCATGGCAGGGATTGCCACTCAGCATACGCTTCCGGCTCCGTTCCACGAATACGAGCTCGATGACGCTTTCGACGAAATGGTCGATGGCAGTGGAGCGATTCGCGCCCACTACCGCCATATTTACGAGGCTCTGCGCGAGCTGAGCGCCGACGAGCTGCGCCGCCGCCAGCAGATCGCCGATCTCTCTTTCCTGCATCAGGGCATCACCTTCACCGTCTACGGGCGCGACGAAGGCACCGAGCGGATTTTCCCCAATGACCTGCTTCCCCGCATTATCACCAATGAGGAATGGACCCGCATCGAGCGCGGCCTGGAACAGCGCATCACCGCGCTGAATCTGTTCCTCAAGGACATCTACCACGAGGGCCGCATTCTGAACGACGGCGTGGTGCCGCGGGAAATTATCTATAGCTGCAAACACTTCCGGCGGCAGATGCGCGGATTCCATGTCCGCAAGGACGTCTATGTCACCGTCGCCGGCACGGATCTGATCCGCCTGCCCTCGGGCGAGTTCGTGGTGCTCGAAGACAATCTGCGCGTGCCCAGCGGCGTCTGCTACATGCTGGCCAGCCGCGAAGTGATGAAGCGCCTGTTCCCGGAGCTCTTCCGCAGGTACGGCGTGCAGCCCATCGAACACTACCGCCAGGCGCTGCTTTCCACGCTGCGCGCGCTGACGCCGCACGGCTCCCCGCGCGGCAGATCCGAGCCGACCATCGTGCTGCTGACGCCGGGCGTCTACAATTCCGCCTACTTCGAGCATGCGTTCCTGGCTCGCCAGATGGGCATTGAGCTGGTGGAAGGCCGCGACCTGGTGGTGCACGACAATTTCGTCTATATGCGGACCACGGCCGGCTTGCGCCGCGTCGATGTGATCTACCGCAGGATCGACGACGACTTCATCGACCCGCTGGCATTCCGCGCCGATTCGACCCTGGGCGTCCCCGGCCTGTTCAATGCCTACCGCGCCGGGAACGTCAGCATGGCCAATGCGCTCGGCACCGGCGTCGCCGACGATAAGGCCGTCTATGCGTACGTTCCCGCGATCATTCGCTACTACTTGAAGGAAGATCCGGTGCTCGACAATGTCGAGACGTATCTGATGTCGGATCCCTTGCAGCGGAAGCACGTGCTCGGCAAGCTGCAGGACTACGTGGTCAAGGCGGTGGGCGAATCCGGCGGCTACGGGATGCTGATCGGGCCGCACAGCACGGCCGAGCAGCGCGACGACTTCCGCCGGCGCGTCGAAGCCGATCCGCGCAACTATATCGCGCAGCCGACCATCCGGCTGTCGCGCGCGCCGTGTTTCCTGGACGGCAAGGTGCAGCCGCGGCACGTCGATCTCCGGCCCTACATTCTCTATGGCGAAAAAGTCACCATCGTGCCGGGCGGCCTGACGCGCGTGGCGCTGAAGAAGGGATCGCTGGTCGTGAACTCTTCGCAGGGAGGCGGCAGCAAGGACACCTGGGTGCTGGATTAATGTTTAATCGCGCACAACGAACGTCGTCAGCATCTCGCTCTTGGGGAGGATTCGCCGCGTCCTGGGCGCTCTCACTAGACATGCTTTCCCGAGTCGCCGACAGCCTGTACTGGATGAGCCGCTACCTGGAACGCGCCGAACATACCGCGCGCGTCATTAACATCCAGTTGAACCTGATGCTCGAGCGCGGCACCGAATCCGAAGATCGGATTGGGCGCGGCTGGGGCGTCGATCGCATGGAACACCCGGGAAGACGATGGAGCGCGGAAAGCCTGGCTCAATCGCTGCTGCACGACGCAACCGACCCGTCCTCGATCGTCGCCACCATTGTCGCCGCGCGGGAAAACGCCCGCCAGGTGCGCGAGCAGATCAGCTCGGAGATGTGGGAGCAGATCAACCGCCTGTTCCACGCCGTGCGGCGCAGCGCACCGGAAGTGTGGGACGCGCGGGATTTCCTGCAGGCCATTAAGGAGGGCGCACATCTGTTTCAGGGCATCACCGATTCCACCATGACGCACGGCGAAGGCTGGCAGTTCATCCAGGCCGGCCGCTTCCTGGAGCGGGCGGTGGCGGTTTCCACCCTGGTGGGCGCGCACTTCCGCGAATTTCATCAGCCCGAGCAGGCCGGCGCCGAACGCGTCTATCTGGAATGGATCGGGCTGCTGCGCTCCTGCACCGCCTTCGAGGCCTATTGCAAGGCTTACACGGCGGGCGTGACGGCCGAGCGCGTCGCCGAATTTCTGGTGCTGCATCCGACCTTTCCGCATTCCATCCGGTTCTCCGCCGAGGCTCTGGAAACCGCTATCAAGGAAATCGGGCGGGAGGCCGGGAGCCGCCGGGCCGCGCGCGTCGAGCGCATCGCCGGACGCCTGCGCGCCACGCTCGGCTTCGGGCAGATCGACGAGATCATGGCGGGCGGACTGCAAACTTATTTGCCGGAAGTCCTGCGCCAGTGCGGACAGGTGCACAGCGCCCTGTATCAGACCTATATTTCCTATCCGATCGAGGCGGCGCTCGAAGCGTAAAAAAACGAGGCTGAACCATGTTCTATTCCATCCGACACCTGACGTGCTTCCGTTACAAGAGCCCGGTCAGCGAGAGCCTCATGGAGCTGCGCATGCACCCGCGCACCGAGGGCGGGCAGCGCTGCCTCTCCTTCCAGCTTTCGGTCGAGCCCCGCACGCGCGTGTACGAATATCGCGATTACCTCGGCAACACCGTGCACCACTTCGACGTGCCGGGGCATCATCGCGAGTTGAAGATTGTCGCCGAATCGCTGGTGGAGATCGAACCGGAGCCCGAGCTGCCGGACGGCCTGGAGCCTTCGGCCTGGGACGATCTGGATGCGCAGGCGGCCGCGGGCGACTACTGGGAAATGCTGATGCCCAGCCAGTTCGCGCAGCCCACCGAAGCGCTTTTCGGTCTGATCGAGTCGCTGGGAGTCCAGCGCCGCGGCGATCCGCTGCGCTTTCTGCGGGAGCTGAATTCGGCCGTATACGCATGGTTCGAGTACGTGCCCAAGGCCACGCGCGTGGATTCGCCCATCGATCATGCCATCGAAGTCCGCAAGGGAGTGTGCCAGGATTTCGCGCACATCATGATCGCGCTGGTGCGCCACGTCCGGATTCCGTGCCGCTACGTGAGCGGCATGTCTACCCGCGCGCGGAGCACCAGGACCGGTCGCCCGAAGGGGCGACGCATGCCTGGGTGGAGGCGTCCTGCCGCATTTCGGTGGGTGGGATCGACCCGACCAACAACCTGATCGCCAACGAGCGTCATATCCGCACGGCCATCGGACGCGACTATGCGGACGTGCCGCCGACCAAGGTATCTTTAAGGGCGATTCGGAAAGCCACTCGACCGTGTCGGTGCGAGTCGCGCCGTCGGATGCCCCGCCGCCCGCCGAGGAGATCCAGCCGCTGCCGGAATCCTGGCAAGCCGCCATTGCCGCGGCCGAAGAAGCCGAGCGGATCCAACAACAGCAACAACAGCAGCAGCAATAGCCCGCCCGCTATAATCGTGGCCGAGTGAAGCCGCTTCTGTAATGCTGAAGCCTCCGGGGCCCAAGGGCCATCTCCTCGTCGGCGTTCTGCCAGAATTTCGCAAGGAACCCGCCGGGTTTCTCGAAAACTCTCCCGCGAATACGGCGATATCGTCTTCCTCCGCTGGGCCGCCAGCAGATCTACTTCCTCAACCACCCGGACCTGATCCGCGACGTCCTGGTCACCCACCAGACGAAATTCAAGAAGAGCCGCATGCTGGAGAACGCCCGCATGATCCTGGGCGACGGCCTGCTCACCAGCGAAGGCGCACTTCCATCGCCAGCAGCGGCGCCTGGTCCAGCCCGCCTTTTATCGCGACCGCCTGGTTGGCTACGGCGAAACCATGACTGCTCGATCGGCCGCGCTCCGCCGATCGTTGGCAGCCCGGCCAGCAGCTCGACGTGCTGCAGGAGATGATGCACCTGACGCTCGACATCGTCTCCCGTACGCTGTTCAGCACCGATTGGAGTCGAAGCACGACATATGTCCCAGGCTCTCACCCGAAGGAGGTGCTCGGCGTCTTTGAAAGGTCATCCTGATTCCGTTCTCCGACCTCTCGAGAAGCTCCCGCTGCCCGCCGTCCGTCGCTTCCACCAGGCCCGCGAGCAGCTCGACGGATCCATCTATCGCATCATTCAGAACGCCGCGCCAGCGGCGAGGACGCCGGAGACCTGCTGTCCATGCTCCTGCTCGCGCAGAACGATGAAGAAGACGCGGAAGCCGGCTCGATCGGCGCATGTCCGATATCCAGGTCCGCGATGAAGCCCTGACGCTATTCGTCGCCGGTCACGAAACCACCGCCGATGTGATGACCTGGACCTGGTATCTGCTCTCGCAGAATCCGCAAGCCGAGGCGGCCTTCCATGCCGAGCTCGATCGCGTGCTCGCCGGACGCCTTCCTTCCTTCGACGACCTGCCGCAATTGCGCTACACCGAAAGCGTGTTCGCCGAAACGTTGCGGTTGTATCCTCCGGCCTGGGGAATCGGACGGCGCGCGCTTGAGGATTTCCCCGTGGGCGGCTTCGTCGTTCCCGCGCGCTCCGTGGTCCTGATGAGCCCCTACGCGACGCATCGCGATCCCCGCTGGTTTCCCGATCCGCTCGCCTTCCGTCCCGAGCGCTGGCTGGAGGACGATCCCGCGCGTCCCAAGTTCGCTTACTTCCCGTTTGGCGGCGGCGCGCGCGTGTGCATCGGGGAACGCTTCGCATGGATGGAAGGCACACTGCTGCTGGCCGCTCTGGGGCAGCGCTGGCGTCTGCGCCTGGAACCCGGCCATCGCGTGGAGACACAGGCTAGGATCACTCTCCGCCCGAAATACGGGATGCGGATGATCCCCGAGCGGCGTTAAATCAGCTCTTCTCCGGATCCATCACCGCGATGTACCCCAGATTCCGATATCTCTGTTTGAAGTCCAGCCCGCAGCCCACCACGAAGCGGTCCGGAATCTCGAAACAGCGGAAATCGACCGGCACCTGTACGATCCTGCGCACCGTCCGGTCGAGCAGCGTGCAGATTCCCAGCGACCTCGGCTCCCGCCCGGCCAGCGTCTGAAGCAAATAGCGCGCGGTGAAACCGGTATCCACGATGTCCTCGACCAGCAGCACGTCTTCGCCCTGAATCGGTTGGTCCAGATCCTTGGCGATGCGGACCATGCCCGGTCCTCCGCCGCCGCTGAAGCTCGAAATCGCCAGGAAATCGATCTTCAGGGGAGTCTCGATGGCCCGCGCGAGCTGCGTGAGAAAAAACACCGACCCCTTGAGCACGCTCACCAGTTTCAGATCGCGTCCCTGAAACTTCGCGTCGATCTCCGCCGCCACTTCGCGGATCCGCTGGTTCACCTGTTCTTCGGTGAACAGCACGCGCTCGATGCCCTCTGGCGCCGTCACCGGGCCGCGTCCTTCAATCCGTACTTGAACACCAAATCCTGAAGATCTTTTTGATAAAACACCTGGATATTGATGTGCGGATACATCGCGCGCAGCATTTTGATCTTGCGATTCTTCCGCGTCACCAGGGCCTGCTTCATGGCGGTGAGTTCCAGGTACAGGTCGAATTCGGGCAGGTAGAAATCGGGCGTGAACGCTTCGGTCACCCGGCCGTCCTTGTCCCACTGTAACGGGAAACTGCGCGGCTCGTACTCCCAGGCGATGCGGTAGAAGTCCAGCAGATTGGCGAAAACCTCTTCGCTGGGATGATTGAACGCGGCGCGCTTCAGCCGTGCGTGGCCCGCCGGGACGATTCCGTGCCGCGCCAGCTTCAAACGCGTCTCGAACTGGATGCGCGCTTCGTCGTCGTCGGCCAGCAGGCCTTGTTCGTCGAGCCGGCGCGCCGCTGCGGCCGCTTGCAGGATCTCCGCCATCTGCGACGCGTCCAGTTGCTCGCTGTTCAGGATCACGTCGAAGGAATCGGGCTGCGGCCGCGTGCGGCCCAGGCGCAGCTTATGCAGGTGCTTCGCCTCGCGATCCATTCGCCCCAACGCCGTCTTCGCCTCGGGCCGCTCCAGCCTCTGGTCGAGCATCACGTTTCCGACGCGGCGCGCTTCCGATGCGACGATTCCGGCGCGCAGGATGAAGGGCGATGCCGGAAACAGCCACTCGGCTCCCGGCAGGCAGATGACCAGGTGATGTTCCATCGCCAGGCGCGCCAGGATCGAAACCGCCGCCGGCCGCCAGGCCCGATCCGGAACGGGCGTGTCGCCGAACTCTTCGGTCATCCACTGCGAAAGCCGCGACTCCGTGACCAATTCGAAGCTGAGCGCACAGGACGGGGCGGCGCCCTTCTCTGCATCGAAAGACTCTGCCGCCGCGTTCCGTTGTGCGCGGTTAAGCAATTGACTGCAGCCGTGCGCGACTTCCTCGAAGCGCGAGGCCGGAGCGCCCGAGATCGTCAGGATGGCCATGCCAGCAGTTCGAAATTACTTCCCAGCCGCTTCAACCCCGGTATCCGCACCAGCGCCTCATCAACGGCCCGCGCAACCTGATACCCGGCCCGCCATCCCGGCAGCAGCCCCGCCAGCGGGGACGATACGAAATCGTACATGCTGGTTTCGCACCTGTACCCGGCCCGCCGGAAGTACTGCGCGGTTTCCTCCGGATCGAGCTGGCGCTCGTCGGGACTCTGATACTTCTGCATCAGATGCGGGAACAGCAGCGAGCCGACCATCCCCGACAGCCGATGCCGGCTGGGATCAAGCGAGTAGAACCTGCCGCCCGGAGCCAGACGCTCGCGAATCAGCCCAGGCGCTTCAGAAAGCATCGAATCGGGCAGATGATGCAGCAGAAAAATCGCAAGGATCGCGTCGAATGTCCCGCTGGCGCTTTCGAGCGAACCCTCTTCGAATCGCGTGTTCGTGATCCCCGCGCTGGCCGCGTCCTCTCGGGCCTGGCGCACCGCCGCCGGAGAAAGATCGACGCCCACCAGCTCTCGCACGTGCGGGGCCAGCAGCAGTTCGGTATCGCCGATCCCGCAGCCCAGGCTGAGCACGCGCGATTCCCGGCCCGCCCCGGTCTTCGCGAGCACTCGCTGCACCATGTGCGCCCGCAAGGCACGCACCGCCGGCCGCGCGAAATGCTCCTGCGCGAATCCCGCGTATAGTTTCTCGTGGTACTCGAGTTCGCGCTCCAGAATCTGATGCGGCGGCGAACTATCCATGACGAAGATCCATGAAGCCACTAGTGTAACGCCGCGATTGCCGCCGCATCGGCGAGAATGAACGGTATGCGCGTCACGGTGGTGGGCGGCGGAATCGTGGGACTGGCCGCCGCGTTCCGGTTGCAGCAGCGGCTGCCGGACGCCCGCGTCACCATCCTCGAAAAAGAACCGCACGTCGCGCGGCATCAAAGCAGTCACAACAGCGGCGTGCTGCACTGCGGCCTGTATTACAAGCCCGGATCGCGCCGAGCCCGCCTGGCCGTTCGCGGCATCACGCAGATGGTCGAATTCTGCCAGACCCACGGCATCCGGCACGAAGTTTGCGGCAAGGTCGTGGTCGCCGTCACTCCAGACGAAGTGCCTCGCTTGCACGCTCTGTTCGAACGTGGATGCCAGAACGGCCTGACCGGCTTGCGCCTGTTCAGCCCGAAGAGCTTCGCGAGATCGAGCCCTATGCGGGCGGCGTTCAGGCAATTCACGTTCCCCAGGAAGGCATCACCGATTATCCGGCCGTCTGTGAAACGCTCGCCGCTCTGGTCCGCAAGCAGGGCGGGGAAATCGTCACCGGCGCGCGCGTGACGTCTTTGCATCGCGAATCGGAAAATGGTCAGGCGCGCGGCTGGCGCGCCATCCACACCGCCGGCGAAACCTCCTGCGATTTTCTGGTGACTTGCGCCGGGCTCTATTCGGATCGCGTGGCGGAACTCGCCGGACGGAAGCGCGACGTGCGCATCGTGCCGTTTCGCGGCGAATATTATCTGCTCCGCCCGGAACGGCAGTTTCTGGTGCGCAACCTCATCTATCCGGTCCCCGACCCGCGGTTCCCGTTTTTGGGCGTCCACTTCACGCGCCGCATCGCGGGCGGCATCGAAGCCGGACCGAACGCGGTGCTGGCGTTCGCGCGCGAAGGCTACACCAAGCGCGACGTCGATCTCCCCGATCTTGCCGATGAGCTCGCCTTCCCCGGCCTGTGGCGGTTTGTGGCGAAATACGGCCGCACCTGCTGGGAGGAGATCCGCCGCAGTTTCAGCCGCGAGCTGTTCTGCCGTTCGCTCCAGCGGCTGGTTCCCGAAATCCGGCCCGACGACCTGATTCCGGGCGGAGCGGGCGTGCGGGCGCAAGCCATGTCGCCGGACGGCTCGCTGGTGGACGATTTTCACTTCATCCAGGGCGAGCGCGAGCTGCATGTGGTGAACGCCCCCAGTCCCGGGGCCACGTCCTCGCTCGCCATCGGCGAGGAAATCGCCGGGATGGTCGCCTCGCTGTCCTCCCCATAAGGCCTCGATACAATAAAGGACATGACCACGCCGGCCCCTTGGGCTCCCCAGCAAGTGGTCGAAAGATTTTTCCAGTTTTCGCTGCTGGGGATGCTCGCATCCGGATACTTCGCGGTGCTGGGGTCCGGTTTTATGGACTGGCCCACGGCCATCCTCACGCTGGCGGCCCTGTGTCTCCGCGCCCTGATGGTGGCCGGAGTCGGAAAGCTGGACCGGCTGGAAGTCCCCGGACGCCTGGTCGCGGCCCTGGCGATGCTGTACGTCGGTTTCTACCCGATCGACTACTTCTACATTTCCGGCGGATTCCTGCCGGCCGCCGTCCACCTGATCTTCTTCCTGGGTTCGGTGAAAATCCTGACCGCCAGGACGCCGCGCGACTTCATCTTCGTCAAGGCCATCGCCGTGATGGCTCTGCTGGCGGCCGCCGTGCTGTCGATCTCGCTCTCGTTCTTCGCGTTCCTCGCCGTGTTTCTGCTGTTCACCATCGCGACGTTGTCCAGCGGCGAGGTGGTGCGCTCCACGCGCCTGTTCCACTCCGCCGCCGGAACCCGCCGGACGTTTTCGCGCAGCGGCCTCCGGGCGTTTCCGCGGCGTTTGGGGATGCTCTCGTTCGGATTGTTCGCGGGAATTCTGGTGCTCACGGCCGCCATGTTCTTCGTGCTTCCGCGCACCGCCCGGGCGGCGTTCCAGCGATTCGCTCCGGAACGCTACCACCTTCCCGGATTCTCCAATGAAGTCACCCTGGGCGAGATCGGCGAAATCCAGCAGAGTAGCGCGCCGGTGATGCACGTCTACTCTCAGGGCGACGGCTTTCTTGCGGTCCGGTGGCGCGGCGCCGCGCTCACGCACTTCGACGGGAAACGCTGGTTCAATCCTCCGGCCCCCGAGCAGCGTCTCCGCCCCGAGGGCGGCCGCGTCTTGCTGGATGAAGAGGGACGGAGCCGCTTCGGCCGCAGGATCGGCTACGAGGTTCGCCTGAGCGATATCGCCTCGGATGTTCTTTTTTTCGCCGGCACCCCCGAGAGCATGATCATCGATGCCCCCGTGGTCTGGCGCTCGCCGTCCGGAACGCTGCGCGCTCCCCGGATGAACGGGTCGGGCTTGCGCTACGCCGCCTCCAGCATCTTGGAGGAGGGAACTTCGGTTTCGCCGCAGCTCTCGCCCGCCGACCGTGTGGACGCCCTGGAGCTGCCGCCGCTCGATGAGCGCATTCCCCGCCTGGCGCTCGATATGACCGTGGGCGCGGCCACTCCCGAAGAACGTGCCCGCGCGCTCGAACGCCGCCTGCGGCACGATTACGGTTACACCTTGCAGCTGCTTCCCGCGCCAGTGGCCGATCCGCTGGCGACCTTCCTGTTCGCGCGCAAGAAAGGGCATTGCGAGTACTTCGCCTCCGCCATGGCGGTGATGCTTCGCACCCTGGGTATTCCTTCGCGCGTGGTCACCGGGTTTCAGAGCGGCATCTACAATCCCATGACCGGATGGCAGGTGGTGCGCGCCTCCGACGCCCATAGCTGGGTGGAAGCTTGGCTCCCGCGGCGCGGCTGGGTGACGTTCGATCCCACGCCGCTGGATCCCTCGCCTTCTTCCGCCGGCTGGCTGAGTCGCGCCGGGCTGGTTCTCGACGCGGCCGACCAGTTCTGGCAGGACTGGGTGGTGGGTTACGACTTCGAGCGCCAGGTCACCCTCGCGGCGCGCATGCAGGCGTCCGGCCGCAATCTCCGCTTTTCCTGGCTGGGCCAGTTGGGCGCCGCCGCCGCACGGATCGAGACCAACGTTCGCGCGGCTCGCGTGTACGCCGTTCCAATTCTGATCCTGTTCGCGCTGGCGGCGTTGGCAATGCTCTTCGGTCCCGGCCTGCTGCGCAAGCTGCGCGCCGATCTCCGGGTTCGCCGGGCCCAGCGCGGGGAAGCGCAAGCCTCCGATGCCACGCTGCTGTACGAACGGATGCTGCGGGTGCTCGAGCGCCGCGGCCTGCGGAAGCCGCCGTGGGTCACGCCGGCGGAGTTCGCGCGCGTCCTGCCGCCTTCCGAGCTGGCCATGCTGGTGGAGGATCTGACCGGCGCCTACAACCAGTTTCGATTCGGCGGCCGGAACGACGCGGCCCCGCGCATGGTGCGGCTGCTGCGAAGAATCGAAACGCTCGATTAACGGTGAATATACACATTGGTGTGGCCGTACTCATCGGCCTGGCGATCGTTCGGGTCGCCTCCACCTACACGGTGTTCAACGGCACCTACGATGAACCGCTTCATGTCGCCTGCGGCATGGAGTTCCTTGAGGGGGATACCTATACCTGTGATCCCCAACATCCTCCGCTGGCCCCGTCGCTCCGGCCTTGGGACCGTTTCTCAGAGGCCTTCGACTCCCGGCGAGATTGGACGCGTCCGGCCAGCGGACCATGTCTTTCTTCGAAGAGGGCAACGCGATTCTTTATTCGGGAGGCCATTACTGGTCCAACCTGACGTGGGCGCGCCTCGGTACGCTGCCCTTTCTCGTGTTGCTGTGCGTGGTCACGTTCCTGTGGGCGCGGCGATGGTTTGGTGAAGGGGTTAGCGAAGCCGCCGGATTCTGGGCCGTGCTGCTGCTGGTGTGCACGTCGCCGATTTTGGGGCACGCAGGACTCGCGACCAATGACGTCGCCTGTGCGGCCGCGCCGCGCTCGCGTTGTATCAATTCCTGCGGTGGCTCGAACAGCCGCGGATCGCGCGATGTCTATGGTGGGGGTTTGCGACCGCATTCGCCGTCTGTGCAAGTTTTCGAACATCCCGTTCCTGGTGACGTGTTATGCGCTGGGTCTGATTGTCGCGCCGCGAAGCTTTCCGCCGCCGGCTTGCGCATATCGGCCTCGCGGCCTGCGTCGTTTTGGCGCTGGCGTGGGCCACGTACCGGTTCACCGTGATTCCGCCCGGGACGTTTTACGGGCACCAACATCCCGTGATCGACAGCATGCTGAGCAGCCGCCGCTGCTGCACAGCGTCTGGATCCTTCTTGACCACTCCGCTGCCGTTGTCCGAAGCGATGATGGGCGGGCTGGATCTCTTCGTCCATAACGCCGTTGGCCAGGATTCCTATCTGCTGGGCCAGTGGGGTCAATTCGGATGGTGGTACTTCTTCCCGGTAGTCCTCGCCGTCAAGTCTCCCCTCGGACTTCTGTGCTCGCGCTGTGCGGATGGTGGTTCGTTCTTCGCCGCTGGCGCGAGACGTCCCAGAAGCAGAGCTGGAAGCAGAGCTGGTTGCAAAGCTGGCAGCAGGTCCTGACCGTTGTTTTCCCCTTGGCCATCCTGCTGGTCTGCATGCTCTCCCGCATCAATCTCGGCGTGCGCCATATTCTTCCCATGTATCCGTTACTCGCGATCGCCGGCGGTTATGCCGTGACCGCGCTGTTCCGCCATTCCCGCGCAGCCGCCGCGGTGGCCGCGCTCCTGGTCGCCTGGGTCGTCGGCGACTCCCTGCGCGCTCATCCGGATTATCTGGCGCACTTCAACGAATTCGCCGCTCCCATCCCGAGGCCATGCTGTGCGAATCCGACCTCGATTGGGGCCAGGACCTCGATCGCCTCAGCCGCGCCTCAAGCAGCGCGGGATCCAGGAAGTCTCTATCGCCTATTTCGGCACCGCGCCGCTGGACCAGGCCGGTCTTCCTCGCTATGAGTATCTGTCCCCCACCGAGCCTGCGCACGGATATCTCGCCGCGAGCCTTCACGCGCTGAACATTGATTACAAAAAGAACGGCTCCTACGCATGGCTGAAGACGTACCAGCCGATAGAGCGGATCGGCAAGTCGATCGACCTTTTCTAAAATCCTCAATGACGATCGAATACAGCCAACGCGAACAGCGCGGGTGGTACCTCTACGACTGGGCGAATTCCCCGTTCTTTACGTCCGTTCTGCTGGTGTTCCTGGGACCGTATCTCACCGCGCTTGCCAAGGCCGCTGCGGATACCCAGGGCTACATTCACCCGTTCGGAATTCCCGTGGATGCGCGCAGCTTCTATCCCTACCTGATCAGTATTTCGGTGGCCGGCCAGGTCATTTTCCTTCCCGTGGTGGGTGCCATCGCCGATTTCGGACATCGCAAGAAGCAATTGCTGGCGTTGACGGCGTTCCTCGGTGCGTCCGCCACCGCCGCGATGTTTTTCATCCAGGGCTCGAACTACATGCTGGGAGCCGCGCTGCTGATTGTTTCCAACATCAGCTTCGGCGCGTCGATCGTGGTGTACAACTCGTTTCTGCCCGAAATCGCTCCGCCCGAACAGCGCGATGCGATCTCCTCCCGCGGATGGGCGCTCGGATACGCGGGCGGCGGCGTGCTGCTGGCCCTGAACCTTCTGCTCCTCTCGCGCGCGGACGGCCTGGGCATCTCCGAAGCATTCGCCGTGCGGATCAGCCTCGCCTCGGCGGGAGTCTGGTGCATGGTATTTACCATTCCGGTCTTGTTCGCCTTGAAGAACCGCGGCCCTGCGCGCGTTCCTCCTCCCGGGCAGAACCGCGTGGCGGTCGCGTTCCGCCAGCTGGCGCACACCCTGCGCGACACCCGCCGCTATCCGCAGACGCTGCTGTTTCTGGTCGCCTACCTGATCTATAACGACGCCATCCAGACCGTTCTGGCCGTCGCAGGGCAATTCGGCAGCGATGGCCTGGGCCTGCCGATCTCGCAATTGACCACGGCCATCCTGATGGCCCAGTTCGTCGGCATCTTCGGAGCGATCGGGTTTGGGCGCCTGGCCGCCCGCATCGGAACCAAGCTCTCCATCGCCGCCGCCCTGGCGATTTGGGCCTTGATCTTGATCTACATCTATGGCTTCGTTTACTCGGCTGCTCAATTTTTTTTCGTGACGGCGGGAGTCGCGATGGTGATGGGCGGCAGCCAGGCTTTGAGCCGCTCTCTGTTCGCCCAGCTCATCCCTAAAAGCAAGGAAGCCGAATACTTCAGCATCTACGAAATCAGCGACAAGGGCACCAGCTGGCTGGGACCGGCCTTCTACGGTCTCGCGCTCCAGTGGACCGGCAGCTACCGCGTGGCGATCCTATCGCTGATCGTGTTTTTCGCCGCGGGCCTGGCGATTCTGTCGCGCGTGAATGTGGAAAAGGGCGAACGCGATGTAGCCCTGCGCGCTAGCGAATCGCCCGCGCGGAATCCAGCTCGCTAGCCCGCAAAGGGCGCGCGGGCACCCTCATTCCGATGCGGGTAAGCAGCCCGCGCGCTCCGTTTTGCGGGCTGTTACTTGGACGCGAGGCCCGTAGCGGCCGAGCGGATGATTTCGTCGCCGGGGTTTAGAGTTCCGGCATAGCGGGCCTGATCTGGGCTCGCGCCCTTAAGAAGAATGGTCACGCCCCGGCGCGAGTACCACAATCGCCGGTATCCGCTCGATCCGAGCGCCGGCGCAATCCAGCGATCGCCGGTGGGACGTCCCAGCTTCTTTACCACGGAGGAGTAATTGTCCTGTTCGTTCAAGTTCGGCAGCGGGGGAGTCGCCGCGGTCCAGCCGAACCGCGCCCCCAGGTGCGCATCGCGCACCACGAAGACGACCGTCATGCAGATCAGGAAACCCGCCGCGATCGATCCGCGCAGCACGCGCCAGAAACGCGATTCGCTGTTCAGATCGGCCCGGATCGCCACCACTCCGGCCGGACGCGCATACAGCGTAGGCCGCAAGCTCGACCGGCTGAAATCGTTCACCGCCCGCGGCATTTCGATCACGCTGCGGCGGTGCGGGAGAACCACTCCTTCCCGGTACTCCAGTACTTTCACCAGCCCCACGATGCGGAACGGCGCTTCGCTCGAGGAAACTTCGCCCACCAGACGCCTCGGAATCCAGACTTCTTCCGAGGTCTTGGCGTTCGCCACCAGAATGTCGGTCCAGGTGGCGCGCCGCAGGACCCACTCGTTGTGGCGCACGCCCACGATGGCCGGATAGAACGAGAAACGGCCGTGTCGCAATTCGGCCAAGCCCGCGGCGATGAGCGGCATCGACACTAGATTTATTGTAGGCCACCGCGCAGCTACAATAGGGGCGTTGTAAATGAGCGCCAAAGGCATTGAACTGGAGCTGTTCCGGCACCTGCTGGTCTCCATCGCCGAGGAGATGGGCGTGGTGCTGCGCAAAACGTCCTATTCGGCCAACATCAAGGAGCGCCGCGACTATTCCTGCGCCGTCTACGACGCCCGCGGCGAGGCCGTCGCCATGGGCGATCACATGCCCGTGCACCTGGGGGCCATGCCGCTTTCCGTGCGCGCCGTGAGGGACGCGTTCGACCTCGAACCGGGCGACGTCGCGCTGGTCAACGATCCGTTTCGCGGCGGCACACACTTGCCCGACATCACCGCCGTCGCTGCGGTTTTTACTCGCGGTCGCCGCCCCGCGTTCTATCTCGCCAATCGCGCGCACCATGCCGACGTCGGCGGGATGAGTCCCGGGTCCATGCCCCTGGCGCGCGAAATTTTTCAGGAAGGCATCCGCATTCCGCCCGTGCTGATCCAACGGCGCGGAAAACTCGACCGTGCATTACTCGACCTTGTGTTGGCCAACGTCCGCACGCCCGTCGAGCGCGAAGGCGACCTGATGGCGCAGCTCGCGTCGCTCCACCGCGGCGAAACCCGGCTGCGGGAATTGGTCGCCAAGCTTGGCGAGGCGCGCGTCCGCGACAACATGCGCGCGATCCAGGACTATAGCGCCCGCATGATGCAGGCCGCCATCCGCAAGCTGCCGCGCGGCGTCTACTGCTTCGAGGATTGCCTGGACAATGACGGCATCACGGACACGCCGGTCTGGATTCGCGCCGCGGTGACCATCGCCGGCGGTCGCGCTGTCGTCGATTTCACCGGTTCCGCTCCGCAAGTCCAGGGATCGGTCAACGCCAACTTCGCCGTGACGCTCGCCGCCACGATGTATGTGTTCCGCTGCCTGATTGACGACGACGTTCCGTTCACCGCCGGCATTTTGCGTCCCATCCGCGTGATCGCCCCCGAAGGTTCGGTCGTCAACGCGCTGCCTCCCGCCGCGATGGCCGCGGGCAACGTCGAGACCTCGCAGCGCATCACCGACGTCCTGCTCGGCGCGCTCGCTAAGGCCGCTCCGGACCGAATCCCCGCCGCGAGCAGCGGCACCATGAATAACTTGAGTTTCGGCGGCGTCTCGGCAAAAAGCGCGTTCGCGTATTACGAGACCATCGCCGGAGGCATGGGAGCCTCCGCGCATGCCGATGGCGCCAGCGCGATCCACACCCACATGACCAATAGCTGGAACACTCCCATCGAAGCCTTCGAGCACCAGTTCCCTTTGCGCATCGCCGGCTATCGCGTGCGGCGCGGATCGGGCGGAGCGGGTTTACACCGCGGCGGCGACGGCATCGTGCGCGAATTCGAGTTTCTGGTTCCCGCCGAGGTCACTCTGCTCTCCGACCGCCGCGAGCGCGGTCCTTGGGGGCTCGCCGGCGGCGCATCCGGCAAGCCCGGACGCAACACGCTGGTATCGCGCGCGGGACGTTCCCAGAAATTGCCCGCGAAAACGCGCTTCGAGGCCCGCCCGGGCGACCTTCTGAAGATCGAAACTCCCGGCGGCGGCGGTTGGGGCGACCCCGTTACTTCGCGCTAAGTGACTTCGCCACTTGCGCGCGATACTCCTCCGCCTTCGCCATCACCGCCTTATCGTCGATCGTCAGCATCCGCCGGTTCCGTACGATCATGCGCCCGTTGACCATCACGTCGCCCACATCCGACGCCTTCAGCGCATAGACCAGTTGCGAATACACGTTGTATAGCGGCACGGCGTGAGGCGCGTCCAGCCGGATGCTGATGATGTCCGCCTTTTTCCCCGCTTCGACCGATCCTATTTGCTGGTCCATCCTCAATGCCTGCGCGCCCACGATGGTCGCCATCGCGAAGGCCTGCTCGGCGGGAAGAGCCGTCGGATCGCCTGAGGTCACCTTCTGCAGCTTGGCCGCCAGATCCATTTCTTCGAACATATCCACATCGTTATTGGACCCGGCCACGCCGTCGGTTCCCAATCCCACCGGAATGCCGGCCTCGAGCATCTTCAGCACCGGCGCGACGCCGCTAGCCAGCATCATGTTGCTCGACGGGCAGTGCGCGATGCCTGTGCCATACATCTTCAGCAGCGCGAAGTCTTCCGGATCGAGCCACACGGCATGCGCGACCAGCGTCCAGCCTTTCAGAACGCCCAGATCGGCGAGCGTCGCGGTCGGCGTCTTCTTGCGCTTCTGCATCGCCTCGTCGAAATTGGCCTTCGTCTCCGCCAGATGGATGATCAGCGGCTTTCCGTACTTGTCGGCCAGCGCGCGGCTGGCCTTGAGCGTCTCGTCCGAAGTGGTGTAGATCGCGTGCGGCGCGACCGCCGGTGTAATCAGCGGATCGTCGGCGTAGGCTTTGAGGAACGTTTCGGCGCCCGCCAGCGCCGCCTCGGGAGTTTTGTAGTCCGGAGCAGGGAAGCCGATCACCGTCTGCCCCAGCACGCCGCGCATCCCGGCCTTCTTGGTTTCCTCGGCGACGGTGTCCTCGAAGTAGTACATGTCGGCGAAGGTCGTCGTGCCGGAAAGCGCCATTTCGAGCAGCCCCAGCCGCGTACCCCAGCGCACGAACTCGCGATCCACATTTTTCGCCTCGGCCGGGAAAATGTAATTGTCGAGCCAATCCTGGAGTTTCAGATCGTCCGCCACGCCGCGGAAGAGCGACATGGCCGCATGCGTGTGGGTGTTGATCAGGCCCGGCGCGAGAATCGCGTTGGGCTGTTCGATCGTGTTCCTTGCCGAATATTTTCCCTCGATGTCCGCGCGCGGTCCCGCTTCCAGAATGCGGTCGCCCGAAATAGCGACCGCCCCGTCTTCGATCACCCGGCGCGCGGCATCCTCGGTGACCACGTAGCGCGCGCTCCAGATGAGGTCCACCGTGCGCCGCTGAGCCGGGAGGGCGCCACAAAACAGCAATATCGCGATCGAAATGCGGGTAAAACGAGGCACGATTCAGAGTAACGCGTTGGCGAGCCGTTCGAACTCGGCGGGCGTCACCAGATGGAAGCGGATTTCGAGCGAAGTGAAGGATCGCAGGGCCTGGGCCATTTCGGTCCCGGGCGCCTCGGGGGAAGCGACAAACAGATTCTGCTCGGCCACGCGAAAGGGCAGCACCTGCCACTGGCGGATGGCATGTTCCGGCAGCGCGTGCGCCACCGGCCAGGGCACGGCTTCCGGCTCGACGCGGGCGATGGGCAGGCCTTGCTGAAAGCTGAGGGCTTGATACAGCGCCTCCATCTCCAGCCTGTCGCGAGCCGACTAAATATTCGCCCAGGCGAACTCCCGGCGTCCGCTCGGCCAGCGCCGCGGCCAGCTCCGCCGCCTGCACCGAGCCGGTGCTGATCAGGATCTCGCCCAGTTTACGTTTTTGCGCCAGCAGCGTGGCGCGCGCCGGATAGGCGTGCTCGGTCTTGAGCCATTTGAGCGGCCGCCCGCGCACGCGGGCCCAGGTGTATCGAGCCACCGCCTGCGCCGTCGCGGCGGTGTTCAGCGCGTTCGCGTACACCGCCCGGAAGGGAATGCCCAGCGCGAAAAGCAAACCGTAGATGCGTCCGACGCACACACCCCGGACGCTCATGCGGAAGATCTGCAAAGCCATGGTGGCCGCCGCCAGACGCGCTTGCCCCGGCGATACGCGCGTCCACAGCGCCGTCGAGAGTCCGTAGACGAACACCACATTGGCCGTCAGGCTCAGCGGATTCGTAATCAACCCCTTGCGGTCCCGCCACAGCCAGTAGATTTCCCGAAAACTCCCCGACCAGCCAAACCGCTCCCAGCCTTGCAGCGCGATGCCCGTCACCCAGCGGGTCCTCTGGCGCAGCGCGGCGCTCCAGGTGGACGGGAAAAACTCGCGCGTGGCCACGAAATCGCGTCCGCCGCTCGAGCTTTGTGAAATCGGCACGAACGCTTGCGAACATCCCAGGCGAAACAGCCGCAGGCCGTTCTCGTAATCTTCCGTCAGCGCCTCCGGGTCGAACAAACGGTTGGAAGATGCGCGCGCCAGCCGCCCCAGCGCATCCCGGCGATATCCGGTTCCCACGCCCGAGCTCGGAACAAAGCCCCCCAGCGCCGCGCGCACCGTCATGTCCCGCGTATGATTCTCGGCGAACTCGTCGCAATAGACGCCGTGCATCAGCTTGTGTAAGGGAGTCGCCAGCGCCAGCACCGGAGTCTGCACGAAATCGTAACGCGCCGCGTAATAGTTGATCCAGCGCAGCTCTTCGGGATGGATCAGGTCCTCGGCATCGTGGATCAGCACAATGTCGAACCCCTGGCCGTTGCTTTCCTCGAAGAGCAGCAGATGCTGGTAAATCCAGTTCAGGCAGTCGGCTTTGGAGGTCGGACCCGGATGCGGGCACAGCGCCAGGTGGACCTGCGGAAAGCGCGCGGCGACCATCCGGACCGCCTCTTGCGTTGCGGCGTCGTTGGGATAGCAGCCCGCGAAGATGTGATAGTCGGGATAGCGGATCGCGGCCAGATTATGTTCGAGCATCCGTCCGATCACCTCGTGCTCGTGCCACAGCGGCACGAAGATGGCGATCCGCTGGATCGGCGCGTTTTCAAGCTGCCGCGGACCGGGCGGGAACAGGCGGGCGGCCGGGCGCAGCACCGACTTGAGCCAGGTCCAGCCCCAGGCCAGATCCACCACCAGGTCGTCCAGGCCGCTGATCAGAATCGCCGCCGCCAGCGGCGCCAGAATCGCCAGCACCCAGCGGTCGAGCCGGTCGAAATACACCATCACCTAAGTAGAGTGGTGGGAGCACCGCTCTAATCTCACGCGAGGCTCGGGGACTGCCTCCGATTTCGATGAACAACACTGTCGTCTTTCCGAAGCATCACCCCGAAATCGGCTGGCTGTCCCCGCTGGTTCTTAGGCGTGGATGATTCAGGGGCCCACGCCCGAGCCCAACCCCGGCGCCGTGCGGATCGCCTCGGTGATAAACTCCTTCGCCCGGGCGACGGCCGCGCGCAACGCCGCGCCTTTTGCCAGCTCGGCCGTGATGGCGGCCGAATACGTGCATCCCGTCCCATGGGTGTGCCCCGACGCGATGCGCGGCGCGGAAAATTCGTGGAAGCCGTGCTCCGGCTCGTACAGGACGTCCACGGCGCTGGCGCCTTCCAGGTGCCCGCCCTTGATCAGCACGTTTTTCGCGCCCAGCGACGCCAGCTTTTCAGCCGCCTTCCGCATCGAGTCGATATCGGTCACCGGGAATCCCGCCAGAACCGCGGCTTCCTCCAGATTCGGCGTCAGCAGGAAGGCCCGCGGGAATCAAGCTCGCGGCCATCGCTTTTTCGCCTTCCCGGTCCATGAGACGCGCGCCATGCGTGCTGATCATCACCGGATCGATCACCAGCGGAAACGCGAAGGTCTGCGCGGCTTTGGCGACCGCCTCCACCACGGCCAGGTTTCCCAACGCTCCGATCTTGGCGGCGTGCGGAGGGATGTCGCTGCAAACCGCGTGGATCTGCTCCACCACCAGATCGGGCGCCAGCACTTCCACCCGCGTGACACCTCGAGTATTCTGGACCGTGATCAAGGTCACGACGGCTTCGCCATACACGCCCAGCCGGTGAAAGGTCTTCAGATCGGCTTGCAGGCCCGCGCCGCCGCTGGGGTCCGAGCCGGCGATCGAGAGCGCGACGCGCGTGGTTGACCCGGTGGTCACCTTCTGAGTGTAGCCGTCACTGGAAATTTAAGATGCTGCGACTTCACTCCCGCGGAATTGGTCAACTGCACGTCCACGCCGCCGATCCCCGACGTGTCGCCCGTAACCGGAAAACTCACCCGCACCTGGAACGCGCTGCCGGCTTGCGTTTGCGTGAAGAACGTCCGGAAATCCTGCGTGAAGTCCGCATGGATCGCGCCCGGCGGAAGCGTCTGGCCGGACGTATCGGTGAAGGTGAACGTCATGGCTCCCGCCGAGTAGGTGTTGTCGAACCCGATCACTTGAATATCCAGGTTCCCGGTCCGCCTGGTGGCCGTCGCCGTATCGAGCGAAAGGGGAGCCGCCGGAACCGTGAGCACCGTGGTGGCATCGCCTTCCGTTGAAATTCCCGAAAGAGTGAAGCGGATCCGCCCCGCCGATGTCCCCGTCTGGAACATCGCCGACGGCTGGCCGTTGATCGAAATTTGCGTGCTCCCCTGGCTGATCGAAATCGGCAGCGAGCGCGTTCCGGTCGCCAGAAACACCACCGCCGGGTCGTCTTTCACCAGCGTTGTGTCCGGCAGGAACGCCAGGTTCACGAATCCCGACGCAGCTCCGGCCGCCGCCGTGGGAAGCCGCATGGTCAAGCTCCGCTGTTGCGCGCTCTGGACCGGTCCGGAGTCGAATTCGAGCACCGGCGTCGGCAGCGGCGCGCCGAAGGCCGTACCCGTCAGCACATAGGAGCGAGTCTCGATCGCCAGCGCGCCGGTGTAGATCGCGGCCGCGTTCGGAGTGAAATTGATCACGAACGCCGTCGTCTGGCCGGCCGCGAGCGTGAACGGCGCTTGCGGCCCCATGGACAACTGAAAGCCCGAGCCCGGTGACCGCAAAGGTCGAGATGGTCATGTCCTCTGTGCCCGGGTTCCGCAGGTAGAAGTTGCACAAACGCAGCTGGCCCGCCTGCACGCGGCCGAAGTCGATCGAAGGAGGCGGGCCGTCGGAGCCCGTGCACGCCGGAAACACCGTCAACTCCGGCCCCGCCACCACCGCCGCGGTCACAATCACGCTGACGCTGTTCACGTCGCTGTTGAGCTGCAGATTTGCGCTGTAGAGCGCGGGCGTGGTTGCACGAAAGCTCAGCAGCACATCCTGCACACGTCCGGCGGCGATGGGGAAGGGCAGCGACGGCCGGTCCAGCGTGAATCCCGCTCCATCCGCGGAAAACCGCGTGATGTTGGCCGTGCTCGCTCCCGTATTGCGCACCCGGATGCGGACGCTCGACGTATCCCCCGCCGCGACTTTGCCCAGATCGAGCGCGGCGCCGATGGGAACCTCGGTGCTTCCGTTCATCTGGTACAGCGCCAGCTGCGCCCGCATCGCCAGCGGAAGCAGCACGGCCAGGAGGATCGCGCGCGTCATGGAGCGCTTCCCGATAACAGAGCATTTCCCGGTAACACGAATAATTGCTCCCGTCCGGACTCTGTGCGGAGCGCGTACGTGGAATCCCCCGCGCGAATCGCCGCGTAATGCGGACCCATCGCCGCGATGGTTTCCGCGCCCGTCAACGCAAACCGGACTTCACTCCAGTCCGGGCGGCGCAGGACCACCTCGTCTTCCGTTGCGAACAGCACGCCTTCCGCGAGCAGCAGCACCGGGCCGGCGGTATCCGCGATCCAACCCGCCAGCGCACCGTCCGGACGAACGATCCAGACGGTTCCGTCACGCCTGACGGCGATCTCGGCGTCTTCGCCACCTTTGCCGTTTAGTCGAATCGAGAGAACTTCACCGTCGACCACCCATCGAGCGGATCCAAGGTGTCGTCGTGCCAGCGCGCGAACGTCCGCGTCTCCGGAAAGAACACCACGGCGTCGCTGCCGCTTAGTCCGAACACCGCCGGACCCGCCGGCGCGTCGACTTCTCCGCTCGGCGAGACAATCTTCGAATCGGTCTTGGCCAGGCACAGTTGCCGGGAGCACGCCGCCGAGATAACCCCCGGCAACGTCGCCGGGCCCAGCAGAAAATTTCCCGCCACGCCCTCCACCGGCCGCAGCGCTCCCGACGAATCGACCATCGCTCCGATCGCGGGAACTTCGATTCCCGATTGGGCCCACGCGCAAACGGTGAGCGATACCAGCACAAACGCTCTCATGTTTATCATGTCTTGCCAATCATGGTTTTCCGATGATGATGCTGGGCGTTCCGATCTGCGGCGCGTTCACCGCGGCCGCCGCTGCCGACGAAGGAGTACCGCGGCTCGATACCGCCGCCACGCCCACGAACGCCGCCGCCGCGATGCCGACTCCCATCCAGATCTTCTTGTGACGCCGCCAGCCTCCCGGCGCGGTATCGCGGGGTTCGGTCAGGCGCGCGTCCGCCGCCGGCGCGTTACCCAGTGCGTCACTGAGATACAGCCCGCACACCGTGCCCGCCCTGGCCTCGCCTTTGGCCGCGGTGATGCGGACCTCCAGCCGCCCGGTCACCCGGTTCCACTGCATGCCCCACACGTTGGCGCGCCCGTCCGCCCCCGTCGTGACGATTTCCGTCCGCCTCCCCGAGGAAAACTCCCCGGTGGGCCCGTCGTCCGGCAGCCGGAAACTCACCGCGGCGCTATCCACCGGCTTTCCGGTTTCGTCGGTCACCTGGACCGTGACTCCGCGCGTCGCCCTTGAACCGATCGGGTAGACCGCTCCCTCTCCTTCCACAATGTGGATCTGCAGAATCGCGGGATCGCTTTGCGCCGCCAGGGGCACCAGAACCCAGAGGAGTAAGTAAATCCGAACCACGAGAGTAAGTGGCTGGATGGTGGAAATACTCTCAGGGGGAGTTGGGCGCAGGCAACGCCTCGCACCGCATAGGGACTAAGCCCAGATTCGCAAACCGGATGTACAGCTCGGCACTGCAGTTGCGGTTCCAGAAATAGTTTTTCCACAGCTTGGGATCGTAGACGCGAACATAATCCCAATGCGTCGGACGGTCGGTATAGAAGAGCCAGATCCGGCCGTGAAAATCGCGCGGGACCTTGGTGTCCAGATCGTGCCGCACCTGCTCCGGCGTCGAGACGTCCGGACCGGCCTGCTTGCCGCGCGGGCAGCACGGCCAACCCGTGTCTCCGTAAATGACGGGCCGCGCGGTCCAGCCTTGGATCGCCGTATACAGCAAAAAGCCTTCGCGCAGCGATGCGTGCACCAGCACCAGGTCGGAGGGCCCGACATTCTTGCGTAAAAAGCGGACCGCTCCCGACATATTCTCTTCCGGCTGGAAGCGCCCTTCATGGAACTGTTTGCGCACGCCGAGGAAAACCACCACGACGGCCGCCAGAACCACCACGGCGTCCCATCTCCATTTCGGTGAATCTCGCGAGTTCTTCCAGATTCATCGGCGATCAGCAGCAAGAAGCACGGCCGCACGAACAACTGCGTCCGGGGACTCGCCGGATACCAGCCGAGCACCTCGCTCGCGAACAGCAGAACGCAGGGAGCAAGCAGCAGGATCGACGTCCAATCGCGGCGCGATATGGCCCGTATCCCCACGACAGCGCAAAACGCCACGGCCGCGATCATGCCCGGCGCCAGCCAGCTTGACGCAAGGCTTTCGGGATCGCCCATCCAGTACGTCCGCAGCGCCGGCGTGTAATTCGGGCGGATCAGCCACCAGTACATCGCGCCCAGCACCAGGCTCGCGATCGCTCCCAGCGTAATCGCCCGCGTGCGATTGCCTACGGCAACCACCAGGAGCAAGCCCGGCAGCAGGAACACTGTCGGATACGACAGCGTCATCGCCGCGACCGTCACGCCCAGCAGCACGTAGAACTGCCTTCGTTCCGGCTTTTGCAGATATGCGATGGCCGCCCACAAAACCGCGCCGGTCGCCGCAACCTCTCCCCCATACTGTTTGAACGACCGGAAGTATTCGACCACCGTGGGATGAAACGCCAGAACGGCCGTCGCCAGCACCGCATACGGCGGCGAAACCACCCGCCGGGCCGCGCCCAGCATCACCCACACGGCCACCAGCGAAAGCAGCAATGGGACACTGCGCAGCACCACCGTCGACAATCCGAAGACGCTTACGGCAATCCGCGCCAGCAGGAGAAACAGCGGAGGACTGGTCTGTAACCAGTTGGGATAGTAGAACATCCCGCCCAGCGTGGGAGCGTGCACGGAATTCGCGACCCAGGCTTCATCCAGCCACAGGCTGCGGTCGATGCCGTACAGGCCCAGCACCAGCGTGAGCGCCAGCAGCGCTACGGTCGCAAACCTCCCTGTCAGCACTCCTGTCCGCACTTCTGCAAGTATGCCGCACGTCGTGTTTAAATGGTAAAAAGTCCCAGATGCCAGATACGGGGTTTAGACTACGGCGGAGCGCCCGGTCATTCGCGCTCCGGTTGCGGGAACTGCGCATGATCGCATGGGGGGCCATGTCCACCCGCCATCCCATCATGGCGCACATCATTCCCATTCGCAGGTGCAATCTATCCTGCACATACTGCAACGAATACGACGATTTCTCCAAGCCCGTTCCCACCGAAACCATCATCGGCCGGATCAACCGCCTGGCGGACCTGGGTACCGTGATCGTCACGCTGTCCGGAGGCGAGCCGCTGCTCCATCCCGATCTCGACGACATCATTCGCGGCATGCGGCGCCGCGGGCTCATTGCCGGCATGATCACCAACGGCTACCTGCTGACGCCCGATCGCGTGCGCCGCCTGAACCGGGCCGGCCTCGACTGGATGCAGATTTCCATCGACAACGTCATGCCCGACGACGTTTCGAAGAAAAGCCTCAAGGTGCTCGACAAAAAGCTGCAAGTGCTGGCCGAGCACGCCTTGTTCCGCGTCAACATCAACTCGGTGGTGGGCGGCGGGATTCATAATCCCGAAGATGCCCTGGTCGTCGGCCGCCGGGCCGTCGAGCTGGGGTTCCAGTCGACCGTCGGGATCATCCACGACGGAGACGGCCAGCTTCGCCCGCTGAGCGAGCGCGAGCGCGGCGTCTACCACGAGATGAAGGCCATGGAAAACCGGGGTTTCGCCCGGTTCAGCTATTTCCAGGACGCCATCGCGCAAGGCAAGCCCAACGACTGGAAGTGCCGCGCCGGATCGCGCTACATGTACATCTGCGAGGACGGGCTGGTGCATTACTGCTCGCAGCAGCGCGGCTATCCGGCGAAGCCGCTCGACCAGTACAGTCAGGACGATCTGGACCGCGAATATCTCACCGAGAAGTCCTGCGCACCCTACTGCACGGTGAGCTGCGTGCATTACGTCTCCTACTTCGACTTCTGGCGCGGCAAGCAGACGCTGAAATCGGAGATGCCCGCCGAGAACGGCCAGCCTCTGGTGAAGATCCAGGGCGCGGCGGA
>CAVXFR010000038.1:0-18521 GCA_963761045.1 Terriglobia bacterium | reverse complement strand
CGGGCTGCTTACCCGCATCGGAATGAGGGTGCCCGCGCGCCCTTTGCGGGCTAGCGAGCTGTATTCCGCGCGGGCGATTCGCTAGCGCGCAGGGCTACATCGCGTTCGCCCTTTTCCACATTCACGCGCGACAGAATCGCCAGGCCCGCGGCGAAAAACACGATCAGCGATAGGATCGCCACGCGGTAGCTGCCGGTCCACTGGAGCGCGAGACCGTAGAAGGCCGGTCCCAGCCAGCTGGTGCCCTTGTCGCTGATTTCGTAGATGCTGAAGTATTCGGCTTCCTTGCTTTTAGGGATGAGCTGGGCGAACAGAGAGCGGCTCAAAGCCTGGCTGCCGCCCATCACCATCGCGACTCCCGCCGTCACGAAAAAAAATTGAGCAGCCGAGTAAACGAAGCCATAGATGTAGATCAAGATCAAGGCCCAAATCGCCAGGGCGGCGGCGATGGAGAGCTGGTTCCGATGCGGGCGGCCAGGCGCCCAAACCCGATCGCTCCGAAGATGCCGACGAACTGGGCCATCAGGATGGCCGTGGTCAATTGCGAGATCGGCAGGCCCAGGCCATCGCTGCCGAATTGCCCTGCGACGGCCAGAACGGTCTGGATGGCGTCGTTATAGATCAGGTAGGCGACCAGAAACAGCAGCGTCTGCGGATAGCGGCGGGTGTCGCGCAGGGTGTGCGCCAGCTGGCGGAACGCGACCGCCACGCGGTTCTGCCCGGGAGGAGGAACGCGCGCAGGGCCGCGGTTCTTCAAGGCGAACAAGACCGGAATGGTAAATACCATGCACCAGACTCCCGCCGAGGCGAGGCTGATCCGCACGGCGAATGCTTCGGAGATGCCCAGGCCGTCCGCGCGCGAGAGGAGCAGAAGGTTCAGGGCCAGCAGCACGCCGCCGCCCGCGTATCCGAGCGCCCATCCGCGGGAGGAGATCGCATCGCGCTGTTCGGGCGGAGCGATTTCGGGCAGAAACGAGTTGTACACCACGATCGACGCGCCGAAGCTGATGTTGGAAACAATCAGCAGCGCGGCTCCCAGCATGTAGTTCGAGCCCTGGATGAAAAACATCGCGGCGGTGGCGGACGCACCGAGGAACGCCGTCAACGCCAGCAATTGCTTCTTGCGATGTCCGAAATCGGCGATGGCACCCACCACGGGAAGGAAAATGACCTGGCCGGCCACCGAAATACTGATCAGGTAGGGATAGAAGCTGCGCGCATCCACGGGAATTCCGAACGGGTGAATGTAGCCCTGGGTATCCGCAGCGGCCTTGGCAAGCGCGGTGAGATACGGTCCCAGGAACACCAGCAGAACGGACGTAAAGAACGGGGAATTCGCCCAGTCGTAGAGGTACCACCCGCGCTGTTCGCGTTGGCTGTATTCGATCGTCATTTTTTACGGAGCGACGTTCACCGTTAATCGAGCGTTTCGATTCTTCGCAGCAGCCGCACCATGCGCGGGGCCGCGTCGTTCCGGCCGCCGAATCGAAACTGGTTGTAGGCGCCGGTCAGATCCTCCACGAGCATGGCCAGCTCGGAAGGCGGCAGGACGCGCGCGAACTCCGCCGGCGTGACCCACGGCGGCTTCCGCAGGCCGCGGCGCTCGAGCACCCGCAGCATCCGTTCGTACAGCAGCGTGGCATCGGAGGCTTGCGCTTCCCCGCGCTGGGCCCGGCGAACCCGGAGATCGGCGCGCAGCTTGCGCAGCAGGCCGGGACCGAAGAGCATCGCCAACGCCGCCAGCGCGAACAGGATCAGAATTGGAACGGCGTACACGCGAGCCGCGCGAACGTGGGTCTCGATCCGTGCGGCGGCGGCGCCCAACTGGCCCAGCCAGGAAAAGCGGAGATTGCGGCCGGACGCCTGCATGCGCGCCGCGAGGGTGACCTGGCGCTCGAAGTCGTAACCCACCACCCAGTCCTGCCAGAACTGGTCGGCCGCGTCGAGAACCAGCCCGGCGCGACTCAGCCAGCCGGCGGAAGAAGGCGAGGGATCCAGCGGCGTGGGATCGAACGTCACCCAGCCGCGCCGCGGGAGCCAAGCTTCCACCCAGCTATGGGCGTCGGAGGCGCGCACCACCTGCCATCCGGTCATGGGATTGTAGATGCCGCTCTGAAACCCGGTGACCACGCGCGAAGGAATACCCAGGGTGCGAAGCATCACCGCCATGGCGGAGGCGAAGTACTCGCAATGCCCTTTCTTGCGCGCGAACAGGAAGGTCGCCAGCGGATCGGCCACTGGCGCGGGAAGCAGCTGCAAGGTGTAACCGTAATCGTGCCGCAGGCGGCGTTCGAGCGCGCGGGCACGTTCTTCGGGAGTGGCCGCGCCCACGGTCATATCGAGCGCCAGGCGGGGAATGCGCTCATCGAGCGGCGGCAGCTCCAGGGCGTCCACACGGTCGGCGGGCGAGAGCTGCGGCGAAACCGAAGTTCCCTCCTCCAAGATGCTGGAGGCGGCGTAGCGCAAGCCCGACCCGTTCATCCGGGGAGCGCGCAGCGTTCCGGACGGCGAGCGCCAGACCACGGGGGCATCGATGATCATGCTCTCGGGGGTGCCGGCGAAAAAAAGAACATCCGAGGCGATATCGCTCAGGCGAACCTCGTAGCCGATCCTGCGGCCGAAGCGGCTCCGTCCCTCTTCATCCAGCAAGACGCGGCCGCCCTCGGGGCGGAGACGCTGCTCGGGGGCCGGAGGATTGAACCAGCGTTTCCCGTCGAAGTGCGTGAGCGCGGCGCCGCGCCACCGGACCGCAAGAAA
This sequence comes from Terriglobia bacterium, assembly GCA_963761045.1. Classification (GTDB taxonomy): domain Bacteria; phylum Acidobacteriota; class Terriglobia; order Bryobacterales; family Bryobacteraceae; genus Palsa-187. The sequence goes on along the minus strand of CAVXFR010000038.1, from coordinate 15,764 downwards.
GCCGTCGCCCTGAGAGTAGACGTGCATCACCGGCGCGCTACTCTGCTGGATTTCGCCGATCTCACCCAGGGTGACCTCATTGGAGAATCCGGGAAGGTGGTAGCGTTCCGGAGCGAATCGCTGGAACGCCGCCCGGGCGGTGCGCGGGAGCACGAAGAACATGGCGGCCGTGAGCACCAGAATTCCCGCGAACAATCCGAACGAGAGCATCCCCAAACGCCGCGGAAACGCCCGGAGGCCGCTGCGCGAAAACGTCCGGCGGGTTCCGGCGGCGGAGTGGAACAGGCGCGTGGAGCGCACCACCTCGCCGCTGGACAACGTCGCGATGGTGAACAGCAGAAACACGGCGAGGAACGCGAAGAACGAGAGCGAGATCGACAGCACGGCGGCCGCCAGCAGAGCCATCACGGCGATGGCCTTGACGAAGATGAAGTCGCGCGGCGTCCTGGCGGTCAGGATTTTCACCGAACCCAGGAAGAAGATCAGGTGGACGGCGGCCGGCAGGAATCCGCCGGAAATGTAGAAGTAGTCGATCGGGTAGAAACCGACGTACAGCATCGCCAGGGCAGCGACCAGGCGTCCGGGGACTTCCAGCCGGTCCAGCTTTCCGACTCCGGCCACCATCAGGGCGCGGAGACACAGGGCCGCCAGCGTGAGGACGGCCGTGGGCCAGTCCATAAAACCGGACCCCAGCACCGCGAAGTATCCGGATGCGAGCATCCCCAGCAGCGAAAACTGGAAAAATCTTTCGACCACTTGCTGGGGAGCCCAAGGGGCCGGCGTGGTCATGTCCTTTATTGTATCGAGGCCTTATGGGGAGGACAGCGAGGCGACCATCCCGGCGATTTCCTCGCCGATGGCGAGCGAGGACGTGGCCCCGGGACTGGGGGCGTTCACCACATGCAGCTCGCGCTCGCCCTGGATGAAGTGAAAATCGTCCACCAGCGAGCCGTCCGGCGACATGGCTTGCGCCCGCACGCCCGCTCCGCCCGGAATCAGGTCGTCGGACCGGATCTCGGGAACCAGCCGCTGGAGCGAACGGCAGAACAGCTCGCGGCTGAAACTGCGGCGGATCTCCTCCCAGCAGGTGCGGCCGTATTTCGCGACAAACCGCCACAGGCCGGGGAAGGCGAGCTCGTCGGCGAGATCGGCGAGGTCGACATCGCGCTTGGTGTAGCCTTCGCGCGCGAACGCCAGCACCGCGTTCGGTCCGGCTTCGATGCCGCCCGCGATCCGGCGCGTGAAGTGGACGCCCAAAAACGGGAACCGCGGGTCGGGGACCGGATAGATGAGGTTGCGCACCAGAAACTGCCGTTCCGGACGGAGCAGATAATATTCGCCACGAAACGGCACGATGCGCACGGCGCGCTTCCTTCCTGCGAGTTCCGCCACGCGATCCGAATAGAGCCCGGCGCAAGTGACCAGGAAATCGCAAGAGGTTTCGCCGGCGGTGTGGATGGCGCGCCAGCCGCGCGCCTGACCATTTTCCGATTCGCGATGCAAAGACGTCACGCGCGCGCCGGTGACAATTTCCCCGCCCTGCTTGCGGACCAGAGCGGCGAGCGTCTCACAGACGGCCGGATAATCGGTGATGCCTTCCTGGGGAACGTGAATTGCCTGAACGCCGCCCGCATAGGGCTCGATCGCGCGAAGCTCTTCGGGACCGAGTAGGCGCAAGCCGGTCAGGCCGTTCTGGCATCCACGTTCGAACAGAGCGTGCAAGCGAGGCACTTCGTCTGGAGTGACGGCGACCACGACCTTGCCGCACACATCGTGCGGAATTCCGTGCGTCTGGCAGAATTCGACCATCTGGCGGATGCCCCGAACCGCCAGGCTGGCTCGGCGCGATCCGGGCTTGTAATACAGGCCGCAGTGCAGCACGCCGCTGTTGTGGCTGCTTTGATGCCGCGCGACGTGCGGCTCTTTTTCGAGGATGGTCACGCGGGCGTCCGGCAGCCGCTGCTGCAACCGGAACGCGGCGGCCAGTCCCACGATTCCGCCGCCCACCACCGTGACGCGCATACGGTTCATTCTCTCTTATGGGGGGTTACACTAGTTTTCGTAATGGATCGTTCTTCCGCAAATCAGATTCTGGACCGCGAACTCGAGTATCACGAGAAACTCTACGCGGGATTCGCGCAGGAGCATTTCGCGCGGCCGGCGGTGCGGGCCTTGCGGGCACACATGGTGCGGCGAGTGCTCGCGAAAACCGGGGCGGGCCGGGAATCGCGCGTGCTCAGCCTGGGCTGCGGGATCGGCGATACCGAACTGCTGCTGGCCCCGCACGTACGAGAACTGGTGGGCGTCGATCTTTCTCCGGCGGCGGTGCGCCAGGCCCGAGAGGACGCGGCCAGCGCGGGGATCACGAACACGCGATTCGAAGAGGGTTCGCTCGAAAGCGTCACGGGGACATTCGACGCGATCCTTGCGATTTTTCTGCTGCATCATCTGCCCGATTCGATGCTCCATGACGCACCGGCGCTGATTCGCGAGCGCCTGGCTCCGGGCGGCAGGTTCTACTCGCTTGATCCCAGCCGACATCGGCTGTCGGGGATGGTCGGCTCGCTGCTGTTCCCGCATCTGATGCAGAAGTATCAGAGTCCCGACGAGCGCCAGCTCGATCCGGAGGAAACCGCGCAGTACTTCCGGCGGGCCGGGTACAGATGCGAAACCAGCATGTACGATTTCGTATCGTCCCCGCTGGCGGGGCTGCTGCCGGGATGGCGGGCCGGGTATCAGGTTGCGCGGGCCGTTGATGAGGCGCTGGTGCGGTTACCGGGGTTGAAGCGGCTGGGAAGTAATTTCGAACTGCTGGCATGGCCATCCTGACGATCTCGGGCGCTCCGGCCTCGCGCTTCGAGGAAGTCGCTCACGGCTGCAGTCAATTGCTTAACCGCGCACAACGGAACGCGGCGGCAGAGTCTTTCGATGCAGAGAAGGGCGCCGCCCCGTCCTGTGCGCTCAGCTTCGAATTGGTCACGGAGTCGCGGCTCTCCCAATGGATGGCCGAAGAGTTCGGTGACACATCCGTTCCGGATCGGGCCTGGCGGCCGGCGGCGGTTTCGATCCTGGCGCGCCTGGCTCTGGAACATCACCTGGTCATCTGCCTATCGGGAGCCGAGTCGCTGTTTCCGGCATCGCCCTTCATCCTGCGCGCCGGAATCGTCGCATCGGAAGCGCGCCGCGTCGGAAACGTGATGCTCGACCAGAGGCTGGAGCGGCCCGAGGCGAAGACGGCGCTGGGGCGAATGGATCGCGAGGCGAAGCACTTGCATAAGCTGCGCCTGGGCCGCACGCGGCCGCAGCCCGATTCCTTCGACGTGATCCTGAACAGCGAGCAACTGGACACGTCGCAGATGGCGGAGATCCTGCAAGCGGCGGCAGCGGCGCGCCGGATGCACGAACAAGGCCTGCTGGCCGCAGACGACGAAGCGCGCATCCAGTTCGAGACGCGTTTGAAGCTGGCGCGGCACGGAATCATCCCGGCGGGCCACGCACGGCTGAAGCGCGCCGCGTTCAATCATCCGAGCGAAGAGGTTTTCGCCAATCTGCTGGACTTCTACCGCATCGCCTGGGAGTACGAGCCGCGCAGTTTCCCGTTACAGTGGGACAAGGATGGCCGGGTGACCGAAGCGTTCACGCCCGATTTCTACCTGCCCGAATTCGACCTGTACCTGGAACTCACCACCATGAAGCAGGCCCTGGTGACGCGGAAGAATCGCAAGATCAAAATGCTGCGCGCGATCTATCCGCACATCAATATCCAGGTTTTCTATCAGAAAGATCTTCAGGATCTGGTGTTCAAATACGGCTTGAAGGACGCGGCCCGGTGACGGCTCCAGAGGGCATCGAGCGCGTGCTGTTCACCGAAGAACAGGTGAACCAACGGATCCGTGAAGTGGCGGCGGAGATCGACGCGAAATTTCAGGGACGCGATCTGAAACTGGTGAGCGTGCTCAAGGGGTCGGTGTTTTTTCTCACGCAGCTCGCGCGGGCCATCGAGACTCCCCTGAAGATCGATTTCCTGGCAATCTCGAGCTTCAGCGGCGGCGGAGGACCGGGCATGGTCCGCATCGCCAAGGATCTGGACCAACCGATTCAGGGCGAAGACGTGCTGCTGGTCGAGGACATCGTGGATACCGGTTTCACCGCGCGCTATTTGCTTCAGACGCTGGCCGGGCGGGAGCCGAGGTCGCTGGGAATCTGCACGCTGCTCGACCGGACGGTGCGCAGGATCGTACAGGTGCCGGTCGATTTCCGCTGTTTCGAGATTCCGGACCGCTTTGTGGTGGGCTGCGGGCTGGACTTCAAACAGAGATATCGGAATCTGGGGTACATCGCGGTGATGGATCCGGAGAAGAGCTGATTTAACGCCGCTCGGGGATCATCCGCATCCCGTGTTTCGGACGGAGGGTGATCCTAGCCTGTGTCTCCACGCGATGACCGGGTTCCAGGCGCAGTCGCCAGCGCTGCCCCAAAGCGGCCAGCAGCAGTGTGCCTTCCATCCATGCGAAGCGCTCCCCGATACACACGCGCGCGCCGCCGCCGAACGGGAAGTAAGCGAACTTGGGACGCGCGGGATCTTCCTCCAGCCAGCGCTCGGGACGGAAGGCGAGCGGATCGGGGAACCAGCGCGGATCGCGATGCGTGGCGTAGGGGCTCATCAGGACCACGGAACGCGCGGGAACGACGAAGCCGCCCACGGGGAAATCCTCAAGCGCGCGCCGGCCGATTCCCCACGCCGGAGGATACAACCGCAACGTTTCGGCGAACACGCTCTCGGTGTAGCGCAACTGCGGCAGGTCGTCGAAGGAAGGAAGGCGTCCGGCGAGCACACGATCGAGCTCGGCGTGGAAGGCCGCCTCGGCTTGCGGATTCTGCGAGAGCAGATACCAGGCCCAGGTGAGCGCATCGGCGGTGGTTTCGTGGCCGGCGAGAAACAACGTCAAGGCTTCGTCGCGGACCTGCACGTCGGTCATGCCGCCGGAGCCTTCCTCGTCTTCTTCATCGCGTGCGAGCAGCAGCATGGACAGCAAGTCACCGGCGTCATCGCCGCTTGCGCGTCGCTCTGCAATGAGCCGATAGATCGTTTCATCCAGCCGCTTGCGGGCCCGCTTAAAGCGGCGGACGGCGGGCAGGGGCAGCTTTTCGAGAGTCTCCGAGAACGGCATCAGGATGACCTCGAACAGGTCGAATACCTGGGTGAGAGCCGAACCAATGTCGCCTGCTTCGGACTCCACATCGGCGCTGAACAAGGTCCTCGCCACGATGGCGAGCGTCAGACGCATCATCTCCTGCAGCGCGTCGAAGGGCCGGCCGGACTGCCATTGATCGCGGATGTTCGCGGCGCGATCCACCATCACGGCGCCATAGCCAGCCAGACGGTCGCGATGGAACGCCGGCTGGACCAAGCGGCGCTGGCGGCGGTGATGTTGGCCTTCGCTGGTGAGAAGTCCCTCGCCCAGCAGCACGCGGGCGCGCTCCAGCATGCGGCTCTTTTTGAACTTGTTCTGGTGGGTGACCAGGACGTCGCGGATGGCGTCGGGATGGCCGACGTAATAGATGTGCTGGCGGCCCAGAGGAAGATAGACGACGTCGCCGTACTGGCGGGACAGTTTTTCGAGAAACCCGGCGGGGTCCTTGCGAAATTCTGGCAGAACGCCGACGAGGAGGTGGCCCTTGGGCCCCGGAGGCTTCAGCATTACAGAAGCGGCTTCACTCGGCCACGATTATAGCGGGCGGGCTATTGCTGCTGCTGTTGTTGCTGTTGTTGGAGCCGCTCGGCTTCTTCGGCCGCGGCGATGACGGCTTGCCAGGACTCCGGCGGCGGCTGGATCTCCTCGGCGGGCGGCGGGGCATCCGACGGCGCGACGCGCACCGACACGGTCAAGTGGCTTTCCGAATCGCCCTTAAAGATACCTTTGGTGGGCGGCACGTCGGCGTAGTCGCGTCCGATGGCCGTGCGGATATGACGCTCGTTGGCGATCAGGTTGTTGGTCGGGTCGAATCCCACCCAGCCGAAATGCGGCAGGAGCGCCTCCACCCAGGCATGCGTCGCGCCTTCGGGCGACCGGTCCTGGTGCTCCGCGCGCGGGTAGACATACCCGCTCACGTAGCGGCACGGAATCCGGACGTGCCGCACCAGCGCGATCATGATGTGCGCGAAATCCTGGCACACTCCCTTGCGTACTTCGATCGCATGATCGATGGGCGAATCCACGCGCGTGGCCTTGGGCACGTACTCGAACCATTCGTATACGGCCGAGTTCAGCTCCCGCAGAAAGCGCAGCGGATCGCCGCGGCGCTGGACTCCCAGCGACTCGATCAAACCGAACAGCGCTTCGGTGGGCTGCGCGAACTGGCTGGGCATCAGCATTTCCCAGTAGTCGCCCGCGGCAGCCTGCGCATCCAGATCGTCCCAGGCCGAAGGCTCCAGGCCGTCCGGCGGCTCGGGCGCCGGTTCGATCTCCACCAGCGCTTCAGCGACAATCTTCAACTCGCGATGATGCCCCGGCACGTCGAAGTGGTGCACGGTGTTGCCGAGGTAATCGCGATATTCGTACACGCGCGTGCGGGGCTCGACCGAAAGCTGGAAGGAGAGGCAGCGCTGCCCGCCCTCGGTGCGCGGGTGCATACGCAGCTCCATGAGGCTCTCGCTGACCGGGCTCTTGTAACGGAAGCACGTCAGGTGTCGGATGGAATAGAACATGGTTCAGCCTCGTTTTTTTACGCTTCGAGCGCCGCCTCGATCGGATAGGAAATATAAGTCTGATACAGGGCGCTGTGCACCTGTCCGCACTGGCGCAGGACTTCCGGCAAATAAGTGTGCAATCCGCCCGCCATGATCTCATCGATCTGCCCGAAGCCGAGCGTGGCGCGCAGGCGCCCGGCGATGCGCTCGACGCGCGCGGCCCGGCGGCTCCCGGCCTCCCGCCCGATTTCCTTGATGGCGGTTTCCAGAGCCTCGGCGGAGAACCGGATGGAATGCGGAAAGGTCGGATGCAGCACCAGAAATTCGGCGACGCGCTCGGCCTTCACGCCCGCGGTGTAAGCCTTGCAATACGCCTCGAAGGCGGTGCAGGAGCGCAGCAGCCCGATCCATTCCAAATAGACGCGTTCGGCGCCAGCCTGCTCGGGCTGATGAAATTCGCGGAAGTGCGCGCCCACCAGGGTGGAAACCGCCACCGCCCGCTCCAGGAACCGGCCGGCCTGAATGAACTGCCAGCCCTCGCCGTGAGTCATGGTGGAATCGGTGATGCCCTGAAACAGATGCGCGCCCTCCTTGATGGACTGGAGGAAATCGCGCGCGTCCCACACGTCCGGGGCGCTGCGGCGCACGGCGTGGAACAGGCGGTTGAGCTGCTCCCACATTTCCGAGCTGATCTGTTCGCGCACCTGGCGGGCGTTTTCCCGCGCGGCGACGATGCTGGCGACGATGGAGGAGGGGTCGGATGCGTCGTGCAGCAGCGATTGAGCCAGGCTTTCCGCGCTCCAATCGTCTTCCCCGGGGTGTTCCATGCCGAGCGAGCGCCCCAGCCGCGCCCAATCCAGATCTTCGGATTGGGAGCCGCGCTCGAGCATCAGGTTCAACTGGATGTTGATGACGCGCGCGGTATGCTCCGCCCGTTCGAGGTAGCGGCTCATCCAATACAGATTGTCGGCGACGCGAGAAAGCATAGGCTAGTCAGAGCGCACAGGACGCGGCGACATCCTCCCTCAAGATCGAGATTGCTGCCGCCACGTTCCGTTGTGCGCGATTCAACATTAGTCCAGCACCCAGGTATCCTTACTGCCGCCGCCTTGCGAAGAGTTCACCACGAGCGATCCCTTTTTCAGAGCCACGCGCGTCAGCCCGCCCGGCACGATGGTGACTTTCTCGCCATAGAGAATGTACGGACGGAGATCAACGTGCCGCGGCTGCACCTTGCCGTCCAGGAAACACGGAGCACGCGACAGCCGGATGGTGGGCTGCGCGATATAGTTGCGCGGATCGGCTTCCACGCGCCGGCGGAAGTCGTCGCGCTGCTCGGCGGTACTGTGCGGCCCGATCAGCATCCCGTAGCCGCCGGATTCGCCGACCGCCTTCACCACGTAATCCTGCAGCTTGCCGAGCACGTGCTTCCGCTGCAAGGGATCCGACATGAGAAACGTCTCGACATTGTCCAGCACCGGATCTTCCTTCAAGTAGTAACGAATGATGGCTGGAACGTAGGCATAGACGGCCTTATCGTCGGCGACGCCGGTGCCGAGCGCGTTGGCCATGCTGACGTTCCCGGCGCGGTAGGCATTGAACAGGCCGGGGACGCCCAGGCTCGAATCGGCGCGGAAGGCCAGGGGATCGATGAAGTCGTCGTCAATCCTGCGGTAGATGACATCGACGCGACGCAAACCGGCGGTGGTCCGCATGTAGACGAAATTGTCGTGCACCACCAGGTCGCGGCCTTCCACCAGCTCGATGCCCATCTGCCGCGCCAGAAACGCGTGCTCGAAGTAAGCGGAATTGAAAACGCCCGGCGTCAGGAGAACGATGGTCGGCTCGGAACTGCCGCGCGGGGAGCCGTGCGGCGTCAGCGCGCGCAGCGTGGACAGCAGCGCCTGGCCGTAGTGTTCGATGGGCTGCACGCCGCACTTGCGGAAGAGCTCCGGGAACAGGCGCTTCATGACCTCGCGGCTCACCAGCATGTAGGAGACGCCGCTGGGCACGCGCAGATTGTCTTCGAGCACCACGAATTCGCCCGAGGGCAGCCGGATCAGATCCGTGCCGGCGACGGTGACATAGGCGTCGTTGCGGACATAGAATCCGCGCATCTGCCGCCGGAAATGTTTGCAGCTATAAATAATCTCGCGCGGCACCACGCCGTCGTTCAAAATCCGGCCCTCATGGTAGATGTCCTTGAGAAACAGATTGAGGGCGGTGATGCGCTGTTCGAGACCGCGCTCGATGCGGGTCCATTCCTCATTGGTGAGCACGCGAGGGAGCAGGTCGTTGGGGAAAATGCGCTCGGTGCCTTCGTCGCGCCCGTAGACGGTGAAGGTGATGCCCTGGTGCAGGAACGAAAGATCGGCGATCTGCTGGCGGCGGCGCAGCTCGTCGGCGGTCAGCTCGCGCAGGGCTTCGTAAATATGGCGGTAGTGCGAGCGAATCGCTCCACTGCCGTCGACCATTTCGTCGAAAGCGTCATCGAGCTCGTATTCGTGGAACGGAGCCGGAAGCGTATGCTTAGTGGCAATCCCTGCCATGGGTCTCCTCAAGATCGAACCGACTTCGACGAGGAAGCTACCGGAGAACTCGATTATAGCAAGAGATGGGCGCTGGGAGGGCGGTCCGCGAGATCGCCGGGCGTGTTTATTCCCGGCCCTGATAGATGTCGTGCAGGCGCAGCAGACCCAGGCAGCGATGTTCGGCGTCCACCACCGGAACCACCGAAATCTGCGACGGGCGATCCTCCATGAAGGCCAGAGCCTCATGCAGCAGGGCTTCCGGGGACAGCGTAGAGGGCCGCGCCGTCATGACGTCAGACGCGCGGAGGGTTCGGATATCGTCGTGAGCTTCGAGCGCGCGGCGGACATCGCCATCGGTGATCAATCCGGTGAGTGTTCCCGAAGGCGACACGACGCAAGCCGCGCCCAGGGGATGCTGCGACATCGCGATGACCACCTGTTTCATCGAGTCCTCGGGCGCGACCCAGGCGACCTCGCCGCCGCGGTGCATGGCGTCGCCAACGCGCAGGCGGAGGTTACGGCCGAGCTGACCGCCGGCGTGGAGGCGCGAAAAGTTTTCGGCAGTGAAGCCGCGGGCCTGCATCAAGGCGACGGCCAGGGCGTGACCCATGGCCAGAGCAACGGCCGAGCTCGACGTGGGCGTGAATCCCTCGGGGTCGGCTTCGCGCTGGACGCTGGCGTCGAGCACCACGTCCATCTCGCGCGCCAGGGGCGAGGACGGATTGCCCAGGATCCCGAGGATCGCCGGGCGGAATTCGCGAAGTGCAGGAACCAGATCGAGCAACTCGGCGGTCGCGCCGCTTTTGGAAATCATGAGGACGGAATCGCCGGGCTGGCACACGCCCAGGTCGCCGTGAGCCGCCTCGGTGGGATGCAGAAAGACAGCGGGGGTGCCGGTGCTTTGCAGAGTGGCGGCGATCCCGCGGGCCACGTGTCCGGATTTGCCGAGACCGGTGACGATCAGCTTTCCGGAGTGGCCGAGGATCATCTCGACCGCGGCGATCAGGTTCGTATCGAGTTTCGACGACGCGGCCAGAATCGCCTGCGCCTCTGTTTCCAGGACCTTACGCGCGGCGGCGAGCCACTCGGCGCGCTGGTCGACGGGGCTTACGGATGTGCCGGCGGAGGCGTCCACAGGCGTACTTTAACACGACTTTCGCCGATCCCCCGTCTTCTGCTACGTTTGAGCATGAGCGACTGATGGACCCCGCCTGTCTACGTCACACCGAAATCCCCGGCACGTCCAAGCTGTTCGCCGACTTTTCGTACGATTTCGACCCCGCGAATCAAGGTGTCGCGCGCTTTTTCCGCTACAATCCGCACCGCAAGGAATCGTACGCCGCGGCGGCGCGCGAGATTCAGTATCCGGATGTCCGGCGGGCCGCGATGGCGCGGGTTCTGGAAGCACAGAACCCGGGGAATGCTCTGGTCGCGCGCTTCGCGCAGCCGGGGACGGTGGCGGTCATCACAGGCCAGCAGGTGGGGTTGTTTTCGGGTCCGGCGTACACCCTATATAAAGCTCTGACAGCGGCGCGGCTGGCCGAGGATCTGAGCTCGACCGGAATCCCCGCCGTGCCGATCTTCTGGGCGGCGACCGAAGATCACGATTTTGCCGAGGTCGATCACGTCTGGGTTTTCGATGCGGCGCGACATCCGGTTCAATTGAGTGTCGAAGCCCCTGCGGCGTGGCAGGGGAAACAGCGTCCCGCGGGCGGGGTCCCGGTGGAGCGGCCGCCGATCGCGGAGCTGCGGAGCGCACTGGCCGGATTCGCGCATGGCGAGGAAATCGCGGCGATGGTCGCGGATGCCTACCTACCGGGCGTGACGATGGGCGCGGGATTCCGTGCGCTGCTCGCCAAGCTGCTGGGACGCATTGGAATGCTGGTGGTGGATCCGCTGGACCCGCAACTGCGGAGCATCGGGACGCCGTTCCTGGCGGAGGCGCTCAAAGCCGCGCCCGATCTCAAGCGAGCGCTGCTGGCTCGAAACAAAGAATTGGCCGCGGCCGGGTACCATGCGCAGGTCAATATCGAAGCGAACACTTCGCTGTTCTTTTTGCTGGACAACGGAGAGCGCACGACGCTTCGCCAGAAGGATGCCGAGTTCGCGGCGCTTCAGGATCGCGCGGCGGATGTTTCGCCCAACGCGCTGCTGCGTCCGGTGTGGCAGGATTACCTGTTTCCGACGGTCGCCTACGTGGGCGGGCCAGGGGAGCTCGCGTATTTCGCGCAATCGCAGGTGATTTACGAGCGGCTGCTGGGACGCATGCCGGTGGCGGTATCGAGGGCGAGCTTCACCTTGCTGGACGCGCGCACCGCAAAATTGCTGGCGCGCTACGGACTGGCGTTGACCGATACGCTCGTGCCCGAAGATGCGCTGAAAGAACGGATCGCGCACGCTTTGATTCCGGAAACGGTGGCGAGCTTGTTCGAAGAGACGTCGGCCCAGGTCACAGGGCAGCTGGACCGGCTCGGCGCGGGGCTGGAGACGTTCGATCCGACGCTGGCGGCGGCGTTATTGAAGAGCCGCGCGAAGATTCTGTACCAGATCGTGAAGATGCGCAAGAAAACGGAGCGCGAGACGATGCGCCGGGACGCGCGGGCGTCGGAAGAATCGCGCTACCTGAGCGCTTCGCTCTATCCGCACCGGCATCTGCAGGAGCGCTTCTATTCGATCCTGCCGTTCCTTGCTCAACATGGGGCCGAGCATGGGCTGGATCTGGCCGGCCGGTTGTACGAAGCGATCCGCGTGGATTGCCCGGACCATCGCGTGGTTACGCTCTAATCACGCCGACTTTCCGAAGAAATCCGAAGAAATCCCAAGGACGTCCCGTCTAAGAGGTTTGGTGGCCGTGACCGATCCCGAGGTTATCGAGATCATCGAGTCTTGCCGCCGGGGAGATCGCGAGGCGTTTCGCGCGCTCTACGAGGCGTATAAGGACAAAGTGTATTCCATCGCTTTGTATTTTTTTCACGGAGACGCGGCCGCGGCCGGCGATGCGACGCAGCAGGTGTTCCTGAAGCTGATGACGAACATTCAGAGCTTTCGCGGAGGCTCGGAATTCTCGACGTGGCTGCACAGGCTGGCCGTGAATACCTGCCTGGATGGATCGCGCAAGGAGAAATCGCGGGAGCGGTTCACGGAACCGGCGGAGCTGGCCCGGGTCGCCGATCCGGGTTCACAGGATGAGGATCTGGCGCGGCGGCAAGTCGCTCAGCGCGTGCAGGCGGCTTTGTCCTCGTTGCCGCCGAAGCTGCGGATGCCGATTCTGCTGCGCTACTTCGAGGATCTTTCTTATGCGGAAATGGCTCAGGCTTTGCAGTGTTCGGCGGGAACGGTGGCGTCCCGGTTGAACGCCGGGCACAAGCTGCTCGCCGAGAAACTGGCGAAATTGCGCGAGGCCGCGACACGGCGATGAAGATGCCTGACGAAAGACCTCCGCTAGGCCCGATCGAGCCCGGACAGTTGCCGCTGGCGGAAGCACCCGACACGATCTGGAGATCGATCGAGGCGGCGCTGGATGCGGGAGCTGCGCGTCGAAGGCGTTTCTGGCCGGTATGGATGATGAGCGCGGCGTCGCTGGCCGTAGTGGTCGCGGCCGCCTGGTTCGTGATGCGTCCCGTGCCCACGGCGTGGGATGTCTCGCGACTCGCAGGATCTCCGACGGTTGAAAAGATCAAGGTCGGCGAGTGGCTCGAGACGGATGCGTCATCGCGCGCGCGCATTACGGTGGGCGATATCGGAACGGTGGATGTCGAGCCGAACACGCGCGTGCGTTTCGTGGCGGCGAGTCCCACGGAAGACCGGCTCACGCTGGCGCGCGGCGAGATCAGCGCCACGGTCACGGCTCCGCCGCGCCTGTTCCTGGTGGATACGCCCGCGAGCACGGCGGTCGATCTCGGCTGCGCGTACAACATCAAGACGGATGAATCCGGCGACGGCGTGCTGCGGGTGACCTCGGGTTGGGTTTCGCTGGAATGGAAGGGGCGCGAGTCGCTGGTGCCCGCGGGCGCCAACTGCCGTACGCGATCGGGGACCGGCCCGGGAACTCCGTATTTTATCGATGCGCCCGAGGCCTTGCAGCAGGCGCTGGAGGCATTCGATTTTGCCGGCGGCGGTCCGAACACGCTCGCCACCGTCCTGACAGAGGCGCGCGTGCGCGATACGTTGACCTTGTGGAACCTGCTTTCCCGGGTGGATGCCGCGAGCAGGATCCGCGTGTTCGATCGCATGGCGGAACTGGTCCCGCTGCCGGCGAGCGTATCGCGCGAGAAGGTCTTGCAACTCGATCCGGCGGCGCTGAAGTCGTGGAGGGAGGAACTGGCATGGAAATGGTAAGAATCGCCCGTTTGGCTCTGGCGTCGGCCTTGATGTTAACGGCGGTGACGTCATCCGTGTGGGGAGCGGATTTCTCCCTGGCCATCGGCAATCCGGTCGCGGTGACAGTCCCCGGACGCATCGTCAAGAAGGATATCGGCCTCGCGGTTCGGGCAGAAGGCTGCGCCGACCCCGCCAAGGCACAAATCACCGGGACCGCGGAGGGCATCGTCAGTGGCGCGCGGCGTTCCGTCCCAGTGCGGCTGGTTCCCGCGACGGCGGTGGGCGCTTTCGCCGTTTCGCGCGATTGGCCGCGGGAGGGCGCCTGGGTCGTCAACCTGACCGGGCACTGCGAAAACGCCACCGCGGCGGTGATCGTTCCCTTCGGACCCAACGGATTCCTGCGGGACTCATCGAAGTTTTTTCCTCGCGCTGCCACGGCGGACGAGGTCGAATCGGTTCTGAAGACGTTGATGGGAGGTGCGAAATGAAAGTTGTTTCGATGGCTGCGATCGCCGTGCTCAGCTTAGGCGCAGCGCGCGCCCAGGATGGACTGGTGGTCCATGAGTGGGGCACCTTCACATCCGTCGCCGACCAGCGCGGACTGCCGGTCCAATGGGCGCCGTTGTCGGGTGTAGAGGATCTGCCGTGCTTCGTATCGCGGCTGGATCTTCAGAACTACAAGGCGTTCCCCGGTATGGTTCGCATGGAGACGCCGGTCCTATTCTTCTATTCGCAGCGGCCCGTGACGGCTTCGGTTCACGTCGACTTTCCCAAAGGCTGGATCACGGAATACTATCCGCAACCGAGCAAGGTGAGCAAAGAATACGGCCCGCATCCATATACCGGCCTGGATTTTCGAAACGGCCGCGCAGATTGGGATTCCATCCAGATTTTGCCCGGCGAGAACCCGCCGCTGCCATCCAGCCAAGGACCAAGCCGGTATTATGAGGCTCGCCATACGGACGCGGACGCGCTGCGCGTGGGAGAGCAGAACGAGAGGATGATCTTCTATCGCGGCATCGGCAGCTTCCTACCGCCTTTGCAGCCGAAATTCCTGCCGGACGGCAAACTGCGGCTCCGCACGACGATTCCCGACACGATTCCGCTGGCAGTGGTTTTCGAAAACCGCGGCGGGAAAGTCGGTTACCGGTTCGTGCGCGGCCTCAGCGCAGCCGTGAACGTGGACCCGCCCGACATGACCGGCGACCTGACGCAGCTCCGGAAGGAGCTGGTCGCCGAGCTGGTGGAGTTCGGACTCTATCGGAAGGAGGCTCTGGCCATGGTGGAGACCTGGCACGATTCCTGGTTCGAAGAGGGAATGAGGGTGTTCTACGTCGTGCCGCGCCCGCAAACAGACACGCTGCTGCCGCTGACAATTACGCCCTCGCCGGATGCGACCGCGCGAGTGTTCGTCGGCCGGGTCGAGGTCCTGTCGCCATGGACGCGGCAGACCATCCAGGACGCCGCCGATAAACGGGATTCGGCGACGCTCAAGAAGTTCGGCCGGTTCCTCGATCCGTTCGTCGAACAGATGCACGCCCAAAGCGGTTTCATGCGGGACGCGCAGGCGGAGATCGCCCGGACGGCGAGCGGCGGGGCGTGCATTCAGTAGCGCACTACTCGCAGATTCGGACTGGCCGCTTCGGACGCAGCTTGGGGTCGCAGTTGCCGTTGGGACAGCGCTGCAACCGAACAGAGCTATACACTGCTTCCCAGCCGGCATTCACGGTGTAGTCGTATCCGGTCGCGTTTTCCGGATAGAAGCCGTCGCGGCGAAAGTTCAGGCCGTAGACACCTGAAGAGAGCATATTGAAAGTAAAACGCCCCCTTGCATCGGTCTTTGTTGACTTGCACGCGCGGAACGTTCGGCAGACCAATGTGACCTCGATTCCTGCCGCCGGGGGATCCACGGTTCCGGTCAAACGCCCGAACATTTCTCCAGGCGGCAGCAGAATCCGGTCCAGGATGAGCGGTTGACCACACGCCATGGCTCCGACGTCGAGAGGAATATCGAGAAGGCGATTTGGCTCGGCCTTCGACAGACGAATGGACTTGACAATGCGGGTCTTGAATCCCGGCGCTTGGACTTTCAGGGTATATTCACCAACCGGCAGATTTGAGAGTCGGTAGACGCCGGCATCGTCGGCTTGGACCTTATACTTGTTCGTGCCTGAATCCAGCTCCACGGCAGCGTGAGGAATGTAAGCCCCAGTCTGGTCTAA
>CAVXFR010000037.1:0-11760 GCA_963761045.1 Terriglobia bacterium | reverse complement strand
CGTCCTGGATCAAGCGTCCGCCGAGACCGCCAACCAAACACTATCCATCAGCGTGGTCGGCGGCCTTGGGATCACCACCCTGGCGCTGCCGAACGCCACCGTGAATCAGGCGTACTCGTTCCAATTGCAGGGGACCGGCGGCCTTCCTCTGATCTGGTCCGTAGCACCCGGCTCGCAGTTGCCGACGGGATTCAGCTTGTCCTCGGACGGCCTGTTGACCGGGCTCGGAGGCGACGTCGGGATATATAAGTTCGGAATCCAACTGTCGGATTCGGATATGGTCCTAACCACGACCCGAACTTTTGACTTCCTGGAGACGCTCGGACCCTTGGGTATCCAGAACACTGCGCAGCCTTCGGCGATCCAGAATCTCCCGTACACGGATATCTTCTGCCGGAAGGCGGGACCCGCCTTACAGCTGGAGTTTCGACTCGACGAACACTCAAGGCCTGAGCATCGGCGCGACCAGCGGAATCATCACCGGCACGCCGACCAATGCCGGAACGTTCTCCATCCCGGTTTCCCTCCACGATTACGCGGGAGAGGTATTTACAAAACCTTATAACCTGGTGGTGAGCCCCGCGGTCGCCATCACCAAGGTTTCGCTGGCGAACGGCTTCGCGGGCGTACCATACGTCGACACGCTGACGGCCACGGGCGGCTCGTATCCCTACCACTGGGCCGTCAAGACCGGAACCCTTCCCGCCGGCCTGACCTTGGATTCATCGAGCGGGCAGATCAAGGGAACGCCGACCGTGTCGGGAACGTTCCCGCTCACGATACAGGTCACCGATTACGCCGGCGGCGCCGACAGCAAGGCGTTCACCATCACGATCGGCGCGGGACTGGTGATCACGACCCTTTCGCTTCCCGACGCCGTACTGGGCCAGCACTACTCGCAAACCCTGGCCGCCACCGGAGGATCGGCGCCGCTGACCTGGACGATTGCCAACGGAGCCTTGCCGCCGGCGCTCACCCTGGACCCGGCCACCGGCGTCATCAGCGGGACACCCACCAACGCTGGGAATTTCACGTTCGATGTTCTGGTGACCGATGCCGCCAAGGCCATTGGGCGCAAGACTTTCACCATCAGGATCCCGTTGCTGATCACCAGCGGTAACTTCACTGGGAGCGTACTGACGCCCTTCTCGCAGACTTTGGCCGCGGCCGGCGGCACCCCGCCCTACACCTGGGCGCTATCTTCCGGAACTCTCCCGGGCGGACTGCAACTGAACAGCGCCACCGGCGTGATCAGCGGGACGCCCTCTCCCGGGGGAACCAGCCAGGTCACCTTCAGCGTCACCGACGCGAACAGCCTGACGGGAAGCAAGACCATCACCATCACCATTGTCGCGCCGCCGGCACCTGACGTCTCCATCAGCCTGGGTACCACTACGCAACCAGCCCTGAGCCTGTCGACCAGCACACCCTACCCGCTGGAGATTACGGGATTTTTGACACTGACGTTCGCCTCCTCGGCGGGCGGCACGGACGACATGGTGCGCTTCTCGGACGGGACGCGCAAATTGTTCTTTGTCGTGCGTCCCAACACAACGCAAGGCCTTTTTACGACCGTGTCGGATGGTACTCCGGCAATCTTGACGGGCACCGTCGCGGGAACCATCACGCTCACTGCCAGCCTGTCGGCGGGCGGCAGTGACATTACGCCCTCCCCCGCTCCGACCAAGACCATCACCATCGCTGCCGCCGTACCGGTGATCACCTCGGTGGCGCTCCAACAGGTCTCGGGCGGACTCACCGTAGTGGTCACGGGATACTCCAACACGCGCGAGGTATCGAGCGGAAGCTTTACGTTCACGGTATCGAGCGGCAATACGGCGCCCGCCCCCGTCGCAGTTCCCCTGACGTCCGCCTTCACTGCGTGGTTCAACGATGCTGCGTCCAACCCCACCGGCGGCCAGTTCAAACTGACCGTTCCCTTCAGCGTGACCCAAGGCAACGCAACCTCAGTGACCAAAGTGGCCGTGACCCTGACCAACTCGAGAGGCGCGTCGGCGGCGCTCAGTTCGCCCTAGCGCCTGGAAAACGCGTGCAGCCTTCCGAAAAAACCGTCTCCGGACGCCGGGTCGCGATCGTCATCGCGGCAGTAATCTTCGTAGCCGTGACGGTCGCGTGCTTCTTCATGTTCCGCAATTACCTGGCCGCGCCGCGGCAACCCTAGTTAAGGCGGAGAGAAAAAACTCAGGCAGTTGTCCCCCTGCCGCAGGACGCGCGTCTGTTCGAGCGTCCCATAGGCGGGCGCGATCTTTAACCGCACATCATGCTGGACTACCACGAGGTGCGGCGGCCGCGCGCCCAGCTTCGTCAGAGTCGTCTCGTACTCGCCGGCGAGATCATAGGGAGGATCCAGAAACACAATATCCGCGTGAATCCCGCCGAGCAGCGCCGTCACCCGTCCCTGCAACACCTGGGCGCGCGCTTCGATCTCGAGCAACTTCAGATTCTGGCGCAGCACATTCACCGCCGCACGATTCTGCTCGACGAAGATCGCCCGGGACGCCCCGCGGCTCAGCGCCTCAATCCCCACCGCGCCCGTACCGGCGTACAGGTCGGCGAAGATCGCGCCTTCGATGCGCGGCGCAAGGACGTTGAACAACGCTTCCCGCAGGCGATCGGGCGTCGGGCGCACGTCGGCCCCCGGCACGGACTTAAGAGCGCGGCTGCGAAATTCTCCCCCAATGACTCGCATTTATCCCACTTGCGTCATCCTACCTGCACAAGTCCGTAACGACGCTGCCAGTGGTCGCGGATGTACCCGATCGCCTTGCGCAAATCGCTCTCCAACGGCGGATGCGCCACAAACGCCGCCGCCTCGTTGCGCGCGATCTCCAGGATGTCGCCGTCACGCAGAATATTACCGATATGCAGAGCCGGGAGCCCGGACTGCTTCGTGCCGAAGAACTCGCCCGGACCGCGCAGCTTCATATCCATCTCGGCGATGTAAAAACCGTCGCACGATTCGACCAGCGTCCGGATACGCTCGCTGGCCGCCGGATTCAGCTTCTCCGTGACCAGGATGCAGTAGCTCTGTTCCGCCCCCCGGCCCACGCGCCCGCGCAGCTGATGGAGCTGCGCCAGTCCGAAACGCTCGGCCTGCTCGATCATCATGACGGTGGCGTTCGGCACGTCCACGCCGACCTCGATCACCGTAGTCGACACCAGAATATTGGTCTCGCCGCGCTGGAATTTCTCCATCGCCGATTCTTTCTCGTCGGAAGATAGTTTGCCGTGCAACAATCCCACCGCCAAGTCTGGAAAAACAACCTTCGACAGATGTTCGTGCATCTTCTGCGCGGCCTTCATGGCCTGCGTCTCCGATTCCTCGATCACGGGATACACGACATAAGCCTGCGAGCCCTGATCGATCTGCTTACGCACAAAACTATAAACCTGCTCGACGCGCGCGTCCTCCACGTGTTTTGTGACGATCGGTTTCCTTCCCGGCGGCATTTCGTCGATCACGCTGACGTCCAGGTCGCCGTAGATCGTCAAGGCTAGCGTTCTTGGAATGGGTGTCGCCGTCATCACCAGCACATCGGGATGCTGCCCGCCCTTTTCGAGCAGCTTCTGCCTCTGCTCGACGCCGAAGCGATGCTGCTCATCGACCACCGCCAGGCCCAGCTTGGCGAACTCGACGTCGGCCTCGAGCAGCGCGTGTGTCCCGATGACGACTTTCGCCAACCCCGCCGCCGCCAGCTTCTTGAGCTGCATCTTCTCGCGCGCGGTGTTCGACCCCGTCAGCAGAATCGTCGTGTACCCCAGCTTCTGGAACAGCTTTTTGAAATAGAAGTAATGTTGCGCCGCCAGGATTTCCGTGGGCGCCAGCACGGCCACCTGGAAGCCGTTTTCGATGGCGATAATCGCCGCCTCCGCCGCCACCAGCGTCTTCCCGCTGCCGACGTCGCCTTGCAGCAGCCGGTACATGGGATGCGGAGCCGCCATATCGTGCGCGATCTCCGCCAGCACGCGCTTCTGCGCGCCGGTAGGCTTGAACGGCAGCATTTGCTTGATCCGCTCGCGCACGCGCTCGCTCAGCTCAAAGCCGATCCCGGGATCCAGGCGCGCCCGCGCGCGCTTCAGCTCCAGCCCGCATTCGAGCCAGAAGAATTCCTCGAAGATCAGCCGGAACTGCGCCGGCGAGCGGAACGAATTCAGCAGCCGCAGGTCCGAATCGGGCGGCGGAAAGTGCAGCCCGCGAATGGCGCTCCAGCGGTCCGGCAGCTTCATCTGCTGCAGAATATGCGGAGGCAAAGGATCCGGCTGCGCCGGCAAGCTTTCCAGAACGCGATGGATCAGCGAGCGAAACACGCGCGTGTTCACTTTCCCCGCCGCTTCGTACACCGGAACGACCCGGCCCGTGTGCAGCGATGAGTCCCCGTCATCGTCGCCCGATAGAATCTCGAACTCTGGATGCATCATCGCGATGCCGCGCGAGTAGGAGTCGTACTCCACCTTGCCGAATAGAGCCACCTTCAGCCCCGGCGCCAGGATATCGTTCAGGTATCCGCCGTGGAACCACTTGCCCGTGAGTACTGCTCCCGACGGATCGGTAAACGTAGCTTCGAACATGCCCAGACCGCGCCTTCGGAAGCCCGCGAGCCGCGTGGTGCGGACCTCGGCCAGCACCGTGGCCATTTCGCCCGGGGCCAGCGCGCGGATCTGCTTGACGTTGCTGCGATCCTCATAGCGAAAAGGGGCGTACGTAAGCAGGTCTTCCACTGTCTTAAGACCCTTGGCTTCGAGCATGGCGGCGCGCGCCGGGCCCACGCCTTTCACATACATGAGTGGGGTGGAGAGATCCAAGCGGCTGTAGATTCAGTGTACAGGCTCACGGGACTCCAGTCCTGCACTTAGCTCGGTACTCGTAGTACCTCGGATCGGGATGGCGCACCCGCGGCGGAGCGATACCCTGTCCACAGAGGAGACCGACGATGGCAAAGTTACTCAGCAGGCTCTGGCTCAATCAGATCTGGCAGGATCAAAAAGGGCAGGACATGACCGAATACGCCCTCATCGGAGGCGTCATGGCGTCGATGGTCATCGCCGTCGTGCCCGAGATGATGTCGATTGCCCTGCACATCGTCAAGCTGCTCAACGACGTCGCCCAAGTAGCGATGCATGCTGCCTCGTTGAATTAATGACGCTAGAATATTGAGTTAATGCCTGAACTGCTCGCGGGGAAGACCGCGCTCATCCTGGGTGTGGCGAACAAATGGAGTCTCGCCTACGCCATCGCCCAAGCCTTCCGCCGCGAAGGCGCACAACTGCTGCTGACCTACCAGGGCGAGCGCCTGAAGGAAACCGTCACTGGCCTGGGCGCGGAACTGGGCGCGGCCGCGATCTTCGAATGCGACGTCACCCGCGATGAGGATCTGGCGAAGCTGGCCGAAACCGTCCGCCGGCACGGCCGTCTGGACGTACTGGTCCACAGCATCGCCTTCGCCAACCGCGAAGACCTGACGCGTCCATTTGTGGAAACCTCGCGCGAGGGGTATCTGCTGGCACAGGACGTCAGCGCCTATTCCCTGGTTTCAGCCGCGCGCACCGTCGCGCCCTTGATGACCAAAGGCGGTTCGGTGATGACTCTTTCCTACCTGGGCGCGACCCGCGTCGTGCCCAACTACAACGTGATGGGCGTCGCCAAAGCCGCGCTCGAAGCGTGCGTGCGCTACCTGGCGAGCGACCTGGGGCCTTCCAACATTCGCGTGAACGCGATCTCCGCCGGACCGGTGAAAACGGCGTCGGCGCGCGCGGTCGCGGGACTCTCGAAGATGCTCGAAACCATGCCGACGCGTGCGCCTCTCAGGCGCAACTGCACGCCGGAGGAGGTCGCCGATACCGCGGTGTTCCTGGCGAGCGACCTGGGCCGCGGCGTCACCGGCAACGTCCTGTTCGTCGACGCCGGCTATCAGGTCATGGGTTTTTAAAGGTGTCAGACACCTTTAGATAGCGACAGCCGGTAGTACATCATCAAATCCGTGGGCGGCGGCGCGATTCCCAGCTGCCGGATCATCCCCATCACCTGCCCTCGGTGGAGCGTGTTGTGATTCACCAGGTGCAGCACCGCCTTTTCCGCCGCCACCTCGTAGGGAATGCCGTCCGGTGACTTGGTAGCGACCGTGCGTTTGAGATCGGCGTCCTGAACTTTCTCCGCCCACGCTTCCCATTTACGTTGGATCGCCGGCCACTCGGTTTCGAGCGTAGCCAGATCCGACTCCCGGATCACCGGCTCATTCGAATCCACCACGCGCGAGTACCAGATGCGGTCCGCGAAATGGATATGCGACAGCGTCCCCAGGATGCTTCCATGTGACACGCCGACGTTGCGCGTCAGATCGTCCGGATTGAGCTTCTTGGCCGCGTCGAGAAGCCTTTGCGAGGCCCAGGTCGAATACTGAAGATGCGTTCGGATTTCAGCGGGAGTCATGTTTGTATTCTCTAATATGTACACCCGTGCCGGAACTCCCCGACATCACGGTCTATATCGAAGCGCTGGACCGGCGCATCACAGGGCGCAAGCTCCTCCAGGCCCAGATCGCGAGCCCGTTCCTGCTGCGCACCATCGAGCCTCCCGTAGAGGCATGCGTTGGTCACACGGTGTCGGCGATCAGGCGCGTCGGCAAGCGCATCGCCATCGGCTTCGATAACGATATCTGGCTGGTGCTGCACCTGATGATCGCGGGCCGCCTGCACTGGTTCGAAAAAGCGAAGAAACCCGACGGCCGCCGCACCCTCGCGGCGTTCCTGTTCGACTCCGGCTGCCTCACTCTGACCGAGGCAGGATCGCAAAAGCGCGCGTCCCTGCACATGGCGGCCGGGGAAGCGGGGCTGGTGGCTCTCGACCCAGGCGGAGTGGATGTAATGACGGCTTCGCTCGACCAGTTCACGCGCGCGCTGACCTCCGGGAACCACACGCTCAAGCGCGCTCTGACCGATCCACGGACGTTCAGCGGAATCGGCAACGCGTATTCGGACGAGATATTGCACCGCGCGCGGCTTTCGCCCATCACGCTCACATCGCGGCTGACGGCTCAAGAAATTGCGCGGCTTCACCTCGCGACACGCGAGGTATTACAGGACTGGATCGGACGTCTTCGCGCCCAAGCTGCCGGCAAATTCCCCGAGAAGGTCACGGCGTTCCGTGAAGAGATGGCCGTGCACGGCCGCTACGGCCTGCCCTGCCCCCGCTGCGGGTCGAAGATCCAGCGTATCCGCTACGCGTCGAACGAGACCAACTACTGCGCCGCGTGCCAGACCGGAGGCCGCCTGCTGGCCGATCGCGCGCTGAGCCGCTTGCTGCGCGAAGACTGGCCGCGCACTCTCGAAGAGTTGGAAGAACTGCGTGCGCGCTAGTGTTTGACGGGCGCTTGCGCAGCCCGGTCGATCGCTTCCATGATCAGCCGGTTTGCGCTCTCCACATCCACCCATTGGCCGATGCGAGTCCACTTACCCGGCTCCAGATCCTTGTAGTGATTGAAGAAGTGGGCGATCTGCTCGCGCATAATCTCGGGCAGATCCAGATAAGAGCCGATCCCCGTGTAAAACGGGTGAAGATCGTCAACCGGGACAGCAATAATCTTCTCGTCAAGCCCAGCCTGGTCCTCCATCAATAGAGCTCCCACCGGACGGCAGCGTACAATCGCGCCGGACACGACCGCCACCGGCGCAATGACCAGCACATCGATGGGGTCGCCGTCCTGCGACAACGTTTGCGGAATGAAACCGTAGTTGCCGGGATAGAACATGGCGGTGTGGAGAAATCGATCGACGAACATCGCGCCGGAGGATTTATCCAGCTCGTACTTGACGGGCGTGCCTCCGACGGGGATTTCAATGATCGCGTGCAGGTCCATGGGAGGGTTTCTGCCAGCGCTGATTTTCGTGACATCCATTGTCCCAATCATAGCTGTCAGCCCAGCCTGGTTCTTGTCGTCTTGACTGGTCCCAGCGATACCCCAGCACGGAATGGCGGATCCAGGAGCGCGCGAACGCGCTAAAATGATTCTCACGTGGCGGGCTGGCGGAACTGGCAGACGCAGACGGCTCAAAATCGTCCGACCGCAAGGTCATGGGGGTTCAAGTCCCTCGCCCGCTACCACCTGCGCTAGCCGCTCCTATTTCTTCGACGGGGCCGGCTGCTCCTTCAGTTGATCCTCGGGGATGGGCTCGACGTCGCCGAAAGTGATCGCCGACTCCGCGCCGAACTTCTGGTACATCCGGTAATCGGCCCGATTCGTCGTGTCGGCCCGATTCTCCTTGGAAGTCAGCTCGAAGTGATACGGGAGCACGTATTCCTGATCGGCGATCTTGGTGGGGCTGTAGTCCAGCGTAATGTTCACTTCATGCACGGGAAAATCGGCCGGAACGCCGACCGTTTTCATCTTAATCCGCATTACGATCTTGGTTTGGACATCGGCGTAGACCAGGCCCTGATACGCGGACGTGTACTCGCGCTTCGTTTCCCCGTGATACATGCTGTAGCCCTTCGACTGCGGCACCGAGTAAGCGAACACGTACATGAGTTTTCCACGCAGCGTGGCCCAATGATCCCAGCGGAATTGCGCTCCCGTCTCCGGATCGAAAATATTGAGCAGCAAGCTGCCGAACTCTCCCGACGTAACCACGCCGCCGAGTTGCTGGTGCGTCACATTGTTCTGCGACTTGCCGTTGATGGCCTCCACCTTATAGGATTCCTTGCCATCGGTAAACATCAGCAGCTCCTGAACGGTGTCTCCTTGAGGCACGTAACCGCGTTCAGTGGGTTCGATGCGCCGCCGCGTGGTCTGCACGCACATATAGTTGGGAAGGTTCTTGGTGTAGTTGAGCGCATAGTCCTTCATGGCCGCGAGAATGGCTGCCTGCTCGGCCGCGCTGGGCGGAGGCGTGACGGGAGGCGGCGCGACCACGAGCGGCGGCGGAGCGGCGGGCAGTCCGGCGGAATCCTCACCGAGCTTGCGCAGCGCCTGAATGGTCCTGGGCCCCGCGCCCTTCCCCTGAAGATCCTCCACGTCGCGATCGTCGAGCTTTTGTGTCAGTTTGATCTTGTGCAAAAAGTCGGCCGTGGCGCGATCGTCGCCCTTCAACTCGATTTGAGAATCGACGAACGTGATCACCTCGGCGACCGTCATCGACCGTTGCGCCCACGCCGGCGCAGCCAGAAAGAAGAGCGCGCACAACAGCAGGAGTTTTGCCTTCATAAAGTCCGTCCCTGGTTTCTTCCCCCATTATCGTACGGGCGGGCGATATCCTTATATTTCGCCTATGCACTTCCTCCTGTTCTACGACGTAGTGGACGATTACGTGGACCGGCGCGGCCCGTTTCGCGCCGAGCACCTCACACTGGTCCAAAAAGCCTACGATCGCGGCGCGATGGTGATGTCGGGCGCTCTCGCGGATCCCGCCGATGGAGCCATATTTGTTTTCCGCGGCCAGTCCCCGCAGCCTGCCGAATCGTTTGCAGAGGCCGATCCGTACGTTCGCAACGGCTTGGTGAAACGCTGGCACGTCCGCAAGTGGAACCTCGTGGTGGGTGACGGCACCCAGTTCCCAAAGTTATCATGACCCGCTCCGCGCAGGCGCTCTTCACGCCCTTTTCCATCAAGGGCCTCACCCTCCCCAACCGCATCGTGATGGCGCCCATGACGCGATCGTTATCGCCCGGCGGCGTGCCTGGCGAGGATGTCGCTGCCTATTACCGCCGCCGCGCCGAAGGCGGAGTGGGCCTGATCGTCACCGAAGGAACCTATCCTCCGCATCCCGCCGCCGGATTCGATCCCAACGTGCCGCACCTCTACGGCGAAGCCGCCCTCAAGGGTTGGTCGCGCGTGGTGGATCAGGTGCACGCCGCGGGCGGGCATATTTTTTCGCAGCTCTGGCACTTGGGATTGAAGGTTTCGAGCCCGCCGCCGGCCGATAGCGTGCATCCCGTGGGCCCCTCCGGCCAATTCGCCATGACGCAATTGGAGATCGATGCCGCCATTGAGGCTTACGCGCAGGGCGCTCGATCGGCGCAGGAAATCGGCTTCGACGGCGTCGAGTTGCACGGAGCGCACGGATACCTGATCGACCAGTTCTTCTGGGAGAAAACCAACCAGCGCACCGACCGCTATGGCGGCGATCTGGTCGCGCGCACGCGTTTCGCCACGGAAGTGCTCGGCGAAGTCCGGCAGCGGGTCGGGCCGCAATTCCCGGTGGCGCTGCGCTTTTCCCAGTGGAAAAGCGACGACTATAACGCGAAGCTGGCAGCCACCCCGGCCGAGTTGGATCTTTTTCTGCGGCCGCTGGTCGACGCAGGCGTGGACGTGTTTCACTGCTCCACGCGCCGCTTCTGGGAACCGGAGTTCGAAGGCAGCAATCTCAACCTGGCCGGATGGACCAAGAAGTTAACCGGCAAGCCCACCATTACCGTCGGATCGGTCACGCTCGACGCCGACGTGATGACGTCGTTCCGCTCGCCCGATGCCGTCCCCTGCACGGGTATCAATGAATTGCTCGACCGGCTGGAGCGCGGCGAGTTCGACCTGGTCGCCGTGGGCCGCGCACTGATCGCGAATCCGGATTGGCCGGCGATCGTGAGGGCGGGCGCGCTCGAAGAATTGCGTCCCTACGAGCGGGGCTTACTCAGCTCGCTAGTCTGAAATATTACTAGTATCTGGAAGTCATGGAGTCCCTCGGCACGGAGAGCGACACACAGAAGTAAGCCGCGAAGAGGAGGATATGACCAACCGGACCGTCGGATTCAGATCCTATTTGGTTGCGATCCTATGCGCCACGTGTGCCGCAACCTACGCCCAGACTGCGCCAACCGATGCCGTGCGTGGCTGGGAGTTCGCGGCGGCGGTCAATCTTGTTCCGAAAGACGTGAATGCAGAAGCCAAGATCTTTATTCCCCAGAAGGTGAGTCGGATCCGTGCCGTACTGGTGGTCATCGAATACGGCCTCGGCTTCCAGGTTGCTAGCGCTCCCCGGATTTTGAAACTGGCAGAAACGCTCGATGCCGCGGTCCTTGGGATTCAGTTCAGCAACATAAGTCCGAATGTTGTTGACAAAGGCTTGAGGGCCACCGGTGATGGCATCCACGATGCTCTCCTCGGTGTCTTGCAGCGTTTGGCTGGGGAGACCGGACATCAGGAGCTGGCCGACGCGCCCCTTCTGTTCTGGGGACATTCGGCTGGTGGAGGTGCGGCAGAATCGTTCGTCAAGGCGTTCCCGGAACGCATCCTCGCTTTCGTGCTTTACCATTCCGCCGGGGGCGGGGGAAATCCTTTAGGAGCGACGATCCAGATACCCACGCTGATTATCCACGGCGGCAAAGACACCACGGTGCTCAATGGGCATGGGCCGGAGGACTTCTGGAAGCGTGGCAGGTCGGCGAGCGCTCCCTGGACGTTCGCCGTCGAGCCGGATGCCACCCACGGCGACCTGAGCGAAAAGTCGATCGACCTCATGATCCCCCGGGATCACAGCCGTTCTGCGCCAGCGCTTGCCCCCGGATGGCACGACATTGCGCGCCGTCAACGATAAATCCGCTTGGCTGGGAAACAATCAAACAGGCGAGGCTGCGCCTTACCGCACTTTTGCCGGGTCCAAGGCGGAAGCCAGTTGGCTGCCCGACGAAACAACCGCCCGCGCGTGGCAGACCGTGACAGGCCTGGGAAAGTGAGCTCTCTTACGTCGCGCGCCGCCTAGTGCGCCGCGACCTCGGTCTGGGCATCCGCTGCCTCGCCCGTCCCCACAACG
>CAVXFR010000036.1:0-37798 GCA_963761045.1 Terriglobia bacterium | reverse complement strand
GCAGGAGCCTCGGCCCAATGCCCGGCCTGCGGACCAGACCAAGCGGGGTCAAGCGCCCGGTCAAGCGAAGACAGCGCCCCGTAGTCCCGGTCAGAGCCCGGCCTCGCAGCCCGGGCCGCCGACAGTGACGCCGCAGACGTATCCGAGCGAGCAGATTCAGGCCGGCGCCCTACGGTTCACCTCGCAATGCGGCTTCTGCCATGGCCGCGACGCGGCGGGCGGAGAAACCGGACCCGACCTGACGCGCTCCGAACTGGTGGCCCAAGACACGCGCGGCGACAAGATCGGACCTCTGCTGCGCGCGGGCCGCGCCGACAAGGGCATGCCGTCCTTTAACCTGAGCGCCACGGATGTAGGTGCGATCGTCGCGTTCATCCACGATCAGAAGACGAAGTCTGAAGCGCTCGGCGGAGGACGCCGGTCGGTGGACGAAGCGGATCTGGCAACCGGAGACGCGACTGCGGGCCGCCGCTATTTCAACGGCGCGGGCGGCTGCGCGGGCTGCCATTCACCCACGGGCGACCTGGCGGGTATCGCCACCAAATATCGCGGATTGGCGCTGCTGCAGCGGATGCTCTATCCGAGCCGCGGCACGCCTGCCCCGAAAGTCACGTTTACGCTCGCTTCGGGCCAGGCCGTGATTGCCCCGCTGGCCGCAGAGGACGAGTTCACGATTACCGTCCTCGATCCCGTGGGAGCGCGCCAACAATACGCAAAAAGCGCTGTCAAGTTTCAGGTCGACGATCCGATGTCGGCGCATTTCGAGCAATTGGGGAAATACACTGACGCCGACATGCACAACGTCTACGCCTATTTGGAGACATTAAAGTGAGACGAGTGACGGGAAACGCGCGTGCTCTTCTGATTCTCGGAATAGGAATGGGGCTTGCGGTCTCGGTCCAGACCGCCTCCGCCCAAAGTGTGAGCCCACAGGAACTGCTCCACCCGCCGGCGGATAGCTGGCTCAACTATCACGGCGGTTACTCCGGCCAGCGGCATTCCAGCCTCAGCGCGATGACTCCGGAAAATGTCGGCAAGCTCCAGCAGGTTTGGCGCTTCCAGACGGGCCAGACGCAGCAGATCAAATCTTCTCCGATTCTGGTGGACGGGGTTCTCTACGTCACCACGCCGGACAACATCTGGGCTGTCGATGCCCGCACGGCCAAGGAACTCTGGCACTACCAGAATCCTCCCAACCACGCGTTCCACATCGGCCATCGCGGCGCGGCTGTTTACAAGGACACAGTATATTTGACCACTCCCGACTGTCACCTGATCGCGCTGAACGCGAAGGACGGCACGGTGAAATGGAACGTTGTGATTGCCGATTCCGACAAGGGCTACTGGTCGACCAACGCGCCGCTGGTCGTGGGTAATCACGTGCTGGTGGGCGTCTCCGGCGATTTCGATAACCTTCCGGGACAATTGAAATCGGTGGACGCGGATACCGGCGAGACGCAATGGATTTTCTACAGCACACCTCCTCCCGGCGTTACTGAGCCAGACAGCGGCGGGGCCACCGGCGGCCAGATGTGGACCACCGGCACTTACGATCCCGATCTGAATCTGGTTTATGTTGGCACCGGCAATCCCACGCCGGTGCTGAATGGCGCCGCCCGGCCCGGAAATAATCACTGGACGTGCAGTATCGTGGCGCTCAATCCGGATACGGGAAAGCTGGTCTGGGGCTTCCAAGCCTCGCCGCACGATACCCACGATTGGGACGCGAACGAAGTCCCCGTGCTGGTGGATGCCAATTTCAACGGCCAGCCGCGCAAGATGCTGATGCAGGCTTCGCGCAACGGCTACTTCTTCGTGCTCGACCGGACCAACGGCAAGAGTTTGCTGACGGCTCCCTTCGCCACCGTCAACTGGGCGAAAGGAATCGATCCGGAAGGCCACCCCATTCCGAATCCGGCCAAATATCCCGCGCGGGATGGCGTCCTGGTGGCACCCAACGAGAGCGGCGCCACCAACTTCCGCCCCCCCAGTTTCGATCCGAAGACCGGATTGTTTATCGTGAGCGCTCAGGATGGCTACGGCATCTATTTCTTCAAGCCCGAACACGGAGCCTACGGATGGGCGGGCGCGGATTATGGCGTTGCGGGCAAAGCGTTCCTTCGGGCCATCGACTACCAGACCGGAAAGATTGTCTGGGACCATCCGATCGGGGATGGCGCGGGCACGGCCGGCGTGCTGACAACGGAAACCGGCCTGACCTTCAGCGGCGACGTTGCCGGTAACGTGATGGCCCTTCGTTCCAGCGACGGCGCGACGCTGTGGCATGAGGACATCGGGAGGATGGGAAACGCTCCCATCCTGTACGAGCTGGACGGCAGGCAGTATCTGGTGGTGGGCGGCGGAGGTTCGCTGTATGCGTTTGCCCTGCCCCAAGGAGAAGTACAGTAATGAAGGCACTCCATTTGGTCGGGGCCATGCTGGCCCTCTCGGGCGTTTCCCGCGCGGCGGGTCCGATCCGCGTCATGCTGCTGGATGGGGAAAGCGGCGGCACCTATCACAAGTGGAAGCTGACCACGCCGGTGCTCCGGAAGGAGCTCGTCGAAACGGGCCTGTTCCAGGTGGATGTCGTAACCGCGCCGCCCGCGGGCGCCGACTTTTCCGCGTTTAAGCCCGATTTCAGCAAGTACGCGGTCATCGTGTGGAACTACGATGCGCCCGATGAGCGATGGCCGGCGGAGCTCAAAACATCGTTCGAGAACTACGTTAAAAATGGGGGCGGTTTCGTCAGTGTGCATGCCGCGGACAATGCCTTTCCTGGCTGGGCCGCTTTCAACGAGATGATCGGCGTGGGCGGCTGGCGCGGCCGGACGGAGAAGGCCGGGCCGTTCTGGTATTACAAGGACGGCAAGCTGGTTTCGGATGCGTCTCCCGGAGCGGCAGGCAGTCATGGTCAGCGGACTCCATTTCAAATCACGGTTCGTGAAGATGATCCCATCACGCACGGTCTGCCGAAGCTTTGGATGCATCAGGGCGACGAGCTGTACGCCCGGCTTCGGGGTCCCGGAAAGAATATGACCGTTCTGGCGACCGCGTATTCCGATCCCGCCAACCACGGCACCGGCCACGATGAGCCGATGTTGATGACGCTCAGCTACGGGAAGGGGCGCGTGTTCCATACGACCCTGGGTCACGATATCAACGCGCTGAGCTCGGTGGATTTCGTCGTGACGTTCCAGCGCGGGACAGAATGGGCCGCGACGGGCAAGGTAACCCAGAAGGTTCCCGCGAGCTTCCCCACGGCGAACTCGGTGAGCTATCGCACGGATCTCGCGGCAATGGATCCGGGCTACGAGAGAGGCTTGAATCCTCTCGACGCTCCCGCCCCGCGACGGTAGCGGCCCGCGTTTACGCCGGCTGATTTCGCGCCAGAATCAGTTGCTGAGGCGCGGGGGCGAGACTGTGCAATTCGCCTGCGCCAAATCCGGCTTCATGGAGCATGCGGTCGATCTCGGTGAAAGTGTAGGCATCGCCGGAGGGCGTGGTGCCGAGCATCCGCATGGCGAAGAGGGCTCCGTCGGGCGGGGAAACGCGATCTTCGTTGGGCACGAACTCGATCACCGCGGCGAGGCCGGCCGGCTTCAGCGCCGTGCGCACTTTCTTCAGCAGCGTTACGTTGGTTTCGAAATCGAAGTGGTGCAGGAAGTTGGGCAGCAGTGCCACGTCGTAACCCGTGCCGAAGTCCACCTCGAAAGCGCTGCCCGGGATCGTGCGAAAACGGCCGGCGATTCCCCTGGCCGCGGCGTTTTCCCGGGCCACCTCGAGCACGTTATCCCAATCCTGGAAGGTGATTTCGGCGGCGCGGTTGTAGAGTGCAACGTGGATTCCGAACAAGCCGTGACCTGCCGCAATGTCGAGTATCTTCGCGGGCTCGCCGGGCGTGGTGACGTGCGGCGCGACGATACTGGCAGGCAGAGCGAACATGGGAGCCATGTAGCGTGCGAAGTCCACCCAGACGTTGTCGTTCGGCGCGAGCGTGTGATCGGTGGCTCCGCCGTTGCGGACCAGAGCGGCTACGTCACGGTACTTGTTCATCATCGTAGGATGCGTGAAGAAGTCGGCGACCGAGCCCATGTAAGCGGGCGAGTTCCTGTCGAGCAGCGCGGCGGTGTCGGGCAGGAGCCCATAGGCTCCCTTGGACTTGGTAAGGAAGCCGTGAACGGTGAGATAGTCGCAGAGCACACGCACGCCTTTCTCCGTCCCTTGGCACAGCGGCGCGATGGCAGCCGCGGTGGTGGCTCCGGCCGCGATGTGGGTGAACAGGTCGAGTTCGATGGCGCCTTTGAGGGCCATGGCCAGCTGATAGGAGGTAAGGGCCTGGTGGATGCGTCCCGGGTTGAGTGGGCTGGATTGCGCGGCCATGGCCAATTGTAAGCCGGTGCGGCGAAAGCGCGACGCCTCGACCTGTTGTCGGTCGGCGAACTCTGCGGCGTTCGCCTATGAACGCCTTTGAGGTGCTATCTTTATTTCCGTGGCTAAGCCAGGCGGTTACGCGGAGATTCTGAGCCGGGGGTACGTGCTCGGACGGGACTTTCGTGTCATGTTCGGCGATAGCAAAATCGAGCTTTGTCTTTTGATCGCCCCGCACGGCGGCGGTATCGAGCCGGGCTCGTCCGACATCATGCGGGCTGTGGCGGAGGCGGGTGGTTGGGCCTGGTATGAGTTTGCAGGCTTTCTCCGGAAGGGGAACCAGAAAGAACTGCATATACCCAGCACGAATTTCGATGAACCTACGCTGAAGAGCATGCTGCCTCAGACGGGGTTTGTGGTCACCTTTCATGGCGCAAGCGAGTCCGCGGAACCGATCGTATATATTGGCGGTAAGTGGGAGCGTGGACGCCGGATCGTCGTCGATTCGATCAATCGGGGATTCGCAGCACACGGCATACGGGCCGCTGACGCAATCGACAATGCAGTCGCCGGCCATCTTGGGGGTTTGGACGACTCGAATATCGTAAATCGCGGAAGACGCGCGGAAGGTGTTCAGCTTGAGTTCTCGCGGGGAGCGCGAAACTTGCTGTTTCCGCCCGATTCCTCACGCGAAGCACGCGGGCGTCGAAGCAGCCGGCTGCGGCCCCTGGCGTCTTCGATCAACGCCGCGATCAAACGGCTGTGCGATGCCGCCGCGGGCGCGCCTTGAGAGGCGATTGGCCTTGTTGCATAATCGATGTTGCATAATCGTACCGATGTGGCGGTTCACCTTGGGCGACACCGAACGGGCGCACGGCCCGGCGGACATCCCGGGCATCCAAATGGAGGTTGTATGAAGCGACAGATCTTTGGCTTGATCTTCCTGTGCGCGGCGACCAGCGTGTTTGCGCAACCCGGCGCACGCGGCGGCCGGGGGCCTGCGCCTCAACCGCCCCCGCTGTTCTTCAAGGAAACGTGGAAGCAAGCGCCCGGCAATGTGCCGGTGACGCAAGACTATGTGACGAACCCGAACCTGGTTTTGAATCTGTACGGCGAGAGCAAGGGAGATTTCGGCGTCACGAGCGAGGGAAATGTGCCTCACATCTGGTCCGGACTCTGCGCTTCCTCGTGCGCGCTCACGCTCAGCGACAAAGATAGCTATGTGGATCTCACCGGTAAGGCGAAAATCCGCTGGTACACCAAGACGTCGGGATTTCACGAAGTACGGCCTGTTTTGAAGCTTGCGGACGGTACGTTCCTCATCGGCGATCACGTCGACGCGAACACCTTCGACTACCACGAGAGTGAATTCTATTTGTCTGAAGTGCACTGGCTCAAGCTCGGCATGCCCAAAGTGCAGACCAAGGGGACCTTGCTCGACAAGGTGGATCTGAGCAAGGTCGACGCCGTCGGTTTTGCCGATCTCATGCCCGGAAGCGGCCATGGCAGTGGCGGGTACTCCGATGTCGCCTGGATCGAAGTGTACGGAAAGCCGGTCCAGCGCGACGCGGCGAATCAGCCGAACGAGTGAACGGCTCGGTCGAGCGCTATTCTTCCGCGCGGCGCATGCCCTTTACGTCGATCCCCAGCTGCGCGCACTTCTTGTAAAGATGGCTGCGCTCCAGGCCCAGCGCCCGGGCGGCTTCGGTCATGTTGTGATGCGCGCGATCGAGTTCGGACCGAATGGCTTCGCGCTCGAAAGCCTCGGCGCGCGCCGCCAGCGTCCCGGAAGGCTGCGTCTTCACGGCCACCTGGGGAAGCACGGACCGCACCGTTGCCTCGTCCACCTCCCCGTCGGCCAGAAGGAGCAAGCGCTCCACGGCGTTGCGCAGCTCGCGAACGTTGCCGGGCCAGGCGTGACGCTCGAGAGCCGATACAGCGGCCGGCGCGAACGGTTTCGGTTTCCAGCCGTTCATCTCGCTGATCGAACGGGTGAAGTGTTCCACCAGTCCGGCAATATCGTCCGGGCGCTCGCGCAGCGGAGGCAACTGAATCGGGAAGACATAGATCCGGTGGAAGAGATCCTGGCGGAACGTTCCCGCACGCACGTGCTCTTCGAGGTTTCGATGCGTGGCCGCCACCACTCGCACGTCCACGCGCTGAGCGCCTGAGCCGCCCACGCGCTCGATCTCGCCCTCTTCGAGGACGCGCAGAAGCTTGGCTTGCATCACCGCGGGCATGTCGCCGATCTCATCCAGAAAGAGCGTTCCTTTATTGGCCTGCTCGAATTTTCCGGCGTGGCGCGCGGCCGCCCCGGTGAAAGCGCCTTTTTCGTGACCGAACAGCTCGGATTCGATCAGCTCCCCAGGCACCGCCGCGCAGTTGAGCGCCACAAACGGGCCGCTGCGCCGCGCGCTCTTCTCGTGCACCGCGCGGGCGATGAGTTCCTTGCCGGTGCCGCTTTCGCCCAGGATACAGACGCGCGAATCGCCCGCCGCGACACGTTCCACCTGGGCCATCACGCGTTTCATGATGTCGCTCTGCCAGACGATCTCATGCCGGCCCAGCCGGGCGCGCAACTCGCGGTTCTCGGCCTCCAGCCGTTTCAGTTTCAGCACCGTCTCCACGGTCAGCAGCAGTTTGTCGGTGGAGAGCGGTTTCTCCAGGAAATCGTGGGCGCCGAGCTTGGTGGCCCGCACGGCCATATCCAGCGTGGCTTGGCCGGACATCATCACCACCGGCGTGGTGATGCCTGCCGCGCGCATCTCCTCGAGCAAAGCGATCCCGTCCTTGTCCGGCATGACGACGTCGGAAAAGATGAGATCGAAGGATTGATTTCGCACCAGCTCCAGAGCGCGCTCGGCGCGGTCGGCGACGGTGGCCTCGTGTCCGGCCATGCGAAACGCGCGTGCCAGCGACGCCAGCGTGTTCGGATCGTCGTCGATGATCAGCAGGTGGCTCAAGCGGTCTCTCCGGGAAAATCGAGAATGAAGGTCGCCCCGCGTCCGGGTGCGCTCTCCACGGAAATCTTCCCACCATGATCGCTCACCACGCTCTGAACGATGGCCAGGCCCAATCCGGTGCCGTGCTGTTTGGTCGTGTAGTACGGAGTGAAGAGCCGGGCGCATTCCTCCCCGGTCAGACCCTGGCCGGAATCGGAGACTTCCAGGCGAACGCCGCCGGCCTCCCGCGCCGTCCGGATGCGCAAGATGCCGCCCTGGGGCATGGCATCCATCGCGTTCAGCACCAGATTGCTGAGGGCGCGCTGCAACTGCTCGGGATCGGCCGGAATCCGTGTTCCCGCGCTCTTGAGCTCCAGCACCCGCTCGATTTTGGGCTGGCCGTTGGCCTGAAAGCGCGCTTCGTAGAGTTTCATCACATCGTGCACAACGTCATTTATGTCGATCGCTTCGATCCGGGGCGCGGGCATTCTGGCGAAATCGCTGAATCGTCCGATGATCGTTTTCAATTTGCTCAGCTCGATCAGCAGGGTGGACGTGCTTTCCCGAAAAACCTCTTCGAACTCCTCCGAGCCACGGGCCCGCTGCAGGTTCTCGATGGTGATCTGGAGCGGAAACAGCGGATTCTTGAGCTCGTGCGCCAAGCGCCGCGCCAGCTCGCGCCAAGCCGCGACGCGCTCCGCCTGGATGGCGCGCTCGCGCTGTTCCAGAAGCTGCTCCGTCATGCGATTGAATGCGCGGGCCAGCTCGCCGATCTCGTCGCGCGAAAGAACCTCGACCCGAGCCGAAAGATCGCCTCCCGCCACCGTCCGGGCTCCTGCGGCCAACAGCGCCACTGGCCGCGTGATCCGCTCGGTGGTCCACCAGGCCAGCAGCACGCCGATCACGACGCCGGATCCTGCCACTGCGATGCCGGTCCATAGGATCGATCGCTCCAGGGCCATTTGCGCCCCTAACGACGTGCCCGCCAGCAGCACTCCGGTAAGCATGCCGCTACGCGTCAGCGGCAACGCCAGGAATGCTTCCGCGCTGGCTTGGTCCGCGGTCCATCGCACCACACCCGTCGCTTCGCGATTGGTATCGCGCACCGTCTGGATCAGCGAGTCCAGCTGTTGCGCGCCGCTCACGCCTCCCTGTGCACCGATGACTTCTCCGGGCGGCGTCCAAAACAAGGCGCGCATGCCCGGCGCGAGTCCCAGCGACTTGAGCAACTCCGGTGTAAGCCGCCGCCCGCCTGCGATCAGCGCTCTTCCCCCGGCCACCGGCCGAACCGCGATGAACCCGGTGGCATGCCCCTCCGGCGTGGGTATGCGCGCCAGAAAAACGTCGCGGGTATGCCAGTCCTCCGGCGCGATCTGCCAGTCGTTCTTGTAGCCGAAGCGCGCCGACCAGTGGGCCGAGGAAATGATCGTCAGGTCGGGTTGTACAACGTCCAGGAAATCGAGACCGGCGGCGACCGCCTCTCCCTGCGCGCGATCGTATTCCGCGGCACCCGTGGCGATCTGTTGCACCGCCGCGGATCGGGCAGCCAGATCCATCCGGCGGGCGATGTCCGCGTTCTGCATGTCGAGTTGCGAACGAAATTGCGCCAGCAAGGCTTCGCGCCGCTCCGTGTCGATCCGCTCAAACGCGTGGCGCGTCGAAAGAGATACGGCGCCGGTGACCAGCGCTACCGCGCCCGCGACGGTAAAGCAGGAAATAAACAGGAGCTTCGTGCGGAAGGTCACGGGGTTGTCCGGGGGTCCAGCCAAGCCTCTTCGAGCTGGGGCCAGTTCCTTACGTTCCCCTGTACCACCCAAACTCGCGGCAGGTGAAACAGCGGGACTAAGCCGGACTCCTCCAGCAGCGCCTTCTCGGCCTCGTAGGGACTGGCGGCGATGCCCGGCTGCGGAGCCTTCAACAGCGCCGCCAGATCCTGGAGCGCCAGCAAGGGATCGACCGCCGTGATCGGCAGGCGCACCAGACGAAGGTCCGCCGCGCCCGTGCCTGGCCGCAGCGTGATTCCCGCTTCGCCGGCATTCACGGCGATGCGCTCGGCAATCGGCCGCACCACGGCATCGTCGCGGTCGTACGCGAAAGTAAGCGTCCGGGCCGTGGGAGAAAGCTGTTTGGCTTTGGCCAGGTCCCGCTCCGTGTGGAACAGGAACGAGTAGCCGCTCAACCACTGCGGCAGAAGAGCTCCGGAAATCTCACCCTGTCTTTGCAGGAGCACGTTGTGGATCGCCGGGCGATCGATGGCCAGCGCCAGCGCGTCGCGAACCGGCTGCGGGACGCGCCCCACATCGAACTGCAGCGCCAGCGTTTCCATGGCCGAAGGATCGGAGGCCACGATTCCGCGCGCTCGCGGCGTGCGCAGGTCTCGCACGGGGATCTCGGCGACGTCCGCCCTGCCAAGCTGGAAATCGTTCGCCTGCTCGGCCAGGCTGCGGCCCATCTGGATGCGGATGGTGTCCAGGTACGGCCGTCCGCCCCAATACGCGTCGTTGGCGGCCAGACTCACGGACTTCCCTGCATCCCACCGCTCGATCTTGAACGGCCCGGTTCCAAGCAGCGTTCCATCCGCGGCCCGCATCGTGATCGCGCTGCGCGCTCCGGCCATCTCTCTCAGGATCTGTTCGATAGGTTGGTCGTCCGGAACGGCAATCGATCCGTCCGGAGGCGACCAGGGGGTGCCGTCGTGGAACTTGACGTCCTTGCGAGCGGCGAAAACCCAGACCTTGCGCGCCCGGTCGTGCGTCCAGGAGGTGGCCAGCCAGGGCAGCGGTTCCCCGCGGCCGTCCAGCCTCACCAGCGTTTCAAACACCGCGGGCAGCCACAGTCGCTGCGCGGCGAGAGCCGCCGGATCCTCCGGCGTGCCGGCGGGATCCAGGGACATCAGAGTCGCGCGCATCTCCATCCGCAGTTCGCCGCCGTAGCGCGGGCGGCGCGCCGCCTCGAGCCTCACCGCGGCGGTCAACGCCAACAGCGCGTTAGCGGCTGCAATCGAGCGCCAGGTGATAGGCCGCATATTTCCCCGTGGACAAGTTCCGCACGACCGCCAACGCTCCGTCGCCGGCCGGCCAGAGCGCCGTTACGGGACCAGTGAACTCGACGGGTTCGCTGACGCGGACGGGCGCGCGATTCACCAGATCGTAGACCGCTATGGAATCGGGCGAGTGCCGGTCGTTGTCGGAAGTCGCGATCAGGTGCTGTCCATTGCAAGGGGGCATGACCGCAAAGTCGCTGCCCCAGCTATCGAAGACTGCCTGAGGAGCGTGTGCGGCGTCGTACACATGCGTACGTCCGTCGATCTCGGACACAACCATATCGCCGCCAAACTCCGCGCTGGTGAAGAACTCTCCGCGCCAGTCTCTCATATCCTGCGTGTTGCCGGCCGCCTTGAACCGGCCTCCTTCCTCGCACTCCATCGCGGAGGCGAGCGTAGCCGGGCCGCTGCAGGTGACGCCAGGCAGATAGGCGGTGAGCGTTTGGTTATTCACCACGATGCGTCCGCGCGGATCGCGCACGTTCGTAACCAGCGGCGCCAGAGCCGTCCTCTCCCACTTTCCCGCATCGCGCGAGTAGCGGGATACTCCGCCCGTATCCAACACCAGCATCTGGTCGCCCATCATGGCGAGATCCAGGATCGGCGCATCTTGCTCCCAGACTACTTTACTTTCGAGGGATAGCATGGGTCGCGCCGGCGCGGCGGGCGGGGCGGGACGAAATTCCACCATCTCCACGGCCGTCTCGTTCTCCCGCTTGATTTCCGCCACCAGGATGTAGCCGCGCACGTTCTCGGACACGGTAACGGCTACTTCCACCAGTTTGGGTTCTCGCACCCTGCGCTGGAGCGCTCGCGCCAGCCCCGGCTGGATTTTCGCCGCCTCGGCCGCGGGGAGCGAACTGGAGTTGCGCGCCGTCACGCGCACGGTCTCGGCGGGATCGAGGCGCGCGGAAATCTTTTTAGCCAGCGCCGCGACCGCGTCCTCCAGCGGCGCCGCGCTCGCCAGCAGACCGCAGAAGAAGAGCAGAAATCCCCGCTTCACCGCACGAATCATAACAAAAAAGGAGAGCGGGCTTTGCAGCCCGCCCTCTCGCGTCTCTCTCTTTTCATCTTTATTCTGTTGCGCAATTCTTAATGCCCGGCCGATACCGTCATCGCGCCCTTCAGTACGTCATTGGCGAAGAAGAACTTGCCGTCGTTCGGCACCATCATGATCTGCACTTTGTCCGATAGTTTCTCCGCGATGATCTTCTGAATCAGAAGGGGATTCTGCGTCAGCACGGAAGCCTCCAGCCGCATCTTCTCGGCGTCGGCTGACGCGGTGCGCCGGATGCGATCCTCCTCTGCCTCATTCATCAGTTTGCGCTTTTCCAGTTCGGCCTTGCCGTCGATGACCTTGGCTTCCGCCATGGCTTCGGCATTCATCACGGTGGCTTCTTTCCGGGCTTCCGCTTCCAGGCGCGATTGCTGGATCTGCTTCTCCTTCAGGGGCAACGTGTGCTGCATGGCGTCGGCCTGCGCCTTAGCCCGAAGAACGACGATCTGTCCCTGCGCCTCCGCCAGCTTAATCTCACGTGCCTTCTGCGCTTCCGCTTCCAGTTCGGCCTCTCGAACCATTTTCTGCTTTACCTCAAGTTCCACGCTCAGGCGCTCGTTCTCCTGCTCCTTCAAAAGCAATCCTTCGAGCCCCTTCGCGTAATCGGCGGGAAGCTGGATATCCCGCAGGATCACTTCCTTGACCAGGATCCCGTCGGCGCCCAGCTTGGCTGCGATCCGTGTGGACGCCAGCGAGCCGACTTCGTCGCGCTTTCCGGCGAACATCTCGCGGACGGTGTAGTGGGCCGACAGATCGCGGAAAATGCTGGCGACGGCCGGAGCGATCATCTGGTCCTCGATCGGCTCCGGCACATTCGTGTGAATATAGGCGAGCTTGTTCGGATCCAGCCGGTAGCGGACGGCGACGGCCATGCCCGCCGTCAGGCCCTCGCGCGTCTGCACGCGCAGCGTTTGCTGGGTGGGTTTTTTGGGATCTTCTTTCATCGAGGTGGTGAACAGATCATCGCGAGTGTTGTAGATCTCCATGGTTTCGATCAGTGGAATCACCCAATGAACCCCCGGGTACAACGTCGCCGGCCGGGTGCCCACGAATTGATTCACCCGCACCCCGGCGAATCCGCTCGGAACCACCGCGATGCTCAGCCCGGCCAGCAGCGGACCCGCGGAAAGGGCCGCCAGCTGTTTCATTGTGCTCCAGTGAATCATCGGAGCCGTGGAGGGGGAAGGCTCCGGGCCCGGCAATTCCCCCATGGGGACCGTGCGCTCTTTCCGCAATTTTAGAATCTGATACAGATCCCAGACCAGGATTCCGGCCGCTCCGGCGAGCAGACCGATCCCGGCGAACAGCAGCAAATACTTCAGTAACACCATCGTCTTTCTCCTGTTTTGTCCTTGTGTTGAATTACTCTGTAACCGCATCCGCCAGGATTTTGGCTACCAGTTCCGTCGGCGCACCCTGCAACTCGACCGTCGTCCCCACGGTCACCATTCCGAACAGCTCTTCCACGTCGTGCTTCCGCATGCGAATGCATCCGTGCGAAGCGGCCTTGCCGATGGAAGAGGGCGCGTTGGTTCCATGGATGCCGTAACCCTTGACGCTTAGGCCCATCCAGCGCGAGCCCAGCGGATTGCGGGCTCCCGGCGCCACCACCGATCCGCGGCCATACCAGGCGGGATTGGGGACGCGGTTGACGATCGTGAACGCGCCTTTGGGCGTCGGGGTCGAACGCTTCCCGACCGCGACGTCGTAGATCCGCAGCACCCGATCGCCTTCGAGCAGCATCAGCTTGCGGTTCGGGATCGAGATCACGATGCGGCGCTGTTCGGGGGGCTGGGCGGGCCGGCCTGATTCCTGGGCATGGGCTTCCAATGCCGCAATCGCCACAAGCGCCGCCAGTTTCACGGTCAATTTCAGGTTTGCGTGTTTCATGCCAGCCTAGAATGCAGACGGACACCCACAGAGCAACCACCTGATTCTGAGGGAGTTATCTAAAAATAAGGCGCGTCTTCCCAGACACGTCGTGTCGGATGTGACACGCCGGGAGGTGAGGGAAAAGCGGCCTAAGTGCGCTTTCGTTGTGTCACTCCTTTGTGACACGATGTCTGATGGCGGTACCTTGCATGGGCGCGCCGGACGGCAATCCGGGGCTGGTTACTTGAAGCAGGGGGCATGATGAAGATTCGGATGACTCTCGCAGTGGCGGCGGTAGCCTGCGGCGTGGCGATTTTAGTTGCACAGCTTCTGGTTGCACAGCAGGGTCCGGCCGGACCCTATACGCAGGACCAGGCCGCGGCAGGGCGCGCAACTTACCAGACCTATTGCGCGTCGTGCCATTCCGCCGATCTCAGCGGGCGGGAAGGGCCGCAATTGGCGGGCGCCAACTTCCTGGCCCAGTGGGGTGACCGGACCGCCGCCGAATTGATCACCTTCATGCAATCCACCATGCCTCCGGGCGGAGCCGCGCTGCCGGGCGATTCGTATGTAAACCTCGCGGCGTTTATTCTGGACGCCAATAGCGCACGGGCGGGGAACCAGGCGCTTACGGCCGCTTCCACTGCGATTCTTCGCAGCGTCGCATCCGGTCAACGCGCGGCGTATTTGCAGACGGGCGGCGGTCCGGCGGCCGTCGAAGCCAACAATGCCAAGCAAGGCAAACAGGGGAAACAAGCAAAGCAGGCGCCCCGCGGACTTACGGTCGCAGGCGAGGTGAGAAACTATGTCCCCGTAACCGATGCCATGTTGCACAATCCGGATCCGGCCGATTGGCTGATGATCCGGCGCGATTATAGGGCCAGCTCCTTCAGCCCGCTGAATCAGATCACCACGCAGAACGTCAATAACCTGCGGCTGGTGTGGAGTTGGGCCATGCAGGACGGCGTCATACTCGGGAACCAGCCCGCGCCCATCGTCCACAACGGCGTGCTGTACGTGAACAACAACGGCGGGGTATTGCAGGCTCTGGACGCCAAGACCGGCGACCTCATTTGGGAGAATCGCTACGGCACCAACCCGGGCGCGCCGGCCATGCGCGGCATCACGATTTACGGCGATAACGTTTACGTGACCAGCAACGAAGCGCACCTGATCGCCTTCGACGCCCGCACGGGCAGGATCGTCTGGGATACCACCATCGGCGACCGATCCAAGAACCAGCACTCCACCACCAGCGGACCGCTTGCCGTGAACGGCAAGCTGATCCAGGGTCTGAGCGGTTGCCAGCAGTATGGCGGGGAGAAATGCTTTATCAGCGCTTATGATGCCAAGACCGGCAAAGAAGTGTGGCGCTTCTATACCATTGCGCTGACCGGCGAGCCCGGGGGCGATACCTGGGGAGGCCTCCCCGACGCCTCTCGTGTGGGCGCGGAAACCTGGATCACCGGCAGCTACGATCCCGACTTGAACCTCACTTACTGGGGAACGGCCCAAGCGAAGCCCTGGATGCGCGTGAGCCGGGGATCGGGCAACGGCGCGACTCTGTACGCCAACTCGACGCTGGCGCTGAATGCGGATACCGGAAAACTAGTCTGGTATTACGATCACGCGCCGGGCGAGTCGCTGGATCTGGACGAAGTTTTCGAGCGTGTGCTGGTGGATGGTAAAGATGCCGACCAAGACCAGAAGTATGTCTTCAGCGCGGGCAAACCCGGCATTCTGTGGAAGCTGGACCGCAAGACAGGAAAGTATCTGGGTCACAAAGAAATGGTGTTCCAGAACGTGTACGATTCCTTCGACCCCACCACGGGCGAGCCGCACTACCGCAACGATATCGTGGAACAGCGCATCGGCGAAGGAGTGCTGGGATGTCCTTCGACCGAAGGCGGCAAGAACTGGCCCGCGATGTCCTACTATCCGCCCGGCAACCGGTTGATTGTGCCACTGAGCCAGAGCTGCCTCGAATTCAGCGCGCAGGTGGTCGATAAGTCGGAAGGCGCCGGGGCGGGGGGCGGCGCGCGGTCGCGCTACTTTGAGATGCCGGGATCGAACGGTAATGTCGGCAAGCTGGCGGCCTACGATGTGCGGACGCTGCGCGAACTCTGGAAATACGAGCAGCGGGCGCCGTTTCTTACCGGCGTTTTGTCGACGGCGGGCGGACTGGCGTTCGCGGGCGACCTGAATCGCATGTTCCGCGCGTTCGACGCCAATACCGGAAAAATTCTGTGGGAGACGCGCCTTCCGGCCGCCGTGCAGGGTTTCCCTCTGACCTTTTCCGTAGGCGGCAAACAGTATCTCGCGGTGACCACCGCCAACGGCGGAGGCAGTCCCCGGAACGTGCCCAGGTTAGTGGCTTCGGACATACACGGTCCCGACACGGGCAACGCGTTATACGTGTTCGCGCTGCCGGATCGAAGATAGCAACTCCGCTGCGCAACTAGGCTAGCGAAAACTGAGCACAGTCGCGCCGGCCGATTTCGGCTGGGGCCGATTCCACCAAGGATGCCTTTGGGAGGGCTGTTTTGTGAAGTGTATACTGCGAAAGGAGCCCTTTCATTTATGAGTTTCTTCTCCAAGCAATTCATCGACGTTATTCATTGGACGGAACCTGTCCCGGGGATTCTGGCGTATCGGTTTCCGATGGAGGACATGGAAATACAGAACGGCGGCCAACTCACCGTGCGGGAATCCCAGGCAGCTGTTTTTGTCAACGAAGGCCACATCGCCGACGTGTTCGGCCCGGGGTTGCACACACTGAGCACTCAGGTTCTGCCGCTGCTGACGAACTTGATGAACTGGGACAAGGCGTTCAAGGCCCCGTTCAAGTCGGACGTTTACTTCTTTTCCACACGTTTGCAAACCGACCAGCGCTGGGGTACCGCCACGCCCATCACGATTCGCGACAAGGAATTCGGCGCAGTGCGGATTCGCGCCTACGGAATCTACTCCTATCACATCGCCGACCCGCGGGTTTTTTACCAAAAGGTGAGTGGAACTGCGGCGCTGTATCAGGTTGGGGAGCTGGACGGGCAGCTTCGCAACACCATTGTGGGCAAGATGACCGATACGTTCGGCAAGAGCAGCATCAACTTCATCGACATGGCCGGAAGCCAGGCCGATCTGGGCAGTGCGCTGCTGGAAGGGCTGCGGCCCGTGT
Source organism: Terriglobia bacterium (assembly GCA_963761045.1). Classification (GTDB taxonomy): domain Bacteria; phylum Acidobacteriota; class Terriglobia; order Bryobacterales; family Bryobacteraceae; genus Palsa-187. The sequence goes on along the minus strand of CAVXFR010000036.1, from coordinate 21,338 downwards.
TTGGCGATCTGGGTTTGCAGCTGGATAGCTTCGTGGTGGAAAGCATTTCGCTCCCGGAGGAATTGCAGAAGCTGCTGGATCAACGCATCGGGATGAACATGATTGGCGATATGGGCCGTTATACGCAATTTCAAGTGGCGCAATCGATGCCCATCATGGCCGCGAATGAAGGAGGCGGAGCGGCCAGTTCCGGCTTCGGTTTAGGCGCGGGACTCGCCATGGGCCAGCAAATGGTGAACGCGATGAATCCTGGGTTTCAGCAGCAGCAGCAGCCGCCGCCGCCGGCCGGGCCCGCACCATCGGCCCCGCCTCCCAGCGGCGCTCCGGCTTCAGGCGCTCAGGCCGCCGGGGCGGCGGAGGGCAGTAAGTTCTGCATCAACTGCGGCAAACCAATGCCCAAGATCGCAAAATTCTGTCCCGAGTGCGGAAGCGGCCAGTCCTAACGCGGCAAACTTAGCTATCGAACAGGCCATCGAGGAGTGAGCTTACGATGTCCCCGCCGATATTCGTGCCACCCCGCGGATTTTGCGAGGCGCCGACGATGTTCGATTCGCCTTCGATCCGGCTGAAAACCGATTGGACCGCGATACGGCCCGGCCCCGCCAGGCGGAGCCACAGATAGGTCTGATTCGAATTCCATACGTTGAAGAGCGAGGCGGGGCGTTCAAAATGCAGCATCATTTGAACGGAGGGATCTTTGAAAACCAGCGCCGTGGGTTTCACCAGGATGGTCTGTCCGGGAGCCAATTCCCGAACGAAGACGTTTCCCGAAGCGTGCAGCAGCAGAAGACCCGGCGCTTGCGCGGAGCCGAAGCGGTCCATCGCCTGGCCGACGGGGTACTGCGTTTCGGTGTCGTCGCCGCTTCGCGATTGAAACCAAATGTTGGTTTGAAACCAGTCGTAATGAACATTGCCGGTAGCGGCCAGGAACAGGTGCTCGCGAACGTCAATGGATTGCCCCGGTTGCAGCGGCAGCGCAATCAGCTCGCCCGGCCCATCCTGCGAAAAAGCGATGTGTCCGGGGCCCTGTGCTTGCGTCATGATGAGCGGCAGGCCGCCCATCATGCGTTTCCATGCGCCTTTCAGAGGCATCGCGGAGATACTTACCATCGGATCTTTCCACAGCAACACGTTGTGCGTGAAGTAGACCGAGTCTTCCGGTGCCAGTTTCATGTCGGCCACCGGAACGTACACCCCTTCGATCTGGCAGACGGATTTGCCAAAGTTCAGCTGCGCCATATCCTTCCGGCCCGGTAGTTTGGCCCAGCCCGAGCTGGACGCTCGCGAAGCCATCCCCGTTGCCGCTCCGCACTTCGGGCAGTTCTGCTGGCCGAGGTCGATGACCGCCCCACACCAGGTGCATTTACCGGCCGGGTGTGACTCCGTTAGGGGAATGCCGGTGCCGGCGTAGTTCGTGACAGGCACCTTATGTGCCGCTTGCGGTACCTGCTGAACCGGCGGCATGGAGACCGCAAACGCGGCGGGCGGGGGCTGAGTTTGGGCCGGCATCTCGGGAGCCGGCGTTTGGGGCGATGCTGCGGGCGTCCGGGCTTGCGCACCGCAAGCGGTACAAAATTTCGCGGCCCCCGTGAGTTTAGATCCGCAATTTTCACAGAACATGCGTGCCCCTATTCCGTATGGTGATGCACATACATAGACTGAATGCCGACGCGGCCCGGCCCGGTCATCCGCGCCATGGTTATGTTTGTGCCGCCGAAGATCCCGGTGCCCAGACGCTGCATCTCCACGTCCATCTGAACCGTCGAGTCTTTGTAGAGGAATGCGCCCGGCTCCACCATGATGCTTTCTCCCTGCGCCAGCCTGCGCTCAAAAACGTTCCCATAGCCGTGTAGGATCAGCAACCCCGGCGCCCCGGTCGTGATGAAGCGGTCCATGTACATGCCCTGGCCTCCGAACAAAATATTCGTGAGCCCCTTCACGCGCACGAACGAGTAGTTGATCTGATGGGAGGACAAGAGAAACGCGTGTTCCCGGGCATCCAGTTCCATGCCGGGATGAAGCGGCAGCACCACCAATTCGCCGGATGCGTCGCGTGAAAAGGCGATGCGGCCCGGACCCGTTGCCGCGGTAATCAGGAACGGCATGCCCCCGAAAACACGCTTCATGCCGCCGGTGAGCGGCATCACCGACAGCCGAACCTGCTCCTCTTTCCATAACATCACGTGGTGCTCGAAGAAAACAGAATCGCCCTCCGCAAGATGGATCTCGGCTGCCGGAACGATTTCGCCTTCTACCTGGCAGGTGCTGTTGCCGAAGTGGATCTCCGTCATGTCGCGAATCCGAGGCGCCTCGCGCCAGCCTGATTCACTGACAAGATTTCTGATATCTAAAGGTGCGCCGCATGCCTGGCACGCCAGTGCGGTCTTCACGTTCATGCTTTGACACCACTGGCATTGAACGCGCTCGAGCACTTCGCCGGCGGGCATGGATGGGGTAGTCATCGGTCTTGATCCTATCTCATATCATCCATGGTTCGTCGGTTACCTGTAAAGGTGAGAGAACCTGCCGGCCTGATCCAAAATCCAAAAACTGTGTCCATCGAGAAGGCAGGTATCGTAGCGGAGGCGGCCCCCGGAACGTGCCCAGGTTAGTGGCTTCGGGCAGCCCCGACACGAGTAACGCATTCTACGCGTTCGCGCTGCCGGACATTAGACAACACTGCGCTCTTCAACCAGCACGCAACGCGGCGTTTGTCCGGCGCGTAAGACCGATTAGGACTAACACCTTAGGGCAGATGGCGCGGAACTTTGCGCGACATCCCCCAGCCCTCGCCCGCGGCGGATACTCACCTGCAAGCCGCAGGCCCACCGGAGTATGAATCCACGGCACCTACGATGGGCGGCGCATCTGGCTTCTGAATTGCCCATACGGAGCCGAGCTCAAGGAGGCGAACTGGATATGGTCAAGCAAGCTCACGATCAGGCCGCTACGGCGACCTTGGAGCGGCGATCAGAGCCGCGCATCAAGGCTGGTCACTCAGTACTCTTAAGAGCGCCCAATGCGCATCCCATGGAGGCCTGTCTGTTGGATATTTCCTCACAAGGGGCGCGGCTACGCATCCCGGATCCGGTATCTGTCGGCGAGACTGTCAGGATCGAAGCGCCGGACTTGTTGCTGGCGGGAACCATCAACCGCTGCGAACTCACTCGCGGAGCCTACGAAGTGGGTCTGGCGCTCTCCTTTCCCATGGAGATGTTCGGCGAACTGCGAAAACTGAACGCGGCCTTATTGTCCGAGTCAAAAACCACCTTCGGAGGGAGATGACGTGTTACGCCTCTCGAACGTGCCCGGTGTGTCCGTCAGAGCGTGCCTGCTGGTGGCAGGCGTGACCCTCATGGGCGTACTGCCGATCGGCGCCGCTTTTTCCGGGTTGATCCACCTTGGGTATGGGCTCTTAGCACTGGCGCTTTTCGGGTCTTTCTTTGTGCTGGTGTTGCGGGCTTGGTTCGGCCAGAAAAAAGAAGCCTCGAAAGCAAGTTCTGCCGCACGCGATGCGGAAGCGGAGAGCTCCAGTCTGAGTGCCGCGATCGAGCAGGCCGCGGAAGCCGTTCTCATAGCCGACAGCGGGGGCCGGATTCGATACGTAAACCCGGCGTTCACGCGGATGACTGGCTATCGGAGGGCAGAAGCCGTTGGGCAGAACCCAAGAATGCTCAAATCGGGCAAACAGGATCCTGGGTTCTACCGGGAGTTGTGGAAAACGATTCGTTCCGGACAAAGCTGGCACGGCGAGCTGGTCAATCAGCGCAAAGATGGGACTCGTTATGCAGAGGAAATGACGATCACGCCGGTGCCGGATGCTGCCGGCGTAGTGACCCGCTTTATCGCGATCAAGCAGGACGTGACCGAACGTAAGGCGCACGAGCAAGCCATCCGAGAGAGCGAAGAACGATATCGGCTGTTGGTTGACAACATTCCCGACGTCATCTGGACAGCGGAATCGGACGGGTGCTGCGTGTTCATCACTCCAAACATTGAGACGTTTTATGGATACACGCCGCAAGAAATCTATGAATCGGGTGTCTGGTATGAGCGGATTCATCCCGAAGACGCTCCAAGAGTGCAAGCGCAGTTCACTGCAGCGCTCGCGGCGGGCACGCTATTCAGTACCGAGTACCGGATCCAGCACAAGGACGGCACCTGGATCTGGTTCGGTGCAAGGGCCATGAGCAGCTATGAAAAGAATGGCAAGCGATACATCGTGGGCATCGCCTCCGACATCACAGCTCGCAAACACGCAGCGGAAGCCCTCCAGGCTTCCGAGCAACGGTATCGCCGGCTGTTTGACCGGAACCTGGCCGGAGTCCTGCGGACTTCCTGGGATGGCCGAATCATCGACTGCAACCAGGCTCTGGCTCGGACCATGGGCTATACGTCCTTCGAAGAAGTGCAGGCTCTGGGACTTCGGGCTTCCGACTTCTACTTCGACAATGAGGAACGGCAAGCGTTCTTGCAGAGTCTTAAATCCAAGTCGGGCTGTTCCAGCTTGGAGATAAGACTGCGCCACCGGGATGGCCGTCCAGTATGGGTACTGGCGAACGTCAGTCTGATCGAAGACGAAAATGAAAATGGCGGCATCCCGATGGTGGAAGGCATGCTAGTCGACATCTCCGACAGGAAGCGAGCGGAGGAAGAATTGCAGAAAGCAAAGGAAGCCGCGGAAGCCGCCAGTCAGGCGAAGAGCGAGTTCTTGGCGAACATGAGCCATGAAATACGGACCCCGATGAATGGAGTGATCGGCATGACGGACGTGGTGCTCGACACGGATCTTACGGTGGACCAGAGGGAATCGCTCACCATCGTGCAGTCCTCAGCGCAGTCCCTGCTGAACATCATCAATGACATCCTGGACTTCTCCAAAATCGAAGCCCGTAAGTTGCAACTGGATAACCGCGTTTTCAGCCTGAGATCCGCCGTCGCCGGGGCCATGAAAACCATGGAGGCTCGCGCGGCGGAAAAAGACCTGGAGTTAATCTACTACGTCGCACCGAACGTACCGGACAATGTGATCGGCGATGCCGGCCGATTACGGCAAGTATTGGTTAACTTGGTGGGCAACGCCCTCAAATTCACGGAGCATGGCGAAGTCGTCGTCCAAGTGGACACTGTTTCTGAATCGAAGGATCTTGCCGGCTTGAAATTCAGCATTCGAGATACCGGGATCGGCATCCCACCAGAAAAGCAAAAGATGATTTTCGAAGCGTTTTCGCAGGCGGACGCCACAACCGCCCGCCAGTTCGGTGGAACCGGGCTGGGTCTCACCATCTCTTCCCTGCTTATCGCCATGATGGGTGGAACCTTGGATCTGGAGAGCGAGCCAGGGAAGGGCAGCACCTTCTTCTTCACCCTGCAGTTGACGCCGTCGGGCGATCCACAGCCGGAGCCAGCGCGAGCAGCAATCGTCGCCCTGCGAAATCTCCGGGTCCTGGTAGTAGACGATAATTCGACGCATCGCAAGTTTCTCGGCCAGACCTTGAGGCTTCATGGACTCCGCGCCACGTTGGCGGCATGCGGCTCTCAGGCCCTGGCATCGCTGCAACAGGCGGCGCGGGATGGCGATCCCTATCCTTTGCTAGTTGCAGACGCCCATATGCCCGATATGGACGGTTTTACGCTGGTTGAGACCATTCAACAGGATCCTCAGCTAGCGTCGTGCGCAGTGATCGTTCTGACGTCGGCTGCGCATGCGGGCGATTCCGGTCGGTGCCGGGAACCGGACGTCTCTGCATACTTGACGAAACCTGTGGGCGATGTGGACCTCCTGTATGCTCTCCTGCGCGCATTCCGCAAGCAATCGGGTGGCGCGAAATCAGATCTAGTCCGTAACGAGCCGGTGCACGCGACTAAAAGTGGCTTGCGGATTCTGGTCGTGGACGACAACCAGGTGAATCGGCGTCTCGCCACTCGTCTAATGGAGAAACAAGGGTACGCGGTCGTTTCCGCCGAGTCCGGCCACCATGCGATGGAAGCGCTGGAAACGCAAACGTTTGACGTGGTGCTGATGGACGTGCAGATGCCGGAGATGGACGGATTCGAGGCAACCCGCGCGATTCGTCAACGCGAAAGGAAGACGGGCGCCCACATACCCATCATCGCGATGACGGCCCACGCGATGGAAGGCGACCGACAAGTTTGCCTGTCCGCCGGAATGGACGGTTACGTATCGAAACCGGTTAATGCCCAATCCTTGATCGCGGCGATTGATGACACCGTGGAGACCTTGAGAGGCTGCATTCTAAGTGGCGCCTGAAGCTTCGTTTATCGGATGTGCGCTCCTTCGAAGTTTCCGCTGATACATTCTTTACGGCTTCGCCTCAGGGCCGGCGCTCCTGTTTGCGCAGTATACTCTTTCAGAGGAGGAGTGCGGCATGAAACGATGGCTTCAAGCGATTCCGCGGAATCTCGCGCCCGCGGCTGGCGTGCTTGTTTTGGCGGCGATGACAATCAGCGGGGTCCAGGCGGCCGATTGTAACCGTGCCTGCCTCAAGAGCATGATCACGAAGTACGTCGACGCGATGGTGGCGCATGATCCGTCGCGTCTGCCGTTAGCCGCGAACGTGCGATTCACGGAAGATTCGAAGGATCTCAAGCTCGGCGAAGGACTGTGGAAGACTGTGACCAAGAAGGGCGACTTCCGGCAGGACTACATCGACTTGCGGAAGCAGATCGCGGCCGCGCACGTGATGCTGTTCGAGGAGAATGCGCAGGTCTTATACTCGGTGCTGCTGCGGGTCGCCAATCAGAAGATCACCGGGATCGAGACGCTGGTGGATCGCATCACGCCGACTTCGCGCTTCAAGCCGGATTCGCTGGACCATCCGCTTCCAGGGATGAGCGCACCGGTGCCTGCCCGTAAGCGGATGCCTCGCGCGGAGATGATCCGCGCCGCGCTTCGTTATCCGGAGGGATTACGGATCGGGAACTTCACGGATGCCAAGACCCCGTTCGCGAAAGAAGCATACCGCGTAGAGAACGGAACCTTCATTGCCGGCGTGGGAGGCCCTCGCCCGAACGCTCCCGGAATGTTCACGCAGAAGATTATGCTGCATCCGGATGTGAAGCCGAGCGTCGCCGCGGTGGACGAAGAAGAGGGTATCGTGCTGTTGTGGATGAATTTCGGCGATACGCACTCGTATGGTCCGGGCAATGCGCTGGTGACGTTTGAGGCGTTCAAGGTCTGGGGCGGCGAGATCCACGCCATCAACGCATTCTTCCGCATCCTGCCGAAGGAAACGCAGCGCGGCTGGCCGTCCGCCGAGTAGGTTGGGGACCGAGCGTAGCGATTCGCTCCCTTTCTTAGGAATTACGGTACCCTAGTCCGTGATACGCACCCATCAACAATCTGAGGAGGACTTTCGATGAATCGTTTCACTTTTAAATGGATGGCGTTCGCGGGCGCATTGCTCGCCCCGGCGGTCAGCCATGCCCAAGTCTCCTGTACGCGCGACGGCCTCAAGGCCGCAACGGACTTGTACATCGCCGCTCAAACCAAGGGCGACACTGCCGGCCTGCCGCTCGCGAAGGGGCTGGGATACGTCGAGAACTTTAAGACGATGAACATCGACGACGGTCTGATCAAGAAGCCGATGAAGATCGACCACTCCCGCAGCCTGCTGGACACCTCGACATGCCAGACCTTCACGGAAGTGATCGTTGCGGACAAGGCGGCTCCGTACGTGCTCGGCACGCGGCTCCGCGTGAATCACGGACTGATTGCCGAAATCGAAATACTCTGGACCACGACGGGCTACTGGGGCTTTAACGTCGATAACTACCTGAAGTACTCGTCCGCCGAGGACTGGGGCGCCGTCCCCACTGACAGGCGCGACACCCGCGATACTCTGGTGGCCGCCGCCAATGCTTATCTGGATGCGTTCCTGGAGGGGAAAAAAGATCTGGTGCCATGGGGTTACCCTTGCAACCGCACCGAGGGCGGCATGCATACCGGCAGAGGGGTTCCGGAGGATTCCTGCGATGTGGGCGTACCGAGCGGCGTCAATATTGCGAACCGGCACTTCGTGGTAGACGAGGTGCTTGGAACCGTGGCGGTCTTTTGCACGTTCGGCGCCGGTTCCGCCACCGGCGGCAGCGGAGCGCCGGATATCCACATCTTTCACGTCGAGAACGGCAAGCTGCGCTACGTCCACACCATGACGCACCTGTTGCAGGCGAATGGTCCGGGCCGGGGCCGGGGCCCAGGCCGAGGCCGAGGCGGGCCTCCCAATCAGGGCAAGGGTCCCACGCCGAACAATTAGAAGTGATCCGGGGCTCGCCCAGGGTTGATCAATCCTGGGCCTGCCTCAAAATTTCTCAAGGCGCCGTTGTACTTTAACAACGCCGCGTAGCGAGACGTGCGCGCTACTTACCAGGCTGCCAGAGCATGATATAGCCGCCGGCGTCAGAATCGCGAATCAACGCTGCCCGCCCCTTGTGGTACTTAATAATGCCGCCTTCCGAGACGGTGATCGCGCCATTCTGCTTGGCTCTCGCGTAAGCCGTATCGATGTTGCTGACCTCAAAGACGGCATAGTTAGCGTTGATGTCCTGGAACTTCATCGGCGGGGGAGTCTTGCCTTTATTCAAGGCGAAATAGACCAGCTCGATGCGCAGATTGTTTTGGGTCGTCGCCTGTGGGAACCAGCCGTTCTGCATGATCTGCTTGGCGCCGGGATTTTCGATGGGCGGATAGTCGCCGCCCAGGACCTTGACATAGAAATCCCTGGCTTTCTCGGGATCCATGACGTTCACGGCGTAGTGATTGAAGCCGGTCTGTTTGCCCAGGCGGTCGATGTTTTGGGCGGTGGCGGATGAGTTGGAAACCGTGGGCCGCGCGGGGGGATCACCGGGCTTCGGAGTGGGTTTTCCGAAATTCTCAATGGTCAGCCCGTCGGGGCCAGAGATAAAGGCGAAGCGGCGGAATCCCTGCTGCTGGCGAGGATTGGGAAGGCCCTGGACTTCCGGCATCTTCAGCATGTTCAGTCCTTCCAGCTTGTCCAGTAACGTGCTGACGCTGCCGTCCACGGTCATGTCAATATGGTTGCCCAACAAATCCCAGGAATTGAGCTTGCTCCAGTCCTGGCGCTGAATCCCGCGGTATTGACGCAGCACCAGAGTGAAGGGAACATCGGACACCGAACTCTGAACCGTCATGACAGCGGTCCGCGTTTCTGCCCCCGGCGTGTTGCCTAGCTTGTTCAGCTCTTTGTCGACGGTCCACTTGCCGGGCCCCTCGACCACCTTAAAGTCGTTGGCCTTGAAGAATTTTATGGACTGTTCCAGGTCGGAAACCTGGTGACCGACCTGGGCCATCCCCAGTACATCGGAAGGGCGAGACGGTTGCGCGAATAGCGACGGCGTCGCCAGGGTGAGGACCAGGGTGAAAGTGAAAACGCCCAGCCCTCTCAACGCAATCGGGAACGATCTTTTTGTGTATTTCATGTTGTCACCTGAAGAGATGTGGCGTGAAGTGAAGCGCCTCGGCCCGTGCGGTTGATTCGGCATCAAATCACGACTGCTGTACTCGCCTGCGGAGCGGGAGCAGGGCTCGAAGGCGCTCGTCGCGCAGGAAGATTCCCGCCCAGGCGATCACGCTCGTCGACAGCGGGACCAGGATCGGATAGAGGTCTCCGATGCGGACGTAGGAGGCGATCGCGCCGCCCAGGTAGCCGGTGAGCAAGATCGCGCCCAGAACCGCCGTGGGCGGAAATACGTACAGCGCGAGGCAGCCAAGCTGCAAAAAGGCGAGGACGGGCAGGGCAGTCTCTGGCCAACCGATTCTTCCAAATTCCATGACGTACCACGGGTTCCGGGTCAGCTTCCAGGTGGCGCTCGCCAGCACCACAAAGACCGGCCAGAGCGAAAGGACGCGGCCAGTCCACAGCATCCAAGGCTTCTGCGTCGTTTCCCGTACCGGAACAGCGATGGAACTCATAAATGTATTCTCCCTTCAGCTCACTGGGGTCGCGGGCTACCCGTTGTGAGCTGTCTGGCAAGGTCCGAGCGGTGTCCCGGCTTGCATCGTTTAGCAAGAGTAGTATAAGCGAAAATTTCGGCGAATGGTGCGTGAGCTCTGTCGCAAAGTGAGTATAACTGTTAAGATGCATCACGGAAGTGGACCGTTAACCGCATGGTACCCGCACTGTTGATCATGAGCTTCACCACGCTGCTGTGCTTCGCGGTGGTGTACAAGCTGGTAAAGGCCCGGCAGGCGGCGCATTGGCCGTCGGTGGAGGGCGTGATTCTGAAATCGGGCACGGACGTGAAGCGGGAGAAGCGCGCGCGGGAGGCCACCACCGCGAAGACGGTGGCGGCGTTGCAATACCAGTACACGGTGGAAGGCAGCCCGTATTGCGGCACGCAGATCCGCGCGGGGGACAAATTCGGAACCGTGCCGGGGCCTGAGATTCTGGACCGGTTTCCGAAGGGCGCGAAGGTGCCGGTGTACTACAATCCTGCGGGCCCGGCCGAGAGCGTGCTGGAAACGCGACTGCCGTACAGCCCGGCCCGGGCGTGGACGTTCGCAGCGGCGGTATTCATGGCCGGCGTGGGAGCGTCGTTGATGTTCGCGAATCTGGATACGGGGATGGAGACGCTGCGGTCGATGTTTCCGCCGGCCGCGGAACCACAGGGGGCGATTTTTTTCGGGTTGTGCTCGGTGTGGATGATTTTTATGACTTGGGACAACTGGCGGCAGGAGAATCGCGCGAAGCAGTGGCCTACCGTGGAAGGCGTGGTGGTCGCGAGCAAGACGGAGAGTTACAAGACTCGCCCCGGATCGGCCAGCCAGGGAACGCTGGTGACGATGTATGAGCCGATGGTGGAGTATTCGTACGTGCTCGAGGGGCGCGAGTATCACAGTACGCAAGTAAGCTTCGGGGCTCGCGTGGCGTCAGAGGCGCAGGAGACGGCGGCGCAAAGGGCGGCCCTGTATCCGGCAGGGGCGAAGGTGGCGGTGCACTACAACCCGGAGCATCCCACGGTAGCGGTGCTCGAGACCGGGGTGGCATTCCGGGGGGCGACGGTCGTGCTGGCGGTTATTTTCGTGGGACTCACGGTGTTCTTTAGCGGAGTCCGGCCGTAGAGCGGCGATCACAGCGCAACCGAAAGTGACCTCCACTGAGGGCTTGGCCCCGCCCCATGTCCTGTAGTCAGCCTGCGGCCACTATCTGTGAGACCAGGAAATCGACCACTCGTTCGAAGGGATCGAAGCCGAAGGCTTGGCCGATCGGCGCCCGAAGATTGGAGTTTGCATTGATGTCGTAGAACATGAGGCGGCCGTCGGCAGCCTCCAGATACTCGATCCCACCGACGTCAAGCTGGCCGGCGGCCATCAATCTCTTGCCGGCATCCACGGCGGACGCGGGAACTCCCGGATACGGGTGAAACTCAACTGGACGAGAAGGTTTGGTCTCCGGCACTTCACAGTGCGAATCGCCCGTCAGGGGATTGCACACTTCGGACGGACACAGGTTGAACGAGCCATGAGAAAGGACACGCATCGCATAAAGCAACTCGCCGCCGAGAAACTCCATCCGGACGATGCCTTGCGATGGAGCGACCGGATAGTACTCCTGAAGGGTGAGCAGATGATCGGGGAGCCAAAGATCCGGACGGTCGCGCAGCAGGCGGACGAGCTCATCAGGGGAATCGAGCATGTACATCCGCGCGCCGCTGCCGCCCTGCTCCGGCTTGAGCAGCGCGGGCCAGCGATCTCCCCACTGCGCGAGCGCCGAGTCCACAGCATTAAACGCAAGGGTCCGCGGGTGCGGGATGTTCAGGCGCTGCATGAGCGCGGCTTGCGTGGACTTGCTCAGTTCCAATGAAAACGCGCGCGAACCGTTGAGAACCTTAGCTCCACCGAGTTCGAGCGAGCGAATCAGGGAAAGGGCCAGCGGTACAGCGCGCGTGTTGCCGCGCACATAGGCGCTCGGGCTGGCCTGGTTGAAGTACAGCGGCGCATCCGGGGCGCGATCCGGGTCGAAGGCCCCGTTCTTCAGGTCGAACGTCCCGTAGCGCACAGCGCGGCGCTCCAGCGCGGAGAACAATGGCTTTTGCCACTCGGGGTGCTCGAAGAGGACGACCAGATCGTAGTCCATGCTCGTCTCCTCACTATAAATGCACCGGGGAACGGCGCGCAGGTTGCTCTAAAAACTGCCGGCGGTTCTGCCGATGACCCACGTAGAGCAATGTTCGTCGACCACTACGAGATTCTGCAAATCAGCCCCAATGCCGATGCCGAGACGATCCGCCGCATCTATCGCATTCATGCGCAGCGGTTTCATCCGGACAATCTGGATAGCGGCAACGCGGATACGTTTCGCAGGATTTCGGATGCATACGAGGTTTTGATCGATCCGGAACGGCGGGCTGCCTATGACCGCGATCATCGGGAGGCGCGGCGGCGGGAGGCTATTGGCGTCGAACCGGTCCCGCCCACCGCGCCGCCGGTAATGGACGAAATGCGGCGCCGCGAGGAAATTCTCCGGCTGCTGTACGGCCGGAGATTCTCGCATCCAGAGCAGCCGAGCCTCGGCCTGCGCGACCTGGAAGGGCTGCTGAACACACCCAAGGGGGATCTCGAGTTCAGCTTGTGGTACCTCAAGGAAAGTGGATACCTGATTCGCAGTGACAGCGCCCGGCACACCATCACCCTAAAGGGAGTTCAGTTCGCCGAAGCCCTCAAAACGGGCAGCGCGAAATGGATCGATGGCGCGTGAGGCCAATCGTACCTGAGAAATACAGGAAGTGCTACGGCTGTTGAATCAGTTCCAGGCGGTTGCCGACCGGATCGATCGCGATGCCGATCATCATGCCGGAGTTTCCGAACGGACGCGGATCGCCGGCCATGGAGCCGCCGGCGGCCTTGATCGCGGCGACGGTCGCTGCCATGTTCTTCACGTTGAGGATCAGGTGAGGAACCGGGTCCTTGATGTCGTCGGAATCGCGATGCATGATCACGATCGGCTCGCTCTTGTTGGCCTTGGCGCTCTCGGTCGTCGCGCCGAAGTTCAGGAAGATCTCCGGTCCTCCGGCTCCATTGAGCCGATTGGTTTCCTGCATGCCAAACGCGGCCTGATAGAACTTCGCTAACGCGACGCTGTCTTTCGCGCCGACTCGCACCGAGTTCAGCTTCACTTGGGCGTGTGCGGCGCTCGCGAGCAGCAGCGCGGCGGATAGCGTTAACGCAGTGGTGAAAAGTTTTTTCATCGATCTCTCCAATCGCACATCTTATTCATGATAGACCGCTTTGCTGCTGATTAGTGGTAGACTTTGCGGTCGCCCTTCGGCTTGACGTTGAAGGGCTGCGGGGGAAGGCCGCCCAGCGTGATGACCGTCTTGCCGTCGCCGCGCGTCAGGCCGGCGGCCCAGGCGTGCTTGGCGCCATCCTTGGCCTGGAACGCCGTCACCGTGATCTCCTCATGGTCCTCCTCCATGGCCCTATACACCGAGGTGTCGAAGCCGTTCTTTCGGAGGACGTTCGGCGGAGGCAGTTCGAGAGCCCAGTTGATGATCCGGCCCTTGTCGTTCTTCACATCCAGGTAAATCCAGCCATGCGGATTGTCGGGCGACACCTTCGTCACCTTGCCCGTCAAGGTGATAGGCTTCTGATCGTCATACTCGGCTTGGAAGGAGTGATGAGCGTAGACGGGAATCCAAGCGCCCAGCAGGCAGGCGCCGAGAGAGGAGAGCAGCTTCAGTTTCTTCACGAGGATCCTCTAGAGAATTCTATCGATTTTATTGTGCTTCCCGGACCACCCGGAAGCCAATGTCGTTGGCTTTGAAGCTTGTGTCGTAATAGTAGTAGCGCGCGGAGATCCGCACGTAGGGGGCGAAATTATCCCAACCACCGCCGCGGAAAATCGGCATTGCCGCGCCGTTGATCACGAGTCTTCCCTTGGCATCGTAACCTCTGGGTGGGCCGTCGCCAGGTCCACGACCGCGGCCTCGACCGAAGCCACCTCCACCAGCGCCTCCACGGCGGCCGCCTTGGGGTCCTTTGGGGTCTATGCTGACTTCGGGCAGCGGTTCGTAGTCGTAGTAGGCCGCCCGGTCCTCAACGCACTCCCGCACATTACCGAGCATGTCGTAGAGACCCCAGGCGTTCGGCTTCTTCAATCCCACCGGGTGGGACGTATCACCGGAGTTGTCGTTGAACCAGGCATACTCGCTGAGGGACGCCTTCGGAGGGTCGGGCGCGCCCGCGCGAGCGGCGTATTCCCACTCCGCCTCGGTGGGCAGCCGGTACTTATAGCCGTCGTTTTGCGCGTTGAGCTTGTCCAGGAACGCGTGAATGTCGTCTTTGCTCACGCTATCCACGGGATTCTTCGGGCCCTTATTATCACTAGGGTTCGAACCCATTACGGCTTCCCACTGGGCCTGCGTGACTTCGTATTTGCCCATTTCGAAGCCCTTGGTCAGCCGTACCTTGTGGGTCGGCACTTCATCTTCTATGCAATCCGTGTCGCCCTTTACGCAGCCCATCATGAATTCGCCGGGCGGGATCTTCACGAATTCGATTTGAGCACTCCGGCCTTGAGCAATAAGGGCGCTCAGCGCCACCAGGAGTCCGATGCGGATCGAGATCATAGGATTCTCCAGGATAACTGGTCGAGTATAAACCGATAGAGCGCCCCTGCGCTCGACCTAAGCTGGTGCGAACATGAAGAGGGAGCCGGAGAGAGCGGCCAGGGAGCCCCGTCTTCCGACTGGCCTGCTGCACGTCTTCATCCATCGGGGGTTGGTCACACCATTTGAGCAACGTTACTGAGATCCGTCCGGTCATCGGCATTGACTTAGGCACGACCAACTGCGCGCTCGCCTATTCGCAGGAGGGCGCCGTAGAGTTGTTTTCCATTCCGCAATTCGTTCATCCGAATGAAGTTCGCGAAGAACCATTGCTGCCCTCGTTCTTGTTCCTGGAAGACCCTCCCATCGTCGGGGTATTGGCGCAGAGGAAGGGCTTGGACAATCCCGGGCGGCTGGTGTCTTCGGCCAAGTCCTGGCTCTCCTACGCCGGTGTCGATCGCCATGCCGCGATCCTCCCGGTTACAGCGCCGGAGGGAGTAAGCAAGATCTCGCCCGTGGAGGCTTCCTCGCAATACCTCAGATACCTGCGGGAAGCATGGAACAAGATGAGGCCGGACGCTCTTTTCGAAACACATCAGGTGCTGGTCACCGTACCGGCATCCTTTGACGCCGTGGCGCGCGATCTGACACTGAAGGCAGCGGAACAGGCAGGCTATGACAAGGTCGTCCTTCTCGAAGAGCCGCAGGCGGCCTTCTACGCATGGATTGCGCAAAATCCGGATTGGCGGGAGCGGGTCGCTGTTGGCGATCTGATCCTGGTGATCGACATCGGCGGGGGCACTACTGATTTCGCCCTGATCGCGGTGGAAGAAGACGCGGGCCAAATCTCCCTGCGCCGCATTGCCGTCGGCGACCATATTTTGCTGGGGGGCGATAACATCGACGCCGCTCTTGCCCACCATGTCGCAGAGAGTCTCCCCAAGCTCGACGGGACACAGTTTCATGGCCTCTACCAGCATTGCCGGCTAGCCAAGGAGCGGTTGTTGGCCGAGGACAACCAGGAAAGCCAGCTACCGATCGTCATTCTCGGCCGGGGCACGAGTGTTGTCGGCAAGTCGCTCAAGTCGACGCTGAAGCGCGACGACGTTGTTCGCATCCTGACAGACGGGTTTTTACCGGCCGTTCCCATCGAGGAAGAACCGGACGAACAGCCCACCACCCTCACCGAATTCGGCCTTCCTTACGCATCTGACCCGGCGATTACGCGTCATCTGGCGAATTTTCTGCACCGTCAATCCGCCACTCCGACACACGTGTTATTCAACGGCGGCGTATTCCGTGCGCAAATTGTGCGCGACCGAATCGTCGAGGTCCTGAACCATTGGTTTCCCCGGCCTGTATCACCCCTGGTGAGCGGCGATCTGATGCGATCCGTAGCACACGGCGCTGCGTACTACGGGTTGGCCAGACAGGGGGACGGGATACGAGTGCGGGGCGGCATCCCCCGCAGCTACTACATCGGTATCGAGGCTGTCGCGCCTGCTGTGCCCGGCAGACGCCCGCCGCTGAAAGCCCTCACCGTCGTGCCTTTCGGAATGGAGGAGGGCACTGGATACGCATTTACCGATCGCACGTCCGTGTTGAGCGTGGGGAAACGGGCGCAGTTCCGGTTCTTCCAATCCAGCGAAAGGAAGCAGGATCTGCCGGGATCCCTCATCGAAGAGATCGATCCCACGATGGAGGAACTCTCGCCGATCGAGGCCTTGCTTCCGAACGAGGTCCATGAGAACGTCCTGGTTACACTCGAGAGCCTGGTGACGGAAACCGGAACGCTAGAGCTGTGGTTTGTCGCTCGCGATGGGCGGCGATGGAAGCTCGAGTTCAATGTGCGTCCCAAGAAGGAACGCATGTCCTCCCCACGGGACAAGTCTTGACAAAATATCATATTAGATATAATCTAAATACTTGATGGACGCCGAGGCGATCAAACGGTCCTTGGAAGACAGCGGGTTGCGGTGCACTCCCCAGCGCTACGCCGTGATGGCATGCCTGATGGAACACAACCGGCATCCCACGGCTGCGGAAATCTACGAAGCAGTGAATCGCGTGGATCCGCGCTCTTCCAGGGCCACGACTTATAACAATCTGCGGGACTTGGTGCAGGCGGGTTTGGTGCGTGAAGTGGCCGTCGAGGGCCGCGCTGCGCGATTCGATGCGAAAGGCATCCGGCATCACCACTTCATCTGCGACCGCTGCGGCAATGTTGAGGATATCGAGTGGTACGACGTGCCCAAGCCTGCCTCGGGCTCCCTCGGCAAGCGGGTTCTTCGCGAAAGCGAACTCATTTTCCGGGGGCTCTGCACCAAGTGCGCTCCGCGGCATGGTTCGAAAGCCAGGATGAGTTCGTAGTTCGCCACAGTTTTCTTTTAATTCGAAGGAGGATGTACACATGGCAGCCGAAGAGAAGTGTCCGTTCCGACACACCCAAGCTGGGACCCAGACGAATGCGAGCTGGTGGCCGAATCAGCTGAACCTGAAGATCCTGAACCAGAACTCCCCCCTGTCCGATCCGATGGACAAGGAGTTTAACTACGCGAAAGAGTTCAAGAGCCTGGACCTGAATGCCGTGGTCAAGGACCTCACTGCCTTGATGACGGCGTCGCAGGACTGGTGGCCGGCCGACTATGGCCACTATGGACCGTTTTTCATTCGTATGGCGTGGCACAGCGCCGGTACGTACCGCATCGCCGACGGCCGTGGCGGCGGGGGCAGAGGCACACAGCGTTTTGCGCCCCTCAACAGCTGGCCGGACAACGTGAGCCTCGATAAGGCGCGCCGTTTGCTTTGGCCGATCAAGCAGAAGTATGGCAAGAAAATCTCCTGGGCCGACCTCATAATTCTGGCCGGCAACGTCGCCTTGGACTCGATGGGGTTCAAGACGTTCGGTTTCGGCGGCGGACGCGAGGACGTCTGGGAGCCCGATGAAACCTACTGGGGGTCTGAGGGCACGTGGCTGGGGGACCAGCGCTACACCGGCGATCGCCAGCTCGACAATCCTCTCGGCGCTGTTCAGATGGGCCTGATTTACGTGAATCCGGAAGGGCCCAACGGCAACCCGGATCCCATCGCCGCGGCGCGCGATATCCGGGAGACGTTCGCCCGCATGGCGATGAATGACGAGGAGACCGTTGCGCTCATTGCCGGCGGACACACGTTCGGAAAAACCCACGGCGCTGCCGACCCGGGCAAGTATGTCGGCCGCGAACCCGAGGGCGCCGGCATCGAGGAGCAAGGCTTGGGCTGGAAGAACAGCTTTGGCAGCGGCAAAGGCGTCGATACGATCAGCAGCGGGCTCGAGGGCGCATGGACCACCACCCCCACGAAGTGGAGCAACAACTTCCTGGAGAACCTGTTCAGCTTTGAGTGGGAGCTCACGAAGAGCCCCGCCGGCGCTCAGCAGTGGACTCCCAAGGGCGGCGCGGGAGCGGGCACCGTTCCCGATGCTCATGATCCATCGAAGAAGCACGCCCCGTTCATGCTCACCACGGACCTCTCCCTGAGGATGGACCCGATCTATGAGCCGATCTCGAGGCGCTTCCTCAAGAATCCGCAGGAGTTGAAAGACGCGTTCGCCAAGGCTTGGTACAAGCTGACGCACCGCGACATGGGGCCTGTCTCGCGATACCTTGGCCCGCTGGTTCCGAAGGAGACCCTGATCTGGCAAGACCCGGTTCCCGCAGTGGATCACAAATTAATCGGGGAACAGGACATTGCTGCTCTTAAGGCCAAGATCCTGGCATCCGGACTTTCCATCTCCCAACTGGTCACGACGGCCTGGGCGTCGGCGGCAACGTTCCGCGGCAGCGACAAGCGCGGCGGGGCCAACGGGGCGCGCATTCGCCTCGCGCCGCAGAAGGATTGGGAAGTGAATCAACCCGCCGAATCGGCGAAGGTCCTGCAGAAGCTGGAGGCGATCCAGAAGGAGTTTAACGGCGCGCAGTCCGGTGGCAAAAAGGTTTCGCTTGCGGACCTGATCGTTCTGGGCGGCTGCGCAGCCGTTGAGGCCGCTGCGAAGAAGGCCGGCCACGACGTGAAGGTTCCCTTCTCGCCGGGCCGCACCGATGCCTCACAGGAGCAGACCGATGTGCACTCGTTTGCGCCGCTTGAACCGGCCGCAGACGGGTTCCGCAACTACTCCCGGAAGGGACAGGAGGGATTGGCGGCTGAGCAGCTGCTGGATCGGGCGAACCTGCTGACCCTGACCGCTCCCGAGATGACGGTTCTGGTCGGTGGAATGCGCGCCCTGGGTGCCAACTTCGGGCAGTCCAAACACGGTGTCTTCACCAAGCGGCCCGAGACGCTGACGAATGATTTCTTCGTCAACCTGCTCGACATGAAGACCAAGTGGCAGAAGTCCGCCACTTCGGAAGACGTGCTGGAGGGGCGCGACCGGGCGTCGGGCGAGCTCAAGTGGACGGGTACCATCGTCGATCTGGTCTTCGGTTCGAACTCCCAACTCCGGGCCCTCGCGGAAGTCTATGCATGTGACGACTCGAAGGAGACGTTTGTGAAGGACTTCGCGGCTGCGTGGAACAAGGTGATGAACCTGGATCGCTACGACCTGGCCTGAGCTCGGCGGGGTGGTTTGAGGAGCTACGCTCGAGCCGCCCCCGCAAATCCTTGAAAGCAAAGCGACCGAAACGGCGGCTCGAAAAGCGCTGTCGGCAGCGGACCCTTTTCTTGGTAAAATTTGAGCCGCATGAAGTCAGTTGCAAGGGGCAGGGGGACCGCACGTGGGGGCCGGGGAACCCCGCACGCGTCCAGACCAAAAGAGGCTGCCGCGCGGAGCGTCAAGAGTAAGTTCCCGCCGCTTTGGCTGCCCGCGCTCGCTACCCTCATCTTCGCCGGTTTTACGCTGCTCCCGCGCGTTAACGCAAATCCCCATCTGCAGACTTCGTTTTTAGCAGCCGCGGGCTTGCTGTTGGCCGGACTCTGCGCTCTGTGGTGGAGCGTGGCCCGGACCGGGCGAGCCCTGACCTACGAATTCGTTCCCCGGCGAGTGCATTGGGTTCAGATGATCATGCACTCCTGCGTGTTCGCCTACTGGGGCTGGTATTGGCGCGAGGTCTACCACGAAATTCCGCTGATACTCGCCCAGGTGGTCTTTCTATACGCTCTGGACATGCTGGTGTGCTGGTCCCGGCGAGACAACTGGATTCTGGGCTTCGGTCCGATTCCTATTATCTTCAGCATGAATCTGTTCCTGTGGTTTCGCGACGACTGGTTCTACCTGCAGTTCGCCATGGTCGCGATGATCGTACTCGGCAAGGAATTCCTGAAATGGAAACGCGACGGCCAGCTCACTCACATCTTTAATCCCTCCGCTTTTTCCTTGTTCCTGACGTCGATTGTCTTGATCGTAACTCGCACGACGCCGATCACCTGGGGCGTGGAGATTTCGAGGACGTTCAATGCTCCGCCGAATATTTATATTGAAATTTTCCTGCTCGGGATCATTGTGCAGGCCTTGTTCTCGGTGACTCTGGTCACCTTGTCCGCGGCGGCCATGCTGTATGTGCTCAACGTCGCCTATACCGGTTCCACCGGCGTATTCTTTTTCATCGACTCCAACATCCACCCGGCCGTTTTCCTGGGGCTGCATCTCCTGGTGACCGATCCGGTCACGTCCCCCCGCAAGAATTTCGGCAAGGCGATCTTCGGCGCGGCGTACGGCGCCGGCGTATTCGCTCTGTATGGATTGCTGGGCGGGCTGGGAGCGCCGGAGTTTTACGACAAGCTGCTCTGCGTACCGGTGCTCAATTTGACGGTACGGGCTTTGGACCACGCCAGTATTGCTCTCAACGCCTGGGTAGACCGGCAGAAGTGGGTTACCGAGGGGAAACTCCGGCCGTTGCAGGCGATTTCGGCCTGGACTCCGAGGCAGGCGAATTTTGGATTCATGGGGATCTGGGTGGCTCTTTTTGGATTCATGATGTTCACGGGTTTTCTCGGCGGAAAACAGCCGGGCAGCGACCCCGCCTTCTGGCAAAGAAGCTGCGACGCGGGGCGCGGGAAATCCTGCCAGGTTCTGGCCCGTACTCTCGACGCACAGTGCCAGGACAACATCGCTAGCGGTTGCTTCAGTCTGGGCACGCTGCTGAGTAGCGGCAAGGGACTGCCCCGCGACCCGATCGGCGCGGCCCGGAGTTTTACGCACGCTTGCGCGATCGGCTCCCCGGACGCTTGCAGCAGTGTTGTGAATCTGGTGAAGACCGATGGAGACGGTGTATTGCTCGAACCCTGTAGCCGGGGAGACGGAGAGAGCTGTTTCACGCTCGGGTCGATCTATTACGGGGGCCAGGGAGTCAGCCGTAACCTCGAGTATTCGGCATCCCTCTACCAAAAAAGCTGTACGGCCGGATTTACGCGCGGCTGCGGAGCGCTCGGGGAAAGTTATCTTCTCGGGGAAGGCGTTCCCCGGGACATGATCAAGGCCAGGCAGATTCTCGAAAGCGCCTGCGACGCGGGCTATGCGCAGGGGTGCTTCAACGTGGGCATCATCCTCAGGCAGGGAATCGAAACGCCGAAAAACGAACCCCTGGCCCAGGCGCGCTTCCGCCAGGGATGCGACCTGGGCTATCGAGCCGCGTGCGAGGCGCTGGAGCAGAAACCCTCCGTTGGCAGGTAAATTGTCGAACTATTTTAACGCCGTTACCGGAAATCCGACTTCGTGCCGATGACATACCCTGGCCTCTGGTAAAATCGCCTCCGTGGCATCGGCTCGCCCACCA
>CAVXFR010000035.1:0-210125 GCA_963761045.1 Terriglobia bacterium | reverse complement strand
CCTTCACAACGGAACGGCTTCGTTCAGCACCGACTCGCGCAACAGAGGATTGAGCGAACGCGCCACAACCACGTCGACTCGACGCCCCAGCAGTCCTTCCAAGTCGTTCAGCAAGCCGCCGGGGAACCAGGGCGAGGTTGGCCCCACGATATCGATCAGGAAGTCCACGTCGCTCTGTTCGGATGCTCCTCCGCGTGCAACCGACCCGAAAATACGGATGTTTCCGGCCCCATGCTTCGCAGCGAGGGCCCGGATTTCAGACTTTCTGGTCCGGATTGCGTCCAGCGGAGTCATATGGATTCCTGTGGCCATTATATCGGGGCGGGCGCGCATCAAGCGCCACGGGATGTAGACTTAAGGCATGGAATGGTCCCTCTGTCCCGCTGTCGACCGAAGCCCGGGCAAGCTTGGAGGAGCCTGGTGTTTCAAGGGGACGCGTTTAGCCGTGGTTTCCTTGTTTGAACATCTCGATAAAGGCTCGACGGTCGACGAATTTCTGGAATGGTTCCCGGTTGTCACCCGGGACCAGGTTCATGAAGTTCTTGAGTTCGCGAAAAACTCGCTACAGCAACCCGCAACAGCTGCGTGAGGGTACTCTTTGACGCAAATACTCCGGCTCCTCTAGCCCGGTTCCTGAGAGGCCATGAGGTGGTGCAGGCCGAGGATCTGGGCTGGCACGCCCTCGAGAACGGCAAACTGCTCACGGCAGCCGAGCAAGCGGGATTCGATGTCCTCGTCACGTGCGACCAGAATATTCGGCATCAGCAGAATTTTAGTGAGCGAAAGATCGCGCTGGTCGTATTGTCGTCGAACCACTGGCCGACGCTCCGCCCGGTAGCTGGCCGAATTGCCACGGCCGTCGACTTCGCTCAGCGCGGGCAAGTGATCTTCGTGGACATCGGCAGGCTGAAGCCCTAGGAAGCCGGCCGGTCCGCCGCAGGCTGCCCGAGGGTCTCACGGGCCAGGCTTGTGCCGCATTCGTGGAATCGAACCGGCGGTTCGATCACACGGAACCGCGTGCGGGTTTCTCTTATCGGCTCAAATGAGTTGGCGGTTGGCGTGGACCTGCCGCGGAGGCCGCGGGGCGCATGGTTAAGCTGAGGCAAGGCTGCATTCATGCGCAACGGGGCTGAGGGAGGCAGGATCGATCTGCACCAGGCGTTTCTGCGCGTCCAGGAGCAGATGCTGGCGAATCTGAACGCCAGCCGCGTATATGACCACCGCGCCACGTGCGGAGCCGTGAGCGAGCGGCAATGGATCGACCTTTTCAACCGCTACCTGCCACAGCGATACCGGGCCACGAGCGCGTTTGTGGTGGACGCGAACGGAGCACGCAGCCGGCAGATCGATATCGCGATCTACGACCGATTCTATTCGCCGCTGCTGTTTCCCGATGACGTACAGCCGTACATCCCCGCGGAGAGCGTCTATGCAGTGTTCGAGTGCAAGCAGGATTTGTCGAGCGGCACACTGTGCGATGCAGCGGCGAAGGCGGCATCCGTGCGGCGGCTGAGGAGGACGTCCGCGCCGGTGTTGTGCGCCGGATCCGTGCTGCCGCCGAGAGCCGTGTCTCCGATTCTCGCTGGAATCCTGTGCTTGGGCGACCCCGACCCGGAAGCGCTCATGCCGATGGTGACGAGCATGCTTCCGTATCTGGAGGGAGACAAGCTGTTGGACCTGGGATGCTCGCTACGGCAGGGGACGTTTGAGATCAGCACGGACGACGGCTCGGGAGCAAGAGTCCGATACAGTCTTCCGGGACAGGCGTTGATCTTCTTCCTATTGCGGCTGTTGAGCCGGCTGCAACAGATGGGCACCGCGCCGCCGATGGACTTGGACGAATACTCGCGGAACGGGAGAGTCGGATAGAGATAGCCTGATCGGCAGCACCATCCCCCGATCCCCTATAATGGCAGCTATCCGAAGGTGGGTTCCCCGCGGATAGAGAGGCCTGTTTCCTATGTCGACCAAAATCTCCACCAAAGTCCTGGGATCGTTTCTGGCAGTAGTGCTGTCCGCGGCGGCTGCGCCCGCCTTGCGATCGAATATGCTGGTTTCGACCGACTGGCTCGCCAAGCACTCCCGTGACCCGAAGGTCGTGGTGCTGCACGTCTCGGCCAATCGGACCGCTTACGACAGCGGGCATATTCCGGGAGCGCGCTTTGTGGCGTTGTCCGATCTGGTGATGACGCGCGCGGGCGTTCACAATGAGCTGCCGGACGCCGCCGATCTGAAGAAGGTGCTCGAAGCGGCCGGCGTATCGGACAATTCCAGGGTGGTTCTCTATGGCGACACCTCCGTGCTGCCCGCCACGCGCGCCTATTTCACGCTGGATTATCTGGGGCATGGCGATCGCGCCTCGCTGCTCGATGGCGGACTCGAAAAATGGCGCAGCGAAGGACGCATGCTCACCAAGGACGCGCCCGCAGCCGCGCCGGGACACCTTACGCTGCGAATCAAGCCCGAGCTGGTCGTGCAGATGGACGAAGTGAAACAAATGACCGCGAAGAAGGCGCCGGGCTCTCCGGTGCTGCTGGATGTCCGGTCGGCCGCGGATTATAGCGGAGAAAAGGGGGCGCACATTCCCACGGCGCTCAACTCGTACTGGATGCAGGACGAGGTCAGCAAAGAGAATCAGGCGCTGCGTCCGGTAGACGAGCTCCGCAAGCGCTACGAGGCCGCCGGTGTGACTCCGAACCGCAAGGTGGTGACGTATTGCAACTCGGGCATGCAGGCGTCGGAGTCGTACTTCACCTTGAAGTATCTGGGCTACGACGTGCGCCTCTACGACGGCTCGCTGTCGGAGTGGAACCTCAAAGGCGCGCCGCTCGAGAAGTAAAATTTCCGCCTAGGAGATCATGACCTTGCGCGGAAACTGGGAGCTGTCCTCGAGGAAGGTCTTCTTTATCTTGGAGAGCTCGGCCGAGGTCGGCTGCACGACTCCGCTCGCGTCGGTGACGCGCGATACCAGGGTGTGCTCGCCCGGCGTGGCGCCTTCCCAGCGGTAGGTGAATAGTTTCCACGAATACTGGCTGTTGCCGGAATCGAATGTAGCCTTCTGCCAGGGGCCGTTGTCGACCTTGACTTCCACCGATTTCAGCGGCGAACCGTCGTTCAACACGAATCCCAGAACCCGGATGGTGTTGCCGTTCTTGCGCACGCGCGCGATCACCGACTTGGGTCGCATGCGGGTGACTTCTTCTTCCACAAACTGCGTTTGCGGATCGTTCACGTCTCCGCTGCCGCCTTCGCCCCAGATGGTTCGATACCAGCGGGTCTGATAATTGCCAACGTAGCGCTCCTCCTGCAGATGCACTTCCGCGAGCCACTTCACGTTCGCCACGCCGTACCAGCCGGGCATGATGAGGCGCACCGGGAATCCCTGATCTTTGGTCAACGGATCGCCATTCAGCGCGTAGGCGATCATCGGCTCGGGCTTCATGGCGTTTTCGAGAGTGATGCTGCGGCCGAACTGCTGATCGAGCTTGAGGGTCTGCTGGCGAAACGTGACGTCCGCGGAGCCGTGATCGTAGCCGAAGAAGACCACTTCCCGCGCTTTGGAGTTGACGCCGAGTTGTTTCAGCACGGTATTCAAGCGGACGCCCGTAAAACGGGCACAGGACGCCAGACCCTGCATGGAGCGGCCGCTGTTGCCGGAGCACTCGAAGCCGTTGACCAACTCGGTGGACTTCATGGCTTTCAGATCGGCCAGTGTGAATTCGGCCGGCTTGTTCACCATCCCGGTGAACTTCAAGCGATAGGCAGCCGGATCGACTTCCGGTTGGGGGAAGTGCTGGGTGGTGAAGAACACGTCCTTGGGCGTCAGCATGCCGTCAATCTTGCGGATGTCGTAGGGATGGCTGGGCGCGCTCGGGTTGGGATTGAAATTTTTTGGGATGTCGGTAAATGGAACATCCGTCTCTCCCTGGGCCAGGGCGGGCACAGGCAGGTCCTGCAGCAGCGCCAGCAGGCTGGTGGCGGCCAAGCCCCGGCGAAACGTTTCTCGACGGCTGATTTGATCGGGCATTGTCTGGCTCCTTAGGTCTGGCGGAATTAGACCGATCATACCACCAGAGGACGGGAACCGGGACGCTAGAAGCAGGGCCGGCGGCCAGCGCGCCGGCGGCTACTCAAATGCGACCGTTTTCGCGGACAATGTGGCGTTGAAGATCAGGCCTAAATTCAGGCCGTTGGCGGTGAACGTCGGATAGCTGCCGCTGGGCAGGCTACCCACCACAAGCGCTCCTAACGCGCTGTCCGGAGTGGCTGTGTTCGGCAGGTTCCCCAGCACCGAAGCGGGGATCGTGAACTGCCCAGGCGCGGCGGGAACAAAGCAGAAGAAGCCCGCGGATGCGGTGCTAATTGTGTCCGTGGCCGCACCGGCGATCAGGATCAGCTTGGAAGAGTCGCCGCCGGACCACGTCAGACGGAGGTCCGAGGCACGATTCACCGTAGTGATCTGGTCACGATTGGTCCAAGCCACGGGTGTTGCGATGGTCGCAGAGGCCTGGAAAGCCCCGACGTCGGCGCCTCCGGTTCCGGCAACCTGGACGACGCCGGCTTCGAGGAACGGCGGCAGACTCGTGTCTCCGAGCGGGGAACTGCCGCCCAGCACACCGAGATAGAGGCCGGTGTTGGTGCTGGGATCGGCAGGAGTAAGAGGAATGGTATTCCCCAGGGGTCCGCTCACGGAAATCGATGGGCCTGCATCGAGTGGGCGGGTGAAAAGACTGGAGGTCCCGGGCAGGCTGCCGCCCAGCAACCCGCTGAGATCGACACTGCCGGTGTAGGCCGTGCAGGTTCCCACGGGCGGCAGCGACAGCAACGGATTGAAGGTGAGGTCGCCGTTCGCGGCAATCTCTTCAAACGCAGCCACACCGAGATCCACCAGCAGGTCGAGAGGTGGTTGGCCGCTTTCGAGTGCGGCCAGCACGTTTAACCGCAGCAGGAAGACCGCTCCGGTCTTGCCACCCACGGCCGTCAGCGCCGCAAACGGGTTCTGCGGATCCGAACACGGCTGGTTATGGGGATCGATGGCCATGGTGACGGTGTTGCTGTAGGTGTCGCCGGCCTTGACCTGCACCGGAACCGAGCATCCCGACGGCGCATCGAAGGGAACCTCGAAGTTGATCATGTCCACGCCGGCGTAGCCGTACATCCGGCCGCTGTAGAGAATTCGGGCCGCTTTACCTCCGATCAGGACCTGCACGGCGATGGGCAGGTTGCCCACCGGAGGCAGTTGATTATCGGGGCCGGTGATCGCTCCCAGTCCCGTGCCCAGCAGCACGGCCACCTGTCCGGGCCGGGCGGTGACCGATCGCGTGTTCAGCGGCAGCTCCGTGGGCGACACATAATTCTGGATGATTCCGGGGCCCGATCCGCCCGCCAGGTTGAAGATGCCGAAATTGGAAGCTGCGACTTTGGCGGGAGCCGGCGCACTGGCCACACCGTTGTAGGTTACGGTCACGGTCACATCGCCGGTGGGAGCGTTGGAGGGCATGATGGCGTTAATCTGACTGGTCCAGACAAAAGCTAGAAACGCATGGACGGAGGTGTTTCCCTGGCTGATGGTCACGGTCACGCCGGCCAGACTGTCCGGTATCGGATACCCAGCCTGGGATTGACCCGTGTCCGGGCCAAGATTGTTTCCGAAGATCGCGAAGTAGGACCCGGTTGCGATGGCTCCCGAGGGAAGCGTGGCCGGCATAAAACTGGCGGCGTTTACGATGCCCCCGTCGGTAATCACAGGCGTTGTCGCAGACACTATACCTTCCTGCGTCACCGTGTGCGTCTGTCCGGCGATGGTGAGGATCCCCGTACGCGGGCTGGCAGCGGCGTTGGCGGCCACCGAGTAGCTGACGGTTCCATTCCCGGATCCGCTGGCTCCCGAGGTAATGGTGATCCAGGTGACATTTCTAGCCGCAGTCCAGGAGCACCCGGCAGGTGCGGTTACCAGGACTCCCCGGGTACCGCCGGCCGCGCTGATGCTGCTGGCGGTGGAGCTGAGCGCGTAGGTGCACAGAGCCGCTTGCGTGACCGTATGCGTCCGGCCGGCGATGGTCAGGGTTGCGGTGCGCGACGCGCCCGTGTTGGCCGGCACCGCATAGGTGACCGATCCATTGCCATGGCCGGAGCCTCCCGCGGTAATCGAGATCCAGGAAGCGTTACTGACCGCGGTCCAGTCGCAGGCCAGTCCGGTGGTCACCTGCACGACATTCGTGCTGGCCGTGGCCGCGACGGAGTTGGCCAGCGGACTGATCGCATACGTGCAACTTCCGCTGCCGCCGGTCCCAAGAACCAGGGAAAGATTGTCGGCCGCCCCATCGTTATAGGAGCCGCTGGCGCGGCTGAACAGCAGCACCAGGTCGAGATTGCGGGTGCCCGCCGGGATCGTGCCTGTAGCGGTCTTCTGCACAAGTCCGCTCCCGAAGGAACGCTCGCTGCTGTACACAGGACCGATCGTGGCTGTGCCGAGCGATCCGTTGGACGCACTGCGGAAGGTAATGGTCAGCGAGGCGCTGTCGTCTTGCACGTCCCAGCCTCCCAGCCATCCGGAAAGCGCGTACGCCAGCGTACCGGCATCGATGGCGGCGGCATTGCCGCTGATGTCGATGCGCTGGGCCAGGCTGGAGCTGTCGTTGTCGGGTCCGCCGGAAAAGAAGTTCACCCCGCGATCCGGCGGTCCGGGAGCCGTGGCCTCGATTTCGACGGGTCCGTACATACAGACCGAGACATTGCCGGTGATGGTCCAGCCGGGAACGCTGGCGGCCAAGGAACAATCCGCACTGCCCGCCCCTAGTTCCGCACCGGGGTTCTGGATCAGGTTCGAGCCGCTCGCGCCGGGAGCAGTCACTGTGAAAGTGACGGTGAAGAACGCCGATCCGTTCCACAATCCCCGAATGGTCCAGGCACCAGGAAATTGGGCCGCGCTGTGACTCGCGATTCCGATGGAATCGTCAAAGCACCAGCCGCCGCCGCCCGGAAGCGGGTTGAAATTGGAGGTGTCGTAGACGACCCCGTCCGGCCGGATCCAGTCCACGTGCAACTGGTCGCCCGTGGTTGCACTGGAAACAAGGACATACAGCCACACGGTCGCGTCGGTGGTAAGAAATGCAGAGTTACGGGGCCCGGGATTGCAAGCATCGTCGGAAGGCGCTGTTGCGGTAAAAGCTGTCTCTAAAGTCGCCGCAGGGGCGTACGTTGCGCCGGCGGCCAGTGCCAATAGCACGAATGGCAGCGGAAGTTTCATCGGGTCTCCACGCAGGGCCAGCCCTGCCTGAAGATCTCTTCGTCCACGCTTGCACGAAAAAGTCGGTCGGATTCGCCTGATCGCTGCTTTCCACCGGACTCCGGATCTGGATTAGAACGTGATACACCGTTCCTTCATGTATGCCGAAGGTGGTATGGAAGGTGCGCGTCCGCCAACTATATGGATGGCCTTCACCGGATCTTCCCCGACCGCGCCGGGAATGTTGATGAATCTCGGCATACACATGGAAGATCCAGCCTCGACGGGATGGAGCGATCCGTCTTCTGCCACGTCCCTACAAGTGGAGGTACGATTCAATGAAACATTCCTGCCTATCGCTACTTGCCCTGGTTGGTCTTACCGGAGCGCTGCTGGCTCCGGCTACGAAGGCGGACCCGGTTTACAAGCGCTCCGAGATAATCTTGCACCAACCTGTCGAAATTCCCGGCATGGTGCTCAACCCGGGCACCTACGTCATAAAGCTGCTCGATCCGTATGTGGATCAGAGTGAGAACGTCGTGCGGTTTTACAACGCGCAAGAGAACCACATGTACGCCATGGTCTTCGCCGTTCCCGACTATCGGGTGACGCCGACGGACCACACTGTGATCAAGCTAGAGGAAAGGGCCCAAGATTCACCGCAGGCCATCAAGGAATGGTTCCCGGCGGGGGACCATTGGGGTGAGGAGTTCGTTTACCCCAAAGCGCAGACGATAGCGACATCGGTCGTGCCTCCGGCTCCGCAGTCACTTCAGCCCCGGCCTGCGGCGGCTGCCCCAACTCCAGCTCCGGCGCCCGAGGCGAAGCCGGCCGAGTATCCGACCTCGCAAGTGCAGCGCAAGCTGCCGGTTGAAATCGCGCAAGCGAAGCCTGCACCCGCGTCCAAACCGCCAGCCGTCGCGCCGGCCGCGAGCGACCAAACAAAGACATTGCCCCAGACCGCAAGTGACTTGCCGGCCGCGACCCTGTTCGGCGGTGCCCTGGTGCTGGCGGGAGCTGTGCTGCGGTGGAGAACCGCGTAGCCGATGCGAAAGCGGCTGAGCACGATCCTTCTGCTGGCCGGCAGCGCGGCGTTGGTCTGGTCCGCGAGTGTCTGGATCAGCGCCGGGCTGTTTGAGAAATATGAAGCCTGGCAGTGGAACGCCCAGCGTCCCGAAGTTCAGCTTCCCGAAGTTCACCAGCCGTCTGGCTCCACGGCGTCGGTCCAGGTAGTCGCTCCTGCGGCGCCCGCCATGCCGAAGCCGCGCGACGTGATCGGCTGGCTGGACGTTCCGCGCTTGAGCATTTCCACCGCGGTGCTTGAAGGCGACGATGCTCTCGCATTGCGCCTGGGCGCCGGCCACATTCCCGGGACGCCACTCCCCGGCGCCTCCGGGAATGTGGGGATTGCGGCGCACCGCGATTCGGTCTTTCGTCCGCTGAAGGGCATCCAGCCACGGGACCGCATTCTGGTGCGTACCGCTCAGGGCGAATGGGAGTATGCCGTCGAGTCCACCCGCATTGTGCCGCCGTCCGATGTGAGCGTCCTGGCGAATTCCAGCGAGCCTGAGTTGACGCTGGTTACCTGCTACCCCTTCCGGTATGTGGGCCCGGCGCCGCTGCGTTTCATCGTGCGCGCCCGGCGGATTGGCTGAGCCGGATCCTCAACGATCGACGAATGCAGTATCCTGCGGTCAAGGCCGCCCAACCGTGCGAAAGATCCGCATTCTGCTCGCTGACGATCACACCATCATTCGGTCGGGCTTGCGTTTGCTGCTCGAACAGCAACCGGACTTTGAAGTCGTAGCGGAGGCCAGCGATGGACGGGAAGCTGTCGAGCTAGTCTCCAAACATCATCCCGAGATTGCCGTTCTCGATATCGGCATGCCCCAACTCAACGGGATCGAGGCTACCCAGCAGATCGTCTCCGGGGAACCCCGGACGCAAGTGGTGATCCTCAGTATGCACGCGGATGAAGGTTATGTCCTGAGGGCCCTGAAGGCGGGGGCTCGCGCGTATATTTTGAAAAACTCGGCGGAGGCGGATCTGATTCGCGCGGTGCGCACGGTGGCCGACGGAAAATCGTTCTTCAGCCCCGCGATCAGCAAGATGCTGCTGGAGGATTACGTCCGGCAGATACGGGACAAGCACGTCGAGGATAGCTACGATCTTCTGACCCCGCGGGAACGCGAAATCCTGCAGCTTCTGGCGGAGGGCAGGACCAATAAGGAAGTCGCCAACCTCCTGCATTTGAGCGTCTACACGGTCGACGCGCATCGCGGCAACATTCTCCAAAAACTAAATCTTCACGGAGTGCCCGAATTGATTCTCTACGCCGTCAGGAAAGGGATCATTCAATAGCGGCGTGATCGCGCGGCGAGAAAGCGCGATAATAAAAAGTGTAATGTTGAACACTCCTATTCGGATGACCTGCCTTGCTGCCTGACGCACAGGCTACCGCACAATCATCCTTATTTATACGGCTGCGCAGAAGTCTCGAGGAGCTTCGGCAAAGCGAAACCCACGTATCACTGGCCCTTAGTTTGGCGATCGGCGCGTTAGTAGGCCTGGTTACCGTTGCCTTCATTCTTCTGACCGGACGTCTGGCAGCCCACATGTACCCGGCCACCGGTTCAGGATGGCGCCGGATCCTGGTGCCCGTTCTCGGCTCGTTAAGCACGGGCTACCTGCTGTGGCGATTCTTCCCGTTCGCTCGCGGCAGCGGGATTCCACAAACCAAGTTCGCGCTGTTCATCAATGATGGCCGCATCTCATTCCGTACCGTCATCGGAAAGTTTGTTTGTTGCTCCGCGTCGCTGGCCACCGGAATCGCCCTGGGACGCGAGGGCCCGTCGGTTCAGGTGGGCGCCGGTCTGGCGTCGGTCATCGCCCGTAAACTGGGACTCAGCAAAGAGCAGGTGAAAGGGCTCGTGCCCGTGGCCTGTTCGGCCGCCTTGGCGGCGGCGTTCAATACGCCGATCGCCGCCGTCTTGTTCTCCCTTGAGGAAATCATGGGAGATTTGCACGCGTCGGTCCTGGGAACTGCCGTGCTTGCGTCGGCGACCTCCTGGATGGTGCTGCACCTTGTGCTCGGCGACGATCCCTTGTTTCACGTTTCCGGTTACCGGCTGGTCCATCCCGTCGAGTTCGCCGTCTATGCGGTGCTCGGCGTGGTGGGCGGGCTTGGATCGGTCGCCTTCGTCAAACTTCTTCTGCGGTTGCGGGAATTGTTTGCCACTTTCCCCAAGTGGAGCGTTTGGTTCCAGCCTGTGGCAGGCGGTCTCACCGTGGGAATTCTGGGTTATTTCATGCCCGAGGTAATGGGCGTCGGTTATGACTTTGTAGACAAGGTCCTCAACGGGGATGTTGTACTAAAAGTGGTGGTTTTGCTGGCCATTCTCAAGATCGTGGCGACGGCCGTGTGTTACGCATCCGGCAACGCCGGCGGTATTTTTGGTCCGAGCCTGTTTATGGGCGCGACCATGGGCGCTGCCGTAGGAAGCGTCGCACACAGTCTTTTTCCGGCTTACACGGCAGGTCCCGGAGCGTACGCCCTGGTGGGGATGGGCACGGCCTTCGCGGGGATCGTGCGCACGCCGATGACGTCGGTGATCATGATCTTCGAGGTAACCCGGGATTACACGATCATCGTTCCCCTGATGATCTCCAACCTCATTGCTTATTTCATCTCGTACCGCCTGCAGCGGGAACCGATCTACGAAGCGCTGGCTCATCAGGACGGTGTACACCTGCCCACCGCGGAGGCACGTTCCCAGGCTGGAAGGATCCAGGTGGACCAGGCCATGCGCTCAGCCCCGATGGTCTTATCCGCGGAGGCGGAGATCGGAGCCGCCGTCGTCCAGTTGAAGGATGGGTCGTTCGATGCTTGTCCGGTGACGGACCAGGAAGGCTTGGTCGGCATAATCCGAAAAGTCGAACTGGAGAAAGCCATGGCCAATGGCACGTTTGGAAAGAAGGTTGCCGACGTTCTCAGAGAATTGCCTAAAGACCGCCCGACGGCGCTGGAGCATACTCACGTCCACCCGGACCACAGCTTGAGTCTGGCCCTGGAGCGCATGGGCTCCAGTGGCCTCACTGTTTTGCCCGTCGTCAGCCGCGCGAATGTGCGCCAACTGCTCGGAGTCGTGGTCCTGGATGACGTTCTCGGTGTGTACGGCGTCGCCAAGCCCCGCGTCCCGGGGGAAAGGCAAATTTGACATGACGCCCAGGCGTGAGCGGCTACGGTCGGGGTCCTCGTTCGTGAGCACATTCGCTGCTGTGCTGCTCGCGATCGTGGGGCTGTTCCTCGTCGACACTTTTCTGGAGAAGATCGACCGGTCGGAGAGCCACGTGGAGGCCGTCCGTTTCTATGCCAACGGGCAGCGTCTGATGGAGGAGGGCAAGGGCGCGGAGGCTGTGGACCAATTCAGATCCGCGATTTCCGTGGAGCGCAACAACGAGGATTACCAGCTTGCGCTCGGCCAGGCGCTGCTGGCCGCGGGAAGGCTCACGGATGCGGAGACCACGCTCAACGATTTGCTGCAACGAAATCCCTTCGGGGGTCCCGCGAATCTGATCCTGGCGCGCGTCTTGGTAAAGGAAAACAAGATTGACGAGGGGATTTCCTATTATCATCGTGCCATCTACGGCCAGTGGAAAGAAGATGCGCGTGCGAATCAGGTGAAGGCGCGCTTCGAATTGACGGATCTGCTGAGCCGCCAGAACTCGCAAGAAGCCTTGTTGGCAGAATTGCTGCCGCTTCAGAGTGATGCGCCGGATGACATTGCCACCAAGAAGAAGCTCGGACGACTATTTATCGCCGCCGGGTCTCCCGCCCGGGCGACCGAAATTTTCCGCGACATCCTGCATGCGCAGCCGCAGGATCCGGACGCGTACGCCGGTCTGGGCGAGGCTGACTTCGCCAGAGGAAATTACCGCACGGCGCAGACCGAATTTCAGGCAGCGCTCCGCTTGCGTCCGGCCGACCAGAACATACAGGCACGCCTGGCCCTGTGCAACCGGGTGTTGGAGCTCGATCCCACGCGCCGGGGCTTGGGTTCGGTGGAGCAATACCGGCGCAGCCGGCAGCTGGTGGATCTGGTGCTGGACGACCTCGACCACTGCCTCGGCCCGGCCCCCTCCGAGACGACGCAGGATTTGATCAAGACCGTTCGAGACGCGCTGGAAAAACCCGTCACCGCTGCCCGCCGGAGCGCGGCGTTCGAGCAAAACCTGACCTGGGCGGATCAGCTTTGGCAGGTACGGAAAACCGGCTGCAAGCCCGCCCCCGGGGCCGAAGAGCCTCTGACCTTGGTGCTCGCGATGCTGGCTCGATAACGCGATTTAAGCTAAAAGCGACTTAAGCTACGGGGACCGGCAGCGGCAACGTGACGCGCAGCGTGGCGCCTTTTCCGGGCTCGGACTGGACTTCGAACCGCCCGCCGAGTTGTTTGACCCGTTCTTCCATCCCCAGCGTTCCCAGGCCCCGCGCCCTTTCGGGATCGAACCCGCAGCCGTCATCTTCCACGCTCAGAAACAGCGAACTTTCGTCCTGGCGCACGGTGACCATGGCGCTCTTCGCCCCGGAATGACGGGACACATTGTGGAGCGCCTCTTGCACCACGCGGTAGATACACGTGCGCATATCGTCGGGAAGCGAATCCGGAACGTCTTCCGCCGTAACCTTGACTCTGATACCGCTGCGGCGGGAGACTTCGCGCGCATGCCACTCCAGTGCCGGAATCAGACCCAGGTCGTCCAGCATGGAAGGGCGCAGCAGGAGCGCGATATCCCGAATGGAGTTCACGCTCGAATCGGCGAAGGTTCGGATGTTGTCCAGGTACCGGCGACTGACAGCATCGTCCGTTTGGATCCGTTTGGCCAGGTTGGCCGCGTCCACCAGCAGAGCGTTCAGAGTCTGTCCCACTTGATCGTGCAGTTCGCGCGAGATGGTGCGCCGCTCTACCTCCTGCGCGTCCACCAGCTTCGCCGACAGTTGCCCAAGGGCCCCGCGCGCCGCAAGGACCTCCTGGTAACGCCGGCTGTTCTGCCGCTCAACCCGGAAGATGTAGAGCAAACACCCGACGGCCAGCAGAAGCGCCGCCCCCAAGCCGAGGCTGAGGGCCGTACTCAGACGAGCGCCAAGGCGCTCGAATTGACTCTGAATCTGGGCTTCGGTCGACTGCGCCTGTTTGGCGTCGATACTTTCCAGCTGCGTGGTGATCTCGACGATAGAAGTCCGCAAAGGAAGGACCTCGTCGTTATAGAAGGTTGCGGCCCGGGGCTTCCCGGCCGGCGGCGAATTCATGGCTCGATTCAGGCGTTGCCAGTGCTGATCGAGCAACCCCCCGAGGCGCTTGACCAGAACTTCTTCATCGAGAGTGCTGGGGCGATAGTTCGCCAGATCGGAGGACAAGCGCGACCACGCGTCCTGCACCTGGGCCCGGTATTCTCTGGATTTTTGCGGGTCCGAATCCAGGAAATAGTCTCCCAGATAGGTGCGGGTGAGCAGAATGGAAGAGCGGATAGACTCCAGGTGATTCGTGCGCTGGAGTGCGGCCTCTCGAAGGACCTTATTTTCGGCCCGCATGGCGTCCAGCAGGCGCACGGCGTCGATGGTCGCCAGCAGAAAGATGAGCGCCATCCCGCCGAAGCCCACCATCAAGGCGAAACGCAGGCCGCGGGCGGAATAGTCGGCTGTGGCCGTAGTGGTTTGCGGCTTTTCCCTGGAAAACAAAGCCTTCACCCCTGGTCCTAGTCTACCGGAGCGAGATTAAGCCGATCTTCACGTTTGCTCCTAGCCTGCGTGGGGGACTGAATCTAACCAACGGCGGCTATGGGACTTGGAGCGCCCAGATTCTAACCTGAAAGTGGAGGTGGTAGACATGAGAATCGAATTCTTCAGAGGCCGCGGTTGGCTAGCGGCGGTTTCCATAGGGACCGTGCTCGCCGTGGCTGGCTTCTATGGGTTGAGGGCGGCGCCGCTGGGAACGTTGCCGTTCGGGAATCCGGCACCCACGATCAAGACGGCCCAGCGCTCCGAGGCGGCTTCCGGACGCGGCTATTCCGCCGTTGTGAAGCGCGTCCTGCCGGCCGTGGTCAACATTTCGTCTTCGAAAGTCGTGAAGCAAACGGCGCTGGAAACGCCCCAGGGCGTCGACCCTTTTTTCCGCCAGTTCTTTGGCGACGACTTCGCGCAAAAATTTAACGTGCCACAAGAAAGGACCGAGAAGGCCCTCGGTTCGGGCGTGATTGTCAGTCCCGAAGGTTACATTCTGACGAACAATCACGTAGTGGACGGCGCCAAGGAAGTGACCGTGACGCTGCATGACAAACGGGAGATGAAGGCCCGGGTCGTCGGGAAGGATCCGCGCACGGACATCGCTGTGCTCAAGCTCGAAGGGTCGAACTTTCCGGTGTTGACCCTGGCTGATTCGAGCAAAGTCCAGGTTGGGGACATCGTACTGGCCGTCGGCGACCCGTTCGGCGTGGGCCAGACGGTTACGGCCGGAATTGTCAGCGCCACAGGCCGCAGCGGGCTCGGAATCGAGCAGGTGGAAGACTTCATCCAGACGGACGCACCCATCAACCCCGGCAATTCGGGCGGCGCGCTGGTGGATGACGAAGGCCATCTGATTGGCATCAATACCGCCATTCTCGCCGGCAACTCCGGCGGCAACCAGGGGATCGGATTCGCAGTTCCGATCAACATGGCGCGCCACGACATGGACGAGATTCTGGCGCACGGCAAAGTGGAACATGGCTACCTCGGTATCCTTCCGCAGGACGTGACGCCGGCCTTGGCCAAGGCATTCAATTCTGGCAACGAGAACGGCGCTCTGGTTGGCGAGGTTACGCCGAATAGCCCCGCCGCGCACAGCAACCTGAAGCAGGGCGATATCATCGTCGCGGTGAATGGGAAGGCCGTCACGGACGCCAATCAATTGCGTTCCACCATCGGCACGATGGACCCGAACACGAACGTCACGCTCAAAGTACTGCGGAACGGCAAGATGCAGGACGTTGCCATAACGCTGGGCGAGTTCCCCTCCAATAAGGAACAGGCCAGCGTCGATACCACCAACCCGGGCAGCGGCCTCCAGGGCGTTACCGTCAAGAACCTTACTCCGGAAACGGCCCAGGATCTGAAGCTTCCGGTCACCACCAAAGGCGTGGTGGTGGACCAGGTGAACCCGTCCAGCCGGGCCGCCGATGCGGGTTTGCAGCCGGGTGACGTGATCCAGCAGGTGAACCGCCAGCCGGTCACGAGTGTGAAGGAGTACGCCCAAGCGGTGGCCAGTTCCAAGAAGGACGAACCCGTCCTCTTGCTGGTGGACCGTGACGGCAGCACGATGTTCCTGGCGGCGTAGTTTAACTCGCCGCCGGGTCAACGGCCGGCCGTGAGTTCTTCCTCCGAGGCTCAGGCCGGCCGAATTTGGGAGGTTATATGTTACGAAGTTTGTACGTTATGCTCGACTATCACATCGACGCCCTCGACGGCGTGCAGGGGACGGTTCAGGATTGTCTCTTCGACGATGAGAGCTGGATCGTCCATTATTTAGTGGCCGAGACTCCGAGCCCGCTGGGAAAGAGGAAGGTTTTGATTCTTCCCTTCGCGGTGGGTCGTCCGGACTGGGAGAGGAAGCGGCTTCCTGTGCGCTTGACCTCGGAACAGATCCGAACCAGTCCGCCACTGGAAGCGGACATGCCCGTCTCCCGGCAACACCGATCCGGCCTGAAGCAGCCCCGGTCTCATTTGAGAAGTATGCGGGAGGTGCTCGGATATGGGCTCCACACCACCGATGGAGACGCTGGGACCATCGAGGACTTCATTATTGAAGACACTCTGTGGGGCGTGCATCACGTGGTTGTCGCGTTGCAGGAGCCTTCGTCCCGGTCCATCCTGGTATCGCCCGAATCGATTCGGTCCATGTCGTGGACGGGCAAGGCGGCTTGGGTGAACATGTCCCTTAAAGAGTTGATGAAGAATCCCGAGTTCGATCCGGCCAAACCGGTGAATCAGGACCGGGAGCATCATCTGTACGACTACTATGGCCGGCCTTGCGTGCCCGACCCCGAGACGGTTGGACCCCGATCCTGAAGGGAGAAGCCCGGCCATTTTCGTCTCTTCATCTGCTCCCGATGAGCAAATCCGCAATGGCCGTGCCGGGAGTTTCGGGCACGGCGAAAATCTGTTATCCTCCCCCGCATGAGGCGTGCGCATCTCCGGACCGCCGCGATCCGCATGGCAGCCGCCGTGCTCGCGCTGCTGGGAGCATGGGCCGCTTACACGCAAAATCAGGCCGCACCCCGCCCCGCGACCGCGCAGAAGGTCACCGCGCAGAAGGTCAAGGCTGGGCTCTACATGATCTCGGGCGAGGGCGGGAATGTCGCCGCGCTTCTCACGGACGAAGGCGTGATCCTGGTCGACGATATGTACGACCGCAACTACGCCGCCGTCATGGGCCAGGTGAAAGCGCTCAGCGACAAGCCGGTGCGTTACGTGCTCAACACGCACCAGCATGACGATCACTCCGGCGGCAATGCCCGGATGATGGCGGCGTCGGTAGAAGTGATTGCGCAGCGCAACGCCCGGATCAACATGATCGCGCTGAAGCAGCCGGGAGCGCCCCGCGTCACCTTCACCGACGAGATGGATGTGCACTTGGGCGGCCAGGAGGTTCGCGCGCAGTACTTTGGACGCGGCCACACCGGCGGCGATGCCGTCATCTATTTCCCCGAACTGAAAGTCATCCACACCGGAGACCTGTTTCTCACGCGGCCCGCCAAGCCCTACATCGACTATGCCAACGGCGGCAGCGCCATCGAATGGACCCACGTCCTGGACGAGATCCTGAAGCTCGATTTCGACACCGTCATTCCCGGCCATGGTCCGCTTTCCGACCGCGCCGGCCTGCGGAAGTGGCGTGCCGATTTCGAGACCATGCGAGACCGGGTCGGAAGCATGGTTCGTCAGGGCCGGAGCAAGGACGAGATCTCCCAGACGCTGGTGAAGGATTTCGGCTGGCCGGCCGGAGGCCTCGCCATCCAGCAGGTGGACGCCTTGATCGCAGAGATGAAGCGGTAGCAGTGCTCCTGGGAACCATTGGCCGTCGGGCGTATGGGGTGGCGGTACTGGGTCTTATCGCCGTGACGGCCGGCGGTGCATTGTGCAACGGGTTGTTCTTTATCGCCCAGCCGTACCAGATCAACTATGGCGAAGGGCTGGTCGCCTGGCAGGCGGCCCATATCACCGATCCGGCGCTCGCCTATGCTCCCCTCGATCGGTACCGATTCATGGTGTTTCAGTATCCTCCGCTGTTTCAGCTCGCCACTCGCGCGATGGCGGCGGCCGTGGGGACGATGAGGGGCGACTTGCTCATGGCCGGAAGAGCAGTGTCCCTGCTCTCCGCCGTTCTCCTTTGTGTCGTCATAGGTTGGATCACGTTCCAGACGTTGCCGCGCCGGACTAGCCGGCCAATGCGGCTATTCGCGGCAGTCTTTGCGGGAGCGCTGCCAACGACGCTTTACAATTTCAGCTGGACGTGGCTCGCGAGAGTCGACACGCTGGCGATCTGTTTGTCGTTCAGCGGCCTGGTCCTCTTCGCGGTGCGTCCCCGTGCGGCGTCCGTGCAGATTCTGGCTTCCGTGCTGATGGTCGCGGCGCTGTTCACCCGCCAGACCCTTCTCGCCGCTCCGCTCGCCTGCATCCTGACCGCGTTTCTGATCGATCGCCGGAGCGGGCTTCGCATGCTGCTGGCCATGTCGATCCTGGGAGGCGCCGTCCTGACGTGGCTCGCCTGGTGGACGCACGGCCAGGTGCTGCTGCATCTGTTCCGCTATAACCAGAATCCGTTTTCGATCGCCCGAGCGGCGCTGGGGGTTCTGATGAACGCGCGTCATGTAGCCGGCCTTCTGGTCCTGGCGGGGGGCGCGTCCCTGGCTATCCTGAGCGGCTTCTGGGCTCTGGTGCGGTGCCGCCGGCGGGACTTGCTGAGCGCGAACTTGCGTGCCAACGGTTACCGGCGCAGCGTACTCCTGCTGGCTGTGTACAGTGTGCTGGCGGCCTTGAGCGCGTTGGCCTTTGGAAAAGAAGGCTCCGATATTAACTACTTCCTGGAGTGGAACCTATCGTTAGCGCCGCTGGCGGGAATCCTGCTGTTCCGTGCCGTGCCGGCGGCCGGCCGTGTGCGCTTGCAGCCGGCTTGGCTGGCCGTCCTGGCGATTCCCCCGCTCCTGTTCAACGCCGGCTTCGATCAGGCTCGATCCGGATGGCTGCGGATGGTCCTCCCGGTCTCCGCCGTGGACCGGCAGAATATGGACGTATTCGAAAAAGCGCTGGCCCAAGTCAGAGCAACGCCGGGCCCCGTCTTCTCCGAGGACATGAATCTGCTCTACAAGAGTGGGAAGGACATTCCTGCCGATCCGGTGATGATCCAATGTCTGGCTGCCTCGGGCATCTCGGACCAGCGCCCTTTTGTCCGGATGATTCAGCAACAGCGCTTCGCCCTAATTGTGGCGTATGACTTGTCCTCGCGAGAACGTTACTCCGCGGCGGTGGCCGGCGCAATCGGGCAGGCGTACGAACAGACTGCGTTGATCGGTGACTACCGGTTCTATCGTCCCCGCTCCGGCGTTTCCACGGACGGTTCCGCAGGTGCGAGGTAGCGCACGAACCAGTCGCGCGCCAGCCGCGCCACTTCATCCAGCGCTCCGGATTCCGCGAACAAGTGGGTCGCGCGGGGCACGATCACCAGGCTCTTCTCACAATTCAGTTGCGCCAAAGCCGTCTGGTTGAGCTGGATGACCTCAGAATCGTACCCGCCCACGATCAGCAGCGTGGGCGCATGCACCCGTGGCAGCGCCGGGCCGGCCAGGTCGGGCCGCCCGCCCCGGGAGACCACGGCGGCCACCAGTTCGGGCCGCTCGGCTGCCGCCACCAGCGCCGCGCCTGCCCCGGTGCTGGCTCCGAAGTACCCGATCGCGAGGCCCCGGGTTTCTTCCTGCCGGACGAGCCAGCCTGCCGCGCCCAGAAGGCGGCCCGCCAACAGGCCGATATCGAACCGCAGCTCCGCCGTCTCCCGGTCGACCAGTTCCTCATCCGGCGTGAGCAGATCGATCAGCAGCGTACCCAGCTTGGCCTCATTGAGCGACATGGCAACGCGGCGATTGCGCGGGCTGTGCCGGCTGCTCCCGCTTCCGTGCGCGAAGAGTACAATCCCGATGGCGCCCTCCGGCAGCGTCAGGTCGCCTTCGATCGTGATCCCGTCCGCTCGCACGCGAACCTGGCTCTCGCGCGGGTGTTGCCTCATGGCGTCCGTGTTAGCATACTACGAGTTAGCTGCTGCGGGAGGGACATTCCATGAAAGCTTCGCTGAATCCGTTTGCCATGGCGATCGTTCTCGCCGCGCTTCCGGCGGTCGCGATTCCAACAGCCGCCCAGTGGCCGAGTTATGCAGCGCGGGGAGTTCCCCGCACGCCCGATGGGAAGGTGAATCTCCAGGCGCCCGCGCCCAAAGCGGCCGACGGCCATCCGGACCTCTCGGGCGTCTGGGATCTTCGAGGTACAGGCGGCCGCGGCGGACCAGGCTTCCCTGGACGCGGGCCCGGACGCGGGAAGGGAGGTCCTCCCAAAGCTGTGCCCCCGCCGCTTCCTCCGGGAACTCCTCCCATGGCGACTTTCAAGAACATCGGTGCGGGATTCAAGGATGGTCTCCCGCTGACGCCCTGGGCCGCGAAGGTCCTGCAGCAGCGAAAGTCGGAAAACAGCAAGGACAATCCTGACGCGCACTGTTTACCGCTCGGCCTGATGCAGCTTCATATGCATCCTCAGCCGCGGAAGATTATCCAGACCCCGGGCGAAATCGTGATGCTCTATGAAGCCCAGGCCGGCATCCGGCAGATCTTCACCGATGGCCGTCCTTTGCCGACCGACGCCGAACCCTGGTGGTACGGCTACTCCATCGGACATTGGGAAGGCGACACGCTGGTCGTTGAAACGAACGGCTTCCGGGACGACGTCTGGCTGGATATCGACGGCAGCCCGCTTACCGAATCCGGCAAGATGACCGAGCGCATCCAGCGGTTAAACTACGGAACTCTGCAAACCGATGTGACCATCGAGGACCCGAAGGCCTACACCAAGCCGTTCACAGTCCGCGTGGTTCACCATCTCATGCCCGACACGAACCTGATCGAATTCATCTGCCAGGAAAACGATCGAAGCGGGCCACACTTGGTCGGGAAATGATAGGCCGCTTTAACCGCCGGCAATCGCTCCCACCACCAGAAAAGGCTCGGCCCCGGATGCGACCTTATCCGGCAGCGGAGCGTCCGGCGATTCATGCGAAAGATCCTGCTCGCAGGCGAAGAACCGGACAAACGGCCGCCGCCGCTGCGTGACGTGGTCGCGGATGGTCCCGCATAGCATCGGATAGCGGACTTCCAGTGCATCCAGTACCGACCGCTGCGTGACTGTGCCCTCGACCTGGAGCTGCACCTCCCCGCTAATTTTTGCCAGCGTTCGCAGATGGGCCGGAAGCACGACCCGGATCACGCCCCCACTCATGCCAGCGTCTGGACTTCGACCGACAGCACGGCCGGAAGATCGCGAACGATGGGATTCCAGCTGTCGCCCGCATCGGCCGAGGCGTACACCTGGCCGCCGGTGGTACCGAAGTAGACGCCGCACGAATCGAGCGAGTCGATCGCCATCGCGTCGCGCAGGACGTTTACATAGCAGTCGCTTTGCGGCAGACCTTTGGTGAGCGGCTCCCACTCGTTTCCGCCGGTCTTGCTGCGGTACACGCGCAGCTTTCCGTCCATCGGAAAGTGCTCCCGGTCGCTCTTGATCGGGACCACGTAGATGGTCTCCGGCTCGTGCGCGTGGACGTCGATCACGAAACCGAAGTCGGTCGGCAGGTTCCCGCTGATTTCGCGCCACTGCTCGCCGGCGTCGTCGGTTC
Source organism: Terriglobia bacterium (assembly GCA_963761045.1). Lineage (GTDB taxonomy): Bacteria > Acidobacteriota > Terriglobia > Bryobacterales > Bryobacteraceae > Palsa-187. Next base: position 188,933 of record CAVXFR010000035.1, on the reverse strand, counting down.
GCAGGACGTCCCAATGCTTCTGCATGAACAGCACATTCGGTCGCGACCGGTGCATCGCGATGCGGTGAACGCAGTGGCCCACCTCGGCATCCGGGTCGGGGATGTATTCAGACCTCAGCCCGCGGTTGATCGCCTTCCATGTCTGGCCGCCGTCGTCGGTACGAAAAGCCCCCGCCGCCGAGATGGCGATGTAGATGCGCTGGGGGTCGTTCGGATCCAGAAGGATGGTGTGCAGGCACAGCCCGCCCGCTCCCGGCTGCCATTTGGACCCCGTGCCGTGGCCGCGCAGTCCAGGCAACTCTTTCCAGGACTTACCGCCGTCGGTGGTGTGGAACATCGCGGCGTCTTCGACGCCAGCGTAAACCGAGTCCGGATCGGTGTGCGACGGTTCCAGATGCCACACGCGCTTGAACTCCCACGGATGCGGAGTGCCGTCGTACCACTGATGGGCTCCGGGAACGCCGTCGTAGACGAATTTGTTGTCCACCGGCTCCCAGGTCTGGCCGCCGTCGCTAGAGCGCTGGATCAACTGTCCGAACCACCCGCTGGTCTGCGATGCATACAGCCGATTCGGGTCGGCGGGCGATCCCTTCAGGTGGTACATTTCCCAGCCCGCGAAGTGGGGACCGCTGATGTCCCACTTTTGCCGCTTCCCGTCCGACTCCATGATGAACGCGCCCTTGCGCGTGCCGACTAACACCCGTACCTTACTCATCTCTTCTCCTTTTTTGGCAAAGTGTTTTGAAATTTGGGGAGCAGCGGGGTCAAGTCCCGCTCTCGCCACCGCCGCCGGACTTCCGTCAGAACTTCTTCGCGATGTTTCTCCATGTTCTCGATGAGCGCGCAGGGCGCCCCCGTTTCCTCATGCCGCGCCCCCCAAATCAGCAGCTCCAGGAGCACGGGCGCCAGATCGATCCCTTTCCCCGTCAACCGGTAGTTCACCCTGCGTGCATCGGTCTTCTCGGCCTCCGCCGTGACGATCCCGGCGGCTTCGAGTTTCCGCAGGCGGTCCGCCAGGATGTTCGTGGCGATGCCCTCGGTCGATCCCTGAAATTCCTTGAAGGTCCGGAATCCGCGCACCATCAGGTCGCGGATGATCAGCAGCGACCAGCGGTCTCCCAGCATTTCGAGGGAAATGCTGACCGGACAGCCGGAGCGGTGTTTCAACTGGGACTTTCCCGGCATATTGGATGTTTGTAGCACGGGTTACTTGCAGAATGCAAGTGATAGTTTGGGGCATCGCACGGTACCTGGATCACTCCCGTACTCCGGCGATTACCTGAAGGAAAAACGGTACGTCCGGGCGATGGAATTAGAGCCCCTGGCCGGGTTTAATTGAGATATGATTCGGTGCCAATCTTGCGACGGAATCCTCACCAAGGATGAGGCGGTTTGCTACCAGTGCGGCGACCCCGTTCCCGGCCGCGCCAAGTCCGGATCGGGCATTTTCCAGCTGCTCCTCACGGCGGGGTTGATCGTGTCGCTCGCGTTCACCGTCTACACATTCGTGTTGGGCGCTGCGCAGTAGGCGATCCGCCGGAGCGTGGATTACGCTGCCCGGCGATGAGGGGCTCCGGAACTGGGCGGGACTTGCGTTCCGTCCTTGGCTCCGGCTTTCTTCAGCATCCACATCATCGGACACCAGTTTGTGAAACCGGACTGGAACAGGTTCAACCCCACGAATGCCGTGAAGAAGTAGAAGTAAGGGCTGATCCAATATCCCAGCGCCACGCTGAGCAACACAAAGGCGCCGGCGATCAGGCGCAGGTAACGATCGACTGTCATGCGAGTATCCTCCTCTTGTTGAATAGATAGAAAAGTACCGGGACGGTCATGCGCGACAGCAGAAGCGAGGCAACCTCGCCTGCCATCAGGGCGATGGCCAGTCCCTGAAAAATCGGATCGAACAGAATCACCGCGGAACCGACGACGACGGCGGCAGCGGTCAGCGCCATGGGCCGGAAACGCACCGCACCCGCGTCGATCACAGCCTCATCCACCGGCATCCCTTGCTTCAGGCGCAGCTCGATGAAATCCACCAGAATGATCGAATTCCGCACGACGATGCCCGCGCCGGCGATGAACCCGATCATCGATGTCGCGGTGAAGAACGCGTGCAGTGCGCTGTGCGCCGGCAGAATCCCCACCAGCGAGAACGGGATCGCGGCCATGATCAGCAGCGGCGTCAGGAACGACTGGAACCACCCCACCACCAGGGCGTAAATCAGGATCAGGACGGCGGCGAAGGCGATTCCCAGATCGCGGAACACCTCGTAGGTGATGTGCCACTCGCCGTCCCACTTCATCGAATACTGGTCCGGGTTCGTCGGCAGCGACGCCATGTGCTGCTCGATTTGATAGCCCTCGGGAATCTTGATCTTGTCGATTTCCGGACCCAGCTTGAGGATCGCGTAGACCGGGCTCTCGATCGCTCCCGCCACATCCGCCGTAACGTAGGTCACAGGCAGCAGATTCTTGTGATAGATGCTCTTGTCCGCAATCGTTTGTTGGGCGTGCACGATCTCGCTGAGCGCGACCGTGCGGCCGTTACGGCCCACCAGCTTGAGATTCTGCATCCGCTCCCAGTCCGAGCGCGTCGCCCGGTCCAGGCCTACTACCAGCGGCACGTCCTCTTTCTCGGAGGCCACATGAAGCAAGCCCGCGGCATAGCCGGACGATGCCATCCGCAGCGTGCGCGCCACGTCTTCTTCGGAGACGCCGCTCAAGGACGCCTTCTCTTCATCCACCGCCAGGCTGTATTTAGGCTGGTCGTCTTCCACATACCAATCGACGTCCACCACGCCATCGGTCCGCTTGAACAGATCGCGGATCTGCCGTGCCAGTGCGATTCTCTCCTGCAGGTTCGGCCCGTAAACCTCCGCGACCAGCGTTTCGAGCACGGGAGGACCGGGAGGCACTTCCGCTACTTTGATGCGCGCGCCGTAGCGCATCGCGATCGGCTGGAGCCGGTTCCGCACCTGCTTCGCGATCTCGTGGCTCTGCAGTTTGCGATCGTCCTTCGATTTCGAGGTTCACCTGGATATCGGCGACGTTCGGCCCGCTGCGCAGATAATAGTGCCTCACCAGACCGTTGAAGTTGTAGGGCGAAGCTGTTCCTGCATAGGTCTGGACGTTGACCACCTCGGGTTGCCGGAGCGTTTCTTCGGCCAGCGCCTGCGCCACGCGCGCCGTCTGCTCGAGCGTGGTGCCGTTGTCCATATCCACGATCACCTGGAACTCGCTCTTGTTATCGAAGGGCAGCATCTTCACCTTGACCAGGCCGAAATAGAAGAACGACACGGAGCCTACCAGGAGAATCACCACGCCGCACAGAAACCCCCAGCGCAGGAACGTGCGATGGAGCAGCGCGCCCATGACGGTTCGATAACCGCGCGTCATCCAGCTCTCGCGAACCGCTACCTGGTGCGAGCCGCTGGTCTTGAGAATTCGAACCGCCGCCCAGGGCGTCACCAGGAACGCCACCATCAGCGAGAACAGCATGGCGGCGCTGGCGCCGATGGGGATGGGCCGCATGTACGGACCCATCAAGCCGCCCACGAACGCCATCGGCAGGATCGCCGCGATCACCGCCAGCGTGGCGAGGATGGTGGGATTGCCGACCTCGTCCACCGCCTCCACGGCCACCGCCAGCAGCGGACGATCGTGGTTCTCGGGCAGCCGCCAGTGGCGCGAAATATTTTCCACCACCACGATGGCGTCGTCGACCAGGATTCCGATCGAGAAAATCAGCGCGAACAGCGTGATGCGGTTCAGCGTGTAGCCGTAGAAGTAAAAAACCGCCAGCGTCAGCGCCAGGGTCACCGGAATCGCGATGAAGACGATGAGCGACTCGCGAAAACCGAGCGTGAATGCGATCAGCAGGCTGACCGACACCACTGCGATCAGCATGTGGTATAGCAGCTCATTCGATTTGTCCTTGGCCGTCTCTCCGTAATTCCGCGTGATGGTCATCTCCACGTCGGAGGGAATCACGTTCCCGCGCAGCGGCTCCAGCCGGCGCAGGACTTCGTCGGCCACACTCACGGCATTCGTGCCGGGGCGCTTGGAAACGGCGATGGTCACAGCCGGCTGGAAGCCGTGGCCGTTCGAAAAACGCACGTACTGCGAGGGTTCTTCGCCGCCATCGCTCACCTCAGCGACATTGCGCACGAAAACCGGTTTGCCGTTGGCGACGCCGGCCACCACGTCCCGCACATCCTCGGCCGTGGACAAAAACTCGCCCGTTTCGATCAGAAACTCGCGATTCCCGGAGGAGAATTCGCCCGAAGGTATGCGCTGGTTCGACAATCCGAGCGCCTGCGCTACCTGCAACGGCGCAAGATTGTAGGCCGCCAGGCGCGCTGGATCCAGATTGATTCGGACCTCCCGGCGCTGTCCTCCGATCAAAGACACGGCCGAGACGTTCGGGGTCTGCTTGATCGCATCGTCCACCTGAGCCGCGATGCGCCGCAGCTCGAAATCGCCGTAGCGCTTGCTCGAGAAGGTTAGCGCCAGAATGGGCACGTCGTTGATCGAGCGCGGCTTCACCAGCGGCGGCGATGCACCCGGCGGAATCAGGTCGAGATTCGCGTTCAGCTTCTGATTGAGCCGGACGATGCTTTTCTCTTCGTCCTGTCCCACCAGGAAGCGCACGATCGCCGTGGACGTCCCCGGGCTGGAAGTGGAGTAAATGTATTCCACGCCCGGGATCTCCCACAGCAGCTTCTCCATGGGTTTGGTTACGCGCTCTTCCACCTCGCGCGCCGATGCGCCGGGCATCTGGACGAATACGTCCACCATGGGGACGGTGATCTGCGGTTCTTCCTCGCGCGGCAGCCGCCAGACGGCGAACGCGCCGACCAGCAGCGAGCCGGCGATCAGCAGCGGCGTCAGTTTGGAGCCGATCCAAGCCTGGGCCAGTTTGCCGGCGATCCCCAGCTTCCGATCCGCGCTCACGGCTGGACCTCGACTCTGCTTCCATCCGCGATATCGCGGGGAGCGGAAATCACCACTGCGTCGCCCGGCTGGAGCCCCGAAAGCACCTCTACACGGTCCCCCGCATGCTGGCCCAGAGTGATCAGCCGCGTTCGGGCAACTCCGTTTTCAGCGACCAAAACCGAACGCAACTGCCCGCGCTCGGTGACGGCCGACGTTGGTATCGTGAGGATCGAGCGGCTGCCGAGCTGGAACAAGGCACGGCCGAACGAGCCCGAGCGAATCACCGGCAGAGCCGGCAAATCGATTTTTACGGTATAGGCTCGCGAAGCGGCGTCCACCACCGGCACGATTTCTGAAACCCGCGCTTCCAGCGACCGATCGGCGCCGTCCAACGCCACGCGAACCGGTTGGCCGACATGGATTGCCGCGAGCCGGGATTCTTCGACGGATGCTTCCAGGCGGTACGCGCCATCGCGCTCCAGCGTCAACAGCGGAACGCCGGGGACGGCCAGGATTCCTGGCTCGACCGTCTTGGCCGCGACCAGGCCCGCGAAGGGAGCCTTGATTTCGGCGTAGCTCCGCGCGACGTCCGCGGTGCGAATATCCTCTTCGATCTGGGCCATCTTCGAATCCAGCTGGCTCCGGCGGGCTTGCATCATTTGGTAGTTCGCTTGCGCGGCCTTACGTCTTTCCGACGCTTCGTCGAACTCCTGGTCCGAGATCGATTTCTTGCCGTACAGCTCGTTCATGCGCTGGAACGTGGACTGTGCCAGATCGAAGTTAGCCTTGGCCGCGGCCACGGCGCTATCTGCTTCGGGCACGGCTTGACGGACTTCCTCCCGCGCGGCCGCCGCGCGGCGCGCACTGGCATCCTGATCGCGGCTGTCCAGCGTGACCAGCGTTTGCCCTTCCCGGACGCGATCGCCGAGCTGGACCTTCACGTCCCGGACGGTTGCCATCAACTTTGAAGAGATCGCGCTGGACACGCGGGCGCGCACCGTCCCGGTGGTTTCATATGTGGATGGCAGCGATTGCATTGCGGCGCGTTCCACCGTGACCCGCAGCGCCGTGGAAGGCGCGGCCCCAGGTCCTTTCGAAGGCGCTTCGCTGCATCCCGCCAGCCAGAACACAGGAACAAAAAGTACAGCTACGCTCGTTTTCATCGCTATTTCAGGACCTCCGAGTCCGCTGTTAACGTTCCGGCGGCCAGTTCGAGAGCGGCCGCGGCGATACGCTGATCGTGGATCGCCGCCAGTTGCCGCGTCTGGGCTTCGAGCAACGCCGTTTCCGTGCGGAGCAGGTCGGTGACGTTACTCATCCCGGCCGCATACCGGTTCTGGATGATGCGGAGGCTCTCCTGAGCCTGGGTCACGGTGGCCTTGGCGACCTCGATGCGCTGCTGCGCGGAGTCCAGGTCGGCGAACGCTCTGCGGACCTGCAGCCGGATCGCGGAATCCGCTTGCTGCTCCTGAGCCTTCGTGCGCTGCAGCTGGGAAGCCGCTTCCCGCGTGCGTGCCTTGTCCCCGAAACCGTTGAACAGATTCCACCGCAAGCCTACCGACACCAGCCAGTTCGCTCCGCCCTGCTGGTAAAAACGCTGGCGGTCGGCTTCCACGGCTCCGTGCAAGGTGACTTGCGGGAGAAAATTGCTTCGTGCGGACGCGGACTGGTTCTCGGCTAAGTTGGTCGCGAGTTTCGTCAGCCTGGCCTCCGGCCGTTCCTGGACCGCGCTGGTCTCGTACCCGGCCAGCGCCGCTGTGCTGACCGGGAGAGCCGCGAGCGGTGTGGTCAGATTGTGCGGAGTGTCCAGGGGAAGGCCCAGCGCATCGTTGAGCGCCGCGCGAGCCACGTCCAGATCCGCGGTATTGCGAATCTGCTGCTCGCGGACTGCCGCCAGATGTACGCGGATGGACAGCACGTCGCTATCGGTCGAGAGTCCCGCGGTACGAACCGATTCAGCGCGTTGCAGATCCGCTTCCGCGGAGCTTACGGCCTGGCCGGCCGCTTTGAGCTGCTCGGCGCTCAGCACGGCTCCGTAGTAGGCGCGAACTACACTATCGATCACCTGCATTCGTGCGCCGCGGCTGTTCTGGTCCGCCATCTCGCGGTTGAGCGTCGCGCCGCGCACGGCATGACGTGTTTTCCCGGCGTCATAAAGGACTTGGTCCGCGCTGACCACGGACTGGAAATTATTGAGAAAATCAGGCTGGTTCAGAGCCCCAATCTGGAAGTTCTGCTCTCCAAACTGGTGCTGCGTCAGGAGCGAAGAAAAGACGAATACAGGGTTGTCGCTTCGCGTCCACGACTCGGAATAGTTCACCTGCGGCAGGAAGCCGGCCCGGGCTTCCTTTATGCGCGCTCCCGCCGCGCCCGTTTCCGCCTCGGACGCCGCGATGGATTTATTCGTGTTCAGGGCCAGCGCAACTGCGTCTCTTAGCGCAAGTGGGGCTTGCGCCGCACCCGTGAGCGTCATAACCAGTAATGAAATCAGCAGTCTCATTCGTTCTTGTCTGAGAAGATGCAATCCGTTCCCCAAGGTGACGGGCGGTCCCAAAGTTGCTCGGACTTTACTGAAAGGAGTTGTTATGAGGTCTAGAACGAAATGGACCGATCTGGCGCCGGTCGTAGTTTTCATAGTGGCGGTCCCCTTTCTGCAAGCGCAGCAGAAGGGACACGGCATGATGATGTACAACACGGGCGCGGAGGTCACCATCAAGGGGACCGTGGAGAGCCTGGATCAGGGAAGCCAGGGAATGATGATGAAGATGGGGATGGGCATGGGCACACACCTTACCGTCAAGACGGCCGAAGGCGACATACAGGTGATGCTGGGACCCACCCGGTTTATCACCGATAAAGGATTCACCTTCACCAAGGGCGATCAGATCCAAGTCACCGGATCCAAAGTCGCCATGGGCGGATCGAATTATCTGATGGCGCGGGAAGTCGTGAAGGACGGCAAGACGTTAACCTTGCGGGACAAAGACGGCCGACCGGAGTGGAGCGGCGGAGCGGGAAAATCCGGCCGAGGCCGCCGAGGGCAATAAGCGCAGGGTTCGCGCGATAATGAAAGACATGTCAACGGTAACCACGAAGCCTGCACGCGATGTTTCCCGGCCTTTGAGTGAGAACAAGCATCTTCTGAAATGGGTGGAGAAGATGGCCGAGCTCACTAAGCCGGAGAGCATTCACTGGGTGGACGGTTCGCAGGAAGAGTACGACGCGCTGTGCGCCCAGATGGTGGAGAGCGGCACATTCATCAAGCTGAATGAGGAGTTGTGGCCGGGCTGCTACTACGCCCGCTCGGATGCCAGCGACGTGGCGCGCGTCGAGGGCCGCACCTTTATCTGCTCGCTGTCGAAAGATAACGCCGGTCCGACCAACAACTGGGTCAATCCGGTGGAGATGCGCCGGAAGATGAAGGAGCTGTTTGCCGGATCGATGCGCGGGCGCACGATGTACGTGTTGCCCTACAGCATGGGACCGGTGGGCTCGCCGATGTCGCAGATCGGCGTGCAGCTGACCGATTCCCCGTACGTGGTGGTGAACATGCGGATCATGGCGCGCATCGGCAAGCCGATTTACGCCGAGATCGAGAAGCCCGATACGCGCGTGGTGCCGTGCATGCACAGCGTGGGGATGCCGCTGGGGCCGGGCGATCGCGATGTGCCGTGGCCGTGCAACGAAGAGAAGTACATCGTGCACTTTCCGGAAACGCGCGAGATCTGGTCGTACGGCTCCGGTTATGGCGGCAACGCGCTGCTGGGGAAAAAGTGTTTCGCGCTGCGCATTGCCTCGAACATCGCGCGCGACGAAGGCTGGATGGCCGAGCACATGCTGATCCTGGGCGTCGAGGATCCCAAGGGCGAAAAGACCTACGTGGCAGCGGCGTTTCCCAGCGCCTGCGGCAAGACCAACTTTTCGATGCTGATTCCGCCGCGCGGATTCGAGGGCTGGAAGGTGTGGACGGTGGGCGACGATATCGCCTGGATCAAGCCGGACGCCAGCGGCCGTCTGCGCGCCATCAATCCGGAAGCAGGATTTTTCGGGGTGGCGCCGGGAACCTCGGTCAAGACCAATCCGAACGCCATGTCGACGCTGGCGAAAAATTCGATCTTCACCAATGTCGCGCTGACGCCGGAAGGCGGCGTGTGGTGGGAAGGCATGACGGACGATCCTCCGGCCGAGTGCACGGACTGGAAGGGGAATCGCTGGACTCCGCAGATCGCCAAGGAAACCGGGGCCAAGGCGGCGCATCCCAACTCGCGCTTCACCGCGCCTGCGTCGCAATGCCCGACCATCGATCCGGCCTGGGAAGCTCCGGAAGGTGTGCCGATCAGCGCACTCATCTTCGGCGGGCGCCGCGCCACCACCATGCCTCTCGTTTATCAAGCCTTCAACTGGAGCGGAGGCGTGTACACGGGCGCCACCATGGGCTCGGAGACCACGGCGGCGATCGTCGGGACGGTGGGGAAAGTGCGCCGCGATCCGATGGCCATGCTGCCGTTCTGCGGCTATCACATGGGCGATTATTTCCGGCACTGGATCAAGATGCAGCGCAACTTGAGCGAGACGCCGCGGATCTATCACGTCAACTGGTTCCGCAAGGACGCCGACGGCAAGTTCCTGTGGCCGGGCTTCAGCGAGAATATGCGCGTGCTGAAGTGGATCGTCGACCGGGCGCATGGGCGCGCGCTCGCCCGCGAAACGCCCATCGGCTGGATGCCGCGCTATGAAGACGTCGAGTGGGCCGGCCTGCCATCCTTCACCAAGGAGCAGTTCGACGCCCTGCAGGCCTTCGACCGCGACGCCTGGCGCCAGGAAGTCATGGCGCACGAAGAACTCTTCCTCGCCTTGCACGATCACCTGCCGCCGGAAATGATCTACGAGCGCGAACTGCTGATTTGCAGGCTGTAGAACGTTCGCGCAGAAACGAACATTTCTTACCGTACGCGGGCGGTTGTCCGCCTGGTTCGCATCCTCGCTAGCATCAGAGTATGCCTTCCAAGCGGAAACCCGGCGAGTCGCCGCTCGACGTGTTTTTCCGGCCCCAGAACATCGCGGTCATCGGAGCCACCGAGAGACCAGCCAGCGTGGGACGCGCGATCGTCGCCAATCTTGTGCAGGGAGGATTTCCCGGCGCGATTTATCCGGTCAATCCCAAGCATCCGACCGTGCTGGGACTCACCAGCTACCCCGACCTGGCGGCGATTCCCGGGGACGTCGATCTCGCGGTGATCATCACGCCGGCGAAAACGGTTCCCGGGATCATGAAACAATGCGCCGATGCAGGAGTTCACGGCGCCATCATCATCAGCGCGGGGTTCCGCGAGACGGGCGAGCGTGGAAGGCTCCTGGAGCAGGAGGTGCTGCGCGAAGCTCGCGGCCGCGAAGCAAGCCATGAAGCGGTGCGCGTCATCGGACCTAATTGCCTGGGCGTCATGAGCCCGCACGCGCATCTGAACGCGACTTTCGCCAGCTCCATGGCGCGCCCGGGCCATCTTGGCTTGATCAGCCAGAGCGGCGCGATCTGCACCGCCATCCTGGACTGGAGCCAGCAGGAAAACGTCGGCTTTAGCGCTTTCGTGTCGGTGGGATCGATGCTCGATGTGGGCTGGGGCGACCTGATCCAGTATTTGGGCGACGATCCCCACACGCGCAGCATCATCATCTATATGGAGTCGATCGGCGACGCCGGCCAGTTCCTATCCGCCGCGCGCGAGGTCGCTCTTTCGAAGCCCATCATCGTGCTCAAGCCCGGCCGCACTGAAGCCGCCGCGAAAGCAGCCGCGTCCCACACCGGAGCTTTGACCGGCCAGGACGCGGTGCTCGATGCCGCGTTCCGGCGTTGTGGGGTGCTGCGCGTCGACACCATTGCGGAATTGTTCGACCTGTCCGAAGCGCTGGACAAGCAGCCTCGCCCGCGCGGGCCGAAGCTGACCGTCGTGACCAACGCGGGCGGCGCCGCCGTGCTCGCCGCGGACGCGCTGCTGGGATCGGGCGGCCAGCTCGCGACTCTGTCGCCGGAGACGATGGGCAAGCTGGACGGATTCCTCCCGCGCCACTGGAGCCATCAGAATCCCATCGATATTCTGGGAGACGCCAGCGCCGAGCGCTACGCGCAGGCCGTGAGTTTCGCCGCGCAGGATCCTTCCACCGACGGATTGCTGGTGGTCCTGGCGCCGCAGGCCATGTCCGATCCACTGGCGGTGGCGGAAAAGCTCGCGCCCTTTGCCCAGCTTCCCAACAAGCCTGTGATCGCGAGCTGGATGGGCGGCCAGGATGTCGCCGCCGGCGAAGCAGCGCTCAATCGCGCGCGCATTCCCACCTATAGCTATCCCGATTCGGCGGCGCGCGTGTTCCAGGCGATGTGGCGTTACAGCGCGAACTTAGAGGCTCTGTACGAAACGCCCGACGCGTTTGAATCCGAAGATCCCGCGGCCGCGCTCAACGCGGAAGCGCGCGTCCAAGCGTCCGAGGCGGTCATGAAGGCGCGCGCGAACGGCCGCACGCTGCTCACGGAAGCCGAATCCAAGCGGCTGTTGGCGGCGTATGGAATTCCCACCGTCGAAACCGTGATCGCCGCCAGCGCCGATCAAGCGGCCGAAGCGGCGCGGCGCATCGGATATCCAGTGGTGCTCAAACTCCATTCCGAGACCGTGACGCACAAAACCGACGTGGGTGGCGTACAGCTCAATCTTGCGGACGACGACGCCGTTCGCGCCGCCTACCAGGCGATTCTTGATTCGGTGACACGTTCCGTCGGGCACGAGCACTTTCTGGGCGTGACGGTCCAGCCCCTGGTGCGCGCGGACGGCTACGAGCTGATTCTCGGATCGAGCCTGGATCCGCAATTCGGACCGGTCCTGTTGTTCGGCGGCGGCGGACAACTCGTGGAGGTGTATAAAGACCGGGCTATCGGCCTGCCGCCGCTCAACACCACGCTGGCGCGCCGGCTGATGGAGCGCACCATGATCTTTCGCGCGCTGGGCGGCGTGCGCGGGCGCAAGCCAGTGGACCTGGCCGCGCTCGAACGGCTGCTGGTGCGCTTCAGCTACCTGGTGGTGGAACAGAAATGGATCAAGGAGATCGACATCAATCCGCTGCTGGCGGGGCCGGAGCAGTTGCTGGCACTGGACGCCCGCATGGTGCTGCATCCGCGCGAAGTTGTGTACCCGCCCGGATCGGCGATCCGGCCGTATCCGTCGCAATACTCCCGGCCGTGGACGTTTGAAGGCGAGGAAGTACTGATTCGCCCGATCCGTCCCGAGGACGAACCGCTGATGGTCGGGTTCCACGGCCAGCTCTCCGAGCGAAGCGTGTACCTCCGTTATTTTCATTTGGTGAACCTCGCCGAGAGGGTTTCGCACCAGCGGTTGGCGCAGATCTGCTTCAACGACTACAATCGCGAAATCGCCTTGGTCGCCATCAAACATGCCGAGCGCCGCGACGCTGCCACACATGAGGCCGAAATACTGGCTGTGGGACGGCTGGCCAAAGCCCACGCCGCCAACGAGGCGGAGCTGGCCGTGCTGATCGCCGACAAGTATCAGGGCCATGGTCTCGGCACGGAGTTGTGGCGCAGGCTGGTGGAGATCGCCCGGGACGAGAAGCTCGATCGCGTGACCGCCGAAATTCTTCCGGAAAATCGCCAGATGATCGAGATCTGCCGCCTGCTTGGGTTTCGCCTGGAGCCGGATGAAGACGTCATTCATGCTGTCCTCGATTTATGATGCCCGCAAAACGGAGTGCCGCGGCAGCAGTCCCGGGTTACCACGAGGTCGCCGCGGCACCCTTTGCGGGCTGGGAATTTATGCCGTGTAGATCCATCCGCGCCGGATCAGCCACTTCTCGATTTCGACGGCGGGCAGCACCACCAAGCTCAGCGCCAAAGCAAACGCCAGCTCGGCGGCGCTCAGGGGCGCGGTTCTGAACAACGGCTGAAAGGGCGGCCAGTAAATCACGGCCATCTGCAAGACCACCGTGAGCGCGACCGCGCCCAGCAGCGGCAAATTTGAAAACAGCCCCAGCCGCGCCAGCGATTCGGTTTCCGAGCGCGCCGCGATCACGTTGGCCATCTGCGAAATGGTCAGCACCGTGAAGATGATCGTCTGCCAGTGCGCCGAACCCACGCGGATCGCATAGGCCTGGGAAAATATCGACAATGCCGCGATCATCAGGCCCACCCACACCACATGCTGCCAGAGACCGTGTGCGAACAGGCTCTCGGAGGGCGGCCGGGGCGGGCGATCCATCAGCGACCGCTCCTCCGGCTCCACCGCCAGGGCCAGACCCGGCAAGCCGTCGGTGACCAGGTTGATCCACAGAATGTGAATCGGCAGAAGCGGCACGGGCAGGCCCAGGAACGGCGCCAGAAAAAGAGTCCAGATTTCGGCTGAATTGCTGGCCATGATGAAGCTGATGAACTTGCGGATGTTTTCGAAAATGTGGCGGCCTTCCCGCACCGCGGCGACGATGGTGGCGAAGTTATCGTCCAGCAGAACCAGATCGGCCGCTTCCCGCGCGACGTCGGTGCCGCTCCGGCCCATGGCCACGCCGATATCGGAACGCTGCAAGGCGGGAGCATCGTTCACGCCGTCGCCGGTCATGGCCACGAATTCCCCTTGCCTCTGAAGCGCTTCCACGATGCGCAGCTTCTGAGCCGGATCCACGCGGGCGTAGACGCGCGTCCTCTTGACCTGCTCCTCCAGCTCGTGCTGCGGCATCGCCGCCAACTCCGGACCGCTGATGGCGCGAGCATCACCGGATACGATCCCCAGTTTCCGCGCGATGGCCAGGGCGGTGGCCGGGTGATCCCCGGTGATCATGACGGGGACGATTCCGGCCTGGCGGCAGACACGAACGGCTTCGCGCGCTTCAGCGCGTGGCGGATCGATCAGCCCGGCTAATCCCAGGAACGTGAGGGAGTCCTCTGTCGCGTCCACCCCTGCGTCTTCGGTCCAGTTGGACCACCGCCGGTACGCCACCGCCAGGACTCGGAGTCCATCGGCGGCCATTTGCTCCGCGGCGGCTGCGATGGCGGCTCGGTCGATGCTCACCGTTCCTTCGGGCCCCAGCGCCGTGTGGCAGCGTTCCAGCACCGCCTCGGGAGCGCCCTTGACGAACGCCACCGTCCCGTCCGGCGCTGCGTGCAGCGTGGTCATCCGCTTGCGCTCCGAATCGAACGGATGTTCCGCGATGCGCGGCATCTCGGCGAGCAGAACCATTTTGTCGAAGCCCGCGGCGAGCCCCGCCTCCAGCAGGGCGGCTTCAGTAGGATCGCCGGTGACTTCGCCGCGAGCGTTCCGATGCGCGTCGTTGCTCACTGCGAGCGCGGTGAAGAAGGTCGCCCAGGGCTCGCCGTTTTCCGTTTTCGCGCCGGTTTCCGCGGGCAGCGCGACGTAGTGCCCGGCGATATAGGCCGCGGTCATTCGCATCTGGTTTTCGGTGAGCGTTCCCGTTTTGTCCGAACAGATGTAGGTCACCGAGCCGAGCGTCTCGACGGCGGGAAGACGCCGCACCAGCGCGTGCAGCCGCAGCATCCGGCGGGCGCCCAGCGCGAGTGTAATCGTCACCACGGCGGGAAGAGCTTCGGGGATCGCCGCGACGGCCAGGCTGACCGAAGTGAGGAACATGCGCACCAGCGGCTCGCCCCGCTGGATCCCCACCACGAAAATCACCGCGCAGATCCCCAGCGCAGCCACCGCCAGATACTTTCCGAATTGCGCCAGCCGCCGTTGCAGAGGAGTTTTCGTTTCGGAGTGCCCGGCGAGCATCTCCGCGATCCGCCCCAGTTCGGTGTCGATTCCCGTGGCGACGACGATCCCGCGGCCGCGGCCGTAGTGGACGATCGTCCCTTTGTAGGCCATGCTGGCGCGGTCGCCCAGCGCCGACCGCGGATCCGGGTCCACCGGCCGCGAATGCTTTTCCACCGGCTGGGATTCACCGGTGAGCGCGGCTTCCCCGATGCGGAGCTGCGCGGATTCCGCCACGCGCAAATCGGCCGGGACGATGTTGCCGGCTTCCAGGAGCACGATGTCGCCGGGGACCAGGTCGGCTGCCGGGATCGTGGCCGGCTCTCCGTTCCGCAGCGCGCGCGCCTGCTGGGCGGCCATCTTCCTGAGCGCGGCCAGGGCGTGCTCGGCGCGATACTCCTGCACGAAACCGATCACGGCGTTCAAGACCACGATGGCCACGATCGCGATGGCGTCCACGGGCTCGCCCAGGAATCCCGCGATCACGGCGGCCGCCAGCAGGACCACGATCATGAAGTCGGCGAACTGCGCCGCGAAAATCCGCCAGGGGCTTTTGGATTTGGCTTCGCGGATCGAATTCGGGCCGTGCCGCGCGCGCCGCATCGCCGCTTCTTCGCTGGAGAGGCCGGCGTGGAGCGTAGTCTGGAGCTGCTGCTCGACCGCCTCCACGGTCATGCCATGCCAGGGAAGCGCGGACGCCGCCGCGCCGGCTTCGCCGATGGGCCTAACCAGGCTCACCGCCGGTCACTTCTTCTTTCCCGTCTTTCCCGAGCATGTCCTCCCGCAGCATGCGAAACAGCGCCACGGTAACGGCCAGAATCACGGGGCCGAATAGTATGCCCAACAAGCCGAAGGCCGCCACTCCTCCCAGTATGGCGACGAACACCGCCAGCGGATGAACCGGCAGCTTGGTCATCACCACCATCGGGCGGATGAAATTGTCCACTGTCCCCACCAGTCCGGCGCCCCAGGCCAGCATGAACACGCCGCGTCCGACGGACCCCTGGATGAATAAGATCGCCGCCGCCGGCAGCCAAACCAGCGCCGAGCCAAACAAAGGCAAGACCGACACCACGGCCGCGGCGACGCCCCACAGCGCCGGCGAGTGCAGGCCTGCAATCCAGGCTCCCACTCCGCAGAGCAGACCCTGCGCGGCCGCCACGGCGATGACCCCATTGAAGGTCGCCATCACCATTTCGTGCACAGTCTGCAGCAGTGTTCCTGTCCGCCGGGGCCCCAGAGGAGACAACATCACCACGTTCTGATTGAGCCGATCGCCGTACAGGAACGTGGAATAAAGGGTCCCGACGCCGATTACGATCTTCACCACGCCGCCGCCGGCTGCCCCGAGTACGGCGATGGTGTTACGCAGCACGCCCGAACCGGCTTGCTGCAGCCGCGCTGCCAGCAGCGAACGGAGGTCACTCGGTTCCATTCCGAGCCACGCCCCCACTGCGGCCAAGGGACGGTCCAGTGCCGCCCAAATCCGGCTGGCTCCTTGCTCCACGGCGCCCGGCGCCAGGGCCTGGTAGGCTGCCCGCAGCTCCTGCGTGACGGTGGTTACCAGCAGCGCGAGCGGTGCCAGAAACGCGATCAACACCAGGAGAGTCGACAGCAACGCCGCCAACCCTGGATTCGTCACCCGCTTCTGAATCCTTACGTGAAGCGGATAACAAACCACTGCCAGAACCGCCGCTCCAATGATCGTGGCGGCGAACGGCCACACCATCACAAGGCATAGCCCCACGAAGACCGTCAGTAAGACGGCCAGCGTGACCCGGGCGGCGCGCGTAGAAGATCCCTCCACCGATTTCCAGCATGGCACGCCGCAAACACCTGCGTTACCATGGCCCAGGAGGACTGTAGGCGCCTTATGCAACGACTTGCCCGGATACTCCTCACGACGATACTCCTCGCCCCGCTCGCAACCTTCGGCCAAGCGGTAAATCACGATCTGGGATACGACGACACGCCCATGCTTCCCGGGCTTCCCTTCCATGTTCACGATCCGCTGCGGCCGCATCCTCACGTTGTGACTCCGGCTGCCCAGTCGGGCGGCGCGCCGTCGGATGCCATCGTGCTCTTCGATGGCAAGGATTTATCGCAATGGCAGAGCCGGGGGCGCGGGAGTTGGAAGATCGGCGATGGTTATCTGGAAGTCGTACCTAACGCCGGCGACCTCGCCACAAAACAGAAGTTCGGCGACGTGCAGTTGCATGTGGAGTGGGCCGCGCCCACTGAAATCCACGGTAATAGCCAGAACCGGGGGAATAGCGGGATCTATCTGCAGGGCCGCTATGAAGTGCAGGTGCTGGATTCCTACCGCAATCCGACCTACGCCGACGGCCAAGCCGGAGCGATCTACGGGCAATGGCCGCCGCTGGTGAACGCGACGCGCAAGCCGGGCGAATGGCAAAGCTACGACATCGTCTTTGAAGCGCCCAGGTTCCAAGGCGAAAAACTGGTGAAGCCGGCCTACCTGACGGTGTTCCTCAATGGAGTGCTTCTGCACAACCACAGGGAATTGATGGGGCCCACGGTGCACCGCCAGCTTGCCAAGTACGTCGCGCAGCCTGCGGAAGACTCTCTGGTCTTGCAGGATCACCAGCAGCCGGTGCGCTATCGCAATATCTGGATCCGGCGGCTTGCCGCTTACGATCGGCCCGAGAAATAACGAAGAGCAGGGCTGTTCGTGTGCAGGATTACCGCCGCATCGCGAAGCCGTACAACGTGTCGCCGGCGCCGACGACTAAATACTGGACGCCGTCCAGCTCATACGTGATCGGACCGTTGCTGACGTTGGTATGCAGTGCCGCATGCCATAGCGGCGTGCCGGTCGCCGGATCGAGCGCCACGAAGTTCGCCGAGGGATCGCCCGCGAACAGCAGCTTTCCCGCCGTGCTCAGCAGCCCCGAGCGCACGCCTCCTCCGCCGCCCGGCCACTTGTGGCTCCAGCGAATCTTGCCGGTCTTGTAATCGATCGCCTGCAGCATCGCTTCGGAGAAGCCGCTGCGATCGTTGCCACCCCAGCCTTCGGGTTTGTCGCCGTCGTCGTAGAGGTAGTACACGCTCCAGGCGCGTGCGGCGTTGGCGTAGAACAAGCCGGTCTCCGGGTTGAAGCTCGGCGAAGGCCAGTTGATCGCGCCGCCCTGGTTGGGCGTCACCAGCGCGCCGTCGAGCTTCGGCTGCTTGGCCGGATTCGGAATCGGCTGGCCCTTGGCATCCACGCCCAGGGCCCAGTTGGTCTTGACGAATTCGCTGCTCAAAATGTGCTGGCCCGTGGCGCGGTCGAGCACGAAGAACCATCCGTTGCGGCTGGCCTGCGCCAGGAGCTTCCGCTGCTTCCCGTCGACATCGGCATCGAATAAAACAGGGGTCTGCACCGCGTCCCAATCGTGCGTATCGTGCGGCGACGGCTGGAAATACCACTTGAGCTTCCCCGTGTCGGGATTGAGCGCGATGATGCACTCGGTGTACAGGTTCGATCCCTCGCGGCCCTGCCCGGCGATCACCGGCTGCGGATTGCCGGTACCGAAATACAGCAGGTTCAGATCGGGATCGTAGGTGCTGGGCACCCAGGTCATGCCGCCGCCGTGCAGCATCGCCTCCACGCTGGGCCAGGTTTTGGCTTCGGGCGTTCCGGGCTCCGGATGCGCGTACCAGCGCCACTGGAGCGCACCGGTGTCCGGATCGTGCGATTCGATGTACCCGGGGATATCCAGATCGTCGCCGCTCACGCCGGTGATGACATGGTTTTTCACGATGATTGGCGCGACCGAAGCGTAGTAGAACTGCTCCAGGTCGCAGATCTGGGTGTGCCACTTTTCTTTCCCGTCTTTCCTGTTCAGCGCGACCAGATTGCAGTCGGGCGTTTCGACGTACACGGTTTCGCGCTGCACGGCCACGCCGCGATTGCCGATGTGCCAGCCGCCCTTGGATTGCTGCCAGACGTAATGCCAGATCTCGCGCCCCGTGCGCGCGTCGATGGCCCACACGTGATCGGGGATGGTGGTGTAGAGCACGCCGTCGACGACCACGGGGGTCCCCTTGATGGTGGTGTTCACGCTCCCGCCGCCGGCCTGCGGAGCGCGGCCGGGATTCACGCGATACACCCAGGCGAGCGAGAGGGAATCAATATTTGATTGGTTGATCTTCGAGAGCGTGCTGTAGCGGCGGCCGGAGGTATCGCCGTTGTAGCTGGGCCAAGCGTCGGGAAACGATCCCTGCGCCAATAAGTTCACGGCGAAGAGCGTGAGCGCAAGAGGTTTCATCTCAAGGACTCCAGGTATCGAACCACGTTGTGCATGTCCCGGTCGGTGTAAACATCGAGCATCTGATGATGCGCCTCCAGCGGATCTTTCATGTCGACCTTCACGCCGGGACCGCGGGTCCAGCTGCGATACTCGCCCGAGGCGTCCTGCAGCGACACGCTGAAATCGTCGATGCGCTCGAGAGTGCCGGTGACCGGCGGCCCGCCCGAAGGTGTCACCGTGACCTCGAGCGGCTTGCTGCGGCGCGGGAACAAAACTCGCTGTTGCAGATCGAGCGGGTTGTACTTGCGGCCGATGCCCGCCAGGTCGCCTGCCGCGGAATGGCAGGTGCTGCACTTGCCGGCGCCGTTGAAATAAGCCTGCCCGGCTTGCGCATCGCCCGTGAGCACATTCGGCGGATGTTCGGGATTGCGATCCTTGGCCGTCGCCTCGATCTGATCTTTGAGGAAGTGCGTGATGTCGGCCACCTGCGCCTGCGTCAGATCGGTCTTGTGATTCGCCAGCGTCTTCAGCGCGGGTCCAATCTGGTCGCCCAGGCGGTCGCGCAGCACCAGCGGAGAACGAATGAGATCGGGCCCTTGTTCGGTGCCTTTCGCCGATGCCCCGTGACAGTTGATACAGAACTGCGTGTACACGCGTTTGCCGCGTGCGGCGGCGGCTTGGTCCACTTCCTGACGCTGATAGGGTCCGGCCTGGCCAAACAAAGACTGCACAGGTTAAAACCTGTGCCACCACTACACGTCGCATATCCCGATGGCCTTGTCGAGGGTTGCGATCGGGTCGTGTCCTGGCGCGGGCGAGTACTCATGCGAAATGAACCCGGTGAACTCCAGATCCGCGATGGCCTGCGCGATGAAATGGTAGTTTAGCTCCTGCGTTTCGTCGATATCGTGCCGCCCGGGATTCCCGCCCGTGTGGAAGTGCGCGATGAGCTGGAAGTTGTCGCGGATGTTGCGGACGATATCGCCGTCCATGATCTGCGCGTGATAAATATCGAACAGGATTTTCACGCGCGGCGAGTTGACGCGCTTCATCACATCCACGCCCCAGGCGATGTGGTCGAACATGTAGTCCTTGTGGTTCACCTTGCTGTTCAGGTACTCCATGCAGATGGTGACGCCCTTGTCCTCGGCCTGGGCTTTCACTTTATTGAGAAACGTCACGCAATTGTCCGCTCCTACGCGGTCGTCCATGCCGCGGCGGTTTCCGGAAAACGTGATCACGTTGGGCACTCCGGCGGCCGCCGATTCGTCGATCGCCGCGCGCAGCGATGCTTCGAGCTTGGTGTGATTTGCCGTATTGTTGAGCGCGTCGGAGATGGTGCCGCCGGGTCCCAGAGGATACATCGAAGGCGTCAGCCCGTATTTCCTGAGTAGCGGCCAGTCGGCGGGACTGATCAGGTCGAATCCTTTGATGCCGAGGCGCGCGGCCTCGCGGCAGCAGTCCTCCAGGCTCATGGCGCGGGCGAAAACTCCGCGCGTGACGCCCTGCTTGATCCGTCCTTTTCTCTGGACTGGTGGCTCGTTCTGTGCCAGCGCCAGCGGTGCGGCCAGGATGGGTAGAAAATCTCTGCGACGCATGGATTCCTCCTAGGGTTCTACGATCTTCAGCGAGACGTTCTGCACGCTCCCACGTTCCAGCGTGATCTTCTCGGCGTGGTTCAAAAGTTGGTTTGAGATTTGCGTATTTACTATGCTTCTGCTGAGAGCGATCACGCGATATTCGCCCGGCGCGAGTCCGGAAATCTGAAATCGCCCTTGTTCGTCGGCGGCAGGACGCTCGGAGTTCAAGAGCGGGTCTCCTTCCGCGAAGGGCCATTTCACGACCAGTACGAAAGGCTTGCTCACGGGTTTGTCTCCGTCGCGCACCGATCCGGTGATGGTGGCGGGCTGGTCGTCTAAAACGATTTCCAGGTTTTGCACCGGAGCGCCGGGGATGGGCGTAACTATGCCATCTGCCATGACGAGGCCGTTATAGCGGATTTCCTTGACGTAATATCTGCCGTCCAATCCCCGCACGGAGGAGTCGAGCGGCATCCCCCAAAAAGTCTCAAGCGTGAACTTGCCTTCCGCGTCCACGGCACCGAAGCCAGAGTCGAAGCGCCCGCGCATTAAGATTCCCATTCGTTGAAACTTCGGCAGCGTTACGCCTTCGGCAGCGATGATGCGTCCGCGGATCTCTATAGCCTGCATCATGACCAGCGATACTTCCACGTTCTCCCGGGTAATTTCGACCTCGGCCAGCCCCAAATTACCTTTCTCTTCTGTTTTCACGGTCCTGAGTGCGAACCGGTACGAGCCTGGTCTCAGGTTGCGGACCAGAAAATCGTTCTGGCATGGGACGCCGATGTTAGGACTTAAGACAGGGTTCGTTCGGGATCTCACGGAAAACGACCAACCCTCATTGGGCGAGCAGTTGGCGCCGGCAACCGAAACATGCGCGCGGTAGTAGGGCACCTTGCGGACCGTGATGGTCCCCACGTTTGTGGTAGCTCCCGGGCTCACCGTAACGGGTGAGTCTGCGCCGGCGTCGAAGTCCTGATCGACGATCTTTAGATCGTCCTCTGAAAACTGAGTCGTCACTGTCTCGAAATCACCAGCTTTCGGCGAGATACGGATTGAGTATTGTCCTGCAGGCAACTTCGTCAAACGGAACGATCCGTCTTGACCGGTAACGCCCCCGGGTACGATGTCAGCTGGAATGGGTGAGTCCCGCATTTGGATCCCGACGCGCAGACTGGCTACCGGATTTCCGTCCTCATCGAGCACCCGTCCCGTGATTTCTCCCGGCTGCGAGAGCAAGAAGCGCAGGTTCTGCGTGGGATGATCACGATTCACATCCGCGCGAGCGAATGCGTCACCCGACAAGACGGAGGGAATCGAATAGCCCTCTTTTTTCACTTCGACAAGGTACTCGCCGAAGTGGTCGAGTGGAAGTCGGAACTCGCCGCGCGTGTCGGTCGATGTTGTCGCGATCTGCGTCCGGACCACCGTCTTCTCCGCATCCAGCAGGAACTCGAACAGCGTGATTTCCGCCCCGGCCACGCCGATGTTGAGGCTCGGATCGGTGACAGTACCCCGAATTTCCGGTTTATCGTCGCTTTGGGCGCAGACAAATCCGGCCACGAACGCCAAATATAGGGCGATTCGCCGTGCAATCATCGCCCTATAGTTTATCGCTTGTTCAGGGGGCCAGCACTTCCAGGATCAGGCACTTCAGATAAAGTGTTTCGGGCACCGTCAGCAGAATGGGATGGTCACAAGCCTGGGTCCGGCGTTCCAGAACGCGGATGGTTTTGCCGGCATCCAGCGCCGCTTCCGCCACGATCTGAAACAACATCGCCTCGCTCACATGGTGCGAGCAGGAGCAGGTCACCAGGATCCCGCCCGGATCGAGCATGCGCAGCGCGCGCAGGTTGATCTCTTTGTATCCGCGCGCGGCGTCGTCCAGCATCTTGCGCGAGCGCGCGAAGGCCGGCGGATCCAGAATGATCGTCGAATAACGCCGGGCACCTTGATAAAGATCGTGGCCCGCCAGAAATTCGAATACGTCCGCTTTGCGGAACTGGATGTTCGATAAAGCGTTGGCGCGGGCGTTGGTCTCGGCGATCGCGAGCGCAGGAACGGAGGACTCCACCGCCTCAACCGATTCCGCTCGCCGAGCCGTGTGCAACGCGAATCCGCCGGTGGAGCTGAAACAGTCGAGCACGCGACCGCGCGCGTGGCGCTCGGCGGCGACGTAGTTCTCTCGCTGGTCGAGATAGATGCCGGTTTTCTGGCCGTGGAGCAGATCGGCTTCGAGTTTGAGGCCGTTCATCTCCACCGCGACGCGCTCGGGGATTTCGCCGGAAAGCACCAGCGTCTCGGCCGCCAGACCCTCCAGCTTGCGCACGCTGGCGTCGTTGCGCGCCAGGATGCCGGCCGGCTGCAGCAGCTCGTTGAGACAATGCGTGATGACGTCCCGCGCGCGATCCATGCCCTGGCTCAGGGTCTGCATCACCAGATACGGGCCATAGCGATCGACGATCAGCCCGGGCAGTAAATCTGCCTCAGAAAAGACCAGCCGATAGGCGTTGGAATGAGTCACGACGCGCTCGCGGTGCGCCAATGCCTGGGTCAGGCGACGGAGAAAAAAGGGCCGGTCGATCGGCTCGCGATTGTTGGTGAGAAGCCGCAGCGCGATCTGCGAAGTGGAGCTGTAATGGGCCATGCCGATGATCCGGCCCTTGGGGTCGGCGACACCGACGGCGTCTCCCGGCTGCGCTTCGCCGCGGTCGGCAATGTCGCTCGAAAAAATCCAGGGATGGCCGCTGGAGGCGCGATCGGCAGCCTTGCGGTTGACCTTGACGAGATTCAACGACTCTGCACCGGCAGACGGTATGCATCTCCGCGCATGGCTTCCAGGCGAGCGATGCGGTCCTCAGTCGAAGGATGGGTGGAGAAGAGGCGCGTCATCCCGCCATTGCGGAAGGGATTCAGGATGAACATGTGCGCCGTGGCGGGCGAGGCGTCATTCATGGGGACGCGCGCGACGCCCTGTTCCAGTTTCCGCAAACCGTTGATCAGGTTGTCGGGAGAACCGATGTACTTGGCGGAGGCCGCATCGGCATCGTATTCGCGGGACCGGGAAATCGCCATCTGAATCAAACCGGCGGCGATAGGCGCCAGGATGACCATCAGCAGGCCGCCCCATGGACCTCCTTCCTCGTCGTCCCGGCTTCCGCCGCCGAACCACATGGCCATGTAAGCCAGTTGCGTGAGTGCGGCCGCGAGCGTGGCCGCGATCGAGCTGGTCAGGATGTCGCGATGCAGCACGTGCCCCAATTCGTGCGCCACCACGCCTTCGAGCTCGCGATCGTTCATCAATTGCAGAATCCCGGCGGTGAAGGCGACCGAAGCGTGCGAAGGGTTCCGGCCGGTGGCGAAGGCGTTGGGCGAAGCGTCGGGGATCAGCCAAAGTTTGGGCATCGGCAGGCCCATCCGCTGGACTAAACTTTGGACCAGCGGGTAAACCCGCCGGTAAACTTCCGGGTTCTGTTCGGGGGTGACGGGCTGAGCCGAGTACGTCGCCAGCGCGATCTTGTCGGAGAAAAAGTAGCTGGCGAAGTTCATGACCACGGCCAGGACCAGGGCGATTTCGAGCCCCGACCGGCCGCCGATCATCACACCGCCGAACAGCAACAAGGCGCTGAGCAAGCCCAGCAACATCGCAGTCTTGACGGCATTCATAACAGTTTTGTCCTAGAGTCCTGTCCCCATCATAAAAGACGAGGCGGAGCGGCGGCCCGTTCCCGATGCCTTCTCGGGAGCATGCTCCACCACTCCGCCTCCGGAGGAACTACAACTGCGCACTTCACTTCACTGCACAACAACTTAGTTGTTGCTGACCTGGACCTTCACTTGGCGCGGCTTCGCGATCTCCTTCTTGGGCAACGTGACCGTCAGCGTGCCGTTCTTGTAGTCGGCCTTCACGCCCTCAGGATCCACCGTATCGGGCAGCGTGAACACACGCTCGAAGTGACCGTAGGAGCGCTCGACGCGATGCCAGCCGCCCTTGTCTTTCTTCTCTTCAGTCTCCTTCTCGAAGTGGCGCTCGCCCTTTACGGTGAGTGTGCCATTCTCCATGTGGACATCAATGTCCTCGAACTTGACGTCCGGAATGTCGGCTTTCACGACCAACTCGTTTTCGGTTTCCCGGATGTCGACCGGAGGTATCCACGGTCGGCCGTTCGGTTCCACAAACAGCCGATTCATGGTGTCCTCAAAGGCTTTCAAAGCCGGAAAAGGCTCTAAGCCGTTAAAAGGTGCATATTTGATGATCGCCATGATCTATTCTCCTCTGTATATCTAATTCCGTATTAAGTATAAAATATGCGTGTTATCCTGTCAAGAGATTGGCGTAAGGATTTTTGCGCTGTCAGCCCGACCTTCCGATACACTGGTCTCATGCGTATTGGAATGATCGGGTTAGGGAAGATGGGCGCGAACATGGCGCAGCGGCTTACCCAGGGAGGGCATGAGGTGGTCGGCTACGATCCTCACCCTCCGGATGCTGCCCGGGTTCAGGAGATGAAAGCGACCCTTGCCGCGGACCTGGCGGCGCTGGTGGCCGATATCCCGGCGCCGCGGACGGTCTGGGTTATGGTCCCGGCCGGAAAAATCACCCAGGACACCGTAGATAGCCTGGCTAAGTTATTGTCCCCCGGAGACTTGATCATCGACGGCGGCAACACGAGGTTTACCGACGATATTGCCCGCGCCGCAGCCCTCGAGCCCAAAGGGGTCCGCTACATGGACGCCGGCACCAGCGGCGGGATCTGGGGCCTCAAGGAGGGCTACTGCCTCATGGTCGGCGGGCGGCCAGACGACTTCCGGCGGGTAGAACCGATCCTCAAGACCCTGGCGCCTCCCAATGGATACCTGTACTGTGGACCCGTCGGTTCGGGGCATTACGTCAAGATGGTCCACAACGGGATCGAGTACGCCGTGATGCAGAGCTACGCGGAGGGCTTCGAGATCATGAAAGCGTCGCGCTTTCAGCTCGATCTGGGGGCGATCGCGAACCTATGGAACCAGGGCAGTGTGGTACGGAGCTGGCTGCTGGAGCTGACCGCGTTGGCGCTCAAGCAGGACCCGGGCCTGCAGCATCTGCAGCCCTGGGTGGAGGATTCCGGGGAAGGCCGCTGGACGGTGGAGGAGTCCATCAATACGGCGATTCCGGCTCCGGTGATCGGGCTGTCTCTGATGATGCGCTTCCGCTCACGACAGGACAACTCCTTCGGGGCACGAATGTTGGCGGCCATGCGCCAGCAGTTCGGCGGGCACGCTGTTAAACCCAAGTGACCGGCGATTACTTCAACCGGTAGATCACAAAGTTCGGATCGCTATACGTTTTTTGCGCAACACGCCCGGTGGCGCGCGCCGCGGCCAGGTCGGCCTCTTGATCGCCGGGCGGAGCGAGCAGCCAATCGAACGGCGCAGTACGGAGCTGGCTCTCAACCTCGGCTGCGGTCCACGGCCGGAAGGCGCAGTTGGATTGGTAGCGCGGATAGGGCGGCGCATAGACGTCGGAGCAGTTCTCCAAACCCAGAATGTGTTCGGCCGGCGAGGTGTGATCCCGGAGCCAGGCGAGAGAAGGATAAGTGATCAGGGCCTGGTCCAAGTAATCGTCGCGGCCGATCGCGCCGGCGACGTAGCGCAGCTGGGGCGCGTTGATTTCGACAATCATGCTCGCGCAGACGGCCGGTATCAGGACCCACAGGCAGGCTGCCGCCACGCTGGCTCGCGTGATCATAGGGGCAGTTCGCCAGAATCGGGCGAGCCGGGCGCCGGTCAGCACAGCGATGACCGCCAGCGGCGCGATCGCGTAGCGCACATACGGGCTGAGCCATCCCCACAGCAGGAAGGTCGTGATCGCGAACCCGAGACAGATGCGCTCGGGACTCCGCGGACGTCCTGTGAACAGCCATATCGGCCAGAAGACAAAAAAAACGATCCCCAGCGGCGCGATCAGCACGGTTTCGGAGAAGTCGTGCCCGTGAAAGTGCAGGTCCCACGGCAGCCGGAGCATCCGCAGGATGGTTCCGCCGAGGCTCGGATCCGGCGGCCAGCCTGGCACCATGCTCCGCCCCGGCGCCAGAGGAGAGATTGGATTGCCGGTGAGCACCAGGCGCCGCACGTTCCAGACGAGTGCAACGAGGAGGAATATCAGGATCAAAGACGCGAATGCACGCCATCGCCGCGGCTGGCGCCAGGCCGCGGGGAGGAAGACGACGCTTAAAGGGATCGCGCCTAAGAAGGCCAGGTCTTTGGTGGCGAACCCGCAAGCCAGGAAGAGCACGCCCGCTTGTACCCACTTGAACTCGTGTTCGGCGCGCCAACGCAGAGCAGCCACCAGCGAGCAGAGCACGAAAAACGTGACTTCGGCATCGGTCTTGGGCACGGATTCGGCCCAATGCAGGACGGGCAGCGATGCCGCGAGCACCACGCCGGCCAAGGCCCCCTCGGCATCCGCGCCGCAATCGCGCGCCAGGATCCAGGCGGCCAGCAGCGTCAACACAAAGAACAGCGGCGCGCATAACTGGGCAGCGGTCTGCCCACCGAGCGCCCAGGCGAAGGCGAAGAGCGATTCCGTAGCTTGGGGAAAAAACGAATAGTCCAGGTGCGGTTTTGGCACGAGCCCATGGACCTGCAGATAGTACTGGCTCAAGGGAAGATGCATCTTCATCGCGTCCCAGGAAAGCGTGGGAGCGAGCATGAGTACGGTGGTACAGGCAGCCAGGATCACCGCGAACGGTATCAGGATGCCGGCGGCGGGGCGGCGCAGATCCTCGAGCTGGCCCCAGCGGCGGAAGATCGTCTGCAACACATTGATGAGGCGCCAAAGATTGCGCCCAAAGATAAAGAGCGGAGCCAGTAGCAGCAGGGCGAAAAACCACGGGTACCACAGGGGATACCAGATCCGTGCCAGTCCGCTCGCGAACAGCACAGTATTCAGCAGCGCGAATCCGGCGGCGGTGGAAAAGAGCAGATCGGCGGCTGGCGCATCCGTCGCCCAGCCATAACGCTCGCACACGGCGCGCCCGGCGCAATAGCACGCGGCAAAAAGAACGGCGATGACGAGAGTTGCGCGCGGCGCGCGAAGCAGAGCTGCGACGGCCGGAATCGCGACGATCGCCGCCAGTTCATAACGCCACAGGAAGCTGGTCCGCAGGCGGGTCCACGCCAGGGCTCCCACCGCCAGCAGGGGCAGCCCGATCACGGCGGCGCGATAGAACTGCGGGCCGGGGTGGCGGAAATACTCGACGTGCCAGCGCACGATGCCGCAGGTTAGTAGGAGGGCGATGGCCGTCCAGGCAAGCCACAACGCAGTTTTGAAGCGAGCCGGCATTTTAAAAGCAATCGCCGATTATACCCATTCGATATGATTGGACCGTGAAGGAGTCCCTGCTCGTCAATACGCTCGGGCACTCGGCCGGCGTCCTGATCTTCGGCATTTTCCTGGCGCTGCTGTTGCGGGACCGCGCGGCCAGGCGGCTGCGGGGAGGCATCAAATCGATTCTGGCCGCGGTGCTGGCGCTGGTCTGGAACCTGGCGTCCTTGATCGTGCTGGGCAGCAATTCTCCCGATACGTGGTTCGTCAAAATCACCATTGCGATCGGGTTCTCGGTGCTCAGTCTGCTGCCCGCGGTGCTGTTCGATCTGTGCCTGGCGCGCCGCTATCGTCCGCTGGTTCAAGCTGGTTACGCCCTGAGCACGCTGGCGACGGTGTTACACATCGCGGAGTTGTTCCGCCAGAGCGCCAGCTATCACCGCTGGGGCTTGACTTCGATCAGCATCGGATTCGGGATCCTCACGCTGATCGCGGCCGTGCTGGTGTACCGCGGCGAGCACGATCGCGCGACCACCTCCCGGCTGGTGGGCACCATGTCGCTGTTCCTGCTGGCCGTGTCCTTCGTGCACCTGGGCAGCGGACACGCCCGCCAGATCTGGTCGCACGAGCTGGCGTTCCATCATGCGGCCATTCCACTGGCTTTGCTGGTGCTGCTGCAGGATTACCGCTTCATATTATTGGATGCCTTCTTCCGTTTTTTGGCGAACGTATTTCTGGCAGCGGTCTTCGTCTTCGGCGTGGTGGAAGCCTGGCAACTGGGGATTCTTCCCGCGGCCGACACGCCGTTTCACTCGGCGCTGCTGCTGGCGGGCGCATGCCTCCTGCTGGTTCTGTTCGCCCTGGCGCGCGGCGGCGTCCAGCGCGCGCTCACGCGGCTGATCTTCCGGCGGCCGAATGAAGAGGTCCTCCTGCACGATCTGAAGACTCCCATCCGCAACGAAGAAGAGTACATCGCCGGCGCCGTGGCCAGGCTGGGCCAGTTCATGGGCGCGCCGGCCAGTGTGACCGCCGGGACCGTGGAGGGGCAAGATCAAGGCGCCGAGGCCGTAGTGCCTTTACGAACGGGTTCGGGCGGATCCCTCTCCGTGCTGCTGGGGAGGCGCACCGGCGGACGCCGCTACCTGAGCGAAGATTTGCAGGCCCTGGGCCGCGCGGCCGCGGTGATCGGCGAGCAGCTGGAGCAGTACCGGGACCTCGAAACGCGCCGGCTGGTGGCGCAGGCCGAGCTGCGCGCCCTGCAATCCCAGATTCATCCTCATTTCCTGTTCAACGCGCTGAACGCGCTGTACGGGATCATTCCCCGCGAAGCCCGCGGCGCCCGCGAGACGGTTCTGAACCTGGCCGACATTTTCCGCTACTTCCTGGAAACCAAGAAAACACTGGTTCCCCTGGAAGAAGAGATGCATATCGTCCGGGCGTATCTGGACGTGGAACGCTTGCGGCTGGGCGACAAACTTCAGCTCGAGATCGATGTGACGCCCGAGGCCGGGTCGGTGCCGATCCCGATTCTCTCCATCCAACCCTTAGTGGAGAACGCGGTGAAGCACGGGATCGCGCCGCAGGCCGGAGGCGGGTTGATCCGGATTCAGGCGGGCCTCGATCCGGGCGGAGCGCTGGTGATCTCCGTGCGCGACAGCGGCCCGGGATTTTCGACATCGAACCGCGGGGGAGTCGGCCTCGAAAATGTGGAGCGAAGACTCGACCTGTGCTACGGTGGCGACGCGCGCCTGACCATTGAATCCAGCGCGTCCGGCACGGAAGTCAGCGTCCGGATTCCTGCTGCGTCGCTCTCCGCAGCGGGCCGGCCGCTTGAGGCATGGCGGTGAAAGTCCTGATCGCCGACGACGAACCGGTGGCACGCCAGGTCCTGCGCGAACACGTGGAGGCGATCCCGCACCTGGAAGTTGCCGGCGAGGCGTCCACCGGCAAAGAAACACTGCAGCGGATCCTGGATCTGGATCCGGACGTGGTGCTTCTCGACCAGCAAATGCCGGAGCTCGACGGGTTGGCGGTGGTCCGTTCCC
This sequence comes from Terriglobia bacterium, assembly GCA_963761045.1. Taxonomy (GTDB): domain Bacteria; phylum Acidobacteriota; class Terriglobia; order Bryobacterales; family Bryobacteraceae; genus Palsa-187. The sequence goes on along the minus strand of CAVXFR010000035.1, from coordinate 159,053 downwards.
TGCGCGGTGCGCACACGCCCCTGATTATTTTCGTCACCGCTTACGAGCGTCATGCGCTGGAGGCCTTCGAGGTGGGCGCGGTGGACTACCTGCTCAAGCCGGTGCGCCGGGAACGCCTGGAAAAAGCCATCGAAAAAGCCCGGCGGCTGTTGAAGAGCTCCCCGGCGGCTCAAGGTCCAAAGAAGATCGTGGGGCGCCGCGGCGCGGATCTGTACCTGCTGGATCCGGCCGAGATCGTCGCGTTCCAGGCGGATGGTGAACTGGTGCACGTCATTACCACCGGCCCGCGCTATCTGTCGGATCATTCCCTCAAAGCCCTGGAAGAAATACTCGAGCGCCCGCGTTTCCGCCGCGTGCATCGCGGCACGCTGATCAACACCGATCACCTTCGCAAGATCTCCCCGCTCTCCAGCCGCCGATGGCTGCTGAAGATGTCGAACGGCTTCGAGGCCGTGGTCAGCAAGCGCCTGGCGAGCGCCATCCGCGAGCAAACTCGCTGGTAGGCCGCGATATCATCGTAGGAAGCGCAGTGTCCGAGCCCCGTCACGTAAATCCCTGGATTGTCGCCATCTCGGTGATGTTCTGCACCTTCATGGAGGTGCTGGATACCACCGTTGTCAACGTATCGCTTCCCCACATCGCCGGGAGCCTTTCGGCCACTATCGAGGAGGCCACCTGGGTACTGACTTCGTACCTGGTGGCCAACGCCATCGTACTCCCCATGACCGGGTGGCTGGCGAACTACTTCGGCCGCAAGCGCCTGCTGATTACCAGCGTGGTGGGATTCACGGCGTCCTCTTTCTTGTGCGGCGCGGCCCCGACGCTGCCCCTGCTGGTGCTCTTCCGCGTGATCCAGGGGCTGTGCGGCGGCGCCTTGCAACCGATCTCGCAGGCTGTTCTGCTCGAGGCGTTTCCTCCCGAAGATCGCGGTAAGGCGATGGGTTTCTGGGGCCTCGGCATTGTCGTCGCGCCGGTTTTGGGGCCGGTGCTGGGCGGCTGGCTGACCGACACTTACTCCTGGCGCTGGGTTTTCTACATCAATCTGCCGGTCGGCATCCTGTCGGTTCTCATGGTGTCTTGGTTCGTGTTCGATCCTTCCTACATCCGGCGCGACGCGGCGGCGCGCATCGATTATTGGGGCATCGGGATGCTGGCCGTGTGGATCGCGGCGTTACAGCTGGCCTTCGATAAGGGGCAGCAGCTGGACTGGTTAAGCTCGCACTTCATTGTGTGGCTGCTGGTGATCGCCGGCGGATTCCTGCTTGCGTTTCTGATCCGGGAATTGATGGCCGAACACCCGGTGGTCGATCTCCGCATCTTCAAAGTGCGCAGCTACAGTACCGGCGTGTTCCTGATGGCGGTGCTGGGATTCGTGATGTACGGCAGCATCGTGGTTCTGCCCATCTGGCTGCAGACGCTGCTGGGATATCCGGCCACCAGAGCCGGGCTGACCATGGCGCCGCGCGGCCTGGGAGCGATGGTCGCCATGCCGCTGATCGGCGTCATCCTGCCGCGTTTCGACCCGCGCAAGCTGCTCGCCTGCGGGCTGCTGATGGGCGCGTTATCCACCTGGGAGTTCGGGCAAATGAACCTGAACGCCGGCTACTGGGACCTGTTCTGGCCGCAGTTCATCCAGGGTTTTTCGCTGGGCCTGATTTTCGTGCCGCTGACCACCATCTCGATGGGCCGGGTGCCGCGCGAGAGCATGGGGAACGCGACCAGTCTCTTTAACCTGATGCGTAATATCGGCGGCGCGGTGGGCATCGCCGTCGTCACCACGCTTAATACGCGCTATCAGCAGAAGTACACCAACATTCTCGGCTCGCATGTGGCGCAAGGCGATCCGGTCACCGAACAATGGCTCGGTTCGCTCAGATCGATGTTTTTGGGAACGGGCTCGGGACCGGGCTTGGCCGATCAGCGCGCTTATGGAGCGATGTTCGGCCTGGTGGAGCAGCAAGCCGCCATGCGGGCGTTCGTGGACGTATTCAGGCTGCTGACGATCGTGTTCGTGCTGATGCTTCCGCTGCTGCTGCTGATGCGAAAGCCCAAGAAGGACGAAGGAGGTCCCTCCAAGGGGTCAGACGACATTAATGTGGCGCATTAGAACGCCCCTTGGTTAATGGCGTTTAATGGTGTCTGACACCTTTAAGATTCACACAGCTTATTATGGAGATGGCATGAGACCGCGAAGCCTGCTCCGCCTGATCGCCTTCCTTATTTTGGCGGGGTTCTTCGTCGCGCGGTCGCACGCCCAGGTCCTGGAGTTTGAATCCTCGGGTTTGAAGTACAAAGCTCTCACCCGCGGCGGCGTGACCATCATGTTCGCGCCCCTCCCTACGCGAGTCCTGGGCTACACGATTCTCCAGGTGGCGATTTCCAATGGTTCGCCGGTGTCCTGGAGCTTCAAACCGGAAGATTTCCGGTTCGAGCGCGACAGCGGCCAGAACATTCAAGCGGTGTCGGCCGGAACCGTGGTCAAGCAGCTGCTGGATCACGCCAGCCGGGGCGACGTAGGGCGGCTGATCAGCGCCTACGAAGCGGCGCTGTTCGGCAACGCGCGCGTGCACTCGACCAACGGTTACGAGGAGCGGCGCCAGGACTATCTGGCCATCGGCTCCACCAAGCTAAAAGCAGCGGCGGCGGCATCGGCAATCGCACTGGTCACCACCAAGCTCGCCCCTGGACAATCTACCGACGGCGCCGTGTTTTATCCCAGCGGAGGCAAGCCGCTGGGCGCGGGACGGCTGATCGTCAACGCGGCGGCGGAGATCTTCGAGTTCCCGGTGGAAGCCGAGACGCAACAGCAGGCGTCCCGCTAACCGCTTTCGGCTAAACTACGCGGCCCGGCGCTCCCTCCAGCGATATTGCGGTTCCCGGCTCGGCGAATTGCGTCCGTACGTACGCCAGCGCAACCGTCTTTCCGAGCGCCGGCGAATAAACGGCGCTGGCGATCTCGGCTGCGTCCGCCTCGCCGGACTTGAGTTTCGTTCCCGCGGCGGGAGGTTCGCTGGTGTCGATTTCCAGGCGCCGCAGCACCCGATGGATTTGCGCGCGGCTGCGCACCCGCTCCACGATCTCCTGGCCCAGATAGCAGCCCTTGCTGAAATGCACTGCCTGCAGTTGGCCGGTCTCCTGGACCAGGTACCGCTCGGTGATCTCCTCGCCATAACGCGGCCGGCCGCTTTCGATGCGGACGATACGGGCGTCCTCCGGCGTCGCTGGGGGAATCCCGGCTTGGGTCAGGCGCGCAATTACGGCCTGCTTTTCCTCTGCCGGGATCATCAGAAAGAAGCCGCCTTTCCCGGTGGTATCCAGCCGGGCAACGGTTCCGCCCGCTGTTCCTATGTCCCAGGGCTCGGATCCATAGGGAGCCACGGGTTGCGGCGCTCCCAGCTTCGCCAGCGCGGCGCCCGCCTCCGGCCCTTCGACCGCCAGCGTGGCGATCGCGTCGGTTTGATCCTCAAGAGCAACGTCGTCGGCGATGATGTAGCGATCCAGGTGATCGTACACTTTGGTCCGCGTCTCGGGCTCGGTGTCGAGCAGGAAAGAATCCTCGAAGCAGAGCAGGTTCACATCCGCAAGAATGCGTCCCTGGGCGTTCAGGAAGAAGGCGTAGCAGCCCTCGCCTGGTTGGAGCGTCTCCACCTGGTTGGTGGTCATCGCGTGCAGCAGCCGCGCCCGGTCTTCGCCGCTGGCGCGAATCTTGCCGCGCCCGGAGAGATCCAGCCACGCCGCATGCTCGCGCAGGGCGGTATAGCCGATCGTCCTCGTAGTCACTTCAAGAGCATCCATCACGTTTGAAGCCATGCACAATAGTGCGCCAGGCAACCCGTCCCGCTCACACCTTTCTGCCCTGCGCCGGCAAGGATTCCACCGATCCATCCATAAGCCATCGGCGTACACCCCGAGTATACAATCGGCGAAAGTTACAATCGGGATGTGATCCACGAGATTCTGCCGGTTGGAATGCTGCAGTGCAATTGCTCGATCTTCGGCGACGAGCAGTCGCGGGAGGCCATCGTCATCGATCCAGGCGATGATATTGCGAACATCACCGAGCTACTCGACCACCACGGGCTCACCGTGAAGGCCATCGTGATCACCCACGCCCATATCGACCACATCGGCGGCGCGGCCAAGCTGAAGGCGCTCACCGGCGCGCCCGTGTATATGAACCAGAACGATGCCGAACTCTACGCCCACCTGGATACCCAGGCTTCCTGGCTGGGAATACGGCCCCCATCGCGCACCGAGATCGACAGCGATGCGCAGGAGGGCGACCGGCTGATCCTGGGGAACACCGACTTCCACATCCTCCATACGCCGGGGCACACGCAGGGCAGCATCTCGCTCTGGATTCCGGCCGAGAACAAACTGATCGCGGGTGACACGCTGTTTCGCGACAGCATCGGGCGCACGGACTTGCCTGGCGGGGATTCCCACCAGATTCTCCGCTCCATTCATGAGAAGCTGCTGGCGCTTCCGGAGACGGCCGTGGTGATTCCGGGCCATGGGCCCAACACCACCATCGGGCGCGAGAAACAGCGCAATCCGTTTTTACAGAATCTCTAAGTTACAGCCTGCAAATCAGCAGTTCGCGCTCGTAGATCATTTCCGGCGGCAGGTGATCGTGCAAGGCGAGGAAGAGTTCTTCGTGCGCCATGACTTCCTGGCGCCAGGCGTCGCGGTCGAAGGCCTGCAGGGCGTCGAACTGCTCCTTGGTGAAGGATGGCAGGCCGGCCCACTCGACGTCTTCATAGCGCGGCATCCAGCCGATGGGCGTTTCGCGGGCGAGCGCGCGCCCATGCGCCCGGTCGACGATCCACTTCAGCACGCGCATATTCTCGCTGAAGCCCGGCCACAGGAACTTGCCGTCGGCGTCCTTGCGGAACCAGTTGACGTGATAGATCCGCGGCGTCTCGCTCAAGTTGCGCTGCATCTTGATCCAGTGCCGGAAATAATCGCCCATGTGATAGCCGCAGAACGGCAGCATGGCCATCGGATCGCGGCGCACTTTCCCCACCGTCCCGACGATGGCCGCCGTGGTCTCCGAGCCCATGGTGGCGCCCGTGTACACGCCTCCGCTCCAGTTGAAGGCCTGATAAACGAGAGGCATGGTGGTCGCGCGGCGCCCGCCGAAGATGAGTGCGCTGATCGGCACACCTTCCGGAGCTTCCCAGGCCGGATCGATGGTCGGGCATTGCGACGCAGGCGCGGTGAAGCGCGAGTTGGGATGCGCCGCCTTGGCCCCGGTTTCCTTGGCGATCTGCGGAGTCCAGCGATTCCCCTTCCAGTCCGTGCACTCGGCCGGAGGATCGTCCGTCATGCCTTCCCACCACACGCCGCCTTCCGGCGTCAGCGCGACATTGGTGAAGATCGAATTCTTCGCCAGCGTCGACATGGCGTTCGGATTGGTCTTGACCGAGGTTCCCGGCGCCACCCCGAAAAATCCTGCTTCCGGATTGATGGCGCGCAGACGGCCGTTGGCGTCCGGCTTGATCCAGGCGATGTCGTCGCCCACCGTCCACACCTTCCAGCCCTCGAATCCGCGCGGCGGAATCAGCATCGAAAAGTTGGTCTTGCCGCAGGCGCTGGGAAACGCCGCCGCCACGTAGGTCTTCTCGCCCTTGGGATCCTCGACGCCCAGGATCAGCATGTGCTCGGCCATCCAGCCTTCGTCGCGCGCGATGTTCGAGGCAATGCGCAGCGCGAAACACTTTTTCCCCAGCAGCGCGTTGCCGCCGTAGCCGGAGCCGTACGACCAGATCTCGCGCGTTTCCGGAAAGTGCACGATGTACTTCTCTTCGTTGCACGGCCACGGCACATCCCGGTCGCCCGGCTCCAGCGGCATCCCCACGCTGTGCATGCACGGCACCACGCGCGTATCGGGCTTCTCGATCTCGGCGTAAATCGGTTTGCCGATGCGCGCCATGATCCGCATGTTCACCACCACGTACGGGGAATCGGTCAGCTGCACGCCGATCTGCGACATCGGCGAGCCCACCGGTCCCATGCTGTAGGGCAACACGTACATCGTGCGCCCGCGCATCGATCCGGCAAACAGCTCCTTCATCTTCCGGCGCATCTCCACCGGATTGACCCAGTTGTTGGTCGGACCGGCGTTATCTTTCGACAGCGAGCAGATAAAGGTGCGGCCCTCGACGCGCGCCACGTCGCTGGCATCCGAGCGGGCGTAGTAGCAGCCCGGCCACAACTCCTCATTCAGCTTGATGAATGTGCCGCTCTCCACCATCTGGGCGCACAGCGCGTCGTACTCTTCCTGCGAACCGTCCACCCAGTGAATGCTCTCCGGCTTAGTGAGCTCGGCCATCTTCTCCACCCATTTCAGAAGATGCTTGTTCTCACTCAAAGGCCGGGAAACATCGCGTGCAGGCTTCGTGGTTACCGTTGACATGTCTTCTATTATCGCCAAAACGGATTCCAGATTCAATGTATTGCGAAGATGCGAAATCTCGAATATACTGGGGCTGACGATGTGGCCCACGCGCGAGCTGTACACGGCAGGCCTCCTGGTTTACGCCGTCGGAATCGCGGGCGGATTCGCCGGCTATGCGGCCCCCAGAACACGCTCCTGGCTCCCCAGTCTGCTGTGCTTCGTTTCCCTGGCGGCAGCTCTGCTCGAATTTGGCGCATCCGTCTCGGCGCTGTTCGCCCACGCGGAATTGAGTTGGACGCTGGCCTCCGCGATACCGTATTTGCAGTACACGGTTCGTCTCGATCCGCTTTCGGCCTACTTCAACCTGGCTCTCTCGCTGCTGGCGGCGTCGGTGTCGGTGTATTCCGTCGGATACATCGCCCGCTCCTCCGTTCGCAGGAGTCCGGGCGTGTTCTGCGCCTTGCTGAACCTGTTCTTGCTTTCCCTGACTCTGGTCTTCACGGCGTCGAATATTTTCTTTTTCCTGATCGTCTGGGAACTGACCGCGGTGGCGGCCTATTTTCTGGTGATCTTCGATCATGAATCGATGGAGGCCCGGAAAGCCGGACTGCTGTACTCCCTGATGTCGCGCGGCGGCACGGGAATGCTGCTGGTGGGGTTCCTGATGCTCGCCTCACCCGCCGGCAGCATGGATTTTTCCGCGCTGCATGGAATCGGCCAGCAACTTCCCCCGTTGCGAGGCGCCATCGCGTTCCTCCTGCTGTTCGTCGGTTTCGGCGTCAAGGCGGGCATCATTCCGGTGCACATCTGGCTGCCCGCGGCGCATCCGGTGGCGCCCAGCAACATCTCCGCGCTGATGTCGGGGATTCTCATCAAGGCGGGAATCTACGGGATGGCACGTTTGTTCTTCGATTTCTATGGAGCCGTTCCGGTGTGGGCCGGCATGATCGTGCTGGTGGTCGGCGTGGTGTCAGGACTTCTGGGCGTCCTCTGGGCGCTGATGGAGCACGATCTCAAGCGGCTGCTGGCCTACCACAGCATCGAGAATATCGGGATCATCCTGATGGGCTTTGGCTCGGCGCTCCTGTTCCGGTCGTTCGGACATCCGCAGCTGGCCGCGCTGGCTCTGGTGGCCGGGCTGTTTCACACGTTGAACCATGCGGCGTTCAAGTGTCTGCTCTTCCTGGGAGCCGGCGGCGTGGTCCACGCGACGCACACCCGGAACATGGAGGAAATGGGCGGCCTGATCCGGCGCATGCCGTCGACGGCCATATATTTTCTGATCGGCGCCATCGCCATCTCCGGACTTCCGCCGCTGAACGGCTTCGTGAGCGAATGGTTCACTTACCAGGCGCTGCTGGCCGGATTCGGAGCGACGCCGGCGCTGACCCGCGTCGCGTTTCCGATCGCCGGGGCATTACTGGCTTTGACCGCGGCGCTGGCCGCCGCCTGCTTCGTGAAGGCCTTCGGCATCACTTTTCTGGCGCTCCCACGGAGCGAACAAGCGGGGAACGCCCGGGAAGTTTCGCGTTCCATGCGCTCCGGGATGGCGATTCTGGCGCTGGCCTGCGTGCTGCTCGGCTTGGGAGCCACCTGGTTCCTGCGGGTCTTCGATTCCATCACACAAGGAATATTTGGCGTCGCCGTCAGCCAGGATCTGGTGGCGGGAAACAGCCTCCTGTTGACGGCCGGTTCGCTTGGTCGCGGAAGCGTTTCCACCGCGGTGATGGCGCTGGCGCTGGTGGCATTGGGCGCGATTCCACTTCTGTTATGGCTGTTGTGGGGACGCAAGTCCGCGCGCGTGAGCGGTCCCACCTGGGACTGCGGGCTGCCCGGCCTGACGGCCGAGAATGAGTACACCGCGACCGCGTTTTCTAAACCTCTCCGCATGATTTTCGGCGCGCTTTTCCGCCCCCGCCGGGAGATCCAGACGGAGTTCGAAGTTTCCGCCTACTATCCCACGGCGATTCATTTCGAATCGGAAATCGAGCCCACCTTCGAGACGCACGTCTACCGGCCTCTGCGGGAATTGGTGCTGTGGGTGGCGTCGCGGATGCGCCGCGTCCAGGCCGGCAGCCTTCATTTGTATCTGGCGTATGTCTTCATCACGCTGATCCTCCTGTTGCTGTTTGGAGCCCGTGGATGACGGATCAGATCCTTGCCGTCGCGTGGCAGGTGGTGGCGCAGATCGCCCTGGTGCTGTTTCTTTCGCCTCTGATCACCGGTTTCAGCCGGACCTTGAAAGCGCGGCTGCAAACGCGCCGCGGCCCGGGGATACTTCAGCCCTACCGCGATCTTGCCAAGCTTCTGCGCAAGGGCATGGTGATCCCCGATACAGCCTCCTGGATTTTCGGCGCCACGCCTTACGTTTTGTTTTCGACGACACTTCTGGCGGGACTCCTGATCCCGGCCATCTCCGCGCAGGCTCCCTTGAGCACGTTCGGCGGCGTGCTGGCGGTGGTGTACCTGCTGGCGCTGGGGCGCTTCTTCCTGGCGCTGGGCGGATTGGACACGGGGAGCTCTTTCGGCGGCCTGGGCAGCAGCCGGGAAATGACCATCTCCGCGATCGCCGAGCCCGCCTTGATGCTGGCCGTGTTCACGGTCGCGATTGGAGCCGGGTCCACCAATCTCAGCACGGTTGCGCAAGCGGCCTTGGGACAGAGCTGGCGCTTTCTGGCGCCGTCGCAAATGCTGGCGTTTGCGGCGTTGTTTATCGTGCTGATCGCGGAAACCGGCCGCATTCCGGTGGACAACCCGGCGACGCACCTCGAGCTGACCATGATCCATGAGGCGATGATTCTCGAATACTCCGGCCCCTATCTGGCCTTGATCGAGTGGAGCGCGGCGATGAAGCAGCTGGTGCTGATGACGCTGCTGGTGAACGTGTTTTTCCCGTTCGGGCTGAGCGCGGGCTGGTCGGCGGTGACGCTGCTCAGCCTCGGGCTCTTCGTCGTGAAATTGCTTCTGCTGGCCGCGGCCGTGGCGCTGATCGAAACCACCAATGCCAAGCTCCGGTTGTTCCGGGTTCCGGAGCTGCTGGCGGTGGCATTCATCTTGAGCGCCATGGCGTTGATATCGACATTCTTGTTTTGAGGAGACCGGCGATTTGTTTTGGCAGGACCCACAATTCGGCGAAAAGCTGATCACGATGCTGGCGGCGCTGGTCCTGGTGCTGCAGATCATGATGGTGGCGCAGCGCTGGCTAGTCACCAACATCCGTGCGTTCGGCGTGCAGTCGTTTCTGCTGGCGACCATCGCGGCCACCATCGCGCACTTCAACCATGCCCCTCATATTTATGTGGTCGCGGCGCTCACCCTGGTCTTCAAGGCCATCCTGCTGCCCCTGGTCCTGGAGCGGCTGGTGGCGAAAATCGAGATCCGGCAGGAGATCGAACCGTTCGTGAACGTTCCACTATCGGTCGTGGTTTCCGGGCTTCTGACGCTGCTGGCTTACGTGGTCGCCGAATCGTTCCATCGTCCGGCGGAAGCGGTCGGACCGGCCAGCCTGGGACATAACACGCTGGCCGTGGCGATTGCGCTGTTCCTGATCGGCTTCTTCATGATGGTCAACCGGCGCAAGGCGCTGACTCAAGTGCTGGCGCTGCTATGTCTGGAAAACGGGCTGTTTCTGGCCGCGATCTCGCTGACCTTCGGGATGCCGCTGATCGTCGAGATCGGCATTTTCTTCGATGCCCTGGTGGCCACCTTGTTGCTGGCCATCCTGATTTACCGGATCCGCGAGACTTTCGACTCGATGGACGTCGGCCGGTTGAGCCGGCTTAAAGGCTAACCGAAGACCATGGCGATTTTTGCTCTGCTGCTGATTCCCCTGCTGGCCAGCGCCCTGACCATGGTCCTGCGCAACCAGCGGCACATGGAAATCCTGCATGTCGTGTCGGCCGCGGGATCGTTTCTGACGGCCGTGTGGCTGGTCGCGGAAGTGCTGAAAGACGGCGCCGTATCCTGGGGCGACGGCTTCCTCTACGCCGATCATCTCAGCGCCCTGGTGGCATTGCTGACTGCGTTTGTGTATCTGGTCTCGGCTCCGTACGCAGTCGGGTATTTTCGGCACGACCAGCAGCAGCGCGTTTTCGGCGAAGCCCGTCAGGAACGAACCAGCCGCTCCAAGCTCCGCAAATACTACGCGCTGACTCCGCTGTTCGGGTTCTCGATGTTTCTGGTGGCGGTATCCAATAACCTCGGCGTGATGTGGATCGCGGTGGAAGGCACCACGCTGGCCTCCATCTTTCTGGTGACCTTCTATGGCCGTCCCACTTCTCTCGAAGCCGCATGGAAGTATGCCGTGCTGGGGGGCGTGGGCTTGTCGATGGCGCTGTTCGGGACCGTGCTGACCTATTACGCGGCGCACCTGGTGATGGGCGGCGAGAGTCTCAGCATGCTGAATTGGTCGGTGCTGGCATCGAACGCCACCCAGTTCGACAAGACGGTGATGCGGCTGGCGTTCATCCTGGTCCTGCTGGGCTATGGAACCAAGGCCGGCCTGGCGCCCATGCACACCTGGAAGCCGGATGCCTACGGCGAGTCTCCGGCTCCGGTGGGAGCCTTGATGGCCACCGCGGTGTTGAATTGCGCGATCTACGCTCTGGCCCGCTTCTACGTGTTGACCAGCCGATCTCTGGGGCCGTCCTTCCCCTCCCAGTTGCTGATCCTGTTCGGTCTGCTCTCGATGGGGATCGCGGTTCCGTTCATTCTGGTGCAGCGCGGCTACCGCCGCCTGCTGGCGTACTCGAGTATCGAGCACGGCGGCGTCATGGTGCTGGGTCTCGGGTTCGGCGGCGTTTTCGGCGCGCTGGGCATGCTGCTTCACATGACCTTCCACTCCGTCACCAAGCCTCTTCTGTTCTTTTGCGCCGGCAACGCCCAGCAGCATACCGGGACCGACGCCATCCGGAAAGGTCCGGGTGGACTGCTGCACTCCTTGCCCATAAGCGCGCCGATGTTCCTGCTGGCGGCGCTGGCGATCACCGGCACCCCGCCGTTCAGCATGTTTCAAAGCGAGTTTACGGTTCTGCGGGCCGGGTTCGCCGCCCAGCGGACCGGCGCGGCGATTCTGTTTGTCGCATTCGCGGTGGCCATATTCTGTGGTTTCATCTACCACGTCACGCAAACGATTTTCGGAGCGCCGAACGGCCTCCCCCGCGGCGAGCCCTCGCGCTGGAAGACCTATCCGGTGATCGGCCTTTCGCTGATCGTGATTGCTCTGGGATTCTGGTTGCCCGCGCCGCTGTACGCGCTGGTGGAGGGGGCCGCTCGCATTCTGGCGGTGCAACCATGACGGAAGTCTATCTGGACACGCCCGTCTCCGGACTGCCCGCGGTCGCGGCCGGCCTGCTCGAAAAAGGCTGCCGCTTGGCCGCGGCGTTCGCCGAAGACCGAACCGCGGCGGAAGCGCGCTACTACGTCTACTACGCTTTTGAGCAACCCGGAGACGCGCGCTATCTGATGGTGCGTACCCCCGTTCCGGCAACCGAGCCGGTTTTCCCGTCGCTGGCCGCCACCATTCCCGCCGCCAACTGGCAGGAGCGCGAGATCCAGGATTGGTTCGGCCTGGTCGCGGAGGGGCACCCCAATCCGCGCCGCGTCGCGCTGCACGATAACTGGCCGGACGTGCACCCGCTGCGCAAAGATTTCCCGATCGACACCGTACTTCCGAAGTTTGAAGGCGAGCGCCACGTCTACCGGCCCACTCTCGGTGAAGGAGTCTTTCAGATTCCCGTTGGACCCATCCACGCCGGCATCATCGAGCCCGGACACTTCAGCTTCGCCGTGGCCGGCGAGCCGATCCTCTATCTGCAACTGCGCATGTTCTACGTCCACAAGGGCATCGAGAAACGTTTTGAACAGTTGCCGGTGCAGCACGCCGTGTACCTGGCGGAAAGCATCTCCGGCGACTCGAGCGTATCGCACAGCGTCGCATTTTGCCAGGCGGTGGAGCAGGTCTCCGATCGTGGAAATTCCCGAGCGCGCCGCCCGTATGCGGACGATTCTGCTCGAGCTGGAACGCATTTACAATCATGTCTCCGATATCGGCGCCATCGCCACCGACGTCGGCTTCGTCATCGCCAATGCGCATGCCTCGCGGCTCCGGGAGATGATTCTGGGCCTGAATGAGGAACTGACCGGCAGCCGGCTCTCGCGCGGAATGATCTGTCCCGGAGGCGTTCGCCGGGACTGGAAGATGGACCAGTGGGATATGTGCCTCGCCTCGCTGAAAGATTTCGAGCGGGACTTTCTCGATCTGATTGCCATGATCGAATCCTCCGACTCTACGCGCGACCGGCTCGAACGCACCGGTATTCTCTCTCCGGAAAAGGCCCGGGATTTGGGAATCGTAGGCGTGGGCGGCCGCGCTTCAGGTGTGGACCGCGACGTCCGGCGCGACCACCCCTACGCCGCGTATGACTCGGTTTCTTTCCAAGTGCCGGTTTGCCAGGAGGGCGATGTGGCGCGCAGGGTCCAGGTCAGGATCGAAGAGGTGCGGCAGGCTCTCCATCTGATCCGGTCGGTGGAGTCCAGGCTCAGGCCCGGCCCGCACCGCATCGCCATGCCGCCGCTTCCGCCGGACCGTTGCGCGCTGAGCGCGGTGGAAGGGTGGCGCGGTGAGATTCTCCACTGGATCCGGACCGGCCCCGGCAACCGCCTGGAACGCTGCCGGATCAAGGACCCATCGCTCAATAACTGGCCGGCGTTAGTCGAGGCGGTGCAGGGCAACATCGTGCCCGATTTTCCCGTCATCAACAAGAGCTTCAACCTTTCTTATTCCGGGACGGACCGCTGATCATGTTCAAGATTCTGAAAAAAACGGCGCAGACCGGTCTGGTGACCATCGGATATCCGCAAGCGCCCGCTCGCATCTCCGAACAATTCCGGGGAGCGCCGCGCTTCGATTTCTCCGCTTGGCGTGACGTGTCCGATGTGCGCGCCGCCGCCGAGGCCTGCCCGACCGGAGCCATCGCCATCCGGGAATCCGGACATTCGCGGCACGTCACGGTGGACTACGGGCTGTGCGTCTATTGCGGTGAGTGCGCCTCCGCTGACACGGGCGGCGCCGTTCAGATGACGCGCCAGTTCGAGCTGGCCGCGGCCGACCGCCGCAATTTAGTGGTCACCGCCGAGTACGCGGGCGATCCCGAAGGCGGGTCATCCTCCGAATTGGGCGAGTTGAAGAAACTCCACCACGGCTATTGGCCGGTAGAAGATGCCCCCGCCGAGGTGGAGCGTACCGTGCGTGATCGAATTCGCAGGATTCTGGGACGTTCTCTGGCGATTCGCCAGGTGGACGCGGGCTCCTGCAACGGCTGCGAAATGGAGATTTCCGCGCTGAACAACCCGGTCTACGATCTGGAACGTCTGGGCATTCACTTTGTGGCCTCCCCGCGCCACGCGGACATGCTTCTGGTGACCGGTCCCGTTACTCGTAACATGGAGCTCGCCTTGACCAAGGCCTATCGCGCTACGCCCGAGCCGCGAGTGGTTGTGGCCGTGGGCGCGTGCGGAATCAGCGGCGGAATCTTCGGGCGCAATTACGCAACGCTGGGCGGCGTCGACCAGGTGGTTCCCGTGGATGTGTATATTCCAGGCTGCCCGCCCCGCCCGCATGCGCTGCTGCACGGAATCCTGCTGGCCGTGGGCCGCATGGAGCAGAAAGGACTACCTCAATGAAGCAGGACTTGCGGCGATTCAAAGCCGGGATCTTCCAGGCCCTGGCCCATCCCACCCGCATCGCGATCGTCGAAGCGCTGCGAAACGGGGAAATGTCCGCGGGCCAGATCATTGAGCAACTGGGGCTGGAGCAGGCCAACGCATCGCAGCATTTCGCCGTTCTGCGCACCAAACAGGTGCTGGTCAATCGCAAAGAGGGCAACCAGGTCTTCTATTCGCTGCGCGATCCGGTGCTGCTGGAAGTGCTGGACATTCTGAAGCGCTACTTTCACTCGCAGCTTTCCGAAACCATGTCGATGCTGAAGGAGATCCGCATGGAAAAGGGAGCGCCCAAGAGATGACCGGCGCCGCGGCCTACGATCCCATCGCCTCGGTTTACGACCGTTACTGGGGACAGGAGTTCGCCGCATTCGCGCAAGAAGTGTTTCGGACCCACCTGCGGGACGCCCTCCCGAGCCATGCGGCCGTGCTCGATCTGTGCTGCGGCACGGGCCTGTTGATCGCTCACCTGGATGCCCTCGGGTACCGTGTTTTCGGCGTGGACGAGTCTTCCGGAATGCTGGAGATCGCGGGCAGGAACGCGCCCCGTGCGCAGCTTCAGCGGGCCGACATGGCCGCCTTCCGCTGGAGCGCCCGGTTCCACGCGGTGGTGTGCCTGTACAACAGCGTGAATCACACGCGTTCCCTGGATCACTTCCGTGCCGCGCTGGACACCGTCGCCGAGCATCTCCATCCGCGAGGACTATTCCTGTTCGACTATGCCTCGCGGGAAGCTTTCGAAGCAAGTTGGGACTCGAATGAGGAAATCGAAACGGAAGATGGCCTCGCACCCATGCGCTACGTGTACGAACCGCGTACGGGCCGGGCGACGTGCCGTATCGACCGGCAAACCGAGATTCGGCAGATTCCCCTGGAACGGGACCAGATTCTGGTGTCGCTTCGTGACGCAGGATTGGAAGTCGTGCGGGAGACGCCGATGGCAGGACCGGCTCCGGTCCGGGGCCGCCGCCTGATCCTCGCGTGCAAAGCTCCCCGCCGGGAAACAATGTGAACGCGAACAGGTTTCTTATCGCCCCGTGCCCTGCACCACGGTCGCCCTGCGGATCTTGGCTAACTCCCGCCGCGCGATGCTCGACCAGTGGCTCGCGGGATCCAGCTTCAAATAGTCGGTCCAATGGCGCACGGCTTTCATCGGCTGGTTCGATCCCTGGTAGAGCAGCGCGAGATTGTAATGCGCATCGGCGTAGCTGGGCGAAATGTCGAGCGCGGCCTGGTAATGTTCCAGGGCCTGCACGCGGTCGCCCCGCTCGTCGTATAGATTGGCCAGATCGAAGTGCGCCAGCGCGTATTGCGGATCGGCCTCCAGCGCCTCCAGGTAATACCGCTCGGCGTCCTTCCAGTTGCGGGCGTTGAACTGGATGGTCCCCAGGTTCACCAGCGCTCCGGCCGAAGTCGGATCCAGTTCCACCGCTTTCTGATACGCCTCGATGACTTCCGCCATGGGCGCGCCGGTCTGCTCCAGCTCCAGCCCGCGCTGGAACCAGTGCTCGGCGGCCGCGCGGCGGACGTGCTCCGGGTTGGGCTGGTCCGGTGTGCGGAATGCAAGCAGACGCTTCAGTTCCACGCGATCGAAATTCAGCAGCAACTGGCCGGATTCAGCCTCCATGGCGCGGCCGTCGATATCCACGCGAATGCGTTTCCCGTCGGCATAGATCTTCAGTTGGGTGAGAGGGTCGTGGATGCCGCGCAGCTTTTCGCCGAGCGCGGTCAGCGCTCGCCGGATTTGAGGCGAGGCCACGCGGCCGGCGCGGAGCTTCAGCAAGGTTCTGAGCGCCAGCAGTTCCTTGAATCCGTAGGTTTCCGAAACCGGGACCAGCTTCTGGCGCTCCCAGCTCTGGAGCTGGCGCTCGGTAATCTTGAGAAGACGCAGCGTCTCCGCCCGCGAATACGCTTGCTTAGCCGCCGCAGCCGTCACGAATTGGATTTTACCAGCTCTTGAAAGAGGGAGATTCCCGCGATGCCGGCCGCACCCGCCGAAACGCAGGCGGCGCTGTTCTCGCGGGTGATCCCGCCCAGCGCGAGCACCGGAATCCGTACGGCTCCTGCGGCGAGCGCCAAGACTTTCCAGGCCGCGCGGCTCGAGACCGGCCGATTTAGACAGGGGCGCGAAGACCGGTCCGAATAGCGCGTAATCGGCGCCTTCCGCCTCGGCTTGACGAACCTCCTCCACGGAATGGCAGGATACCCCAACCAGGAATCCCGGCCGCCGCCAGAATCGTGCTGGGGGCGATCCCGAGGGCAGATGAACACCGGCGGCTCCCGCTCCTGCAGCAGCTCCTGAAGCGATGGCCACGTCGGCGCGCGTGTTCACGAGGATCTTCGAGCTATGCGGATTCGGCAGCTTGCAGGCCGCTTCCACCAGCTCGAACAGCGCCCGGGCGCTCAGATCTTTTTCGCGAATCTGAATCCAGGTGACCCCGTCCGCCAGATTTCGGGCGATCGCGTCGAGCAAAGACTCGGCGCGCAATGTCGGTGAATGCGTGATGTAACAGCGGATCATCGGAATCAGCGCACGCCGCGTTTTCGCTCCGCCCTGCGCACGCGCGCCTCGTCCATGCCGAAATAATGCGCGATTTCGTGCCACATGGTATCGGCGACCATCTGCTCCAGCTCCTCGCGATTCCGCGCCGACCTTTCATGAGGACCCTGGTAGATGGTGATTTTGTCGGGCAGGGTGAAGCTATTGTCCACGCTGCGCGTGGTGAGCGGATGTCCCTGATACAGGCCGAGCAGGCCGGGGCGGGACGGCTCGCGTTCGACGATGATGGCGACGTTTTCCAGACGCTTGCGAAAACGCGGCGGGATGCGCCGCAGCGCGCGCGTCACCACCTCATCGAACTCGCGCTCCGGTAGCATGCCGATTTTACTGGGTGACGTGAGTCGCCCGGCCTTCGGTCTCTCCGCGCAGCCACAGGAACAGCGGCGCTTTGGGGCTCGGCGAGGGCCACGGCATATCGATGCGCAGCGATTGCTTGGCGGCTTCGCCCGCCACCGGGCGAGGCAACTCCGGCGCAGGCAGGCCCTCCATCGCGCTCCACCCTGTTTTCTCGATCGTCTCCAGATCGAATCCGCGCAGCTCGCCGTAGAATCCGCTGGTGGACGGCTCGCCGGTCATCGTAAAACTCTCGATCCGGGGAAAGCGGACCACTTTGCCCAAGGGAAACGGATCGGATTTCCCCAGCTCCGCCGTTTCGATGGCCGCGGTGAGCCCGCATCCGGACTGGCCCACCGCTCCCGGATCGAGCGACAGGAACAACACGCCGTCGCCGGACGCAGTGAGCTGTGCGTTCGGGTGCCTCTCTCCCACCGATAGCGTCTCGATTCGTACCGTACGATCCGGTTCGGCGCACTGCAATGTCAGCGTGGGCAGGGCGGCCGCCGGTTCCACCTGCAGCGCGAAACTCACCCACGATCCCGCGGGAAGCTCTCCCTCGCGCGGCGTCACGGTCAAATCGCGCGGCAACGAGGGCCGGGCTTCCCGGATCCGGGGCCGCGCCGCGGCCACTTGCAGCGCGCCCGGGAAGCGCAGCGCTTGATTCATTCCTTCCACCTTCACCAGCAGGGTGAGTGGCGCGCCTGCCCGCGCGCCCGGCCGCAGCCGTACGGTCGCTTGGCGATGCGTGCCGTCGGCGCCGGCGGGTTGGAGCGCGATCTCGGCTTGATCCGATTCGATCCCGGTCACGCGGTCCAGCCCGCTTCCCGCGAAGGTCACGGTTTGTTGCGCTTCGCCGAGGTTGACCCGCGGCGCGGGGCCGTCCAGCTTCGGCGGCTCCGGAAGCAGCCGCAACGGGATATCGGCCGTAGCGCCGTCCACCCGCGAGAGCGCCAGCAGATACGGCCCGGGACGCAGCCCGTCCGTCCCCACGTCGACACTTAACCGATCCTCGGCCCTGGTTCCCTCCGGCGGCAGCTCGACCGGAATTTCCTGCGCGCTACCCGGCCGGTGCAGCCACGCGTGGTCCACGAACAAAAAATCCGTGCCGCGAAGATCCACATGGACATACCCGCTGCCCGCGATCAGGCGATCTTGCGATTCCGGCGTGAGCGTCGTAGCGGTCAGATCACCCAGCCGGTGCAGGACCACCGTTCCGTTCACCGTGAGCGCGCTCCAATCCCACTTGCCTGCGATACGGTAGGGACCCGGCGCGCCCACGAATTTGCGCAAGTCCAGGCGCAGCGCGCGTTCGTCCGCCAGGACCCGCGTCGTGATGCGCAGGCCCGGAGCCGTTCCGCTCTGGGGGATCAGCGTCCAGTCGTAGGCATGATGCATATAAGGCCAGTCGGCCGGCCTCGCGAGCTTCAGCGGCAAATTCACGCGCATCCCGATGGGCAGATCGATCGTGCGTCCCAGCGAAATCGAGGGCGCGGCGACGGTGCTCAGCCGGTCGGCCCACAGGTACGCGATTTTATTCCGCGTCTTCGCCTGACGCTGCGCGCACAAGGTAGTCTGCTCCTTCTCCGTTCCGGCTGCGTACGCGCCTCGGAACTCGGTATCGGGCATCAGCCAGCTCTTGACTTCCGGCAAAATCCCGCCGCCCGGCACGAAGCCCCCCGCATTCTGAAAGAAGGTGTCCACGCCTTTCCCCATCAGCGTGGAGGGGCCCGCCAGACGGCCTGCGCCCAGCGGATCGAAACTCGAAGCGGCCGGATTCAGCGCGCGCACCAGCGCGAGCAAAGCCTGTTCGGTCGGCGTGGTGGCCCGCGGGGGCTGGCTGCTCACGTCGTCCGTGTCGTCCGCGAGGTCGCTCAAGGCTTCGAGCGTGTTTTCCAGGTCCTCGGTCTGATCGGCGTAATCCGCCAGCGCCTGGACCAGCGTGTCGTCCCGGGTCACCAGATTTGTCAGGCGCTTCTGGTCCAGCCCCTGCGGTGCGACTACCAGCAAGACGACGCGCGCAGCCAGCGGCATCTGCCACTCGGTTGCACGCGCCGCCGGCCGCGGCTCGAGCACGGTGATCTGCCCGTTGTTGGCTTTGGGCACCAGAACCAGTGTCAGCTGGGCGTCCTTGGTCAGATCGGCCGGCAAATCCACCGGTTGGTACCGGACCCGGTATCCGGCGGGAAGATTGTTGAGCTGACGGATCGGGACGGCGGCCTGCACGCCCCCGCTCGCGGGACCCGCAGTGAGCCGGAAACTGGCGACCGCCACGCTTCCCACGCAGCTCCGGGGCACCGCCGCCAGAGCCGCCACGCCCGCCCCCGCGAAAGCCAGAACGCGTAGCAACATACGTCCTTAGTTTACGCCCGCAGTATCATAATAAGCGCAAAGGGCGCGGTGCGCTCGAGCGGACGGACAGTGATCGCGCCGCGCTCCGTTTTGCGCTTATAGTAGAGGCTGCCCATGACGAAACAGGAAATCCTGCTGGCTCACGAACAGTACCTGTTCCCCAGCGTCTTCCACTATTTCAAGGAGCCGCTGGTGATCGCGCGCGCTAAGGATCAGTTCGTGTGGGACGCCGACGGCAACCAGTACCTGGATTTCTTCGGCGGCATCGTCACCATCAGCGTTGGACACTCTAACGAAACCGTCACTCGCAAGACGGCCGAGCAGATGGAGCGCCTCCAGCATGTCTCCACCGTGTTCGCCACCGAGCCGCAAGCGGCGCTAGCCAAACGCATCGCCGAAATTTCGCCGGGCGGGAAGCTGACCAAGAGTTTCTTCACCAACAGCGGCACTGAGGCGAACGAAACGGCGATTCTCACCGCCCGCTGCTACACCGGAAATCATGAGATCGTCGCGCTGCGCCACGCTTATCACGGCCGTTCCGCCGTCGCGATGGCCGCCACTGGACAAGCCGCCTGGAGGTTGGGCGGTGCGCCGCCCGCCGGTTTCGTCCATGCGCTGAACGCCTATTGCTACCGCTGCCCTCTGGGCCTCCAGTATCCTTCCTGCAACGTGAAGTGCGCGCGCGATATGGAGGAGCTGATCCGCACCTCGACTTCCGGCCGCATCGCCGGATTTATCGGCGAGCCGATTCAAGGGATCGGCGGATTCATCACCCCGCCCAAGGAATACTTCGAGATCGTTGCGGGCATCGTCAAGAAATTCGGCGGCGTCTTCATCAGCGACGAAGTCCAGACCGCCTGGGGCCGCACCGGCGGCAAGTGGTTCGGCATCGAACACTTTGGCATCATCCCGGACATGATCACCAGCGCCAAGGGTATGGGCAACGGCCTCCCCATCGGCGTCACCGTCGCGCGTCCGGAAGTCGCCGCGGGCCTGCAGGGCATGACGATTTCCACCTTCGGCGGCAACCCGGTGACCACTACCGCCGCGAAAGCCGTGATCGATTTCATCGACGAGAAGCAGCTTCTGATCAATGCCGCGGAAGCCGGCGCGCACTTGCGCTGGAAGCTCGAGGAACTGAAAGCGAAGCACCCCCTGATCGGCGACGTGCGGGGCATGGGCCTCATGCAGGCCATCGAGCTGGTGGAGGATCGCGAAACCAAGACGCCCGCCACCGCCGCCACCGCCGCGCTGATGGAAGCCGCGCGCGAAAACCGTTTGCTGATCGGCAAGGGCGGCCTCGACGGCAACGTGATTCGCATCACGCCGCCGTTGAATATTTCGAAAACCGATGTGGACGACTTCGCGGAGCGCCTCTCTGCCAGTCTCGATCGCATCACCAAAAGTGAATATGGAAGAAAAAGCGTTCTACAGAGAATCGAAAACGACTAAGCCGGCGACGTTGAATTGTCCGTTCTGCCGGACCGCGGACACCTATGAGTTGAACTGGCTGGTGCGCAAGAAAATCGACCGCCTGCCCGGCGGCGCCGACGAGCGCGATCGCGCCAAGTTCGCCAAGTTCCTCAGCTACATGGTCCTGCTGGACGACAAGGCCATGTGCAAGAACATGCGCTGCCGCAAGCGCTTCGACGTGTCGGGCATCAAAACCACGGCGTTCATTTAGCGATCCCGGTCACTTATTAAACGTGATCCAGCCTTCGGCGGGCAGGGTTACAGGCGGCAGCCCGTCGCGCTCCACGGTGACCCGGAACCGGTCCCCCTTTCGCGGCGCCTCCAATTCCACGATCCGCCCCGCCGCCACGCGCGCTTCCGCGGGACCGGTCTCGAATTCGATGCTGAACTTCCCCGTGCCCGCCGCGTCCAGCCGCACGAACAGTTCCGTCCCATCGCTCCCGTAGAACATCTCGCGTGCGACGGCTTGGCCCCCGTGCATGGCTCCCGAGCGCGAATCCGGCCGGTAATGCCCCGCGCCCATCCATTCGAACGCCGAGGTCACTTCGCCGTCCAGCGTCACATGGATCGGATTCGTCGGAGGCTCGTGCACCTCACCGTCCTGCATTTTGAGGATCGGATGCGACAGCCGCTCGGGCGGGTCCAGCCCCAGTGCCCGATATACGTTGGACAAGTGATCCCGGTACAACTGGTCGAATTCCGGACGATTTTCCGAGCCATGCTCCGGTCCATACCACCAGCACCAGTCGCTCCCCTCGGCGATCAGCAGTTCCTCATAGGCCAGCCGTCGCGCGATTTCCATGGTGTCTGCCGCATGCTCGTCGTACACGCGCCGCGCGTCCAGCAAAAGCTCCCACGCCAGGTTGTCTTCCTCCGCCCCGATCCAGATGTCGAAATTCGAGTTGATCCACGATCCCGGAACCACGCGGCTGAGCGGCCGCGCGTCGTATCGCTCCAGCGCCTGCGAGACGGTCGTCGCGTCCAGGCGCGAATCGTCGGAAATATGCTGGTACAGGGCGCGCAGAAACGGGCGTCCGTTCGCCTCATACCATTCCCAGGCGTTTTCGCCATCCAGGATGATGGGCACCAGCACGTCGTGCCGGCTGGTGTTTTCCCGAATCCGCGAGAGGAAATGGTGGGCCGCCTCTTCCGCCCCCATACGTGAATACTCGAATCCGATCAGATCGCTGAGGTAGTGATCGCGGAACAGCAGGCGCATTTCGCGTCCGTCTTGCTGCCCGTTTTGGCGCCATAGATACTGTTGATACGTCTCGTCGATGCCCGCGGGTTTTCCCAGCGTGCGCGACAGTACGCCGTTGTCGCTCGCCGCCCACGTAAACCCGCAGCCCGCCGCCATGGCCAGCGCTTCGTCGGAAACCGATCCTTCCGAAGGCCACAGGCCCACCGGGGTCACCCCCAGCATGTCCCGCATGTACGATCGCGCGCGTTCCAGCTGCGTGAGCGCGTCCTGCGGATACTGGAATCGCCGCGGCAGCGTCACGCCCGGATGCGGGACCGCGGCGATGTCGGAATCGCACAGCAGCGGCAGAATCGGATGGTAGAACGGCGTGGTCGCGATTTCGATCTGGCCGCGCGTCGCGAAATCGCGGTATACCGGCAGAACCGCCGCCAGCGCCTCGCGTTGCTTGGCGATCATTCGCTCCTGATCGCCCAGAGAATAATCACGCCCTTTGCGGATCAACTCCTGCAACTCCTGATCCTTTGCCAGCAGGTCTTCATCGAACCACGCGATCTGGCTCAAAACCTGCAAGTCACGCAGATCCTGGATCGACATCGGCTCCCGCCTCCGCTCGAACAGCTCCAGATAGCGCGGATATCGGCGAATGATCCGATCCAGGTTGGCTTGGAAAAAATATCGCAGGACGAAGGTCTGCTGGGCCTCGGTCAGCGCTTCCGCCGGCATGGCCGCGCATTCGAAAAACGGATCGGAAGCCGTTCCCGCGGCGTATTCCGCGATCTGCATCACCATGGACGGCACCAGGTTGAAAGTCTGCCGCACGCGCGGGAATTCCTCCAGGATCCGGACCATGCCGGCGTAATCCTTCAAGGCGTGCAGCCGCGTCCACGGCAGCTTATACTGGCCGGTCCACAAATCCTTGTAGAACGGCTGATGCATGTGCCAGATAAAACAAAGGGAGGTCACTAGTGGGTTGGCTCCGAAGCATAGGGGGCATTGTTTACTGGCGAATTGGCCGGCGTGGAAACGAACGCGGCCGCCAGTGAGCGGGCGGAAAAATCAAAAACAGTCATAGGTCGTAAATTCAGAATCAGCTCAATGGTGCGCAGCGCGGATACCTGGTCGTAGGGCGTCGGATCGGTCGCGCCCCTGTGCGTGTAAGGAGATAGTGCCAGCAGCATTGGGCTTGGCCCGGACGGGTTCATCGCGAAGATCGCGGTCTGCGCCCAGAACCGGCTCTTGGAGACTCCTTCGACAATCCGTCCCAGTGCCGCGTCGCTGGTCGTCCGCAGCACGATCAGGTTCGGCATCATGCCCGTGGGAGATTCGAATTGCTTCAGGTCGTCGAGAAACGCTTGCGGGTCCGCGCTTCGGTATTTCATGTTGGTGACAGCTTGCAGCGATGGATCTTTGATCCGGGCCACTTGGACTCCGTCCGCACCGGCCGCGGGTTTATTCTCGACGAATAGGCCGTAGTTCCGAACCGACAAGCCCGCCGACAACGCATTGCTCCACAGGTAGCCGGCGGGAGGCAGGTTGGCAGGCTCGCCGCCCTCGAATCCGTTGTAGCGTAATCGTCCTGCGGCAAAGCCCGGAGCTAGTCTTGCTGTAAAGTCTGGAGCAATCGCGCCTATGGCCCAGTTGAAGGCCGCTTCAGGAGTGCTGCCCACCGGATGGAAATTTTCCAGGCGTACGAACTCGCGCTCCAGCTTGGCGGTGTTGGGGCCGGCAGCACCGTCCGACAGAATATAGATCACATGCTCGATCGACGAGCGCCCCTCGGGCAGGGAATCCGAAAACGATTCGCGATACGGCGTCAGCGCCATGGCCTTGCGCGTGTACTCCGGCAGCATCTCGTCCGTCGGAGCATCGATTGCCGACAGGCTGCCGCTGTGGCCGTTCAGGACCGCCAATCGCCCTCCCGTCACGACTCGTACCGTGGTCGGATACGCGCCTGTGGGAACGAATCCGGCCAGCCGGCTCCGTGTTTCCGAAACATCCGCTACCGCCACTGCGTTCGCGTCCGAGCAGGCGATGTAGATCCGCGTCTGATCGGCGCTCAGCGCCAGACCGCTGGGTGTCATCCCGGCGGGCGCCAGCGCGCTGAACCCGGCATTCAGCGTTTCAAGCACGTTCAGCTCCTTGCCTTCACTTACGCCCACTACGAACACGTCATTAGTGTTCGCCGACGCCACGAACAGCCGGTACTGCCACAGATTGGGGTCGTCGGGAATCTTACGATCGCTCAAAACCATTTCCGCGGGATGCGCACCCACGCGCGCGCGCGCCATCTCTGTGCCCGAAGGCAGGCTGTACTCGTACACCGAGGCATCCGCCCAGCTTGAAACAAAGAATGATTTCCCGTCGGGATGAAACAGAATCCGGTAGGGCCGCCGTCCGGTCTTGAGCGCCCTCGTGAACTGGCCCGATTGCGCGTTCAACACCAACACGCGGTCCTTGAAGAGATCCGTGGCCAGAACCAGCTGCCCGTTCGGCGAGACCGCCACGTCGCCGATGAAGTTCATGGCCGATGCCGGTCCCGCCGAAATTTCGCGCGAGGCTTTCAGCTCGCCCGCAGCCGAGAACGTGAACTCCAGTACCGCGTATCGCGATCCTCCGCCCGCGTACACCCGCCGGCCGTCCGGTGAAAACGCCAATCCGAGTCCGGCGTCCGCGATCGCCACCCGTGCCGTCTCCTTCATCGCCGCCGTCTCGACCACGCTGATCGAAGGATGGCTTCCCGCGTTCAGCGACAGCAGAAATTTGCCATCCGGCGAAACCGCCGCGCTCAGCGGCAGCGAATCGAGCGCCACCTGAGTCCCCGCCGGCTCAACCCGCCAGTTTGCGGGCAGCGTCTGCGCGGATAGCCCGCCTAGCGTCATCGCGACCAGCAAAAGCCGAGTCATTCCGCATACCTCTGTGCGATCGGAAACCGCCGCCCGATCCCGAACGCTTTCGTCGTCACCTTCAACCCCGGCGCCGCCTGCTGCCGTTTGTACTCGTTGCGATCCACTTTGTTCACGATGTCCCGCACCAGCTCCAGCGGCAGTGCGAGTTCCCCGGCGATCTGCTGCGGCGTCTCATTCTGCTCGACATAATGTTCCAGGATTTTGTCAAGCACTTCGTACTCCGGCAGCGAATCGGAATCTTTTTGATCCGGACGAAGCTCGGCCGAGGGCGGCTTGGTGAACACGCTTTCCGGAATGGCGTTCCCCAGGCGGCGGTTGGCGATTCGCGACAGCGCATACACCATGGTCTTGGGCACATCGGAGATCACTGCCAGGCCGCCGACCATGTCGCCATACAGCGTGCAGTAGCCCACCGCGAGTTCGCTCTTGTTTCCGGTGGTCAGCACCAGCGCGCCGGTTTTGTTCGAAAGCGCCATCAGCGTCAGGCCCCGCAAGCGGGCTTGAATGTTTTCCTCGGTGGTATCCGCGGCCCGGCCGCCGAACAGCGGCTTCAACTCCTCGAGCACCCGCTCATAGGCCGGCGTAATCGTGGCGACCTCGCAGCGGATCCCCATCTTCG
This sequence comes from Terriglobia bacterium, assembly GCA_963761045.1. Classification (GTDB taxonomy): domain Bacteria; phylum Acidobacteriota; class Terriglobia; order Bryobacterales; family Bryobacteraceae; genus Palsa-187. The sequence goes on along the minus strand of CAVXFR010000035.1, from coordinate 133,487 downwards.
CCGCCATCTCGCGCGCGTCCCGAAGGCTGTCATCGGAGGAATACGGTCCGGGCATGGCCACGCCGGTCACGTTTTCGCGGCCGACCGCTTCCACCGCCAGCGCCGCCGTGAGCGAGGAATCGATCCCTCCCGAAAGCCCGATCAGCACCCGCGAAAACCCGCATTTGCGGATGTAGTCGCGCGTTCCCAGCACCAGCGCCTGATACACCGCTTCGCATTGGTCCGAAAAATCCTCGTGCTGGTCCCCGGTTCCCGCGTCCAGATCCACCAGCACCAGATCCTCTTCGAAGGACCGGGCCGAGGCGATCACCTCACCCGCCGCGTTCATGGCGAAGCTCGATCCGTCGAACACCAGTTGATCGTCGCCGCCCACCTGGTTCACATAGACCACGGGCTTCGCATAGCGTTTTGCAGCGGAGCGGTACACGCCCCGCCGGATCTGGCGTTTTCCCATGTGGTACGGCGAGGCGTTGATGCAGATCATCGCCTGGGCGCCGGCCGTGAACAACTCCTCCACCGGATCGCGCTGGTACAGGCGCCGCTTCCAGTAGCTCCGGTCATTCCAGGCATCTTCGCAGATCGTCAGCGCCACCGGGCGGCCCCGCAAAGTACACAACTCCTCGCGCTCCGACGGCCGGAAGTAGCGAGCCTCGTCGAACACGTCGTAGGTCGGCAGCAGCATCTTGTGCTGCCGGAAGACGATCTGGCCGCGCTCCACTACCGCCGCGCTGTTCAGCGCGCGCTTGCCGACCTTTTCTTCGGAACGGCCGACGTAGCCGCAGATGGTGGTGACGTCCAGGTCGGCGATGCCTTTGGCGAAGTCCGCGAGTTCCTGCTCGCTGCGATCCAGAAAACTCGGTTTTTCCACCAGATCGCGCGGCGGATAGCCGGTGAGCGCGAGCTCCGGGAAAACCACCACCTCGGCTCCGCGAGCGCTCGCCTCGCGAACCGCGCGCGTCAGCCTGTCCACGTTTCCGGGGAAATCGCCCACCGTAGGATTGATTTGCGCCAGAGCCACGCGCATCGATCCCTCAATTGTACCGGCCCCCCCGTCCGCCTGCCGCGCCCTCCCGCCCCCTGTCCCCCGCTCGCGCCCTCCCGCCCCGCCCTCGCCCCCCCCCCCTCTCCCCCCCCCCCCCCCCCCCCTCCCCCCCCCCCCCCCCCCCCCGTCGCCCTCCCCCGCCGCCCCCCTCCCCCCCGCCGCCCCCCCCGCCCCTCCCCCCCGCCCCCCCCCTCTCCCTCCGCCCGCCGCCCCACGGGCAGGCTTCTGTCGCGCCGCGGCCCCTGCGCGCTGCCGCCGCGCCCCCGCCGCTCGCCGGCCCCCCCCCCCCCTCGCCGCCGTCTGCCGCTGCGTCGGTCGCTCTCCGCGCGCGTCCCCTGCGTCCTCGTCCTCCTCCCCCCGTGGGTCCACCCCTCCGCCGTACTCGCCAGTCCTCGTCCGCCCGCCCAGCGCGGACGTCTGAGTCGCTCCGCTTCGCCCTTATAGGCGTCGCGTCCCTCCGCCAGGCGCTACCCGCCCCATCTCGGTCTTGTACCTCGCCTACGCGCGGCGCGCGGCCCCCCCATACACCCGCGTCCCGGGCGCGCGCTCGCGGGCCCCGCCCTCGTGCGCTCTCTGTCACCGCCTCTCCTGCTCGCCGCTCGTCCTCCCGCTCCCGCTCGCTCTCCCTCCCTCGCGCTCCCCCTGCGCTGTGGCTCCTCTCCCCCGCGCGCTCCGCTCGCGCGCCGCCGCCCCCGCCAGCCCGTCAGCCCCGTCTCGCGTCCCAGATCACGACAGGTCGCCGCCGACCGCATCTCGTCCACCACGCCCAGCACGCGTCGCCGTGCCGCACTCCACCGCCTGACGTCCTGCCCCTCAGGTCGCGCTCAGACGTTAGCCTAGCCCAGCGCCGGGCAGGCGATCTTGTCGCCTGCCAGCGGCCTACGCGCCTAGGCTAAGGCTCCGGGCGTGCGTAGCCGATAGACGATTGTGACGCTCCACTGTATTCTGATCTGCCCCAACAACGACGCCGGCGCCCCCATGTCGGCTTTGTTGTCTAAGATTCCCGATGTTGAGGTAGAGCGGCTGTTAACCGCCTATCCATCGCCGGACGAGCTATTGCGTGCGGTCCGCGTGCGCAAAGCGGATCTCGTCCTGCTGTGCATCGACGACTGGGCCCCCTCAGAGGCCATCATCAACGGTCTGGACGACGCGGTGCCGGGTTTGCCGGTGATCACGTTCTGGAGCCACGATTCTCAGGAACTGCTGCCCAAGCTCATGCATCTGGGAATCCGGGAACATCTCAGTTTTCCTCTGGATGCGGCGGCTCTGGCGAACGCCCTGGACGCGGCCCGGCATCGCCTGGTCACTCATCCTGTAGCGCCCGCCCGGCAGTCGGATTTGTATACATTCCTGCCGGCCAAACCCGGCGTCGGAACCTCCACGCTCGCCGTGAGCACCAGTCACGCGCTGGCCGAGGACCTCGGCGCCCGCACGCTGCTTCTGGATTGCGATCTCGCCGCCGGCGCCATCCGGTTTCTGTTACGGCTCTCCACCAGCGGCTCGGTCGTGGATTCCATCAAACACGCAGCGAACCTGGACGAAGACCTCTGGTCGCAGATGGTCGGCAAGTACGACCGCCTGGAAGTCCTGCACGCGGGCCTCCTCGATCCTCCTTCCGGTCTCGATTTGCCGAGCCTCGAGCGGGTCCTGACGATGGCGCGCTCGCAATATGAGGTCATCTGCGTCGATCTCGCCAGCAGCCTGGACGAATTCACCGTGGCGCTCATGAAAGAATCGCGCAGGATCTTCCTGGTGACCACACCGGAAGTGGTCGCGTTGCACATGGCCAAAGCCCGCCTCGGCAGATTGAAGGACTTGGGCCTGCACGATCGCGTGAGCCTGCTGCTCAACCGTAAGGTTCGCCACGATATTAGCGACGCCGAGGTGGCCAAACTGGTCGGCTTGCCGGTCTCCTATTCCTTCTCCAACGACTACGCGGGCGTCCAGGGCTCGATTCTGAACGCCGCGCCGGTGTCTCATGAGACCGATCTCGGCCAAAGCATTCTGAACCTGGCGCAGTCGATGGCGCCCCACCTCGAGGCCCCGAAAGCGCCCTCCTATAAACGCAAGTTTCTGGAATTCTTCCGGCAGTTGCCGGCGCACGAAGAGGAACTGGTCTCGCACCGATAGATCGAAGGACTTGGCTCGGCCAACCCATAAGCCGATGACTGCGATTTCCAGCTTATCTCCAGACCTGATGCGATCGTCTGTCGCCGAGCTGGAGCAAGCCCTCTTCAATCATGAGCAGTGGTGCGAGGGTCTCTACAGCACGCTCATCGTCGTCTTCCACCGGATCAAGGGACATGGGCCGACGCCCACCGGAGGGCCGGTTCGGCCAGTGGTATACGGGCCCGGGCCCGTGAGCTCCAGATGCATCGCGGCTTGAGGGCTCGCCACCGACACCAGCGTGCACCGTACGCCGCGACGCTCCTGAGGGGTTGTTCCCCAGGTGCCGACTTCCCTGCACGTTTGAGCGCTTTGTAGCGCGCTGGCGTGCGTCTGGTGCGACGCTCGCACATCGAGTGCCCTGTTACCTCGTCCCCTACCGGAGCGGCCAGCCGTCGGCTGCTACTCTCGCGGCGAGCTGTGGCGGTCCATTCCTGTTGCCTTGCGTGTGATCTACACTTCGTCGTACCCTGCCGCCATCGCGACCGGTCTTTCGTTCGCGCGTACGTTAACCACCTGCGTCCGTACTAAGTTTTCCGTTGCGAGAGTTTCTCTTTCCCACACACGATCTCCCACTTTCACCGTTGCTGGGCGTCCTCCATCCTACAGCAGTTCCTACTTACGTTCTCCTCTCCTCACCTGCTGTCCACGCCTCTATCGATTGATCCGATAAGCTCTCTACCTCGCTCGCGCGACGCACCAGACCGGTTAGTGGGACGCTTCCATTCTCATCGGTTTAGTGGGAAATGTCCCGCCGCGCGAACAATACATACGCCGCGGCGATTCCCGCGAACGCGATCGTCCCCAGCACCGCCAGGTTTTTGAACGGCAGCGGATTCCCCATGATCAGCTCGAACGGATTGTAGTACCGGAACGGCGATAGCCACGCGACCGATTGGGCGGGCTGCCACAGCCGCCCGACGTAGTCCAGAAGGAAGGTCGCCAGCGCCAGTAGTCCCGTGGATCCGCCCGCAACGCTTCGCCGCCTTGAGGCCGCGCCGATCGCCATCGCCACGCCGCCCCAGCACAGGGCCAGCATCCCCAGGTTGACCGCCAGGGAATGGATCAGGCTCGCCGAAGGCCACGGGACGCCTTTCGGGGCGAACATCCGGAGTCCGGCCCACGTCCCTCCCACCATCAGCGCCAGCAGAAAGGCCGACACCAGCGTCGTCAGCGCAATGGTCCGGGTGATGATCCAGTGCCGTGCCAGCGGGCGCGCCAGAATCAAATCGATGAACCCATTTTCCACTTCGGACGTCGGGGTGGTGGCCAGCGTGACAGCCATCCCAATCAGGGCCCCCATGACCGCCAGCTGGAAATATCCCAGACATACGATTCCGGAGAACGACATGAAACCGGCGACCGCCGGGCCCAGCAGCTCCCGGGCAAACGGCGGCAGCAGCTTGCTGATCTGATCGAATCCTCCCGAGGCCTGGATCGACCCGGCAACAAAGATCAGCACCACCTGAAACGCCCCCAGCAGCAGCCCGGTGATCAGCACCATGGTTCGCACGCGTTTGAGCGAATAGACGAACAAGAGCGCGGCTCTTCTCATTCTCTTTCACCTGTTCCATCGCGATAGTACTTGAGAATCACATCTTCGAGCTTCGCTTCCCCGATCTCCAAATCCCGCACGGGCAAGGTCTCGATCGCGCGCAGCAGGGGCCCCAGCGGTCCCGCGATCTTCAAGGTCCACGAACGCGGGCCGGTCTCGATAACTTCGCTGCCGGGCAACGCTGCCGTGGCCGGCACGTCATCGTCAAAGGACACCCGCACTCGGCGCGCGGCCAGCTTGCGGAGTTCCTCCATGCTCGAAAGCAGCACCAGCTCGCCCTTCCGCACCAGCGCGATCCGGTCGCACACCCGCTCGACTTCCGAAAGCACGTGCGACGACATGAACACGGTCCGGCCGCGCTGCTTTACATCCACCAGAAGCTTGTAGAAAGACTCCTGCATCAGCGGGTCGAGCCCTTCGGTGGGCTCATCCAGAATCAGGAGCAGGGGATCGGCTTGAAACGCCTGGATCAAGCCCAGCTTACGCTTCATGCCGGTGCTGTATTCCCGCAGCCGGCGGCGCAGGTCGCTTTCGGGAAATTCCAGGCGCTCCTGCAACTCGCGGCGGCGGGCCTTGTCGACCACTTTGTTACCAAGTTTTGCCAAGAGTCCCAGCACTTCGCGCCCCGTCAGATCCGAGTAGATTCCCATCTCGCCGGGCAGATACCCGATATTCGCTCGCGCCCGCAGTCCGTCGGCCTGGCAATCATGCCCCAGCAGGAACGCGTTTCCATTGTTGGGCCGCAGAAGATCGAGCAGGATGCGGATGGTGGTGGTCTTGCCGGCGCCGTTCAGCCCAAGGAATCCGAGAATCTCTCCCTGGATCGCTTCCAGGTTCAGATTGTTGACGGCGAGGACGTTTCCATAACGCTTGGTGAGTCCGCGGATAGAAATCGGCGCCACACCACATTCTACGGGTTTCAGCGCTATAATCCGACCGATGAAAGACAAAAAATCCCGCCGGCAGTTTCTGGGCGCTACCGCCGGGGCGGCAGCTCTGGCAGCCGGACCCGCGACCGTTGTTCTGTCGGGCCAGAACATCGCGCCCGAGGAAATTCTCGTGCTCACCAATGGCCGGATCCACACGCTCGACCACGCCAACGCCATCGCCACATCCGTGGCTATTCGAAACGGCCGGTTTGTGTCAGTCAACGCCGCGCCTGCCGCCGGACCGGGCGTTCGCATCATCGATCTCGGCGGCCGCACCGTCGTGCCCGGACTGGTCGAGCCCCACATCCACATCGTGAGCCTGGCGAATCGCCCCGGCTACCATACGATTTTGGAGAACACAACGTCGATTCGGGAAATTCAGGAAGCCTTGGCCGCGCGTCGCAAGGATGTTCCTGACGGGGCCCCTAATACAACATGGATCACGTCCATGGGCGGCTGGCATCCCAACCAGTGGGCCGAGCATCGTCATCCGACGCTGGCCGAGCTCGACCAGGCGGTGCCCGACCGTCCCGTGTTCCTGTATGAGCGCTTCACCGGTCCCTGCGCGACCAACAGTCTGGGCAAAGCGTTCTTCGATGCCGCCGACGCTGCGCCGCCGGTTCATCCCGATATCAAGAAGATAAACGTTTCCGCCAGCGGAGCCATCGCCGCCGCCGGGTTCACAGGTGGCGGGCCCTCGGCTTCCGCCCTGTTTCTCCTGCGCCGCATGCAGACCTTCGCGGACCGCACGCGCAGCACGCTCGATGCGATGAACTACTCGGCCAGCGTCGGGCTGACCACGCATCTGGACCAGGTGTTGTTCCCGACACCGGGCCCGCTGCATCCCAACCAGATCCTCTCCAATCTCGATCAGTACCGCATGTACGATCCGTGGCTCCAGCTCCAGCGCGAGGGGAAGACCATCATCCGCCTGCAGATGAACTTCTTGCAGAATCAGACCGACCCCAATTTACCTGAGCTGAAGGAACGTCTCCGCAACCAGTTTCCGTTCTTCGGTGACGACATGATGAGGACCGGCGCGATCGGCGAGTGGGCCGCGCCCCTTTCTGCCGGCGCCGTTTGGAGAGAAGCCCAGCGCCTGGTCGCCCAAGCCGGCTGGCGCAACGAAAACGCCGTGCAGAATCTCGCCGGGCTGACCCAGGTAGTCGAGGCTTACGAAGCCGTCAACCGCCAGTTCGATATCACCGACAAGCGCTGGGTGGTCCACCACGTTCCGCAGGTCACAACCGACCTGCTCAACCGGCTCAAGGCGCTGGGCTGCGGCGTCGAAATGGGCGCGTTCCGCTGGGTCACTTCGTCCGATCCTAAGGTCGTCGCGGGCCCGCCCTTCCGGACCATTTTCGACCACGGCATCCAGGTGGGCATTCACGGCGACGGCGTCCACATCGCGCCTCTGAATCCCTGGCTGCACATCTATTACGCCGTCACCGGCGTCAACTCGTTTGGCGACAAGGTCAATGCCGACCAGCAGCTCACGCGAGCCGAGGCGCTGCGCCTGTTCACCCGCAACAATAGCTGGTTCCTGCGCATGGAAGAAAAGATCGGCTCCATCGAGCCGGGCAAGCTGGCGGATCTAGCCGTTTTGGATCGCGACTATTTCGCGGTGCCGGACGCCGACATCAAGAAGATCCGTTCCGTTCTGACCGTTGTGGACGGCAAAATCGTCCACGATGTGGGGGTCTTATGATGGCATCCCGCCCCTTCTTGTGGTAGTTTCTCAATGAGTTGGCTCTCAGGCCCCAGGAGGCTCTTCATGAATCGTGCTCTTATTCTTCTGGCCGCGGCGGGATCGGTTGCCTTCGCCCAGACCCCGTGCGAGCAGTTGCAGTCGCTCAAGCTGCCCGATACCACCATCACCATGGCCATGACGGTGGCCGCCGGCGCGTTCCAGAATCCCGGCAGGCCCGCGGGTCCCGCGACGCTGGCCCTGCGTTGCCGCGCGCAGGGCAAGCAGGCGCAGGGGCGGCGGTCGCGGCGCCCGGGCTCCAGCTCCGCAGATGCTGCCCGCCTACTGTCGTGTATCCGCGACACTCAAGCCTTCCCCGATTCCGATATCAAGATCGAAGTCTGGCTGCCCGTGGGCGCGGCCTGGAACGGAAAATATGAAGCCGTGGGCGGCGGCGGATGGGCCGGCGTCATCAGCTATCCGGCGCTGGCCAGCGCGGTCGAGGAAGGTTACGCGACCTCGTCCACCGATACCGGCCACGAAGGCGGCAACGCCAATTTCGCCGTGGGCCATCCCGAGAAGATCGTGGATTTCGCTTATCGCGCGGTGCATGAGATGGTCGTCCAGGCCAAGGCCGTCATGACGGCGTACTACGCCCGGGGCCCGCGCCTATCGTATTGGAACGGATGCTCGACGGGTGGCCGCCAGGGCCTGATGGAGGCGCAACGCTATCCGGACGACTTCGACGGTATCGTCGCGGGCGCGCCGGCCAACTATCAGACCCACCTCCACGCTTTCGACATCTCGCTACAGACCTTCGTGCGCCAAGCGGGTGCGGCTGTGCCTGCCGCCAAGACCGAACTGGTCGCCAAGGCTGTGCTCGCGGCCTGCGACGTGGCCGACGGCGTCAAAGACGGTCTGCTCAACGATCCGCCCAAAGTGCAACTTCGATCCGGACACGCTGTTGTGCAAGGGCGCCGATTCCGGCGATTGCCTGACGGCGCTGCAAGTCGATTCGGTGAAGAAGGCCTACGCGCCGCTCAAGAACTCCAAAGGCGCGCTGATCTATCCGGGCTACGCCAAGGGCAGCGAAACGGGTTGGAAATAGATGCTGGCGGTCCGTGGTCCCGCCCTTCCGCGCTTTCCCTTGGAAGCTATCGCGAAGTTCTGCATCAGGATCCGAACTGGGATTGGAAGACCTGGGACGTGGACAAGGATGTTCCGGCGGGGCATTAGAAATATGGCTACACAATGCTGTCAACCCGATCTATCCGCGTTCAAGGCGGCGCGCGAGCTGATTCAGTATCACGGCTGGGCCGATATGGCGATTCCCCGTGAACAGCGCCAACTATCACGCCAGCGTGCTGAAACAAAAGATGGGAGTCTAGCAGGACAATGGAACCGCTTATTCATGGTTCCTGGCATGGAGCATGCGGAACGGGCCGGGCCCGAACCAGTCCAAATACATGGGCGCGACGGAGCGCTGGCGCGAACCGGAGTCGCTCGCCAGTCCATGATCGCCGAGCATGTGGCCGACACAAGGTGGATCGGACTCGTCCGCTGTGCCTGTATCCGCAGGTGGCGACGTACAAAGGCGTCGGCAGTATGCATGCTGCCGCGACCCTCCCCTGGAAGGCCCCCAAAGTAAGGGGCCTTCTTGCCCGGCACGCCTCACGGTAGACCTGCGGGACCTTGGATGTGCTGGGTGTCCTGCTGATTTTCCTGGCAGATGTACTCCATCAGCTCTTCTCCCGGCCGGAGAGTGGCCGTGAACTTGATCTTGAAGGGCTTGGTGTACGCCATCGGGTCGATGATCTGGGTTTCAATTTCAGCGTTCCCAGATCGGCGCGCGAGAGGCGTTCGATGGTGTGAAGCTGCTCGGAATGCGGGTGGCCGCGGAAATCGAACCAGAATTTGTCGTTGAAACCGATGGTGTCCACCACCATCGTGTCGCCGTCCCAGCTTCCGATGGAATCGCCATACCAGGTGGGATCGGGATCCTCCTGGTGCTGCGCCGTCGATGAAGATCTGGCGGTAGCTGTGGATATTGCCCTCAAACAGGTAGAAGATGTGGGTCGGACTCTGGATCATGCGCCACGGATACGGAGCGATGCGCGGGATGCCGGTGGGCAGGCAATTCGCCTCCGGGTCATCCTTGGACTGCCGCGAATCCATAATCTTCTTGCCCCAGGGAGTCAAAGAAATCTCTTCTCCCGGCATCAGTCCTTGCGCCACATCGCCGACCGGGCCGCCGCCGTTCCATACCCCGGAAAAGTCGACCTTGCCGTCGGGCATGTGAGGAGTAGGGCCGGTGGGCCGCGCTTTTCCCCGGCCTCCTCCCTTTCCCTTGAAGGCGCCCTTGCCCTGGAGCCTTGCCGGCGGGAGCTTGAGAATCGGCCGGGCCCTGCAGCAACAGCAACGACACCCCCAGGGCCACCCCAGTCATGATCGCGGTCTTGACCCGCATCCGCACGGCTATTGCCCGTCCTTGCTGGCGGACCTGGCGAATACCCGGCGGCCGTCGGATAGAATAACCGAGGCGGCGTTGGCCAGATTCGTGCCATCCTTGGCTGCCGAGCCTTCCACGGTGATGTGGTCGCCTTCCTTCAAGCTATTCCTGGTCCAACCCATCCGCTTCAGCACATTGGGGCTGGCCAACTCGAAGTTCCAGATAGTCGCGCTGCCCTTTGGGTCCTTTACGGCAACGTAAAAGCGGGCATGCGGATTGGTCCATTCCACTTTGGTCACCACGACGTTTTCAAATTTCACGGGTTTTTTAGAATCGTACTCGGCCCCGAACGAATGATGCGCCATTGCGGGAATAGTCACCATCGCACCGAGGGCCGCTGCCAGAACAAGAACTTTAGCTCCCATTGAGGAACCTCCGTTGTGTATTCTGCCACAGAAACAGCTGGAGTGCATGGGGCCCCAGCCCGTATTCCCAGGTGAAGCGGCATTAACCTTTGGAACCCTTTTCCCTCGACGGTGTTCTAACAGGTAGGAGATCGCGTATGAAGCGGACATTGGGAATCGCTGTGATACTCGGAGGGCTCTCCTGGCGGGGTGCGCGGGCGGCTACGCATATTATGCGTCGATGCCTCCGCCGCCGCTGCGAGCAGAGGTGCGGGGTGTGGCGCCAGGTGCGGGATTTATCTGGATTGACGGCTATTGGGGCTATAGCGGCGGACGCTATGCCTGGGTTCCGGGCCGCTGGGATCGCCCCCCGCGCGGGCGTTCCAGATGGGAGCCCGGACGCTGGGAAACGCGGCACGGCCGTTATGAGTATCGCCAGGGCCGCTGGCGCTAGCGCCTAGGCCGACGGAGCCGGAGTCGTGCCGTTGCCCCCGCCCGGCTTGGGCTTTTCTTTCTCTTTGGGGACGTGCGGCTTCTCGACCTTGACCGGGCTGAGCAGGACGTGCGCGTTGCGGCCTTCCAGGCGCGGCTGGCTTTCGATGGTGCCGTACTGCGACAGGTCTTGGGCGAACCGCAGCAGGAGTTTTCGTCCCAGATCCGTGTGCGCGATTTCGCGTCCGCGGAACTGCACCACCGCTTTCACGCGATTTCCTTCCTGGAGGAACCGGATGGCGTGGTTCCTTTTGAAGTCGTAATCGTGATCATCGGTGTTGGGGCGAAACTTCAGTTCCTTCACCTGGATGATGTGCTGCTTCCTCTTGGCCTCGTGTTGTTTCTTCTTGTTCTCGTACTGCCATTGCCCGTAGTCCATGGCTTTGGCGACGGGCGGGTCGGCCGTGGGGGCAATCAGAATCAGATCGAGCCCCAGGTCCTGCGCCTTGCGGATCGCCTGCGGAGTGGGCATCACCTCTAGGAGCCATCGGGGAAAACCGCGCGGACTTCGCGCGCACGGATCGCCTCGTTGACGTTCTCACGAATTCTGGGACGGCGGGGGGGGAATCCTCTCGGAATTATCGGCAGATCGGCTTGGAGACGGCAAGCGACACTATCATGACCTGATAGTAACAGATTCGCCACCCGGCCAAAACCTGGTTTCACCGTGCGGTTTAAAATGGTGTCCGTGGACCGGATTCTTAAGGGCCTGTCGCGATTCCAGAAGCGGTCTACCCCAAGCACCGCGATCTGTTCCAGAAGCTGGCCCTGGGGCAGCGTCCGGAAGCCCTGTTCCTCACCTGCGCCGATTCCCGCATCGATCCCAGCATGCTGATGCAAACCAAGCCGGGCGAGCTGTTCATCTGCCGCGTCATCGGCAACATTGTTCCGCCCTATCCGGATGCCATCGGCGGCGTTTCGGCGACCATCGAATATGCGGTCGGCGTGCTGGGCGTGCCGGATGTGATCGTCTGCGGGCACACCGACTGCGGCGTGATGAAGGGCGTGCTGAATCCGGAGCCCCTGGAGGCGCTGACCAGCGTTACGGCCTGGCTCAACTACGCCCAGCCCGCGCGCCAAGCGGTTGCGCAGCATCCCCAACCCCGTACCGATCTCGAGTTTCTCCTGGCGCTGACGGAGCAAAACGTGATCCAGCAGCTGAGCAACCTGCGAACACACCCATCCGTGGCCGCCCGGCTGGATCAAGGCGATCTGCGGCTGCACGGCTGGCTGTATGACCTGGGCGAGGGCGGAGTCACCGCTTACGATCCCGGCCAGGATGCTTTTGTCGCCGTGGAGACGCCCGTGACACGCTCCTGACACACGCTCCTGACGCACAATCCTGAGTCCGGGGCGCGTTGTGATACGCTATTTTGCGGACAGGAAGTAGAGGAACGCCAGTGGCTACCACAGATCCACGGATAACAGATCCACGCGAAATCATCGATCAAATGCATATGACGACAGCCCAAGTCATCGTGGTTGTCATGACGGTTCTCCTCAATGCCATGGACGGCTTCGATGTCCTGTCCATCGCCTTTGCCTCGCCAGGCATCGCCAAGGAATGGGGCATCGCCCAGACCGGTTTGGGAGTGGTGCTGTCGATGGAACTCATCGGGATGGCTTTCGGTTCCATCCTGATCGGCGGCGTCGCCGACCGGATCGGCCGCCGGCCAACCTTATTGGGATGCCTGGTGGTCATGGCGCTGGGTATGCTGGGGGCCACCACGGCCGCCACTCCGCTGCAGCTCTCCCTCTGGCGCATCTTCACCGGCGTTGGCATCGGGGGCATGCTCTCCGCCACCAATGCGGTGGTCGCGGAGTTTTCAAACAAGAGACGGCGAGCCCTGTGTATCTCGCTCATGGTGATCGGATACCCGTTGGGCGGAACGTTCGGAGGCATGTTTGCTTCCAGGCTCCTGGTGAGCCATGACTGGCGTTCCGTGTTCTACTTCGGCGCGACGGTGACTGCGATTCTATTGCCCTTGCTGTACTTCTTCGTTCCCGAGTCGGTGCACTGGTTGACCCGCAAGCAGCCGGTGAATGCGCTGGCCAGGACCAACGCAGCCCTGAAGAAACTGGGGCATGCGACCGTCGCGGCCATGCCCGAGGTGCATGAATCCGAGCGCAGGAAGTCGGTGGGCGACATTTTCTCCCCCGGATTGCTCTCCATCACCCTGTTAGTGACAGCAGCGTATTTCCTGCACATTGTCACCTTCTATTTCATTCTCAAGTGGACGCCCAAGATTGTCGCCGACATGGGTTTTGCGGCCTCCTCGGCGGGCGGCGTATTGACTTGGGCGAATTTCGGCGGCGCACTCGGCGGAGCGGCCTTCGGCCTCCTGACGGCTCGCATCGGACTGAAACCCTTGACCATCGGCATCCTGGTATTCACCGCCATAGGGGTGGCCATGTTTGGCCGCACGCCTGCCAATCTGGACACCATGTCCTGGCTGGCGGGATTGGCGGGTTTCTTCGGAAACGCCGGCATATCGGGGCTGTATTCGATTGTGGCTTATGCGTTCCCCACCCACGTGCGCGCCACCGGAACCGGTTTCGTGATCGGCGTGGGCCGCGGGGGAGCCGTACTTGCCCCGATTCTGGCGGGTTTCCTGTTCGACAAAGGCTTCGGCCTGCCCATCGTGGGCATGGTCATGGGCGCGGGCTCTCTGCTGGCCGCGTTTGTGTTGCTCTTCCTGAAAGTGGGCACCAGCCGGCCGGAGCAAGCCAGGGACCGGAAGTCGCCGGCGATGCAGGCCCGCATCGCGTAGCCGGTATTTTTACCGGTGCCAGCGCAGCTCGAAGCGCTCCCGCCCGCTGGCCGACATCGAGATATCGGTCACGCGATCGCGCCCGTTGAGGCGGATCTCCATGGAGCCGCGGACTCGCATGCCGGACATGTCGGCCACCACTAAGTTGCGGTCGAAGCGGGTTAACCGTCCGGTGAAACGCAATCGCGAGCGGCGGGCAGTCTCGAAGGTGACGGTGACCATGCCGCGGCGGTCTACCGAAACGTTGCAGTCGTAGAGCCTCTCATCCGGGCCGCGAAAATTATTGAAGTCGCCGTCGCCGCGCCCGCTGAACCGGATTTCGTCGTTCCACCGTCCATCGCGGTCCCTGCGGAAGCCGTCATTGCGGCCCTGATCGACCCCATCGCGGTTTCTATCGTCGGGGCGATCAACCCCGCCTCCCCGGCCTCGATCCGGCCCGTCGCCGCGATAGCCGCTGGCGCCCGCGCCCCGCCATTCGATATCGAAGGTATAGCCTTCGCGCCCGCCATCGGGATCCTCGATGCGGACCACGGCAGTGCCGCGATTGCTGGCCGGATCGCGCAGCAGGGTCTGCCGGCCGCGTCCATCTACGCCGCTAAAGTGGAAGTCCAGGGGGTTCTGCGGAAGCGGCTGGTTGCACTGCATGCGGCGCCAGACCGCCGGAGTCCCGGAAAGCGTGCGCATGCGGCCCTGGTCGCCGTTGATCTCGATTTCCGCCACGCCATCCACCTCGACTTCGATGGTGCATTTTCCGTGGTCGCCGCCGCCGCCCCGGATCTGGGCCCGGAAAGTGTCCACCCGCTGCGCGAATGCCGGTGCCATCAGCACCAGCCCGCCCCCCAGGCTGATCCAAAATGTCCTGTTCGATTTCATGTTGCCTCCGATATGCCTGCCCAACTATGTCTACCAAACCTGATGCGGGAGACGGCCATAACGTTTCCACTGTTATCCTTAAAGGATTAATGCTTCGAGTCCGCTTTGCCCCCTCCCCCACGGGGTATCTCCACATTGGCAGCGCCAGGACGTTCATTTTCAACTGGCTCTATGCCCGCCGCAATGGCGGCACCATGATCCTGCGCATCGACGACACCGACGTCGAGCGGAATACCCAGGAATCGCTCGATTCGATCTACAAGGGGCTCGAGTGGCTGGATTTGAGCTGGGACGAATTCTACCGGCAATCCGAGCGCGGCGAGCTGCATCGGAAGGCGGCGGAGGCGATTCTTGCCAAGGGGCTCGCCTATCGCGATTTCGTTGAAATGGATGCTCTCGTTCCCGAGGACGTCGAAGCGAGCGCGTCGCTCCACCCCAAATTCGATCCCCAGATGCGCAACATGTCCAAGGAAGAAAGCGACCTGCGCGCCAATGGGGGTGAGCCGTTCGTGCTGCGCTTCAAGGTGCCGCGCGAATCACGTACCGAGGTGGCGTTCCAGGATCTGGTCTACGGCCCGCAGTCCAAAGCCACCGAAGACATTGAGGACTTCGCGCTTCTGCGCAGTAACGGCACGCCCACCTATCACATGGCGTCCTGCGCCGACGATGCCGATCTGAACATCAGCCACGTCATTCGCGGCCAGGATCACCTGGCGAATACCTTTAAGCACGTGCTGATCTTCGAGGCCCTGGGCGTCGCGCCGCCGAACTTCGCGCATCTGCCGCTGCTGATCGCGCCGGACGGATCCAAGCTCTCCAAGCGCAAGCACGGGCCGGTGGTGAGCGTGACCACCTACCGCGATGCGGGTTTCCTGCCGCAGGCCTTCATCAATTTCGTGTGTTTGCTGGGATGGTCGCCCAAGGACGATCGCGAAGTGATGTCGCGCCAGGATCTGATCGACGTGTTTTCGCTGGAGGGCGTCAATCACAGCAATGCGACGGTTAACTTCACCGAGCAGGATCCCTTCGACCCGAAAGCCGTCTGGCTCAATGCCGAGCACATCCGCACCCTGCCCCAGGAGGAACTCGCCGCAGCGCTTGCTGCCCTTCGTTCCTCACGCGGACGTGGCCAAGATGCGCCAACTGATCCCGCTGATCCAGGAGCGCATCAAGCTGCTGCGGGAGGTCGCTACGGTAGCCGATTTTTTCTTTGCCGAGCAGCTTCCGCCCTACGATAAAGCCCTCCTCATTCCGCAGAAGGGCGACGAGAGCATGGCGCTCGCGGCGCTCGACCGCGCTTCCCAGGTTCTGCCCGCCGTCGAATTCAAGCATGACGCGCTGGATGCCGCGTTGCGGGGGGCGGCCGCGGAGATGAAAATGAAAGCCGGACAGATGTTCCAGCCGATTCGGGTGGCGGTGTGCGGCCGTAAGGAGGCGCCCCCTTTATTTGAGACCTTGGAGGTCCTGGGCCGCGAGACCACGCTCAAAAGAATCGGCCAGGCGCTCGAAATGCTGAGGAATAGCCAATAGATGACCACGCCAAAAGATGATTCCGGAGCAGCCGTACCGGTCCCGTCCAATTTCATCCGGGATATCATCCTGGACGATCTGAAGACCGGCAAATACCAGGGGCGCGTGCACACGCGCTTTCCTCCGGAACCGAACGGATATCTGCACGTCGGCCATGCCAAGTCGATCAACATCAACTTCGGCCTCGCGCGCGAGTTCGGCGGAAAATGCAACCTGCGCTTCGACGACACCAACCCGTCCAAGGAAGAGACCGAATACGTCGATTCGATCATCGAAGACGTGCGCTGGCTGGGCGGCGATTTCGAAGACCGGCTGTTTTACGCCTCGGATTATTTCGGCCAGCTCTACGAATGGGCCGTGCAACTGATCCAGAAGGGCAAAGCCTACGTCTGCGACCTCACCGCCGACCAGGTCCGCGAGCAGCGCGGCACCCTGACCGAGCCCGGCCAGGAGAGCCCCTATCGCAACCGCCCGATCGACGAAAATCTCGACCTGTTCGACCGCATGCGCAAGGGCGAATTTCCCGACGGGTCGAAGACCCTGCGGGCCAAGATCGATATGGCCTCGCCCAATCTCAACATGCGCGATCCGGTGCTGTACCGGATTCTGCACATGTCCCATCACCGCACCGGCGACCAGTGGTGCATCTATCCGATGTACGACTTTACCCACGGGCAGTCGGATTCGATCGAGCGCATAACACATTCCATTTGTACTCTAGAGTTTGAAGATCACCGGCCGCTGTACGACTGGTTTATCGACCAGCTGGGCATCTACCATCCGCAGCAGATCGAGTTCGACCGGCTGAACCTCACCTATACTCTGCTGAGCAAGCGCAAGCTGCTGGCACTGGTGCAGAACAAGCTGGTGAACGGCTGGGACGACCCGCGCATGCCGACCATTTCCGGGATGCGCCGCCGCGGCTACACGCCCGAGGCGCTGCGGAATTTCTGCGGACGGATCGGCGTTTCGAAAACCAACGGCACCACCGAGCTTTCCTTGCTCGAATACTTCGTGCGCGACGATCTGAACCGCCATGCGGCGCGCGTCATGGCGGTGCTGCGCCCTCTGCGCGTGGTGATCGACAATTATCCGGAAGGGCAGACCGAGCACATGGAGGCGATCAACAATCCCGAGGATCCGGCCATGGGCACCCGCCAGGTTCCGTTCTCCAAAGTGATCTACATCGAGCAGGACGATTTCCGCGAGGATCCGCCCAAGCAGTATTTCCGGCTGGCGCCCGGCCGCGAGATCCGGCTGCGCTACGCCTACTTCATCACCTGCACGGGCGTGGTCAAAGATGCCGGCGGCGAATGTCGTCGAGCTGCACTGCACCTACGATCCGGCCACCAAGGGCGGCAACGCGCCCGACGGCCGCAAGGTCAAGTCGACCATCCACTGGGTGTCGGCCGAGCACGCCGCGGACGCCGAGGTTCGCATTTACGAAACGCTGTTCACGTGCGAGGATCCCAACGTCGTGCCGGAGGGCCAGGACTTCACCGTGAACCTGAATCCGAACTCGCTCGAGATCGTTACCGGCGCCAAGCTCGAGCCCAGCCTGCGGGATGCCGTTCCCGGGAACCGCTACCAGTTCGAGCGGCTGGGCTACTTCGCGGTAGATCCAGACAGCGCCCCGGATAGTTCCCGTGGGAAGCTGGTGTTCAACCGAACCGTCGCCCTGCGCGACACGTGGGCCAAAATCGAGGCGAAATCGAAGTGACTGCATGGTAATCCTGGGATTGGGTGGTCTGTTGGGCGACGCGGCGTGCGCCGTGTTGAAGGACGGCGAGCTGAAGGCCGCCATCGAGGAGAACAAGCTCGATCACGTGTGGAGGCCCGGCGGGCTCCCGCGCGCTTCGATCGCCGAGTGCCTGCGCCTGGCCGGAACCACCCGCGAACAGGTGGAATGCGTGGCCGTGGTGCGCCCGTTCGCGCGCGCGCCGGAGTCGCAGGTGCACAGTATCCTGCGCGATCAGTTCCCCAAGGCGGAGATCGCCGTGGTGGAGCATCACCAGGCCCACGCTGCCTCCGCGTTTTTCGCCTCGCCCTTCGAGGAGGCCACCGTCCTCACCCTCGATCACGCCGGCGATTTCCGCTGCGGTGCGCGCTGGCACGCCCAGGATACGCAGATCCAGGCGGAACGGGAGTGGTTTTATCCCGATTCGCTCGGCCGCCTGTATGGCGCCGTCACGCAGTTGCTGGGCTACCGCGCCGGAGCCGAAGAGCATAAGGTCCAGTGGCTCTCGGCAGGGGGCGATGAGCGTTACGCGCCTCTGTTCCGCGAAGTGATGTCGGCGTCGGCGCGGCTGGACCCCTCCTTTTTCGACGGGCACCGGCAATCGGAAGGCGGCTTCAGTCCGAAATTCTTCGAGCGGCTGGGATTCCCGGAGGGCGGCCGGGTTCCCTCAGCCGCGGTCCCGGCCATCGCGCGCGGATTGCAGAAGACCGTCGAGGAGACGGTGCTGGCCATGGCCGGCGAGGGCGAGAACCTGTGTCTGGCCGGCGGGCTGTTCCTGAACGTCATGCTGGTGGAGTTCCTGGAACGCAGTGGCCGCTTTAAAAACGTGTTCGTGCAGCCGGCCGCCGGGAACGCCGGAACGGCCCTGGGCGCGGTGTATCACGTCTGGCACCAGGTCCGGCGGCACCAGCGCCGCGCCACGGCTGGTTCAAGTTCTTTAGGGATGGACTCGATGTTTCTCGGCCCCGGCTACGGCGCGGAGGAGATCAAGCAGGTGCTGGAAAATTGCAAACTGCGCTTCCAATATCTGCGCTCGACCGATGAGATGCTGGCCCGGGCGGTGCGCATGCTGGGGGAACACAAGATCCTGGCCTGGATGCAGGGCCGCATGGAGTTCGGTCCGCGGGCGCTGGGGAACCGCAGCATCCTGGCCTCGCCGCTCGATCCGTATTCCACCGAAAATCTCAACGTCTTCATCAAGCATCGCGAGCCGTTCCGCAAGTTCGCGGCGTCGGTGCCGGCGGAAGTGGCCGGGGAATATTTCGAGACCGGGCCGAACGCGCGCAATCTGGCGACGGTGGGGCGCGTCCGCCCTCAGTATCGCAAGACCTTCGAAGCCGCCATTCTGGGCCAGGAACAGGGCCACGCCATGATCCGGGCGCACGTGGTGGCGGAGAAGGACAACCGGCTGTATCACCGCCTGCTGCTCGAAGCCGGCAAGGCCACCGGATTGCCGGTGCTCTACAACACCAGCTTCAATCTATTCGGCGATCCCCTGGTTTCCGCGCCGCGCGAGGCAGTGCGCAGCTTTTATTCGTCGGGCATCGACGCGATGTTCGTGGGGAATTTCCTGCTGGAGAAGTAAGCCGCAAATTCACTCGAATGATTCGCGTTTATTTGCGTTCAATCGCGGATCGACCAGGTGATTAGTTTCACTCCTGGATGAGGTGGAGAGGATTGCGATACGGCCCCGACCGCAGGTATCCTCTTGCTCACGATAAATCAGGAAGCGTCAGAGAAAAGAACCGCTCTATTTCGAGCTTCGTCGATTGAGTGTACGCTCCAACCCACGTGCGAATGACCGTACCATCCGGTCCAATTACTAATGTTTCGGGAGTAGACCACAACCGATATGCTGAAATCACCGGATCTGGGATATTCGTGAGAACAGGGAACCTAAGGTGATGCGCTCGAACATACGCGGCAAGGCCTTCTGAATCCAACGAAAGGCCAACAATTCTGTATTTTCCTGACAACTTGGTATTCAGGGCGTTGATTGCATCGGCGTTCCGAGCGCACCAGACGCAGCTTGGGCTGAATACATATAGGATTGTGGTTCGTTCCGCAGCGCCATACGCCAGGGCCGTCTTCTCTCCAGACAAGCTATCCGCCGTGAATGCTGGAACTCGCTCGCCGGACGCCAACGCATTGTGAGTGGACGCATCGCGAATCGTATGTTGCAGTTCTAAAATCCTAAAGCCTTGAAGAACAATGATTCCGAAAGCAAGTAACAGAACTACCGGAAACACCAGAGATCGCCACTTGGTCATCGTAAATCTCCGTGCCGCTTTTACAGACCGCCGCCGAACGTCTCTACGGAAGCAGGCGGAAAAACCTTACCGAGTTGACGTCATCGCCACGTACGACAACTCGGTCTCCGTCCCCACCGTATAAATACCCAAGGGAACCATCGAAGTTTTCGATGCCTACCGGCTGCCAACTGTGAGTCGCGCGATCCACGGTAACGATTCGATTCTCATGTGCTTGCGAATCCTGTATGCTGACTAGACTCAACGAGTCGGTGAGTGCGAGTCCCGAGATACTTTCGCTCTTCGAAAGCGTAACGCCTGGGATTCGCAAAACGGCGCCATCCGGCTGAATTTCGATGTACTCACTCCCCGGTTCGGACGCCGGACCTGTGTACCACCCAACCCGGTTGAGGGAGGCCGCCATTCGCCCGATGCAACAACTAAGCTGAGTTCGTGAGGCAAGACTAAACCGAGAGATCGCGGAACTGAGCAACGTACCAGTTCGGTCGTAATGCCTCAGCACATTATAGTCAGTCTTTACTTCTCTCTGCTCTGGGGTCATTTCTTCACCTGCCGTCCATAACGAGCCGTCTTCGGCGATTGCGATGGCTGTGGGGAAATAGGGATTCGTCCGAATTACCCGGGGTGTATCTTGTCCGGAGACAGAGGCTACGAAGGCCGCAAGTCGGCCCGACTTGTCCGCTGTCCAGCCACAGAGAACAAACACTCCGTCCCGTCCCCGCGCGAAGCCGCTCAGCGTGATGCGATCGGCGCCAGGCAGCTTGAACTCGACACTGGTCACGCTGGATCCGGCCGCATCTAGTGCCGAAATAACAGGAGCGGCGGTGCTGTTAGACTGAACACGGACCATGCTCCCCCAGGTCCATACGGGCAGTCGCTGCCTAGGTTGACTCGCCGCAATCACAGAATCCTGTTCAAAGTGTAGCGACGCTGCGAAACCCGTGGCAGAAAGACCAAGCCACGACAGCAAGCATCCCGTCATGAATACAACGTTCTTATTCAGAATAGTAGACATGTTCCCTCGCGGACAATCACGGCACTGTCTGCCTTTAACATGAAAGACAAGGACTCGCGGCACAGAATCCGCTCCCGCACGAAGGGCATACGGGTCCTGAGGCCTGGAAGCCGTCACAGTAGTTCATCCCGTTCGTATCGACGGCATAATATTGGTCATAAGGATAGCAATCACAGTCTTGGGCATATATGTTCACGTAAGTACCATTGCATTGAACCTCCCAACAGGGGACCTGTGCATGGACGGTGGCTACGAAGCCGAGAAAATTACCGATTCGCCACAAGAGGCCATCCGTTTCTTCACTAGCGACTGGCAAAATCCGATTAGCCTTGGCAAAGTGGGAGTTTGGCTGCAAACCGTCGAATAGAGAAGCGAGATTCTGTCGAGACTCAGCCTGTACCATATGGGATTCGCGGAGCGGTGGCTGAAAAAGTTTGGAGCGCATCGAAAGCATCGTGATGGCGAGGACGGCCGGAACCGCCGCAGTGAGCACGAACTTGAGATTCATAGTGGCCTCCCCTTATTTAAGTTGAGACAACGCCATTATCCGCTACGATTTACTTTTTTATATGCCCTTGATGCCGCTACGACGGGCTTCTCTAGCAAAAGACTCAATTTATTTTTTCTGAAGCGCCATTGCCTGCCGACTTTGATGCCAGGTAGTTCGCCGCACTCAGCCCAGACACGAACAGTTCGCACAGCGATACCCAGTAGATTGGCCACTTCTTTGGTTGTGAGGAATTCGGCCACAAGTTCCTTAAATCATTAAGGACGCCCGGTCTCCCCGGATCGTGCACCTCCGATCATGTGGTAAGGAAAGCCACCTCGGTGAGTGTATCACACGATTCTCGATTAATTATCCCGCTAATTGCCAACAGCCGCGTTGATCTGCTTGGCTAAAAGCCGCGGAATCTTGCTCATGCCACGAGGCTCATCCCGCGAGGTTCATGGCACTCCGATAAACTCCAGCTTCGCGGCCGGTTCGCCCTCAGCCTCTAGATAGAGCTCGATGGCTTCACGAATCCGCTCCGTAAGGGAATCGAGCGAGGGAGCCTGGGTATGGCATCCGGGCAATGACGGCACCGACGCAACATAGAATCCGTCCTCGTCCCGTTCGATGACCACGTCAAAGGTGCGTTCCACAGTCTTCACTCCTGGCGCCTATCTTAGGGCGTGCCCGTATTCGCGGCCGGCATTGCGTTAGGATCCTTCGGTGCCTCCGGCAGAATGAATTCCGTCTCACCCGGCTTCAGGAGCTTCAGCTGCTTGCGGATTTCCATCTCCTGTTCGCTGCGGCTGCCTTCCAGGCGGCGGATGCGATCCTTGCGGTGCTCGATCTCGCGGGTCAGAGCCGCGTTCTGCTCCTGAAGCTCGTGGATTTCCCGGTGCTTCGCCAGCAGCGCCTGCAGGCCCTGCGGACCTTTCACGGCGATCCAGGCGTACGCGATCACGACGGCGAGCACAACCAGCGCTCCCTTCGCTCCCCTCGCGGTCTTGTGATGTCGCTCGAACAAGGCTTCCTATATGTTTATAAACCGAATCGAAAAAAAAGGCCAGCCCATGTTATGCTCACGGTGGGATGGAGACCGCTGGAGGATCGAGCAATCAGCCTGTACCCGGCCCGATCGACGATAATCAACCGGAGAAGCGCCCAGCCTGTCCCAAATGCGGATCACAGGACATCCGCCGCTCCCACTCCGAGGGTGTAGCGGCGGCCTTGCTTCGAATCGTGGGCCGCTGGCCGTTTCGCTGCCGCAGCTGCCGGTCCCGTTTTTACCTCTCGGCGCCGCCTCCCGACGATGTCTGATGTGCCGGCGACGAAGAGCTACTTCGCCGCGGCTTGGTCCACCAGCTTGCGAACTTCGTCCGGTAACGCGAAACGCTCGGGAGGAATGGCCGGATTCACTTCTACACTGTCGAGCGTGATGGTGAACTCCTGCGGCCCGGCCTTCTGGGTCACTTTTACCGGCTCCAGAATGCCGCCGAAGTCCTTGTAATCGGAAGCCGTCAGCTCCACCGGAATTTCGCCCATCTGGGTGCTGCTCACGGTGGTGACCTTTACCTGCAGGCCCGATTTCTTCTGATAATAGCCGATCATCGGCTTGCCTTCGGCCGGCGTCATGACCACCTTGTAACACTCCTCGCCGTCGATGGTCTCGATCCCGGCGTTCTCCACTTTGGGGTACAGCTTGCGCCAGTTCACGGTCGAGCTCATGTTGCCTTCGCGGATCGCCTCGGCCCGCTCCACGCCGGACTTCACCCGAGGCCCCAGAAGCGCGCTATTCTCCCACGCCACTTGGCCGTTGACCCCCATCTCGACTTTCCCTAGCCCTTCGATGTCCAGGGAGGCGTAGTACTTGTCCGGTTCCTCCGCATAGCGGGTGATCGTTCCCTTGATGCCCAGTGCGGCGTACTCCAGCGTCCCATGGGCGATTTCCGTCTTGCGTGTTTCGTAGGCCTGTTTGCCGCCGGTGACCTGGACGTAGCGGTCCAGAACGGATTCGGCCGAAGGCAGGGGATCGGCCGCGAATCCCACCGCGACGCTCGTCAGGAAGATAACGAAAACTCGGCGATTCATGGCTTCTTTCCCTTTATCCAATTGATCGCGGCATCCACCACCGGATCGTGGCCGGCCAGCAGCGCGGCGCGCGTCAGCTCCACTACTACATCGGGAGTCACGCCCAATCCCTCCAGCGGTTGGCCCCCCTCCGAAACATAGTTAGCCATCGCGTATTGAAACCCGTCGCCGTTGGGCAGGCGCTCGAAGGCCGATGGGAGCGCCGCGGCGGCCGTCTTGGTGCCGAACACGCGGGCGCGCCCCAAATCCTTCAGGCCGCCGGCGAAAATCTCCGAAGTTGACGCGGAGCAGCCATCCACGAGCACGGCCACGGGTCCGGAAAAAACGTCGGCCCGGGGATTGACCACGAAGTTCAGCGTGGTATCGCGTGTGTACATGGTCCCCAGGCGCTGATTGGGCTTATCCACCAGGAAACCGGCCATGCCCATGGCCATCCCGCCGATCCCGCCCGGATTCCCGCGCAGGTCGATGATCAGCCCATCGCAGGGTTTGCAGCCATCGACGGTTTGCTGGAAACCGGCCATCACTCGCGGAAGATCCAGAAACAAGTTAAATCGCACATAGGCGGTCGACCCGATACGCCTGTTTTCGAACCACACATACTCGGCCGGCAGATTCCCGAACGTCGAGAGATTGCCGCGCGGCCCGGTCAGGTCCAGTTTCAGGTCGATGGTCTTTCCCGACCCGTCCAGAAACGCCGCTTCGAGGGTTCCGCCGATGGGCCCGCTGAGGCGCGCCAGCACGGCGCGGGTCAATTGCAGCTCGTGAATGGCGGGATTGGAACGCGCCTGGTCGATCACCGTCTGCAGATCCTTTCCGCCCGTACTCAGAATCTGCCAGCCGGGCCGGACGCCCAGCTTCTCGGCCGGGGAGCCCGGATCGACGCTGGTCACCACGGCGTGTCCGCCCAGAACCCGCGCGTCAATACCAGTGCCGCCCGGGCCGCCCGCCTGGTCATCCAGAACCGAATAAACCTCCGCGGGAATAATCGCGAAGTGGCTTTGCTTCAGGCGGCCGAGCATTTCTTGCATCACCGCCAGCGCTTCGGCATGACTCGAAGCTTTTTCCATCCGCGGCCGGTATTCGTCGTGGATGGCCTGCCAGTCCAGGCCGCCGGGTTTGGTCTGCCAGTGCTTGTCGCGCACCGTGGTCCAGACTTTCTCGAAGGAGTCCAGATCCGGGCGGCTCGCCGCTTGTCCGAGCACGGCTGTCCAAGCCAGGATCGACAACAGAGTCAGACGGCGGGCCAGCATCCTAAAGTTAACTTTAACGAACCGTCGCGGCCGACTGGGGGAAGCGCACCGGCAGTGCGCGTTCCAGCAGCTTCTGGGCGATGGCGATCGCGCTGGCGCCGTCGCGATTGGCCAGGACCACCACTCCGGTATGGAACTCGGGCGCCATCAGGATCGCGGCGGCGAATCCCGAAGCCGTGCTGGTTTCCCGCAGCAGGCGAACACCGCGGGATGCGTCGGCGTCCAGCCCGTAGCCGTCATCGCCTGAAAGCGCCGCGATGACCGCGGGAGGAAGCGCTTGCTCTTCGTCCAGCTTGTCCCCTAATTTGCTCCCGATCTTGCCATCGTTCAGGAACGCGATCAGGAAACGGGCCAGATCGTGAGCCGAGCTGAACAGCGACCCGGTCGCCATGGGACGGCTGACGATGCCATCGGCGGTGTGGCCGACGGCCAGCGGATAGGTCATGGCCAGTGCCGCGGCGAAGGTGGTGTGCTCCATGCCGAGAGGCGCAAGGATCATGTCCTCAAGCAGCGCCGGGGCCGTCCGGGCGCGGATGGTCGCGATCAGGCGCGCTGCCACCGCTTCTTCGCCGGATCCCGAGGGCGGGCTAAGCAGTTTCTGGACGGAGAGCCGGGCCTGCTTTTCATCTAAGCCGAACAGGTAGTCGCCGGCGGGCGCGTCCAGCCGTAAACGGCCCTGGGTGGATAATTCGTAGGCCGCTGCCGCCAGGAAGGGGCGGGCCGAACCCAGTTGGAACAGGGTGTCGGGAGTGACCGGAGTCTTGGATTCGAGACTCGCCACGCCCAGTCCTGTGGTCCACACCACCTGGTCGTCCTTCACCACCGCCGCCGCGATGCCGGGAATCTTCTGCCCGGAGAGTTCGGAGCTCGCGATCTGGTCGAGAGCCGGGGGCAGGTCGGCTTGCGCCACAGCGTTGCTGACCAGAAGCGGACCGGCCGCAAGAGCGAACAAAATCACAGCGCGCATATGTTCCCACCCTACAGCAATCGGCGGCGCTGGACAGTACTACGGGAATTTGGTCGAGGAGCGGCCACGCGACGAGCCAGGCGTTGTTCGCGCCGGCGAAGCGCGGGAGAATCCATCTGATCGAGCGCCGTGCGCGTGGTTTCGAGCGCCCGCCCGAGGTCTTTCTGGCGATGTTCGTAGTACTTGGCCAGCTCCTCGAGCGCCGGGATGCGGAACGGATTCCGGGCCGCCGCCAGATCGTTCCAGATGGCGACCGCCTGATCTTCGTCGCCCAGCTTGCGTTCGAGCGCAGCCAGATCCCACAGCGTGCGGAAGAGCAGGTCGTCGGGCAATCCGGCATCGGGCGCATCGCTATGGATGGCGCGGCGGAACAGCGCGCGGGCCTGTTCCAGCTCGCCTGCCTCCCGCAGCCACCGGGCGATCCCCGCGATTTCAGAACCGTGGCGAAAGGGCAGGTTCTCCGGGTCCTTGAAAGCATTTTTGAACGCGAGCGGCACGATGCCCGTCAGGCAGGCCAGCGTCAGGATGTCTGTGGCGTTGTGATGGAACACCGGCAGCAGCCGGGCGGCCCGGCCAGTCCGCAGGTATTCGAAATAGAGGTAGGGAATTAGCGCGCCCGGGACGTCGCCCTCGCGCTCGAAGCCGAGCACCTGGCTTTCCAGATCCACCAGCCGGCAGGATTCGTAGCGCAGTTTCCACAGGCGGCGCGCGCCGTACAGCAGATCCAGATGCTCCAGCTTCCCGAAGGGCGGGCGGCTTCGGTTCAAACGATAGCGCGTTTCCAGCAGCGGCTGATCGAAACTCCGGCCGTTGTAGGTGATCAGAACCCGGAACGGGGCCAGATGCCGCGCCAGGGCGTCCAGCAGACTGGCTTCTTCGGCATAGTCCCGCATGAAAAACTGGCGCACGCGAAAGCCTTCCGGCGTAATTCTTCCCACGCCCACCAGGAACGCGCACGTGCCCGTCCCGCCGGCCAAACCTGTCGTTTCGGTGTCGAGAAACGCCCATTCTCCGGGAGGCGTGCCTACCGCCGCGCCGCCGGAGATCGCTGCCAGCAGATCTTCCGGTAGCTCTGCCAGCGAACCGATATCGGCGCTGCCGTGGCGCCGGTGGCGTTCGTACAGTTTTTCCGTCTCGAAATGCCGGCCGTGCGCGGTTCGAACGACCTCGCCTCCCAGCCACTCTTCCACCGCGGCCTGGGCGCGCCTGCTAACTTCGTGGTCGTTTTCAAACGCTGGTTCCAGCGCTGGTTGCGTAATGTGCGCAGGCGTGTAGCGTGTGGAAAACTTCGCGTCATTCTTCGCATCGTACTTGGCGTCGCATTGCTGAGCGACGCGCGCCACGCGTGCGCGCAGATCGGCCAGTTGCTGCTGTAAGTCGCTCATTCGCCTTTTGTTTGCTGGCTCAAGGCCAGCATAACATGGCTTCCGTGGAAGCGCGCGCGGAAAAATCTGTTCCGTGCGATGTCAAAAAAACCGCGGAAAACCGGGGTTTTTTCGTAGTTTTCCCTTTACACTGCGCGAACGATCCCGTATGATTCGAATGAGCGTCCGCAAGAAAAACCTAATTTTGTGGGCGTTGTACACGGGAAATCAGAGACAGTACATAAGGAGAGACATGGCAAAGTTGACCCAATCGCAGTTCATGAAAGAGCTGGCGGCGGCGACCGACGTACCCAACAAGACCGCGAAGGCCTTGGTGACGGCTTACGCAGAGCTGGCGGTGAAAGAGACCAAGAAGAGCGGTATGTGCGTGCTGCCGGGCATCGGCCGGCTGGTGCGCGTCGATCGCAAGGCCCGCATGGGACGCAACCCGGCGACCGGCGAAGCGATCAAGATTCCGGCCAAGAAGGTGGTGAAGTTCCGCGTCGCCAAGGCCGTGAAGGACGCGATCGTCCCCAAGAAAAAGTAGCAGCGAGTTAGGGCATATAGCAAAACCCCGGACCGCTGTTGGCGGGCCGGGGTTTGTTATCTTAAAAAGCCGATTGAGGCCGTGCCCATACTGCTGGCACGCCGGGAAGCCTTACGCCTGCTTCTTTTCGTCGGGGCGCGGTGCGGACGGAGGCTCGTCTGGACCCTTCAAGGAATCCTTGAAGTTCCGGATGCCCTCGCCCAAACCTTTGGCCAACTCCGGAATCTTCTTTCCCCCGAATAGCAGCACAGCCACCAACAGGATGATAAGAATTTCCGGCATGCCTAGATTTCTCATAGGGCCTCCTTGCAACCTGAGTGTAGCATGAAGAAGAACCCTCCCAGGTCCCAACGAAAGGGTTTTAATCAGAAGCCAGAGGGTTTCGATCAGAAGAAAGACGTCCGGGCGATCGCCCGCGAGCGGGTCGGCCCGGTGAAGCCTTCCCGGCCCATCCCGCCCCCCACCCGCCGTAAAAAGCCCAAATACAAACGACCTCCTGAAGACATGGAAGAATAGAAGGAGTTAAGCCTATGCCTTTGGTGAAAGTTGGCTCGCTTTCCGAGCTGCCCCCCGGATCGGTGATGGAGGTTCTGGTCGGAGACGGAACCTACGCGGTTTGCAACGCCGGCGGCGAAGTGCACGCACTAGACGGAGTCTGCCCGCATGCCGGCGGCCCCCTGGGGCAGGGCGCTCTGCACCGCACCACCCTGGTCTGCCCGTGGCATGCCTGGGAATACGATTGCCGCTCGGGAGCCAACGAAATGGACGACGCGCTGCAATTGGCCAAGTTCCCGGTGAAAATCCAAGGCGACGACATCCTGATCGACGTTCCCTAGGGCGCTTGCATGCCCGAACTGCCCGAAGTCGAAACCGTGGTTCGCTCGGTGGCCGCGTACCTGGCCGGGCGCCGGATTGTCAGCACGCGCTTCACCTCGCGCTTTGTGACCCCCGGAAACCGGGCCAGATTGACCCAGCGATTGGCCGGGCGGCGCATCGAATCGGTGACGCGGCGTGGCAAGTTCATCCTCATCGCGCTCGATCGGGGTACGCTCACCGTGCACCTCGGCATGACCGGAAAGCTGTTGGTGGAAGGGGAAGCCGGGGAACACACCCATGGCGTCTTCACCCTGGATAACGGACAACTGCTCTATCACGACCCCCGCCAGTTCGGCCGGATCGAATTCAGCGAGGGTCCGCCGCCGCGCGTGGCCAAGCTGGGCCCCGAGCCCCTGGAAATCGGTTTCGAGGAGTTCCGGGCGCGCCTGCGCAGAAAGGCGCGCATCAAAGCCCTGCTGCTCAATCAAAGCTTCCTGGCGGGTTTGGGCAACATCTATGCCGACGAAAGCCTGTTCGCCGCGGGGATTCACCCCCTGGCGATCGCGGCCCGGCTGAATACCGCCCGCGCAGAGAAGTTGTATAACGCGATTCGCGGCATCCTCAGGCATGCGATCCAGCTGGGGGGATCGTCGATCTCCGACTATGTGAACGCGCGCGGCGAGCGCGGCTGGTTCCAGATGGAGCACCGCGTATACGGCCGCGAAGGCCAGCCCTGCGCCAACTGCGGGCGCCCAATCCGCAAGATCCTGGTGGCGCAGCGCGGCACCCACTTCTGCGCCCATTGCCAGAAGCGGTAAGACCGTTACCTTTAAGCCTGATAACGCAGAATCTCGTCGGCCACTTCGACCACGGGTTTCATGGACTTCACGTCGTGCACGCGCACCAGATGGGAGCCGTTGAGCACGCAGGCAGCGACTGCGGCCGCCGTGGCGTACTCGGTCTCTTCCTGCGATTCGCGCGCCAGGAAATGCTTGCGCGACGGACCGGTCATGATGGGCATCTCAAGGCGTGCCAGCAGCTCCAGTTGCGCCAGAATCTCGGCGTTTTGTTCCTTGCGCTTTCCGAAGCCCAGCCCCGGGTCGATGACGATGTGTTTCCGGTCCACGCCGGCGCGCACGCCGCGATGCACCGCGGCATCGAGCTCCTTGACGATCGTCTGCATCACGTCCTTGAGCGGGGGCAGCTTGGTCCAGGTTTCAGGCGACCCGCGCATGTGGTTCAGGATCAGACCGGCATTGAACTGCGCCACGGTGCGCGCCAGGTCGGGATCGATGGTGAGCGCGCTGGGATCGTTAATAATATCCACGCCCAGCTCCAGGGCCTTTTCCGCGATGGCGGCCTTGTAGGTATCGACCGAAAGCGGAACGGTCAGCTTGTTGCGCAGGCGCTTGAGCACCGGGACCAGGCGGCGCAGCTCCTCGGCTTCGGAAATCCGCACGGCGCCCGGACGCGTGGATTCCGCCCCGATGTCGATGATGTCGGCGCCCGCCTCCTCCAGCTCCACGGCGTGCGCGAAGGCGCGGTCGGGATCGAGAAACTTCCCGCCGTCGGAAAATGAGTCGGGAGTGACGTTCAGCACGCCCACCAGCAGGGTCCGCTCGCCCAGTTGCAGGGTTTTATCGCGAAACTTCCATTCGAAACGCTTCCGAAGCATGCAGAGTTCAGGGTAGCAGGAACCGGGCGAGAAGCCGCTCCAAAGCCGGCGCGACTCCCTGCGTTGCGGGGGAAGGGAGCTTATGGTCCGACCAGGGCCTTCATCTGCGTGAAGATCAGCAGCACGGCCGGACCCAGCGTGACCAGGATCACCGAGGGGAAAATCAGGAAGAACACCGGGAAAATCAGCTTCACGCCGACCTTGCGGGCGCGTTCCTGGGCCGCCTGCCGGAAGCGTGTCCGCAGATAGCGGGCGTGCACGCGCAAGGCCGGTCCGAGGCTGGTGCCGAAGCGGTCGGTGTCGATCAGAAGCGCGGCGAATTTCTGGATTTCGGAATCGCGCGTCCGCCGCGCGAAATTGCGCAAGGCATCTTCGCGGGAAGTGTTGGCCCTCAGCTCCAGTTGCAGCTGGGTGAACTCGGCGGCCAGATCCGGATGGCTGATGCGCAGGCCGCGGCTGGTGTCGAGAATGGCCGCATCCAGCGCCTGGCCGGCTTCGACCGCCAGCACCATCAGATCGAGCGCGGCGGGCAGACCGCGCCGCAGCAACACGGACCGGCGGCGCGCCAGTCGCGAAAGCACGCGATCCGGGATCATATATCCGAACGCCAGCCCGCAGACGGCCGGCAGGAAAGCGCTGGAGGCCTCCTGGCCGAAGGTGACAGCGGCCCATGCTCCCGCAGCCGCCAGCATCAGAGCGCTGGCGCATTTGATTCCCAGCAGCACCGGCACAGCCGACGGCCAGCGATAGCCCGCCGCGGACAGCTCGCGCTGCAATTCCGTCGTTTTGGCCGCCCAGTCCGGCAGAGCCTCGCCCATCATCCGGAATACGTCCACCGCGGCGGCCTGCGCGGCGGGAAGATCGGGGTGATTGAGCGTCAGGGGAAGGGCGGGGCTGCCGCTTTCGCCCTGGGTCCGCGAAGGCTTCAGCACGAACGCGTAGCCGGCCGCGCTCACGGCCGCCAGCGTGAACAGGAAGAACGAGATCAGCAATTCGCCGTTGGTCATATCTTGATATCCACGATCTTGCGGATCACCAGCTGCGCCAGAACCAGGCATCCGATGGCTCCGGCGATCAGCGTCTTGCCCCAGGGATGGTGAAAGAGCGTCAGCATGTAGCCGGGGCTGAAAATCATCATCATGCCGGCGATGATCACGGGAAGCACGGTGAGAATCGCGCCGGTGAGTTTTCCGTGCGCCGCCAGAGCGCGCACCTCGCCTTGCAGGGAGATCGCTTCGCGCATGTTCTCGGCCACGCCGGTGAGCACTTCGCCCAGTTTTCCTCCCGTGCGTGCATGCAGCACCACGGCCGAGATAAAAATATTCACCTCCAGAACGGGGACGCGCCGCGCCAGATTTTCCAGCGCCCGGGACCAGCCCATGCCCAGGTTGGCCTCGGCCGAGGCTTTCTTAAGCTCGGTGGAAATGGGTTCGGGGGCGTCGGAGGCCACCATGTTCACCGCGGCCGGCAGCGGATAACCCGCGCGCAGCGCCCGCGCCAGGGAATCGAGCACATCGGGAAACGCTTCCCGGAACGCGCGAAATCTTTTTTCGCGGGCGCGCAGGATGTAGCCATACGGCAGGAACGCGACGCCCAGCGCGCCGGCGAACGCGCCCCAGGCCGGCACGATCCGCGACAGCAGCAGCCCCGCGGCGGTCCCGCAAAACAGCATCAGGGCGGTCACGCGTCCCACCGACCAGTCGAGCTCGGCTTGCGCCATCCGGACCTTCAGAATTTCGATGAAGTCGAAGCGCGCCAGCAGAGTGTCCCAGAAGCTTACGCTGCTGAGCCTGTCGTTGCGAAATAAATCGGAGCGAAATAGATCGGAGCGAACCAGGTCGGAATCGCCCGTGCCCGATTCTGCGGCGGTGGTTTCCTGCGCGGCCTCTCCCGCCTCGCCGCTCTGCTTGACGAACCCCATCCAGGCGACCGCGACGGTGATAGCCGCCAGCAGGAAAATCGCGGCGAAGAACGCCAGAATTGACAGGATCAGCATGCGGCGCGTTCCCTGGGTCTAGTGAGCTTTCGATGCCGCCGCGGAGGACGATGCCGCGCTGCTGCGCAGGATCGTGTCGAGCGTGAGCGCCGTCCGCGCCCGCGTGGCGTTATCCAGGGGATTGCGCAGCGCCAGCCGCACGCGCGCGCCGGAATCGGCCAGCGCCAGAACGTCCGCGTCGCCGGGATCGGTCAGCAGCGTCACGGTCGGCAGGCTCCCTCCCTGGGAACTCGGTTCCGGCTGCGGATTCACGGAAAGAACAGGAACTCCTTCAAGGATCGTGCGGAGATGGGGCTCGTTATCGGTGCTCTTGCGGGTGACCACCACCTGCACGTCCACCTTTTGTCCGGGGGCCAGTTGCGCCAGCACGCCGTTGGAATCCGAGACATGCACCGAGACCGCGCGCATTCCCGTGGGGACGCCCGATCCGCCGCCGCCGTTTTCGGAGGAAGCCAGCCGCGCCGCGAGCACCGGTTCGCCTTTGGCCAGCGGCGCCAGCACGGTGCGCCCGGCCGCCTGCTCTGTAGATTCGAACGCTCCAGCGGGCGTCTGCTCGACGGGCCAGGGGATCGACTGGAGGTCCTTTTCGGCCAGGACCGTTCCCGCCGGAAGGGGCTTAGCGGCGACCACCACCATCTTGCCGCTGCCCGTGTTGCTGCTCAATTTGTTCACGAACAAGCCGTAAAAGACGCCGGTGGCGATAATCGCAACCACCAGGGCAATTCCCAAGAGCTTCGCTAAGTTGTTCTGTTTCATCCTGTTAGACCTTTTGGCGGGGCCGCGGAGAACTGCACACGCTGCCTCTATCTCAATGAATCGGCGCGTACGGCGTTCTTCGATAGTGCGGTGTATCTCCGAGCGCGCTCCGCGCTTCAAGCGGGATCTACAATAAAACTTATGGACACGTTGACCATCGCGGGCCGCGAGTTCCGGTCGCGGCTGTTTGTGGGGACCGGAAAATACCGCAGCTTTCAGGAGATGGCTCGCTGCCACGAAGCCTCGGGAGCGGAAGTGGTCACCGTGGCGGTGCGCCGGGTGAATCTCGATCGTTCGCAGGAGTCTCTGCTCGATTTTATCGATGCCTCGAAGCACTTTCTGCTGCCCAACACAGCGGCCTGCTACACGGCTGAGGAAGCCATCCGCACGGCGCGGCTGGGGCGCGAGGCGGGCATGTCCAACTGGGTGAAGCTCGAAGTGATCGGCGATGAGCACACTCTGTTTCCCGACAACGCCGGGCTGCTCGAAGCCACGCGCGCGCTGGTGAAGGAAGGATTCGTGGTGCTGCCCTATACCAACGACGATCTGGTGAACGCGCGCCGGCTGATCGACGCCGGGGCGGCCGCGGTGATGCCGTTGGCGGCGCCCATCGGCAGCGGCCTGGGAATCCAGAACCTGACCAATCTGCGCATCCTGCGGGAGATGATCCACGAAGTCCCGCTGATTGTGGACGCGGGCGTCGGCACGGCCTCCGACGCCGCCATCGCCATGGAGCTGGGCTACGACGGAGTGCTGATGAACACCGCCATCGCCGCGGCCGAGGATTCGGTGTCCATGGCCACGGCGATGAAGCTGGGTGTCCAAGCGGGCCGCTACGCGTTTCTCGCCGGACGGATGCCGAAGAAGCTGTACGCGGCGGCGAGCAGTCCGATGGCGGGCGTGGTGCGGTAGGTGGAGCGGGCTTTAGCCTGCAACGGGTGCTTCAGCGCCCGTACCGGATCGGCGGCTCAAGCCACCGTTGCAGGCTGAAGCCTGCTCCACAAGCAGGCTAAATATTTTCCCCCAGCAGCTCCTTCAACCTTGTATACCCCGACCGGCTGACCGGAAGCTGCGAGCCGTCCTGCAACACCGCCACGCGGCTGTCCTTGGTGTAGGGCTCGATGCGCGCGATGCGCTCCAGGTTGACGATATAAGAACGGTGCACGCGGGCGAAGCGCGCCGGATCGAGCTGCGCCTCGATGCTCGAAATGGTCTGCTGCTTCAGGTACTGCTTCTTTTCGCTGTGCAGCGCGATGTAGTCGTCCTGCGCCTCCACGTAATCCAGTTTGGCGATGGGGATGATGTGCACTTTCGTGCCGTCCTTCACGACGATTCGCTCCAGGGTTTGCCCAGGTGGCCGGGCCGCGGCGGCGAGATCGGAGGCTTGGAGCGCGCGCGGCTGCGGATCGCTTAACAGAGCTCTCGCACGCTCGAGCGCCTTCCCCAATCGGTCGGTCGAGAACGGCTTCAGCAGATAATCCACGGCGGCCGCGTCGAACGCCTTCATCGCGTACTGGTCATACGCTGTCACGAAAATCACCGCTACCGGCGGATCGATCAGCTCCAGGACTTCGAAGCCGTCCAGCTTGGGCATCTGGATATCCAGGAACAGTAAGTCGGGCCGGAGCTCGCCGGTGGCCTTGACGGCCTCGAAGCCGTTGGCGCATTCGGCGACGATTTCGACGTCTCCGGCTTTCTCCAGGTACTCGCGCAGGATCTGGCGCGCGAGTTCTTCATCATCCACAATAACGGCACGTAGTTTCATGGGTTAACCTTGTGGCACGGGAACACCATTTCGGCGCTGTACCGGTCATGCTCGGCGGCAAGGTTCAGGTGTGCGGCATCGCCGAAGCGCGTTTGCAGGCGGCTGCGGACGTTGCGAAGCCCCAGGCCGTGACGGCGAGGCGAGGGAGCCTCGGGATCGAAGCTGTTCTCGACGCGCACCGCCAGATGGCCGTTCTCGACCCGCCCCAGCAGCCGGACCGTCCCGCCCTCCACCATGGTCGCGATGCCGTGCTTGATGGCGTTCTCGATCAGGGGCTGCAATACCAGGGGAGGCACCTGGCAATCGGCGCAGGCGTCGTCCACTTGCATCTCCACTTTCAGGCGCGCGCCAAAGCGCACCTGCTCGACTTCCAGATACGTCCGCGCCAGTTCGAGCTCTTCGCGCCAGGAAATGCTTTCGCGCTCGCCCAGCCCCAGCGTCTTGCGCAGGAAATCCGACAGGAGCACGCACATGTCGCGGGCGCGGACCGGATCGGTGCTGGTCAGCGCGCTGATCGAGTTCAGGCAGTTGAACAGGAAGTGCGGATTGATCTGGGATTTGAGCGCGCGCAGTTCGGCATCGCGCGTCTGGAGCGCCGCTTCGCGCGACGCCTCCACGGCCAGCAGCGCGTAATGCAGCGCGACGGACATCAGATAGAGCAGCAATCCCACCACCACCAACTGCGGTATCGCGGGATTCAGTTCCGGGCCGAGATCCAGTGCGAACGCCAGCAGCCGCGCAGCCCCGATCCATAGCGTGCAAGCAAGAATCGCGGCGCCCAGTTGATTGATCAGCAATCGCGCCACTCGCCCCGATCCCAGCGGGAATGCGCCGCAGAGGTACCACGGCGCCAGGCAGACAAACGCGTAGAACATGCAAAGCGGTACCGCTACGGACAAGGCCTGGCTCCAGGTAAGGTCCGCGGGAATGCGCATCAACGCGGCCATCAGGGCCGCCAGAATCGTCCACAGCGCCAGGTATGCGCCCAATCTGGTGGTGTTTCGGAAGATTGGATGCATCAGTTTTTTACGATTACGGAACCAAACACGGCGCCGCCTGTAACGATCAAACGCGGCGCCTTGCCTTGTCCGGGAACCGCTGGGAACGTCTTGTCCTCAAAGCTGCCGAACACGCCTGTTCCGCGAACAATAGTCTGCCAGTGAGCGGGCACCCACAGCTCGATGCCGCCGAAAACGGCGTCGGCCTTGATCGTGATCTCCTCGCGCTTCGTCCCGACGCTGCGCAGATCGATTTCGGCCCCGCCGAACACCACCGCGATCTTGCCGCCTTCGAAATCTTGCGTGTCGAGTCTCTGCCGCGTGCCGCTGAATACGCACTCCGCGTGCAAGTAATTGGCTCCTGAGGTTGCGGCGCTGAATCCGGAACTGCGCGGAAACGGGTTACCCCCGGGTCCCGGCGGGACTCCCGGAGGAGGCGGTCCCGCGTTCCAACCGCCGTCGCGCCCTTCCAGGTGTTTCATCAGAATCATGAGGCCCACCGCGATCAGAATGCCGGGCCAGATGTACTGGCCGACGTCGCCGTAGATATAGCCTAGATTTCGTAGCAGGAAGAGCGTGCCGATGCCGCCGATGATGAGTCCCGCGGTGACGCTGGAGGCGCTGTGCGTGTTGGCCAGCTTGGAGAGCCCGAGCACGATGAGAATCACCGGCCAGTACTGCCCGATATTGTCGAAATATACGACTCCGACGTTCCTGAGCAGGAACAGGACGCCCAGGGCGATGATGCCCAGGCCGATGATCATGCCCCCGGCCGCGTTCGGCCCGCCGTATGCATCGCGCCGCTGCTGGCGCCGCTCCGTGCGGAGGCGGTGCCGCTCCATGCGTTCCCGATTTCTCTGTTCCCAGCGCTCCGTATCCATGGGCCCGATGATCTTCCAGTAAGCTAAGTCTTCCCGTAAGCGATCCTAGCAAGATCAGCCGGGCTTATCCTGCCGAATTCGGCCAACGGCGGCTGGGCATCGGCGAACGGCGGAGGACTCGGCGCACGATGGTCCTCCCGATACAATGAAACGATGTCTCATAAAGTTACCTTGATCCCCGGCGATGGCATTGGACCCGAAGTCGCCGCGGCGGCCCGGCGCGCGGTGGATGCCACCGGCGTCCGCATCGATTGGGAAGTGGCCGAGCTGAACGCGGACCTCATCGTGAAAACCGGCCAGTCGCTGCCGCCGCACGTCATCGAAAGCCTGGAGCGGACCCACGTGGGACTAAAAGGTCCGGTGACGACGCCGGTGGGGGGCGGCTACACCAGCGTCAACGTGGCGCTGCGCAAGAAGCTGGATCTGTTCGCCAACGTCCGGCCGGTGCGCTCCATGCCGGGAGTCGTCAACCGTTTTGACGACGTGAAGATCGATATGGTGATCTTCCGCGAAAACACGGAAGACCTGTACTCGGGCCTGGAGCACGAAGTGGTGAAAGACGTGGTGACCAGCCTCAAGGTCATCACGCGGGTTGCCTCCATCAACATTGCCGAATACGCCTTCGCGTACGCCGAGAAAATGGGACGCAAGAAAGTCGTCGCCATCCACAAAGCCAATATCATGAAATTGGCCGACGGCCTGTTCCTGCGCTGCTGCCGCGAAGTGGCGGCCCGGCATCCGCATATCGAGTACAAGGAATTGATCGTCGATAACGCCGCCATGCAGCTGGTGGTGCGGCCGGAAACCTTCGACATTCTGCTGCTGCCGAATCTCTACGGCGATATCGTCTCGGATCTGGCGGCGGGCCTGGTGGGTGGATTAGGCATGGTCCCCGGCGCCAACATGGGCGAGAAGGACGCCGTGTTTGAAGCGGTGCACGGCTCGGCTCCGGACATCGCCGGGAAGGGCATCGCGAATCCGACCGCCATGATGCTCTCGTCGGTGCTGATGCTGTCCCACTTGAACGAGCCGGAAGCCGCCGCGCGCCTGCAACAGGCGATCGAGAAGGTCTACGCGGCGGGCCGGCACACCACGCCGGACGTCGGAGGCAAAGCAGGGACCACCGGGTTCACCGACGCCGTGATCGCCGCAATGAAGTGAGCGCGTTAACGGCCTCCATGGACGATCAACTCCACGAAGAACGTGCGTCCGGATTGCTGCATCGCGTCGACCGCCGGGTTGAGCGCGACGGGATCGGAATAATTCCTGTTGAATGCGTTTCTGAGGCCCGCACGGACATCGAAATCGGGGAGCAGCCGCTTGGACGTAACGGTGAAATCGGCCAGGTAAACCGGTTTTACCGGAGTCTCGGCCAGAGTCAATCGCGAGCTGTAATACTGCATGCCACTACTCAAGTCGAATTTGCGTCCCAAAGGAACCGCGAAGTGCAGTTTTGCCAGGTGTACCGGTGAGTTTTCCAGGTCCGCCTTTTCCACATCGTCCACCGACTTCTGAATCGAATAACTGGCCGAAGCCTCAAGCCAAGCCGCCGGCCGGCCCGTCATTTCGATCTCCAACCCCGTGGCATGGATGTGCCCGACGTTGTGGTACTGGATCAGCCCATGGCTGTCAAACGTGCCGAGTATGAAATCGTGCATCCGGTAGCCGTAGGCCGCCGCTAGCAGATTCATCCGCTTCCCCAGTTTTCGTTCCACGTCGATTTCCACCGTGTCAGTTTTCTCCGGACGAAGGCTGGGATTCGGGGCCCCGGATCGGCCGCCATCGTCGAAAAATAATTCAAACGCGCTGGGATTCCGGAAGCCGCGGCCATAGAGGAATTTGTATGTCCACCCGGAAGACGGCTGGTAGATCAGGGCCGCCCTGGGCGTAACGGAACTTTGGCGATAGCTGGACGCGTCCAGGCGGACGCCCACATTCAGTTTCCAATGCATCGAGAGTGGCCGTTCGTCTTGCACGAAGAGAGCCAGCGATTGCTCTCGATGGTCGAGATTCGCGATTTTAAGGGGCACAGGCGAAACATTCTCGTCGCTCTGGAGGTTCTGCAGGTCGACTTTCCCTTCGCCTCCGACGGTGATCGCTCCGACCTTGGGCACGTCGAAACGGTAGGAGAGTTGGGTGCCAACCCAATGTCCATCGTCCAGCTGGCGGTTATCTTCGATGCCGCCGGAATCGAGCGGATAATAGAACCGGGCCAGGAACTGCTGGGAGTCGTAATAGGTGCGCCATTTCAAAGTCCCGTTCCCGAGCCCTCGCGAGTAGGCCGCCTCCACATAGTCGCGGAGATTATTCACCTTCGTTCCGCGGTCGTTAAATACGGTGCTGCCCCACGATATGGGCTGGATTTTTTCCCGTTCCGAAAAGGCGGCGACGATGTTCCAGTTGCGCCAAGTCAGGTTAGAAAAGAAGTGGTAGCCTTTTTCGGTGTCCATCCGGATCGCATTCCCTTGGTTGGTTTGCGGAGCCTCGAACTCCGGGAAGAATAGCGGACTTTCGCCCGTGTCGTTAAACACCGAGGCGGACAGGAGCAGATCGGCATTCTGGCCCAGCGGCGTCGCGACGCTAACCTGGGCCTTCTTCTCGCCGAAGCTGCCCATGTCCGCGGTCAGTGTGGGCGGGCTGGCTTCCTTGGGCGATTGAGTGATGATGTTGATCGTGGCCAAGACTCCGTTGCTGCCATACAGCGCCGATGAGGGCCCGCGGATGATTTCGATCTGCCTGATTAAGCTCATGTCGATGGGAAAATCCTGGCCGAAGAAGATCTCATAGTTGAAGACGTTGTCGGCCATGTTGTGACCGTTCACCATCACCAGGAAGCGGCTGGCGTAGTCGCCAGGCAGGTTGAAGCCTCGCACGCCCACCGTAGTGTAGGTGCGGTTATCGCTCAAGTAGAACCCCCGGGCCGAAGCCAGGGCTTCGCCCAGCGTACGATAGCCGTACTTGTAGATATCCTCGGCCGAGATCACCGTAACGCTGGCAGGCGCATCCCGCAGCGTCTGCAAATGGAGCGCGGCTCCTTCCACGCGGACGTTCAGCAGTTGCTCCAAAGTCAGGGAAGTCAGATCCTGCGATGGCGAAGGCGGCTGCGGAGGGTCATCCGCCCAGGTTGCCGAAGCCCCAAGTAATACCAGCCCGCACAGCAGTGCCGGCCGAGACCGATGGTCCATAACTGACCATCGACCGAGTGCAAAACGGCGCTTACGGAGGATATCTCTTACTACCGATCCGCTCTGGTGCTACAGCCCCTTTTTCGCCAGGTACGCTACCAGGTCGACGCAGCGCATCGAATAGCCCCACTCGTTGTCGTACCAGGAGACGACCTTCACCAGGTTTCCTCCCAGCACCTTGGTCAATCCGGAATCGAGAATCGAGCTGTTGGGGTTGTGCATCATGTCGGTCGAAACCACGGGATCTTCGGTATGCGCGAGGATGCCCTTGAGCGGCCCCTCCGCGGCGGCCTTCAGCGCGGCGTTGACCTCTTCGGTGGTGGTCGCCTTGGTGGTCACAACCACCAGATCCACCACGCTGACGTTCGGGGTCGGGACGCGCATGGCATAGCCGTCCAGTTTCCCTTTAAGCTCCGGCATCACCAGCCCGATGGCCTTGGCGGCGCCGGTGGTGGTGGGGATCATGTTGATCGCCGCGGCGCGCGCCCGCCGCAGATCTTTGTGCGGGAAATCGAGCACGTGCTGGTCGTTGGTGTAGCTGTGGATGGTGGTCATCGAGCCCTTCTCGATGCCGAAATTCTCGTGCAGCACCTTCACCACCGGTCCCAGGCAATTGGTGGTGCAGGACGCGTTCGAAATCACGTTGTGCTTGGCCGGATCGTAGGACGATTCGTTCACCCCCAGCACGATGGTGATGTCCTCATTCTTGCCGGGCGCCGAAATGATGACCTTCTTCACCGTGCCGCGGATGTGTTTGGCCGCCTCCTTGGCCTCGGTGAACTTGCCCGTGGATTCGATCACGACCTGGACGCCCAAACTGGACCAGTCGAGTTCCGCCGGATCCTTGATGGCGAACACGCGCAGGCGCTTCCCGTTGACCACGATCGCGTCGGCCTCGGCCTTCACGTCCGCATGCAGGGGACCCAGGATCGAGTCGTACTTGAGCAAGTGCGCCAGGGTCTTGGTGTCGGTGAGGTCGTTGGTCGCGACAATCTCGATATCCGGGCGGTCGAGCGCCGCACGGAAGACATTCCTGCCGATTCGGCCGAAGCCGTTGATTCCTACTTTGGTGGTAGCCATAGCTCAGTTTAGCGGGAATATCGCGCCCTCTGCATCTTCATTCTATGATCAAGAGATGGTTCTTTCCGATGTCGATATCCGGCGTTACCTGGCGGAAGGCAAGATCAAGATCACGCCCGCGCTGCCGCCCGAGCAGTACGGAAGCTGTTCGGTCGATTTCCGCCTGGGCGGGGAGTTCAGCGTATTCGAACATAGCCG
The DNA here is from genome assembly GCA_963761045.1 of Terriglobia bacterium. GTDB lineage: Bacteria > Acidobacteriota > Terriglobia > Bryobacterales > Bryobacteraceae > Palsa-187. Next base: position 92,507 of record CAVXFR010000035.1, on the reverse strand, counting down.
CCACGCGCTGATCGACCTGCGGGAGAAGACCGCCATCCAGGACCTGATGCGGACCATCACGGTTGCCCAAGGCGATCCGTTCATCCTGCAGCCGGGCGAGTTCGCGCTGGCCATCACCGAGGAAACCTTGGAGCTGGACGACGACGTTCTGGGGCGGCTCGAAGGCCGTTCGAGCCTGGGCCGCATCGGCATCATCGTGCATGGGACGGCGGGCCTGTTCGACCCCGGCTGGCGCGGCCGGGCCACTTTGGAGCTGAGCAATCTCGGCGTCATGCCGGTGGCGCTTTATCCCGGCATGCGGATCTGCTCGTTCACTTTCGAACAGCTTTCCTCGCGCGTCGAAGTCCCGTATTACAAGAAATCCGGGAACAAGTACGCCGGTCAGGACCGGCCGGTAGCCAGCCGTCTGGCCAGTGAAACCAGCCGCTAAAACAAGTCTTTGACAGATCGTTTCGTGATAGCATAGCCGCCATGCGCTGGCTCCTGCTACTACCTGTCTCGCTCCTGGCGGCCGCGGTCGCTTTCTTTGGCCAAACGGCTGCTCCGAATCCGACCGGGATCTCGGCGGGCCATATTCACCTCGTGGTGGCGGATCCCGCTGCCTACCAGAAAACCATCGTCAGTGTTCTGGGAGGCACGCCCGTGAACTCCGGACCGCTCACCATGGTGAAGCTTCCCGGCATCTTCTTCATCATGACGGCTGCCCAGCAAGGAAAGGGGCCCAGCGGCGGCTCCAAGGGCTCCACCGCGGATCACATGGGATTCTCGGTCAAAAGTTTCGCCGCGACCAAGGCGAGAGCCGAGGCGGCCGGCCTGCATGTGCAGGAACTCACGCCCAATGTCCAGGCGTTCGTGACCTTTCCCGATGACGTGATCATCGAGGTTCAGGAAGATCCTTCCCTGACCACGGAATCGGCCTTCAGTCATTACCATCTCGCGGTGCCCGATCCGAACGCCGCGCGCGAATGGTACATGAAGACCTTCGGCGGTGTCGAAGCCCAGCGCCGGCCCGGCATGAAAGGCGTCGGCATCCCTCCCGGGACCATCGATTTCCTGGGCGGCGGAGGCCGAGGCGGGAAGAACAAGGGTGGCGAGCCGCCTCCTCCCCCGGCAGCCACCGCGGGCCGCTTCCTCGATCACATCGGGTTTGAGGTCAAGGATCTGGACGCATTCGCCAAGAAGCTCGAAGCCGAGGGAGTCAAGTTGGACATGGCTCCTCGCGATATGACCAAGCAGTTCGGCCTGAAGATCGCGTTCCTCACCGATCCCTTCGGCACGCGCATCGAACTGACCCAGGGGCTCAGCGCCCAGTAACGCCGCAGTTCAGAAGCGGATTTTAGAACCCCGCGGCGGGCGTGCTGTTGGAGGCCACCTGCGCGGGCCTTCGTGCTGCTTCCAGGATCGCCCTCAGACGGTCGCGCTCCTGGTTGAAAGCTTCCTTCTGCTTGGAACTGAGCTTCACCGCGCGAGGGGCGCGGAGCTTCTCCCAGTCCATGAATTTTCCGTTCTTGCTGATGCGGATGTCGACATGCGGCCCGGTGGCCAGGCCCGTCGAGCCCACCAGGCCGATGGTCTGGCCCTGCTCCACCCGCTGGCCGGTCTTCACCAGGCGCTTGGAAAAATGCAGATACATGGTGCGGTATCCGTCGGCGTGATTGATGGCCACGTAGTTCCCGTTTCCCGCCGTGTAGCCGGAGACGGCCACGCGTCCCGAGGCCACGGCCCGAACCGGCGTGCCCGTGGGGGCCGCGTAATCGGTGCCCAGGTGCGGGCGCCTCGTGTGCAGCACCGGATGCAGCCGGGATCGCGAGAAATGCGAACTCACGCGCGCATCGAACGCCAGCGGCGAGCGCAGGAACGCCGATTTCAGCGCATGGCCGTCGCTGGTGAAAAATTCCCCGGGGCCGCCGTCATTCGAAAAGCGGTAGGCGTCATACATCGTGCCGGCATTGTTGTACTGCGCGGCGAGCACGCGCTTGTAAGTCGGCGGCTGCCCGTTGTCGTAAAACTTCTTTTCCACCAGAATGCAGAATTCGTCGCCGGCCTGGGCGTCGCGGTAGAAGTCGATGTCGAAGGAGAAGATGTCCGCTACCAGGAGCGCCAGCTGCGGATCCTCGCCCGCGCGTTCCACGGTCTCAAACAGCGAACCTTCCAGGGTGGCGCAAACCGGCACGGTTTTGATGGTGCCGGGGATCTCCACCAGTTTCGCTTCGCTGACGCCGCCATAGCGATGGAGCACCACTTCCGAGTCGGCGTCGGCCACGTACTCGAGAGAGTTCACTTCCCTGGTGTCCGCCCGAAGCGTCACCAGCAGGTCCCGTCCGGGCCGCACGCGGCGCACGCTGTAGGCCTGGTTGAAGGCGTGGAGCATCTCAAAACGAGTATTGGAGTCGACGTCCGCGCGCGCCAGGATCTGGTCCAGCGTGTCGCCGTTTCCGATGGGCAGGCGGACCGTGATCAGCTTGGGCGTGGCATCTTCAATGCTCGGCGGAGCGGCCGGGCGTGGTGGAGGAATGTACAGCGCGCCGGATACGTATCGAACCGAGAAAGCGGTGACGACTACGCCGGCGGCCGCAATGCTCAGAAGCACTCGCATGTTCCTGTTCATTGTGACCAGAGTACGCGCGTTCCGGCGCCTGGGTCAAATGCCGGGTCCTTGGCGGATTCGGCCCTCCGCGTCGAGCTTCAAGGATCGGCCGCGCCAGTACACCCTGTGACCGAACAATCCCGCCACCCATACCGCCGCTCCGAACAAATCGCGCAGCGGAATCAGCAGCCACAAGCGCGGCACGTCCGGGCTCCTCAGCACGAACCAGCCCGCCACGGTCGCCATCAGCATACGAGATCCGAGCAGCGCCGCCGCCAGACCGAAGGATCCGCTCAGAGCCGCCGCGGCGGCCCACACGGTCGCGAACGTGAACGGAAGCCCCAGGTATCCCCAGAATTTCGACACGCGCACGGTGCGCGCCCAACGCACCTGATGACGCCAGACGTCGGACCATCCGCCGCTCAGGCGCGTGGTCACGATGGCGTCGCTCAAGACGCATTTCAAACCCAGGGCGTGAATGCGATGGCCGAGCTGGTAATCGTCCGCCAGGTAATCGGCAATCGCCTGAAAGCCTCCCATGCGATCCAGGTCGGTGCGGCGAAACGCCATGGTCGCGCCCAAGGCGAACTCGTCGACGCCCACCAGCCGCGCCACCAGCGTGGATGGCGCGAAATCCGTGGATACGCCCAGCCCTTCAAAGCGCGCGGCGAAGGTGTCGCCCTCGGGCCGGTACAGGCACGTGACCAGCCCCACGCGCGGATCGGCCAGCGGCGGGACGACGCGCGCGAGATAGTCGGGTTCGACGCGAATATCGGCGTCATTGACGATGAGGATCGGATAGCGCGCCGCGCGGGCCAGATCGATCAGGGAACCCACCTTGCCATTGGGCGTTATGGTGGTGCACTCGACCGTCTTCACCGTCGGGAATTCGGCGATCAGCCCGCCGCCGGATCTCCGGCCCGCACGCCGCATAGCAGCTCATACTCGCCTTCCAGAACGGTGTGCGATTCGATCGCGGCACGCAGAGCTGGGATCCGCGCCGTGCACGGGTTTCAGGACGCTGGCCCCTGGCCCCTGGCCGCTGGCCCCTGGCCCCTGGCCCCTTCGGAACGCCAGACACGCCACAACTGCGAAGAGCTGATACCCCACCGCCACCGCCGCCAGGATCTCGACGATCACAGCGCCAACAACCACACGCCGCAGGCCACCAGCGCCGCGCCGATCCAGCGTCGTGAGTTGACCTGCTCTTTGAGGATCAGCCGCGCCAGGACGGTTTCGATCACCAGGCTGCCCGCGGAAGCAGGCACGGCGAAGCTCAGGTCGGCCACCTGCAGCAGCGCCATGAAGGCGAAGAAGGACGCCGCCATGCACGCCACCGACAGGATCAGGTTGCGCTTTCGGGCCAGTGTTGCCAGTACGCGCCGCAATCCGCTGGGCCGGAAATCGTGGATTTCCCCGTGGCGCTTCATCTCGTGGCTTTGCAGCAGGTCCGACGTCACCGTGGAGGCGATGATCACACCGAGCAGCAGCCAGGCTTTCATCGCGGCTCCTCCGAATGCGGATTTCCCATGCCCACCAGAATGACTCCCGCCATAATGAGCAGCGTCCCCGCCCATCTGGCCACGGTGACATTTTCGCCCAGGAAAAAACGCCCCAGCAGCGCGTTGATTACATAGCCGAATGCCGTGACGGGCAGCACGTAAGTCAGGTCAGCCCAACTCAGCAGGAACATCTTGCTGAGCAGCCACACGATCAGCAGACAAACCCCCACGCTGACCCACGGGCTGAAGATGGCGCGAAGAAAAGATAAGGGCGACGCCGTGAGCTCTCCCGCGCCGTGCCGCAGGCCCCAGGTCAGGGCCAGGTTCCCAAAAGCATTGCTGAGGATCACGATGGCCGCGAAAACCTGCGTCTTCCATCGAAGTCGAGGATTCATCCGGAACGTTTGCCGGTGCGCTAAGCCCGTTCGTTGGCTTGACTGAGGACGCTGGCTTTCTCGTCCGCGACGTATTGCTTGCGCTTGGACCGAAGGCTCATGTACGACTTAGCCTCTTTGTACAACCGTTTCCGGTCGGCATTGTTGAAAATCGACTTGCGCACGATGCGCCAGGCGGCCTTGGGGCGGAAGTAGTATTCGTCGTAGAACCGCTCCACCCATTCCATCATCTCGCCCTTCTCCAGGATGCCGGGATAAACCACTTGGGGAAGCTGGTGGCCTTGGTCGTCCGACATGGTGAGCTGCACCAGGCCATTCTCCTTGGCGAAGTCGTAGAACTCCGTGCCGGGATACGCATGGGCGATGGAGACTTGAATCGTCTCGGTGTCCAGTCCCTTGGCGAAGTCGATGGTATTGCGCAGGGTTTCGCGCGTCTCGCCGGGCAGCCCGACGATGAAATCGCCGTGAATCACCAGGCCCAGGTTGTGGGCGTCCTTGGTGAAGCGGCGCGCGCCCTCAATGGTCGCGCCCTTCTTGATATTGCGCAGAATCTGCTCGTCTCCGGATTCGTACCCGACAATCAGCAGCCGGCAGCCGGCTTCCTTCATGGCCTTGAGAGTCTCGTAGTCGGTGGTGACGCGCGAGGTGCAGCTCCAGGTGAAGTTCAGCTTCTTCAGCTCCGCGCACAATTCCAGCGTCCGAGCCTTCTTGTAGTTGAACGTGTCGTCGTCGAAAAAGATTTCCTTCAGGCCGGGGAAATTCTCAAGCACGTAGCGGCACTCGTTCGCCACGTCCTGGCTCGACCGCAAACGCCAGCGATGGCCCGAGTGGGTCTGCGGCCACAGGCAGAAGGTGCACATCGCCGGGCAGCCGCGCGACGTATAGAACGACATGAACGGGTTTAAAAGGAAGGGAACGTTGTAGCGCTTGAAGTCCAGGTCGCGCTTGTAGACTTTCGAGACCCAGGGCAGCTCGTCCAGATTCTCGATCACCGGGCCTTCCGGGGTATGGACGATCTCGCCGTTCTTCCGGTAGCTCACGCCGGGCAGCTCGGAAAGCGGGGTGCCTTTGGCATAGCCGGCGATCTGATGGTCGAACTCGCGCCGCACCACGAAATCGATCGCCTTGGTTGCGTTCAGGGATTTCTCGGGCTCGATGGTCACGGGAGGCCCGACGAAGGCCACCTGCAGCTTCGAGTTGGCGTCCTTCATCATCTCGGCGATCTTCACGTCCACATGAAAACCGGGCGACGAGGTATACAGCACCATCAGCTCGAAATCCTTGGCCATGGCGATGGTCTGCTCGATGGAGACGCCGTGCGGCGGCGCGTCCACCACCTTGCTGTCCTCCAGCATGCCGGCCGGATAGCACAACCACACCGGATACCAATAGGATTCAACTTCGCGCGTGGAGGGCCAGCGTGATCCGGCGCCGCCGTCGAAGCCCTCAAACGAAGGCGGATTCAAAAAAAGCGTTCTCATGGGATGGAAGCGAATCTCCTTGGTTATGGGACGCTCGGGACGCTGGCCGTCTGATCGCCCTCTTGCCACGTCGGGTTGCTGTAATCGGCGCTCAACTCGGCTTTTCCGATCACGCGCACATCCACGGTGCTCTGCAGATGCTTCAGAATCGATATGCCGTCGCGCATTTCGTAGTCGCGCACGAAGCGGATACTCTTCAGCCACGCGGACCCGCTCTTGACCATCTGGCCGGTTTCCTTGAGGGGCATGCCGGTGGCGCCGTCCAGCCACAATTCGCCCTTGAAGAGCCCCACGGCCTTGCGCTTGGGGATGAGCTCGAAGACGTAGGTCTGCTGCTCTCCCCGCGTGATGATCGCATTGATCTGGAACTTGTAGTTGGCGGGCGTGATGGCGATGGTGCCCTTCTCACGCGCGTTCTGTTCCAGTTCCAGGTACTTTCCGATGACTTCTTTCTTTACAATAGGATCGCCGATGAACTGGCCAATCTGATTGAACGAGATTTTTCCGAACCGGGAAATCATGCGCAGGACTTTGAGTTTACCGTTCTTTTCCAGGCGGGGTAGCTGGGCGTCGATCTCCACTTCCATCCGCGCGCCGCGGAGGGCGTCCTGTTGAACTTGCTGAGCGGCGACATAGCGGTTGATGATCTTGTCCAGATTGTCCGGACTCGCGTAGTTAGGAACGTAGTTAGGAGCGTAGTTGGCAGCGAGGTCCGTGGCCTGAAGGCCGCACATCACCACCGCGGACGCGAGAAGAAAGTTAGGTAGACGCACTAACGGATGCCTTTGCGAGCGCGAAAATGCACAGCCCTGTGGCTCTATTGTATCAGATGTACCGGAAAACGAAGAGGTTGCGGCTTTTCTTGCCAGGACTGAAGAGCGAACCAGATCCTCCGGCCGTCGGTCCGGGCGGTCACTAAACCATCCAGGTCCGTCCGCAGGATGGCGGTGTGCCGCGCCGAAAGCCGCGCCAGGACATCCGGATGGGGGTGGCCGAAGGAGTTCTCAAATCCCGCCGAGATCAGGGCGACCGAGGGCGAAACCGCCTCCAGAAACGGCTCCGTGCTCGAGGTTCGGGAGCCGTGGTGGCCTACCTTGAGGACGTCGGCGTGGAGATCCGCGCCCTCGGCTAAAAGCTTGGTCTCGATGCCGCGTTCGATATCGCCGGTCAGCAGAAAGGACCGCGACCCGTAGCTGATCCGCAGCACCAGAGAGTCGTTGTTCGCCACCGTTTTGGAAAAATAGTCGGCGGCCGGCGCGAGAACTTCGAGCGTGGCGCCGGAGAGTTCGATCCGCCCGGAGGGGTGCTTCTGGGAGGAGGGGATGCCCAGACTTCGGGCGAGTTTCAGCAATTCCGGCGGCGGATTTGCCCCGGTCCACAGGGCTTTGGGGCGGAAGTTCCTCATGAGCGCCGCCAGTCCTCCAATGTGGTCCTGGTGAGAGTGGGTGGCGACCATCAGATCCAGGCGGCGGATGCCGCGGCTCCACAGATAGGGCGATACGACATCCTCTCCGATGTCCAGATTCGATTTGTGCTTGCGGCCGTAGACCAGCCGCCCGCCGCCGTCCACCAGCATGGTCTCGCCGCCTGGCAGCACCACCAGGAGGCTATCGCCCTGGCCCACGTCGATGGCGGTCAGCTCGAGCATGCCGGTCTGCCGGGCGCCCAGCCAGGGCTGCCACAGCAGCAGAACGAACAGGGCCAGAACGATCCCGATGGCCGGGAACCGCAAGGTCCGGCGCCGGATCATCACGGCGCAGGCGATCAGGGCCGCCGCAAAGGCCAAAACCAGCCACACCGGCGGGTCGGGAACCCGCCACGCAGGCTCGAGCTGCGCATGCCAGGCGGCCACCCGGGCGGAAAATCCCAGGAACGCGCCGGCCAGCGACCCGATCCAGCGCCAGCCGGTGAAGATCGCCAGGAAGCCCAGCGGGACCATCGCGTTCATGGCCGGCACAATCAGCAGGTTGGCGCTCAAACCGGTGAACGAGACGCGGTGAAAATACTCCGCCATGGGAAGCGCCAGCCCAATCTGGATGGTGGCCGAGATCACCGCCATTTCAAAGGTGAACAGCGCCCAGCGCAGCGCCAGGGCCAGCGATTCCTGCGCCCAGCGCAGCGGGACCCGCGTCCAAAGCCACAAGGTTTCCGCTGCCAGGCGCACTTCCACGCGAAATTGGGCGACCCGGGGTTCCAGGCGCGGGTCCAGATCCGCATTGGCGATATTCCGCAGCCCGCGCGCGTAAGGCGTTGCGGTTGCGTCGAGCAGCGGCGCGGCCAAGGCTCCAATGGCCGCCACCGCGAGGAAGGAAAGCTGAAAACTCGCTTCGAAAATCTGCGCCGGATCCCAGGCAAGATACACCAGCGCCACCGCGGCGAGAAGATTCATCACCCGCGCGCGGCGAAAGCAGGCTCGCCCCAGGATGTAGAGCGTCAACCCGCCGGCCGCCCGCACCACCGGAGCGGAGAATCCGGAGACCAGCGCGTACAGCCAGGCCGCGGCTGCGGTGATCGCCAGCGCGCTCAGTTCCGAGATCGGGAGCCAGCGCAGCAGGAACAGAAGTACGGCCGCCAGGACCGTTACGTGGATGCCGGAAATCACCAGCGCATGGAACGTCCCTGTGCGGCGGAAATCATCGGTCCACACCCGCTCCATCCGCGCGGTTTCGCCGATCAGGACGGCCTCCATCATACCCTCTGCGTAGCCGCTGTTAGAGTAAATGTGTCCGATCCGGTCCAACGCCGCCGTGCGCAGTGCGAAGATACCGGCCATGAAACGCGATCCACAACGCCCCTGGAGCACCGTCACGGGCGCATGGCGGGGGATGGTGGCGGTCCAGAAAATATCGCGGCGGGCCAGATACGCGGCGTAGTCGAACGAGCCGGGATTATTGAAGTTGTGCGGAACGCGCAGGCGCGCCTCGATCTCCACTCGTTGCCCGTAGGATAGGCGGGGCGGCTCGGGATCTCCTTCCTCCGATGGAATCAGCACACGCGCGCGGGCTCCGGGCGCCAGCTCCAGAGTGAACTGGGCGCGGTCTTCCGCCAGAACGGTGGGCTCCACCACGCAGCCTGAAACGATCACGATTTCGCGCGACGTGGCGTCGATCTCGGGCGGGGGCCCGGGCCGGTGCCAGGCGCTGGCGAAGGTCCCGGCGAACAGCATCGCCAGCAGGATGGTCGTTCTCTTGATCCACGGCGAGGCCGGCAGGAGCGCCAGAAGCGTCAGCGCGGCCGTAGCCCAGCCTGCTTCGCGGATCGAAAAAGGCGCGGCCGGAGCCATGGCCTGGTCCAGCAGGATTCCGGCGGCGAACGCAACCAGTGGAAACAGCAGCGGTTCACGCACTGTGGAGATAGTTACTCCACGGCGGCAAAACTCTCCCGCTCTTCCCTTTTTCGCAGGGTTAACATAAGACCAAGGTGTTCCGAAGCGCGATTCTAACCATTCTTCTGGCCTGCTCGGCTTTCGGCGCCAGCTGGACCGAATACCGCACTGGACCTTTTCGTGTCATCAGCAACGCAGGCGACCGCGCGGCTCGCGAACGCCTGACCCAAATGGAGCAGACCCGCCACGTGCTGGCGGGCATGCTGGGCAAGACCGATCTTGAAACCGTCTGGCCCATGGTCCTGGTGCTGTTCCCGAACCAGAAGGAATACGGACCGCACGCGCTGAGGCAGCCCTTCGTCGAGGGCGGATCGTCGGATCTGAGCGCCTGGACCGCCGACACTCCTCAACCCCTGGATTGGCGAAGAGAAATCGTCCGGCGTCTGATCGCCGATAACGCCGGCCCGCTCTCTGAAGTCACCGTCAACGCTTTGTGCGACCTGTTTTCGACCATCGAGGTGAACGCCACGCGCGTGCAGCTGGGCGCACCTCCCCCGGCCGGTGCTTTACCGCCCGACCGGATGCGCGCCTGGGCCAAGATCCAGTTCCTGGCGACCAACCCGGACTATTCCGGACGCTTTCCCGTGTACCTGGCCAATCTCCAGCAGGAGAGTGACGAAAGCGTCGCTGCTCGCAACGGATTCGGCCTGACGCTCGCAGAACTGAACCGCCGCGCCGACGCCTATTTCCGCGCCGGCGTCTTTGCAGCGTCTCCGGTTTTCGGCGAAGCCCTGAATCCGAATCGCGATTTTATCGAGCAGCGTCTTCAGAAATCGGATGTGGACGATTGGCTGGCCGAACTGAAAGCCGCGGGCAAGACTTTCTCTCCGGTCAGCCCGCGCGGTCTGCTGGCGGCAGGCACGCCTGTAGCTCTCGAGCAAGCCGCCAAGGCCAATCCGCGCTGGGCCGAGCCGCACGTCCGTCTGGCGGCGCTCGCGACGAATCCCGCGGCCAAAGTCGCGCAATTGAAAACCGCGAGCACGCTCGATCCGAACAATTCCGCCATCTGGCAGGCGCTGGCGGAGGCGCAGACCGCGGCCGGCCAGCCCGTCGACGCGGCCAAATCCTGGATCGCGGCCGAGCACACCGCCCCCAGCGACGCCGAACGCGCCCGCATCCAGCAGCTCCTCCGGGACGCCGAGCAGCGCCGCATCGATGCCGAGATCGCCGATAAGAAACGCGCCGCCGACGAGCGCGCGGCGGATCTCCAGCGCGTCAAGGACGCCGCGGCGGCCGAGGTTCGCGCGGCCGAAGACAAGGCCAATCGCGAGCAGGGCCCCCTGATATCCGACGCGACTCCCGTGCCGTTTTCGCAGATCTACGGCGGTGAGTCGGTCACGGGAACCCTGGCGCAAGTCGATTGCCTCCAGGGAGGGCAGCGGCGGCTGACTATACAGAAGGCCAAAGAGACGATCAAGGTGCTGGTCCGCAGTACCGAGGGTTTGAATCCGGCGGATTTCACCTGCGGCGCGCAGAAGCCCGCCCGCCAGGTTTTCGTGATTCACGATTCCAAGCCCGACGCGCAGTTGGGCACCATCGGGAACGTCAAGACGTACGAGCTCCGCTGATGGCGGGAATGCCGCGACGCATCCCCTGGCGCTGGATCGCGATCGGCGTTTTCGTCCTGTCCTCCTCGCTCAACTACCTGGACCGGCAGCTTCTGGCCGCCCTCGCGCCCACCTTGCGCGGCGAATTCCAGTTGAGCAACCGGCAGTACGGACTGGTGGTGTCGGTATTTGCGATGGTCTACGCAGCGGTGGCGCCCGCGGCCGGATGGTTTATCGACCGGGTGGGATTGAATCGCGGCGCGGGGATCGCGGTCGCGTTCTGGTCGTTAGCGGGGTCGGCCACCGCGTGGACCAGAAGTTTTTCCGGATTGCTGGCCTGCCGGACCGTCCTGGGCGCGGCCGAAGCCGCCGGCATTCCCGCCGCGGGCAAGGCCAACGCGACGTATCTGGAGCCGCGCGAGCTGGCGCTCGGAACCGCCTTCAACCAGGTCGGGATTACCTTGGGATCCGTGGCCGCGCCTTTGATCGTCACGCTGATGCAGCCGCGCTACGGATGGCGATCCACCTTCGCGTTGTGCGGCGCGCTCGGATTCCTGTGGATCCCGCTGTGGCTGTTCACGTCGAAGCGTATTCCGGGTGTATCCGCGGAAAGCCCCGCCCGTCAGGGCGGGGGCAGCCTGCTGCGCGACCGCCGCTTTTGGGGACTCGCGCTCGCCAACGCTTTCGTCATGACGCTGTACGCGCTGTGGAGCAACTGGACCACGCTGTACTTCGTTCAGGAGCGGCACATGACGCAGGACCAGGCCAACCGCCAATTCGCCTGGATCCCGGCGGTGTTCGCCACCGCGGGCGGGTTCTTCGGAGGCATTGCCTCCTATCGCTGGATCCGGGCCGGAATGAACGTGCTCCGCGCGCGCCTGCGCATCTGCTGGATCTCGGCTGTGATTCTGCTGGGCACCGCGGCCGTTCCTCTGATGCCGAACCCGGCGCTGGCCGCGGCCGCCATCAGCCTGAGTTTCTTCTGGACGCTGGCCATCAGCACCAATGTGTACGCGCTGCCCATCGATCTGTTTGGGCCGGGTCGCGCCGGTTTGGGAGTCGCGGCATTGACGTGTTCCTTCGGGTTGATGACCGCGTTTCTTTCCCCCTGGATCGGCGGGATGGTGGACCGTGTGGGCTTCGCGCCGGTGTGCGTGGTCTTATCGGCGATGCCGCTGCTGGGAGTCGCGATTCTGCAATGGACTGCAACCGAGTGATCATCCGTCGCGCGGACGCCGGGGACGTCCCCGCGATTGCCGCGATCCAGGCGGCCTCGCCCGAGGCGGCCCAGTGGGATCCGGCCAGCTATCTGGATCACGACTGCTGTGTGGCCGTGGCCGGTGGCCTGGTCCTTGGATTCCTGGTGGTCCGCCAGACGACTCCCGGCGAGAACGAAATCCTGAACCTGGCCGTGGATCCGGCCGCGCGCCGTACCGGCGTCGCCCGCGGGCTCTTGGGGGATGCGCTGGGGCGCGCCCGGGGCCGGTGGTTCCTGGAGGTACGCGCGTCGAACGCCGCCGCCCTCCGGCTGTACCAATCGGCCGGGTTTGAGCGCGCCGGACGCCGCCCGGGTTACTATCGGGAACCTTCCGAAGAGGCTATTGTCATGAGTTTCTTTTCATGATATCGTCATGGTGCCAGCCGGGAGTTGGATGCCGGCTGTAAGTGATCGAATGACAGTGGCTTTCGCACGACCCACCGAGCCTGACAAATTTACTTCCAACCGGCTCGGCGTGGCCCTCAAGCGCCCAAACGCTGGCGCATCCACTTATTCCAAAAAGGAGAGGTGTCACTGATGGAGCAATACAACGAAGAACTGAAAGCGCATCTGATGGCGACCGATCAGCAATTCCGTGCCTTGAACGAAGAGCATGCCCAGTTCCATAAGCAACTGGAAGCGCTCGAAGCCAAGGAGCACTTGACCTTGGAAGACGAGGCCGAGGAGATTCGCCTGAAGAAGCAGAAGCTGCGTTTGAAGGACGAGATGAACGCCATGCTGGCCCGCAATCGGGGACAGCAGGTGGCATAGCCTTGTTCTGAAAACTAGCTGTCAGGTGCGCTGAAACCTGATTTGAGGCCGGATCGCGATCCACGCGATCCGGCCTTCGTGTTGTAAGGGGAGCCGGCCGGCGTAGGAGATCGCGGTATAATTCCTGCATTAGCAGGAGGCGCCGTTATGCGAATCTGGCAGGCGCGGTTTTTCGGACCGGCGGCGATGGCGGTCGCGGCGGGATTCCTCGTCGTCTCGCTGGGGACGGCTCAGCAGGGCGGCCCGGCCGGCGGCGGCACGGGCGGCGGAACCGGCAACCCCGGCAATCCCGGAAAAGGTACTCCGACTCCCACGCCCACGCCGACCCCTCGCATCCCCACGCAGACCCAGACTCCCGCCAACACGCCCCAGATTCCCCGCCCGATTTGGGTTACCGGAAGGGTCATCCTTTACGACGGAGGGGCGCCGCCCGAATCCGCGACCATCGAGCGCGTTTGCCTGGGCAACTCCGTTCGAGCCGAGGGATACACCGATTCCAGCGGCTATTTCAGCTTCACCCTGGGGCAGAACAACGGCGTCATCGCCGACGCCAGCACCAGCAATTTCGACCCGGTCAGCCAGCCGGGCGGCTTGTACCAGCTCACAGCCGATAATGCCGGCGCCATCGGAGCGACCAGCTCCCTGAACCAGGATTCGGCTTATTGGGACTGCGATCTCCGCGCCCGTCTGGCGGGATATCGTTCCGCCACGGTTTCCCTGCAGGGGCGCCGCATGCTGGATGCTCCCGACGTGGGTACGATCGTGCTGTATCCCCTGGCCGCGATTCAGGGCTTCACCGCGAGCGCAACTTCCGGCGGGGCGTCTAAACCCGCACGGAAGGCGTACGAGCGAGGGCTCAAAGCGGTGAAGAAGAACAAACCGGATCAGGCGGAGGAGGAGTTTCGCAAAGCAGTGCAGCTCTACCCCAGGTACGCCGAGGCCTGGTATGCGTTGGGCAAGACGCTCGAGGGGAAAAAACACGATCCCGAGGCGCGTGAGGCGTACGCCAGCGCACTGGCGGCGGATTCGAAGTACGTGTATCCCTACGAGCAGCTCTACCAAATCGCGGTGCGCGAGCAAAACTGGAAGGATCTGGTGGAGAACACCGGTCAGCTGCTGCGCCTGGATCCCTACGAGTTTCCAGCAGCGTACTACTTCAACGCTCTGGGACACTTCGAGCTGAAGGAATACGCCGCCGCCGCAAAGAGCGCCCGCCAGGCGGTCCAAGCGGATTGGAAACGGGAGAATCCGAAGAACTACTATCTGCTGGGCGCGATTCTGATCCAGGAGCGGGATTGGGCCGGGGCCGCGGAGAGTTTTCGGACGTACTTGAAGGCGGCGCCGGATGCGTCCGACAAAGCGCGGGCGGAAAAAGCTCTGGCCCAGCTCGATCGGCAGATCGGCCGCGCGCGCCCGGCTGCTCCGGATTCCGCCCCGCAACAATAGCCTGACAATTTGTTTTAGCCCGCGCGCTATAATTAGTTTTCCCCCGAAGATCGCGAGGACCCTTCCATGGACGAAAAAGAACGCGCGCGCGCCCTGGGTGCGACCCTGGGCCAGATCGAGAAGCAGTTCGGCAAAGGCTCCGTAATCCGCCTGGGATCGCAGGCCGTGCAGGCCGTCCCCACCATTTCCACGGGATCGATCTCGGTGGATGCGGCGCTGGGTATCGGCGGATTTCCGCGCGGGCGCATCTCGGAAATCTTCGGCCCGGAGTCTTCCGGCAAAACGACCCTCGCGTTGCAGGTGACCGCCGAAGCCCAGAAGGCCGGCGGCATGGCGGCCTATATCGATGTCGAACACGCGCTCGATCCGGTCTACGCCCGCAAGCTCGGCGTGGATGTCGACAACCTGCTGGTCTCGCAGCCCGATTACGGAGAGCAGGCGCTGGAGATCACCAACGCGCTGATCACCTCCGGGTCGATCGATGTTCTGGTGGTCGATTCGGTGGCGGCGCTGGTTCCCAAGGCCGAGCTCGACGGCGAAATGGGCGACAGCTTCATGGGCGTGCACGCGCGCCTGATGTCGCAGGCCATGCGCAAGCTCACCGGCATCGTTTCGAAATCCAATACGTGCCTGATCTTCATCAACCAGATCCGCGAGAAAATCGGCGTGATGTTCGGCAATCCGGAAACCACCACCGGCGGCCGCGCGCTCAAGTTTTACTCCAGCATCCGTTGCGACATCCGCCGGATCGCCGCCATCAAGGACGGCGACGTTGTCACCGGCAACCGGACCAAGATCAAGATCGTCAAAAACAAGATGGCGCCGCCCTTCCGCGAAGCCGAGTTCGACATCATCTACGGCGGAGGCATCTCCAAGGAAGGCGATCTGGTCGACCTGGGCGTGCAACATAACCTGATCGAGAAGAGCGGCGCCTGGTACAGCTACAAGGGCGAGCGCATCGGGCAGGGCCGCGAAAACGCCAAGCAGTTTCTGCGTGAGAACTCGGACGTGTACAAACGGGTGGACATGGAGTTGCGCAAGCAACTGGGCCTGGTGCGGGCCGAGCAACCGGCTGCACCTCCCCCGGCGGCCGTTCCCCAGGCCGCGGCCGCATCGCGCGCGCGCGGCTAAGTCCACATCCCTCACCACCGTCCCGGCTCCTGCAACCAGGGGCCCCCTCCTCGCGTCCAATGGAGTGAGGAGGACGCGATGATGAGAGTTCGAAAACTTGGTGGTTTCCTAGTAGCCGCGGCCCTGTTTGCCGTTCCGGCATTGGTGTACGCCTCTGGGCCGAGTCCCACGCTCACTCCCCTGGAGCAAAAAGTTCACCACGAGTTGAACATGCTGCCCTATTACGGGGTGTTCGATAACCTTTCGTTCCGCGTGGAAGGCGACAAGGTCATCCTGTTCGGGCAGGTCGCGCAGCCGGTGCTGAAGCTCGATGCGGAATATGCCGTGAAACATGTCGAAGGCGTGCAGAAAGTCGAAAATCAGATCGAAGTTCTGCCGCTGTCGCCCTTTGACAATCAGATTCGCTTCCGCACGTTTCGCGCGATCTACGGGTACCCGACGCTGAGCCGCTACATCCTGGGGTCGCACCCGCCGATCCACATCATTGTGAAGAACGGGAACGTGACCCTGAAGGGTGTGGTGGCGAACTCGATGGACCGGGATCTGGTGTACTCGCGAGCCAATAGCGTTCCGGGCACCTTCTCGGTGACGAACGATCTGCGCGTCGACTAACGTCTCGGATCACCCGGACGCAGTCACCCCCCACGCTCGCGGGGGTTCCGGGATCGATCCACGGCGGTCCCGCCGCCTCCTGACGGGGCCGCCGCTTCTATTCTTTTATCGCGCACAACGCAACGCGACACGAGTATCCGGGACGCAAAGGTGCGTGTCGCGTGCTGTGCGCTCCGGACGAGATCGCGCACAGCAGGGAAACTCAGGACAGTACACCCAAACACGGTTCTTTGGGGACATAAGAGGAACCGCGTAACCGCGAGCGCGTAAAGTACCAACGGGACCGTTTACACGTTCAGCAACTATTCCTACAAGCTCAACGACGGCCTGTCGCAGATCACCTATCCCTCCGGGCGACAAATTAGCTACGATTATTCTGGAGCCGGGCGAGTGAGACACGTGAGCGGCGTCAAAGATAGCTTGACAACGGACTACACCAGCCTCACGCCCTGGATTCATTACGCTGCGCAGGGTACCATCGATTCCATCCAACTTGGCAACGGCTTGACAGAGAGCACCACCTACAACCCACGCCTCCAGCCGACTCAGATCCAGGTCCCCGGATTGCTGACGCTGGGCTACGATTTCGGCTCCACCCAGAACAACGGAAATGTCCTGAGCCAGACGATTATTCGCGGATCGCAGACCTGGACCGAGAACTATACAAGCTGCTACGACGGGGTGAACCGGCTGACCTGTGCTTCGGAGTCCGGCGCAGGGAGTTGGTCGCAAACCTACGGCTACGACAATTTTGGGAATCGCTGGGTGCCGGTATCGGGGAGTTCCGGGCTGCCTTCGCCCTCGAACGAGGTGCCCAACGGTTCCAACTGGTATCTGTCCAACAACCGGATCAGCGGCTGGGGTTATGATTTAGCGGGGAATATCACCGCAATCCAGAACATGCCGCGAACGTTTGGCTACGACGCGGAGAACCGCCAGACCACGGCCACGGTAAACGGGGTCGCAACCACCTACAAGTACGACGGCGAGGGCCGCCGCGTCAGCAAGACGTGGAATGGCCAGACCACGACCTTCGTCTACGACGCGTTTGGACAATTGGCGGCGGAGTACGGCGGTCCTTCTGGCGACACCGGAACCCAATACCTGACCACCGATCACCTGGGATCGACGCGATTGGTGACGGACCAGTACGGCGCCGCGGTGAAGTGTTACGACTACTTGCCGTTCGGCGAAGAGATCGGCAACGGGACGGCGGGACGCGGATCATGCTTCGGCAGCGGGTCCTATCCCGTGGCAGGCGGAGCAACGAATCGGGAATTCACCTCCAAAGAAAGAGATAGTGAAACAGGGCTGGACTTCTTCGACGCAAGGTACTTCAGTTCGGCGCAGGGAAGATTCACCAGTCCGGACGAGTGGGCTGGCGGCATCGTCGATGCGTATTCGGGTGGGCAAGTTGGTGCCCCCGGACCTCTACCATATGCCGACATCACCGATCCACAGACGCTCAACAAATACGGGTACGTGCGCAACAATCCGCTCCGATATATCGATCCTGACGGACACGACCTATGGGATTACGTCGGCGGCGCGATGAATGCCTTTGGAAGTGACAACATGTTCGGTGTCGGTCGGCAATCCGGGAATTCTGATTTCGAACGGGGTCAGGCGATCGGTGACGCCGTCGCCACCTTCACCGGCAGTGTCGAGACTCTCTTCGGAGGAGGGGAAGCTGTGGTGACGTCCCCAGCCGCCCTAACTGTTGTGGGAGCAGCTGTCCCTGCCGCAGGTGTAGCGATAGCAGCACATGGAGCAGGCACCGCAGCCACGGGGCTCGGGAATCTGGGAGTCACCGCATTCAAGAAGTCTACGGGACCGGCGGCGGCGGACTCGCCTGGAACTAGTGCCTCCGGACAAGCCACGGATAAGCACGGGAACAAGCTCGGGCCAAGCGGCAAGCCTATGGTGCACGAAGCAGCGAGCAATACGCGAGAGGGTGCGAGGAATAAGGCCCTCAGTAAAGGATCGGGAGCGGAAGAGCACGCTAATCCAAAGCGGGGCAGGCCACACTTTCATCCAGAAAGAAAGGGCAAGAAGGATCCTTCTAGCGCACACTATACCTATCCGGACTAGACATGGAAAACCTGTGGTTGGTTGTGTGTGAGATTGCCGTGGAGCCCGGCGACCTACCGTCGGGCGTGACGCGTGCATTTGCGAAAATTACGACTTGGGGCAGTTCGAGGTCCTCGGTGGAGGAGAAGCTTATTCGCTATCTTGAAACTTATAAATGGAGCTTGGTGTCGATCGAGGATGCACACTCCGTCGATCCAAATGCGGACTTTGATGAAGAGGTCACGGATATGATCGAACGCACTCGACAGAGTCCGGATGCCATTATCCTCGGGCAATTCCACAGCTATAAGACGTCATAATGAAGGGTAACAGGGGGTAACAGGGACGGACGAGAGCGTCCCTAAATGGGGGATCTGGGGCAACGACCCCTTACCCATCTCAACGATACGCGTCCTTGGAAAACTCAGGACAGGGAAAACTCAGGACAGTACACCCAAACACGGTTCTTCTGGTTAGGGGCCAGGCAGGGACGGATGAGACCGTTCCTAGGGGGGAAACTCAGGACAGTACACCCAAACACGGTTCTTTGGGGAGACAGGAGGAACCGCGTAACTGCGAGCTCGCAGACAACCGGCGGCGCGGTTTACACGTTCAGCAACTATAAGAAAAAGGGGGGACAGCCCTTGGTTTTGCAATACCCCGCACTGGCATCAACAGGCGGGCCTGTCCCCTTTTTCTACAAATCTTTGTCCCCTTCTTCTACAAATCCTAATCCGCCAGCGCCTGCTCGAAATCGGCCAGCAGATCCCGCCAGTCTTCGATCCCCACCGATACCCGCACTAGCCCATCGGTCACGCCCGGCCTCGGCGAATTGCGCTTCGGTGAATCCCGAATGTGTCGTCGTCTTGGGATGGCACACCAGAGTCTCGACGCCACCCAAGGACACGGCGTTATAAGCCAGGCGGAGCTTGCGCAGGAACTCGAACGCCGCGGGCTTGCCGCCGTGCAACTCGAGTGAAAACATCGCGCCCGGAAAATCGCACTGCTCCAGGCGAATGCGGATCTGGTTGGCATCGTCGAACAGAGAAGGGTAGTGCATCTTGCGGACCTTGGGGTGCGACGCCAGCCGCTCGGCGATGCGCTGCGCGTTCTTGCTGGCCCGGTTCATCCGCAACCGCACCGTGGGCAGGCGCGAGGCCAGCATCCAGCACTCGTCCGGCTGCAGGATGTTGCCGAACAGGTTGCGCTTCAGGCGCATCTTGCGGATCAGCTCGGGATCGCTGGCCAGCGCGACCCCTCCGATCAGGTCGCTGAATCCGGACAGATATTTGGTCGCGGAGTATAAAACCAGGTGCGCGCCGCGCTCGAGCGGATGCTGAAAGGTCGGGCCGAGCAGAGTGTTGTCGACCATCACCAAAGGCGGCTCGCCGGAGCGCTCCACGCCTGCTTGCACCGCGCGGCGAATGTCCGTCATGGTCAGCGTGGGGTTGGCCGGCGTTTCGATCAGGATCACGCGCAGGTCGCGAGTGGTGCGAATGGTTTCCTCCATCGCCGAGGTGTCGCCGGCCCGCACCGCGACACCGGTGATGCCCCACGAGTCGAGGAATCCTTCGATGAGCGACTGCGTGCCTCCGTAGATCGGCACCGTGTATAGGATCCGGTCGCCCGGCTGCAGAAAGGTGAATAAGGCGGTGGTGATCGCGGCCATGCCGGAGTTGAAGACCAGGGCCGCGCTCGCGCCTTTTTCAAGCGGCACGATCTGGCTCTCGAAAATTTCCGCGTTGGGGTGGTTGAAGCGCGAGTAAATCAGGTCGGGTTGCTCTCCTGCTTCGGGCTTGGCCCGCCCGGCCACCAGGTCGAAGGCGCGCTCGGCGGACTCCGGACTCGAGAACACATAGGTAGAGCTGCGGAACACCGGTGGACGCGCCGAGCCCACCGATAAGCGCGGATCGAATCCGCGCGTGAGCACTTCTGTCGAAGATCGCAAGCCTGGTTTTTCGTCTGCCATCACTTTGAAGTGTACTCTTTGAAAAAGGAACAGCAAAAAGGGACAGCCGACTCTGTCCTCTTCTTCCTCGCCCGTGGGCGCCCCTTAGTACGTTCGTACGTCAGGCGATACCTATGGCTAAATAAGCGCTATTGCTAATTGGGCCCCCCGCGCCGCCCCCCTACAATGCGGTTATATGAGCGCGCAGGTTAGCAACAGGCCGGGCAAGGGGCAGTACTCGGAAGCGGAGGCGGCCGAGGAACTGGGAATATCGGTTGCGCAGCTTCGCACCATGATTCGCAGCCACGTAGTGGATCGCGATGAGGACCTGAACAATGTTCCGGTCACCACGTTCCAGCCGTCGGATCTGCTGGTCTTGCGGCTGCTCACCGGCATGCCGACCGCCTCCGGCACGCCCTAGCCCGCCCGCCTCGAATTGCTAGAATCATAGCTTCCGCGAAATTCTTCAGGAGGCTTTCTCAATTGGCACAACTCGGTTTTCTCGGGCTCGGCATCATGGGGTATCGCATGGCCGGCCATCTTCTCAAGGCTGGTCACGAGGTCGCGCTGTGGTCGCACACGGGCAGCAAGGCGCAGCAGCTGGCGAAAGCCGGAAAAGGCACGGCCTGCGCGACCCCGCGCGAAGTGGCCGAGCGAGCCGACTACATCTTCTACTGCGTCGGCGATACCGCCATGGCGAAGCAGATCACGGTCGGGCCCGGCGGTTTGATCGAAGGCGTGCGCAAGGACGCGATCGTCTGCGATTGCAGCTCGATCGCCCCCGCGGTCAGCGTCGAGTTGAACCAAGCGTTCGCGGCCAAGGGCGCA
This sequence comes from Terriglobia bacterium, assembly GCA_963761045.1. Classification (GTDB taxonomy): domain Bacteria; phylum Acidobacteriota; class Terriglobia; order Bryobacterales; family Bryobacteraceae; genus Palsa-187. The sequence continues at coordinate 71,546 of CAVXFR010000035.1, read as the reverse complement.
CATTTCCTCGATTCGCCGGTGACGGGATCCACGGGCGGCGCCGAGAAGGCCACCCTGACGTTCATGATCGGCGGCGACAAAGCCGTCTTCGACCGGGCCAAGCCGTACATGGAGATCATGGGCAAGCTGTTTTACTACTGCGGCCCGGCCGGCCAGGGCTTGCGAGCCAAGGTCACCCAGAACCTGGTCGGCGCGAGCATCCTCCAATGTTTCGCCGAAGGCATGGTGCTGGCGACCAAGGCCGGCGTCGCTCCTGAATTGATGATCGAGATCCTGGAAAACAGCGCGGCCAAAAGCGGCCTGGCGTCCTATAAGGCTCCTTTCATCCTCAACCGCGATTTCACCACCAACTTCTCCACCAAGTGGATGCATAAGGATGTGGGATTGGCCATGGAACTGGCCAAATCGCTGGACTTGCCCCTCCCGGTCACCGCCGTCACCCATCAGATGTTACAAGCCACCATCGCCAAGGGCTGGGGGGATGACGATTTCTGTTCCGCCATCCGTGTTTTGGAAGACTGGGCTAAGATTGTCGTCAAAAAGTCGTAGGGGCGACCCCGAATCTGCCTGATTCAGGATATTCTTTTAGTGTGTTAACAATAGGTTACAAAGATTTCCTCGACTCCATACAAAAAACTGTTGCGTTCCCCGGGGAAATCTATTAATATTGGAATCAAGCCGGGGAGGTAACTCCCACCAAAGCGAGACTAACCTCAGATAAAGACCCCTGAAGCAACTCCCCGGCGCCCCTTCCAAAAAAGAAACGCTCCCCAGAAAACAGAAGCAGCAAGCCAGCAGCCGAATGTTATGATCGGAGTCGAGTGACTCTCCTAACCCTTCTGGGATCCACCGGATCCATCGGCACCAGCACCTTGGACGTGGTTCGGATGTGGCCCGATCGCTTCGGTGTTTATGCGCTGGTGGCGGGGCGAAACGTCGAACTGCTCGCGCGCCAGATCGCGGAATTCAGGCCCAAAGTGGCGGTGGTGGCGGATGAAACCGCGCTGAATGAGCTGCGTGCGCTTCTTCAGGCACGGAGAGTGGGGACGCCTGAGTTAGCCGTGGGCCCGGCGGCCAGGATCGCGGCCGCGACGGCATCGGAAGCGGGATTCGTGATGTCGGCCATCGTTGGCGTGGAGGGCCTGGAAGCCACCTACGAGGCGGTTCGCCGGAAAAAACGCGTGGGGCTGGCGAACAAGGAAGTTCTGGTGGCGGGCGGGGAACTGGTGATGCAAGCGCGCCGCGAATCCGGCGCCGAGCTCATTCCGGTGGACAGCGAGCACAACGGCGCACACCAATGCTTGCGCGCGGGGCTGCGGCAGGAAGTTTCCAAGCTGATTCTGACCGCCTCGGGCGGACCATTTCGCAGGACCTCCCGCGAGCAGCTGGCCGGCGTGACTCCGGAACAGGCTCTGAATCATCCCACCTGGAAGATGGGAAAGCGGATTACCATCGATTCGTCCACCTTGATGAACAAGGGGTTCGAGGTCATTGAAGCCTGCTGGCTGTTCGATTTTCCGCCGAAGGATATCGAGGTTGTGGTGCATCCGGAATCCAAGGTTCATGCCATGGTCGAATACCTGGACGGCAGCGTCATCGCGCAAGTCTGCGCCACCGATATGCGGATGCCGATTCAATACGCACTGACGTATCCGGAGCGGGCAGCGGCGCCGGTGGCCCGTCTGGACTGGAGCCAGGTGGCGCAGTGGAGCTTCGAACCCCCGGATTTTCAGAAGTTTCCGCTGCTCGGCCTGGCTTACGAAGCCGCGTCCGCGGGCGGATCGGCCACTGCTACTTTGAATGCCGCCGACGAGGTCGCCGTGGAGGCGTTCCTGGCCGGAAACATTCCCTTCCCAGGCATCGCTGCAACGGTAGCCGAGTGTTTGGAACAAGTTCCCGTGCGGAAGCTCGCCTCCGTGGCGGAAATACTGGACCTGGACCAGGAGTCGCGGCGGGTCGCCCGGCAGATCATCGCGTCGCGCTGGGGTGAAAAAGTCCGCACCGGAGTGGCGGCGCGCACGTAAAATAGATAGTAGAGTAACGGGACATGGTTTTCTTACAAGATTTCTGGTGGTTCCTGGTTCTGATCGGAGTGATGATCCTGCTCCATGAACTGGGGCACTATCTGGTGGGACGTTTCTTCGACGTCAAAATCGACGCGTTCAGCATCGGTTTCGGTCCCCGGCTCTTCGGATTCCAGCGCGGCGAGACGGACTTTAAAGTCTGCCTGATTCTGTTCGGCGGATATGTGAAGTTCGCGGGCGAGCAGCCCGGCGACGAGCAGGCCAGCGATCCCCGCGCCCTGCCTTCCAAGCCCCGCTGGCAGCGGCTGTGCATCACGTTTGCCGGCCCCGCGACGAACGTCGTTCTGGCGATCGCGCTGCTGACCGGGCTGTACATGGTGGAGTACCCCAAGATCCCCATGCCGCCGTCGCCGACCGTGGGATACGTCGCGCCCGATGGTCCAGCGGCCAAGGCGGGTATCCGCGAAGGCGACAAGGTGGTTCAGTTCGATGGAGTTGTGGATCCCACTTGGGAAACCATCGCGGTGAAGGAGATCGCCAGCGCCAAGCGTCCCCTGGATGTGTGGGTCGTGCGGGACGGCCAGAGGCTCAATTTCACCGTGACTCCCGTGTATGACGATAAGCAGCACATCGGGTACGCGGGCTGGTCCCAGGCGATGGCCGTCGAGGTGGCCGGCTACTGCTGCAATATCGATGCCGCTAAGCAGGCGGGTCTGAAGAAGGGCGATACGTTCGTCAGCATGAACGGCAAGCCCATCCGATCCTCGACCCGGCTGCTGAATACGATCGCGAATTCCAAGGGATCGCCGATCGAGATGGCGTACTCACGGGGCGGAAAGATCTATCAGGGCAGCGTCACTCCGGTTTGGGATCCGGACAGCAAATCCTGGCGCATCGGCGCGTCGCTGGAATCTCCGGTGGAGATTATCCAGCTGCCTTTCCGCGAGGCCGTGGCCGAATCCTGGCACCAGAACCTGCAGAGCACCAAGCTCATCTACCAGTTCCTCCAGGGAATCGCGGAACGGCGCATGTCGGCCAAAGGGCTGTCCGGGCCGATCGGGATTGCGCAGCTTTCCGGCGAAGCCGCCCGTGAAGGCCCGGCGGTTTATATCGGATTGATGGCCGGGGTCAGTCTGAACCTGGCGATCTTCAATCTTCTGCCCATCCCGATCCTGGATGGAGGCGCCATGCTCATGCTGCTGGTGGAGATGCTGCTGCGGCGCGACCTGAGCCTCAGAATCAAGGAAGCCATCGTGCGGGTGGGATTCGTGTTCCTGATGATGGTGGTGGTATTCGTGCTGTATAACGACATCGCCAAGATCCTGCCGCCGGGGTAACGCCGGGCCGGCCGCACACGCCTCCTAACCTGGCGAGTGTGTGACACAATAGCAAGGACTCCGGTTTTTCTCGCATGCCCCAATCCAACGCACCTGATTCGCCCGAGGCGTCTTCCCTCTCCACGGGGGCCGACTCCTCCTTCGGCGACATCCTGACTCAATTCGAACAGACCCACCACGCTGCCGGTGAACGAGTGGAAGGCACCGTGGTGTCGGTGACGCCGGATGGCGTCTTCGTCGATATCGGCCGGAAGATGGACGGCGTACTTCCGCCCGCGCCTGATTTGCAGCCCGGCACGAAAGTGCTGGTCTCCATCCGCGGACGCGACGAGTCGGGCACCTATCTTCTCTCGACGATCAAGGTCGAGACGCCCAAAGATTGGACCGGCCTGGAAGCAGCCTTCGCGGAGAAGCGCACCATCGGCGGCACGGTGCTGGAGGTGGTGAAGGGCGGCTTGCGCGTGGACGTGGGCGTGCGCGCCTTCATGCCGGCATCGCGCAGCGGCGCGCGTGAGCAGGCGGATCTGGAAAAGCTGGTGGGCCAGCAGATCGAGTGCCGCATCACCAAGCTCAACGCCGCCGAGGAAGACGTGGTGGTCGACCGCCGTGTGATTCTGGAGGAGCTGGAGCGCCAGGCCAAGGAAGAAGCCTTCGGGCGATTGGAAGAAGGCGCGATCGTGCGCGGCACGGTGCGCTCGCTCACCGATTTCGGCGCGTTCGTCGACCTGGGCGGCGTGGACGGCCTGCTGCACGTCTCCGACATGAGCTACTCCCGCAACGTGAAGCCCGCGGATGTGGTCAAGGCCGGTGAAGAGATCGAGGTCAAGATCCTCAAAATCAGCCGCGAGACGCGCAAGATTTCGCTGGGGCTCAAGCAGCTCTCGCCCGATCCGTGGGAGCAGGCGGTTTCGAAATATGTCCAGGGCGCGCGCATCCGGGGAAAAGTTTCGCGCGTGTTGGATTTCGGCGCCTTCGTCGAACTGGAGCCGGGCGTCGAGGGCCTGATCCACGTTTCCGAGATGTCCTGGAGCCGGAAGAATGTCCGGGCGGTGGACATTCTCAAGCCGGGGGAAATGGTCGACGCGGTGGTCTTGAACGTTAGTCCCGCGGACAAGCGGATCGCGTTGGGCTTGAAGCAGGCGCTGGGCGATCCCTGGGAAGAAGCCTTGAAGAAGTATCCGGTGGGAACGGCCGTCGAAGCGCCGGTCACCAGTCTGGCCAAGTTTGGAGCCTTTGTGGAGTTGGGCGAGGGCATCGAAGGCATGATCCACATCGCCGACATCACCGGAGAGAAGCGCTTAAACCATCCCAACGAAGTGCTGAAGCAGGGGCAGACGGTCAAGGCCGTGGTGCTCGAGGCTGATAAGGAACGCCGCCGGTTCCGCCTGGGAATGAAGCAGCTGGAGCCGACCAGTATCGACGAGTACCTGGCCGAACACAAAGAGGGCGAGGTGGTCAGCGGGCGCGTGGTGAATGTATCCGGCGAGCGCATGAAAGTGGAGTTGGGCGAAGGCGTCACGGCGTTCGCGCCGGTGCCGGCCCAGCGCAAGGAAGCGGCCGCGGGTGCGCAGAAAGCGGATCTCTCTTCGCTCACCGCGATGCTCAGTCAGAAGTGGAAATCCGGGGGCGGAGCGGAGGATTCCGGCGAGTCCATTCGCGCCGGCCAGATCCGCAGCTTCAAGATCGCCCAGATCGATGCGGAGAAGAAGCGCATCGATTTGGAGCTACAGTCATAGCCGCAAAATGGGGACAGCCACCGGTGTCCCGTGCGAGCTAGGCCGGGACACGGGTGGCTGTCCCCATTTTGCGTTAAGCCATTGACCAGGCGTCTCTTATTGTTCCGGCCGTGACCTTTCCAGGGGTCCGCCGTCCAATATACTGAGTTGAGTAGTGCTCACGTGAGTCGCGGAGCCGCCTCTTTGGCCCAGAAGACGGGCTTGCAGACAGACGAGAAGGCGCTAATCCGGGCTGCTCAGGAAGGCGATCAGGACGCCTTCGGGCAACTCGTACGCGCCTACGACCAAAGTGTGCTTCGGCTCGCGATGAACCTGTTGCGGTCTCCCGAGGACGCCCAGGATGTTTACCAGGAAGCGTTCCTGCGCGTGTACCGCAACCTGAACAGTTTTCGGTTCGATTGCAGTTTTCATACCTGGCTGTACCGGATCGTGACGAATCTGTGTTTGGACCAGATGCGGAAGCGGAAGGTACGGAAGGAAGAGTCGTCGCAGATTGAAGGGGCGGATGGGCTGGTGGACCGGATGGACTCGCTCCAGGAGTCGCGGGTGGAAGGCGATCCGCAGCGGAATTTGTTCAGCAGGCAGCTGCGGGAGCGGATCCAGAAGGCTCTGGGCGAGTTGACCGCGCGGGAGCGGATGGTGTTCGAGCTCCGGCACTATCAAGGGCTGAGGCTGCGGAATATCGGCGAGATCCTCGGAACCAGCGAGGAGGCCGCCAAGAATTGCCTGTTTCGCGCGACCCAGAAGATGCGGGTCGCTTTGGGAGATCTTGTATGAACGGGAAAAACGATTCGTGCGAAGCAATCCGGAAGCAGCTCGCCATGCTGCTCTACGGCGAATTGTCGTTTGACGAAGAAGAGACGGTCGACCAGCACCTGGAGGGCTGCGCGGAGTGCCGCGCGGCGCTCGAGCGGGAGCGCGCCCTGCACGCGGCTTTCGATCAGGCAGAGGCCGAGCCGTCCGCGTCGGTACTGTGGGAATCGCGGCAGAATCTGCAGCGGCGCATTGCGGCGGAGCACGCCCCTCCGGGACAATTCTTGAAAGGGGCCGGCTGGTGGGATCAGTTCGTGGACGTGCTGACGCTTCGGCCTGCCAGTGGATCCGGATGGCTGAAGGCGGCCGGGGCCATGGCGCTGCTCGCGATCGGATTCCTGGGCGCGCGGCTGGCTCCGGACGCGGGCAGGGGTGTGACGGAGATGGCCCTGACGGGTCCGGGCGCGGAGCGCGTGCGGTCGGTGGAGCCGGCTCCCGATGGGGGCGTTCAGATTGTTCTCGATGAAACTCGCCAGCGGACTGTATCGGGTGATTTGGACGACCAGAACATCCGCGTATTGTTGCTCTCCGCCGCCAAGGATCCTTCCGATCCGGGTTTGCGGTATGAGACGGTGGGGATCCTGAACGACCGGGCCCAGGCGGCCGAGGTGCGGGACACCCTGATCTACGCGCTGGAACACGACGAGAACGCCGGTGTGCGGCTGAAGGCCATGGACGGGTTACGGCCGTTCGCCCAGCAACCCGAGGTTCGCAAGGCTCTGTCGGGCGTGCTGCTATCGGACGGCAACCCCGGAATGCGCACCCAGGCCATCGATTTGCTGACGCAGGGCGTGGGCGAATCCACCGGTACGGTTCTGGGCCGCGACGTGATCGGAACCCTGCAGGAGCTGATGAACCGGGAAAACAACGCCTACGTGCGGCAGCGCGGGCAGCGAGTGCTGCAACTGGTGAACGCCTCGGCAGAGACTTATTAGATGAAATTGCAAATCGCCCATCTCGTGATGGCGACAGCCGTGGTCCTGGTGGTGCCCAAAGCCGTCGCGCAGGAAGCGCCGGTGGTGCGCGAAGGGGCCTATTGGGTGGGGAGCATTTCCGACTCCTTTCCGGTCGCGCCCCAGTCGCGCCTTGAGGTGAATACGCGCGGAAATGTGGTCGTGCGCAAGGCGAGCGGCGATCGGGTCACCTATCGCGTCCAGCAACGGGTGCGGGCCGCGAACGAGGATCAGGCGCGCGCTTTGTTGGGCGGCGGCGGAGCGCAAGTGAGTTCGCTGCGCAGGCGCGTGGTGCTGCAACTTCATCCGGTTTCCGCCCGGACCGTCCGGACCGATATCGAGATCGGCGTGCCGTCCCAGGTATCCGACGTGATCGTTCAAACCGAACTGGGCGGGATCAACGTGGCTGAATTCGACGGCGCGGTGCAGTTGCGCACCGGCGGCGGCCCCATCCAGCTGGGCAAGATCGGCGGCACCGTGCAGTGTTATTCGGGCGCCGGCCAGGTGGTGATCGAACGAGCGGGCGGCGCGGTCGATTGCAGCACCATGGGCGGGAATATTACGGTGCGCGACGCCGGGGGGCCGGTCGCGCTGTCCAATCAAATGGGCGGTAATATTCATGTGGACAAGGCCGCGGGCGATGTGCGGGCGCATTCGGCGCAAGGCATGATCGAGGTCGGCCAGGCCGGCGGCGCGGTGTTCGCGGATACCGAGGGCGGGTTCATCCGGGTGGGCTCGGCTCGCGGAGTTCAGGCCGAATCGGCGGCCGGGGCGGTGCGGGTGAAAAACGACGCGGGTCCCATGAATCTGGCGGCCATGGCGGGTAACATTCTGGCGGAGCTGGTGCGCGGGGGGCGCCTGCAGGATTCCTCACTGGTGGCGGGCACGGGTGACATTACGGTCCTGATTCCGTCCGATCTGGGAGTATCGGTGATGGCGAGAAGCAGCAACGGCAGAGCGCCGCGGATTGTATCCGAGTTTCCGGAGATCCGGGTGGCGCCGGCCAAATTCTTTCAATCCCCGGTGATGGGCCAGGGCTCGATCAACGGCGGGGGGCCGGTGCTGAATCTGGATGTTTCGAGCGGCGTGATTTATCTTCGTCGTAAATGACGGGGGTCGCAAATGACAAGGGAAATAGCGGGAGTGCCGGGATATGTGGAATAGAGTTGCTCTGCTGGCATGCATGACGGCTGGCCTGGGGATCGCCCAGATTCCCGCTTCGGCATCGCGGGTTGCGGTGTTGCCCGCCTCGAGCGGCTTTCTGGGTGTGGGGCTTCAGGAGATCGATAGCATTCGCGCCAAGGAACTGAAGCTCCCCGAGGAAGCCGGCGTGGAAGTCACCCGCATCGCCCCGGATAGTCCCGCCGAGAAGGCCGGTATCAAGACCGGCGACGTCGTCATGCAATACAACGGCGAGCGCGTGGAAGGGATGGACCAATTCTCCCGCATGGTGGGGGAGACGCCGGCCGGACGCGAAGTGAAGATCGGGATCATTCGGAATGGCGCGCCGCTGACCATCACGGCGAAGATCGGGTCTCGTCCGGCCATCAACGGCCAGCTGATTCTCCCGCCTCCTTCCACGGATCCGTCGGGATTCCACTTCCCGGATATGCCGCATAGCCGCATGACCTGGCGCAGTGCGACGCTGGGAGTGGAGGCCGAAACGCTCGAAGGTCAGCTGGCCGAGTTCTTCGGAGTGAAGGAAGGCGTCCTGATTCGTGCGGTGAATCAGGGCTCGCCCGCCGACCGGGCCGGCCTCAAAGCGGGGGATGTGATCGTGCGGGTAGACGACGCTAAAGTGGCGACACCCGCGGATGTTTTCGCTCATCTGCGAGCGCGGCGCGGCGGTTCGGCGTCGGTGGCGGTGGTGCGGGACCGCAAGGAGATGACCCTGATGCTGGCTGCCTCCAATTGACCCGAACGGGGTAGCGGAGCTTCTCGGCGCGGGTTCCCCGCGAGGCGGCCTGCGTTTCGAGCGGCCGGCATGACGCCGCGGCCGGCTGGGCGGTTTCCGGGGCATCCGAATGGCTGGGGCGTGTTCCGGTGGCCGGCCAGATCCTGGCCATGCAAGCCCGGAGCTCGCCGATGGCGTGCGCCTTGATCTGGGAAATGCGCGATTCGTGCAGGCCGACGATCTTGGATATCTCCCGCAGCGTCATTTCGTCGCCGTAATACTTCCTCAAAACCGTCTTCTCGATATCGGAGATTTCAGAGACGGCCGCCGCCAGGGCGCGCTGCAGTTCGCTGCGCTCCAGCAGGGCGGACGGCCCCTGGTTTGGATCGCCTGAAATCCGGGGAAGCAGGTCGCGGTTCTCGAAGTCGCCGGACACGGCCGACTCCAGTCTTCCCAGGTTCAGCCCGCGGACCTTCACCTGCCACTGGCGATAGCGGTCCACGGTGATATTCAGCTCGGCGGCGATCTCTTCTTCCGTGGGCGAGCGCTGCACGCGCTGTTCCGCCACGGCGATGGCCGCGTCAATCTGCTTGGCATGCTTGCGATCCTGGCGAGGGGCCCAATCCAGCCGACGCAGGCTGTCCAGAATTCCTCCCTTGATCTTATGCTCGGCGTAGGTCCGCAACTGGACCTGGCGCGACGGCTCGAAACGGTCGATGGCCGCTATGAGGCCCAGAATACCGGTGGACACCAGATCGTCCAGGCTCACGTTGCCGGGCAAGCGATCGTGAATCTTGCGGGCGATCAGCCGCACCTGCGGCAGATGCTTGAGAATCAGACGTTCGCGCTCTTCGGCGCGATCGTGCTGGGCTAGTGGAACGGAATCGGTCAACATCGGCAACAATCTCCAATCGCAATTTCCAAGCATGGAGGAGCAATCCGGCCCCCACGTTTATAGGGAACCGTGGAGCGCGGGTCAAGTGCTTCAGATGCAGGCGATTGCAAGAAGTGTCGCGGTTTTGCCCGATCGCTTTTGAGCGTGCGGAGTTCTCCCCGAGCGCCATATTCTTGGCGTCGGCATTTTCTTGGCGAGTGCGGCCGGGGCTGAAATGGGCGAAAGGCCATCCCGGGTCTGAACGAATTTACGTTGCTGGCGACGTGTCTTACTATATGGACATGCGCGTATTTCTTATGCTGTGCCTGGCAGCCGCGGCGGCGTATGCCCAGAAGGCCCCGGGTTTCGACCTGGGGGCGCTGAATCGTGCGGTGGACCCTTGCGAGAACTTTTATCAGTACGCCTGCGGCGGCTGGATGACGGCCAATCCTCTGCCGGGCGATGCCTCGCGGTGGGGGCGCTTCGATGTCTTGCAGGACCGCAACCGGATGCTGCTCAAGGATGTTCTGGAGGCAGCCGCTGTGGACCGGGCCGGCCGCAGCGCCACGGACCAGAAGATCGGCGATTTTTACGCCGCCTGCATGGATGAGAAAAATATCGATGCGCGCGGGCTGGAGGCGATCCAGCGCGATCTGAACCGGATCGCGGTGCTCCAGGACCGCAAGGACATCACGCAGATCGTCGGCTATCTGTATCGGGTCGGTACCGCGCCATTTTTCAATTTCGGCTCCGAGCAGGACGCCAAGAACTCGACCCAGGTGATCGCCGTCATGGATCAGGGCGGATTGGGGCTGCCGGACCGCGACTACTATCTCAAGACCGATGAGAAGTCCGTGGAACTGCGGAACAAATATCTGGCGCACGTGCAGGACGTATTCGCGCTGCTGGGCGCGCCGCCGGCCGAGGCGCAGAAAAAAGCGGCGGCGGTGCTGGCGATCGAGACGGAGCTGGCCAAAGGATCGCTCGATCGGGTTTCGCGCCGCGATCCGGAAAAGGTGTATCACAAGATGACCGTGGCGGAGCTGGCGGCGCTGGCTCCCGCGTTTGACTGGGCGAAGTTTTTCCAGGGTCTGGGCGCTCCGCCCATCCAGAGCCTGGACGTGGCGGTGCCGGATTTTGCGCGGGCGCTGAATGCCGTGATCGAGCAGCAGCCGCTGGAGGATCTCAAGACCTATCTGACCTGGCACCTGGTGCGCGACAACAGTATCTTTCTTCCGGCGGCGTTCCAGCAGGCGGACTTCGAGTTCTACCAGAAGACCTTGCAGGGAGCCAAGGAGATGCGGGCGCGCTGGAAGCGCTGCGTGGACTTGACCGATCAGCAATTGCCGGACGCTCTGGGTAAAACCTTTGTCGAGAAAACCCTGGGAGACGCGGGCAAGAAGCGAACCCGGCAGATGGTGGCGGCCATCGAGAAGGCGCTGGAGAAGGATATCCGCGGCCTGGACTGGATGACGCCCAAGACCAAGGAACAGGCCATCGTCAAGCTGCACGGCATCACCAACAAGATCGGCAACAAGAAGAAATGGCTGAACTATTCAGGCGTCCAGATCGTGCGCAACGATCCCTACGCCAATTCGTCCCGCGCCAGCGCGTTCGAGCTGGCCCGCCAGCTCGCCAAGATCGGGAAACCGGTGGATAAGAACGACTGGGACATGAGCCAGCCCACGGTCAACGCGTATTACGATCCCCAGCAAAACGACGTGAACTTCCCGGCGGGCATTCTGCAGCCGCCCTTCTACGACAACAAAATGGACGACGCCGTGAACTACGGCGCCATCGGGGCGGTGATCGGCCATGAGCTGACTCACGGCTTCGACGATCAGGGCCGGCAGTTCGACGCGAAGGGAAATTTGCGCGACTGGTGGACCGCGGAGGACGCCAAAGCCTTCGAGCAGCGGGCCGATTGCGTGGTCAACCAGTACGGCGGGTACAGCCCGGTGGAGGGCGTGAAACTGAACGGCAAGCTCACGCTGGGCGAGAACACGGCCGACAATGGCGGCTTGCGCATCGCCCATATGGCGCTGATGGACACCCTGGGCGGCAAGGAGCCTCCCAAGATCGACGGGTTCACCGCCGAGCAGAGGTTCTTTCTCGGCTGGGCGCAGGTGTGGTGCCAGAACGTGACCGAACAAGCCTTGCGTTTGCGCGCGCAGACCGATCCGCACTCTCCGGGCGAATTCCGCGTCAACGGAGTGGTGTCGAACATGCCGGAATTCCAGAAAGCGTTCGCCTGCCGCGCCAGCCAGCCCATGGTGCGCGGGCCCGCCTGCCGGGTTTGGTAAGAGCGCCATGGACGAACCATCACGGTCCCGGTTGCGCTGGGTAACGGTGATCCTGTCCGTGGGCTTGGCCGGCCTGTTGATCGCGCAGATCTACACCATCGGCAGCCTGCGGTCGGCGGAATCCCGACTGGCTTCGGTCGAAGCCAATCAGGCCAAAGTACACGACGTGATCGAAGGCGAGGTCGCCCGGATGAGCCAAGCGGCCGCGGCCGCCGACGCGGAACGCCAGAAATCGCTGGACGCGGTTCGTGACGAGGTGGACAAAGCGCGCCAGCAGGCCCGCGGCGTCGCCGGACAGGTCAAGGAAGAAGCCCTGAAGAGCGTGAAAGAGCTCGCCAGCCGCGTGGAGGTGAGTGAATCCAAGCTCCAGCAGCAACAGGCCGCCGGCGCGCAGGTCGCTACCGAGATCAACGGCTTGAAGCAGGCCACCAGCTCGGCGCAATCGGGCCTCTCCGCCGTCTCCACCGAAGTCACCCAGGTGCGGACCCAAGTCGCCAGCACGCAGAGCCAACTGGAGCGAATCGTCGCGGACCTGAAGCGCACCACCGGCGACATGGGCGTGATGAGCGGGCTGATCGCGACGAACACCCGGGAGCTGGCCGCCCTGAAGCAACTCGATGACCGGGACTATACCGAATTTACGCTGTACAAACGCAAGGAACCGATCAAGCTGGACGGCATCTCGATTCTGCTGAAGAAGACCGACGTCAAGGCCGGCCGTTACACGCTGGAACTCCTGGTGAACGACCGGAAGATCGAGAAGAAAGACCGGGACGTCAACGAACCCCTGCAATTCTACGTGGGGAACAACCGCCAGCCGTACGAGCTGGTGGTCAACCAGTTGGGCAAGGACCAGATTACCGGGTACCTGGCTACGCCCAAGACCGCGGCGCCGCGTCCGTGAGGGGCGCCTTGTAACGGCGCGCGTCCAGGGCCGTGGGCCTGTTACACTAACGTTTTCTATGGCCATTAGTAAAGACCTGCTGGAAATCCTGGTCTGTCCGCTGTGCAAGGCGCCGCTGGAGCTGAAGCAGGACGAGAACGGCCTGAAGTGCGTCGAATGTAAACGGGTATATCCGATTCGCGACGACATCCCGGTGATGCTGATCGACGAAGCACGAATCGAAGAATAAACACGCGTGGCCTATTTGCTGGAGCGGCTGCCGTCTGGCTCGCGGATCGCCGTGATCCGTTTGCGCTCCCTGGGCGACTGCGTGCTCACCACGCCGGCGCTGGCGCTGCTCAAGACCCATCGTCCCGATCTGGAGATCGGGGTCGTGGTGGAAAACCGGTTTCGGACGGTGTTTGAGGGGAGTCCGCACGTGGACGAAATTCTGCCTCCGGAAGCGCGCGCCGTGGCGCGGTGGCGTCCCCGGATGGCCCTGAATTTTCACGGTGGATCGCGCAGCATGTGGCTGGCCGCGGCTTCCCGCGCGGAGATCACGGCCGGATTCGCGCACCACGCCTACAGTTTTCTGTACACCGCGAAAATTCCCCGCGCGCAGGAGATTTTGGGAGAGGAGGCGCGCGGCGCGTGCACACCGCCGAACATATCGCGTCGGCGATGTTCTGGCTGGGCGTGCCTCAAGCCGGGATCCCGCGGGCCCTTTTGAGCGCCGGGCCGGCGCCGGTCGCGGGTGCGTACACGGTCCTGCATCCCTTCGCCTCCACGCCGGAGAAGACCTGGCCGGCCGAGCGCTTTCTCGCGGTGGCAGAGCATCTGACGAGTCCGGTTTTTCTGGCTGGCCCGCACGATGATCCCGCGGCGTTCGCGAAGTTTCGCGTGGTCCAAAACGCCCCCCTGGCCGAGGTCAAAAGCATCATCGCGGGCGCGCAGCTTTTCATCGGCAACGACAGCGGCCCGGCGCACATGGCGGCGGCCTTCGGCGTTCCTTCGGTGGTGCTGTTCGGCCCCAGCGATCCGGTGACCTGGGCGCCGTGGAAGACGGAGGCGAGAGTCCTGGCCTCTCCGGAATCGATCGGCCGGATCACCGTCGACGAAGTCCTGGCCGCCGCGGAAACGTTGAGGGTGCGCGCGTGAGCGAACTCGGACGGCTGTTGCGCTATTCGCGGCCGTACAGCGGGTATCTGCTGCTGTCGGTGGTCCTGATGGCGTGCGTGGGCGCGGCGCAGGCGCTCACCGTATTATTGATCGGCCCGATCTTCGACCGCGTCCTCAACCCCGCCTCGGCCGACGCCCCGGTGCTCCTGTTCACCATTCCGCTGTGGAAACATCAGGTCTTTCTGGACACCTTCATGCCGGCGTCCGTCCACAACGTCTGGACCATGGTGGCGGCCGGAATCCTGGCCGTATTCACGATCAAAGGACTGTGCGACTACGCCGGGAACTATCTGGTGAACTATGTGGGCCTGTCCGCGGTCACGGATCTAAGACAGGACGTTTTCGACCGCGTGGTCCACCAGGACGCGCATTTCTTCGAATCCAATTCCACCGCGCGGGTCATGTCGTCCATCATGAACGATCTCGAAAAGATCCAGGTGGCCATGTCCCATATCCTGGCCGATCTGCTGCGGCAAAGCTTTACTGCGGTTGCCTTGCTGCTGGTGGTCCTGCAAACCGACTGGAAACTGGCGCTGGCCAGCCTGACGCTGATGCCGTTCGTGCTGTTGCCGACGCTGCGTCTGGGCCGCCGCATCCGCCGGACCACGCGCAGCGCGCAGGATAACGCCGCGGAGCTCAATCAGGTGTTGCAAGAGACTTTGAGCGGCCACCAGGTGGTGAAGTCCTTCGGAGCCGAGGATATCGAGTCCAACCGCTTCCGCGACCGCGCCGAACACCTGCGAAGCACGAACTTGCGCTACGTCGCGCAGCAGGCGATCGCATCGCCGCTGATCGAATTCTTCGGAGCCATTACCATCGTGGCGCTGCTCAGCTATGCGCGCCTCCAGATTAAAGCCGGCCTGATGAGTACGGGCGACTTCACCAGCTTTGTGATCGCGCTGCTGGTGCTATACGAACCGGTGAAGCGGCTCACCGGCATCCACAACATCTTCCAGCAGGCCCTGGGCGCGTCGCAGAAGGTGTTTGAGTACCTGGATCGCGAGTTGCAGGTCAAGGATCTGTCCGGCGCGGCCAGGCTGTCTCGCTTTGAGAAAGCCATCGTTTTCGAGAACGTGAATTTCCGTTATCCGACTTCGCCCGAGGGCCTGGTGCTGGAGCGTGTGGACCTGGAGGTGAAGGCCGGGGAACTGGTGGCCCTGGTGGGACCGAGCGGCGCGGGCAAGACCACGCTGGCGAACCTGGTGCCGCGCTTCTACGACGTCACCGCCGGCGCGATCCGCATCGACGGCCAGGATCTTCGGGAACTCAAACTCTCCTCCTTGCGCGGCAAGATCAGCATCGTCGCGCAGGATACGTTCCTGTTCAATGACACCGTGGGAGCCAACATCGGCTACGGTTTGCGGGACGCCACCCCCGAGCAGATCCATCAGGCGGCGCGCGACGCCCTGGCCGAGGAATTCATCCTGCGGATGCCGGAGGGCTACGGCACCATCATCGGCGAACGCGGAGTGAAGCTGAGCGGCGGCCAGCGGCAACGGCTCGCGATCGCCCGCGCGCTGCTCAAGAACGCCCCGATCCTGATCCTGGACGAGGCCACCTCGCATCTGGATACCGAATCGGAGGTGCTGGTGCAGCGGGCGCTGCAAACGTTGATGACGAACCGCACCGTCATCGTGATTGCGCACCGGCTGTCCACCGTGCGCCGGGCCGACAAGATCGTCGTGCTGGAGCGCGGCCGCATCCGCGAGACCGGCCGCCATGAAGAGTTGGTGAGCCGGGGTGGCCTGTACCAGCGGTTATACGAATTACAATTTCTGGAAGCGGATGTGAACCCCTGAGATGGCCAATTTTCCCCTGCGCAGCATGACCGGATTTGCCCGCGCCCGCCGCCCTTTAGGCGACGGCGAGCTGGTGGTGAGCGTGAAGACGCTGAATCATCGTGCGCTGGACGTGCATGTGCACGCCCCTTCCCTTGCCGATCCCTTCGAAAACGCCGTGCGGACGCTGGTGAAAAGCCGCCTGTCGCGCGGGCACGTGGAGGTGCGGATCGCCCTTCCGCCGGGCGCACTCAACGGAAGCTCGGCGGCGCTCAACCAGACCCTGCTCGAAGAGTATCTGAACGCATTCCGTCAGGCTGCGGCCGAACACAAGCTGAACGCCCAGCCCGATTTGAATGCCGCTCTCAGGATTCCGGGGATGTTCGGCGAGGCTTCCGAGAGTTCCGAGCTGCCCCCCGGAACCGAGGCGGCCATGCTGGATGCTTTGGGTGAGGCGCTCGAGGATCTCAATCAGTTTCGCGCGCGCGAAGGCGCCGAGATCGCCCGGGAAATGCGCGGGCACAATGCCCAGGTCGGGGCTGTGGCGGAGCGTATGGACGGGATCCGGGCCGGCGCGCAAGAGGTCTTCCAGAACCGCCTCGCCGAGCGCCTGAAGGACTTGCTCAAGGGCATCCAGATCGATCCGCAGCGCCTGGCGCAGGAGGCCGCCATGCTGGCCGACCGCAGCGATATCGGCGAAGAACTGGCCCGGCTGAGGATCCATTCCGGGCAACTGGCCGCGCTGCTTGACAGCGGGGGTGAAATCGGAAAGAAGGTGGACTTCCTGTTGCAGGAAATGAACCGCGAGACCAATACCATCCTGTCCAAGACCAGCGGCGCGGGCGAAATCGGCCTCAAGGTCACCGAGCTGGCGCTGGCCGCCAAGGCAGCGATCGAGAAAATCCGCGAGCAGTCGCTCAACCTGGAGTAAGACGGCCACTTTGCATAAAATAACGGGTATCCCTACTGTTTTCATCATTTCGGCGCCCTCGGGTTCCGGCAAATCGACGCTGGTGGGCCAGCTCATGAAGTGCGTCCCGGACCTGTGTTTTTCGGTTTCCTACACCACCCGCGCGCCCCGGGGCCAGGAGCAGGACGGCAACGAGTACCACTTCATTTCCAGGCCCGAATTTGAAGAGCGGCTGGCCCGCGACGAGTTCCTGGAGTCGGCCGAGGTGTTTGGCAACTATTATGGGACCCACCGCAGTGAGCTGGACCGGGCCAGGGGCGCCGGGGCGGATCTGGTCCTCGACATCGATGTCCAGGGTGCGCGACAATTAAAAGGGCGAATATCCGAAGCGGTTTCGATTTTCATTCTCCCCCCGAGCCGGCAAGTCCTGGAAGAGCGTTTGCGATCCCGGTCTCAGGATTCCGAAGCAGTGATTGAGCGCAGGCTCCGGGAGGCTGCCGAGGAAATTCGGAATTATTCGCAGTACGACTACCTGCTGGTGAATCGGGAGGTGCAAGCTTCCACGGAAACGCTGGTGTCGATTGTCAGGTCCGTGCGCAGCCGCCGCGACCGGATGGAGCAGCAGATTCGCCCGATTCTGGAGACTTTTGAAGATGGCCGAAACAAATCTTAAGCAAATCGCGCAGAACACGATCCCGGACGATCCGGAGGCCAGCGCCTACCGGTTCATCATCGTCGCCGCCAAGCGCGCGCGACAGTTGCAGAACGGGGCGCGCAGCTTCCTGCCCACTACGTCCAAGAAGCCCACGGTCATGGCGATGGAAGAGGTCCGCCGCGGCCTGGTCCAGTATGAGGACATCGCCATCCATCACGTGTTCGAGCCGGTGCCCGTCGAAGAATAGCCCTGCCTATGCCGGTGACGACGAACGTTGCCCTGGGAGTCGGCGGAGGCATCGCCGCATACAAGGCGGCCGAGTTGGCCCGCGCTCTGATGGAGCATGGGTTCACCGTGCAGGTGGTGATGACCCGGTCCGCCGAGGAGTTCGTCCGTCCCCTGACCTTCGCCGCGCTCACCGGGCGCAAGGTGCTCACGAACCTCTTTGGCGCGGTCAGTCCTGAAGACACCTTGGACAGCGCCATCGAGCACATCCGCGTGGCCCAGGAGAATCAGATCCTGGTGATCGCGCCGGCCACCGCCGATCTGCTTGCCAAGCTGGCTCACGGGCTGGCCGACGATCTCCTGACCACCGCGTATCTGGCGTTCACGGGGCCCGTGGTGCTGGCGCCGGCGATGAACACCAACATGTGGAATCACCCCGCCACGCAGGAGAATCTTCGCGTGTTGCGCGCGCGCGGGCACGTCATCGTCGAGCCCGACGAGGGCATTCTGGCCTGCGGCATGGTGGGACCAGGGCAGGCTGGCCGAACCCGAGGCCATCGCGCAAGCGGTCGCGGCTATCGCCGCTAATGGCGCCGGCGCCAGGCGGGATCTGGACGGGGAAACCGTTCTCATCACGGCCGGGCCCACGCAGGAACCGCTCGACCCGGTGCGGTATCTCACCAACCGGTCCAGCGGGAAAATGGGATACGCGCTGGCCGAGGCTGCCGCGGCGCGTGGAGCGCGCGTGATCCTGGTTTCCGGACCGGTGGCGCTGGCGGCGCCTGCGCATGTCGAGTTCATTCCCGTGCGAACCGCGGTCGAAATGCGCCAGGCGGTGATGGACCATCTGGAGCAGGCCACCATGATCGTCAAGGCCGCGGCCGTGGCCGATTATCACCGGGCCAATCCTCCCCGGCAGAAAGTGAAGAAGACCGCGGCGCGGCTTTCACTCGAGCTCGATCCGACGCCCGATATCCTGGCCGAGGCGGGCCGCAAGAAGGGCGACCGGCTGCTGGTCGGATTCGCGGCGGAGACCGAGAATCTGATCGAGGAAGCCCGCCGCAAGCTCGAGTCCAAGAATTGCGATATGGTGGTGGCCAATCTGGTGTCGCAGCAGGGAACCGGGTTTGAATCGGATGAGAACGAAGTGACCCTGGTGCTCAGCACCGGCGAGACGATTCCTGTCCCGCGCGCTTCGAAACGCGCGATCGCGCACCGGATCTTCGACGAGATGATGAAGCTGCGTCTGGCCCTCCACAGCGCTTAATGACTACCGACCAGCTGCGCGAGCGCCTCAACTTCTACCGCGACCTGGGTGTCGACGAAATCTACGTGGGGCGGGCGTCCACGTCCGCGCGGGACGTCCACGTCCCGCCAGTAAATATCACTCAAGGAGCCACCTTGTCCCCTGCCTCTGTTGCCTTGCCCTCTCTCGCGCCGGAAGGCGACACGCTCTTCCAAATTCGCCAGGACATTGGAGACGACTGCCGCCGGTGCCGCCTGAGCGAAGCGCGGTCCAAGATCGTGTTTGGATCGGGGAATGAGGAGTCCCGTCTGGTGTTCGTCGGCGAAGGACCGGGGGCCGACGAAGACGCGCAGGGCTTGCCGTTTGTCGGCCGCGCCGGGCAGTTGCTGACCCAGATGATCGAGAATACCGCGTCCAAGGAAGGCATTCCCATCCGCCGTCCGGACGTCTACATCTGTAACGTAGTCAAGTGCCGGCCGCCGGAGAATCGCACGCCGCAGCCCGATGAAATGGAAATCTGCGGCCAGTTCCTGTTCCGCCAGCTCATGGCGATCCGTCCCAAGGCGATTTGCGCCATGGGCTCCACCGCGGCCAAGGCCCTGCTCGGCACGAAAGAGGGAGTTACCAAGCTGCGCGGCAAGTGGCACAAGTGGCGCGACCTTCCGGTGATGGTGACCTTTCACCCGTCCTACCTGCTGCGTCCCTATAACCAGGACGCGAAGCGCGAAGCATGGGAGGATCTGAAGAAGGTCCTGCACTTCGTTTACGACTGACCTCTCTTATGACCTCGCTTATGACTGGGCGCGGCCCGTTCATTACGTTTGAAGGTCCCGAGGGTAGCGGCAAATCCACCCAGCTTCGACTGCTCGGCGAGCGCTTGCGGAACGCCGGGCGCGACGTCCTCGAAACCCAGGAGCCCGGCGGCACTCCTATCGGCATCCAGATCCGCCACGTGCTGCTGGACGCGAAGAATCGCGAACTGTGCCCCACCGCCGAACTGCTGCTGATGTTTGCCAGCCGGGCGCAAAACGTGGACCAGTCGATCCTGCCCGCGCTCTCGGCCGGGCGCACCGTACTTTCCGACCGCTTCACCGATTCCACCCTGGTCTATCAGGGCGTGGGCCGCGGCCTGGGCGCCGAGGTGGTCTATGAACTGGATCGCATCGCCTGCCGGGGACTGGTCCCGGACTTAACCCTGGTGATCGATATCGACGCCGAAACAGGACTGGCGCGCGCCCGCCGCCGCAGCGCTCGCACCGCGGATCCCGAAACCGGCGTATCCGAAACACGGATCGAAGACCAGGATGTAGGTTTTCATCGCCGCGTTCGGGATGCTTACCGCCAGTTAGCCACCGACGAGTCCCGGCGCGTGCGGCTGATCGACGGGAGCCAGACGCGCGAAGCGGTCGCGCAGCAGGTTTGGGAAGCCGTCCAGCCGCTGGCGGGCTGACGCGATCAGCGATAGCGCCCGCGGAGCTGATTCCAGCGCACCACCGCAAGGTCCCAGAAGGCGCGCGCTCCGCTCAGCGCTTTTACCTTAGTCCCTTCGACGTTGTCCCATCGCACCGGGACTTCCACGACCTTGATTCTGTGGATGCGCGCGATGAGCATATCCTCCACGTCGAAGCCGAATCCTTCCAGTTGCTGGCGCGAGAAGATGACCGCGGCCGCATCCCGGCGAAACAGCTTGAATCCGCATTGCGTATCGCGAAACGGCAGTCCGGTGGCCGCGCGCATCACCAGGTTGAACACGCGCCCGCTCCACTCCCGCATCGCCGCCTGGTGAACGCCGACCAGCGAGCGGTCCAGCGCGCGCGATCCGATGGCGGCGGCGGCGTTTTCTTTCTCCACCGCGGCCAGGAGTTTATCGACTTCTTCCAGCGGGCTCGAGAGGTCCGCGTCTGTCGAAAGGATCCAATCGCCCTGGGCCTGCTGCATTCCGTGGCGCACCGAGTGCCCCTTGCCGCGATTGCCTGGATTCTGCAGCAATCGTGCAAATGGATAGCGGGCCGCGAACTCCTGGACCAAGGCCGCGGTCGCGTCCTGGGATCCGTCATCGACGATCAAAAGCTCGGCCGATCCGTGGCGCTCGCAGAACTGCGCCAGCTTGGGAAGGGTCAGGGGAAGACGCGCAGCCTCGTTATAGGCCGGTACCACGATCGAGAGCTGGGGCAAAACTTATTGTATTGCAGCCGTATCGGAGGCCGCTATGGCACGATAGTCGTATGCCTGATTCCACGCGCCGCCAGCGGTTGCGGACACTGATCCAGGAGATCGCGGGAAAGCCCGCGCCGGAGGACGAACAGGAATCCTTGTTCGAAAGCGGACTGCTGGATTCTTTCGCTCTTCCCGATCTGGTGAGCGCCATCGAGAAAGAGTTCGCCATCAAGGTTCCGGACTCCGATCTGCACCCCCGGAAATTCGATTCCATCGAGCGGATGGACGCTTATCTGGCCGATCGCATGTCATGACCGCGTACCTGCACGCGTTCGGGGCGCACCTTCCCGAGAGGGTGGTCGCCAACGCGGAACTGGCCGAGCGCCTGGGCTGCACCACCGAGTGGATCGAGAAGGTTTCGGGAATCCAGGAGCGCCGCTGGGCCGCGCCCGAGCAGACGGTCGCCGATATGGGAGTCGCGGCCGCCGGGGAATGCCTCCGCAAAGCGGGCGTCTCAGCCAACACGCTGGGGATGCTGATCGTCGCCAGCGGCAGCGCCGCGCGCGGATTTCCGGGACCCGCCGCCGAAGTAGCGGACCGCTTGTGCCTGGGTTCGGTGCCCGCGATCGATCTCCCCATGGCCAGCGCGGGAAGCTTGTTCGGGCTAACCCTGGCGATGCGTCTGGCCGGAACCGAGGGCGATGTGCTGGTGGTCGCGGCCGAAAAGATGTCCGCCGTGATCGAAGCTTCTCCGCTGGATCCCAATACCGCGATTCTGTTCGGCGATGGCGCCGGAGCGGCGCTGGTGTCCGCGCGGCCGGGCCGCTGGCGAATGCTCGACGCCGTGCTGCACACCGACGGCCAGTACCGCGAGGACCTGGCGTTTGACGGGACCGGGCCGCTGCGCATGAACGGCTTGCGGGTGATCCTGCAAGCCGCGCGCAAGATTCCTTCCGCGATCGGCGAAGTGCTGGACCGCCAGAATATTTCCGCCCAGGAGGTCGCCGTTTTCCTGCTGCATCAGGCCAACCTGAACCTGCTCATCCGCGTCGCCAAGTCTCTCGGCGTCGGACCCGAGAAGGTCTTCAGCAACGTGCAGCGCTACGGGAACACCTCCTCCGCGTCCATGCTGATCGCGGCGTCGGAATGGTCCGAAACGACGTCAGATCGCGGGCCGGTCGTGTTTTCCGCGTTCGGCGCGGGATTTCACTGGGGCGCGCTGGTAGCCCGATCCGAAGAGCCGGCGGATTCGGCAGCGTGACTCTCGGCAGCCACCAGATTGGCCGCGCGCAGCAGCGATTCGAACGTCCCGGCATCGGTCCACCATCCGTCCAGGAATGAATAGCTCATGGTTCCTTCCTGGATATAGGCGTTGTTGACGTCGGTGATCTCCAGTTCCCCGCGCTTGCTGGGCACCAGGTGGCGCACTTTCTCGAACACGGTGCCGTCGTACAGGTAGATCCCGACCACGGCATAGGGAGACTTGGGGTGCGCGGGCTTCTCCTCAATGCTCAAGATGCGGTCGCCGGACAGCTCGGCCACGCCGAATCGCGAGGCGTCGGAGACTTCTTTAAGCAGAATGCGCCCGCCGCGCTCCTGCTTCTCAAACGCCTGAACCGCCGCGGCGATGGAGCCCTGCATGATGTTGTCGCCCAGGATGACGCAGATCTTCTCGCCGTCGGCAAAGTGTTCGGCCAAGGCCAGCGCGTCGGCGATGCCGCCTTCGCCTTCCTGGTAGGTGTAGTTCAGGTGAGCCAGCCCGAACTCCTTGCCGTTGGCCAGCAGGCGCAGAAAATCGCCCGAGTTCCGCCCGCCCGTCACCAGGAGGATGTCCTTGATGCCCGCGTCCACCAGGGACTGGATCGGGTAATAGATCATGGGCTTGTCGTAGATCGGAAGCAGGTGTTTGTTGGTGATCTTGGTCAGAGGGAACAGACGGCTTCCGGTTCCTCCGGCGAGCACAATACCTTTCACGTAAGCTCCTTGGGCCGCGGGCGTCGCGGCGTCCTATATATCTAAACACAGTCCCGGACATACAATAACAAAGAATCCTATACTAGGGCGAATGCCACTATCTGTGGATTTCAGGTCAGGCAAGTTCCTCCTGCCGGCGCTCGTCGTTTTGGCGAGTCTCGGGCCAATGTTTGCACAACCCTCGACGCAACCTCAGGCGTGCTCGGCAGACTCTTCTTGTTTCCCCGCCCCGCTAGGATTTCTGCCGTTCCAATCCGTGTATTACATCACGTCGCCGAACGCGGCGGGAGATCGCCTGGTGGTCGGGAAACCATTCACCGAGCAACAACTACTCCAATGGATGGCGCTGCTTCCCATTCCCAATACCGGCCCAGTGGGATCGAGTCTCTGCGGCCTGGTTCAGCTTGCCCCTGGTCTGGCCGCAGAAGCGTACTTGCCTAGAATTCCGGAGCGCCTCGGCGATTTCTCTAGTTTTGGCGCGCCGTTGATAGATCCGGGGAGCGGACAAGCGTTTCCCGGCAGTATCATTCCTATCACTAGGTTCGGCGACGTCTTCGCCTGGCGGATACACGCGCCCCCGGCACAGGCGCTGCCCCCTTCCTACTCGGCTGGTTCCACCAACCCTTCCATCTATCCGCTGCTCCAGAATACCTTGAATTTGGCCGGGGACGTGGCCTTAGCCGTGGCAGCGGCTTCCGCGGGGGTATTCGCCTGCTCGACAACTCCTCTTCTGCCGACCTCCCTTCTTGACTGGTTCAACGGACTGCCTGCTGTACAAGGTCAGTACGCGGTCGTATCCATGAGCCCGGTGGACCTGAGTGTCACGGACCCTCTCGGCCGCACCACTTCGCGGTCCGTCCAGGGGATTCCCGATTCGGCATACTTCGAGCTCGATTTCGGGGGCGCGCTTCCGCATCCAATTGATGTTGTGCTCATCCGCGCATCCTTGGAAGCGCAAGGCAACTATAAGATCGGCGTGACACCTGACTCCACCGCCACGATGGGCGATACATTTTCGCTCCTTACCGTTTCAGGAACGGTTTCCGCTCCTCAGGTTCGAGTGCTCGCCATGGACTCTCCCGTCCCACTGGGAACAACCGTCACGTTCTCCGATGCTCCGCTACGCACCGTATCCGCGGCCAGTTACGCCCCGCCCGGCGAGATGGCCAAGAGTATGATCATGATCAGCCTCGCCAGCGGACTCGCCCGAGGCACGGCGATCGCACCCGGAACTGACTGGCCGACGCAGCTCCTCAATACGCAGGTGATGATCACGGATAGCGCCGGTCTCACTGCCGTCGCGCTGCTGTACTACGTCGATCCGGGCGATGTCATCTTTTTGGTGCCACCGGAAATCGCTTCGGGTGACGCGACCGTCACGATTCAGAGCGGCACGGGTGGAATCGTCTCCCAGCCGATGGTAGTGGAGAACGTAGTTCCATCGCTCTTCACCGCCAATTCGAGCGGATCAGGCGTTCCCGCAGGTTTTTGGATCCGTTCCGCCAACGGCGTGGTCAGTCAGGATTACCTGTTCGACCCGACGAAACCGGTGGGGAACCGGGTTCCCGTTCCGGTGGACCTCGGTTCAGAGGGGGATCAGGTCTATCTTTCGCTCTATGGAACGGGCTTCCGAGATGCCAGTCAGGCGACCGCCACTGTCGGAGGCGAAGATGTACCGGTCTCGGGCTTTGCTCAGGTCGCGGCCTACCAGGGAGAGGACGTCGTCAATGTCGGACCGCTGCCGCGTTCGCTCGCGGGGCGGGGAGCAGTCGATGTCGTGATCACCTTTGATGGCAAGGCAGCCAACACGGTAACGGCTAGCATTCGCTGATAAGGGGCACAATCGTCTGCGAGAAACGCCTGCTTGCGGCCACTATCTCTTCTATGGCCCTGTTCCGGACCCGATCCGCCGCACTGTACGGTATCGACGCCTACCTGGTGGACGTCGAAGTGGACATGTATCCCGGCACCAGCGGCAATTTCATCACCGTGGGGATGCCGGATACCGCCGTCCGGGAGAGCCGCGAGCGGATCAAGTCGGCGCTGCTCAACTCCGGCTTCGGATATCCCAATAAGAGCGTCACCATCAACCTGGCGCCGGCCAATGTCCGGAAGGAAGGAGCCGGGTTCGACCTGCCGATGGCGCTGGGGATCCTGGGCGCGATGGGAACGGTGGCCCCCAGCGACCAGCACCTCTTCGTGGGAGAGCTGTCGCTCGACGGGGCCATCCGTCCGGTGCGCGGAGCGCTTTCGATCGCCGCCTGTGCCCGCAAGCAGAAGATCGCGAACCTGCTGGTGCCCGCCGACAACGCCTCAGAGGCCGCCGTGGCCGACGATTTGCGCGTGTTCGGCATGCGGCATCTGAGCGAGGTGGTTGCGTTCCTGAACCATCCGGAGCAGTTCACGCCGCACGTTCGTGAGGCGCCGGCAGCGCCGGTCCCCAATGGATCGTCACTCGACTTCGCCGACGTGCGCGGCCAGACCACCTCCAAGCGCGCTCTCGAAGTCGCGGCGGCCGGCGGCCATAACGTCCTGCTGGTGGGCCCGCCCGGATCGGGCAAGACCATGCTCGCCAAGCGCCTGCCGGGGATCCTTCCGCCGCTGACCTTCCCCGAGGCGCTTGAGACCACGCAAGTCCACAGCGTGGCGGGATTCCTGCCGAAGGGCGCCGGTCTTCTCGCCGAACGCCCCTTCCGCGCGCCGCATCATTCGGTCTCCGACGCCGGCCTGATCGGCGGAGGCTCGGGAATGCCCCGGCCGGGCGAAGTGAGCCTGGCGCACAACGGCGTGCTGTTTCTGGACGAGCTGCCCGAATTCCCCCGTAACGTTCTGGAGCAGCTGCGCCAGCCGCTCGAAGAGGGCAGCGTCACGCTGGCGCGCGCCCAGATGACGCTCTCGTTCCCTTCGAACTTCATGCTGATCGCCGCCATGAACCCGTGCCCCTGCGGGCATTTCTCCGATCCCACCCGCGAGTGCCGCTGCACCGGCGGCATCATTCAACGCTACTTGGGCAAGATCAGCGGCCCGCTGCTCGACCGCATCGATCTGCACATCGAAGTCCCCGCCGTCCCGTATCAGGAGTTGCGCGGCCAGGCGACCGGCGCGAGCTCTCACGACATGCGCGCCCGAGTGGAGCGCGTCCGCGGCGTGCAGCACGCCCGCGGTTTCTATAACTCACAAATTCCGGTCCGCCAGCTCCGGAGAATCTGCGCTCTGGACGACGCCGGCGAGCGGACTCTCGAGATGGCCGTGCGCCGTATGGGTCTGTCGGCCCGCGCGCACGACCGGATTCTCAAGGTCGCCCGCACCATCGCCGATCTGGACGGCTCCGACCGCGTCACCGCCAAGCACCTGGCCGAGGCCGTGCAGTATCGCAGTTTAGACCGGAATTACTGGCAGTAATATGGTCACAGCCATCTCGCGATTTCGAGTTCACGCTGGCCTGGAAAGCGAGGCGCGCAAGATCTCCCTCGACCATGCCCGCTTGGTGGAGAGCGCGGCGGGCTTCCTCGGTGTCGATATCCTGACGGACGCGACCGACCCATTGGCGTTTCTGTTGCTCACCCGGTGGACGGACGAACACGCATTCCAGGTGTGGAAAGAGTCCCTGCCCCCGGAATCGAACGTGCAAACCCTCAGCGACACGATCCTGGTGCCGGAACCTCCACAACACGGGCCCGAGTGGAAAGTTCAGAACGAAATCCTGAAGCTGACCAATGATTTGATGGGGATGATTCGCGAGGGGGAACGGACCAACCGGGAGCTCAAGGAAGCCAATGAAAAGGTCGAGAAGCTGGCCCGCACGGACCCCCTCACGGGTCTTGCGAATCGCCGGACTTTGCACGAAGCCATGCTGCGCGAAATTGCTCGTGCCGGGCGGCTGGGCGAGTGCTTGAGCCTGGTCATCGCCGACCTGGACCACTTCAAGGAGATCAACGATCAATATGGCCACACCACCGGCGATCACGTGCTGGCTGGTGTAGCCGCAGTTTTCCAAAAACACTTGCGGCCGTACGATCTGGCCGCCCGATATGGCGGCGACGAATTTGTCCTTCTCCTGCCCGCAACCTCCACGGAGTCCGCCGTCATCGTCTCCGAGCGCATGCAGAAGAACGCCGCGGAAATCCGGGTGCCGGAGTGCCCGGCGCGGGTGACGATCAGCCTGGGCATCGCCACCTGGATGACGGACGAAGCGCCGGAGCATCTTCTCGCGCGCGCCGATGCGGCGTTGTATGCCGCCAAGAGCGCCGGCCGGAACCGTATTGAAGCAGCGGGCGTTCAGGCCGCGTAGCAGTTAAGATGTTCAGGTGACCCCAGCACGCGAACTCGCCACCTCCGCGGACCTTCTGGCCCAGGCCAGGATCAAACACCAACGGCTGCCCGAGCTTCCCGGCCCGGTCCGCCCGAACACCCCCGCGGAAGCCTACGTGGTCCAGGACGGCCTGGTGGAGCGTTGGCTCGCGCACTACGGCGGTCGCGTGATCGGATACAAGGTCGCCTGTACCAACGTCACCGCGCAGCGCCAGCTGAACGTGGATGCGCCCTTCTCCGGCCGGCTGCTTTCGGCATTCTTTTTCGAAAGCTTTCCTGAAAAACCAGCCCGCGTCGAAGCCGGCCAATTCTTCATGCGCGTGGTGGAGGCCGAATTCGCCTTCGAAATGGCGCGCGATCTTCCCCCGGCCGCCGCGCCGCGCTCGCGCCAGGAAATCGCCGCGGCGGTGAAAGGAGTTCTCCCCGGCATCGAGATCGTCGACAGCCGGTTCGACGAATGGACCACCATCGGCGCGCCTTCGTTGATCGCCGACAACGCCTGCAACGCCGCCTGGGTCAAGGGCCCGCTGCGGACGGACTGGCGGGAGATCGATCTCGCCGCGCAGGCCGTGCGCGTGACCGTCAATGGAAAAGTGCTGCGCGAAGGCAGCGGGAGCAACGTGCTCGGCCACCCTTTGAACGCTCTGGAATGGCTGGTCAACCACTTGAGCGAGCGCGGGCTCGGCCTGCAGGCAGGCCAATACGTCACCACCGGCGTCACCACGGAAGTCTACATGGCCCAGCGCGGAGATCGCATCACGGCCGATTTCGGAGCCGTGGGCTCGGTGGATCTGAACTTCGTTTGACTATTCCACGCGGAATGTCTCGCGCTGCTCGGCGGTCACCCCGCCGATCTTATCGCGCACCGTGACCACCAGAGTGTACGTCGCGGCCGGGACGTTCGGATCCAGATGCAGGCTCAGCGCGCCGGGAACGCGCAGCTGCGGGTAGAACGATTCTTTCGATTCCGCGGCAGCTTCCGGCTGCGCGAACAGTTCCTTGCCGTCCGCGTTCAAGACCGCCAGCCCGTAATCCACCGAAAATTTGTGGTTCTCCCCGAACTGATACCCCGCCATTTCGAACTTGGCCCACAGCATCGCGCCGGGCCGGTACACCACCGGGGGATGCAACGCCTCGGTATCGTTCTCTTCGCGCAGGAAACGGAAATCGCGAATCACGAAGGACGCACTCGGCTCGATGCTCTCCGCGCGCACATGAAACTCCAGGTCGCCGCTGATTTCCGAGCCCGCCAGTTCGTCTTTCACCGTGACCGGGATGTGGTAGTTTCCCCCGGGAACGAACGACGGCAGCAGGAACGAGACCACGAATTTGGGGACCCAGTCTTTGTCCTGGGAGCGCAGCGATTCATCCAGACGGCCGGTTTTCGGAGGCACCACCGCGACGCCCGCCGGATCCATCACCTGCACTTGCCAGGACAGTTTTACGTTGCGGTTGTCGCCGGCCGCCTGGCTTTGGAAACCCGCGACGCGGGCGCTGAACCAAACCGTTTCTCCGGGCAGGAAGTCGTGGTTGGCCGGCAGCAGCGGGCCGTCCTCGTACTGATGCAACGCCAGGCGCTCGAAGGCTAGCTGGGGCGCCGCCGGCAGCGCCCCCGCCGTGAGCAGCGGCAATAGAGCGATCCAGTAGCGGGTGGCCACACCGACTATTTTAGGCCCCCCGGAGCGACCGGCGATTGAATGGGCAAATCCGAATCCAGCCGCAGAGGAATCTGGACCGTTACGTACCTCTCCATCTGCGTATCCGCGATGTCCGGGATCCGGAGCTTGTAGGACGTGAGCGGCACGTCGAATAAGATGTTGCCCTGCTGCGTCTCCCCGGCGTTGACGGTTCTCAGCAGGCCGAACCAGTTGTCCACGCCTTCGCCATTGGCGATTTCCGGATAGGTCTGGTTGTTGGCTCCCTCCAGAGTCAGCAGGGGAATGGAGACGTCCTTCCCGGTGCCGTTGGTGACCGATATTTTGAGGAGCAGAAAACGCTGTTCCGGGGTGCGAGCCCGGAATGACTCCCCTAGTTGTGTTTTCCAGGCGCTCTCGACGACGCTGTACGTCATTTGTCCGATCGGGACACGTTCGCCCATGGAATACTCAGAGCGAGTTTCCTGTGGTTTGGCGCAGCCGGAGAACAACAAGGCTGCGGCGCCCAGCAGGGCCCACCAACAAAGCGGTTTAGTCATTAAGAACCCCTCATAAATGTACAGTGTTCCTAATGGCGGCGCAAATGTTGGACCAGACGCTCCAGCAGCCCGGCTTGTCCTTTTAGGATTTTGCTCCTGGCGATTTCCAGGGGGAACCATGCGGCGCGATCGATTTCCGGGAACTCCCGTAGCGTGTCCGAACCGGGAGGCCAGGGCATGGAGAACGTGTTGCTGCGCATTCCGGCGGTATCGAAGGCTGTGCCGAAGTCCACTTCCAGCGCCCATGCGGTGACGAATTTGCCTCCGGGCTGGCGAATCTCGCCCAGCGGGATGAAATCCCCCGAGGGCGTCAATCCGGTTTCTTCGGCGAGCTCGCGCTTGGCGGCGGCGAGGGGATCCTCGTCCTTACCGTACTCGCCCTTGGGGATGGACCAGGCTCCGTCGTCTTTGTTTTTCCAGAAGGGTCCTCCGGGGTGGGCCAGCAGGACTTCGCAGGCGTCTGGCCGGGGCGCGATTCGCCGGAACAGGAGAACGCCCGCGCTGCGCTGGGGCATGGAAGTAAGGTACTAAATGCTGGAGGAGTGTTGCGCCCCCTGTTTGCAGACCTCTGCCGTGCGACGGCGCGGAGGTTGCAGATTCTACCCGCCCGATAGAGTGTCGCGTCTTGGGCCGGACCACAAGTACTCGACAGGCAACGTAATCTTGTGGCCAGAGGGGAATCAATTCACGGCGAATCAGCTTGGCGATCTGGTGGCTACCGTGAGCCGGCCTTCTGCGAAGGCTCGCCAGAGAAACTAATCTTTGCCCTTGGCGGGCGATGCCGGGCACTCCTGACCCCTCCCTTCCCGAAGTGTCGTGATCTTATCCGGCGGCACTCCGCTCCACGCTTCGCAATGACCGGCCGGCCAGCGGACCTGGACGCGATCGATATCGGCCGACTTCCCCAATCCGAAATGAACCCGGCTGTCGTTGGCGGCGAGGTAACTGCCATCACCCCTTACCCATTGAGTCACCGATGAGCCGTTCTTCCGGATCAGTTCGACCGCACTTCCGTAGCCGGATCGATTGGAGCGGGCTCCTTGCAGAACGAGCGTGATCCAGTGGCCCCGTCCGGGCGCGACGTTCCGTAACAACCGGACCAGACCGTTATTGTTGGTGACCAGAATATCGATGCCCCCGTCATTGTCGACGTCGCCGAACACTGCTGCCCTGCTGACCTCCGCGGATTCCAAAGCCGGACCGGCGGATGCCGTAATGTCTTCGAACGGTTCGCCGTTGCCGGGGTTGCGAAGAAGCATGTTTCGCTCGCGGTACGGATAAGGATCGTTTGGCTGGGCGGGTAACGCCGCAACGGCGCCGTTCGCTGTGAATAGATCCAGCACACCGCGATTCTCGATATCGATCAGGCCGACGCCAAACCCGGTGTAAGGCGTCGAAGCGTGGAAGACGCCCATTTGCACGGTGGAATCCATGAAGTCGCCGCCGCGCTGCTTTTGGAAAAGCGTGAATCCCTCGGTAGGAAGATTCGTTACTACCAGGGATTGCCGGCCGTTCCCATTGATATCGCCGCTTGCGACGCCCATTCCCGCACGGGCGTGACCGTCGGCAGCATACGCGACCCCGCTGGTCAAACCCGACTCTTGAAATGTGCGGCCGCGCTGGTTTAACCAGAGATGATTCGCGGCCCCATCGTTCGCGACGATGAAATCGGGCCATCCATTGGAGTCGAAATCGCCAGTCAGGATCCCGAGTCCCGGCCCACGGGCGGTATTCAGGCCCGTAGCCGACGTGACGTCCTGGAATTTCCCGTTCCCCTGGTTACGGAAAACCTGGGTGACGGTTCGCTCGAATGGCTTGGGCCCGCAATAGTCGCGCCGGCCCGTGGGCGTGAAGCAAGAACGCGTATCGAAATCGACATAATGCACCACCACGAGATCGAGAAATCCATCTTTGTCGTAATCGATAAACGCCGCGCTGGTCGACCAGCCCGAGGATTCCACTCCGGCGTTGTTCGTCACGTCCTCAAAAGTGCCGTTCCCCCTGTTCCGGTACAGAACATTGCGTCCAAAGTTCGTGACATATAGGTCGATGAAACCGTCATTGTCGTAATCGCCCGCCGCGACCCCCATTCCGATTCCACGGTACCCGGCGCCGGCGGTTTCCGTGACATCAGTGAAGGAGAGCTTGCCGCTCGGGACCAGCTCATTGCGGAACAACCGATTGCCCGGCTTCCAGCCTTGCGGGGGAGGGACCAGTTGTCTGCCGTTGTCCTCGGGAGTGCCCTGGATCAGGTAAACGTCAAGATCTCCATCGTTGTCGTAGTCGATCAGAGCAGCGCCGGATCCCATGATTTCCGGCAGGCGGTAGTCCCCGGATGCTCCAGAGGACTGCCAGAAATCGAGTCCCGACTGCCTGGCGATTTCTTCGAAAGGAAGAGGAAACGAGCGGGAAACAGATTTGCAGGAGATCAGAACTGCAAACATGCACGGCGCAAATAAAGCGAGCCCACGCCGTTTCATTTCGATCAGCATGGCACCGGGATGATATACTGTCAACCCGATGGATCGAGGCGCCGCGATCGTAGCGGGATTGGCTGTGCTCGCGGCCGGCGCCCTGGTTTCGTCCTGCAACAGTCCGGTTCCGCCCATTCCTAATCCCTCGGTGGACGGATTCGCTGCGGACGTGAGAGAGGCTGTTCTCGCCGCACATAAACAAGCCGAAGCAGAGCCGTCCACGGGCAGCGCTTCCGGACATTTTGGTATGGTTCTCCAGGCGCACGCTCTGAATGAACCGGCCGTCCTCGCCTACCAACGGGCGATACGTCTGGAACCCAAGGAATTCGCGTGGCGATACTATTTGGCGCTCGTCCTTCAGCAATTATCCAAGCATGAACAGGCCTTGGATGCGATTTCCGCGGCCTTGCGAATTCGGCCCGATTATGCCCCGGCTCTCCTTCTGCGCGCCGATCTGCTGTTCGATCTCGGGCGTTTTCAGGAGAGCGGCGCCTCCTATGAGGCGGTTCGGGCGGGGGATCCGAACTCCGCCGCCGCGCTTTACGGCCTCGGACGGGTGAACTACGCGCAGCGGAATGTCTCCGCCGCCGAGGACTTTTATCGCCGCGCCTGCTTGGCGTACCCCAGCTATGGGGCCGCCTACTATGGGTTGGCGATTGTTGAGAGGAGTTTGGGGCGTGCCGAAGAGGCCTCCAAGAATTTCGAATTGGCGAAACGATACTCCGAGCAACGTCCTCCGTCAGAGGACACGCTGCTGAAAGACGTCGCCGCGCTCTCCGCCGGGGCGTACAGCCAGCTCGAACAATCCGACAAGCTGGTCGAGAAAGGAGATTGGGATAACGCCGCCCGGGTGAATCACGAGGTTCTGGCGAAAGATCCCAACAACCTCAGCGCGTTGATGAATCTTCTTTATATTGCGCGATTCTCCGATAAATTCGATGACGAAGTGGACGGACTGTATTCGAAAGCCAAAAGGCTCAATCCGCAACTTCCTTACATTTACAATCACTACGGAGCGGCGATGCTTCGGCAAGGAAAATTTGCCCTAGCGGTGACGGCATTGCGCAAAGCCGTGGAACTGAAACCGGATTACGCCGAGGCGCATACTTGGTTGGGTGAAGCGTTAGACCGGCAAGGCCATCCGCGAGAAGCGGTGGAGCAGTTCCAGTCGGCGCTCGCAGCGGAACCCTCCAACCGGCTGGCGCAGGTGGAACTGGGCCGAATCTTGTTGAGCCTGGGCCGGGGCCAAGAGGCCATTCCGCAGCTCACTTCCGCTCTTCAAGTAGACGATTCCCGAACTTCTCTGGTGCTCGTCATGCTGGCGGAAGCCTACCGTTCGGTTGGCGACGGAGTAAAAGCCCGGCAGTATCTGGAGCAAGCTCTCGGACGGGTGCGAAACGAGGGTCCTCCGGAGCTGTTGGCGGAAATCGAACAAGAGCTCAGGCAGTCTTCGCGATGATCGGGCAAAAGCGGCTGGAAATTGCAACCTGGGTTCCGCACCAGTAGGCTTGAGGAATGGCCGCTTCCCGAGAGCGCGTGTGGAGGCGCTTTCTTCCACAGTCCCTGGATGAGACGAGCAGCCTTCCGTTCGACTCTGCCCACGCCGGCCGAAGCGTCCTTGTCACCGGAGCGGGCGGATTTATCGGGTCCGCCTTAGTCAAGGCAATCGCCGGCGCCGGCCCCCGGCGGATCGTCCTGCTGGACTCTTCCGAATACAACCTTTTCGAAATCCAGCGGCACCTGGAGCTTGCTCAGGGCCAGGTGCCCCACCAAGCCTGCTTAGGAACGGTTGGCGATACGGACTTGCTGGACGGCATTTTCAGGCGCTATCGCCCGGAGATCATCTATCACGCGGCGGCCTTTAAGCACGTTCCTTTGTTGGAACTCAATCCGATCGCGGCTGTGCGCAACAATGCCATTGGCACCTGGACTCTGGCGCAAGCGGCTCTCCGCCATGGCGCGTCGAGACTTGTGTTTGTCTCCACCGACAAGGCGGTGAATCCGCATAGCGTCATGGGCGTCTCGAAACGGATCGCGGAGTTGGCTGTGGTGTCGCTCAGTAGCGCCGAATGCCGGATGAATGCGATCCGGCTCGGTAACGTGATCGGGTCCAGCGGCAGTGTGGTCCCGGTTTTCCTGAAGCAGATTGCGGAATCGAGGCCCGTGACCGTCACGCATCCGGAAGCGAGCCGCTGGTTTCTGTCGCTGCGCCAGACCGTCGAGGCGATCCTTGCTTGTGGAACTGCGGCCTGCGGAGCTGCCGCGTGCGAAGGAAGAATCCTTTTGCCGGAGCTCGGCGAACCCGTGCGAATTGCCGAATTGGCCGGGTTCCTCATTCACGCCGCCGGCCAAGGAACTCCCGATCGAGTTCACCGGCTTGCGCCCGGGGGATAAACTCACGGAGGAACTCACCTATAAGTGTGAGATCAAGGATGGATTCGTCGAGGGCCCTCTCGAGGTCATCAAAACCCACTCGGCTTTCGCCCGCGGAACTAGAAGATGTGATGGAGCGGCTTTCCGGCTGCATTGCCAGGCGCGATGGTTCGGAGCTTATTCGGATGTTGTCCTCGGTGGTTCCCGAGTATGTACCTAGCGAGCTCGTGCTGAATGCGATGTCCAGGGCCGCTGGGGTTGGATCATGAAGCGTAAGATCGCCGTCGTCACCACGTCTCGCGCCGACTACAGCCTGCTGTACTGGCCCTTGCACGACCTGGCTTCGCATCCCGACGTGGATCTGAAGATTGTCGCCCTCGGACCGCACCTGTCTCCGGAATTCGGTTGCACGGTTCGGGAGATCGAAAAAGACGGGTTTTGCGTCGCCGCCCGGATCGAGTGCCTGCTGAGCTCAGATAGCGATGTCGGCATGGCCAAAACGATCGGGGTCGCGACCCTGAGTCTGGCGGACTGCTTTGGGCAAATGCGTCCCGACCTGGTGGTTTTGCCGGCCGACCGTTATGAAATGCTCGCGCCGGCCTCAGTTGCCTTGGCCCTGCGCATCCCGGTAGCGCACATCGAGGGAGGGGAGATCAGTGAAGGCGCCATCGACGACGCGGTCCGCAACGCGCTGACCAAGCTCAGCCACGTACACTTCACCTCCACGGATTCGGCACGCGCACGGGTGATCGCTATGGGCGAGGAGGAGTGGCGCGTCCACCGCACCGGGGCCGCGGCATTGGATCACCTGCGGCGCAGCACGCTGTTGAATCGCGAACAACTGGAGACGCGCCTGGCCATCGACCTCGGGCGGCCGACAGCGCTGATTACTTATCACCCCACGACGATCGCTCGGGATACCATCCGGGAGGCGGACGCGATGTTCTCGGCGATCCAGTCTATGCCGGGACAGCTCCTATGCTGCTATCCGAACGCCGACGCCGGCAGCCGGTCGCTGATCGAGCGAATGGAATCGTGTTTGCACGAGCGCGGAGAAAACAAGGTCTTCGTGAACCTGGATCCGATCGTCTACTGGAGTTTGTTGCAGCACGTGGATCTGATGGTCGGAAATTCCAGCAGCGGGATTATCGAGGCGGCGTCCTTCGCGCTGCCGGTGGTGGATGTCGGGATTCGACAGCGGGGCCGCGAGCGCGGGCGCAACGTGCTCACAGCCGAAGCGACGGTCGCGTCGATTCTGGAACAAATCGGCATCGCAAGAAGTGAGGAATTCCGGAGCTCGCTCAAAGGCATGGAAAATCCGTATGGCGATGGCCGGGCGTCGGAGAGAATCGTTTCGGTGCTTGCGTCGGTGCCGTTGGACGAGGAGCTCCTGATCAAGCGATGGAAATGAGAATCCCGCTTTCGGCTCCCGAAGTCTCCGAGGCCGACATTGAAGCCGTGGTGAGCGTATTGCGAACGCCGCGGCTCAGTATCGGCCCGAAAATGGCGGAGTTCGAGCAATCGATGGCGGAAACCGCCGGCGTCCCCTACGGTATCGCCGTCAGTTCGGGAACCGCGGGACTCCATCTTTGCCTGTGTGCGCTGGGTATCGGCGAAGGCGATGAAGTCATTCTGCCGTCCTTCACCTTCATCGCCGCCGGCAATGCCGTGCTGTACCAGCGCGCCACCCCGGTATTCGTCGACATCGATCCCATTACTTTAAACCTGGACGCCGGCCGAATCGAGAAGATGATCACCCCTCGGACCCGCGCGATCATCGTCGTACACACCTTCGGGTACCCCGCCGATCTCGATCCGATCCTGGACATCGCCCGAAGACATGGTTTGCCGGTGATTGAAGATGCATGCGAGGCCATCGGAGCGCAGTATCGCGGACGAAACGTCGGCGGAATCGGCGATTTGGGAGTGTTTGCGTTTTATCCCAACAAGGCGATCACCACCGGCGAAGGTGGAATGGTCGTTACTCGCGATTCCCGTATCGCGGAGACGATGCGCGCCCTGCGAAATCAGGGGAGAAGATCAACTGACGGCTGGTTGGAGCACAGCCTTCTCGGTTACAACTATCGTCTTTCAGAGATGAACTGCGCTCTGGGCGTTACGCAAATGAAGAGGCTCGGCAGCATTCTTGAAGCCCGTGAGGCCGTCGCGATGCGCTACGCGAAGGAGCTTCCGGCGATCCCCGAAGTCATATTGCCCCCTTTGAAAATCGAAGGCGGACGTGTGGGTTGGTTCGTCTTCGTGGTTCGTCTGTCCGCCCGGTTTACGCGAGCGGATCGAGACTCGATTTCTGATCAGTTGACTGCGCGGGGAATCGGGTGCGGGCGTTATTTCGCTCCCTTGCATCTGCAACCCCTTTACGCGGCGTATGCAAGTTCTCGCGACGATCTGATGGTCACCGAGCAGGTGGCGGATCGAACACTGGCGCTGCCGTTTTTTAATCGCCTGACAGAGGAGCAGATTGCGGAGGTCTGCAGGAGCCTGCGCGAGGCGATCCGGAGCATTCCCGAACGCTCTGCTCAGACAACTTCCGCGGAGGTTGGCCGCAACACGTAAAGGAGATTTCCTCCCCAGCTCCATCGCCGTAATTCTCCGGTGCCATAGTCGACGACGAACGCCTTCTCTACGCTCAGGCCGGCGGCGAGAGCAACAGAACGGAATTCCTTGTCGGTGAAGACATGCCCCATGGTTGTGCAGCGCGTCCCGTCGACCTGCCACGCGACCACAACATCGCCATTCTTCTCGTCCCAGGACACCCCGTCGCGGAGGAAGCGCAGAGCCGTTTGGAGCGGCCCATAATGACGGGCATTGTAGCGGTGATTCACGTCGACGAAAATCTTGCCATGCGGAGATACCAGTCGGGCAAACTGACGGAGCACTTCCATCCGGCTCGCCAATGGAAAGATGTGCCCGAGGACATTCCAGAGACAGGTGATGACGTCGAACTCGGCTTGAACCGAGTGAAGTTCTTCGGCGCGCATGGTCCAGAACGTGGTGTCCGCGAGGCCGCTGCCCTGCATTGCGCGGCTTGGCTCCAGCAACACAAGTTCCGCAATACCCCGAGCCTGCGCGATGCGGCGGGCGCGGGTGCCATCGCCACTCCCGATATCGAGCAAAGAACGGCTACCCGGCGGGATCTCGGAAACGACCAGCCGATCGATACGATCCAGATAGGACTTCCGCTGCTCCGACAGGCGCGCGTATACCGGCGCGATCCGATCGTAGGCCGCCACGGGATCCGCCACAAATCCTGGTCTGGACTTGTCGCTGTGATTGTTATAGGATTGACCCACTGTTTAAAGTATGGAGCCAACGTTTCTTCCCGGCGTCGAGAATGATCCGCAGCCGAGTCCATATGCCGACCTGATTCGCGGCATGCAGGAGGCAGGCTCCGAGTATATGCAGATCTGGCACTTGTTCGCGTTCAGGCCGGAGATGACGGCCCATCTTGCGCGCTTCAGTCAGGCGGTTTTGCGCGAACGCGCGCCGATCAGTCCCGGCATCCGCGAACTGCTCGCAGCGTATACCTCGGCGCTGAATCGCTGCCCGTTTTGCACCAAAGCGCACGTCGGATTCGCGGCGGCTCTTCTCGAAAAAGAGCGTGGAATCGATGGCGAGAAATTCTCGGAAGCAGTGGTTCGCGACATGGAGAAGTCCGCTCTCGACGAGAACGAAAAAACGCTCTTTCGTTTCGCCGAGAAAGTGAATCACCGCGCGCAGCAAATCACCGCCGTAGACATGCAGCCCATGTATGCGGCCGGGTGGGACGATGAGGCGATCTACTACGTCATTACCATCTGCGCGCTATTCAACTTTTACAATCGATGGGTGGGCGCTAGCGGCGTCCACGTCCTTTCCGGCGAGGCTCACCGGCTCGCCGGGAAACGGTCGGCCGAAACGGGTTATGTAAGAAAGTGAGGACAGATTGTGCCGCATATCGCCCTTCCGGACGGAGTTCCGGGCATCCGCGGACTATTTGAGCTGCGTCCGGACACCGCCAAGCCGCTGTGCGAGCTTGCGAATATCCTGTTGCATTCGCCGAACACGCTCACGCCCGGAGAGCGTGAACTGATCGCCACTTACGTTTCGTCCCAGAATGATTGCACGTATTGCCAGAGCAGTCACGGCGCCATCGCGGCGCACCACCTAAATGGCGATGATGCACTGGTTCTACAGGTCAAGCGTGATTTCGAGCAGGCCGCGATTTCCGGCAAGTTGAAAGCGCTGTTGGCCATCGCTGGCAAAGTGCAGAGTGGCGGAAAGAGCGTCCTTGCGGAAGATATAGACCGCGCGCACCAGCAGGGCGCGACCGACGCTGAGATTCACGATACGGTCTTGATTGCCGCAGCCTTCTGCATGTACAACCGTTACGTCGACGGGCTGGCGACTCTACTGCCCGAGAATCCGTCGGTTTACAGGGATCGAGCCGGCATGATCGCTCGCAACGGTTACATGGGGGCTGGGCTGCCACCCGCCAAATAGTTCTTCGAGCCGGCCGGCGATCCGCAAGGCCACGTCTTCCCGCCAGGGGTGCGCGGCGATCTGCACACCGATCGGCAATCCGGATGCCGTCTGTCCACAGCGAACCACGGCGGCCGGCCACCCGGTAAGATTGTGCGTCATCGTATAGCTGAATCCCTGAAACGTGCGCTCCTCGATCGAACTCCCATGCGGTAGAGCCGCGTGCGCGCAAACCGGCGATAGAATGAGGTCGTAATCTTCCAGG
Organism: Terriglobia bacterium; assembly: GCA_963761045.1. GTDB lineage: Bacteria > Acidobacteriota > Terriglobia > Bryobacterales > Bryobacteraceae > Palsa-187. The sequence goes on along the minus strand of CAVXFR010000035.1, from coordinate 32,509 downwards.
AACGCGAACATCTGTGCGCGGAATCGATCCAGATCTGCCCAGTACTGGGCGAACCCCGCCAGCGTCGTGCGGTATGGCTCGAGCTTCGCCAGCCACCCGTCCAGCAGCGGATGCGTGCGCGTACTCCCGACGTGCTCCAGATACGCTCGCAAACCGTCGCCGCCATCCGGGCCGATCAAGCGCATCTCGTGCTCGTAGCTTTCCTCGATGCCCGGAGGTCGCCGCTCGTCCATCACCCGGACCTCCTTCGCGATTGCGGCAGCGGCCTGCTGAACAACCGCGGCGGTTTCGGGATCCGCCGGCACGATTCCGTTGTCCGTGAAAAACGCGATCCGCAGGTCGCCGATGCGCACGGCCGCGGGATCTCCACTCTGCATCGCGACCACGGTAAAATCCAGTCCGTCCGGCCGGGCGAGCAGCGGCATCAGGGTGCACAAATCCTCGACGCGGCGCGCCATGGGGCCGATCTGCCACAGCGTTTCGATCCACCCGCCCGCGGGGGGAACGTGGCCGGTGCGAGGCAAGCGTCCCGAGGTCGGCTTGATGCTCGCGATGCCGCAGAAATGCGCGGGCAGCCTCACGCTCCCGGCCGCGTCGCTACCCAGGCCGAAGGGAGATCCGCACGCTGCGATCAGCGCGGCCTCGCCTCCACTGGAGCCGCCGGAGGTGCGCGAAAGCCCATAGGGATTATTCGTCCGGCCGTGGATCAGGTTGTCGCTTTCGAAGGCAAACAGGAGGTCCGGCAGATTGGTCCTCGCGATCGGAATCGCACCCGCGGCCCGCAATCGCGCCACCACTGTGGCATCTCGTGTCGAAGCCGGGGCCGATTGCAAGCCGAGCGTGCCGGCCGTGCACACCGTCCCCTCCACTTCGATCGAATCCTTGATCGAGAATGGAACACCCGCCAGAGGACCCAACACAGAAATCAGCGAGTTGCCTTGAGCACGCTGCTGATCCACCCGCGCAGCAGTCTTCCGCGCTGATTCCGCCAGCACCTCCACCACGGCGTTCAGGCACGGGTTCACCTGCTCGATACGCTCGAGGTGCGCCTCCACTAACTCCGCTGACGACACTTCGCCCTTCCGGATCATCAGCGCCTGTGCCGTGCCGGATAACTCCAGGAGATCCCTCATTGTTGTTTGATGACCAGATGTTGTCCGGCTGGGACATCCTTTAAGACTTGCTGCGTGCCGCCGGGCCACTGGACTTCAACACTGGTTGCCTTCTCATCGCGGCCCAGTCCGAAAGTGAGCGCCAGGTCGCTGGCCGAACAGAAGCTCGAACCGCTATGTACCGCCTGCCACTGCATCCCACCGGCACTGGTCACGCGCACCACCGCGCCGATTCCGTCGCGGTTCGACCGGGTGCCCTCCAGTTTCACATTGAGCCAGTGATTCCCGTTCCCGCCGTCTTTGCGATCAACATCGTTGCGATAAAGATGAGCCGGGCCGTTGTTCGTGGCGATCAACACGTCCAGATCGCCGTCGCGGTCGTAATCGCCGTACGCCATTCCGCGCGCCACCATCGGTGTGGTAAACGCTCCCACCTCCTGGAACATTCCATTGCCCTGATTTCTCAGCAGCAGCGGTGTCTGCTGGTAGCGCACCTTGGGCTGCACGCGCTCGATCTCTTCATCCAGATGGCCGTTGGCCGCCAGAATATCCGGATACCCGTCCAGGTCGTAGTCGAAGAAAAATAGCCCGAATGTCAGCTTCAGGAGACTGGCGTGCCCCACCGCGGATCTGGGCGCCTCGTCCACGAACAAGCCATTGCCTTCGTTGTGATAGAGACCCAGCATCTGATTGGAAAAGTTGCCCACGATCAGATGCGGCCTTCCCGAACGGTCGTAGTCGGACGCGTCTGCGCCCATGGCGGCACGTGCCACGCCGTCTTCGCCGAATGCCACCCCGGCGGAAAGCCCCACTTCCTGAAACTTCCCGTTTTTCAGGTTGTGATACAGCTTGTTGGGCTGGGTGTCGTTCGCTATGAACAGATCGGTAAAACCGTCGCCGTCATAGTCGAAGGTAGTTACGCCCAGGGACTTGGCTGTCGGATCGGCCAGGCCGGCCTGCTCGGTCACGTCCGCGAATTTTCCGCCGCCCAAATTCCGATACAGCTTGGACGACGTGCCTTTGTACGACTCCGGCGTGCAATAAGATTTGGTGGACCCGTCCATCGAACACCACAGGTCGGCTTGCGGAGTCCACTGAACATAGTTGGCGACGAACAGATCGAGTTTGCCGTCGAGGTCGTAATCGAGCCAGGCGGCGCTGGTTCCGAAGCTGGCGTTGTGGATGCCCGCCTCGGCGGTGACATCGCGAAAATGCCCGCCGCCCTCGTTGTGGAATAGCCGATCGCCCTCCAGCGCCGTGATGTACACATCATCGCGCCCGTCGTTGTCGTAGTCGCCGATCGTTACGCCCAGGCTGTAAGCCTCAAAGTCGAGCCCGCTGCCCTTGGTGATGTCGGTGAAGTGTCCGTGCTGATCGTTGCGATAGAGCGCCGCCGTACTGCGGCGGCCGTCCTCCGTCCAGTCCTTTCCGTTCACGATCAGAATATCGAGCCAGCCATCGCCGTCCGCATCGAAGAAGGCGCAGCCCGGACCCAGGGTCTCCGGCAGCCACTTCTTACCCTCACTGCCGGAGTTGTGCTGAAAGTGGATGTTCGCTTCCGCCGTCACGTCGGTGAACCGCACCGGCAGTGTCTCGTGCGATTCGTTTGACCGTGTGCGCACCGTCCCGCAGGCCGTAAGAAACACCAGGCTCAGGAGCGTGATCGTGTATCGGCTGTCTTTCATTGTTATCCTCGGGACTCAACTGTCGCGGGCGAGCGGTCAACTGCTGGGAAGACTCATCCGCCTTGAAGCGGCGGAACAGGGTCTCCTCGCGCTTGGCCTTATCGATTTGTCCCAGCCCCCGGAAGCAGAGCATCAAGTTGTAGTGTGCCTGAAGGTCCTCGGAATCCACGGCCAGCACCTGTTCCAGCGCCTTGACGGCTTCCTGGTAGCGGCGCTCGAGGAACAGGATCCGCCCGGTTTGATTCAGCACGACGCGATCCCGCGGGTACTGATCCTCCACCTGTCGCAGGCTTTCGAGGGCGCCGTCGTAGTCTCCATCCGCCTTCTGGATCATGGCCTTGAAAAAGTTGGCCCGCGCCAGCTTGGGACTCAACTCCAGCGCTTTATCGGTGAAGGGACGTGCCGCATCGTCCTCGCCTTCCTGGATCAGCACTCTGGCGACGTTCACCCATCCGTCCGGATAGCCGGGTTCGATCTCGGTCACGTGACGGAACGCATATTCGGCGCCTTTAAGGTCGCCTTGCAGAAGAAGGCCGATGCCCCAGTCGTTCCAGCGCTCGCGGTCTTGCTTACGCGGAACCGGCTCCCAGTGCGGCTCTCCCACCGCGACGACGGTCTTCGCCTGGGCCAGCGTTACGATCGGCAACTCCGGAACCGGCTTCGAATCGAAGGTGTAGGTGCGGCTGTCGAACCCGAGACCGGCGCGACCGGACTGGGCCACGCCGGCGAACGCGAACTTGGTGTAATAATCGGTGAACTTGCGATAGTTCAGTCTCGTTTCCAGCGTGATCGGTCCTTCCACGTCCTTGGGGATCGGCAACAGGAAGTGCACCGTATCCGCCGCACCGGGCGGAATCAGCCGCACGTACAATACGCTGCGTGTCTGCCATGCGTTGCGCTTATCGATCGGGTTTCCTTCCGCATCCAACTGCAAGGAGCGGTAGAAGTGCGCTCCTTTGTCCACCGGTCCGCGACCGTTGTCTTCCACCCGCCCGCTCCACGCCAGCACGCGCCCGCGGGCGTCGGTTGCCTTGAATTCCAGCCACACATCGAACGCATCCACGGTGCCGCCGGGGAAAAAGTGTCCGATCTTGCGGGTCCGCACGACTGCGTCCACTCTCACGGTGGAGCCCGGCTGAAAACGCACTCCGGGAGCGTCCAGTGGCGCGGCGACTTTTCCGACTTCCCGGATCACCGCCGGAGCGGTTTGCTCCGCTTCTTCGCCGACCGCAAAGGTGGACGCAAGGGCCGGGCTGTCCGTCACGCGCCGCAGCATCTCGGATTTTCCGGGGGTCGATGTGACTTCCGTTGCCGCGAACAGATCCACAGTGATGAAACCCGACTTCAGAAAATCCTCGGTCGCCTTCAGTTGAACCTGGTCGTTATTGACCGACGCAACCGCCGTATTCGCGGCCGCGAAGCGGTGCGAGTGCACCATGCCTCCGTGGTTACCCGGATCCTGCGAGGCCACCAGCGGCATGTGGCACGTCCCACAGGTGGCGGGTTTGTCTGGATAGTAGAACGACCGCGCGCCTTGCCCCGAGACTCCGCTGGCCTGCCAATTGTCGTATTCGTCGAAACCGCGGAGCCAGCGGTAATTGTTCACAGGCTGGTCCAGATGCACCTTATGGCAGGTTGCGCAGAACTCGGCCGAATCCTCGCGCATAAACGCCTTCATGAAAGTCCGGCGGTGCGGTTCCGGATTGAGGTAGGTAATGAACTCGTCAACCTTCTTGATCCACGGATTCTTGCTGGATGCCAGGTTGTGCAGCGGCGGATATCCAATGGTAAGGCCGCCGTTCCCTACCGAGCCATTGACGTGGACGATCGAGTGGCAGGAGACGCACCCCAGGCCGTTTTGCGCCTCGGGCGTATCCACCTGCTCCTTAATGGGACGGTCGAAGCGGCCATTGAAGAACACCGCGTGGTCGTGACATCCGGCGCACCACTTGCTGCCTTGCGTTCCGCTCAACTCCTGCATGTGCTCCACAGTGCTCTTGTAGAACTGGTTGTTAAACGATGCAAAGTGATGCATGGAGCTCTTCCATTGCTGATAGATGTCCTTGTGACACTCCCCGCACAGAGCCGAGTCCATGAAGAAGTCGGACGGGATGACATTTCCCGTGTTGGTGTTCGCCCCCGAAGGCCAGAAGGGCGACTTGGGCCCGGCGCCTTCCTCCGCCATGGACACCGGGACCGTCTCGGGATTGCGAATACGATCGCCTTGCCCAACCATGGGCAAGCCGAAACGCAGGCCCGCCGCCAGAATCACCAGCGTCGCCAAGCCCGCCCTCCAGCGTCCTCGCGGCAACAGAATCGCCAGCCCGGCGACACCCAGCGCGATGTGCGCCCACAGCGCCCAGCGATTATCGGTGACCGCGCCCTTCACCAGCAGGAATCCGCCCAGCAGCGCGGCGACGACCAGCACGGCAATTTTCGGGCTGCGCCGCCACTGCCAGCACAGTAAGACGACGCCGGCGAGACCCAGAGCCACGTGCAGCAGTACGTTGGCTACATAGAATATGGTCGCCGACGGCAGCGCCGCCACATAAGCGGCGTTCAGCAGCAAAGCGGCGATGAGAATCTTGACCTTCAATGGGAATCCATAGGCCGGATTAACGCCTGCGCCAGTCGGGTATTATACACGCGTTGATAGTCGTCGTGCGCGGTGTCGCGCGGATATTGCTCGTTTTCGGGATACGGATACCGGGACATCCCGTGGAACGGCAGAGGCAGGACGCTCGAGGAAAACGCGGTGTTCGGATCCCGGTCCTTGGCCCAGCCGTCTACTTTGAGCAGGAAATCCCGGGTCCATCCCGCGCGCGGGGCTTCCAGCCCTTTCGACTCAAATTGGAGCGTAACCTCGTCGCCCGAGCCCATGATCACCAGCCGGTCGTCCACATCCTTCAGCAGCTCATCCACCCGGCCAAACTTTGTGTACAGGCCCGGCGTGGGATTCCAGAAGGAGACCGGGGAAACCTGGCCGTAGAAAAACGTATCCGGCTGTTTGCGCTGCGGATCGATGCGCGATTCCGAGAATCCGCGAAAGTGCAGATCGGCCGAGATTAGCGGCATCACTTTCGGCGTAACGTTGACGTCTGATACGTCCTCGCTCAGGAAGATTTCATCCCAATACACACACAGATTGGTGACGATCCGGACCTTGCGGCTTGCGGATAGAAACTCCACGGGAACGGCGATCGTCTTGGGTTTGCCGGCCGGCATGCCCATGTCTTTGTTGATCGTTCTCCAGTGGCCCTGGGCGTCCTGCACCTGGAGATACGGCACCGTCAAGCCGGCCGGCAACTCTTGTGACGCCCTGCGAAAGGTGCTGCCATCAGGCCAATCGACCCATCCGTTCAGCAGCAGGATGGCTTTGCCGGACGGCGCCGCGGCCCCGAAATCCAGTTCCAGTGTATGTAGATCCGCCACGCCCGTCTCCGAGCGCGAAAACTGGTCGGGATAATGCTGGTCTTTAGAAAGGAGAGACGGCGAGACATCCCGGCCCTGGTCATCGCGAGCGGCCTGGGGATAAATCCGGCGCTCGACGCCGTAGAGCCGGAACTCGGGGAAGGGAGGTCCCTTGAACTTTTCGTTGGTGAAGATCTGCGTGCCCGCCGGATGATCGACGGCGTACAACCGGATCTGATCCAGATACGACACCTCACTCAGCTCCTCCGTAACACGGATGTCGTAGTGGCCGTCCTTCTGCGCTAGCGCGGCGCCGGGAATCTGCACGTACTCGTCGTGATCCACCGGGAAGTAACTCCCATCGCCATCGCTCGCGCCCAGGGGAGCCACTCCCAGCACATCCGTGATGAACTCGAACTCACGCCCGTTCCAGGTCCAGATCATGGGGCAGGAGCCGGACAGCCGTTGCGCTTCTTCATACGTGTGCGCCTGATCCGTCGCCTGTTTGATCTCGTTCTGGATCAGCCCGTTGGGCCAGGTAATGCGAACGGCGTCGATAGTGGCATGGTTTCCCGCGTCGAACAGCAGCGGCACGCCGGCGTAGAACTGACGGCGGTACAGATCGCCTGCCTTGATCTCCACCAGCGCATCCTGCGCCAGCCTCAGACTCCGCACGCCCTTCAACTGGACGCTGATCCACTTCCGCGCGGAGTCACTCGATGAGTTGCGCATGAGGTGCACGCTGCCGTCCGGATCGATGCGGGCGCGGTCCAGCCGGCCGTCCTGGTCGAAATCGGCATCCACTTGCATCCGCGCCACTTCTGGAAGCGGATTCCCATGAAATTCCTCGACTGCGTACCGTCCGCCGAGCTGATCGCGATAGAGCACCGGTGCCCGATCGCGATAGAACGCGGCCAGATCGAAAGCCTTGCTGTCGGGATCCACGCGCAGCTTCTGGGCGTTGGTGACCGCGCCTTTTACAAACGGGAAATCGCCGGTGCGATCCGCCCAGCCGGCGGTTCCCTGATTCCGCACGAGTGCCGGTTGCGCGCCCAGGAGAACCAGGTCCAGATCGTAATCGTGATCGTAGTCGAGCCAAACTGCTTTTTCGAAACGCCGGGCAGGAAGGCTCGCCTGCTGTCGTACAAACCTGCCGCCCGTGTTGCGAAACAGCGCCGGACCGGCGGCAGTCAGCACACACAGATCCATGAATCCGTCGTTATCAAAGTCGCCCGGAGCAACGTCGATGACGCCCGTCACTCCGTCCAGTCCGATGCCGCTCGCGAGCTGCCGCCCGCGCTTGTAGAACCGTATCCCTTCTGACGACCACACTAGAAGGTCGGTTTGGCCGCCGCCCTCGAGATCGATCAGCGTCATCCCAGCCGTCTTTGGATCCACTGTGCCGTCCAACCGCATATCCGTGAAGGAGGGTTCCGGCGGCGCCGCGGATTCCACGCGAGTCTCCGTAGGATCGTAGATTTCCGCGTACGCGCACCACTCCACGTCCTCCGGTATCACCCAACCCTTCTGCACGGCCTGGATGCGCTGAAAATCCGCAAGGTAGCGGTTGGCTTGCGCCGTATTCCCGGCCAGCCGCTGCAGATTGTAGAGCTGGAACGGCGCCGCTGCTAGCAGCGGATCCAGCTCCGCGGCGCGCTCGAACTGAGTCTGCGCCTCCGCATTGCGATTCACTTGCCGGTACAGCGCCCCGAGCTGATAGTGTCCAATCGGCTCCTCGGGCGCCCGCGCGATCAGGCCTTCGAACTGCGTGATCGCTCGATTCACGTCTCCCTGCCGCTTGTAGTAGATTCCGAGATTAAACCAGGTGTGCGGCAGCGACGGATCTTGACGTTGAACTTCTTGAAGACGCCGTACGGCTTCTTCGTCATGCCCCGACGCTCGCAGCAACGCGAGTGCGTAGTTGAGCTTCTCGCGGACGGAGTCCGGAGCCAATTTGAGCGCCTGCTCGAACTCCCGGACCGCTTCCTCCTTGGTCGTGGGGTTCTCGTAGAACGCTTTGCCCAAGTTGCGGTGCTGTGCCAGCAGATCTTGGTTATTCTGCCGCGAACAAGCCGTAAGCGAAAGGAGCGCGATGGCCACCACCAGCTGACGTTGCATCCGCCCCGAAAGATACGGTGCCTGAACGTTGAAGTGATGCACCTTTTTCCTACTGTCCGCCCAGCCCCCTCAAGGGCGTAGCGCCGCCGGTTCCTTCAGCTCCTGCCGAATAAGATCGCCGGGAAAATTCCTTATGTCCCGAAGCTGGGCCGCTCGCCGGCGCCGCCGCAGCCTCCTTCTGAGCCGTCAGGACAGGGTCGCGCACCTCGGCATCGAGACCCTCTACGAAAAGCCTGGGAAGGGGCGGGACGGGACCTGCGCAGGACCAGACGAACAGCGAAGAGGGAATCGAGACCGTGAGTGTGGCTCCACGCTTCATCGAATCGTTGACAGTCTAGCATGCCAGTGAAATGCCGATCACGTGAAATTCCGGGAAGTAGCGCTTCCGCCGGCGAACCGGCGGTGCCGCTCGATTTCCACCAAACGGGTATTCACGTGCAAGGTGGACGGTCTACCTGGGCGAAACTGCAATGCGAACGGATCCGGCCGCTCCGCTTACCCTGTCCTGCACGACAATGCGAAGCTTAGACGGCTGCGACGGGCTCGGAACCGTGTTGTTGATGGTCACTCCTCCAGCGAGCGCCTGTTTTAGCTGGTCGTCCGTCAGGTCGAGATTGATGGTTTTCACGCTGACATTGCCGCCCCCGCCCCCTCCGTTGTCGACGGCAAGTCCCAGGTCGAACGATGCGGCCCATTTACCCCCGCGATGCTCAAACTGCAGATCAGAAGCGTCGACACGAACCTGAACTGCGTGAATGCCGGGCTTGGACGGATCGGGTGCGCTCGCCGCCATGACCCCGATAGCCGCTGCATCTAAGGCTTCCGCAGCCAGCGCGGCGACGGTGGGAGGGGGTTGCTGCTTGGCCAGCGTCTCTGCGTTCAGGGCGGCGTAACTCTTGCGGTAATGCAGGGTAGCCTTGGAAGTTTCCGGTTTCTTGGCAAGCTTCACTGTCAGGTCGTGGTTTTTGTTGTCCAGCGACTTTTCGTTGACGTAGAACCCCAGCGTATAGGCGATCTCGGTCGTGTCCAGAATCTCCCGCAGCGCTCCGGCCAGATCGTTGGTGTTGTAATACGCCTTGCCGCCCGTGTTCGCCGAGATCACTTGCATCCCCTGGGTGCCGCCCAGCGTGTTGGGGGTATTGTCCGAGGTCCGTCCCGCTCGTCCGCCTAAGAATTGCCCACCGGCGGAATTCGTATCGGTGCCGCTGACCAAAACGTCGCCTGCGCCGGCGCCGCGCGGATCCACTGCGTAGATCGCCACGTTCGCTTCGCTCATCAGCCGTTCCATCCGGTCGAATTCGGCTTGATCGTTCTGTCGGCGCTCTGCTCCCGATCCATAGGTGAACGGAATACTAGCCGTCAGCCAGATCAGATTCTTACGTCCCGGAAGTCCCTCTAGGTGCCGCGCGATGGTCCGGAATGCACTCATGGTGGAGGCCACCCTGGTCGACCCGTCTACCCCCTGCTGAAAGGCCTTGAGGGAATTCTGAAGAGCAGACTCCAGCGCTTGATCCTGCGCCGCACCGGCGGCTGGCTGGGCGCCCGGGGCTTGCGTGCTAAGCGCTTTCGCCGCGGCCGCCAGGCGGTCCGCACCCTCGGTGAAATCCTGCACCACCGTCAGATCCGTTTCCAGTGTGCAAAATGCAACCCGGTCCGTCTCTTTCAAGGAAGACAGCAGCTCCAGCGCCTGTCGCCGGGCCACGACCTGATCGATCGAAGGCGTATTGAGCTTGTCGAACAGGATCACCGTCGCGGTGGAGGTCCCTTCTCCGCGGCTGTTTATCCGGTTCGATGAAACGTTGGGGGGCAACGGGTCCACCTTCGGAGCCTTATGCCCGTCGCTGACCGAAAATACCGCGATATTCTGTGGCTTTCCCTTGTCCTGCACCGTAAAGTCGTCCTTAGTCAGACCGCCAATAGGGGTTTTGTCGTTCAAAACGACAACATCCAGTTGCACCAGCCGGGTTCCGACTCGGAACGTCGGCTGGACCGTCGGGGCAGTCTGAGCGATGCACAATCCGGCCAGAGACAGCGGCAATAGCCACTTGCACATGAGTAGACCTCCGTCCAGGCGCTCTCGCGCTCTATAGATTCTATGACACATTCGGAAAGTGAGCTGACCGGAATTTCTGTACCGGCCGCACAAAGAGACTAAGAGACCAGAGGACAGAAAGGAATCGGGAAATGCCGAAAAAACAAATCATGGTCAAACTACACGCGGGACACCGTCCTCGTACTAGGCAAACGCGGACAGCCGAAACACCGGTTCGCGTAAATCATCAATGTCGTTGATGCCTAATATCAACGGTCCTCTGTTGCTACTGGCGAAGAATCAGCGCAGAATGCATGAAGCGATTTTTATCAGGTCTTGGTTAGTTCAGCAACCAGTCTTGTTGGGATAGAAGCGTCGATGAAAAAGGGGATTTGGATGAACTTTCGAGGAATTTTCTCGCTTGGAATACTGTCGTTGGCCGCATGCAGCGTTGCTTTCGGACAGGCTAATCTAGGCTCAATCACAGGTACTGTGCAGGACCAGTCGGGGGGCGTGGTGCCCAACGCGCCGGTCGAGGTGAAAAATGCCGCCACGGGCGCTGTAGTCACGGGCGGCTCGTCCCAAACGGGAAATTTCTCGGTAGCAGTTCCGGCGGGGACTTATGAGTTGAGCGTTTCCGTGACGGGCTTCAAGAAGTCCGTTCAGACCGGTATCCGGGTGATCGAAGGCACGGCTACACGTCGCGACGTGAAACTTGAAATCGGCGCGGTTTCCGACGTGATCTCGGTGGCGGATACGGCTCCGCTGCTCAAGACCGAAACTGGCGACGTCGCCTATCGAGTCGCTACCCAGCTCGCCGATAATTTGCCCGTGCTGCAACTTGGTTCGCCTACCGGCTTCGGGTCCATCCGCAGTCCCTTGGCGATGACGAGCCTGTTGCCGGGTGTCCAGTATTCTCCGGCCGGATCTCCAGGGGTTGTCTTCCAGACGTTGACGATTAACGGTCTTCCCGGAAACAGCCAAACCTTCAACATTGAAGGCCAGGATGCCACCCCTTCGTTGTGGAGAGGCGTCGGCACCGAACGCAGCCAGGGCGGCGTGGACGCGATTGAGGCCATGACCGTTCAAACCAGCAACTTCGCGGCTGAGTTCGGCAAAGCGGGCGGCGCGGCGATCAACTACACCATGAAATCCGGCACCAACCAGTATCACGGTTCGGCGTACGACTATTTTGTGAACGAATTCATGAACGCCGGCACGCCGAATACGGACTACGCGGATCAGCCCGCGAATTACGCCTACAAGGACGGCCAGCATATCCGGAACCGCCAGCGCCGCAATGACTATGGCGTTACTTTCGGTGGACCCGTTGTGATCCCGAAGATTTACGATGGCCACGACAAGACCTTCTTCTTTTTTAACTTCGAGCAATTCCGCGAGACCCGGCAGATCGGTACGGGCCTCACCACCGTTCCGACCCTCGCGTACCGCTCCGGCAATTTCGCCTCGGCCGGCTGTAACAGTTTCGATACGGTCAACCTGGTCTGCTTGAACCGCACCACGATTACGCAGAACGGGCAAACGGCAGTGGATGCCGCAGGCAACCAGGTGATTCGGGGGGGTATCTACGATCCCACCACCTACAGAGTGATTAACGGATCCCCGGTTCGTGATTATTTGGTGGGCCAGCAGATCCCGCTGGACAGGCTGGGGGACAAGGTCTCCCTGAACATCCAGTCCCTGTTCCCGAAACCGACCAACAACAACCTGTTTAACAATTACAATATCCCGGCCTATAGTGACTATAAGCACTCGACGATTCCGTCGATCAAGCTCACTCACAGCCTCAATTCCAAGTGGCGTATAGACGGATATTGGGGCCAGACGTATACCAACCAGCCCAATGCCAACGGTTTCGCGGGCGACGCCTACCCATGGACGTCGGCGCAATCCAACTCCTTCAAAAACCACACCATTCGCATCAACATCGACGGCACGCTGACGCCCACCCTGCTTCTGCATGTGGGCTTGGGCTATTTCCACGAGGCGGAGCCCAACCGCGCCGTTCCGTTCGATCAATCCAAGATTGGCTTGCCGGCCAAGGGCGCGGTGAATGCGTACCCGGGCGCGGATGTGTTCCCGACCATTGCCGGCATCTCGGATTGTGGTTTCTTCGGTTGCACGAGCGGTGGTTTTTCTAACGCAATCGGGGCCAGTTTCGATGCCACGGCGTGGGAAGAGAAGCCCACCGCCAATCTCAGTTTGACCTGGGTCAAGGGCAACCACACCTACAAGTTTGGCGGCGACATGACGATCGAGGGTTATATCACGTTTAACAAGTGGCGCGCCAATGGCAACTTCAATTTCGCCAATGCGGAATCCGGCAACCCCTGGGAAAACGGTCAATCGTTGAACATCGCGAACCCCACCGGCTTTGCCTACGCCAGCTTCTTATTGGGCCAGCCCGATAACTTCAGTTTGGCGCAGGTGACGGATACCAAGCTGGGCGGCCATGCGTTCGCTTTCTACGCGCAGGACAACTGGAAGGTCACTCGCAAGTTGACCATCGAATATGGTCTCCGCTACGACTACCAGACCTATCTGAGCGAGCAATATGGGCGTCACGCCTCGGCGTCGTTCTCCACTTTCAATCCGACGGTCGGGCTCCTGGGCGGCCTGGCTTATGAAGGTGGCGGGCCTTGCCACTGCAAATTGTCGTCCAATTACCCCTTCGCCTTCGGGCCCCGTTTCAACCTGGCCTACCAGGTTCTGCCAAAGACCGTCATCCGCGCGGGCGTCGGCGTGAACTACAACGTGGTGCAGACCCCGGCCGGCAACAACTTCAGCGTCGGCGACTTCTACCAGATCAATTCTCCGGGCTATGGCCTCACTCCGATGCCGCTCGGCTTCCAGGGCGGAGACACCTTCTACACGGGCAATCCTTACGGCAACACGGCCGTGATCTGGCCGGTATTCGATCCCGGCCGGTACCCGATCAAGAGTACGCAAGGTTTGGTCCCGGCAACGCCTTTCAGCATGTACCATCCCGACTCCAAGCCGGGACGCATCCTGCAGTGGAGCGTGGGCGTCCAGCACGAGGTGCTGCGCAACCTGGTGATCGAGGCCAGCTATGTGGGCAACCGCGGCGTGTGGTTCTACGCTCCGCTCGTGGACACGATGGCCCTCAACAGCCTGGGTGGAGACCGTTTGTCGCTTTTCGGTCTGGACATCAACAATGCCAGTGACCGCGCGCTGCTGAGCCAGAACATCGCCACCAACGGCGTGATCAACCCGTTGGCTGCCGCCCGGGGTATCGGCCGTCCGTACGTAGGATTCCCGGACACCCAGACAGTGGGTCAGGCCATTCGTCCGGTTCCACAGTGGGGCGGTCCGGTGAACTCTTATCTGGGACCGAACCGTGGAAGCACGTGGTATGACTCGTTGCAGTTCCAGGCCACCAAGCGCTACTCCCACAACCTCGACCTCACAACGAACATCACTTGGGCGCACGCCATGGTGCTCGGAGCGAACGCGGACACGGACTTCTTCTTCTCCGGCCGCCCGGTGGTGTCGGATCCGTTCAATCGGGACATCAACAAGCAATTGAACCAGAACGTGGCCCCTCTGAAGACCGTGATCTCGGGCACTTATACGACGCCCGGGTTCGCGTCCCAAGGGATCATGAAGATCGCCTCGGTGGCAGTGAAAGACTGGACGATCGGCGCGGTGCTGCAATACCAGAGTGGGCAGTTGCTGACGACTCCCACCTCCAACAACCAGCTGGGCTCGCAGTTGATGGTCAATGGTCCGGCCGCGGGCTTCTTGTCCGGTGTCGCCAACTACAACCCGCAGAACTACACCTCGGGCGCTCCGTTCTACAAGCCTGGGTTTGACCCCAACGGTTCCTTCGATCCGCGTGCTTACAATCCGGCCCAACCCAACGATCCGAACGTGGCTAGTGTGTTGGCCGGCGGTTACGCGGCCGATGGTAGCTGCGCGGTAGCCACTTGCGCATGGACGGATGTGCCGGGCGGCCAATGGGGCTCGACCTCGCCGTATCTCAACGGGTTCCGCTGGCGCCGGCGTCCCAGCGAGGCGATGAGCATCGGCCGGAACTTCCGCATGGGCCACGAGGGGAACATCATCCTCAACGTTCGCGCGGAGTTCACCAACGTCCTGAACCGTATGTTCTACAACGCTCCATCCACGGCGAACCCGAGTCAGCCGATCGGCACGTTCAACCAACGCGGGATGATTATCCCGACCTCCGGATTTGGAGTTGTCAACACCCTCAACGGTGCAGGCTCCACTCCGCGGTCGGGCACGGTCGTCGCCCGGCTCACGTTTTGACGCTAGACCGCCTGGCCTAACCCAACGGGCTCCAAGCGGTCTCGCGAATGTATCGTAATCGACCGGCAGTGCGGACTTTTTCCGCACTGCCGGTTTTCGCTTTGAATGGCGATATTGGGCTGCGGGAACGGCACAGGATCCCTTGGCGGGGCCAAGGCATTACGAACGGCCTGACCCAGAGCGAAGCGTGCCACAGCCCTCTGACGCAAGTCGGCGTGTTTAACGCGGGCAAGCTGGGTCGGTCCCGGTCGGCGGAACTGGACGCCGGCGGCGGCCCGCAAGGGGGGCAGCTCCACTCTTCAAGGGCGTGCACCCAGTTGGCTCAAGCCCTGTTCAATTTGCCCCAGCAATTCCGGCGGTCCCGTCTTCAGCACTCGGGTCCGGGCGAGCTCAAGATACTTCACGGCTTTCTCTACATCGCCCGACTTGGAGTAGGCCTGCGCTAGGAACACCATCGCGATGGGCGTATCCGGGTCCTCAACCTGGATCGCCGGGAGCAACTCGGGAATGGCTTCGCGATAGCGGTGCAGAGTGACCAGGAGCCGTCCCAGTTGCAATTGGGCAGGGCGATAGGAAGGTTGAGCCGCCAGCGCGAGGCGATAATGCCCGACCGCCTGGGCCGGTTGGTTTTCCTTCTCCGAAATGGCCGCCAGGAACATGTGAGCGTCCACATAGTCGGGTTTCAGCTCGATCGCCTTATTGAAGGCGGTGACGGCTTGGTCGTACTTATTCTGGCGGGTCAGCGCGGCACCGTAGTACAGGTAAAGCTGCGGGTCCTGGGGGGCGATCCGGCGGGCGCTGGCATAGAAGGACTCCACCTCACCCCCAGACGGTTGAACCACCAGTGGAGCCTGGTAAAAGAGGTTCAACAGACCATACAGACTATCTAGATTATTCGGGTCGCGTTTCAGGACCTCCCGAAATAGCCGCGATGCCTCCTCGAACTGTCCCTGACGCACCATCTGTTGCGCCTGAAGGACGCGAGTCAAGAGACCGGTAGCCAGACCCAACATCTGGTTGAGAACGGGATCACCTGCGTCTGGCCCGTCGCCTTTGTAGCGCTTCGCCAGCTCGAAGTCTTTCGCGGACTCAGCGTCGTGCCCCAGCCTTTTCCCGGTCTCTGCCAATCCATAATAAGCGGCGCCGAACTTTGGGTAAGCTTCGCAAGCCCGGCGATATAAGTCTTCCGCGGAGGTCAAGTCCTCCTGTGCGTATTTGACCTGTGCCAGGGCGTAAAGGGTGGAAGCCGACTTGGGATCTTGCGCCAGGAGGGATTCCAGGGTAGCGCGGCTTTCTTGAAGGCGTCCCAGTTTAAAGAGCAGCTCTCCGCGCTTCAGGACGGCGGGAACATAATCGGGGCGGATACGCAACGCCGCCGAGACTGCGTCCAGAGCCTCTTTGGTCCTAAACAGCTGTTCCAACGTCAGAGCCGAATAATATTGCCATGCGAACTCCTTGGGTTCCAGCCGAATGGCGCGCTGATATGCGAGCGACGCCGGCAGATAAAGGCTGTTGGCTTCGAGCACCATTCCAAGACGTCCCGATGCTTGTCCGTTCTTGGGCTGTGCCACGGCCTGACCGCGAGCCGTAAGGATAGAGTCCCGCACCTCGGGGTCAAAACCTTCTACAGACACCGTGGGAACCGGAGGGAGGGGGCGCGCGCAGGAGCACGCCAGTAGCGCAACGGCGAGCATCCATACACGGCGTACACCCGGTTTCATGAAATCCCCAACGTCTCAATGCGGTACGTAAAGTGTTGACAGTCTATCACACCCTGTGGGATGCTTGATCGGGTGAAATTGGGTGAAACTGCGGGCAGCACTTCTCTCGCTGGCCTTTCTATGTTCGTGCAAGTCCTCTCGTACGAATGTTTTTCCTTTTGAAGACATTTCCAAGCAGACCGGGCTCGATTTCTGGCAGTTCTCCGGCGCTACCGGGCAGCTGTTTATGCCGGAGATTATGGGATCAGGCGCGGCGTTGGTCGACTACGACAACGACGGAGACCTGGACCTCTATCTGGTTCAGGGCGCCCCTGCTCCTCAGCCCGGCGCTGGGAAACCGGTAGTCCCTCTGCCGCAGGGCTGGAAGCCGGGCAACCGGCTGTTCCGGAATAATTTAGTCCCCAGCGGCAAACTCTCCTTTACGGATGTCACCGAGGAAGCCGGCGTCGGCCACAGCGGTCAAGGCATGGGTGTGGCCGCGGGCGACTATGACAATGACGGCTATATCGATCTATACGTGACGAATTTCGCGACGAGTTCTGGCGGCAACGTTCTCTATCACAACAACGGGAACGGGACCTTTACCGACGTGACCCGCACGGCCGGAGTGGAGTCGTCCGGCTGGTCCACCAGCACCGCTTTCATGGACTACGACCGCGATGGATATCTTGATCTCGTGGTGGTGCATTACGTGGAGGCCTATCCCAAGACCTGCACGATGATCGCGGGCCAGAAAGAGTATTGCGGGCCCCAGACTTTCTCGCCGACCGTCACCCAGCTCTTTCGCAACCTGGGAAACGGACGGTTTAAAGACGTGACAGCGGCCGTAGGCTTGAATGTGAAACGGGGCCCCGGCCTCGGCATCCTGACGGGGGATTTCAATTCGAATGGGTGGCCGAGCTTCGTTGTAGCGAACGACGCGGCCGCCAATCATCTTTGGTTAAATGAGGCGTCTTCGGCGGAGGGCTCAAAATCAGAAAGCCGGGTGTTCCGGGAAGCGGGACTCACGCAGGGGCTCGCCTACGCTTCCGACGGTCACGCCCGTGCGGGAATGGGCGTCGCAGCGGGGGACCTGTACGGCGATGGCGGGGAGGCCCTGGTGATCACCAATCTTCTCAGTGAAGGATTCACGTTGTTCTCCCGGCGCCCGGGCGGCGATTTCATCGATTCCACCGTGCAGGCCGGGCTGTTGAATGCTTCCCTGCCCTATACCGGCTTCGGCGTCGGCTTGCTGGATATGGAAAATCGCGGTCTGGAGGACTTGTTCGGCGCCAACGGAGAAGTAAGGGCCGTGCCGACGCAAGCGGGCGAGCCGTTTCCATACCGCCAACGCAACTTGCTGCTCCGCAATCTAGGCAAGGGAAAGGGCTTCGAGGATGTGACGGCTTCGGCCGGTCCGGCCTTCGAGCTTGCCGCGGTCAGCCGCGCCGCCGTTTTTGGCGACGTGAATAACGACGGCGGCATCGATATTCTGGTCACCGCCAACAACGGTCCGGCGCGCCTGCTGCTGAACACCGTGCCGGAACGCGGGCATTGGATCCTGGTTCATGTGGAGGGAGTTCGCTCCAATCGTTCCGGATACGGAAGCGTCGTCGAGCTGTTTCGGAAGGACGGTACTTCCGTCAAGCACTGGGTCAGAGGTGACGGAAGTTACTTGGCGGCCAACGATCCCAGAGTCCACATCGGGCTCGGCAAATCGCCCGAGGTGGACCGCATCCAGGTCCACTGGCTTGGGGGGGCCTGCGAGTCGTGGAACCAGATCGCGGCAGACCGGATTGTGAATCTGCGCGAGGGTAGCGGCCAGCCTTGTCCTGTGTCGTCCACCCGTCCCAGCCACTGAAGCGGACAGACCCAATCCACGCCTAGATGGCACGCGATTCCGGGGCTACTGTCTCAGGAGGCGCTCTGAAGTTGTGTCGCGACTCGTTTCCGTCCGGTTGTTGCCGGTGAAAACCGGGATTTCGCGGGATCAGGCGGGACAGGTGTAAATGACGGGAAACTCAACTAAGTTGTTGGAGGCGCGGATCGGAGTCGAACCGACGAATAAAGGTTTTGCAGACCTCTGCCTTACCACTTGGCTACCGCGCCTCGCCCATACTTCAAGGATACTTCAGAGATACCACATCCGATGCCGGAACCGCCTCCGCGAGGACCTTGGATCGATCGAGAACGGCTACTGACTCAACCCAGGCGTCGCTTGCGTCTGGTTGTCGGCGCGCGTCACCGAGGTCTTGGGTCCCTCTTTCGGCACGCCCTTGAGTCCGCGATGCCCGCGTCCGCCGCCGCGCGGTCCCGGACCGCGGCCCACGTTCTGGATCCCTTGCTCCCGGCGCGACGCTTGCTCCTGCTGGCGCCGCTGCAGTTCCTGCCATTGTTGCGCCGTCAGGACCGCGCGCATCCGCAGGCTCATCTCCGAAACCGACCGGGTCATGTCGGCGCGGGCCTTGGTCAGGCGCTCGATGGCTTCCGATCCGCGGCGCTGGTCCACCGTCTCTTCGTTGAAGACATCATCCAGATCGCTCTCCGCCTTCTGGACTTCGTCGCGGACCTCCAGCATCTGTCCGCGGTACTCCCGGACCACCGAGCGGATCTCGGTGCGCTGCGTGTCGGTCAGATCCAGTCCGCCCACCAGCGGGCTTTCCCACCACGGAAAGAAACCGCTGCGCGGTCCCTGGGCGTGGATCGCCACGGGAATCGCCAGAATCAGGCACGGGAGCAAGTACTTCCATCGCCGGGTGGTCATTGATTGCGGACCTCCTTCGCGGACGGTTCGAACGACGCCTGTTGAAACAGAGCATGAATCGGAGCGGCGGCCTTGGGCTCCACGTCCTGCTCCATGGAATATACGTCGGTGAATAGCTCCATATCGGTCTCGCTGTTGAGCGCGGGCGCCGCCGCCGCGGGAACGGACGACTGTTCCAGAGACGATTGGTTGAGAGACGACTGGCTAAAAGATGACGGGCGCGTCAGAAACAGGCCGATCGCCAGGAGCAGCACCGCAGCCGCGGCCGCCGCCGGAGCCCACCGGCGTGCATAGGATCCGGATGACGGGCGGTCCAGACGTTCCAGAATCTGCCGCCGCTGCCGGAGCAACATGCTGGCCGTCATGCGCTCGTCGAGTTCGCGGGCGGATTCGGCGCGGGTCCTCCCCAGCGCTCTCTGTATTTCGTTCCAACGCTCGCCGCACTCGGCGCAGGCGGCCAAATGGCTCTCCGCCTCGCCCAGCCCGTACAAGCGCGCGATCAGTTCGTCGTCGCTCAGATGGCGATTCATCTGCGTCCTCCGTGCAAATCGCGCAATTCATGCCGCAGTTTCACCACCGCGCGATGCATGTGCGCTTTTACCGTGCCGATATCCAGCTCCAGGAGGGTCCCGATTTCCTCCAGGCTCAAATCCTGATAATGCCGCAGCGTGAACGCCGCCCGCTGCCGCGGCGAAAGCCGTCCCAGCGCCGCTTCCAGACGCGCCTGGATCTGGCCCGCGAAATACCGGTCCTCCGCCTCCGGGCGCGTCGAGGAGGCCAGCCGCAGGATCAACTGCTCATCCTGCTGCGACGGCCGCCGCCGCCAGAACCGCCACCTCTGCGAGCGCAGACGGTCCAGACAGGTATTGATCGCGATCCGGGTCAGCCAGCGCGCCGGGTCGTCCAGAACCCGGCCATCTTCTTTGCGCAGGGCTTCCTTACATAGGGCGGTGTACGCCTTGAAGAACGTGTCCTGCGTGGCGGAATCGGCCTCGTCGTCGTCCTGTAACAGCCGCCGGCATAGCCCGTAGACGCGCCTCTGCTCGGACGCCATCCACGTGGTGAAATCCGCGGTGAGGTCCCGGAGCTGTCCGGTTTCGGTCCGTTCGGCCAGTGCAGGCCCTGCCATCAGGCCCATGATACCGTTCAGACGCGAGTTGTGAGGAGAAGGGTTACCTGTGACGCGGGTATTCAGCCCGCGCTCGGCCGGGGCCGCCTACTGCGCCCCGAACGCGGCATGCGCCGGAATCAGCCCATTGGAGCGGGGAGCCTGCGGCCGGGCCGAGGCCGCATCGTCCAGGAGTTTCGAGATCGCCAGGCGCCCGTCGCCTGTAGTCGAACCCGTAGGCAGGGAGGCCGCGGTGAAGATCGAAGCGTCTTCCTGCAAACGCTTCAGATTGCTGCCTTCTTCCACCACCATTTCATGCTCCACCCAGTTGGAGAGCGGAATGTTGCGGAAAAACAGGCGTTCCTGCATCACCATGCTGCGCGTGGCGGAGGCCAGCGACCTGGTCTCGCGCACGTAGCTGCGCTCTTCCACCCTGAAATCCTTCAGGAATTCGTCCAGAGCGGCGCGCTTCACCGATTCCTCGGTGGCCCGGATCCGTTCTTCCAGGGTGACCTTCTGCGAGCTGATGGTCGCCCGCGCCTCGGCCAGGGATTCGCGCTCCTTAGAGACGGCGACCTCCAGCTTGGCCTGCATGATGTAAAAGGACAGCAGGGCGCTGCCTCCCGCCACGAAAACCGGAAGAAATAACCACAACAAGGCATCCAGATGCATAGGCATAACCTGCTGGAGGGTTTATCGGCGAGAGGTAGGCAAAAGGTTAGAGGGTTAGGGTAAAACCCTTAGAAAGCGTACGTTACGCGGGTTGCTTTAGGCTGCTTGCGATCCGTCCAGCTTCTGCCCGCCGGTCAGCTTGGCGACCATTCCGAGGTCGAAGCGAGCCAGGGCCGACAGGACGGCTCCCAGCCGGAAGCTCAAGGCTGCCGCCATGCCTTCATACTTTCGGACCAGTGCCGCGGCTCCACTCACGCGATCCGCGGTCGCCAGGGGTTCGCCTTCCAGGGGATCGGGCGCGGCGTGATAGGTCGCCTTGATGGCGGGGAACAGCAGAATCTGTTTGCCCGCGCGCCGGATCTGCATGGCCAGGTCGGCGTCGGCCCAGTAGTGGCCGAAGCGCTGGTCGAAATAATGCATGCTGCGCACGAAATGCTTGCGGATCAGGACCGCATCCAGCTCGGGATAGGCCACCGCGATGCTTTCCTGCGCCAGATCGAGCGGGACCAGGGGGAGTGGATCGCCGCGGGTGGCTGCCGACAGTTCGGCGCGGGTCGGAATCGCGTGGATGCGGGAGGCGGGCTGCCCCTGGCCGTCGACCAGAAGCGGACACACCGCCGCGACCTCGGTTTCGGGCGCTTCCGGGTCCGGCTGCAGCTGATTCACCAGGGCGCTGACGGTGTCGGGCTCGACTTCGACGTTCGGAGAAACGTAGAACAGCAGATCGCCCTTGGCGGTGCGCGTGGCGATGTTCATGGCTCGCGCGGCGCCCAGATGGTGCGGCAAGCGGAGCATGTTGATGGCGGGGTAATCGGTATCGAGCTGGGTGCTTTCGTCGCGGCTGCCGCAATCCACCACCAGGATTTCCAGCCGGTCGCGATCGCGGGAGCGCTCCAGCGCTTCGATCGCCTTCCGCAGCGCCGGGAGCCTGATTGAAGCCGACCAGAATCGCCGATACCCGGGGAGCTTGCGGTTCCGGCTCGACCCGCTCGGGTTTCTGAGCGGGCTCGATGCTTTCGCTGGTCTTGACGCGCGGATTCGCGGGACGTGAAAGGGGCAATCCTCAATTTTACCCGTTTTACAATGAACTTCATGCGGTGGATCGTGTTTCCTGGTTTGCCTGGATGGCGGCCGCTCCAGGAGACCCCGGCTAAGGAACTGGATATTTCGGCGACGGACGCCTGGACCGATACCGGGCTCGACCTGCGGGCGCGCGACGTGCTCGCCATCAGCGCCAGCGGCACCGTGAAGGTTCGCTCCGGCAAGTCGACCTCTTCGGTCACCGCGGCCGGCGCGAACCGCGGCTTCCGCGACCTGCTCAAGGATTATCCCGTGAACGAAGCCGGCCAGGGCGCGCTGATCGGCCGCATCGGATCGAGCGACGCAGCGACTCCCTTCCTGGTGGGCGCGAGCAAAAGCTGGACGGCTCCCCGCGCCGGACGCCTGTTCCTGGGCATCAACAAAAGCAGCAATGACGCGCCCGACGGGACGTTTCACGTCAAGATCGAGTTCACTTCGCGCGGCGCCGAAGTTTCCACCGCGCCGAAAGATCCCCTGCCGCTCAAGCTGACCGTGGAAATGATCGACCGGATCCCGCGCCGCGTGGTGGATGCGCAAGGGAACCCGGGCGACAACACCAATTTCGTGGTGGTGGGAGACGAACAAAAAGTTCTGGAAGCGTTTCAGGCCGCCGGATGGGTGCAAGTGGACCGGGGAAAGACGGACGCGATTCTGAACGGGCTTCTATCCGTCCTCAACAAGGATGCCTACGTTCAACTTCCCATGAGCGAGCTGATGCTGTTCGGCCGCGTGCAGGACTACGGGCTGGCCCACGCCGAGCCGATCGCCGTAGTGGCGCAGCGCCATCACCTGCGGCTGTGGAAAGCGCCGTTCAAGGTGGACGGGAAGGAGCTGTGGGTGGGCGCCGCGACCCACGACATCGGGTTCGACCGCGATCAGCGCAATAACGGCGTGACGCACAAGATCGATCCGGACGTCGACCTGGAGCGCGAGTTCGTGGGGCAGAGCCTGGAAGAAACCGGACTGGTGGCTCCGCTTTCCTACCTGGCGCCTTCAGAGCCGTCGAAGGAAGCCCGCACCGCGACCGGGCGCTACGTTTCATTCCGACGGGCGGATGCTGGTGATCCAACTGGCGCCCTGATTACGCTAGAATGAAGGTCCCCGATACGAAGGGGACCAAGAAGTCACAGTTCCAGAGTTAACCACGATCGACGTGACGAAGGGGAGCGGCAACGCTCCCCTTCTCGCTTTTGGCGGGAACGTTACTCCGCTAAGACTTTGTGCACAAACTGCACCGCCATGGATCCTTCGCCCACGGCGGAAGCCACGCGCTTGATGCTCCCGGCGCGGATATCGCCCACCGCGAAAACTCCGGGCAGGCTGGTCTCCAGCAGGTAGGGACTCCGGCGCAGGGTCCAGGCGGGCCCGACGTCGCTACCCGTCTTAATGAACCCTTTGGCATCGAGATCCAGGCAGCCGTTTAGCCATTCGGTGTTGGGATCGGCCCCGGTCATCACGAACACGTGGCGGATGTCATGGAATTCGCCGGTTCCCGTCCTGGTGTTTCGCCAGCGAACCCGCTTCAGATGATTGTCGCCTTCGAGCGCCTCCATCCTGGTCCAGGTCAGGAGCGTGATCCTGGGGCTCGCTTCGATCCGGGAAATCAAGTACTGCGACATGGATTTCGCGAGCCCTGGCCCGCGCACCAGAAGATAAACGTGCCTGGCGATTCCCGACAGAAAGATCGCGGCTTGACCCGCCGAGTTTCCGCCGCCCACCACGGCGATCTCTTCTTCCCGGCAGAATTCGGCCTCGACGCGCGTCGCGCCGTAGTAAATTCCGGTTCCTTCGAACTGCGCCAGATTGGGAAGATCCAATCGGCGATACCGTCCGCCGGCCGCCATGATGATGGTTCGAGCCCGTACCGATTTTCCATCGTCCAGCTCGACCGTGTAGGCCGGGCCGCCCGTCTTCAAGCCGGTGGCCGACCGCGCAATGCTGATGCGCGCACCGAACTTCTCCGCTTGAATGAAAGCGCGATTGGCGAGTTCCTCTCCGGAAATCCCCAGGGGGAAACCGAGGTAGTTCTCGATCCGGGAACTGGATCCGGCTTGCCCGCCCGGCGCATTCCTCTCCAGCACCAGAACGTTCAAACCCTCCGAGGCGCCATACACCGCCGCTGCCAGCCCGCTCGGTCCGGCGCCGACGACAATCAGGTCGCACACCTCGCCCTGATCGAGCTCGTCGTTCAGCCCGAAGCAGGCGGCTGCTTCCGCATTGCTCGGATTGCGCAGGGCCTGTTCGCCGCGGCAGATCAGCACCGGAATGTCCGTGACGGGAATTCCGAACTGGTCGAGAATCGTAGAGACAGTCGGATCGGCCTCGATATCGAGATACGTATGAGGATGGCCGTTGCGGGTCAGGAACTCCCGCAGCCGCAGAGTATCGCTCGAGTGGCTGGATCCGATCAGTACCGCATCGCCCACCGAGTTCGCGAACAGAAATACGCGGCGCAGGAGGAACGCGTTCAGGAAAATCTCACCCAGCGCGACATCCGTCTGCATGATGTGGCGCAGATTCGCCCGGTTGATTTCCAGCAGCGTGCCGGCTTCACGGGCCAGGATGCGGACCAGGCTTCGGCGGCCCGAAAGCACGTTCACTTCGCCTGAGAATTCTCCCTGGCGGATCACGCGAAGGGGCGGCCCATCGCCTGCCGAAACACTCCGGACTTCGAGGCTGCCTTTCAAGACGACGAAGATGCCGTGATGCGAATCGCCCTGATCCATGATCACTGCGCCGGCCTCTACGTCCCCTTGCTGGCCAAAGGGAGCCAGGCGCGCGATCTGCGCGTCATCCAGCTTGGGAAACATCGAATCGGGCAGCTTAGGTGAATCGGGCACCGCTAAAACCAGCTTAATAGACGCCGCGAATCTTCAGCGCTTCGTCGATGATGGCCAGCAGTTGCTCGCGCGTGAGCTCGTGCTTCTCGCTCGGCTCGGGCATGTCCTCGGCGGCCAGAGGCGATCCCGGCTCGAAGCGGTTGTTCGACTGCACGCCATAGCGCGGGCGCGCGTCGAACAGCTTCTGGATTTCCGCGCGGGGCAAAACCTTGGCGCCGCCCAGCAGCTCCGCCACCAACTCGATGCGGGCAAAGTGCTCCACCGTGTCCAGACGGAAGAAGGCGCGCATCAGATCCGGCCCGTACGCCACCGCGCCGTGATTGGCCAGGAGCATGGCATCGTACGTGGGGATGTAAGGCAGCATGCCTTCGGCGAACGCCGGGAGTTCCCGGCAGACCGTATTCCGCCAAGCGGCACCGATCCCAGGCAGATGATGACTTCCGGCAGAGTGCCGAGATTCAGCGCCCGTCCCGCCACCGCGAAACCCGTCGCTGTGGGAGGATGCGCGTGCACGACCGCGCGCACATCGGGACGCTCGCGGTAAATGGTCAAGTGCATGCCGATCTCGGTGGTGACTTCAAGCGGCCCGGAAATCTTGTTGCCGGCCATATCGACCACCACCAGATCCTCGGGCTTCAGCATGCCTTTGCTGACGCCGCGGGGAGTCGCCAGCACGCGCCCTTCCTCCAGACGCACGGTGATGTTTCCGTCGTTGGCCGCGATCCAGCCTTTGTCGAACATCAGCCGGCCGACGCGGACGATCTCCTCGCGGTGCTCTTGTTCGCTTCTCTGCATGGACCCGACTCGCGCCCTTGATTCTATCAAGTTGTGACACGATCAGCTTGCGCGCCCGGTCAGCGGGTGCGGCCGGGTCCCTTACAATTGAAAGACGGAGTACGCAAAATTTGGACAAGCGCCGCATGTGCCCCAACTGCCGGGCCTTCATCACCACCGACGATAAAGTCTGCCCGTATTGCCAGGCGCAAGTAGGCGCGCGCGCCATCGACCGGCGGGCACCCGCCGACGTGCTGGGCGGCCTGATTCCGCATCAGCGCTTCGTGACCATGCTGATCATGCTGGTCAACACCGGGTTGTATCTGGCCATGATGCTGCGGATGACCCAGCAGGGCGCCAGCGGATTCTCGGATCCCGATCTGCAGACGCTGGTGGACTTCGGCGCCAAGTACGCCCCCTATATCCTCGGACGCGGGGAGTGGTGGCGTCTGATCACCGCGGGATTCCTGCACGGCGGCCTGCTGCACATCGGGATGAACTTCTGGGTGCTGTACGATCTGGGCCCGCAGGTGAATGAAGCCTTCGGGACGCCCCGTTTCCTGGCCATCTATCTGGTCTCCTCGGTCACCGGGTTCCTGGCGAGCATGTACTGGTCTCCCGCGATTTCCATCGGCGCCTCGGCGGGGCTGTGTCGGATTGATCGGCGCGATGATCGCGCTCGGCACGCGCACGCGTTCCCCCTTGGGCGCCGCGATCCGCCGCCAGTACATCCACTGGGTGATCTATCTGTTGATCTTCGGACTGATTCCAGTCCCGAACATAGATAACTCCGCTCACATCGGCGGGCTGGTGGGAGGGTTCGTGCTGGCCTATGTGGCGGGAACGCCCGGCTTCTCCGAGGCGGCGGAAACCTTCTGGCGGATGGCGGCGGGCCTGTGCCTGGCGGCCACCGGGTGGGCGTTCTTCGAGATGTTCATGCAACTGACGACCAGGGCGACCTAAGGGGGAGCGAACAGAATGAAAAGGTATACGGCGGTCATCGAGCAATGCCCCGACACAGGCATATATGTGGGTTATGTGCCTGGCTTCCCGGGTGCTCACAGTCAAGCCGCGTCGTTGGATGAATTGAATGCCAATCTCAAAGAAGTCATCGAGATGCTCCTTGAAGAGGGCGAACCAAAGCTGGAGGGTCAATTCGTAGGCACGCAGACGGTGACCGTTCCCTGATCATGGGAAGAACTCCGGTCTTGAAGCCTCGTGAGGTCATTAAGATCCTGGAAGCGCTTGGTTTCGTCGAGGTCCGTCAGCGTGGCTCACACAAGCAGGTTCGGTATCAGGACGGCAGGAACACGACGGTGCCCGTCCACTCAGGAAGTGACGTTTCTCCGATTCTCTTGCGGCAGATCGCCAAAGATATTGGCTTGGTGATCGACGAATTTCTCAAGCACCGGTAGATTGTTTGTGCCGATGCAACCGGCGCTTAATTGTCCCCGGCCGTTTCCAGAACCATCTGCCACAACAGCTCCGCGCCGCTCTCGATGTTCTGGGTGGAAATGCGTTCGTCGTTGCCGTGCTCGCGGCTCTCGCCCGGCTCGCGCAGGAAAACCGGGACGCCGTAAACGGCCATGCCGCGGGCTCGCAGGAAACTGCCGTCGGTAGCGCCGCGCGACATGAAGGGCACCACCGCCGATTGGCGCGGATAGACGCGCCCGATGGCTCGTTCCAGCGCACGGTACGCCGAACTCATGTGGGAGCTGGCCGCGGTGGCGGGCATTTGCGGCCCCGGGACCAGCGTGATTTCGATGGCCGGATCGCCCACCATTTGCCGGAACCGCGCCAGGACTTCCTCCGCGGTTTCATTGGGGAGACGGCGGACGTCCACCTGCGCTTCCGCGGAGCTGGGAATCACGTTGATCTTGATGCCGGCCTTCAGCATGGTGGGAGTGACGGTGGTGCGCAACGCCGCATTCAGCTCCAGATCCCGCGCGCGGATCTGCCCGGCGGCGGCCTGAGCCGTGGCCGGATTTTCCAGACGCGGCAGCAGCGCCGCCAGCCAATCATACTCGGGGAACGCGGACAACTCGCGCAGATAACGGCGCGTGGTGACCGTCAGCCGGACCGGCTGGTCGGCGTCGGCCAGCTTCACCAGCGCGCGCGACAGCCGCAGGACGGGATTATCGGGCCGCGGCAGCGATGCGTGCCCGGCCGTACCCCGGGCGGTCAACACCACGCGCGTCGGAATCTTTTCCGCGGTCTGGACCAGAAACACGCGCGTTCCGTTCCTGGATTCCCACACCGATCCGCCCTCGTTGAAGGCGAACTCGGCGTCGATCTTGGGCCAGCCGTGCTGGATCAGCCACTGGATGCCGGACGACCCGGCCTCTTCGTCGGCCTCCGACAGCAGGATCAGGTCGCGGCTCAGCTTGAGATTGCGGCGCTTGATCTCCACCATCACCGCCAGCTCGGCCGCCAGCAGCGATTTTGTGTCCAGGGCGCCGCGTCCGTACAGATACTCATCGCGGAACTCGCCGGCGAAGGGATCCACCGTCCAGTGCTTGCGCTCGGCCGGGACCACGTCGCTGTGCGCCATCAACAGCAAGGGCCGGTTCCTGCCGCTGCCTTTGAGGCGCGCGACGAAATTCAGACGCTTCGGGTCGGCGCCCAGCAGTTCCGCGGGAATGCCGTTGGCGTCGGCCACCTGCTTCAGATAGCTGGCGACTTTGGATTCGTTCCCGGGCGGATTGGATGTATCCAGGCGGATGAGGTCGACCAGATATTGGCGGGTCCGTGCGCCCAGCGAGCGGTTATCGTCGCCCGCCGCCCAGGCGACGAATCCCACTGCGGTCGCGGACAGGGCGAACAATGCGGAAACCATTCGCATTTGTTTCCTGATGTTAGCACGCACCAAGCGGGAAGCCGCGAGATCAGAATTGGACTCAGGTATGCTTGCCCGCAAAGGGTGCGGCGGCATCCGAATTGTGACGAGCGCGACGCGGCCGCCGCACTCCGTTTTGCGGGCGTCAGTTATGCTATAGATCATGGCTAGCCGCAGCGTCAACAAAGTCATTCTCATCGGGCATCTCGGACGGGACGCCGAGACCGCTTATACCGCCTCGCAGACGGCGGTGACCAAGTTTTCCGTCGCCACCAACCGCCGCTGGAAAGATCAGCAGTCGGGCGAGTGGAAGGAAGAGACCAACTGGACCAACGTGGTCCTGTGGCGCGGGGAAAACGTCGCGCCGTACCTCACCAAGGGCAAGCAGATCTTCGTCGAAGGCCGCCTGCAGACCCGCAGCTACGACGATAAAGACGGCAAGAAAGTGTGGACCACCGAGGTGGTGGCCGAAGACGTGATCCTGCTCGGCGGCCGCGGCGAAGGCGGCGGGCCGGATGAAATGTCGCAGGAGCCTCGCAGCGCACCGCGCTCGCGTCAGGCGGCGGCCCCGGCTGCACCCGCGGCTGCGGCGTCGCATGAAGGCATCGGCGACGACGACGTGCCGTTCTAACGAGGGCGCATTTGAGGTTTCGAGTCCTGCTCTCGCTGCAACTCCTGGCGGTCGTCGCGATCGGAGAAGATCAACCCAAGTTGTGCGCGGAGTTTAAGGACACCGCACTCGTCGATATCTCGCGCGACGGGAAGTGGTTGCTCGCGAGCAGCCGCCGGCGCATCAAATGTGCTGATGGAAAAGATCGTTGTTACAACAACGTCCTGACGGTCTACGACGCGGCGACGGGCAAAGCGATCGCAGAACTTGCTTCAAAGCGAAATAACATCGACCCGGAGGATATAGAAAGCGCGCTGTTTCTCGCACCGGAATTCGTGGATGGACGAAAGGTTGGAACGGTCGAACTGAATTGGGATGCCCAACGGAAGCAAACCGTCCAGGAATGGTTGACGTGGGAACCCGCATCCGGCTTGAAAGAACTCGCTCCTACAGAGTTGCCGAAGGACTTCGGATACCAGTGTCCGATTGATGGGCAACATCTGCTTGGACTTGGCCCACTGGAGATCTGGCCCCCATACATTCCCTTTGAGCGAAACGGGAAAATTCTGATCAACATGAACGATCCGGCAAATCGGGCTCCGCGTCACGCCCGCCGGTCCCTGCAAATCGTTCAGCCGGGCTCGGCAAAGAGGGATATCGGGGTATTGACTGACGCTCCAGTGCCGTTCAACAATGCCTTCCAGTGCACCGCCTGGCGGTCCGGAAACAGCTACCTCCTGCAGGACTCAGAGGTTAGAAAAATTATCCTGATAGTATCTTTGGCAAAAGCCTGACTTGGTTTGACACGGAACGAGCTACGCCCCCGCGATCGTGCCGCGTGTTCCAGGGCGAGAGAATCCATGGATACGCGATAGCGCCAGATGGCTCCTTGATTGCGGTCATTACGAGCCTTCGAGAAGATGCGCAGCATCGAACCTTCTTAAACGTTCTGGATGGTCAAAGCTGCGGCGAGCTGAAGCGCTTCGAGTTGGAATTTCCCGAAAAGCCCCAGCGGCGTTCGCGATTTCTTCTGTTCGGTCCCAAGGATATCGACAACGTGCCTTTCCCGGAGCAGTTTGCCCGATCCGTGGCAATTTCTCCGGACAATACGAAGCTGGCGGTCTCCTATGGCATCTCAAAGGGCATTTCCGGGTTGTCGTTTTTCGGTGTCTATTCGATGACGGACGGCCATCGTCTCGCGACTCTCGAAGGTGACACATACACGCCGAGTCTCTGGGACATATTCGTAGGCGACACCTATTCTGCCCATGAGGCTCCTATCGCCGGAACGCTTGGATTCAGCCTGGATTCGAAGACTCTATACGCCTCATCTGATCATCTGCGGCAGTGGGACATCTCAAAGTCGAAATGACTCTAGCTGGCCAGCGTAACTCCCGTAAGCCCCAGGTGCCGGTCGGTGGACCAGCAGTTTCGAATCCGACGCTGGTTCATGATCACCAAGCCGTGCGCGTCCGCCAGCGTCAGCGGCTGATCCGAAAACTTGACCAGCAGGCGGCGCGCCGGAGCGATCGCATCCGGTCCAAACGGTTCGATGACCAGCGCCGGGAGTTCGCCCAGGAAGTTGAGGAATTGCAAAGCGCGGTTGAAATCGTAGCGGCGCAGAAACCACCCGTGCCCTTCGGCGATCACCAGCCCCGAGGTCACCAGACGAGGCGGTTGAGCGAACAGCCTGCGGTACAGTGCGTGGTAGCTGTCAGACCGGTCCAGGAAGGCGATGAAGGCCGAGGTATCGACGTACGCTTCAGCCGACGGCTCAGTCCTTCGCGCCATACACGATTTCGTCGACCGAAGCGCTGGAGCGGGGATTCCCGGACTCGATGAACCCGGCGTACCGCATCCATGCTCCCGATGCTGCGCCGGCCTGCCCGCCCTTGGGCGGAAGCTGGTCGCGGATCGCGCGGCGTACGAATTCGGCCACCGAGATCCCCAGAGCCTTGGCTTCCCGGCGGGCCAGCGCGTATTCTTGCGCGTCGAGGCTGATCTGCGTCCGGATCATGTTATCACCTATGCTTCGTATGATAACACTTCGCTTACGGGCGAACGGAAGCTGCCCCTAGGATATGCCGGGTGGTCCGGTCCTGCACGAACAGCACCAGCTTGAGATTCGCGCGGTTCCAGTCCGGCCGCAGATTGAGTTGGGCGGTCGCCGAGTACTCTCCGGGGTGCTGCGGATCCAGCCGGCCCACGCTCGTGAGACTGCGGACCACGGCGGCGTGGCGCAACTGGCGTCCACTGTTCTCTCCGGCATGGACGGAATCGACGAGTCCGTCTTCGGTGACCGCCAGCAGGACATCGGCTGGGTGGCTTCCGGGCGGGAGTTTCGCGACGCGGAAGGAGATCATCTCCGGCGAGGTCATCGCAATGGCCACCTCGGCGTGAGGCGCTTTGGCGGCTGATCGGATGGCTGCTTGCACCGCGCGGGCGTCCGAACCCAGCGCTTCTTTTTGTCCGTCCACCACGATCTGGGGCGTATAGACGCTCTCCAGGTGAAACGCCTTTCCGTAATCCTGCTGGCGCGAGGAGAACAGGGGCGAGGAAAACCGGTCTTTCCAGCCCAGGCTGTCCCAGTAGTCCACATGCTCCCCGAGCGGGATCACTTCGACGCCGGGCTCCACTGTCACGACTTGTTTGGATCGCCGGGCGTTTCCATAGCGGGGAACCTCGAGCCGCGACAGCAACCGGTCGGCCGGCGGGCAACTGGAGCATCCCTCGGAAGTAAACAGTTCGACCACCACGGTCTGGGCAGGGGCCACGCCGGCCACCGCCGCCGCCACCAAGCCGAAAATCAGGACTCGGGCCGTCACTGCACTCATTCTGACGCTTTTCACAGCATAAATGTGGAGGCAATGGTAGGGTTAATTCTTGGAACGATTTTTTGGAAACCCCGCGGTCGCCGCCGCCCTCAGCGACATGATCCGGCGGGAGCGCATCCCGCAGACGCTGCTTTTGTCGGGTCCGGAGGGAGTCGGCAAAGCGACTTTGGCGCGGCGGTTCGCGGCGGAACTGCTTCAGTACGACCCTGCCAAGATCGACCAGGACGACCTGAGCCTGGAATCCAACGCCACGCTCATCGCCGAGCGCGAGAAATGGACCGCCGACAAGCGCAACGAAGACCCGCTGGTGTTCGGCTCCCACCCGGATTTCCTCACGTTTGCTCCGGACGGCCCGCTGCGGCAGATTACCATCCCGCAGATGCGGCTGCTCAAGGAGCGCGCGCAGTTGAAGCCGCTCAAAGGCTCCTGGCGCGTGTTTCTGATCGATTCGATCGATCGCGCCAATCCGCAAGCCGCCAACTCGCTGCTCAAGACGCTGGAAGAGCCGCCGCCGCACCTGATCCTGATTCTGACGGCGCGGAATCCCTACGATCTGCTCCCCACCATCCGCTCGCGCGCGGTTCCGTTCCGGCTCGGACGCCTCGCGGAAGCAGATATGCGG
>CAVXFR010000034.1:0-109505 GCA_963761045.1 Terriglobia bacterium | reverse complement strand
GGAGGCGGAAACGACAGCTCTTCTATCACCCGGCTAGCGGACTGCGAAAGTCAGGGCTCGAAAACAGGAAGCTTTCGCAGGTCCTTATAGGCAACACGCTCCGTTTGCCTATTGAAGAGGTCAACACTTTGGGCCGCTCGAATACCGGTATAGAATCCGTAGTCCAGAATGAGAGCCACGTACTTCCTGCCCGCCTCACCCACAGTGATGCCCTCGCTGATGACGTGCACCAGACGGAGGTCAACAAGCTTTAGAACGTTCTGGTAGAAAGCATCATCGTTCCGAATCTCGGTAAGGAACGCGTTCTTTCGCTCCTTTTTGATACAGAAATCTTTCACCATCTCTAGCGCGCTGGCGAGGTTGCCTTCGATCGTACCCTCTGGGACGTCTACCTCCAAATCTCTGAGCTTCTGACTAACCATCTCGGATGCCGCAACATTGACGTTCGTGACAGATACTAAACTTCGTCCCTCTGTCGTACCTTTTGTCATTGCTTGGGCAAACATGTTCAGGGCGTCGCGAGGAACACCAGCGGACACCCATACAAGCCGGGATAGAACGTCGCCACTGGTGCAAAGAAATCGAACCGACGGTAAACCGCAGTACACAGCATGCGCGTCTAGAATCCCCTCGATGTGGGTTGCTGCTTTATCCGGCATCGTTAGGTTGTAATCCAGCTTGATGGTCTGAGCGTCATGCGGAACCTGCAGACCGGCATGGGTCTTTGAATCCCACGATCGCGTCAGAGTCTCGATTGCCGATAGCTTGAGGAACACATTGTTACCGCGAGTAACGGAATAGAGGAAGCCGAGCAACTTCGGTTGACTGGAAACATCGATGACGTGGAAATCGTCGAGAAACAGGAAAAGGTTTTTGGCTTGCATCACTCCCGCAGCAAACACCGCGCGCACTTCAGGGAGGAACCTCCGGATCTGATCATCCGTCAAGTCCGCCTCTTTCCGTAATCGCTGAATAGTGCTGACGACTTGATCGTACGTTGATGACCTAGCCATAGAGGATTCTAGCTGCCTGAGCACATCGAACGCGATATCGAGCACGA
This sequence comes from Terriglobia bacterium, assembly GCA_963761045.1. Taxonomy (GTDB): domain Bacteria; phylum Acidobacteriota; class Terriglobia; order Bryobacterales; family Bryobacteraceae; genus Palsa-187. The sequence continues at coordinate 108,445 of CAVXFR010000034.1, read as the reverse complement.
CGCGGTTGTCAGTTCGGCTCTCATACACTTGCATGTCAATCCACGCCGATGGCTGGGTCTCGGCATCTCGGCTCCGCAGCGCATATAAAAGCAGGCTCGACTTTCCAGCGCCTCGACGACCAAACACGATGTGGTTGGCCGCTGCGGCAATTTGTGCCTCGGCGTTGGAAACTGATTTCGTGTAACGAGCTAAAAAGTCCTCTTTAAAGCTGAATCGGCTAATATTCAGCGACTCTGACAGTGTCTGCAGGAAGTACTTGGCTTCTGCACTTTGTAGCCGATATTGTGGAATCCGCTTTTGGATGGTAACCGTTGGAGCATCGTCGCCGTCCATTTCTGACTTTGCCTCTTGCAGCACTCGGAAAAACCGTTCCGTTGGGTTTGCCATCTGCAGCATCAAGGCCTGTGTGTCCCCCCGTTGCTTCACTTCGTAATCAACTCCGTCAAAACCACTCCGGCGCTTGAAGGTCGCCAGAATGGCCTCGACCTCGGGAAGCAAATGGACCGCTTGTTCGTTCATAAAGTTACGCCTCGCCGCTTCAGATAGTCCTGCGCGTCTCTCAGGAAGTCCTGCACTAGATCCGTTGCGTCGTTCACGCCTACAACAAGGTCGGTGAGTTTCGCAGTATGATCATAGTCGCAGAGATTTCGGTCGTCTCTCAGCACGCCTAGACGATTGGCATATCTGTTCTTGTTCGGGAAATCGTCCGGCAGTGTCTCGATTCTCTTGTGGTCGGTGGAATCCATTGAGTATTCGCCGTTTACGCACAACCTGACGGCACGCGATGCATTATAGGCGGCGTAATAGAGGCGTGAAATCTTCTGCCGCCATGATCGGTTGTTCTGCCGGACGGCGAAGTAATAGTGACTTCGCCCGAGCGCGAACAACTGGGCGACATTAGCACAAATGTCGGTTTCGATAGCCGAGATAGCCGCAGCATCGACGACATTGACGAGGTTATCCTTGAGTTTCCGAACGTTGGTGCTCGCGCGAAGCAGGTGCGGTGATTTCATATTCTCGACGTGAAGGCCCGACGAAAGTCGATCCCGTAGTGCCTTCGCTCCTTCTCGGCGATGCCCCTACTGTACAGCTAGGGATGCGTATCAATCAAGCGCGTGACCCGCGTCGCAGGAAGACAGGTCGCGGTGTCGAGGGATGGAAGAGGACCGTCGAGCCGCGCGGTTCACATCAGCCGTGTGTTCGCCGCCGTCGCGCAGGAACTCGCACCCGTGCTGTTCGAGGTGACAGATCAGGTCGATCCGCTTCATGCCGAGGGAAGGGCGAACGACTCGCGGATAACCTCGGATCCTTCCATGGCCTGTTCGGCGAGCGCCCGGTTGGCTTCCATCACCAGCGCGACTGCTTCCTTAAGATTTTCGCGAGCCTTTTCGAGGGTGTCTCCCTGCGTGTTGGCCCCCGGTAGCTCCTCGATGAAGCCTATGTACCCTTCCGGCACCTTCATGAAGACGGCGGTGAGACTCAGGGACTGCATACCGACTACTGTATCAGGAGCCGGCTAAAGCCGGCCGCAGGTCTGGAGACCTGCCCCACAAAGTCGGGGAGTAAGCAAAGGGCCTCGCGGACTATAAGCCGGTTTCTGTACCCGCGGCTTGCGCCACGGGCGGCAACCATTCCTCTGGGCCGCAGATTACTCCGCAGCTCTAGCGACCTACCCGGAAGTCGTAACGGAGCGGGCCGCTCCTCCTCCCCTATTTGGTCTTGCTCCACATGGGGTTTGCCCTGCCAGCGTGCGTTACCGCAGCCGCGGTGCGCTCTTACCGCACCTTTTCACCCTTACCGGCTCCCTTGCGGGAACCGGCGGTACATTTTCTGTGGCACTTTCCGTAGAACCCGCTTTGAGCGAGTCCCCCCGGCCGTTAGCCGGCATGCTGCCCTATGGAGACCGGACTTTCCTCCCCTGCCCATCGTGAAGATGAATCGGAGCGGTTGCCCGACCGCGAGGCCCACTCCATTATCGCTTAAAGGTGTCAGGGACATTTTTAATTGTGTCTGACACCTTTAAAGAGAGTTTGGGCGGGGGGGCGCACTATAGTGATATGCCACGCCTGCCCCGCGTCGTGCTTCCGGGTGTGGCGCATCACGTGACCCAGCGCGGCAACAATCGGCAAACCGTCTTTTTCTGCGATCAGGACCGAACCCGCTACCTCCAGATGCTGCGCTCCAACTTGCGACGCTACGATATCCGGATCCTGGGATGGTGCCTGATGACCAATCACGTCCACCTGATCGCCATTCCAGGAGCCGCGGAATCCCTGACGCTGTGCCTCAAGCTGACGCACTGGCAATACTCCCTGGAACTGAATCAACGCCGGGAGCGGGTCGGGCATCTATGGCAGAATCGCTTCTACTCGTGCCCGCTGGGGTCGACGCACTTGCTTGCGGCGATGCATTACGTGGATCTGAATCCGGTTCGCGCGGGGATGAGCGCGGAGGCCTGGGATTGGCGCTGGTCGAGCGCGCGGGCGCACGCGTCGCAATACGTGCATGACGGACTGCTCGACTGGCCGTGGCTCGATTGGGTCGCCGAGGCGCGGCTGGGGACCTGGAGCTACCCCGACTGGCGAGCGAGACTGCTCGCGGCGGCGGGATCGGCCGAGGATCTGGATCGGGTGAGGCGATGTACCAGGGTCGGCGAGCCGCTGGGGTCGGACGAGTTCGTCGCGGATCTGGAGATGAAGACGGGTCGCCGACTGCGGGTGCGGGGAAGGGGTCGGCCGTACGGGAAGAAGTCGGCCGAGGCAGCCGCGGGAATCTAAATGTGTCTGACACGTTTAGAAAAGTTACTCTAGAAATATCGTCACTTACAGGAGGCTCGGTACACATGGTACGGAGATGCGTTGCACTGTTTTCGACTGCTCTATTGGTGGGAACCGGGCTGTGGGCCCAGGGACTGGATACGCAAGCCAGCAAGGATGACTGGGAAGAGATCAATTTCGATTTCAACTCCTCGGTGCTGGCGGACGGGTTTCCCAGCCTCTTGCGATTGGCGGAGCTGTTGCAGGCCAACGCCGGATACCATGTGCGCGTGGAAGGCCACACGGACGGGATCGGCTCGGACAGCTTCAACCAGAAGCTGGGCATGGATCGCGCCAACACGGTGCGGGATTTCCTGGTGAAGTATGGCGCCCGCGCCAACCAGATCGAGGCCGTCACGCGCGGCAAGGCGGCGCCCAAGGTCGCCAACCCGAACCCGGTCTACCGCGCCACGGACGAAGCGCGCTTCATGAACCGGCGCGTGGTGCTCACGGTAACCGATGACCAGGGGCGCACGGTCGGGGCCGGCGGAGCGGGCGACGCCATTCGCGCCATCGCCAACACAGCGCCACCGCCGCCAGCCGCGGTGGCCGATTGCTGCAGCGAGGTGCTGAAACGCCTGGATAAGCTCGACGACATCGCCAAGATGCTCAAGGATCTGGCGGACCAGAACGATGCCCTGCGCAAGGAGGTGGACGGGCTGAAGCAGAACCAGCAGGCGCTCGAAGCCAAGCTGAACCAGCCCGCTCCGCAAGCGCCCCGGCCGCCTTCGGCATCGGAGGTCGCCACCGAGGTGAAGCAACAGCTGGACGCCGCGAAGACTCCGAAGTTCCAGGTGCTGGGAGCCAATGTCGGCGCCGACGCCAACGGCAACGTGACCTTTACGGGCAGCGGCCGGTTCTTCGACACGCTGGGGACGCGCTTCGGCTTCCAGGCGCAAGGCGAGTACTTCTATATGCACGGCCAGCGCGAAGGCCAGGGCGATTTCGGCCTGGTGGACCGCTTGGGAAAACGCGTGCAGGCCGGCATGTTCGCCAGCTTCAAGCACGTGACGCTGGCCGGCAATCAGAACGGCGGAACGCTGGGACAAGGCGCGCTGTCGGTGGACTACATCTTCTCGCGCGGCCGGGTGGGCGTATTCGGAACCAAGGGGTTCCTGGATAATGCGCTGATCAATAGCGCCCATGACGTGGATCCGAACGGAGCGATCCTGCGCAACGTGATCCTGGAGAATTATTTGAAGATCGTGGATCAGGCGGGCGTCAGCGCCACGGTCGGGCTGTGGGGCAAGAATTACGCGGAAGGCAACGCCGGGTACCTGAAGAGCACGGCCTACGGCGACCGCTTCGGCGGCACGGTGCGCCTGATTTTCCCGCTGAACGACAAGATCGCGTTCACCGCCGAGGGCGGCGTCAATGAAACCATGCTCTCCCGCGGCAACGACGGCCGCGCGGTGTTCGGCATCCAGTTCGGCAACATGATCCGGCCCAAGGAGTACCTGGAGGCCGATCACGCGCTTCCCATGGAAGTACCGCGCGTGCGCTACGAAGTGGTCACGCGGCGGCTGCGCATCGGCAACGATCCGCCGGTGGCCAACGCGGGTCCGGACCTGAGCAACGTCGCCGCGGGGACCGTGCAACTGGATGGATCGGCATCGTATGATCCGGACAACGATCCGATCACGTTCCAGTGGACGCAGGAAGCCGGCACGCAGGTGACGCTGTCGAATCCCACGACGGCGAAGCCGAGCTTTACGGCCGCTCCCGGGGAAAGCTACAGCTTCCGCCTGGTGGTCAAGGACGACCAGGGCGGGCAGGGGCAGGCTCGCGTGAGGATTTCCACGCGCTCGGCGGATCGCGCGCAGGTGCTGTTCTTCACCGCCGATCCGAAGCAGACCGTCCCCGGGCAGCCGGTGACGCTCACCTGGAAAACGCTCAATGCCGATACGGCCACGATCGCGGGCATCGGCAACGTCGCGGTGAACGGATCGCTCACGGTCACGCCCACGCAGACGACGACTTACACACTGACGGCGCGGAACAGCACCAACGAGGAAACATCGACGGTCTCCGTTGCGGTACTCGGGGTGCCGAACGCGCCCGTGCTGTTCGGGTGCACGGCGAATCCCCCGTCCATTGCGGCGGGCCAGCCGTCGACGCTTTCCTGGACCAGTCTCAACGCCGACAGCGTCAGCATCGAGCCGGGCATCGGGCCGGTGGCGAAGAGCGGCTCGGTTGCGGTGACGCCGGCGCAGACCACCACCTACGTCGTCAGGGCCACGGGCAGCACGGGCGCGAGCAGCCTGTGCAACATCACGGTGACGGTGGGCGCCGGGACGCCGGTGATCGCGACCTTCACCGCGACTCCGCCTTCGATCAACGCGGGGCAGAGTTCCACCTTAGCGTGGAGCGTGCAAAACGCCGACTCGGTGAGCATCAGCACGCTGGGGACGGTGGCGTCCAGCGGAACGCACAGCGTTTCCCCCACGGCCACGACCGTCTATACACTGACGGCGACCAACCAATCCGGCAGCACGACCCGCACGGTGACGGTTACGGTCGCGGCGGGCAGCGGCGGACCGACCATCGTCTTCCCGTCGGCGATCGTATACACAACGCTCCGCGATCTGCGGCTGGATGCGTCCGGCTCGTTCAGCGCGGCGGGCAACAACCCGCTGAGCTTCTACTGGACGGTCCGCGGCGACAAGGCGACCATCTATGACCGGACGTCCTCGACCCCGAATGTGTACCTGCCGGGGAGCCCGGGGAACTTCGTCTTCGATCTGACGGTGACCGACAGCAAAGGCAACTCGACGACGAAGACGCTGATCGTGCGGCTGATCGGGCAGTAGGAGAATCGCAAGGGCCCGCTTTCGGGCGGGCCCTTCGCCCAGCCACTACGGTAGTGTCCTAATTTGAAAGTTTTAGTTGGCGGTTGCGGCATTCAACGTGCTCCGTATCCACTCGGATACTTTCTGATCTTTTGCGCTGGCCGCAGCCGTAATTCTCTGGACTTCTTCAGCGCTGAAGCGAACGGGTACGATTCGACCCTTGACTTCTCCCTTCGGTAGCTTCGGGCGTCCCATCTTCTTTGTCTTAGTTTTCGGCACGGCTTTTTGAACTCCTGCACAATTGCGGCTTAGACGGCTGTCCGCGATGAAACTACTGGCGGAATATGCAGAACGGTCGCGTGACGTTTGGGGTGCGCTGGGTCATCCGTATCGTGGCTCCAGGCATAAACATTATCCGTTTTGGGATGACCCTCTAGCCGAAAAACCTCAACAATCCCATCCCACACTATGCGTCCTTGAAACATCTCGGTAATAGGCACGCTTTGCAAATGGCTAGCGGTCCCCCCATGCAACTGGTGGATTATTCCGCCAAGCTCCTGAATGTGTGTCATGCGGCCCGCACCAATTCTTCAACAGTCCAGTAGGTAGCCCTTACGCCAGCGGCCATGACTGGAGCACAACGCAGCGTATTATAGCGTCGGACGAAGTTGTAATAGGCAAAGTGGAGGCCAACGGCCGCCTCAAAGTTCTCCCGCTTCTTACTGAAGGCATGGGTCAGACGCGCTAGCCGCTTCATGTGCATTCGGGTAGTGGCATTCAGGCGTTCGATGTAGCTAGTGGAAATCAGATCAAAGTCAGGGCGTCCCGCCAAGACTTTCTTTTCTATCGCTGAAATCTCGGGCACGCTGTAACGGCGTTGAGTATCCACGGACTGCTCAGTCCCGTAGGTTTTGATAATCTGGCCGTAGTCTACGTTGCCGCCAAAGGCGATCTCGACGGCCCCGGTCCGTGGAGACTTGAACCCGATTCTCCAGTCGTCCTGCAACATCCGCGACAAACGCGTTGGTGGACGCTATGTCGCGGTTCCCTGCGACTTTGAAGGCGGGAACCAACTCAGTCTCGGCATCGATAGCACAATACGTCCAGACGTTTCCAAACTGGGGATCGTCTCCGGGGCGAAGATGGAGGTCTTTCTTGCCGACAAATCCCCAGATTTCGTCAATTTCCAGACGGTGGCAGGACACGTCCTGTATTTTCTGATCCATCAGTGCGGCGCAACCCTGGCCGACGCGCACGCCAAGCCGCATGATCGTGTCGCGATGGACGCCAGTAAGCCGCTCTACAGAACGTATGCTGGAGCCTTCGCATAGCGATCCGATAATCGCGTTTTGCTTGTCCGTGCTTAATACGTTAGCCAAATACTTCTTGTAATACATACAGTGATTCGGGGTCAATAGTTTTTGTGATACATTTTCTCCATGGCCTTCATCCGCGTGGCAATAGCCGCGCTTGCCATAATTGCATGGACAATCAGTCTGTCCGGTCAAGACAATAAGAGTTCTCCCCTCACCGAGCGCCAAGAAGACGATAGCCGCACGCAGAGGCTTACTTTTCCATTTCTAGGCGAGCAGGCACCCGCCCCAAAGACAACCAGCTCCGACGCAGAGTCTCCAAATTGGTATGCATCGCCGGAATGGTGGCTGTTCATCATTGGCGTCCCGACTCTTCTTGTATTCGGTTGGCAGGCTTTTGAAACTAGACGCGCGGCGGAAGCCACTCGGGACAGCGTCGATCTGATGGAGCGACAGGCGGAGGAAGCGCGGAGAACCACTGCTCAACAAACCCGAGATGTTCAGGCTTCCATCGCTGAGGCAACTCGTTCCGCCACGGCCATGGAGGGCGTTGCCAAATCCATGGACTCTAATGTCCAATCCTTGCAAAAGAGTCTGGTCATCAGCGAGAATATCGCCGAGACGCAACAACTTGCGCTGAAAACGCAAAGTCGAGCTTATATCTCGGTCGTCTTTGATGGTGCCATCTATCAAGATGGACCAGACATTTCGTTTGAAGCGCGAGCGGTCCTGCGGAATGATGGGCATACGCCAGCTTCTGGGGTTGTAATTAACGCTGTCGCTAGGATCGTACCGAGCCCCCTGCCAATGGACTTTGATTTCCCGATGCCTAACTTCACTGCCGGGGTCGGGAGTGTAAGTTTGGTGACTTCCGGGGTAACAAAGGTCATAAGGCGCGTCGTTCCTGACAGATTTTCAGATCTTGAAGTTGTGGATATCAAGCATGGTATCGGTCGATACTTGGCGATGTGGGGAATAGTCACCTACGCGGATGTCTTTGGGGAAATCCACAAGACCAAATTTGCATTCACCGTTAGCTAGATCAGATGGGCTGAGGGTAGAGGGCACAACCCGGATGGAACTGCGAGACTGGAGAATAGCGAGAGCCTCGATACTCCCCGGCACAATGAAGCTGACTAAAAATAGGACCGTCAACCAAATTAGGACACTACCGACCACTACGGAATGATCGACAAGCGAACTGCCGAGCACTACTCGTGGAGTAATTCCTGCGATGGATGGCACTTGGTCCAAGGCGCCACGTTGAGCGTCATCGAAGAACGGATGCCGCCGGGAACTTCGGAGGTTCGCCATTACCACGAGAAGGCAAACCAGTTCTTCTACGTGCTTCACGGCAGTCTGTCCGTCGATGTCGGCAGAACGGAAGTTGTATTGAATCCCGGTCAGGGCGTCTATGTCCGTGCCGGGGAGGCGCATCAGGTCCGCAATCCGGCCGCGGTGGATGCCGAGTTCCTAGTCGTTTCGAACCCGCCCAGCCACGGCGCCCGCGTACCCGCGTAGAGCTATCCGCGCTTCCTATTGGGTCTTGCCCTGGTTGCTGAGCTGGCGGAAGTACTCGGCGATGGCGTCGGCGTAACCGGCCGGCACCCGATCCGATCCCGCGCTGCGAACCTGGCCGCCGGTCTCTTCGCCGGCCTTCTGGCGCATCTGGACTTCCAGAGTCTCCAGCTGCGGCAGCACCGTCCGGCTGAGCCTTTCCTGCAGCACCGGTCCGGAAGTATCGCCCACGGTCGCCTGCGTGAGCGCGCGTTCCACATCGCCGATCTGGCGAGCCATCTCCGGATCGTCCTTGAAGCGCTGGCGCAGGTCGTTCAGATCGCGGGCGTAGTCGCGAACGATCTGGCCGGGCTCGACGCGCCGGCCATCCGGAAGATCGTACCAGCCCTGCGGATTCCAGCGTCCGAACTGCCCGCCGATGAATCCGCCGCCGGGATTGCCGCCGCCGAACTGGTTGCCGCCGGCTTGATTTCCGCCACCTTGCCCTTGTCCGGGCTGCTGCCCAGGCTGCTGGCCGTTCTGGCCCTGGCCACCCTGCTTGCCGTTCTGGCCCTGGCCGCCCTGCTTGCCATTCTTACCCTGCTGGTTACCGGGCTGCTGGCCCTGCTGCTGGCCGTTCTGCTGTTGCCCGCGGGAAAACTGTTCGATCTGGCGGCGCAGGCTCTCGATTTGAGCCAGCTGCTGGTCCCGCTCATTCTTTCCCGCGGCCTGCTGGGTTCCGTCGGTCAACGCCTGCTGGGCCTGGCGAACGCCGTCGCGCATGCGATCCATGGCACGATTCACCGGAGGCAGCCATCCCGCCTGGTTCACCTGATCGCCGCGCCCTTCGCGGATGTACTCGGAGGAATACTGCAGGCGGCGCTCGACGTCATTCTGCTGGATCTCGCTGACGCCGTCCCGGAGACGCGTCGAGGCGTCGGGCTGGGTGGCGCGCAGGTCGCGCGCCGAAGTCTGGATATCCTGCTCCAGCTTCTTGAGATCGTCCAGGTTCTTACTCAGATCAGACGCCAGCTGCTCGGCTTGCTGCCGGTTGAGGCCGTTGCCGCCCTTGGAATTACCCGCGTAGGACTGCCGCAGGCGATTCTCTAATTCCTTCTGCCGCTCGCCCACCTGATCGGCGCGCTGCTGAAGGTCGGCCAGCTGCCCGGCGGTATCCTGACGCTTCATGCGATCGCCGATGTCGCGGGCGTCGTTCAAGCGTTCGGCGGCCCGGCGCGCAGCCGCATCGGCCTGGGCCTGGTCGCCCTGCTGCTGGGCCCGTTGCGACGCGTTCATATCGTCCTGAGCTTGCTGCAGACGGTCCATCATCTGCTGGATCTGCTGCTGCGATTGGCGGTTGGAAGCGCTCTGCTGCCCGCTTTGGCCCTGGCTCTGGGATTGCTGGCCGCTTTGCGAGGATTGCTGGCCGTTGCGGCTCAATTGCCCTTGCTGCCCCTGCTGCCCCTGCTGCTGTTGCATCTGCTGAAGCTGCTTGCGCAGTTCTTCCGCCTGGCGACGAAGCTGCTCCTGCTCCCAGCGCCGGTCGACACTGGCCTGCTGCTTGTTCTGGCCCTGCTGCGCGAGCTGCTGCTGGCGGCGCGCCAGTTGTTCCAGCTTCTGCATCGCGTCGTCGATGGCCTGCTGCTGCTTATCGCTGGAAGAAGAAGACTGCTGCGATTCGTACTGGTTCTTCTCGGTGTCGAGCTCGAGGTCGAGCAGGTTGGCCAGATCGCGGCCGGCGTCAAATCCGCCGCCGCCCCCGCCACCGCCGCCTTGCTGGCCGCGGGCCACCTGAATGTCGCGGAAGGTCGCCATGGCGCGCGACAGGTGCTGCAGCGCCTTGTTCTCGGGCTCCAGGGCATCCGACCACTTCTGGTTTTTCAGTTTATCGGCCGCCGGAGTCATCTCGGCCGCGGCCGCTTCCATTTCCTTGGTGAAGCTCTGGAAATCCTGGTTCTCGGTGGAGAGCTCGCGGGCCGTGGTGCGCTTGGCCATCGACTCGGCCTGATCCTTGAGCTTGCTCTGCACTTCCGACAGATACTGGGCGTTCTCGGCGTTGGCCTGAGCGTCCTTGTTGCCGCGATTGAAATTATGCGTCGCCGAGATGATTTCCTTCTCGCGCTGGGTGATCTGGCTGGGATCGTTCTGCTGGCCTCCGCCCCCGCCGCCGCCTCCTCCGCCGCCCTGCTGCGACTGCGAGAAGTTGCGCTCATAGGGCTGCGCTTCGAGGAAACTGATATCGCCGACGGTTTTGGACCGCGCGTCGTTCGCCGTGGCGTACATCGACACGATATCGCCCGGAATGAGCTTGAAATCCTCAAGGGACAGAACCACCTTGCCCTCGCCCGACTGGGTCCCCTTGGAATTGAGCAGCGGGACCACCTTCTCGGGCTGGCCGTTCACCGAGTAATGCAAGTCCATGGACTGAAGCCCGAAATCGTCGGAACCCTGCACGGTGACGGTGACTTCCTCAATGGGGCTGACTTTGGCGTCCGCGCCGGGATGGGTGATCTTCACCGTGGGCGGATCGTCCTGCTTGGCTTCGATGAAGTAATCCTGCGTGAGCCGGACGTTCTCCCCGCCTTCCTTGGCCGCGAAGTGATACGCTCCGTCCTTTTCGATGGGCACCTTGGCGACCAGCATGTTTCCCTGTTGCGCCTGGAGGTCGATCTTGGTGCCGTCGTTGAGCTCGATGAGTCCGTCCTTCAAGGGGCGGTCGGTTTCGACTTCCAGCTCGGCGACGGTCTTGGCCACGGCGCGCAGATCGCCGCCGGGATTCTCGACGTCGTCCTTCTTGCCCAGCCAGGACGGGTAATGATAGGTGACCTTGATGTTCTTGACGCCGGCCAGATCGATCACGTCCACCTTGTAGGTCTTGGACCTGACGCCCGCCGCTTCGACGTAGTATTCCACCGGCTCGGGCACCGCCGCCAGCAGATATTCGTAGGAGGAATCGCTGGTGCGCGGCAGCATGGTCGCTTCTTCCCATTTCGCCGAGCTCTTGTAGCGAGCCATCAGGCGCACTTCCGGCGCCTGGAACCCGACCAGAGTGGCGCGAATCGCCAGGTCGGCGCGGCGGCGGACCAGCTTGTTGCCGGGATCCACGCTGATGCGGTAAAAGCCGCCCGCCAGGTTCGGATCCTTCGACGGACCCGCCCACAGCATGGATGCGCCATATCCCAGGAATCCAGGACCGGCCAGGATCAGCCACAACAGCACGGCTCCGGCCGCGCCGGCGGAGGTGGCAAACGCAAACAACGATTTCGGAGTCACTACTTTCGAGGCGCGCGCTTGGGGTGCGTCTTTCAGCGTGTCGGCTGCCAGCAGATCGATGAACGGATCCGATCCGTCATCGCGGCGCTCGACATAGGTCACCAGGCGTTCCTTAAACCCCGGGAACACGGTTTCGGCGCGGCCGGCCGCACGGCGTTGGTTCAACTTGATCAGCGGCATCACCAGAGCCAGGCCCAGCGCGAACGCCAAAGCCAGGAACAGGGTGATGCGCGCCACCACCAGGCTGGTGGGGGAGAACGCCAGGGCGTTGGTAATCAGCACCAGGGCCACCGTTGCGCCGAGGGCGACGCCCAGAGCCACCGCAATTCCCTTGGAAACTACCTGCAGTCTAAGGCGCGTTTCGAGCCCACGCAGGTAATGGTTGAGTTGTTCGCGCGTATTCATGCCGCTTTCGTCTCCTGAGGTTGAGCCTGTGGCCGCAAATAGCGGTCCGCAACTACCGACTCCGCCAGCGCTACTCCTAACAATAGCAACAAAATGAAGGGAGAAAGGCTCCAGGGCGAAGTATTGGCTTCGCCGGCTGTTCCCTGCCCCGTTCCATCGGGCGATCCGCTCGACCCGGTGCCCTTCCAAAGATCCAGATTTTCCTGAGAAATGACGGCGAGATCGGATTCCTTGCGGTTGGCATGCGCCGCGATCAGGCTCCGCTTTCCGCCGGCCGTCCGCACGTCGTAGAATCCTTCCCGGGTCACCTCGAAATTGCGCGCCTGCGCGGATTCCTCGAGCGAAAGCACGCGCTGGCCATCGGGGTCCTGGACCTCGGCCTGCGCGCCCTTTTCGTTCCCCGTTCGCAATTCGACGTAGTCACCCACCGCGAGGTTGGTGGGCGCCTCGGCGCTGCCGCTCCCGCCCAGGTAGGCCACCGAATTCTGCACGAACGGAACCCAGGCGTTGTGCTTGGGCAGATCGTTGTTGGCGGCGTCGAAGTCGGACGTGAACGCCAGCACTTTCCCCTCCCCGACGTTCCGTTCCAGAACCAGCGGAATGCCGTTGCTCAGACGCGCCAACACGCGGGATTTCTTGGCGCCGACATTCACCGCCAGAAAAATCCTGACTCCGTCGAACCGTTCGACGTTCTTCATCACGTCGTGGCCGGTGTCCAGGTCGGAGACCGTGTAGAAGAGATCGCCTTCGCGGGTGGCATAACTGGTGCCCTGGATGGCCTCATCCAGAACCGGCGCGCGGGGAAGCGCCACCGATCCGGGCCCGATCGATTCGAACAGCGAGCCTCCCGCGGTCACATATTTTTGGAGCGCCTGCTCCAGACCGTTCGGCAAGGAGCCCAGATCGTTCAGCACCACCACGGAGTAATTGGACAGGTTCGAATTGGCGGCGACCTCCGGCCGGAGCACTTCCATCTGGAACGCCGAGTCCGGCGACGCATTCAGGGCCGCGCGGAAATAATCCTTGGCCTGGGGACGGCGGCCGTCATCGACGAACAGCACCTTCTTGGGATCGGTCCGCTCCACCGAGAACGCGTAGCGGTCGTCGGCCGGCAGACCGTCGGCCGAATCGATGCGGATTTCGCAGCGGTTGAATCCATAGGAAGCGGCATCCAGGCCCGCGAATTCGGCCGATCCGCGCCCGTTCTCCGGCACCTGGACGCTCTTGGACTGAATGGTCTTGCCGTTCATCAGCAGCGTGACCGTGCGCGTGGCGGCCGGCGCCGAGAAGCCGGTGACGGTGGCGCTGATGCGGACCTGTTTGGGATCGTAGATGTGCGGCGGCGCGATGACGGTTTCGACAGCCCAGTTGGGCTGCACCTTGCCGATTGGATGAAACGTCATAGCGGTGTCCTGATCCAGGCGCACATCCGTAAACCCGGGCGGCATGGCGGACTTCTGCAGATCGCTGATCAGGTGGACGTCCAGCGGCGTCTTGGTGCTTTCCCGGAGCGTGCGCAGATAGCGGGCCAGCTCGCCGAACGACGCGCGGGCATCGCTGTCCTTAATCGCGGAGACGGCGCCGCGCAGTTCCCCGGGATCGGCGGTCTGCTGGGTCATGGCTTGCAGCGTATCGGCGAGGGCGACCACCTGCGCGGGCTGCCCCGGCGGGAGTTTCGACAGCACGTCCAGAGCCTCGGCCTTGGCCAGATCCAGGCGCGTGGAGGAACCCTCTTTCGTGCGCATGCTGAAAGACCGGTCCACCGCCACCACCACCAGTTTCTTGCCGGCGCCCTTGGGGGTCAATCGATTGATATACGGACCGGCGAACAGGAGCGCCAGCAGCACCAGCATCAGCATGCGCAGGAGGAACAGCAGGATATAGTCCAGCCGGCGGTGCTGCACCGAGCTTTGCTCGCGGTGCTCGAAAAACATCAGCGAAGGGAAGGGCTGCGGATCGGTTTTGTGGCGCTTGAGCAGATGCAGCCAGATGGGCAAGCCCACGGCCACCACGCCCGCCAGAAACCAGGGGGACAAAAAACCCATTTACAACCTCCCCGCCCGGATCGCCAGATACTGGCGCAGCGCCTCATCCAGCGGACGGCTGGTGTCCACCAGGAAATAATCGATGTTCGCCCCGGCCGCGCGGCTCTTCATGTCTTCCAGATGCGCGCTCATCTTGCCCTTGTATTCGTGCGTGGCGTAATCCGGCGACACTTCCATCTTGGCGCCGCTTTCCAGATCCTCCAGCAGCACGGGACCGCGCAGCTTGGGCTGGATCTCCTGCGGATCGAGCACGTGGAATAAGATCAGCTCATTGCCGCGGGAGCGCAGCGGGCCCACGGTCTTGATCACGGTTTCCGGATTTTCCCAGAAGTCGGAAATCGCGACCACCAGCCCGCGGCGCCGCAGATAATCCACCAGGTGCGAGAAGGGTTTCTCGAGCACGGTCGCCTCGCCGGTCTGGGCCGAGTCAATGGCGTGGAGTAATCGCATGATCTGGCCCTGGCGGGTGGAGGGCTGCACGAATTGCCGCACCTCGCTGTCGAAAACGATCAGTCCGGCCGCGTCGCGCTGCAGATGCGCCAGATAGCAGATGGAGGCCGCGAGAAACTTGGCATACTCTAGCTTCTCCATGCCGCGCGAGCCGTATTTCATCGACCGGCTGCAATCCAGCAGCACCGACACCTGGCAATTGGTCTCGCCGCGATAGCGCTTGAGAAACATCTTCTCGGAGCGCGCGAACACGTTCCAATCGACGTGGCGCAGGTCGTCGCCCGGCGAGTACGACCGGTATTCCGCGAATTCCTGGCTGAAACCGAAATCGGGCGACTTGTGCAGGCCCGCGATGAACCCGTCGACCACGGTCTTGGCGACCAGGTCGAGCCCGGAGATTCCGGCCAGAACCGACGGATCTAGAAAACGCTGCAGCATGAGAGAATGACCACCTACTCCCGGGGCTGCGGAACCGCCTCGATCAGCTTCTTCAGGATGTCGTCCTGCGTGAGCTTGTCGCTTTCCGCCTGGAAGTTGAGCAGAATGCGGTGACGCAGAATCGGCCGCGTCAGCGCCTGGACGTCCTCATAGCTCACGCTCATCCGGTTCTGCATCAGCGCGCGAGCCTTGGCGGTCAGGACCAGGTTCTGAGCCGCGCGCACGCTGGCGCCGAAGTTCACATATTTCTTGACGAAGTCCGGAGCGCTGGGATCGCTGGCGCGCGTCGCGCGCACGATGTTGACGGCATAGCGCGCCACCGAATCGGCGATGGGCACCATGCGCACCAGCCTCTGAAACTCCAGGATCTCCTCGGGCGAGGTAACCGTCTCGGCCACCGATTGGTGCGTGGTGGTGGTGATGTCCAGCACCTGCATTTCGTGCTCGGCCGAGAGGTAATCGAGCAGCACGTTAAAGATGAACCGGTCCAGCTGGGCTTCCGGCAGCGGATAGGTTCCTTCGAGCTCGATGGGGTTCTGGGTGGCCAGCACGAAGAACGGCGGGCGGATCTTGTAGTGATTGCCGCGCACCGTACAGGAGAGCTCCTGCATGGCTTCGAGCAGCGCCGACTGGGTCTTGGGAGGCGTGCGGTTGATTTCGTCCGCCAGCAGAATGTTGGCGAAGATGGGACCGGGCACGAAGGTCCAGGTGCGGCGCCCGGTGGTGGGGTCCTCTTCAATAATGTCGGTGCCGGTGATGTCGGACGGCATCAGGTCGGGCGTGAACTGAATGCGCCGGAACTCCAGGCCGAGGATCTGGCCGATGGTGCGGACCAGCAAGGTCTTGGCCGTGCCGGGAAGTCCGGTGATCAGGCAGTGGCCGCCGACGAACAGTGCGATGAGCACTTCCTCGATGACTTCATCCTGTCCGATGATCACGTTGTGGATCTGCTTGATGATGGCCTCCCGGACTTGCCGGAAGCGCGCGATCTTCTCCTGAAGCTGGCTCGCGTCGAGGGTTTGCGTAGTAGTAGTCGACATTATGGTTGGTCTATTGTTTCACGTTTACGGGTGGATTTTCTGTAGCTTGTTTCGCGCTCAGTTCGAGCAACAGGGCCTGGGCCGGCTTGAAGCCGGGCGCCGCTTCAAGCGCGCTATACACCGCGTCCAGCGCCTCTTTCGGGCGGTTGGCGGCATGAAATGCCTGGGCCAGCCCGAATTGGGCGCCCGCCAGGTCGATGGTTCCGGCGGCCAATTCGGCCTGGTACTCGCGAATCGCGCCGTTGGGATTGTGCAGATCCATGTCCAGCTTCGCGAGCTTCTGATGCGCGGTCTCATCTTCGAGGTAAATCAGATTCAAGCGCTCCAGCGTAGCCGCCGCCTCGCGCTTCTTCCCGGCTTCGGTCTGCCAATCCGACAGCCGCTCGAGCGTCGCGGGATTGCGGCCTCCCATGGTGGAATATTGTTCCAGCTGCGCCATCGCCTTGGGCTGGTCGTCCTTGGCCAGGTAAGCCTGCGCCAGAAATTCGTACACGTTCCCGGTCTCGACGAAATCCGGGTACAGGTCGCGGATGGCGGTACCGTCGGTGATCACGTCGTCCCACTTCTTAGCTTTGGCCGCCTGCGAGAGCAGTTTCAACTGCTCCTGCCAGGTCTGAAATCCGTCCACCTGTTTCTTGTACTTGGCTTCGATCCAGGGGAAGAACTGCTGGTCGAACTCCTCGGGCTTGAGGTGCAGTTCCTGCTCGACCGCTTCGACCGTATCCTTCTTGTCGGCGAACGCGTGGATCATCGCCAGCACCTTGTCGTAGCCCCACTTTTCGGCGATGAAGGTGATCACCTGGCCGCCCTGGAAATAAGACACGATCACCTGCTCCGGATAGGTGGGATGGATGAACCCCCGGTCCAGGTCCGCGATGGGCAGGAGCTTTTTGTCCTTGATCGCCAAAATGGACGGCGGATCCAGACGATCGCCCCAGTCGGGCGAACCGGAAGCCGCGGTTTCCTCGTACACCGCCAGACCTTCGGTGAACCAGCGCGGGACACGATGATTGGTCATGGAGAGCACATACACGTGGCTGAGCTCGTGCCACATCGTGCTGGCCCAGTGGAAGCTGCCGGGCGGGCGGCCGCTCGGCGAATCCATCGCGACGTACTTGCCGAACGTCACGCCTAACGCGCCCAGTCCAGGGAGCCCCATGGTGCGAACTTCGAAGTCCGGATGATTGGGATAGACTTCCACCTGCACCGGCCCGGTGATCTTATACTTGTACCTCTTCTCGTAGGTGGCCATGGCGCGGTCGAGCTCCTCCTGAAAGTACGGCCGCAGCAGCGTGGCTTCTTTCCTGTCGAGCTTCAGGACCGTGGTGGGCGTGGTGAAGGTCACTACGTTCTTGTCGATGCTGTCCAGCAGCTTCAGCGTGTTGCGCACCAGCGGCGAGGAGTAGTTGGCGTTGAAGCACGCCTCCAGATCCTGCCGGGCTTCCGCGTTCTGCCCGAAGCGCATCAGGTTGACTCCCAGCTCCGCGCGCGCGGACCATAAGTCCGGTTTGATCTCGAGTGCCTTGCGGTAATACTGGATCCCTTCGTCGTAACGGCGATTGATCACGAAAAAATGCCCCGCGATGGAATACGCTTCGCCGTAAGTCGGATTGATCTTGAAAACCCGGTCGATCCATTCCGTGCCGGGCTTATCGTCCAGCCAATCGACGGTCGCCAATATGGACAGCGCGTCCAGAGCCTCCGGAGAGATGTCGAGGGCCTGCTTGGCTTGTTCGACGGCCTTCTCCGGGTGATTGTCTTCGAGCGCGATGCGCGCCAGCAGCTCGCGCGCCTGATACATTTTGGGATCGGCCTTCAGCGCCTTTTCCGCCAGCCCCGAGGCGTCGCCCGCGAAGACATCGGTCGCCAGCTGCGCCATCCCATACAGAGCCTGGGCGTTGTTCTCGTCGATCTTCAAGGCTTCCTGGAACAGATCCTGGGCGTCGGCGGGCTGCGAATACTCCATGAACATCCGGCCCCAGCGGACCTTCAGATTCGCGTCCTTGGGGCGAGCTTTGACGGCATCCCGAAAAGCGTTGTTGGCGCCGTCGTAGTCCCGCAATCCCCACAGGCCCTCGGCCTTGATCGCCAGATCGCTGGAAGTCGAAAGCTTCTGGTAGCAGGCCTTCGTGCCGGGATCGCCGTGATGGCGGAGGGTCTCGCACTGGACCACCTGCGAGGGCGTTTGCGCCTCGACCGGAGTCGCGCGGAATGTCCCGCGCTGGACCAGGAACAGGCCCACAAAAAACACCGCGGCGCCGAGCAGGACGGGTTTCAGCTTCATTTGTCCAGCTCCGCCTGCACGTTGGCCAGGTCGAGCAGAAATTCGCGCATCTGCTGCTGGTAGTCCTGCTGCGGAATCGCGGCCTTGCGGTACTTCAGCTCGTCGATCTGGGTTTCCAGCTCATCCTTACGCTTGAGCAGTTTCTGCTTGGCCGGATCGTTGACGATGGACGCCACCGAGCCCAGGTGCAGCAGCACCAGGCGGCCGGCAATGAGCCCTTCGCCGTTTTCCGCCGACGGCGCCTTGACGCCCTCGCCTTTTCCCAGGTCCTCGATGACGGCGTGCTCGGTGGCCAGGCGCTTTTGGGCTACGAAGTATTTCCCGGTCTTCTCTTCCGCGTAGCGAAATGCTTCGAGCACCGAGATGGCGTCGTTCTTGTCGGTGTCCGCGGACGGATCGCGCAACGATTCGATAAAGAAGCGCGCGAACACCGTGGCGTTCTTCTCCGTGCCGGCCTTGGTGGCGGTGATCACCACGCGCTTGGGCTTTTCGAGCGTGCGTAACGAGCCGCCGCTGGCGCTGGTGCAATTGACCACCGCCTGCCGCGCCGGAATCTTATCGAGCAGCGTGGCCAGTTCGCTGGCGGAAAGATCGGGCCCCGGAAGATTGAATTTGTAATCCAGATCGTCGTAGGTGCCGTGGCCGATCAACACCAGCACGAACGAGTCGTCCGCTTTGGTCTTGGTCGCCAGCGCGCGCAGTTTGGCTTCGATATTGGCCTTGGTGGCGTCCTTGCCCGAAAGCGTGTCCACCTGGGCGCCCGGCTCGGCTTTGAGCAGCTTGTTCAGGTCCGAGGCCCAGCCGGTAAAACGCTGCTCGTATTGGTCCTCGCCGCCCAGGCCCGCAACCGTCAGGAAGTAGCTGTTGGCGCGCAGGGACACGGCGGCCACGGCCAGCAGAACCAGGATTTTCATTGGCGCGCTCTTCATATCACACCCCATTTGCGCCGAAGCAGCCATTCCGCCGCGCGGATTCCCAGGAACAACAGGAAGATGAACGGCATGTCCCACAGATCGCGGGTCTCGCGCACGGTGATGCCGGCCTGCGAGTAGTTGATATCCTTGGCCAGCTTTTGCGCGTCGGAGGGCTGGTAATATTGCCCGCCGGTTTCCGAAGACAGTTTTTCGAGCAGATCGCGGTTCTGCTCCACATGGAAGCTTTCCGCGATGCCGTCTTCCCGCCGGAACGTAAACGTGTCCCGGCCGAGTTCCTCGGCGCCGCGCTTGGCCACCACTTCGACCAGATAGGAACCGGCTTTCGGCGCGGTCCAATCCGCAGTGTAGACTCCCTGCTCCAAAGGCGCCGGCGTCATATTGACCACTTCCTCGGGGACTCCGTCGCCAGTGATGTGCGCTTCGACGACCGCGTCGGACGCCGGCAGATAGGTCTTGTCGCGAACCTCGGCCCGCAGCTTCACGTTCGATTCGTCGGCCAGCAGCGTCTTGGGCGTCGAGCCGGTGATATGCCGCGGCGTTTCGCTCACCACCCAGCGCAGCAGCTGGCGGTAGAACGTCTCGTGGCTCATATCGGCCAACGGCTGGAGCATCTGCCAGCGCCAGCTTCCGCCGGTGGCGAAAATGGCGGTACGGCCGCGGCCGTAGTTCATGGTCACCAGCAGCGGCCGCTTCGCCCCGCCGCCTTCGTGGGGAATGAAATTGGCCAGCACCACCGCGCCCAGCTTGGGCTGGCCGGGATCCTGGAACGTCCGGATGTAGGGCAGCTTCTTCCAGCGCTCCACGTTCTTGGCGGGATCTTCCTCGATACGCGTAATCAGGCTGTCGCGCCCCTCCGGCGTAAGCTCGACGTCGGCGCCCACGAAAGAGTAGGTGTTCTTGCGGTCGGGCAGCGTGGTCGGCATAATATCGGCGACCGGCGATTTGGCCCAGCCTCCGTCCGCCAGCGCGTCTTTCCCGCCCAGGAACAAAACACCGCCCCCGCGCCGGTCCACGAACTGCTTGACCATTTCCTGCTGGCTCTTGGTCAGGTAGGGCGCGTCCACGCTGCCGAAAATCAGGCCGTCGAAGGCGAACAGATCTTCCACTTTGCTGGGGAATCCGTCTTCGAGCTCGGGGCACTTGCCGTTCACCAGCGGATGGGCCGTGTCGCCCGGCCGGCACACGCCCTGGCGATAAAGTTTGTTGGGCGCGGTCCGCAGGATGCTGGCCACATCCAGCGTCTTATCGTCCTCCACGGCGCGCTTGAGGAACTTGAACTCCCAGCGCGGCTCACCTTCCAGATAGAGGAGGCGCGGCTTGCGCGGGTCCACGTTCACCAGCCGGGTGACGCGATTGTTGCGCGCATTCTCTTCGTTGGGGAGCGGGTCAATGGCAGCCTGGATGGTCTTCACGCCGGCGTCACCGGCGTTGAACAGAACCGTCTCCACCTGTTCGGTTCCCTCGCCCTTCAGCGTGACGTCCTGGCTGGCGACAACCTTATTGCCCTCCCGCAGCGTGATCTTGGCTTTCTGTCCGGTGTAGCCGTGCTGGTGAAAGCTGACCGTGGCAGCCAGGCGCGATTCCGGCAGCGCGCGCGCCGCCACATCCACGTTGCTGATTTCCACGTCGTGGCTCATGGTGACTTTGCCCAGCCCGATAGTGTGAACCGGAATCCGCTGGCGGCGGATCTCCGACAGGGTCTCCAGGTCGACGCCGCCGGTGTTGTCGGAGCCGTCGCTCAGCAGGATCATCGCGCCGATGGGAAGACTGGAGGCATCCGCCGCCACTTCCTTGAGGCTGTCGCCGATGTGGGTGGCCGTGGCGTTGGCGTTCAATTGATCCAGCTTGTCGATCCGGGTGGCATGATCGCTCATCTTGTACAGCCGGACCTGGAACTTCTCCTGCAGCGCCTTCAGCAGCCCGCCGTTGAGGACCTTCTTGGCGGCTTCCTCGCGGGTGCTGTTTTCATCGTTGGTGGTCATGCTGCTGGAATCGTCGATCACCACGGCCACGATGTTCTGCTGCGGCTTGAGCGTGGATACGCTCAGAGCGGGGTGCCAGAGGAGGAACAGAAGGAGCGCGGCCAGAGCCGTCTGCAAAATCCAAACGGAAGCCCGGCGGACCAGCCCCATGCGGGAAGATCCGGAACTCTGCCGCCAGATCAGGAAGCCCAGCGCCCCGGCGGCAGCCAGGATGCCCAGGCCCATGAGCCAGAGCGGCCAGCCGGCCAGGAAGATAAACGTCCCTTGGCGATAGATCGAGAGCGGATACTTAAAGAGAAACTCGAACATGTGAGGTGAAGGCTCTCATCATATGTCAAATCAATGTGTCAGATCATACATGACGTAATTTGCGGAGACTCGGTACGCCAAAGATGAATATTTTTCGGGATAGCGGGGATCGTCGGACCATTCGATGGCGTCCCCCATGTCGACGTTATGGCAGATCCCGACCATGACCCGGCCCTTGTCATCGTAGATCGCACGGAACTTGGGATCAAAACCATCGAACTCCCATGGGATGCCGCTATAGATGAACTGCGCCCCCGGGATGCGGTTGCGCTGATCTATATCGTATAGGACGTGAAAAATCTCGTCATTGTTAGCGATGTCCACCACGGGGCGGCGGGGAAACACCTTGCGCATGCCTTCCATGAAGACATCCCACTCCTGGGTTCCGTGGAAATCGTCGGTCATGAAGAATCCGCCCCGCAGGAGGTAATCGTGGAGCTGGTCGGCTTCCTCATTATTCAGGCTCCAATGCCCGACCTCGACCCCATAGAGGAACGGCCAGTTATAAATATCGCTGCTGTTATCGAGCTCGACCACCTGCTCCACCGACTTGGCGTCGACCCGAGTCAGACGCATCAGGCCCTGGAGCGTATGGCGATCCCCCAGCGGGTAATCCGTGCGCCAGCCGTACCGGCCGGTGTTATTCGGATAGGGATGCTCAAAGGTGGAGCTGGTGTATTTCAGGCGGGCGCGGGTCCATTCCGCCGGCCGCTCCCAATCGGGAGGCAAGGGAGCTTCGGCGTGCTCCTCGGTGCTCTCGTAGGAGAGGAAGGGCTTCTGGGCGTGTAAGATACCCCAGGTGCCGAGGCCGCCCAAAACCAGGAAAATCGCCGCGCGGAAGCGCATGAAAGTCTTAGCCGGACTTAAGGATAGCACACCGATAAAGAGTTGCCGCCAATCTCTGCCCGATCTCTAGAAAGATCAATGCGTGAGATCGTACATGGCGTAATTCTGGAGGGCGCGATGCGCCACAATGGCCATGTCCGCGGGGTAGGAAGCCTCGTCGGAATGCTCCCAGGCGTCGCCTAAATCCATGTTGTGGCAGATGGCGACCACGATGCGTTTCTTGTCGTCGTAGATCGCCCGCCAGCGCGGATAAGGGTCGCTTTCCTGTTCGTAGGTCCGGCCGCGATAGAGCGCCGCCAAGCCGGCTACCTGCACCTTGGGATCCACGTCGGCCAGGATGTGGAAGATCGGTTCGTCCGCCGCCAGATCTTCGATTTGCCGGTCCGGATAGACCTGGCGGATTCCCTCGACGAAGGTCTCCCACTGGTCCACGCCGTGGAAATCGTCGACCATGAGAAAGCCGCCCCGGTCCAGGTACTCGCGCAGCTGCGCGCCTTCCTTCTCATCGAGGGTCCACTGGCCCACTTCGACCGCATAGAGGAACGGCCAATTGTAGATATCGTCGGTGCCGTCCAGCTCCACGGTCTGCTCGACCGAGCGGGCGTCGATGCGGGTGAGGCGCTGCACGCCGACGATCAGGTGCCGGTCGCCCAGAGGATAGTCGGTGGACCAGGCTCCTTCCCGGCGAAAGCCGCGAAAACGCCGGCGGCCTCCGAAAGCATCGCGGTAGCGCAAGCGCGCGCTGACCCATTCGGCGGGCCGCTGCCAATCCGCGGGCAGGGGAACGTCGCCGTCCTCGCCGCCGCGTATTGCTGGAACGGCTTCTGCGCGTGAAGCAGTCCCCAGGCGCCCGTGGAGACGACGAGCGCTACCAGCAGAACCACGCGCAGGCGCATCGTGGCTCAAGAATACCACGCCGCTTGCGGCTACTTGCTGATGCGGTATTCCGCGGTGATCGTGTCGAGCGTTTTCGCGGCGACCTGCTGGAGCGGTCCGGGAATGTTGGTGCAATCGACATAAAACTGGATCGCCTCCGTCACGTTCCTCAGCTTGTAATTGGCCCAGCCCAGCGAGTTCAGCACTTGGGCGCGGAAGCGAGGATCGGTGAGGTTGGGCAGCGCGGCGCGAAACGCCCGGTTCGCCTCGGCCCACTTTTCGGCCTGAAAGCTGACGGAGCCGATCATGTAGTTGGCCTGGGTGAGTTCGGTGGTCTTGTTGCGGGCCCAATCCGCGGCGCTGATGCCCTCGGGTTTTTCGGCGCTGTTCAGCCGCTCGACCGCCTTCTTCGACAGGCTGAGAACGCGGTCCGGATCTTTGCCGGCCTTGAAATAAGATTCGGCCACCAGCAGCATGGCATCCTCGCGGGTATCGTTGTGGGCGACCAGTTTTTCCGCCGCGGCCAGAGACTTGGCGGCGTCCCCCTGCGCGCGGTACGCCAGAAACGTGGCGATTTCGATGTCGCCGGCGCGCTGGGTCTGCGGGTGATGCTGAAGAAACGCTTCGAGCAGTTTGATCCGGTCCGCGGGATCCTGGGCGGTGACGGCGGCCCGATATTCGGCCGTTTCGTTCGCCTGGCGAGCGTTGGTTCCGCACTCCAGCGTAGCTTTGCTCATGGCCGGATCGGGGGTCTTCAGCGTGCGCTCGGCGATGTTACCCGCCTGGGCCATCCAGGCCGCCGTCCGCGCGGGATCTTTCATATCCGCGGCGATGCGCCAGTTAAAACAGGCGGCTTCCAGGCTATTGGGGTTGTAGGTGAGGATGTTCGAGCCGGCCACCAAAGCCTTGTCCAGCTTGCCCGCCTGATGATAGATCTCCTGCAGTTCGGTCCAAACGTATTCCCCCGCGGGGGAAGCCGGGAACAATTCCGGGAACAGCTCCAGCAGCATCAACCGCTTCGCCGGGTCGCTCTCCGCTTCGGCCTTCTGCAGGAGCCTTCCCTCGGGGGTCTTGAAGTCGATGGATGGCTTCTTCGGACCGGCCCATCCAAACGATGGAATCGCACATAGAGCCAGCAACACGGCTGGAAGTCGGGACGATCGAATCATGACAGCCTCCGCTCTCGTGGGCTATCGGCGGATGTGAGCGGGAAGTGCAGACCCTACGGAAAAGCTCGATAATTCTTAGAGTTACGGCGGCCCCGGGGGACTCAGTGGGACATATCGTAGACGATATAGTTGATGGCGATGCGGTACGCCAGGCCGGTCATCTCGGCCGGATACCAGGGATCGTCGGCGTGCTCCCAGGCGTCGCCCAAATCCATGTCGTGACAAATAGCGACCACCACCTGGTTCTTATCGTTAAAGACGGCGCGCCAGTGAGGATCTCTCCCGCCGTCATTGGGCTGCTCGTAGGTGACTCCCTGTTGCACGGCGCCGGCGCCGGCGATCTGGATGCGATGTTGCAGATCGTACAGGGTGTGAAAAATCTCACTGGAGTCCGACAGATCCTCCACGCCGCGGTCGGGAAATACCTTGCGCAGACTGTCCATGAAGATCGACCATTCCGTGTTGCCGTGAAAATCGTCCACCATCAGGAAGCCGCCGCGGTCGATGTAATCGCGGAGCTGTTTGGCCTGCTTGTCGGGGAGCTGCCAGTGGCCCACCTCCACGGCATAAAGGAAGGGCCAGTTGTAGATGTCGTCGGAGCCGTCCAGTTCGACGATCTGCTCCACCGAGCGCGCGTCGATGCGCGACAGCCGGGCGATACCGGGAAGCAGATGGCGGTCCGAGCGCGGATAGTCCATGGTCCAGTAAGCGGTGGGGCCGAAGTTCTCGCCGCCGAAAACATCGGGGTATTTGAGGCGCGCGCGGGTCCATTCATGCGGAACATTCGCGTCGGGAGGAATGGCGAAGTTGGAGTATTCGATGGCGGGGTATTCCTTCCAGGGTTTTTGGGCGAACAGGAAGCCCCAGCCGCACAGCAGAATTGCGATTCCCAGGACAACGCGCAGGATCATCGAAGCGCCTCCAGAATAGCACGCGCCTACGGCCGGAGAAGCACGAGTTGGCCGCTGCGAACCGCGATCCGCGGCCCCGGTCCGGTGCACGCCGGAAGGAGCCGCCCGGCATAATAATTCAGCCCGTAGGCCCAATCCCGCCGGACGTCGTCTAAACAGGCGGTCTGGATTTGAGCCGCGTGGGCGCGCACGAATCCGCGCACCGAATAGCGCTCATCGAGGACCGGCAACAGGGAGATCTTGAAATAGAGAATCGCCGCGAGCGCGGAGAGCGCGGCGGCCAGCATCGCCGGACCGCGTTTTCGCGGCTCGTTCTTCTCCAGCCACGCGAGCCAAAAGACGCCGGCCGCGGCCAGGGCGAAGGGCCACCCGTTCGCGACGCGGGCGAGGGAAACATGCGTTGCGGTAACTCCGGACCGGAGCGCATCCGGCAGGAGCGCGGAGATCGCGGGCGCGGCAATCAGCAGCGTAGCGCACGCGCCCACCCACCAACCGGCGGCGGGAGTCTTGTCCAGCGCAAACGCCAGTACGATGGCCAGCGCGGGCAATAGCGGCAGGACATATCCCGGCAGCTTGTTCCGCGCGGCGGAAAAGAACACCAGCCCGAACACCAGCCACAACACCAGGAACCGGATGCGGTCGTCCCGATACGTTTTGGGGCGGAACAACAAGCCTGCCAGCAGCGTCCAGGGGAACAATCCCGCCAGCAACACCGGCACGTAATACCAGAACGGCTGGGGATGATCGAGCGTCGGATGCAGGAACCGATCCACGTGATGCTTCCAGAAAAACTCGTTCCAGAAGACCGGTCCGTTGCGCACGTAACACAGCACGTACCAGGGAGCGGCGACTACGGCGCAGCTCGCGAGCATGGCCACACGCATGCGGCGGGCGACCAGCAACACCGGAGCGATCAGCACCAGCGGCACGAATCCTTTGGCCAGGACGGCCAAGCCCAGAAACACACCCGCCCAGATTCCCAATACCGTCGTCTGGCGCGCGCGGCTGGGAATCGCGCTGGGTCCGAAGACGCCGATCAGCATCGCGACTCCCAGCGCGGCCGACATCGGCAGATCGGTGATCGAAACGAAGGTATAGGCGACCCAGCCGGCCGAGGTGGCTAGAATTCCCGTGGCCGCCAGCGCCACGCGGGGAGAAAATTCGCGCGCCAAGGTGCCGTAGAAGAACCACAGAAACGCGAGGCTCGCCAGCGCCAGGGGCAACCGCGCGGCCCACTCATCGGAGAGATGGAGCTTGTGCCCCGCCCCGGTCATCCAGTACAGCAGCGGAGATTTTTCGAACCACGGAGAGCCGTCCAGGCGCGGCGTGACCCAATCGCCGGAGTGCGCCATTTCACGGCCGATGGAGGCATAGCGCGGCTCGTCCGGTCCCAGGAATCCCACCCGGCCCAGGCTGCTGAGATACACTGCCAGCAGCGGAACCAACAGCCAATATTTCGACAAGCTTCCAGTATAGTGGGGCCTCAGGCCCGATCAAGTTTGCGACAATATAAACTAGGTTCCCAACCATGAAACTTGCCACGCTCCTGCCAGCCGCCCTGGTCATGCTCCCGATGTTTGCGCAGACCGCCGCGCCCAAAGCCGCCATCGACAAGCCTGCTCTGGAAGCCTACCTGCGCCACGCCGAACTGTGGATCCCCCAGGTGGCCGTCACCATCGACGACCCCCAG
Source organism: Terriglobia bacterium (assembly GCA_963761045.1). Taxonomy (GTDB): domain Bacteria; phylum Acidobacteriota; class Terriglobia; order Bryobacterales; family Bryobacteraceae; genus Palsa-187. Next base: position 81,376 of record CAVXFR010000034.1, on the reverse strand, counting down.
CCCTCGGCGTACTTGCCGGGATTCTCCGAACTCGTCGTGCATCTCTCCTATCAGGGGCAAACCAAGGACGAGCACTACTACGTTTCACAAAACGGCAAGAACATTATCAAAGGCGATGTTTACGACATTACCAAGAGCCCGTTCCAATCGACGCTCGACCACATGAAGACGGACGGCCAGCCGAGCTACGGCAAGGCGGGAGCTCCGGTGACCATCGTGGTGTTCGGCGATTTCGAGTGTCCGCTGTGCAAGTCGGAAGCCGACGTGATGCGCAAGAATCTGCTCAAGACCTTCCCCGACAAAGTGCAGGTGTACTTCAAGGACTTCCCGCTCGAATCGATCCATCCCTGGGCCCGCGCGGCTTCCGATGCAGGCCGCTGCGTGTACAAGCAGGATCCGCAGGCTTTCTGGAAGTTTCACGACTGGATCTACGACAACCAGGAGGGCATCACGCCGGATACGCTCAATTCCAAAGTGATGGCCTGGGCCGGGACGGCCGGCGTCGATGCGATCCAGCTGGGCCGCTGCGTGGATGGCAAGGTCGCCGATAAAGAAGTCGCTGAGAATATGGCCGACGGGCACGCGCTGGGCGTGGACGCCACCCCGACGGTTTTCCTCAACGGCCGCAAGCTGGTGGGCGCGATGGAATGGCCCGTGCTGCAGCAACTGGTCGCGCTCGAAATCGAGCATCAGGCGACGACCGCGAAAACGGCCGCCAAGTGCGAAAATTCCTGCGTCGTCAATATTCCAACCCTCGCCAGCAAATAGGAGCAGGCGTGCGCCGATTCCCGATTGCAGTTCTGGCCGCGATCGCCACCGTGGCATTGGTTCGAACGCAGGCCCAGGCGCCGGCGGCCATCGATCCTGACACGTATCTGGCGCACGTGAAATACCTGGCTTCGCCGGAATTAAAAGGGCGCGCGACCGGATCGCCGGAGCTGGAGACGGCGGCACGCTATATCTCCTCGCAGTTCCAATCCTTCGGGCTGAAGCCGGTGCGAGGCAACTCCTACGAGCAGGCGTTCACGACCACGGTGGGCGCTCACCTGGGCGACAAGAACCGTTTCGAAGCCAATGACGGCGGCCGGACCACCGTGTTGCCGCTGCGCGACGGATTTATCCCCTTCAGTTTTTCTTCCTCCGGCACGGGATCGGCTCCGGTGGTGTTCGTGGGATACGGGATCACGGCGAACGAATACCATTACGACGATTACGCCGGCATCGACGTGAAGGACAAATTCGTGCTGCTGATCCGCCACGAGCCGCAGGAAGACGACGCCAAGAGCGTGTTCCAGGGCAAGGAGCTCACCCAGCACTCGACCTTCGCCATTAAGGCCGTGAACGCGAAGATGCACGGGGCTCGCGGGGTGATCCTGGTGAACGACGCCTATCCGCACCACACTCCCGCGGAGGACCGGCTGGACGCCTTCGGACAGGCCACCGGACCCACCGACGCAGGAGTCCTGTTCGTGCAGGTCAAAGAAGCCACCGCCGAAGCGTGGTTCAAGAGCGAAGGCCGCGACCTTCACCAGATCCTGGACGGCATCGACCAGGATCTCAAGCCGCGTTCTTTCGCATTCACCAAGCTCAAGGTGAGCATGTCGCTCGACATCGAGCACGACGTGAAGACGGTGCACAATGTCGAAGCTTATCTTCCGGGCAAGACCCAGGAGTACGTGATCATCGGGGCGCACTACGACCATCTGGGCCTGGGCGACGAGCATTCGCTGGCGCCGTCGCTGATCGGTCACGTGCATCCCGGCGCCGACGACAACGCCTCCGGCACCGCCGGCGTCATCGAACTGGCGCGCTGGTTTTCAAAGCAGCCGCAACAGCAGCGCGGGATCCTGTTTATGACCTTCGCGGGCGAGGAGCTGGGCCTGCTGGGCAGCAACTACTACACCAACCATCCTTTGCTGCCGCTCAAAAACGCCGTGACGATGATCAACATGGACATGATCGGCCGGATTCGCGGCGGCAAGGTCTACGTCAACGGCACGGGAACCGGTTCCACGCTGGACAAACTGGTGGAATCCGTGAAGCCGCCCGAATCGTTCAAGATCGATCTTTCCGAAGCCACCGGCTATGGCGGCAGCGATCACATGTCCTTCACCGTGAAGCAGGTGCCGGTGCTGTTCTTCTTCAGCGGCCTGCACGGCGATTATCACAAGCCCAGCGACACCTGGGACAAGATCGACGCTCCCGACGCCACCAGGCTCCTGGGCTACGTCGCCGAGATCACGACACGTTTGGCGAACGATCCGGGGCGTCCCAAGTTCCAGCGCGTGGCGGAACCGAGCGCGCCCTCCGTCAGTTCCAGCGGCAGCGGCGGTTACGGCCCCGAACTTCGGCAGTATCCCCGATTTCGACGAGCCGCCCAAAGGCGTGCGCTTCGCAGACGTGCGCGACGGAACGCCGGCGGCCAAAGCCGGTCTTAAAGCGGGCGATATCCTGATCGAGTTCGACGGCAAGGCGATCGGCAACCTGTACGATTTCACCTATGCCCTGCGGGCCCACAAGGCTGGTGATGAAGTACTAGTGAAGGTACTCCGCGGGTCCCAGACGATTGAGGCCAAAGTACTGCTCACAGAACGGCGTTAGGCAAGCCATACTGGGACTGCCCAAGAAGGCAGTTACCATGCAAAACGCACAAGCAGCCCGCAAGCTTCCTCCGCTGATTCTCCATCCATTTGCCGACGCAAGCAGCCCCAATAAACTGGTGGAAAGTTCGCGGGCCAGCCTGATGCTGCAAGGCTTGCTGCCCGCCGGACAGCAGTCCCCCGAGGATCTGGAACGAACCCTGCTCGAGGGCCGCTACCAGGAAATCCGTATGCTCTTCTATGTCGGTAGGGATATCCTTCGCTGGATCGATCAGTGCGTAGAGCATGTCAATCGCTACCCCGAGCTCGACCGGACCGCCTTCCGGCCCCAAAGCTTCGCCGCCTACCTGGTGCAGAGTCCGCCCGCCGAGGTGTGCGTCAAACTGAAGAAGTGGGGCGTGGCGGATCACAAGTCGATTTTTTCGCGCGCGCTGGGGCTGAACGTCCTGCTGGCGAACATGCCTTCGCAGGAAACGTTCTCCTCCGACTTCCTGCGCAACTACCACCGCTACGCCGACCAGATGTTCCACTGCCACCTGGGACAGGCCGTTTTCGCCGATCCGTCGCTGCTGGGATTCGACTTCGAGATCTTCGCTTCGGGCGAATACTCGCGGATGCTCGAGCGGGAGTGGGCCCAGCAGGCCGAGTAGTAAACCCAGCTTACGAGTGGAGTTCCTGAACGCACGAATGCCCGGGGCGGGCTTCTATTACGCCAGCGGGCTTTTATTGCGCGAATGGATGAGAGACGGTCAGCGGCGGCAGGGATGCCGCGGCCGTGGATTCCTGAGGCTGCGATTGAACCTGAAGCTGTTCCGGCGTTGGGAAACTGCAGGTGAACCAGAACGTGGTTCCCTGACCCAGGGCGCTCCGCACTCCGATTCGTCCGCCCATGGCTTCCACCAGGCGCTTGGAAATTGCCAGTCCCAGGCCGGTTCCGCCGTATTTGCGGGTGATCGAGCCGTCCGCCTGCGTAAACGGAGTAAATAGCGAAGCCTGCACTTCGGGCGTCATTCCGATCCCCTGATCGCTGATCGCGAACCGCAGATTCACCGATTGGGGCGTTTCAGAGATCTTCAAGACCTCAACTCTTACCTGTCCGGAATCGGAGAACTTGATCGCATTACCGAGCAGGTTCAAGACGATTTGGCGGAGACGTCCGGGGTCGCCGTTCACGGCCGCGGGAACGCCCGGGCCGACCTCCGAACCAAGGCCCACTCCCTTGGCGCGCGCTGCTTCGGCGAGCAACTGGGTGGAGGTCTTCAAGAGCTCATTGACATCGAAATCGACGCTCTCCAGTTGCAGCTTCCCGGCTTCGATCTTGGAGAAGTCCAGGACGTCATTCAAAATGACCAGGAGAGCCTCGCTGCTGGAGCGAATAATCTGCGCGAACTCGCGCTGCTCCTGGGTCAGGTCGGTGTCCAGAAGAACGGTCGCCATCCCGACGACGCCGTTCATGGGCGTCCGGATCTCATGGCTCATATTCGCCAGAAACTCGGATTTTGCGCGCGACGCCTGCATGGCTTCATCGCGGGCGAGTTCCAGCTTGGAGGATAAGATAGCCAGATCGTTGGCGCGGCGATCCGAGTTGCGGCGCCGGATCCAAAGGTACAGCAACAAAGCCCCGGTGAGAACGGATACGGACACCACTCCGATCGCCTTGTAGGGAGGTACAGGCGCAAACCGGATGTCTTGATCCGACCGGACCGCGATCATGCACGGGGTGGCCTTGGATTCCGACGGAAGCGCAAAGCCGGAGACGGACGCCTTGCCGCCGCCGGATAACTGCTTCACCAAAGACGGGGGCATATCTACGGGCGGGATATACACATGGATCGTTCCGGTCTGGTCGGCGAAGACCAGGTCGTTAGGATTCCGCATCGGGTCAACGCTGCCACGCAGACTCACGATCTCGTTGGTGAAGGTACCCGCACATACACCCGCCGCGTTCGCAGGCTGGGCGGCCGGCAATTGTGCCGTGCCCAACTGGCTGATGGTCTCGACCTGAAAGTTCTTACCGTAGGGGTTGCGCAGAATGCTGCCGGTGGCTTCCACCATGGCCCCAGGCTGGAACTGGCGGCCCCCCAGACCTTTTTCCGAAACGGCGAGCGAGATTGCGCCCGTGGAATCCTGGAGGAAGGATACGAAGATCGGACCGTTCTGGTCCGCGCCCAGTATATTGAACGAACTTGTCAGAACACCGACCAGGGTGGTTCGCGGAGCAGGGACTTTCTTCGCGACAGAGATCTTCTCGGCGTTGATGGTTTCCCGAACCGAAGCCTTAACCGCACCCTGCTGGCGCTGTTGGGCATAACCAGCGGCGGAGAGCAGCCAGGCGCTGGCAAGTGCGATCACGCGACGTCGACTCATACACGGAACTCCAGCTTTACCTCTTCGCCCTGCCGGAGAGATTCCGTAATTTAAAGAGCCGGCTCGGACCAACTCCAGAGTATGCCGGACGAGAAGTGTTTTGAACTAGGTAGGGGACTTAATACGGTTTCTAAAATACATGACCCTACTTAGTACTCCTGGCTCTTTCAGAGGAGCGTGAAAGGCGGAGCAAGCCGAGAAGCAGTCTTAACTACTTGGTCAGCGGCACCCGCTGGCGCAGATAGTCGAAGAAGTTTTCGAGAAACACGACTTCGTGGTCCGCTTTGGGCGCTTCCGAAGTGTCCACCGGCGCGAGCACCGCGACGCGCTTGCCGTCCGGAGCCAGACCAAACGCCGTAGCTCCTCCCAGCTTGGCCAGCCATACCCGAGGCTTGGCCGCCACGAACGTGTCGCCTTTCACTGTGTAGCTCGCGGCCATGATCTGGTCGCCCGATTGATAGAGCAGATCGTGGCTGGTGCGCGACCACATGGGACCCTGTCCACCGCTGTTCGAAATCGGCGTTTGGCCGCCCTGGCCGGACGCCGGCGGAGGGAACGGCCGCACGTACACCTCGCTCGTCCCCGTGGCGTTGGATGCATAGGCCAGCCACCGGCCGTCGGGCGAGAACGCCGGGTCCTGGTCGGCATCGTTCTGGCTCTTGAGAAACTGCTCCGGCTTACCCGCTTTCATCTGGCCGTTGGTCTCCTCCAGCGGAACCGTCCAGATCTGAGGAGGAATTCCGAAATACGCCAGCCGTTTGCCGTCGGTTGTGATGGACCAGGGAATCTGGATACCTTTGAATTGGGTAAGCGGCTGCGGCTGGCCAGCGCCGTCGGCGCGAGTCCAGAAGATCCCGTTGCCAATGGAACCGATGAAGACAAACCGGCCGTCCGGGCTCCAGGCCGGCGCGAAGTAAGTCTCCCCGCCGGACGTGAGCCGCGTCATCTGATCCCGCTGCTGATCGTAAACCCAGATGTCTGGACTCGATCCTTCGACGACCTGCATCGCTATCCGTTTCCCGTCTGGCGATAGCTGTGGATACCCGTAGGCGCCCGCTTTGGCCCGCAGCGGTTCCTTCTTGCCCGTGGCGTCAAGCCATTGAACGGTCATCATCCCGGACGATGCGGCAGCGCTGCTCCGGCGGTAGACCAGCGTGCCGTTTCCGGCGACATCAAACTGAGCCGTGCCGACCGCCGCGTCGTAAGCCACGTCGTCCAGAAGCGGGACCGCCGTCCCATGCGTCTCCAGACGCTCCGGATCGAACGGAATGGCAAACAGAGTTCCCTTGTTTGTATAGAGCAGATGTCCGGCGCCACTCGACGTAGCCAGATAGCGCGCGGAAGTGCCGCCTGGCACCAGCGTCTTTCTGTGCCCGTCCGCCAAAGTGACTACGTCGACATGGGCCTTCTCGACAGACAGCGTCGGGTAGGCTACAAACAACACCGCCTTCCCTCCGGGAAGAACTTGCGGATCTGCCTGGGCTAGTTCCCCGTTCGCCAGGTCCGTCACCTTCGTACGCGCTCCTCCGCCGGAAGGAATCCGAGTCAGGCCCGCGTCGAACACCCCGCCCAGGATGATGCTGCCGTCCTGGTCCCAGCTCGCTCCGGCCGCTCCGTTCGACGCGGCCAGCGGGACCACCGCGCCGCCTTCCACCGAGATCTTGTTGAATTTGCCGTCTGCAAAAAATCCCACCCACTGCCCGTCCGGGGAAAAGTACGGTCCGACCGCCGCGGTTGTGCCCGGGAGTTCGGTGGCTTTGGGTCGATCCAGGCGCCGCGTGAAGAGCCGCGGCGGCCCGCCTGCGATGCTCGCCTCGTACGCCAACCGCGTCCCATCGGGCGAGATGACGATGGAAGGCACGAAGCTGCGTTGACCAGCAACAACGGGAGGCAGCGAGACCTCCGGCCCCAAGTCGACATCCAGCCGTAACAGCGGTTTTTCGGCGGGCCGCGTCGAGCGCCACGGCGCCCACAACGCAACACCCAGCGCGACCACGAGCGCCGCCGCGACAGCCCACGGCAGTCTGTGGCTCAGGCCCTCCGCCTGAACTCCCGCCTCCTCGGATGCAGAGCCACTCAGCGTCTCCTCGATCACAATCCGCGCTTCACCGCTAGCTTGCAGCCGCTGCTTTCGGTCCTTCGTCAAGCACCGGCGGATCAGCTTCCGGATCGGCGCCGGCGTGTCGGCAGGAAGGGCGTTCCAGTCCGGATCGAGCTTCAACACCGTCGCCAGCGTGTCGGAAACCGATTCACCGGCGAACGCCTTCTTGCCCGCAAGCATTTCATACAAGACTGCACCGAAGGACCAGATATCCGCGCGGCGGTCCGCGGGATAGCCGTTGGCCTGCTCCGGCGACATGTACGCCGCCGTGCCCAGGATCATGCCCAAGCGCGTGGCTCCCAGAGTCAGCGTGGGCGATTGGGAGGGATCGCCGCTGGTCACCGGATCGTCAATCGCTTTGGCCAGGCCGAAATCAAGCACCTTCACAACACCTTCGGGCGTGACCTTGAGGTTGGCGGGCTTCAGGTCCCGATGGATCACGCCACGGTCGTGCGCGTACTCCAGAGCCACGGCAATCTGCCTGGCATAGTTGAGAGCTGTCTCGACGGGAAGTGGGCAGGGCAGCGTCGCGCCTTCCACCAATTCCATCACCAGCGCGCGTTGTTCGAGGCCGTACAGATGCGCGATGTTGGGATGATTCAGCGAGGCCAGCACCTCGGCCTCACGCTGGAAGCGGGCCATGCGCTCGGGGTCGCTGGCAAAAATCTCCGGCAGAACCTTCAGCGCCACATCTCGCTTGAGCTTGGTATCGCGCGCGCGATAGACCTCGCCCATGCCGCCTTTGCCGATGGGGGCAAGGATCTCGTATGGGCCGAACTGCTCGCCAGCCACCAGAGGCATCGATCTTGATTATTTTACTCCCTGCGGAAAAGTTCCGGCAGACACAGTCACAGGGCCACGCCTTGTTACCCACTCGTGTTACTTGCTCGCGGGAACCCGCTGGCGCAGATAATCGAAGAAGTTGAACAGGAACACGACCTCGTGGTCCGCTTTGGGCGCTTCCGAAGTGTCCACCGGCGCCATCACCGCGACGCGCTTGCCGTCCGGAGCCAGACCAAACGCCGTAGCTCCTCCCAGCTTGGCCAGCCATACCCGAGGCTTGGCCGCCTGGAACGAGTCACCCGTCACCGTGTAGCTCGCCGCCATGATCTGGTCGCCGGACTGGTACAGCAGATCGTGGCTGGTCCACATGGGACGCTGTCCACCGCTGTTCGAAATCTGCGATAGGCCGCCCTGGCCGGATGCCGGCAGCGGGAACGGCCGCACGTACACCTCGCTCGTCCCCGTCGCGTCGGATGTATAGGCCAGCCACCGGCCGTCGGGCGAGAACGCCGGGTCATCGTCGGCGTTCTGGCTCTTGAGAAAACGCTCCGGCTTCCCTGCTTTCATCTGGCCGTTGGTCTCCTCCAGCGGAACCGTCCAGATCTGAGGAGGAATTTCGATATATGCCAGGCGTTTGCTGTCGGGTGTGATGGACCACGGAAGCTCGACACCCTTGATTTGGGTAAGCGGCTGCGGCTGGCCGGCGCCGTCGGCGCGCGTCCGGAAGATCCCGTTGCCGACGGAACCGATGAAGACGTATCGGCCATCCGGGCTCCAGGCCGGAAAGACGTAAGTCCCTCCGCCGGACGTGAGCCGCGTCATCGTATCCCGCTGGGGATCGTAAATCCAGATGTCTTGACCCGATTCTTCGGTGACCTGCATCGCCACTCGTTTCCCATCTGGCGAAAGCTGTGGATTCGAGTAGGCGCCCGCCTTGGCCTGCAGCGGTTCCTTCCTGCCCGTGGCGTCAAGCCATTGAAGCGTTACCATCCCGGGCGAGGCGGCGGCGCTGCTCCGGCGGTAGACCAGCGTGCCGTTTCCGGCGACATCAAACTGAGCGGCGCCAACCGCCGGGTTGTAAGCCACGTCATCCAGGATCGGGACCGCCGTCCCATGCGTCTCCAGACGCTCCGGATCGAACGGGATCGCAAACAGAGTTCCCTTGTTTGCATAGACCAGATGCCCGGCCCCAGGCGACGTAGCCAGATAGAGCGCGGAAGTGCCGCCTGGCACCAGCGTCTTTCTGTGCCCGTCCGCCAAAGTGATCACGTCGACATGGGCCTTTTCGGGGGACAGCGTCGGGTAGGCTACAAACAACACCGCTTTCCCTCCGGGAAGAACTTGCGGATTTCCCTGGGCTATTTCCCCGTCCGCCGGGTCCGTCACCTTCGTAGGCGCTCCTCCGCCGGAAGGAATCCGTGTCAGGCCCGCGTTGAACGACCCGCCCAGGATGATGCTGCCGTCCTGGCCCCAACTCGCTCCGGCCGAGCCGTTCGCCGCGGTCAGCGGGACCACCGCGCCGCCTTCCACCGAGATCTTGTTGAATTTGCCATCGGCGAAGAATCCCACCCACTGCCCGTCCGGCGAAAAAAACGGTCCGACCGCCCCCGCAGTGCCTGGGAGTTCGGTGGCCTTGGGTTGATCCAGCCGCCGCGTGAAGAGCCGCGTTGGCCCGCCTGCAGTGTTTGCCAGGTACACCAGCCGTGTCCCATCGGGAGAGATGACCACGGAATGCTGGAAGGAGCCTGGGCCAGGAACATTGGGAGGCAGCGAGATCTCCGGCCCCAGGTCGACATCCAGCCGGACCAGTGGCTTATCGACGGGCTTTTCAGCGCGCCACGGGGCCCACAGGGCGACACCTGCAATGACGATCGCAACCGCCGCCGCGATCCACCCGGCTTTCGATTGTGCCCCCGCCCTGACGGGCGGGGCTGGCTCGAGGAGCGCCCACGCATCCGCGATGTCGCGCAGCCGGTTCTTGGGATCTTTTTCCAGGCAGCTCTTCAGCAAACGCTGAGCTTTCGGCGGGATTCCCTCCCACTTCGGGTCGTCCTTGATCACCGAGGCGAGCGTGTCCGAAATATCCTCACCGCCGAACACCTTCCATCCCGTGAGCATCTCGTGCAGCACCACGCCGAAGGCCCAGATATCAGCGCGCTTGTCGACCACCTTTCCGCGAGCTTGCTCCGGGCTCATATAAGCGGCCGTTCCCAGAATCATTCCCGCCTGCGTCGCGGCCATGGAGATAGTCGGGGAGTCTTCTTTGCCAGCGCCCTCACGGGCGGGGCTGTATTTCGCCAGTCCGAAATCGAGCACCTTCACGGTGCCGTCCGGCTTGACCATGATATTGGCAGGCTTCAGATCCCGATGAACGATCCCTTTGCCGTGCGCTTCCTCCAGCGCATCACCGATCTGCCTTGCGATACGCAAGGCTTCTTCGAGTGGCAGGGGACCCTTAGGGGCCTCACCCTCGACGAACTCCATGACGATGTAATTCGGGCCGACGTCGTAGATCGCGCAAATGTTGGGATGATTCAGGGCGGCGACGGCGTGCGCTTCGCGCTCAAAACGCTCACTGAAGCGCTCCGCCGAAACCTTGATGGCGACATCGCGCCGCAGCCGCGGGTCATGCGCACGATAGACCTCGCCCATGCCGCCCGCACCGATTTTGGCCAGAATTTCGTAGGGACCGAGCTTGTCGCCAGCGGAAAAGGGCACGGTTTTCCCAATAGTCTACCGTTATTCTTCCGCACAGCGCACAAAGCGCTGTTTAGGCTACGGCCGCGATCCTGTGGGGGGACGTCTCCCGCCGGACCTCTTTTTTGGGCACTGCATCTTTAGGCGATGCCTCAGGCGATGCGTTGCGGTAAGCCTGCGCGAAGTGCGCGTGCATCCGGGAACACGCCGGATCGGGATACAGCTGCACGAACATCTGCCCCACCATCTTGCCCCGCAGTCCCTTACAGAGGCGCGCTACTTCGCCCGCCGTGTGGGACGTGCATTCTTCGCAGCTTAGACCGACCTCAATACAAGCATTTGGGTAGGAGTTTTCGTATCCCGGCATATGAGGTCCTAGTATGCAGTAGTAGGGTCTTTCCGCAAAGAGGTCTGAGGAGGGTTTTGGGTGCCGCCTTTGGGGGTATCGACTCGGGATCTCCCTGGGTGCTGCGGTTGGTATCATAGGTGCTGAAGAGGAGTCGGCATGCATTGGGCGGCGCTCATTTTCCCCGTAGTGGTACCGGCGGTTGCTTTGGCCGCAACACCGGGCTGGCGAGTAGAGCGTCAACCGGTCGCCAATGGCGCCGAGCTGCTGACGGTCTTCAGTTCCCTTCCCGACCAATCAGGCGAAATCCCCCTGGTGAGCGTCCTGCGCGACACGCTGGGCGATAACGATCCGGATAACGACCGGCTGCGCTACATCTGGGTGCTCACATCCGCGCGGCCGACCGTGCTGCAGCACGCCGCCGCGTTCATTCCCTTCTTCTACTGGCGGCCGGATCTGGGAAAGAACATAGACCGGAAACCCGCCGCCATCCTGGACCTGGGCGATACCAGCAAGGTGGTCTGGAATGCGCTGGCTCAATCCCTGATCCAGGCTGCGGCGGTTGACCCGAATGGGGCGCTCATCCGCGCCTCTACGCGCCGCTATCGGGCCAATCTTGCCGATCAGCGGCAGGTCAATCTGACCGAGGGTCTGACGGCGATCTCGCAGCTGGAAGAGCTTCCCGAAGCCCAGGCGTTGTTCAGCGAGCCGGAACTCTTGGAGATGCAGGCTCGCCTGGCTCTGGCCGGGAAGATGCTGGGCGGATTGGTCACCACTGACCGCCTTCCGGAGGCTTACTACAAGAATCGCGAGCAAACCGAGGAGACGCGGGGGCATAATTGGGAGCTCCTGCGGCAGCGCGCGGAAGCCAATGGGTTATACTTCGACCCGCTGGGATTCGCCGGCTCTCGGACCCACGCCCTGGTGTGGGTCGCGCGCGAGGATCTTGCCGCCGACGGTGGCCGGCCGCATAAATGGGACGGACGCTTTCTCAAAATCTCCGACCCCTTCAGCGATTCGCGCCTGAAGAACTGGACCGGCTACACCGAGAGGCGGTATTTCGACCCGTCGGGACGGCCGCTGGACGAGAAGACCGCCGGCGATACGCCCGGGGCCACCTCCCGCGAGTTGATCCCGCTGGCGCTCTATGCGCTGGACTATCCGAAAGTCCCGCTGCTGCTGGTGGATTTTCGCGATACGCACAAGCCGAAGAACCGGGAGATGCTGCGCCTTGCTGCCGGCGAGGCCGTCAGCGGAGTGCTGGGTGTCTCCAAGTGGGGCAACTGGCCGTACTTCGCCGGTTCCGTGGCCTGGAACTTCGTACGCTCCCGCCATGGCGACCCGAGCAATCGCACGGCCCGCCTGAGAGCCTACTCCCAGGTGCGGCGCTGGCTGACGCTGGACAGTTCCATCGACCCCGAACTGCGCGAGGAATTGCAGCGGCGGCTGGAGATCCTGGGCGTGAATCCGCTGGAAGACAGCGTCTTCGAGGAGACCGAGATCGCCGACCGGCAATACGACGCCCTGATGCGCTACGCTGCCGATCCCGATGGATTGCCCGCGCGCCTGGAACGCGACCGCAACGGGGAGCTGGCCACCCACCGCCACGGCATGCCCGCGCGCATCGGCCTGCGGATGGCGAAATGGTTCAGCCTGGGCGCCTATTCCCACCAGGAGATGGACGACAGCACCAGCCTGGAGCTGGCGCTAAGCCGGCAGCGGCGGGCCGATACCCAGCTCAGGTTCCTCGAAACAGTGGCCCAATCGAGTCGCCAGCCCGAATTGGTCTGGAACATCGCCGAGGTGCGCCGCGCCGTGAACGAACTGATCTCGACGGGCGTACCTCCGCACGCGGCGCAAGTGGTCTCGCGGATCATGCACCAGACCAGCGATGCGGAAATCCGCGAGCTGTGTGCGCGCGCGCTGGCCAGCGCCGGCGTGGCGGCGGGGCAGTAGCCGGTGCGAATCTTCGCGCTTCTGCTTTCGTGCGCGGCGCTGCTCTCGGGCGAAGTCCAGCGCGTGGTGATTCTCAAAGTCGACGGGCTGCCGGATCACTTACTGGAACGCTACGTCAACGAGGCCGGAGGCCCGGGCCATGAGGGCCACAGCCGTCTGCCGTGGATCCAGCACGTGTTCGCGCAGAACGGTGTATGGATGGACAACTTCTATGTGCGCGGCTTGAGCCTTTCCGCGCCCTCCTGGTCGCTGCTGGATAGCGGGCGGCATTTGCAGATCCGCGGCAATGTCGAATACGACCGCTACACGCTCCGCGTTCACGATTACCTGAACTTTCTCTCGTTCTATTTCGGCTACCCGATTTCGCGGCACATCGACATGCCGGGCGTGGAGCTGCTGGACGAAGCCGGAGTGCCGCTGCTGATCGACCGGTTTCCTTACCAGCAGCGCTTCCAGGGTCTGGAGCTTTTGCAGCGCGGGCTGCGGCTGAACTCCCTTCCGGGGGCGTTGAAGCGCGCCGTCGCCGCGAGTTCTCCCAAGGATTTTCTGGATGAGTGGCAACTCGGCCTGCCGTGGTCCTCTTCCGTGTTTCGCCAGAACGAAGCCGAGCTGATCCGCGATCTCCAGGATCCCCAGATGCGCTATCTGGATTACTTCACCGGCGATTACGATCACGTCGCGCATCTCACCGCCGATCCGGTTTCGCAGCTCCACACGCTCGAAAGCCTGGACGCCCTGGTGGGCCGCCTCTGGAACGCCATCGCCGCCAGTCCCCTGGCCGCGCACACGGCATTGGTGCTGGTTTCCGATCACGGCATGAACACCTCGGAGACCGTTTTCAGCCAGGGATTCAACTTCGTGGACTGGTTCAACAGCCCGGCCGGCGGAGCGCATCACGTGCTCACCAACCGGCATCCGCTCACCGAGTTCAAGCTCAAGGGACTGGATCCGTTCGTCTCCGAAGTCATCACGCCGAGCCCGGATTCAAACTATCTGGCCGGGCAGGCCGACCAATACCCCACGGTGATGCTCGACCTGGACGGCAATGAGCGCGCGAGCATCGGCCTGCGGAACAACACCTTCAACGTTTTGCAGATTCTTCTCGATCAGGTGCTTCAAAAGGGCCTGCCGGGTTCTGTCCGGGAGGCGGCTCTTACGGCGTTATTTTCGACGCTGGACAAAGTTCGCGCGAAGTGGCGGCGCGACCTGGACGATCTGGACCAGGAGCTTGCCGCGCTCGACGGGCGCATCGATGCGCAACAGAAACGCGTGGACGCGCAGCCCAAAAAATGGACCAAGCTGCAGGTCAGCCTGGGCCTGGATAAAGACGCTCGCCGCGAGTCGGTTCGGCTGGACACCTGGCGCGCGGAGCTGCAGAACTACTCGGAATACGGGGCGACCATCCGGCGCCTGCTCGATCTCACGCCGGCCGATTTCGATCCCGGCCGGTTCAAGATGACCGAACTGATTCCGCCCAAGTCGCTGGGACCGCTGAATTCGCTGTGGGACCTGCGGCACTACGTCACCGGGCGCGCGCCGGGCGGGCTGGTGCTGCGCGAGGACGGCTCGCTCGACTGGGACCGCAGCTTCCAGACCGTCGATTATTTTTCCGCGCTGCGCTCGATTTCGGTGCGCAACAATGTCCAAGCCGGCGTCGAGCCGAAGCCGGTGGACTTCATCGCGGTTCGCGTTCCCCGCGCGGCGCTCGCGTCCGCGCTGCCTGCCGAAGATCAGCCGGATCGCGATGCGGTCCTGGTGTGGCGCGACGATGCGCACCAGGCGCTGATTCTGGCGCGCGGAAATGAGCTGCGCTATCTGCCGGTGACGGCGGATCTCCATCCGGCCGACTGGAGACAGGGTTTGCCGCTGGAATTATTGGAAGATCCTCAGTTCGCTATCGCGGCGAGCGATCGCTTGCCGTGGCTCAACCAGTGGCACCAGGAGCGCTCGTGGTTCGAGGCGGTGTATCGCACGCGCTACTCCAACGGCATCATCGGCCTGACCGAGGAATTGCTGGACCCGCCCGACCCGCTGTCTCCGCAGGGCGACATGTTAGACCGCTATCGCCAGCGCAAGCGCGATCTGCGGCGCACGGATCTGCTGGTGCTGGCCAACGACCATTGGAATTTCAACGTGCGCGGCTTCAACCCCGGCGGCAACCACGGGTCATTTTTCAATATATCGACGCATTCGGTCCTGCTGTTCGCCGGCGGCAAGGATACCGGCATTCCGGCGGGCCTGCGCGTCGAGACTCCCTACGACAGCCTGAGCTTCGTCCCGACTATTTTGAGTTTGATGGGCCGCCCGGAGCCGGATCTGCCGGGGCCGGTGATTCAGGAGCTGGTGGGTCGCTAGTTCTCCGGTCTGGGCGTTTCCCGTCACGACTAACGTGAAGCCGGCTTGTCGTTATCATTCTAAGATTATGCCCACTGCGTCGATCTCGAAGGAACAACGGGAGGAGCTTCTCAAAGCACTGAAAGCACGCTTCGAGAAGAATAAGAAGCGTCATGAGGGTCTTGCGTGGAGCGACCTGCAAGCCAGGCTTGTACGGAAGAGCGGAGCGCTTTGGTCACTGACTGAAATGGAGCGCACGGGCGGCGAACCGGATGTTATCGGCAGGGACAAAGATACGGGCGAATACGTCTTCTGTGATTGTTCGGCGGAAAGCCCCCAGGGCCGCAGAAACGTTTGCTACGACCGTGAAGGGCAAAAGAAAAGGGAGAAGGAAGGCTTGCCTGTGGCCGGCAACGTCTTGGATATGGCAGCCGCCATGGGAATTGAGCCGCTGACAGAAGAGCAATACCGGGAGTTGCAGAAGCTGGGAAGGTTCGATACGAAGTCGCAGAGCTGGTTGAAAACTCCGCTTGAAATTACCAAACTAGGCGGAGCGATCTTCGGCGACTGCCGCTACGGCCGTGTCTTTGTGTATCACAACACTGGCCCTTGTTTTTACCGCGGTAGAGGCTTCCGTGGCTCGCTGAAGATTTAGTCCAGACTCGAAATACCGGCACTCTCCACACCCCTAGCCGCTGGCCCCCTCCCCCTGCTTCTCGCTACACTCGGACTCGTATGGATCAGGATCATTTGCGCGGCTTGCTCGAACAGGTCCAAGCCGGAGCCGTGGACGTCGATGCGGCCATGGAGCGCCTGCGCCACATGCCTTTCGAAGACCTGGGCTTCGCCAAGGTCGATCACCACCGCGCGCTGCGGCACGGCATTCCGGAGGTGGTCTTCGGCAAGGGGAAAACTCCCGACCAGATCAGCGCCATCGCCGCGAGCCTGCTCGACAAAGCCCGGAACGTTCTGGTCACGCGCGCCGATCTACCCACGGCCGAGCGGCTCCAGCGCGAGCATCCCTCCGCCGAATATTTCCCGGCGTCCGGCGCGGTGCGCGTCTGGCGCGACCGCACGGTGCGCGGCAAAGGCAAGATCGCCGTGGTGTGCGCGGGGACCAGCGATCTGCCGGTGGCCGAAGAAGCGCAGGTCACCGCGGAGGTGATGGGCAACGAGGTGATCGCGATTCACGATATCGGCGTGGCCGGCATCCATCGCCTGATGCAGAATCGCGAGCGTCTGTCGGAAGCCCGCGTGGTGATCGTGTGCGCGGGCATGGAAGGCGCGCTGCCGAGCGTGGTCGGGGGCCTGGTGGCCGCCCCGGTGATCGCCGTGCCCACCAGCGTCGGCTACGGAGCGAGTTTTCAGGGCCTGGCGGCGTTGCTGGGCATGCTGAATAGCTGCGCCAGTAATGTGACGGTGGTCAATATCGACAACGGCTTCGGCGCGGGTTACGCGGCCAGTCTAATGAACCGCCTGTGAGCTAAAGGGGGCGGAAAAGGCGATGGCCTCCTTAATTGTGTCTGACACCTTTAAGCTGCCGGCAAGCAATCCGTCCAGATCCCGGCGCGAGTAGTAGCGGCCTTGGGCGAAGACGCCGGCGACCCGGCGCGTATTGCCGATATCCGCCAGCGGATTTCCGTCGAGCAAAACCAGATCCGCGATCTTGCCGGTCTCGACCGACCCCATCACGCGGTCCCAGCCGAGCAGGCGCGCCGGCGCGAGCGTGGCCGATTCCAGAGCTTCCCTCGGCGTCAGTCCCGCGGCCACCAGTTGCGCCAGTTCGTTCTGCAGATTCCCCTCTCCGGCGCTGTACGCGTCGGTGCTTCCGGTTCCCGCCAGGAGCTGCACTTTGTAGCGCTCGGCCAGCGCGGTGAGCTGATACAGCTTGGTGGAAGACTCGCGGCTGAGTAGGGGCGAGATGCGGGTGCCCATGATCGCGCAACGCTCGAAGAACTGGACGATCGCGTTCTGGTTGAGCGCGCCCAGGTTGGAGAGCCCTTCGATGATTCCCTGCCGCGCGTCCACGGCTTCCAGCGGCGAGACGTCCGCTGGCACCGCGCCGTCGAAGCGCAGCCGCCAATGGCGCGCTTGCTCCGCCAGCGCTAAATACGCCTCGCGCGAAAGATCCGGCAGGATCTGGATGAAGTCCACCGAGTCGCCGAACAGCCGGTCGAACGCCTGGCGCGCGGTTTTCGCGGTGGGAGCGAGGCTTTCGCCCACGGCAGGGCCGCTGGCGACAATGCGCGGTCCGACCGCCTTGCCCTTCTGGATTTCCAGGCGCGATTCCGCCGCCTGCAGGTAATTGCCGCCCGGGTCGCGGATGCCGGTCACCCCGTATGCCAGGAAAGCGGGCAACTGCCGGCCGGGATGGCGCAGCTGGACGCGCATATCCCACAGGCCCGGCGAAAGAAACCGCCCGGTTCCATCCACCACGCGGGCATTCGCGGGGACCTTGACGGAACCCTGCGGGCCGACCGCGACAATCTTCTCACCTTCGATCACCGCCGTCTGGTGCGGCCGGAGAGTACCCGCGGCAACGTCGACGACCGTAACATTTTCAACCAGCACTGCGGCGGCACACACATGCACGGACAGTGCGCCTATCAGGGCCAAGCTGAGACGCATTTGGGTATTGTACATCCCTTGTGGTAGTCTGAAAAGAGTTTATCGCCAGTTCGGCGAGAATCCTCCAGGACAGCCTACTATGCCGAAGTTGAAAACCCATAAAGGTGCGGCCAAAAGGTTCAAGAAGACCGGAACCGGCAAAGTCAAACGCCGGCACGCATTTGCCCGCCATATCCTGACCTCCAAGTCGCGTACGCGCAAGCGCCGGCTGGGTCAATCCTCCATCGCGGATGACGCTAACGCGCCTGAAATCAAGCGTATGATTCCGTATTCCTGATTCTGTGTTAAGGCGGGGCCAAAAGCGCTCCCCCGCGAGTGGACAGTGCGCCGCACGTGCCTGATCCGCCGCGTTTTGAAAATCCACTACAAGGAGAGAAAACGTGCCGAGAGTAAAACGTGGATCCAAACGCCGGGCGAACCGGCGCAAAACCCTGGGCTTGGCCAAGGGCTTTTTCCTCACCAAGAGCAAGCTGCACCGCTCGGCGCAAGAGGCCGTCGAAAAGTCCCTGAAGTACGGCTACGTCGGCCGCCGCCTCAAGAAGCGGGATTTCCGCTCCCTGTGGATCGTGCGCATCGGGGCCGCCTGCCGCGCCGCCGGCATCTCCTACAGCCGCTTCATGAGCGGGTTGAAGAAAGCCGAAATCGATCTGAACCGCAAGGTCCTGGCCGACATGGCGCTCAAAGATGCGCCGGCGTTCGGCGCGCTGGTGGATCAGGCCAAGGCAGCCCTCGAAAAGGCGTAAAGCAGGCGGGGTTTCAGGTTATGGAAGACGACGACGCCCTTGCCAGTGACGCCCTTTCCAGCTTGGAGGAGCGCATCCATCGCACCGTGGAGCTGGTATCCACGCTCCGCGCGGAACGCGACGCGGCCATAGCCGACATTCAGAAGCTCCGGGTGGAACTGGAAGACCTGCGCTCGCAGCGCAAGCAGGCGCGGGTGCGTATCGAAAAACTGCTGGGCCAGATGGACCTCCTCGCCGGCAGCTAGCCAGGGGCGTAAGATAGCGGTATGGACTCCGGAGCCGAGCGCAACACCGTCCACGTCACCATCTTCAATCAGCCCTACACGCTGGCGGTCAGCGGCGAAACCGGCGAAGTGGAAGCGCTGGCCCATTCCGTCGACAAGCTCATGACGGATATCGCCCTCAAGGCCGGCAACGTCGAGGGAAGCCGCATCGCGGTCCTGGCTTGTCTGCACCTGGCCGATCGCCTGCGTGGACTGGAGCAGGAACTCGCCGATTTCCGCAGCCAGGTAGGCGAAAAGTCCCGCCGGTTTTCCGTGCTTCTGGACGAGGCGATACGGTAATCCTCACCTCCAGCCTGTTGGGTGGTTTGGACTGGATCGAGCACGGTTTCGGCACCCGCGAGGCGGCCATCGATCAGGCCAGCATGGCGAGCCTGAAGCAAATCCACTCCAACGTTTCGTTTGTGGTGGACCATTCCGGCTGCGCGGGCGAAGGGGACGCTTTGGTCACCCAGACAACCTGCGGCGTCGCTGTCTCGGTGCGCACCGCGGACTGTTTTCCCATCCTGCTGGCCGACCCGGAAACGCGCGCCGTGGCCGCGATTCACGCCGGGTGGCGAGGGACCGCCACCGGTGTCGTCGGGGCGTCACTGGAGCGCATGCGCGATGAGTTCGGAACCGATCCGGGGAATGTTTACGCCGCGATCGGTCCCGGAATCGGACGGTGCTGTTACGAAGTCGGCGTGGACGTCGCCCGGCAGTTCGGCAGGGAGGAAGCCGGAAAGCTCGACTTGGCTGGGGAGAACCGCAACCAACTGGTCGCCGCCGGACTCCAGCCGGAACGGATCGAGCAGGTGGGTGGGTGTACATTTTGCCACCCGGCACTCTTTTTTTCCTGGCGCCGCGACCGCGCCCGCGCCGGCCGGATGGTTTCCTTCATCCGAATCACGAATTGAGCGGCTCTCCAGAAACACGAAGGGCGCGGCCGTAGATGGTGCTTACAAGACCGCGCCCTCGGAAGAGAGAGATGAGATTCTCGGCTTAGGCGGCGTTCACCAGAAGTTCGTCGAGATTGTCGGCGCTATCGCCCTGGTTGCGGTCGGCGATTTCCTGGCACTGGATGCAGAAAGCCGTCCACGGCACTGCCGCCAAGCGCTTCGGACTGATGTCCTCTTCGCAATGCAGGCACACGCCGAAGCTGCCTTCTTCGATGCGGCGCAGCGCTCCGCGGACGTTCCGCAACAGATTGGACTCGCGGTCCAGATTGCGGATAGCCAGTTCACGCTCGGCGGCGTGCTGCACTTCATCGAGCGCATCCGGGCTCTTTTCGATGGCGATGCCATCGCGATTGCGCACCAGCTGGATCAGCTCTGCCTGCTTGGTCTCCAGCACGTGTTTGTATTTGTTCAACTCACTCTTCGTCATGATTCTGCCCTCTTTCTCTCCTGTCTCTTCCAGTCTTCTTTTCTTTTCTTACTATCTGTTAACGATCGCGTCTGTCTCAAATCCCGTTCGTATCACCGTCAGCTAAGCCATTAGACGTGACGTGAACCAAAAAGGTTCACGCTTTCCATCCTTCTGTCTACAAGGAAGTTTGGGTATGCCAAGTGGCGAACCCGCTTGGCACTACGTGGAGACCCATCGAGGTGGCGACTACCCCGTGGGCGCCCGACCTCAAGCCTTCGGCGACTGAGCTTTCAAAGAACATTACCACACTCACGGTCCATATTGCAAGCAATCTCAATGCCAACGTTTTCCAGGCCGCCCCGGCTTCCCAAAATCTGCCTATCGCTTACGTCCGGCGACCAATGAGTCTTCTTATCGGATTCCACCCGCCAAAACATTACCCTGGGTCCCACTAACCGCTGCCGGCTCCATCCAGGTCAGGCCGTAAGTTATTCCAGAGACGGCCCCAGTACGGCGATTCTTACACTCCGCTTGACGTATACTGTGGTGGTAACCCCGAAAAACTCTCATACGCTGACTCCGATCGTGCCGCCAAATTCAGCCGGATGATACCATGCCTCGCATCCAAAGCAGAGCCGGTTTGGCCGCCTGCGGGCTCTTTATCCTGCTAGCCGCCCTGCTGATTCCTTACGCGGGAATTCAGGCCGATGAGGCTCTTTTTTCCGTACCTCTTTTTCCCCATATTTCCAAGGGCTTACGTCTGCCCCTTCTGCCTCATCAGGTTCCTTTGATGGTCATGACCTACGTGGGGTCGCTCAAAACGCTGCTGTACTGGCCGATCTTCCGGATTTTCGGCGCGAGCGCCTGGACGGTGCGCCTTCCGGTAGCGCTTCTGGGCGCACTTACGATATTCGTTTTCTTTCATTTAGCCAGGGCTGCCGGGGGCGGACGGGCGGCCGCCATAGGGGCCTTCTTGCTGGCCACCGACCCCGTTTTCCTGCTGACCGACACTTTCGACTGGGGACCGGTCGCATTGGAACATGTATTCCTTGTGACTGGCTGCTGGTTCGTATATCGTTTTGGGTCCCGGACCGGTCCAAACGTCCGGTTATGGGACCTGGCGGCCGGATTCCTGTGCTGGGGCCTGGCGCTCTGGAACAAGGCGATTTTTGTGTGGGCGCTGAGCGGGCTGATCGCCGGAGGCGTGTTGGTCTTCTGGCCGGAGATCCGGCGATGCCTGCAACCGCGCGCGATCCTGGTAGCCGCCGGAGCGTTTCTCTGCGGCACCGCGCCGCTGGTGATCTACAATCTGACGCACGCCAGCGTCACTGTCACCCAGAACGCCCGCATGGACCCGCGCAGCGTGGCCGGAAAATGGATCCAGGTGGAAAACGCGGCCAACGGCACTTCGCTCTTCGGCTACATGGTGGGCGAGGAATGGTGGCCGAATCCCAAGACTCCGCCTTCCTGGCGGGGACGCGCGGCGGTGTGGATCCGCGAACACCTGGGCGAGCACCGGCGCACCGGATTTTACTACGTGTTGGGAGCCCTGCTGCTGGCGGCGCCGTGGTGGTGGAAGTATCGCGCAGCCCGATTTTCATTGGTCTTCATGGCAGTGGCCTGGTTCCTGATGGCGCTCACCCGCGATGCCGGCGCGTCGGCCCATCACGTGGTTTTGCTGTGGCCGTTTCCGGTCCTGTTCGCGGCCGTTGCGCTGGCTTCCCTGCCCTGGCGACCGCTGGCCTGGGCCGCCGCCGCCGGCATGATCGCGATGAACCTTCTGGTGATCAACCAGTACGTGGCGCAGTTCGCGCGGGATGGAGCCGGCGACGTCTTCACGGATGCCCTCTATCCGCTTTCATCCACGCTCGATTCGTACGCCGATCGGACTCTCTATGTCATCGATTGGGGCATTTTCGAGAATCTCAATCTCCTGCATGAGGGCCGCTTGGACTTTCGCATCGAGATCGGGCCGCTTACCACGGACTCGCCCAGCCCCGAGCAACTCGGCGAGATTCAGGAAATCCTGCGGGATCCGAGCGGGCTGATCCTGGACCACGTTCGCGAGCACGAGGTCTTTCCGAACATGGGAGCCCGTCTGGATCGGGCGGCCCGCTCGTTCGGCTATCGCCGGGAAGTGGTCCGGACCATCGCCGATTCGAACGGCCGGCCGATGTTTGAGATCGTGCATTTTGTCCGGGATGCTCCGGGGTGAGTTCACGCGATGTGCCATTCTGTCTCAAGCCCGTGTCCAGGTTCCACAAGGTCGGCCTTTTCCGGTGGGGCTAAGTATCGTATTATGAATGCCCAACTTCGGGCTTTAAGATGCTTCCGTATCTGTGGAAATTCGTCCGTATGCGTGTGTGCACCCGACTTGTGATCCGCGTGGCGTTGCTCGCCGGCATAGCCGTGCCTGGCTTTGTCTCGATTGCCCGGGCCACGACGCTGGAGCAGCTCACGCTCGACGATATGACCCAGAAGTCCACCGCTATTGTCCGCGCCCGCGTGACGGGATCCCACAGCGCTTTTCGGGGAACCGGCCGTGGAGCCGACATCTACACGTACTACCAGATACAGGTGCTGGAAACCTGGAAGTCTGCCGGCCCAGTGCCCACGGAGGTCGCGGTTCCGGGCGGCGCCGCCAACGGGATCCGCCAGAGCGTGGCGGGAGCGCCGGTTTTGAAGCCCGGGCAGGAATACGTGCTGTTCCTGTGGACCAGCCGTTCCGGTCTGACCCAGGTCATCGGGCTGTCTCAGGGCGTGTTCAACCTTTCCATTCCAACATCGGGCGCACCCTCGGTGGCGCCTTCGGGGGTGACCTCGGGCGGCACGGTGGCGCAGCGTCCGCCCGCTTCCGAGCTGATGCTCAACAGCGCCGGGGCACCGGTGGAGGATCGCGCGGTGAGTTACCAGCTTCAGGATCTACGGCAGCGGGTTGCCCGGACGCTAGGAGCGGCGAAATAGCGATGCGGAGAGGACTCCCAGCAGCGATCCGGGTGGCCACGCTGGCAGCCCTGCTTCTGGCGCTCTCTTCGGTCTCCTCCGCTTACTACTATTGGACGTTCTTCCCCGGACGGACGGGCCCCTTCCAGCCCTATCCCGCCAAGTTCGATCTGAACGCGCTGCCGGACAAGACGGTTTCCTATTTCATTTCCGACCAAGCGCCCGGGAAGCTGGTGGACGGCGACAACTACGATGCGCTGGTGAGCCAGATCCGGCTGGCCGCGGAAACCTGGAACGGCGTGGCAACCTCCGATATCCGCCTGCGCTTCGGCGGATTTGCCGCCACCGGCGCGGCGCAAGCGACGCCCGGAATAGACGTCGTGTTTGACGACGATATGCCCCCGGGGCTCCTGGCGCAAACCTGGCCATCGACTCCCGAGGATGTGGGCGATCTTACGAAAGGCCCCGGCTTCGTGCCGATCCTGCGCTCCAAACTCCAATTGCGCAGCGATCTGACCGCCAATCAGCAGGCCAGCTATTCGGAAACGTTCTTTCTGACCATGGTTCACGAGTTCGGGCACACGCTGGGCTTGCAGCATTCCATGGTGTCCGCGACCATGTCCACTTCCCGGACCCGCGCGACCACCAAGGCGCGGCCGCTGGCGCCGGACGATATCGCGGGCATCTCGATGCTCTACCCGACGGGGGCGCTGGCGGCCACCACCGGCAGCATCGCGGGCCATGTTTTGCTGGACGGGGACGGCGTGAATATGGCGAGCGTGGTCGCGCTTTCCCTGAACGGAACCACAATTGGCACGCTGGCCAATCCCGACGGCAGCTATCGCATCGACGGTATTCCACCGGGCGACTATTACGTTTATGCCCAGCCGCTGCCCCCGGCACAGCAGGACGAGACCGGGCCGGCCGCCATTGTGCCGCCCTCGGACACGCAAGGGGGCGACTTCGCCGCCTTTACCGGCTTCGCCGGACAATTCTTCCCGCATACGCGGGATTGGCAGCAGGCGTCGACCACCGCGGTGACGGCGGGAGCCAGTGTCGAGGACGTCAACTTCGACGTGGATCGGCGCACCGGCCCCACCATTTACGACATGAACATGCTGGGTTATCTGGGACCGGCCGGACATGAAGCGTATGTTCACGCGCCGCCGCTGGTTTCCGGCTATCGCGGCTGGATGGTGTTCGACGCACCCGGCAGCGTACTCCCCAATTCGACGCGTCTGCAGCCGGGAATGAGCCTGTCGGCTATCGGCGCGGCTGGACGGCTGGAACCGGAGTACCTCGGTTATTTCATCGCCGGATATCTCTACACCGTCGTAGACGCCGAGGAAGTCTCGCAACCCACGCCGGTCGCCGTGGCGGTGACGACTCCGGACGATTTGTACGTCCTGCCCTCGGCCTTTACGATCGTGCCCACGGCCGGGCCGGTGATCAGCTCGGTCACCGGGTCGACCGACGCGCTGGGAGATGCCTCGGTGACGCTGAGCGGCGACAACCTGGGGCTGGATACGCGCATATTATTCGACGGCGCCGCCGCCACTTCCATCCAGAAGAACGACGACGGAACATGGACGGTCGCCGCGCCTCCCGCGATCGGGGACCACCTGGCCGTGCTGGACGCGCTGGGCAGCGACGGGCAGACCTCCGTCCAGAGCATGGGCGCATTGCCCCTGCCGACGTTCACCTACGCGTCACCGGATCATCCGTCCGTTTCGATCACTCCCTCTACCGTCACCGCCGGCGTGGACACCATGATCGAAGTCGACGGAGTCAATACGAATTTCGCGGAAGGCCAGACCGTGATCGGGTTCGGATCGAGCGACGTCGCCGTACGGCGGATGTGGGTGATCGACCGCGGCAAGGCGCTGCTGAACATTTCAGTGAACAGCGGTGCCACAGCAGGGCTGGTCACCGTAACCGCGGCCACCGGAGTACAGACCGTTACTCTGAATGCCGGGTTGCAGATCCTCCCGCCCGCGGCCGAGCAGATCAGCCTGCGCGCACCGGTTTTGAATCAGACCACCGGTCTGGCGGGCGTGCCCGCCGGAGGCATCGCGGCCATCTCGGTAACCGGCTTGCCCACCGGCCTGCCCGCGGACATGGCCGGCTGGACGCTTACGATCGGCGGGGTGGGCGTGAATTTAAGGCTCAGCGATTCCACGATTCGCGCCGTGGTGCCGCCGGCAACGCCTTTGGGTCCCACCGTCCTGCGGCTGACTTCGCCGAATGGCGATGGCATCGCACCGATCCTGTTTAACGTGGATGCGCCGCCGCCCATGATCCAGGCTGCCTCCGACTCGTCCGCACCGGACGGTCCCGTAGCGATCGACGACCTGCATCCGGCCGCTCCCGGAGACGTGATTGCCCTGGCTGTAACGCGCCTGTCAGGCTCGGCGGAGTCCGTGCCGGCCTCGAGCGTGCACATCGACGTGGGAGGCGTGGATCACATCGCCACCGCGCTCGACGCGTTGCCCCACACCGATGGGACGCCGGACGTCGTCAAGGTGCAGTTCACGCTCGCCTCGGGGTTGCCGGACGGGACTCAGCAGCCCATGACGGTGCGCGTCGGCACGCGCGTTTCCGCGCCGTACACGCTCAACGTGGTTCCGCCCGCTGCGGCCGCCAAGTAAGTTTCGCGACGAAGCGAACATCCCCTTCCAGGAAATCGTAATCCGGGAGCCGCTCGGGGCGTTCCCACACGGTCTGCTCGAAATCCAGATTGCGCGGTTCCCGCTGGAACTCCACGACGCGGTAGAAGTGCAGGCGTACGCGAAACCCATTTTCATAGAGGACTTCGTAGGAATCCATTTCTTCGCCGATGACGGCGTCCACATCCAGTTCCTCGCGCAGCTCGCGAGCCAGCGCGGCGCGCGGATCCTCGCCCGGCTCGACCTTGCCGCCGGGGAATTCCCACTTCAGCGGATGACGGCCGCCTCGCTTGCGCTGGCCGATGAGGATTTTTCCGTCGCGCGTCATCACGGCGGCCACCACCTCCACGGCGGCCTCACCGGCAACCTCCGGTTTCCGCGCGACCGCGACGTCCTGGTCGCCGAGATTGCGTTCCAGGAGGCCGACGCCGGTAAAGTGGACCGACAGCGCCTGGACAATGCTGGGCCGGCTCTGGAACGCGGTCTGATACCATCCCGGCAGGATTCCCTGGAGCTTGGCCGAGGTGCGGAAGACGAACCCGTCGCGCTCGACGGCGCCGGCGTCCTCCAGCGGCTGCCAGACGTTCTTCGAATGAAAGCTCAGCAGCAGGAGACCGCCCGGTTTCAGGACTCTGCGCAGTTCCGGCAGCCAGGCTCGCTGATGTTCCTCGCTCAAATGCGTGAACACCGAGACTCCGTAAATCAGGTCGAAGGATCCGTCCGCGTAAGGCAATGGCGGCAGCGGGCCGTTCACGCTAAAAGCGCCGCCGGGGATGTTGGCGCGGCACCATTCCACCGATTCGGCGTCGACGTCAGAGCCATGCCATCGGACGTTCGGAAACTGCCGGTCGAACCAGAGCAGCGTGCGCCCGCATCCGCAGCCGAAATCGAGGACGCTCACGCCATCCCGCAGCTGAAAATCGGCGGACGCCATGGCTTCCTGAAGCCGCTCGGCGGTGCGCAGGCCGACGGTGAAGAAATCGAGGACGCTGGAATTCTCGGCCACGCGGAACCGCAGCCGGGCGGGAGGCAGCGGATACTCCCTTCGCGCGGAAGGCGGGTTCCGCCAGTCCAGAATTCTCCACCGGGCTCGCAAGACGGTTCGATACAACGCGTGGTACAGCTTTCGTGACAGCGGGTGCAGGGAATGGGGAATGCGACGCTTGACAGCCTGAAACAGAGGGGGCAAGTTGTTAGTGTAATCTTCTAAACTCAAAGACGGCATGGCAATTACTCTCAAGGTCAATGGCCGGACCCACACGCTGGACCTGGACCCGGCCACGCCCCTGCTCTACGCGCTCAGCGACGATCTTCGCTTGAACGGTCCCAAGTTCGGCTGCGGCCTGGGCCAATGCGGAGCCTGCACGGTCATCGTGAAAGGCCGGGCGGTCCGCTCCTGCATTACTACGGCGAAGTCGGTCGAGGGGTCCGACATCACTACGCTGGAAGGCTTGGGGACGCCCGAGAAACCGCATCCCCTCCAGCAGGCGTTCATCGACGAACAGGCCGCGCAGTGCGGCTTCTGCGTGAACGCGGTGATCATGACCGCCAAGGCCTTTCTGGATAAGAACCCCCAGGCCACGGAGGCTGAAATCCAGCAGGCCCTGTCGGGCGTCCTGTGCCGCTGCTTCACCGGCGTCCGGATGCTGCGGGCCATCGAGCGCTACGGAAAGGCGGTAGCGCGATGAAAGCCTCCCGCCGCGATTTCCTCAAGACTTCCGGAGTGCTGATCGTGGGATTCAGCGCGGGCGCTCTGCGGGTAGTTCGCGCGCAGCGGGGTCCGATTCCGGGCTCCCCCCGCTGAATCAGCTGGATTCCTGGATCGCCATCGCCGCCGACGGCAGCATCACCGCCTACAGCGGCAAGGAAGAGCTGGGCCAGGGAATTTCGACCGCGCAGGCGCAGCTGGTGGCCGAAGAGCTGTCCGTCCCTTTCCACCGCGTCAAGCTGATCTACTGCGATACGGCGCTGACGCCCGATCAGGCGCACACCGCCGGCAGCCAGTCGCATCCGGCCAATTTTAATTCCGACAATCTGGCGCAGGCCGCGGCCACTGCGCGCGAAGTCCTGCTCCGCATGGCGTCCCAGAGGCTCGCCGAACCCATTGATCAACTTACGGCTAACGAAGGTGTCATAAGCAGCGGTTCCAAGCGCGTGACCTATGGGCAACTGGTCCAAGGCAAGAAATTTGGTCTGGCGCTCGACCCCAACGCCAAGCGCAAGCCCCCCAGCCAGTGGACCGTTCTGGGCCAGCCGATCGCGCGCCCCGATCTTCCCGATCTGGTGACCGGAAGATTCGAGTTCGTCCACAACGTGCGGCTGCCCGGAATGCTGCACGGCCGCGTGGTCCGTCCGCCCTCGGTGGGAGCCGCTGTGGCGAACGTCGATGAAAGCTCGGTGGCCGGGATGCCGGGCGTGGTGAAGGTCGTCGTCAAGAAGAATTTCGTCGGCGTGGTGGCGGAGAAGCCGTGGCAGGCGATCCAGGCCGCCGCCAAGTTGAAAGTGACCTGGAACGCCGGCCCGGCGCTGCCTGACCACGCGACATTTTATGAAGGCCTGCGGAAGCAGCCGTCCCGCGACGCGCTCATGGTGGACTCGGGCGACGTGGACTCCGAGCTCTCGGGAGCCGCCGTCGTCAAGGCCACCTATCTTCACCCCTATCAGATGCACGGATCGATGGGCAGCTCCTGCGCGGTGGCCGATGTCGAGGGCGAGAAAGCGACTATCTACTCCGCCACGCAAGCCGTCTGGTATCAGAAAAACACCTCGGCGATGATCCTGGGCCTGAACCCCGCGAACATTCGCGTGATCTTCCGGCGCGGATCGGGCTGCTACGGCTGCAACGGCGCCGATACGGTCACCTACGACGCCGCGATTCTTTCGCAGGCTGTCGGCAAACCAGTGCGCGTCCAGCTCACGCGCAAGGATGAGATGGCGTTTGAGAATTACGGCAACGCGTTTGTGATCGACCAGCGGGCTTCGCTCGATCCCACCGGGAACATTACGACGTGGGATCACGAGTCGTGGTCGCCGGGCTTGGGCGGACGTCCAGGAACCAACCGGCCCGGGAACGTCATCACCGGTTCGCTGCTGGGATTCGAGCCGGCGGCGTTCGCGCCCCGGCCGGCCGGTCCCGCGCCGGCGCGAGTCAACAACAACAGCAACGGAGTTCCGTCGTACCTCGCCCGCGTTACCGGGACTGTACAAAGCGGCCGCGTGCTCACCCACAATGTCGAATCGCGCTTCTGGACCGGGCCCCTGCGCTCGCCGGCGCGGCTCCAAAACACCTTCGCGCATGAGTCCTTCATGGACGAGCTGGCGGCGCGGGTGAAAGCCGATCCGGTGGAGTATCGTCTGCGTCACTTGCGCGACGCGCGCCTGAAAGAAGTGCTCTCGGCGGCGGCCAAAACCGCGAATTGGGAGACGCGTCCTTCGCCCCAGCCCGGGAATCCGACCACCGGCATCGCCAGCGGGCGCGGCGCGGCGTGCGTGCTCTATGAAGGCGACAACGGCTACACCGCGCTGGTCGCCGAGATCGAAGTGAATCAGGATACCGGCAAGATCGTGGTGAAGCGCATGGTGGCGTCGAGCGACGTCGGCCCGATTTCAAATCCCGACGGGCTGCGCAACCAGGTGGAAGGCGGCGCGCTCCAGGGCTTGAGCCGCTGCCTGGGCGAAGAAGTAACCTGGGACAACGAAAAGATCACCTCGTTCGACTGGCGAACCTACCACAGCCTGCCGCTAGGTTTCGAAGTGCCGAAGATCGAGTGCGTGCTGATCAATCGCACCGAGGGAGAAGCGATGGGCGCGGGGGAGACGTCGATCACGCTGGTCGCCGCGGCCATCGGCAACGCGATTTTCGACGCCACCGGCGCGCGCATCCGGCAGGTTCCGTTCACCGCGGAGCGAATCAAGGCGGCGCTGGCTGCGCGAGCCTGACGGCTATCGGCGACGCCCTCCGCGCACGATCACGACACCCACACCGCCGCCGTATCCCGGACCGTACAAATACGGCGGATACGGATAGGGATAACCGCCGTATCCCGGCCGCCGCCGCGCGAGCGCCGGCTGGCGAGGCTGCGCGTCGGGAGCGTAATCTTCCTGGCGCACGGGCACGAAAGCGAGCGAGGAGCGCTCGGTCGAAATGGTCAGCGGATCCATGGTGCGGAAGGTGAGCGTTTCTTCCGGATAAACCTCGGTGGCACGTCCCCGCGTGAGCAGTACGCCGATGGTCGACGCCGCGGCTCCTGCAGCCGCTCCGACTCCCGCGCCGAATCCGCCGTCGGCTGCCGCGCCCACGGCCGCACCGATGCCGGTGGCCGTTCCTATTGCCGTCGCGTCGCGAGTGTGCGACGTGCCTCCGGAGTATTGGACCAACTGCGTCCGAACCGGCATCACCTGGCCATCGGCGAGCGTCAGATCGGTCAGTTCCAGCCCCAGGCGCGAGGTTCCCTTCACGCGGCCGGCCTTGACGGCCTCGGCTACGCGGCCGGACAACGTTTGCCCGCGGCGCGCCACCACGAAGCCATTGGCGACCAAGGGCTGCGCCAGCGTGACGGAGAACACGTCGCCCGCCTGGTTGCGATCGCTCGATAGACTCTGATCCACGCGCACGCTGACCCAGGCTCCGGCCGGGAGCGTCAATTGCGACGGAACATCCTGGCAGTACGCGATCGACGTGGTCATCATAGCTGCAAATGTGGCGGATGCAAGTATGGCGAAACGGTAAAGCATGCCTTGGTCATGGCACGTCCCGTGCCAATCGCAACTTTCGGGAAAGATGCGGGAAAGATGAGAGATCGTTGTGAAGCAGCGGTGGTTGCTTGCAGCCAAATGGTTGTTTTCAGCCAGCAGCGGTTTCGGCCAGAGCCTGCACGTGCGCCGCCGCCGCCGACGCCAGACCGGCCAGATCGTAGCCGCCTTCGAGTACGGAAACCAGCCGTCCGCCGGCGTGCTTATCGGCGATCTCGAGCATCACGCGCGTCAGATCCGCAAAATCCGGATCGAGAAGGGTGAACCGCCCCAGGGGATCGCCGAAGCGCGAGTCGAACCCGGCGGAAGTCAGGACCAAGTCCGGCTTAAAGAGATCCGCGGCGCGCAGCAGACGCTCCTGAAACGCGCCCAGGATCTCCGTGCGTCCGGCGCCCGCGGAGAACGGGCAGTTCAGGATGCAGCCTTTTCCCTTGCCTTCGCCGGTCTCGTGAGCGTCTCCGGTGCCGGGATACCAGGGCGACTGGTGCGTGCTGAAGAAGAAGACCGAACCGTCGCTGTAGAAGATATCCTGCGTTCCGTTGCCGTGGTGCACGTCCCAATCGGCGATCAGTACGCGCCCGATGCCATGCCTGTGTTGCGCGTAGCGCGCGGCGATCGCAACGTTGTTGAAGATGCAGAAGCCCATTCCCTGATTCGGGCGGGCGTGATGCCCGGGCGGGCGCACCGCGCAGAAAGCGTTCGCGGCTTTCTTCTCAAAGACGGCATCCACGGCGTTCATCAGACCGCCGGCCGCATCCAGCGCGACTTCCCAGGACTTCGGGCAGATGGTCGTGTCGCCGGTGCTCAGCTCGTGGGCGCCTGAGGCGACATCGCGCTTGACGGTTTCAATGTAGGGGCGGGTGTGGCACAGAGCGATCTCGTCTTCGGTAGCCGGACGGGGCGCTATATGCACTAACGACTCCGTCAGCCCGGCTTGCCCGAACGCCCGCGTCAGCGCATCGTAACGTTCCGGCCGTTCCGGATGCCCCGGGCCTGTGTCGTGCTGCTTATAGACCGGATCGATCAGTAACGCGGTCCTGCTATCCGCCGCGGCCACTTATTTCGCTTGCAGGGTTTCCAGATACCGGGCCAGATTGTCGATGCGCACGCGCCCCAGATCCTGATCCCAGGCGATCTGCGAAAAGATCGGGCCCCAGACGGGCATCTGCCGCGTCCCGTGTCCCGCGGCAACCGAATCTTCGCCGGCGATGATCCGTCGCACCTTCTCCAGCGGGAACATGCCGTGGTTTCGGGACGAGATGCGGGTCAGATCGGACGGCGGGGTTTTCAGGAACATCGCCATCGGACCGTTGCCTTTCGCGTCCGCCCCGTGACAGACCGCGCAATACGCTTTGTACAGGTTCGGACCCTGGATGGAATCGATCAGGCGGACGGTATCCGGTTCGGGTTGTTTTTTAGATTGCTTGTTCTGTGCCGCGCTGATGCCGCACAATAACGCGATCCCGGCGGCGGCTGCGAGGACGGCAGATTTGCTCATACCGTTATTGGACCACGTCTCAGCGGTCCACTTTTAGCCCACCACCCGCGCTTATCGCCAGGTTTCCTGGAGCGGCTGCGAAAAGATGTCCTCGGCGATGCCCTCGGCGACGGCGGCTTCCTTGGTGCAGATCCAATATTCCGGCTGCCAGTGCTCCTTGCGATCGTAAGGAGCCTTGTACACAAAGAAGTCCTCGGCGCGACGGCGCACGCGGGGATCCACCCGGGTTTCCTTGCCGAGCGCACAGGCTTCGCGCAAGGCCGCTTCGTAGCTATCGAAGGGCCCGTCGATGTAATCGCGGTGATTGATAATATGCCACTGCATGGCGTTAACTTCCTAACCCACTTCCACTCAATTGGATGAGCCGTGCGACCGGTTGGTTTCAAGCCCGCAAGCTCTTATTATTGCTCCAGTTCGGCCCGTGTTTGCAGATAGTTGACAACTTCGGCCCGCGAGAGCACCCCGTCCAGGTGGCTGTTGGACATGACCGGCAGCTGATTCACGTTCTGCTTGGCCATGACTTCGAGTGCCGTCGCCAGGGGCGCATCCGGGCGGACGGACTGGAGCCCCTCCAAGGGCCGCATCACGGCGTCCACCAGCGTCAGCGGCCATCGGCTTCGCTCGACCTGGCGAATTTCGTGAGGAGTGACCAATCCGGCCACATGCCCGTCGTCCAGCACCACAAAGCAGCGCCGGCCGCTGTGCAAGAGCCGCTCGACCACGTCCTGGATGCTCTGCCGGCCGTCCACTGTGGCGCAATCGTGCGACATGATATCGGACACATGGACATCCTTCATGACGTGCTTGAAACCCTCCTGGCGGCGGGTTTCCCCGGCCGCCTGCAGCAGGAACCAGCCGATGAAGGCGATCCACAGGCCGCCGAAGTCCCGGCCAAAGAAAAACTGAACGATCCCAAACGTGACGAACAGTCCGCCGACCACCTGACCGGTGGCCGCCGCCGTGTTCGTCGCGCGTTCGGCGTTGCCGCTTTTCCACCACAGCAGCGCTCTGAGGACCCGTCCCCCGTCGAGCGGATACCCCGGCAACAGGTTGAACGCGCCCAAGGCGAGGTTTATGTATCCCAACCAGGACAGTACGGCCTTGGCCGGGGCCGCGGCTCCCTGGAGCGCCTGGGGCAGGACCAGGGCCGCTCCCAGGCACAGCAGCCCGATCGCGAAGCTGGTCAGGGGTCCCACGATTGCGATCAGGAACTCGGTTTTCGCATCGGACGATTCCCCCTCGATCTGCGACACGCCACCCAGCGCGAACAGGGTAATTTCGCGCACCGGAATGCCATGCGCTTGGGCGACCAGCGAATGCGCCAGCTCATGCAACAGCAGGGAGACAAAGAATAGAATCGCCGTCGCGGCCGCCAAGGTCAAGACCAGCGCAGCGGACCATCCCGTATTGTCCGCATGGAACTGCGCGTTTAGGGAAAAAACGATGAGTACCGCGATCAGGAACCAGCTGAAATGCAGGCCGATCTTGATACCGAAGACTCTACCGAGCGGAATTTGTGATCGCATGCCCGTTTGTGCCTTTCTAACTTCATGTTAGAGCACGGCAACGGCCATTCGACGATTTCGCTGCGATGCTGCGGCGAACTCCTATTTACTCTTTTTTTTCGGCTGGGCTTTCTTGGTTGTTTTGGTGGGTCGAGAAGACTTGCCGGGCGATCTCTTGGCCGCGGGCTTCTTCTTCGCGGCGGCTTTCTTTCGAACCTTCGCGGTGGGGGCCGGCGGTTTCGCGATGCCGGTCTTCACCGCGATCTTTCCCAGCGTGGTCCCAATCGCCTTGGCGGCCGTCGTCAGCAGATCACGATCGTCCTGGGGCGCTTCGGTGTGCTTCCGGTCGGCGATAGCCATACTCTCCTCCGATACGGGCGGCGGGCTCACGCGCTTCATATCCGCAAGCTCTACGCGTGGCCTGGTGCTGCTTTTCATCTTTTCACGGATATAATCGAGCACGTCGACGGGATGCGGACAGCGAGCGGCATAGGCCCTCTTGGTGATCTCCACCTGAATTTCGCAGTAGCGGCAATCCATCTGGTAAGCGTCCCCGACACTCGCCGTGTAAGCGTAGTTCCCACAGAACGGACAATGATTCGTCACAGGAGCTTTTCCACCCTTAATCCCACGCTGAATTATCACATAGTTAACTTGCCGAGGTTGCCGCCTACTTAGATTCGGTCGCGGCGTCTACCACAGGCTCCACTGGCTGAATGCGAGAACGTAAATGGCCAGCAAAGCGTTGGTAGTCGCATGCGCGGCCACAGCCTCCCCGATTCTGCCCCGGCGGATCAGCACAAAGGCATACAGGAGCCCGGCCAGGATTCCCGCGAACCAATGTCCGCCGTGCAGAACGCCGAACACCACCGAAGAAGCCAGCAGCGAGAACCAGGTGAATCGTGAAAACGGTACCGACTCGAAGTCTTGCGAAATCAGGCGGCGCAGAAGAAAGCCGCGAAAAGCAAGCTCCTCGGCGATCGGTACGGTGACGGCGGCGGCCAGGATCCGGAAAGAGATCCAGGTGACGCGCGCGGCAGGCGAGGATGCGGCCAGCACGCCCGGCATTTGATTCGCCGCCTGTCCGCCGGTCAGGCGATCGAGTCCGATCCAGATGAGAAAAACGCCCGCTCCGATCGCCGGTCCCAACCACCCCACTTTCCAGTCCAGACTCGAATACTTCGCGCGAAACGCCCATAACGCTCCCGCGGCGGCGAAGAACCGCAGCGGATACAGCCATTCAAAGCTCCCGCTGAGCGCGCCGGAGATCATTCCCGCGCCCAGGATCACCAGAAACGGGACCAGATACGCGGCCGTGGGGTTGTCGGACGTGACGTTATCGGACGCGACGTTGTCGGCAGCCCGGTCCTCGACTTCCGCACGCGGAGGATTCAAGGTGAAATACGGCGCCCGCCGGGCGGCCACGGAGAAGCCCAGCGCGACCACGTTAAACGCGATCCAGCCGGCTTGCGAGTGAAACCCTCCTAAGGCGATCTCCCGGGCTCCGGCGCTGCCGATCAGAATCAAAGCGGCGATGCGGACCGCGTTCAGCAAATACATCACCACGACTCCGGCTGGAATCAGGAGCAGGGCCTGCGGGAAACGGCATTCCTTCCGAAACAGGCACAACCAGACCACGCCGAATGCCAGCATCAGCCCGGCACCCTCGAAGCCCGAGCACTGATCCGCAATTTCAACCCTGAAGTTGCCCGTCCCGATAATCATCTTGGCCGGGTCGGCCATTACGCCGGAAGCGACCAATCCAAGCAAACTTTCGACCAGGCGGAAGGTGATGCGGCCCATCGGCCGCCACAGTGTTCTGCCCTCATCTCCGGCAACACAGGCGGCCACCACGGCCGTCGACGTGTACAGCCAAAGATATCCCGTGCCGCGCACCATTTGGATCCACAAGGCGAGGGGGATAACGGCAAGTCCCGCGAAGGCGATGGCGGCCACGCCGGCAGCCAGCCAGCTTCCAGCGATCAGGTCCGCCTGGACGCCGGAGATACTGCTCGTATACAGAATGACCGTCAGAGCACCGGTCAGAACCATAGCGGCAAAGTGCGCCGCCGCGAGACCTTTGCCGACCGGA
This sequence comes from Terriglobia bacterium, assembly GCA_963761045.1. Taxonomy (GTDB): domain Bacteria; phylum Acidobacteriota; class Terriglobia; order Bryobacterales; family Bryobacteraceae; genus Palsa-187. The sequence continues at coordinate 45,737 of CAVXFR010000034.1, read as the reverse complement.
AGGCCGGACAGCCGCAAGGAGATTCCATCGAAGGCGGATTTGCTCTTCAGATATCCGAACGTTAAAAAGAGCGCCGCGAAGCCTACGATGAACCGCAGGATCCAGGCTCCCCACGCGCCCAAAAAAATCAATAAGCTGCCGCGATTCGCCAGTTCGGCCCCATCGGCTATGAGCGAAAGCACCAGCAATTCGCCGGCAAATACAACTGCGAGGGCAAGCAGGCGGGGAAACAGGCCGAATTCACGGAAGCTGATGGGAAGGGAGGAGGCCTTTTCGGGCTCCCCAACAGCCACCGCATGTGCTGGGGAAAGTTCGGGCACGATGGTTCAGGACAAACCGCGGACGCAACCAATGCCGCGTCCGCGATGATTGGAGAGATTCGCTACTTCTTGCGCCGTCCGCGCATCACCAGCAACGCACCGGAAATCAACGCCAACGCACTGCCGGCCGAAGCCGGGCTAACTTCGGGCACGGGAGCAGTTTGTGCAAAGGCCAAGCTTCCCATACCGATCAACAGCAACATGCTTCCTAGTGTTTTCACTATTAGGTCCTCCTGAGAACCGTACTCAAGAAGTATACATCACGACTCCGGGTTACAACCTCCCCAAACGCCGTTAAGAGTACCAGTACGGATTGAGTTGTTTCGAACAGGAATCACGATCGCAGCCAGCGCCGCGGGCCCGCAGCGCGCAAGCCGCCCGGCGGCATACAATAGCTCCATGAAAATCGTTTCTCTGCTGTGTGCTCTCTCGCTCGCCGCCGCATCCTACGCGGCCGCCAAGCCCGATGAGTTCAAAACTTCCGCCGGCACGCTCACCATGACGCCGATCCAGCACGCCGGCCTGATGCTCCAGGCTGGTGGCCAGGTGGTCCACATCGATCCGGCCCAAGGCAGCTATGACGGGTTCCCGGCCGCCGACCTGATCCTGATCACCGATATCCACGGCGATCATTTGTCCCCTCCCACGATTGCAAAGGTGAAGAAAGCGTCCACGGTGATTGTCGCGCCCGAAGCGGTGGCCAAGTCCCTGCCCGGCACAACGATTCTACGCAACGGCGAAACCAAAACCATCGGCCCCTGGACCATCCAAGCCATCCCCATGTACAACCTGACCCGCGGTCCCGCGCCCGGGAAGCTTTATCACGACAAGGGACGCGGCAACGGCTACGTGATCACCTACGGCGGGCTGCGAATCTACGTGGCGGGCGACACCGAGAACATCCCGGAGATGCGCGCGCTCAAGAACATCGACGTGGCCTTCGTCCCCATGAACCTGCCCTACACCATGACGCCCGAGGAAGCCGCCGCGGCGGTCAAGGCGTTCAAGCCCAAGATCGTGTACCCGTACCACTACCAGGGCACCGACCTGAAAACTTTCGAGACGGCGATGGCGGGAAGCGGCGTCGAGGTTCGCCTACGCGACTGGTACGCGAAGTAGGGGGAGAGCAAGCGCGGATGTTGGAATTCGGCAGGATCAACCAGGGGGCTCTGCGGACAGAACCCTATAAGTGGGCGTTCATCGATGAGTTGTTTGCAGCGGACAACGCGGAGCATCTGGCCGCCACATTCCCTTGCGACAAGTTCAAGAAGGTCGCCGGATACGACGGGGAAAAAGGCTATGAGTATTTTTCGCGGTCGCTGATCCACATGGGCGCGAGCCAGCCTTCGCATGTGGAAGGCCGAGCGAAAGCTGGCGGGAACTGGCCTACGATCTTTTATCCCCCGCCTACCGGCAAGCCATGTCGCGTCTCACGGGGCGGGATCTGGCCGAGGCGCCGCTCGAAGTGAACGTCATCCACTATGGACCCAGGTGCTGGCTCGGCCCCCACGTGGATCTGAAGGAAAAGATCGTCAGCCATATTTTGTATTTCAACCAGTCTTGGAATCGGGAAGACGGCGGCTATTTGGAGGTCCTCGGTTCCAAAGATCCATCCGCGGTCATCGCGGAGACCATGCCGCTGGTGGGACATTCCGCGGTACTCGTCCGTTCCGATAACTCCTGGCATCCCGTGGCGCGCGTGGCGGACGCCTGCCGGCTTTCCCGCCGCAGCCTCAACGTGATTTTCCATGCGCCTGGCTCCATCAGCACGATGTGGCCGCCCGGAGACCGCGCGGAGCCGGCGGACTTTCAGATGAATGCCTGGGATCAAACGCCCGAGTCTCGCGGTACGGGCAGGCGCTCGCTCTTGAACGGATTGCTGGGCGCGCTCCGGCGATAATTCATGGCTTCGGAACGTTCCGCTCGCGTGGCCATGTGCGGGACCTTCGACGTCAAGAATTACGGAGACCTGCTGTTTCCACGGGTATTGCGGCATGAGCTTGACCGGCGCATTCCCGGGATCGACGTCGAGTGCTTTTCCTACTACCCCAAGACTCCGCCGGACTGGCCCTTGCCGGTCTCGCCCATCGGCCGGCTACCCGAGGTTGTGCATACGTTCGATGCGGTGGTGATTGGCGGCGGCCACCTGATCCGGTTCGACAAGGACATAGCCGCCGGCTACGCTCCTCCGTCTCCGGAAATGCATCACCCCACTTCGTATTGGCTCTTCCCGGCGCTGCTCGCTCTGGAAGCGAATGTTCCGCTCCTCTGGTCCGCCGTGGGCGCGTCAACCGAGCTGCCGCCGTGGGGACGTGAGCTGCTGCGGGAAGTGCTGCGGGCCAGCGCCTACGTCTCGGTGCGCGATGCCGCTTCCCAGCGCGTTCTTCAGGAAATCGCCGGCGACGGCAGCAAGGTCCTTCTGGTTCCCGACACGGTATTTGGAATTGGCGACCTCCCCCTCGAAAGTCGCCGCGGAGAAAAGCCCTATGTCGTGATCCAGGCCACGCCGCATCTGAAGCCGTATGCGGATTCCATCCGGCAGCTCGTTCTGTGGCTCCGTCAGCAGCAATACGAAATCGTGTTATTGCCGGTCTCTCCCGCGCTGGGAGATGACCCGGAGATCCTGAGAGAAGTCGTGGGAGCGGCGGCTGTGGCGCGGTCGTGGGACGATCCGGCCGAGGCGGTTACCGCCATCGCGAATGCGGCGGCGGTGGTGGGAGTGAGCCTTCACCTGAGCATCACGGCCCTGGCGTTTGGCGTCCCGGTGGTGCGGCCTTTTCAGAACCCTCTTCTCAAGTACCAGGCGGTGCTGGATCTTCCCGGAGTGTTTCCGCTGGAAGCGTATGCGGGAGGGCCGGGACCGGCGCATCACGCAATCCTGAACCGCGGCCCGCGGTCCGAGCAAGTCGAGGCGTTTTGCGCGGCCCTGGCGAAGCATTGGGACCGGATCGGCGCGCTCCTGACCGATCCGCCTCGCGCGTCTTCCTCGCGCCTCGCGTCTCTATTCCAGAAACTGCCGTTTTTGTTGGAAAACGGTCCGGATGCCGTCTCCGCGCCGGTTACCCGGCGCCCTTCACTCTTCCGGCGGGGTCGATAGAGTCCGGCGAGGTTCATTCGCGTTCATTTGCGTTCACTCGCGGCTTTCTTCTGCTCGTCTTTTTTCTGCTCGTTCAGAACGGCGTTGAACGCGGTCTCCTCGATATCCAGCTCGGTCTTGTACCCTTGCGGATCGATGAACGGATTCGGCCCTTTGCCGAGCTTCGAATACTTCTCCGCCAGATTGTACATGCCCGGATGCGAGCCCAGCGGAATATCGCACTTGAGCCCGCGCAGAACGCGGAAGCCGCGCTGGTACTCCTCGGCGATATCCGGCACCTGCGGATTGTTCACCAGCCGCGTTCCCTGGTTGACGCCCATGCTTCCGATGATCACCACGTCATACGACTTGCCGCCATCCTTTATCGAGGCGGTCCAGGAGGTGCAACCCCGGGTGTGCCCGGGAGTCAGGTGTGCCACCAGTGTGGTCGCGCCCAGCGTGACTTTATCCCCATCGTGCAGGACCTTGTACTCCGGGCGAGGCTTCCCGCTGGGAGTCCGCATGGTCTTTAGCGCCGGAATATCCTCGGCCATCGCCATCACTTGGGCTCCCGTGAGTTCCTTCACCAGGGCATCGCCCTCCATGTGATCGCCGTGCGCGTGGCTGCCGAGCAGGATCTTGATATCGGAAAACTTGAACCCCAGTTTTTCGACCGACGCCTTGACGACCGGCACTGTGCGCTCATAGGTACTGTTGATCAGGATGTCTCCCTGCGGCGTCACGATCAAAAACGACGCCAGGCTGCGCGTGCCGACGTAGTACAGGTTCCCGACGATTTTGTGCGGCGGAAACGCGGTTTCCTGATCTTGTTTCGTCCCCACGTTGCGCCGGAACAGCTCGGCCGCGGTCCACACCTTGCCGGCCTGCGCCCTCAGGGCCGCCGCGCCGCAGCCGGCCAGAATCAGTCCGGGCAGAAGAAATCGGGCAAATGTTTTGGTCCGCATGGTGGAGACAGAATATCAGATCGTCTGCCGGCTTTCCGCGGCCGGGCTAGAACACGTAGGTAAAGACGACCTGGCCCTGCACGCCGCCGGGCATGCCTTCTTGCCCGGGTAAGGCGTCCGGGCTGCCGATCTTGAATCCGAAGCTCATGCCGCCTTTCCTGGGCGCCTTGGCGATCCCGCTGACCGCCTCCACGGCGTCCTGAACGGCGGAAACATGGGGCTTGATCAAGGCGCCCACCTTCTTCACGTCGCTGACGTTGTGGAAGCTTCGCGTCGCATCGGCCATGTTCCCGATCGCTTTTTCCCCCTCCGAGAACACTTTGCCGAGCGTGGACAGGTCCGGAATGTAGGTGTCTTGCGGAAAGCTCAGGGTAATATCCCAACTGTCCTGCGACAGGGTTCCAGACAAATGGAAAGGGCCGGATGCCGCTTCCAGCTTCAGCGTGCCCGTCCACGAAATGCCGAGCGAAGCCTCACCGGAGTGACTTTTGAGATTCGTTGTGAACCCGGTCACCCCGATGTTGACATTGTCGCCGTCTTTATTCCCGATGGTGACTCCATTGTTGATCGTGGAGACCGCCTTCTTGACGGCGTCGACCAGCTCGCTGGCGGAATTCGCCGGCGGCGTTCCGGACTTGGGCGCGGGTGGACCCACTTTCGGCTGCGTGACTAACAGTCCAACTGCGTGTACCGTGGCCCACTGGACTACGATGATGCGAATCTCACCGTCGGAGATCGGGCTCATGCCGTAGAACACGGAGAATCTCACGTCCCTCACGACCTCCGCGATGCTGGAGGATTCGACGCTCGATTTATGATCAAACAGGTAGGCAATGATTCGGTCTTTGGGATTCATGGGACTCCTTCGCCACGATCGCGCCGTCTGATGGGCAACGCAACGGCAACACCGCTAGGCTGCCGCGCGCCTGGCTCGCGACGCCGAACGCGCCGATTCCCACCGGCCGGTGGTCCACGCCCGCCAGGGAAGACGCCGGATCGCGGCGCTCATTCCGACCATCGCCGCCACCAGCAGCGCCGACGCCACCACGCATTCCCAGATCGCGAGGCGCTCCTTCAGGAACCACAGCCACCGCCCGTACACCAGTTCCACGTGCACCCAGTAGACCGCCAATGAAGTCGTCCCCAGCAGCCGTACCCAACTCCATCCGACGCTGAAGTATTCGGTCCACAGGAACGCGCCCGCCCCCAGCAGCAGCGTCACCCCCATCTTGCACGCCACCAGCGCCGGGCTGTTGAGCCAGAAATCCGAGTTGGAATAAATGGAAAACGGAAGGTTCGAAAAGTATTGGCCGCCCAGCACCAGCCCAAACCCGCACAGCGCGGCCCACTGCATCACGCGGCTCCATCCCCCGCCTCTTACGTACGGAACCGCGCTCCCCGCCGCCAGTCCGAAGGCGAGGTAGGAGCCCCAAGGGAAGATGCTAAACCCCAGCGCGCTCGGCACGAAATAGTCGCGCACCACGTTCGGGATTGCGCCGGTGTCCAAGCTCGACATAAAAGGGCCCGACATCACCGGAGCCAGCGCCGCCAGCCCGATTCCCGCCAATACCGCCCACTTCACCCGCTGCATTCCTCGAGCCAGCGCCGTCACCGACAGAAACGCCGCCGCCGCGCCCATCAGGTTCAGCACGTCCACGCGCAGCAGATCGGTCCAGGGCTGATTGGGGAGCGCGAAGATCCACATTTGCAGCCGGAACGCGACCGCCAGCAGGAACAGGTATCGCGCCCGGCGCAGGGCTCCGGTGACCCGCTGCCAGGCCGGCAGGTCCTCTCTCTTATTCATGCCGAGGCCGTAGGTGATTCCGGTCAGGAATAAGAAGATCGCGGCCGCCTGTCCGCCGAAGAATTGCGAAAAAATGAACACCGGATGCTCCCGCAGGTCCGGCCTGAGAAACGAATGAAAGGTGTGCCCCTGGAGCATGACGATGGCCGCCAATCCCCGCAACCAGTCCAGGAATACGATGCGCTTGCTAATGGGCGTCAGAGCCACGATGATTCTATTGTTTGACCTTTCCCAGGAATGCCGAAATCGAGATCGCGAGCAGCTTGCCCGGCAAAAGTCTCATAGGGGCATCTTAGCAGGGGCGCCGCCCTGCCAAACGGCGGGTGGTAACATAGGAGGAGCATGCAATATTTCGTTCGCACCATGGAGAAGCATAAGGCGAGTACCCGCGTATTCAGCCCGGAACTGCCCTGCCCCGCCTTGGGCAGCGCCAAGGATGCCGCCAAGCAGTTGGTACAGGCCTCCGACCCCTCCGTGATGCTTCAAGCCGACGTCTGCTCGCGCAATCAAAACCAGGTCCGCACCCGCTACTGCTGCTGGATCAACGAACGCGGCGAGTTCGTCGAACGCGCCCTGATCTAACCAATTTGAGCCGAACCGCCCATGATACACTTTGAACGTGCCTAGCCCGCCAGTTACCTACCATTGGAACCGAGCCCGCCTGGTCAATTGAACCTTATTGGAGAACTTCAGTGACGAATATTTTTGTTGGAAATCTTGCTTATCAGACCACGGAGTCCGAGCTCGAGGCCGCTTTTGCCGCGTACGGCGCCGTTGAAAAAACCAGCGTGGTGCGCGACCGGGATACCGGGCAGCCCCGCGGCTTTGCTTTTGTCGAAATGACCAATCAAGCCGAGGCGGCGAAAGCCATCGAGGCGCTGAATGGACAGGAACTGAACGGTCGCGCACTGAACGTGAACGAAGCGCGTCCCCGCCCCGAGCGCGGCGGCGGATTCGGGAACCGCGGTGGCGGCGGCGGATTCGGCGGCGGCGGTGGTCGCCGGCGCGAGCCCCGCTGGTAATTTCAGGTCATTCCTAAGCGCACAGGACGCTGCGGCGCTCCGTTGTGCGCGATTCAAGCCTGAGCGCACAGGACGCTGCGGCGTTCCGTTGTGCGCGATTCAAGCCTGAGCGCACAGGACGCTGCGGCGTTCCGTTGTGCGCGATTCAAGCCTGAGCGCACAGGACGCTGCGGCGTTCCGTTGTGCGCGATTCAAGCCTGAGCGCACAGGACGCTGCGGCGTTCCGTTGTGCGCGATTCAAGCCTGAGCGCACAGGACGCTGCGGCGTTCCGTTGTGCGCGATTCAAGCCTGAGCGCACAGGACGCTGCGGCGTTCCGTTGTGCGCGATTCAAGCCTGAGCGCACAGGACGCTGCGGCGTTCCGTTGTGCGCGATTCAAGCCTGAGCGCACAGGACGCTGCGGCGTTCCGTTGTGCGCGATTCAAGCCTGAGCGCACAGGACGCTGCGGCGTTCCGTTGTGCGCGATTCAAGCAATAGTGGGCAGGCGATCCTGGGTCGCCTGCCCGGTATCCTGCAGCATCCCTCCGCTAGCCGTGTCTCCCGCGGCGCTGTCAATTGTTGGCAGCAAACGTGCTCCTCCATGCAGCGACCGATAGTCCCGAGGAGAACACATTCATGTCCCAACTCACAGTTAAGAAAGTGAGCGGTACAGGCAAGAAACCGCTACCCATCTTCAAGGAAATCGCACAGCGGCTGGAAGGGGTGGAGCGCCGCGCCTTTGATTTGTTCGAAAAGCGTGGCCGCGAACCGGGTCACGACCTGGAGGATTGGTTCAAGGCGGAGAGCGAAGCCTTCGGCTGGCCGGCGGCGGAGTTGACGGAGAAGGACGGCGTCTACGAGATCCACGTTGCTCTGCCCGGCGTCGAAGCAAAGGATGTCGAAGTGACGGCTGCGCCAACCGAAGTCATTGTGCACGCGGCAACCCAAGAGGAGAAGAAAACACAAGCAGGGAGAGTACTGTGGACCGAGTTTGGTTCCCGCGACTTCTATCGGCGCTTTGACGTTCCCAATCCCATCAGCACGGACAAAGTCACGGCCAAGCTGGAGAACGGCGTTCTGCTAATCAGCGCTCCCGAGACCACGAAGCTCAAAACAATCAAGGCTGCAACGGCCTAGAAATCCTTACTTGGTGCGCGTCGCGACGTCGCCATAGGCGCGGGCGACCGCATCTGATTGCGCCCGATAGGCTCGCGCGTCTCCGTAGGGCAGGAAATGCGGATATCGTGAGTGCGGATGCGTTACCGCACGTGCATGCCTGATCGGACAGAAATACTGTTCCGTTCGCCCCGCGATTTCAGCGATATAGGCGAGCAAACCGTTGGCATAGGAGCAATAGATGCAACCGGCCTTCTCGATCGCATTCAGATAGGCCAAACGCCCGCGGTCGAAGATCACGTAGTCCCTTCGCCGAACCTTGGGGATCCGGTACAGGGGAAAGCAAACCACCTGATAGAGAGTGACTGCAAGGTCCAGCAGGAGGAAAGGAATCGCACAAGCGTAAACCAGTGGCGCCGACAGAACCACCAGTAGCCGCGCTTTCCGGATGTGCCCCCAGAGCGAGGTCTTGAACCGGCGGTATGCCTTCAGGGTTTCCCGCGAAAAACGGATCGCCTCCTGGTCATCGCCACGCCTGGAATCCTCGTCCATCAGCTCGATCCCTTGCTTCTTCATATGGATAACGAGTGCACGAGCATGGCCGTCGTGGCGCGGGGAGCGTTTGGCACATCCGTTGCATCGGATTAGATCAGGAGAAGCATCCCATGAACAGTGTTTTGGAAGAATCCAAGTTCGAAAGCGGCTCCAAAGTCCGAGCGGGCAGCGCTGGTATCTGCGGACACGACGCGCAGGAAGTGGCAAAACGGATTGAGAAAGGCGTGAACCACGCCAAAGCCGCCGTTACCGAAAAGCTGGAGGACGGCAAGATCGCCGCCGGACGGCTCTTCAAACGCGGCCGATTCGCGGTCGAGGATGGCCTTGAGGAGACCGCGCACAGCATCAAGCATCACCCCTTCAGCTCCCTTGCGATTGCCTTTGCCGCGGGAGCTACATTGGCGTTCCTGGTGCCTCGCCTCGGCAAAAAGTGAGGCAAGTGAGGTTGAGGTAACGCGACAGATTCTGCGCCATTGCGCGCAGATCGATGGCGAGTTGCGCCTAAACACGCAGACTGTTGGGTCGCGCCCTATTTCTTTTGCCCGCTTCGCGGCACAGGCTCGCGCTCCAGCGCCAGAGTAAGGTTGTCGGCCTTCAATCTGGTCCGCAAGATCCGCGTCAGGACTTCCTCGGTAGCCGCATCCAATGCGTCCTTGGAAGTGTAGCGAATTCTCACGATGATCCCCTGCGGCCCGAATCCGAGTTCGTAGCTTACCAGCGTGGCCAAGTCTGAAGGCCAGGCTTCTTTTAGCGGTTGGTCCATGCGGGAGAGCAGGTCTTTACGCATGCTCTCCAAGTCCTCGGGAGGTGGCGGCGGCGGGGGCGGCGGGGTGTTAATCGCGGCTCTGAGCAAGGCGAGTTCATCCTGGCTGGCAACTTGCCGGACAGTGATGGTGGTCTGCTTGCCCGTTCGGGCGATCACCAGGCGCTCCGCGGCACGAATCTTTTCCTGGCCGACGGGCATGGTCGTGACCAGTCTCTCCAGAATCCGGTCCGGCAGGATATCCAGCTGCTCACTCAAGAACGCACCCGGTGCACCCAGCTGGAGTATGGCATCGTGCATGGCCGTTCTGGCGACACTCTCATCGCGCACCTGCAGGAGCGATTTGCTGAGCGGAACGAACAGTACCCCAAGAGTTAAGACCAACATGAGAACCCTCCAACGGAGCTGGCCGACCTCGCCAAAGGTTCTACTCAGTCTCGTCTTCTGGAGCAGGACGTACAGGCGATCGTTCGCGGCATGTTCGAGTTCCGCAATGCCGATCTGCTTGCGCACGTCCCTCGCGCCCATCCGGACCAGAAGGAACACGCCAAATGCGCAGGCCACGATGGCTGCCAGGTTGGTCAGGAAGAGCAGTCCGGCGCCGCCAATGATGGCCCGGTCCACCCCGCTCCCGAGTCCGAAGCCTACCGTGCACAACGGCGGCATCAAGGCGACGGCAATGGCTACGCCCGGAAGTGCCGTCACTCCTCCGCCACCCCCGCCGCGGCAGACGACCAGCGAACCCGCCAGACCGGAGAAGAGCGCTACACCGAGGTCCAGAAGATTTGGTTGCGTGCGCGCGAGAATTTCTCCGGTCGGCGAGTGAAAGGGCAGAATCCATACCAAAGCGGCGGAAAACAGGATCGACAGCAACACGCTGAGAAGCAGGTTGATCAGACACTTGAGCCCCAGATAGATGTCGGAAGCCGCCAGAGCCAGGCCGGTGGCCAGGATGGGGCCCATGAGCGGAGACACCAGCATCCCCCCAATGACCACCGCCGGACTGTTGAGCACCAGGCCGAAGGTCGCAATGCCAGCGGAGAGAAGCAGTTCCAGGACGTAGTTGACATTAAATTCGGTGGACTCGAAAAGCCGGATGTATACTCCCGGCTTGGCTTCCGCGGTTACTCCCAACAGCTTCTCTACGGAGGTCTGGATTTTCATGGCGTTTCCGCTCCTTGGCATTGTAACGCTCGGCTGCGGGAAGCCGCCGTTCTTCGCGAACCTGGCGGCGACCGTCGCATGCGCCTATCGCTGGTCCGCACAACCTCATGTGCCGGGGGAATTTGCGACCATCATCTTCAACAGGTCATGGCGCGCGATGATACCGACCGGCTTCTGATCACGAAGAACCGGAATGCGATTCACGTCGTGGCGGACCATTCTGGCCATGACTTCGTGGAGAGAGTCGTCCTCTAAGACAGTCGCCACGGGACGCGACATGATCTCGCGCGCGCCAATCTGGCGGGCAGCGCGGTAGACTTTTTCCACGCCCTCGGGAGACACCCATTCGCCGAACAGCTGAGGCGCCCGAAACGTGGAGAACGGAACACACTTTTCCTTTTCCGTGAAGTCGGACTCCGTGATGATTCCGCAGAGGCCGCCTTCGCGATCCACCACGGGCACGCATCCAATGCGATGCTCCAGCATCAACTGCGCTACCTGTTCGAGTGTGGTGTCTTCACGAGCCGTGATCACCGGCTGGGTCATGATGTTCTTGGCCTTCATCATTCGATCTCCCTCAGATAATCAGATACGCAGCAGCGTACAGTGCGATGAGTGCAGCTCCCGACAACCGGTCGTGACGGTGGCGCGGCCAAATAATCAGACTTGCCAGCAGCATGGCCGCCATGGCCAGGAAGGCTCCCCGCAGCGCGAGTCCCGCCGTGACAGCCGTGGGAGCAATCAGCGGGCCGACGCCCATCGAGAGAGTGGAATCGATCAGGCAGGCGCCGAACAAGTCCCCTAGTGCGATATCGCGCTGGCCCTGCCGCAGCGCCACCGTCGTAACGACCAGCTCGGGAAGGGACGTTCCCACCGACGAACCGAAGAAACTGATGACGTACTCCGGGATTCCCGCCAAAGCCGACAACTCGACCATCGCCCTTACCGCCGCGCCGGCGCCCGCCACCACAAGCAGCAGGCTGCCCGCTGCGACAAACAGGTGAAACGCTTTATGGCGCGTCGGCTGCGGCAGTGCTGCCGCTTCTGAAAGCGGTGGTGCGTAGCGCCACGCCAGCGCGGCCGCCGGAATCCACATCAGCACTAGCACGGCGCCGTCCATTCGGGACAAGTACCCGTCCCTGACCAGGAACGCGCCCACCGCCAGCGCCCCGACGGTCAAAGAGGGGACGATGGCGCCGCGATACGGTCCCACCTGGAGCGTGCCGCCGGCAAAGGGAAGGATCCCGAGAATCAGAGTGATCTGAGTGACCACCGAGCCCATGGAGTCTCCGATATTCAGATCGCCGTGACCGCTGACCGACGCCATCACCGAGTTCGCGATCTCCGGGAAGTCAGTGCCCAAGGCAAAAAAAATGATCCCGATGATGAACGGAGGGATGGCGAGCCCGTACGCGAGCATGGCGGCATGTTGCACGGCCCACCGGCCGGCTAAAACCGAGAGAGCAAATCCGGCGACCGCGACTGAGATCCAGGCTAGGACTTCCATCTCGATCGTTCCGGCCTCAGCGGCGACATGACAGGATACGATCGCCGCAAGTTGATGCAGATTTTGCCGGCATCAGGCGCCTGGTTCTTCCGGATTCCCATCTTGTGCTGGTCCTTCCCGCGCTCTGTTCAGCTTATCCAGGCGCTCGTCGGCCGCCCCCAGCATTCTCTCGGCGGTGTGAAGCGACACCAGGCCCTCGTTGGAGGAACGCTGGATCGCGCTCTTTTCCGCGGCGATCAGGCGGATCTTGGCCATGCGCACTTCCTCGTCCGCGGTGGCGCGATTCTTGTCATGCAGGGCCTCTACTTCCGCTTGCGCGGAGCTCAGCCGGGCATCCACATCTTCGCGGATCTGCTGATAGCTGGGCCGCGAAATCACATGATCCCTGAGCAACGTGTCCAGCTCCTGCCGCGCGGCCGAGGTGGCCAGGTGGCGCACTTTCGCCCGGTCGTATTCGTCTTCGTGGCCCATTTCCACGTGCAACAGGCGCAGCACCGGCTTCACCGTCAAGCCCTGGACGATGATCGAGAAGGCCACCACGCCGAAAGTCATGGTGAGGATCAAGTCGTGGTTGGGAACCGTCCGCGCCAGACTGAGGGCCAGCGCCATGGAAACGCTTCCGTGGATTCCGCCCCACACCAGCACGTGGCGCCAGGGGCCCGGAATCGGGGAGTGGAACAGCCCGCTCACCGGGGCGAGCAGATACACGGAAAGCATCCGGCCCAGCAGAACCGTGAAGATGGCCAGCAGGATCGCGTGCCAGGCCGCCAGCAGGCTGAGCGTATGGACCTCGATCCCGATGAGCAGGAACACCAGCGAGTTGATCACGAACGATACGTATTCCCAGAAAGACCAGACCCCCACCCGGGTGCGCGCGCTCATGCCGGTTTCGGCGCCAAAATTCCCGATCATCAGGCCCGCCGCAACCGTGGCGATGACGCCGGAAACATTCAGGTGCTCGGCGATCAGGTACGAGCTGTAGGCCAGGATGGTGGTGAGGGTGATCTCGATGCGCGGGTCGTCCACCTGTGAGGTCAATTTGCTGGCCGCGTAGCCCATCAGGAGTCCCAGCGCGGCGCCGCCCAGCACCACCGCCAGGAATTTCTGCACGCCGTTCCAAATGCTGAAATCGCCGCTGACGCCCGCCGCCAGGATGATCTGGAACAAGACCACGGAAGTCCCGTCGTTGAACAGACTCTCTCCCTCAATCAGCACGGCCAGCCGCTTGTTCACGCCCAGGTCCTTGAACAGCGCCAGGACCGAAATAGGATCGGTAGCCGAGATCAACGCGCCGAACAGCAGCGCCGACATCAGCGGCAAACCGATCACCCAGTGGACGGCGTAGGCGGTGATCACGGTCGCGGCAATGACACCCGCAACAGCCAGCAGAACGATGGGAAACAGGTTTTCACGGAGATGGCGGATGTTGATGTTGATTCCCGATTCAAACAGCAGCGCGGGAAGAAACAGAATGAGAATGATCTCCGGCGTCAGGATGTGAGATCCCTCCGTCTCCCCCAGCGCCGAGACGATAGGCAGATGGAAGATGTCGATGGCGAATCCGCCCAGCACCAGCGCGACGGTATAGGGAATCTTGAACCGGCTGGTGACCACCGCGATGGCCGAGGCCGCGATCAGCAGCCATAGCAGAAACTCGATGATATGCGCAGTGGACACTCTATTCCCTTGGATTGTAGCGCCCGGGGGCGTCGCCCTACCGGATCATCGCCGCGCGCCGCTCGGGCGCGCGCTCGACCAGCAGTTCCAGAAGTTTGTCGATTTCTCCCTGCGTCCGCAGATAGTAGCGGGCGCGGGAATGCCGTGTCCGGCCGATGCGAACCGCAACGATATTGCCACCCATGGCGAAGGCATCCTCGTCATTCTCGTCGTCACCCACATACAGGACCCACTTGCATCCCAGGCGATCCCGTTCGGCGGCCACGGCTTCTCCTTTGTGCGGCGCCCCTTCCGTCACCAGGTTCACGACCTGCTTGCCTCCGACGATACGAACATCCTTCAGGTTTTGCGCAGCTTCCAGGATGCGCCGGTGCGCTTCGGCTTTAGGGGGACACTGGCGGTAGTGCACGGCCAGAGACAGGCCCTTGTCCTCCACCCACAATCCCGGAATCCCCCCGAGCCGGAGATCCAGGACGGCTTTCCATCGCTCGATCCGGCGGCGCGATTTTTTGGCTGGCGCTTCCGTTTCCGCGCCATGATTGCCGATCACGCGCGCCACGTTCACGCCGCCCAGTTTTCCCAGAACATCCGCGCGAGCCCGCCCCGAGACAATGACGCACGGATACAGCGCCGCCAGGCAGCCCAGCAGTTTTCGCGTTCGGGCGCGCATCGAGGCCCGGTCCGGATGCCGGACAATGGGCGACAGAGTTCCGTCGAAATCGAATGCGCACAAGGTCCGTTCCGCCGCCAGCCGCTTCAGAATTGGCCTCGAAGCCGGGGAGAGGAGGTAGCGCATCGTCAGGCCGCCGGACCCACGGCCGAATGCTCGGCCAGCCGGCCCGCCACGCGTTCCTGGGTTCGCAGGCGCGCGGCGTCCACCAACATCTTTCCGGCCCAACGATACACGTTGAACTGAACCAGGAGAGACCGCATCGACCGCATGCGGTCCTGCTGCTCCTCCAGGGGCATCATCAGCGCGGCCGCCAGCGCGTCGCTGCTGCCTTCCAGATCGTAGGGATTGACGATGAGCGCCTCAGTCAACTCCCGCGCCGCCCCGGTGAACTCACTCAGCACCAGCACCCCCTGAAGATCGGTGCGCGCGGCTACAAATTCCTTGGCCACCAGATTCATGCCGTCGTCGAGGCTGCTCACATAACAAAGATCCGCGGCGCGAAAGAAGCGAAAGACTTCCGGAGGCTCGTGGTGCGACCTTAGCAAGATGATGGGCCGGTAATCGTCCTTCCCGAACCGCTGGTTAATACGGTCGGCCAGGCGCTCCAGTGTTTCGTTGAGGTCCCGGTAGCGCTCGATTTTTACCCGGCTCGGCGCCGCCAGCTGGGCAAAGCTGAAACGGCCGCGGAACTCGGGATACCGTTCCAGGAGCAGCTCGACCGCCAGCAATCGCTCCTCGACCCCCTTGGTGTAATCCAGGCGGTCCACGCCGACGCCCAGCAGCGCGTCCGGCTTCAATCCAAAATCGCGCCACACCTGCGCGCGGCAATCCTCGGGACTGGGCGCCGACTCCACCCATCGAACGGGCCATTCGAGCGCGATCGGATAGGGACGGATCAGCGTCCGGTGGCCCTGCCTGACCACCGCGGTATGCTCCCGGTCGATGCGAGTCTCCAGATACCGGTCCACGGAATCCACGAAATTGTTGCAGTGCAGCTTGGTGTGGAAGCCCAGAATGCTGCTGCCCAGCAGTCCCTTCAACAGCTCGTTGCGCCAGGGACAGATTCCCATCCGTAGGGCGTTGGGCCAAGGAATGTGCCAGAAGACAATCACCGTCGCGGCCGGCAGGCGCTTGCGAATCATGGCGGGCGCCAGGGCGAAGTGATAGTCCTGCACCAAGATGATCGGATCCTTCGAGTCGACTTCGCTGCAAACGGCGTCCGCGAACTTCTGGTTGACGGCCTGGTACTGCCGCCAGTCTTCGGCGCGGAAGACCGGGCGCGTATGCGCGACGTGGCACAGGGGCCACAGTCCTTCGTTGGAAAATCCGTAGTAATAGCCCTGCTGCTCTTCCTCGGAGAGCCATACGCGGCGGATACTGTACGACTCTTCTCCGGGCGGCACCATCACGTGATCGTACCGGTCCACCGTTTCGCGGTCGGCGGTGCCGTTGCCGTGAGCGATCCATACTCCCGAGCAGGCGCGCATCACCGGTTCGAGCGCCGTGACCAGGCCGCTGGCGGGATGCTGCACCTCGATGCCGCCATCGGCCGTGCGCTGGTGGATGTATGGCTCGCGGTTGGCCAGAATGATGATCTTCTCGCCGTGCAGATGCCGGTTCAGGATCTGCTTCAGACGTTCCGCGTTCCACTGCCCGGGAGCATCTTCCCGATCGGAGGCCATGCGGCCCACCAACTCGCGCACATCGCTCAGAATGGGCTGGAATTCCCCGCTCTGCTTCCCTCCCGCGCGCAGCAGGCTGCGCAATCGCACGCTCCAGTCATAGCGCGCCCATTTGGCGGCGAACATCGGCACGCCGAACGCCATGATGGCCAGGATGCCAAACGCAACGATCAGGAAGGTGCGAGCCTGGGCTTCCCGCCGTTCGATATAGCTCAAATCCTGCAGCAGGATCGCGAAGCCCAGCTCTTGTCCGCCTTTGAAGATGGGCATGACGCTAACGTGAACGCGGCCGGTTGGCAACGTCGCGACAGTGCTCCACTCCTCGAGGCGGGCAGCGCCGTTCTCACTCCGGCCCCCACGAGCGCGGGTCCCCACCACCCGGCAATTGAACTCATCCGGAAATCCCGGGGTGCTGGATCGCGGCCTAAAGTCGGCATCGCAGGCCGCCGCGCCCATCACGCGTTCGTCCTCCGCCAGGTCCATCAGTTGCTTCTGCAGATCCTGGGGGTCGCCGTACCAGCTATTGGCGAGCGACTGTCTGGCGCCGACCAGCACCAGCTGAGCGCGCGAGCTCACGTCGCGCTCAAACCATTCCCGTGCGGTGGTCTGCACCACGCCCGATGCCGCCCATACCAACAGAGCCAGCCCCACGAGCAGAGCCAGTATGAATTGAGCCATCCGTGGCATGTATCTTTTCATTAAAGCATGTTCATTCGGACTCCTCGGCCGCCACGCTCAATTTAATGAAGTATTTGCGTGTTGATCGTCGACCGGTGGAGTCAGGAGGAGACCGCGCGCGCGTATCGCATCGAGCACCTCACCCGCGGGTGCGATGAGACAGACCTGGTGCTTCGATCCGCTTTTCCTATTGGCCGGGAGCCGCCGCAACCGGGATTCCCTTGGCTTTCATCAGGGATTCCAGCAGCGCCACGGTCTTGGGGAACGCATCCGGACCGCCGCGAGCACCGCCGGCGCCGCGGGCGGCGTCGAGAGGCGTGCGGCCATTGGCGTCTTTGGCGGTCAGGTCGGCGCCGTGGGCGACCAGGAATTCGATGAACTTATCGAAGCCGTGTTCGGCGGCTCCGTGCAGAGCGGTTTGGTTCGGGACGGAATTCGCGCTCGGCATTTGACTGCCGCGACGGAAGGCCTGTGCGATGCGCGCGGAGGCGCTGCCTTCGGCGGGAGCAGGGATAGCGGGCGCGCCCGCAGCACCGCCGGAGCGCCGCCCCGGCCACGACCGCCGCCACCTCCGGCTGCTCCACGACCTCCTGCACCGGGAGCGCCTGCGGCAGCGCTACCACCACGACCGGCAGCAGCACCGGGTGGGGCGCCACGACCACCACCGCCTCCGCGGCCACCAAAACCCCCGCGTCCGCCAAACCCGCGATTGCGGTCCAGGACGTCGCGGGCGTTCACATCAGCGCCGGCTTTGATCAGAAGATCCATCGTGGCGAGCACGCCCTCGTCGGTACGGTCACGTCCGCGCGTGACGCGGGAGCCGTAATCGACGCCGGCGGCGGCCATCAACGGCGTGATACCTTCCTTGCTCGGCAAATCGACCAGCGCCTTGTACTCGAGCAGCAGCGCGGTGAACTTGTCATCGCCGCCACGCGCCGCACGCAACAGAGGCGTGGCGCCCTGGGCGAGCATGCCGTCGCCGCCGCGATCCTGCGGGACGTCACGATACGGCGGACGCCGCTTCAACTGAATATTCGGATCCGCGCCGCGTTCGAGCATCATGCGCGCGACATCGACGGCACTGAGCTTATCCGGACTCGGCAGGACGGCCTCCGCGCCGTTCCCTTTCCTGGGCAGCGTGCTGACGTCAGCCGCCATGTACACCGGCGAGCGTCCGAACAGATCCCACTTGTTGAGATCGGTGCCGCCCTGCGGCCCTTTAAAAGTGATCAGCACGGCGGCCGTGTCGAAGTGCAAATTCTCCAGCGCCAGAAGCAGCGGCGTCTCGCGGTCCGGATCTTCGGAGTCGGGATCGGCGCCGGCGGCCAGCAGGTTCTGAACGCAGGCCGCGCAGCCTTCCCGCGCGGCATAGTGCAGAGCGGTAAAGCCGCCCTTGTTCATGTCCTTCGGACGAGGTTCCTGGATGACCTTGCGCTCCCACTGATGGATCTTGCCGTGATCGTTCAGGTTCGCGTCCTTGGACGCGAGGAACTTCACCATCTCGGGCTGGCTTTGCGCTGCGGCCCACATGATCGCGCTTTGTCCGCCCCAGGTTTCCTTGGCGTTGATGTCGGCTCCCGCCGCCAGAAGCGCCTTGGCGGCGTCCACGTTGCCGCTGCGCGCGGCAGCCATCAGCGGAGTTTCGCCATAAGGAGTTTTGAAATTGGGATCGGCGCCGGCCTTGAGCAGCGCGTTAATAATCGGCGTAGAGCCGATGATGGCGGCTTCGGTGAGCGCCGACGTGCCAAACTGATTCGCCAGTTTGACATTCGCGCCGGCCTTGATCAGCGTACGGACCAGTTCGAGATCGCCGTTGGCGGCGGCGTACATGATGGCGGTGCTGCCATCGGCGCCGGTGGCGTCAACCTTGGCTCCCTTGGCGCCCGCCAGGCGCAATACCGCGGCGCGGTCGCCGGCTTCCGCCGCGTTGATGAGCGTCGTTTCGTCGGCCACCATCATCGCCGCGCCGGCCAGCAGGACGGCCATAGCGGCGACGCTGTAACCGGCGAACAACCGAGACCGGCGCGAGCGAGTCACTCTATTGCCTTGCGGGCTTTTATTTTGTGGACCGCGCCGATCCCTGTTCGCCGTGAACTTGCGCATACCTAAACTTCCGAGAGGCCCTGCGTGCTGTCGCCGATGGACTTCAGCGGAATGTTATTGCGCTCGAGCAGCGTGAAGAGCAGGTCGCCGTGACGCGAATCCTGCGGATACTTCAGGTGCTGGCCGCCTTTGATCTTTCCGTTGGCGTGTCCCAGGATCGCGGACGGCAGCGGATCGTTGTTGTGGCGGTCGCTGTTGCTCATGTCGCTGCCAAACAGAATCGTGGCATGGTCGAGCACGGTGCCGTCGGCCTCTTTGGCGGCCTCCAGCTGCTTGATGAAGTCGGCGAACACTTTCGTGTGGTAGTTCTGAATCTGCACCAGCTTGTCCATCTTCTGAGGATTGTTGCCGTGATGCGACAGCGGATGGAACCCCTCGGCGATGCCCAGGTTGGTGTACGTGCGCATGCTGGCTTCGTGATCCATCGAGAAGGTGACCACGCGCGTGATGTCGGCCCGGAACGCCAGGGCCATCAGGTCGAACATCATCTTGAAATACTCGGTGATATCGTTCGGCGTGCCGACCGGCGCATCCGGAATCACCAGGTCGGCGTGGTCCTGCTTCTCGGCCATCTGGACGCGGCGCTCAATCTCGCGAACCGAGTCGAGATAGTCGCTGACGACGTTGCGGTCCTGCACTCCCAGGCTGGCCTGCAGGCGCTGCGCCTGTTCCCGGACGCGGTCCAGGATACTGCCGGTTTCCGTGAGGATCTGGGCGCGTTCCTGATCGGTGTCGCCCTGTCCGAAGAGTTTTTGGAAGACCGCGCGCGGGTTACCTTCCTGCGGCAACGACTGGGTCGGCGTGCGCCAGGCGACCCGGGCGCTGGCCTGAGCCGTGGTGAGCTCGAGCGACGGGAGACGCGTGTCTTGTCCAACGTAGCGGACGGCCAACTGGTCGCAGCTCACGCCGGAGTCCGGATCGGCCTTGCCGAAGTCCCAGGGCTTCACGCAGGTCAGCCAGCCTTGCTCGATGTAGGCGTGGGGCTCGGGAGTTTCCGCGGGCTTGTTGCGCAAGCCCGAGACGATGGTCAAGTGCTTGCGGAACGGCTCCAGGGGCTCCAGGATCGGCGACATGGTGTAGTTCGTGCCGGTTTCCTTCGGCGACCAGCGGTCCATGATCGCGCCGTGAGGAAAGCCCACAAAGGCAAAGCGCTTGAGGGTTTTTCCAGCGGGAGTTTCCGCCGCCGCGGTGGCAGCGGGAAACATGGCGTCCAGCAGCGGCAGCGAGATGGTGGCTCCCACCCCCTGCAGGAATGTACGGCGTGGAACGTGTTTCTTATCTATGAACATGATGTCGCCTCCTTATTTAATTGCTGACCCGCGCACAACGGAACGCCCCGCGGCGTCGTGTGCGCTGCTCGCGGTCTGCACCGGTTGAGGTGCGCGCCGCATCCGAAACTGGTCGGTATTGACCACCGCCTGAATGATGGCCGAAAACTTGTAATCCTTCGCTGCGGTGTCCCGCACGATCTTGCGGACGGTCGGCATGTCGTAGTACTCGCGCTGCCGGCCCATCGCGTAAGTCAAAAGGTTTTCGACAAAGGTCTGCACGAATTGGTCGGGACGGCGCAGCAGCGCCTTGCGGAGATCGTCGGGTCCATTGATCGGCGTACCGTCGGGCAACTCGCCGGCGGAATCGATGACCGTGCCGGCAAAGCGGTCCTTGTCTCTCCACATTCCGGTCGCGTCGAAGTTTTCCAGCGCGAAGCCGAGCGGGTCCATGACCGCGTGGCATGCCGAGCAGGTCGGGCTGGCGCGATGCTTCGCCATCATCTGGCGGACGGTGAGCGCTTTGGTCGTGCCGACATTTTTCTCATCCAGGGCCGGGACGCCCTTGGGCGGGTTGGCCGGCGGGACACCCAGAAGGCTGGTCAGGATGAACTTTCCCCGGAGCACCGGGGAGGTGCGGTTGGGATAGGCGGCCGCCATCAGGATGGCGCCCTTGCCCAACAGGCCCCAGCGCGCGGAGTCTTTCAGTTCAACCCGGCGGAACTCGTCGCCTTTTACGTCGTTAATGCCGTATTCCAGCGCCAGGCGCTCATTCAGGTACGTATGGTTCGCTCGCAGCAAATCCACCACGCTGCGGTCCGCACGGAAAATGCTGTCGGCGAACAGCGTGAGCTCAGTGCGGTAATCCTGACGCGGGTCCAACCGGCCGGAGGCATACGGGAAGACGTCGCGGTCCGGAACGATGGCGTCGAGCCGGGTCATGTCGAGCCACTGATACACGAAATTGCTCGCCAGCGTCTCCGACCGCGGATCGCCCAGCATGCGCCAGACCTGCCTTTGCAGCGTTGCCGGATCGCTGAGCTTATTCTTGATGGCCAGATCGAGCAGTTCATCGTCGGGAATCGAGTTCCACAGGAAGAACGAAAGTTTCGAGGCGAGTTCGAGATCCGTGATCGCGTACTTCTCGCCCGGCTTCAACCCCGCGGGGACGCGCTCGCCGCGATACAGGAAGAACGGGCTGGCCAGCATTCCCGTGAGACCGGACCGGACGCCGGACTCGAAGCCGCCTTGCTTGGCTCCATCGGCATAGTACTGCATGAGTTCCGTCAGGTCGGCATCCGTCACTGGACGGCGGTACGCCCGCTTGGCCAGCGCCGAGAAAATCTCCCGGGCGCAGGCTTCCGGTGTCTTTGTCTTACCCGTTGCCTGGGCCTTACCCGTTGCCGGGGCCTTGCCCGTTGCCGGGTGGCAGATGAAGATGCGGTCGCGGCTGGGCGTGGAGCTTAGGCCGGTCACACCGAAGGGGCCCAGAAGCTGGAACGAGCTTACGCGGTAGGAACGATCCTGCCCGCCGCCGGGCTCAACGATCTGCAACTGATCGTCGGATTCGGCGAAACTCTGGCGCTGGAAAGTAACGCCGATCTTGTGCGGTCCGGCCGTGGCCTCAAACTTGATGTTCTTCAGGCGCGCATTGACGCGGTCCATCGCGCCGTTCTGCACCTGATCGTAAAGCTTCATGTCTTCTTCGCCGCCGATCGTCGCGTGATAGACGAGTTTGTTATCGAGCGTCACGACCAGCGGATTCTCGTACTCCATGCCGTTGCCCCAGATATGGGTGGCCATGTCGGCGATGTTGATGCGGTATTCGCCGTCGGCGGGGAGATCCACGTTCGCGAGAATGCCGCCCCGGGTCCCCAGAGGCAATCCGGGAACGTGGGTGAGCTGACTTCCGGGAGCCGCGTGGAACGTCCAGCCCTGCGCGCGGGCATCGGGCTTGCCCAGCGCCGCGATCGCGACGGTACGCGCCGCCAGGACGTATTGCTCGATGAAGGAGGGCGAAACCTGCAAAGCGGACGCGATGTTGTCGAAGCCATCCGCGATATCATCCGGCGGCAGCAGATCGGAGCCCTTGACGTCGACTAGAAGCAGATCGCGGACGGCGTTTTGATACTCCTTGCGATTCAACCGATGCAGCACTTCGGTGTCGGTGACGCGCGCCGGATTGGGAAGCTTGTCGAGCGAAGCTTCGAGCCAGGAGACCAGCGAATCGACCGCCTTGCCGTCCGGCTGCTTGTTGCCGGGAGGCGGCATGACGCGGCCGCGCAGTTTCATCACGGCCTTCTCGAAAAGTTCGGGATTCTTGGCGATGCTCGCGGCCGTGATGTTTTGGAAGCTGGCGCCGCCGGTCTTGGCCCGGTCGTTGTGGCAGCCCACGCAGTATTGCTGCATGAGGGCCAGATGGGCCGCTTCGCCGGATGCAGAGCCCGGATCCTGCGCCTCGCTAGGGCGCGGGGAGGTAAACAGGCAAACCAGGCCGACTACGGCGATCAGGGGAATCGAGGTCTTAATATGTCGCATCGCTTTCATCAGTCCTTCACGCGTCCGGAGAGAGATAGGCCCACAGGCTCTCGAAAGAGCGGCGAATAAATTCATCAGGGTTGCCCATCTTGGCTTCGTATTCCTTGGCCGGCTTGGCCGCGACGCCTTCCGACGGGCTGTGCCCCTTGTTCAGCATCTGATTCAGACGGTCGTAGATGGTGCCGTACATGTCGATCTGCTCGGTGATGTCGGCAAAGCTGAGCGCGGGACCGACCGCCGGAACGATCTTCGTATCCTTGTTCGCCACGCTCTGGATACGTTGCAGTCCGCCGACGATGCCGCCAATCCAGCCTCCGGTCCACCAATCGACCACGGGCCAGCCTTGTCCGTAGGCGGCGTCGCCCACCGCCAGGACGTTCTGCTGCGGGAAGTAGACGTAGAGATCGCCGTCCGTGTGCGCCGCGTCAGAAATGTAACCGTAGCGGATGCCGGAATCGAGGGCGCCCTTGTCGTAGAAGGTTTTGCTAGGTTGGGCGATCTTGGGAAGCTTCTTGAATTTCTGCCCGTTCCAAGGCCACGTGATGTCTTCCGTCAGCCAGAGCCGGGTGTTCTCGTGGGCGATGATCGTGACGCCAGCCGTGCCGAGCGTTTCGTTGGAGCCGGTCTGCTGGGGATGCCAGTGCGTATTAAATAAGGTCCGCACCGGGCCACTTTTCGGCAGCGCAGCTACGGCCTGCGCCAGTGCGCCGGCATTTTGCGCGAGCCCGCCGTCCACCATCACGACGCCATCGGCGCCGGTGTAGGCGACCACGCCTCCCCCTGCCCCGCTCAGCAGGTACAGGTTATCGCCCAGCGGCGTAGTGGTGATTTTCGGGGCCTGTCCGGAGGATTGTCCGAAGGCGAACGGCGCCGCGAGACCCGCCGAGGCAGCCTTCAGGAACGTCCTGCGCGTTGAAACGAACATAGTTATTGCGCTGTTTCAGTATACTCCCGCAAGACCCGGAGCGCACCCCCTCCCGACACCGCTCCCGGCGCTGGTGGCGAGTTCAACCCACGAATGGATCGACGACGCTCACGCCGGCATTCACAAAATCGGCACGGTTCCGCGTGGCGATCGCGAGGTTATGAACGGCCGCAGTCGTCGCGATCAGGCTATCTTTGACCGGCATGGCTTTCCCGGTTCTCCGAAGCCGCGCTAACAATTCCGCCCATTTCAGACCTGTGTCCGCGTCCCAAGGCAGGCAGTGGAGACGCCCCACTCCCGCGTCGAACCAGCGTTCCAGCGCAGTCCGCTTTCTTCCCCGGGGAAGGATGAGAATCCCGAATCGCAGCTCGCCGAGAATGACCGGATCCACGGCGATCTCCGGTTCATTCGCGCGAAGCCACTCGATCACACGCGGATCCGGCGCTGGCTTGGTCGGCTCGCTCAACACGTTGGCGTCGACCAGGTATTTCACAGAGTATCGGTCGACTCAGAGTCGACGGGCACGAAAAAGCCCTTTTGTGGACAGGAAAGCAGCCAGTCGATGGCGCCCTCGTTGGGCGGAGCCACGCGCCGGACGAGGCGATAGTCCCCGCGATCGAGACGCTCGACGTCAAACTCCTGCCCTGGTTCGATCCGGTCCAGATGCCGGAACTCGGCGGGCAGAACAATCTGTCCCTTGGACGAGACACTCGTCTTCACATAAGTAAGATATCGTCTTACTTATCCGATGTCAAGCGGGAATGATGAGGGACAGAGCCTAAGAGCCCGCGCGGCTGACGACGGAGTCTGTTGCGACCGCTTCTCCCATGCCGTATCTTTGGAGTGTAATGGGGGAGGTGTAATGGGCGCGGAAACGAAGAACCGTATGAGCGAGGTTGTGTCCACTGATCCGGACATAATGCACGGAACCCCCTGTTTCCGGAGTACTCGCGTTCCCGTGCGTCTGCTCCTTGACGATCTCAAGAGCGGGTATACCGTAGAGCAGTTTCTCTCGGGGTGCCCAACCGTGACTCGGGAACAGGTCGAGCGCTACCTTGAATTGGTGCAAGACCTGGTTGCCGAATGCGCCGGGTCCTGATCGACGAGTGCATCCATCCCCGGCTTGCAGCTCGTCTTCGCACGTTTCTTCCCGATGACGTCATCGAAACGGTCAGGGATTTGGGATGGACCGGTCAGGCAGACCACATTCTCGTCCGCCAGATCCAAGGCCGGTTCGACGCCTTTCTCACGATCGATAAAGGTTTCGAGTATGAACACAATGTCGAGAAGCTTATGTTCGGAGTCGTGGTGCTCGAAACAGCCAACAACCAAATGCCATCCTACGAGAGGTTGCTCGAAGATCTGATCGGCCAGATTCGAAGTATCGTCGCGGGACAGCTAGTCCGGGTAAAAGATCCGGAACGCTGAACATCCCTGATTCTGGATCGGTCAAACAACCAATCGCTGGATTCCAGTGCAAATTGGCGCTCTTCACTCCAGAAATACACCCGGAGCGCATCCCCTCCCGGTAGCCGGCTAACTAAGTGTTGGTTGATGGCCGCTTGGCCCCTGCTTGTACCCACTTTCGTAGCAACCAGTTCCCGACAAAGGGCGCAGCTAAACACAATGCACGCACCTCCCGCGAGGAAGGGGAACTCCGCTGCTCGACCTGACGAACTTATGTCTGGTTTCAAACGCAAGAAAACGATGTACGCGTGAGTCACGAAGAGTGTCGCTGCTATCGCCGGGTATAACCACGATCTTTGGCTCCTCCAAACCACGCCGAATAGCGCTGTGGTCAGGTAGTAGCCATGCAAGAACAATATGGAACCAACCCCGAACGCCAAGGCCCAGACTCCCGGTAGCAAGCTGATCAAGGTGCTGAGGTTCGGCGACGACAAGGCGCCGAAGAGTCCACCGAGCAGAAACACTCCGACTAACGCCTCAAGCAGCCATACGCCCAGCCGCTTCAGGATCAGCATCCTTGTGTCGCCGATTGCGGCTAGGACTTACCGCTGCTGCAACTCCGGAGCCGCCGGAGCAGGCGGACGGTTGTCGTTCTGCCGCGGAGCGGATCGGCGCTGGCTTGCCGATGTCAAGCGTGGATGACGAACGAAAACCTTACCGCTGCTGCAACTCCGGTGCCGCGCCTGGAGCCAACAAAGCAGGCCGGGTTGTTGGCGTTCAGGGGTAGAGACTACTGAAGCCGGCACCCGACCTTGAAATTCTCCTCCGGCAAGGCCGCATCGTACAGTAAAATGGCGATCCTCGGGAAGAGGGCGAAATTAAACCAAGTCCGTGGCGCAAGAAACGCTACATTCTCTCGTACAACGTGGTGTTCCCATTCGCTCGCCGGCGCGAGCCTGACGTAGTAGCCTCGAGCCACTTCTAGCTTCCTGATTTGTATTCCGTCGCAGGTTGCGTGCTCTTCTGTGGAGCTGAACGCATGGCAGTTCCGCGTCGCACGGCTGTTGAGGTCGAGCCGAATATGCTCATACTTGTTCGGCGCGGCGTGTTGAAGGTCGGCCCACGAACTGCGTCCGCTGTAGATTGGATCATGATCCGCAAGGCTGGCTCCATCGCCAATACGAACCACGTCCTTGCGATCTATCCGGAGGGACTTGACGGTCACTGAGTTTTCGTCGAACGACTCAATGGGTGCGGTTACGCAGCGCCCATCGCGAGTCGCCACGGTGTAGGCGGATTCCTTAATCGTGTAACTGAGATTCTTCCAGCTCTTGTCCGATTCAGACGCTCCATTGGCTGCACACGCAAGAAGGAAGACAGCTGCCAGTCGTCGACCCATGACAAAACACTACCGCTGCTGCAACTCCGGGGCCGCCGGAGCAGGCGGACGGTTGTCGTTCTGCCGCGGAGCAGGTGGCGGAGCGGGTTTCGGCAACTCGGCCTTCCCGTCCAGCGCGAACACGAACAGCATCGGCGGGTTGTCGACCTTCGCATCGTTCGGACCCACCGTCATCGCCGGACGCCCGAGGCCGCCCTGGAAGGCCACATACTGGGCGCCATCCACCTCATATGTGATCGGCGGAGCCATTCCGGTGCGCCCCGTCTGGACCTCATACAGAATCTCGCCCTTGTCGGCCGTCACCGCGCGGAAGCGCCCGTCGTTGACCGTCTCGAACACCAGATTGCCCGCGGTGGTCGCAGTGCCGCCGCCAATGCCGCCGCCGCCTTCAACGCGCCACGCCAGCTTCTGGTTCACCGGGTCCCAGGCTTGGAGCGCCCCGCGCATGCCTTCGGCCGTGGGTGGCCCGATCGCCGGGCTGTCGATCAGTTTGGGAGTTCCGCTGCCGCGCGAGTAGCCGGTGGCGCCCGGCTGGAGCTCTTTGGTCGCCGCGTAGGTAAAGGGCATCAGGGAGACCGAGATGTACACGTAGCCGGTCGCGGGATTATAGGACATCGGCGACCAGTTGTGCGCGCCGCCGCCGGTCGGGAACAGCGAGATCGGCTCGGCGTCGTAGTAGGCCGCGGGATTCACAATCGGGCGGCCCTTGGCGTCCAGTCCGAGAGCCCACGTCGTCTTCACGAAGGGCGCTCCGGAGATGAACTCGCCGGTGATGCGATCCAGCACCCAGAAGAAACCGTTCTTGGATGCCTGCACGATCACTTTCCGGCGCTTGCCCTTGATGTTCAGGTCCAGCAACATCAACTGCTGCACGCTGTCGAAATCCCAGTTGTCGTTGGGGGTCGTTTGGAAATGCCACTTGAGCTGGCCGCTGTTCAAGTCCACCGCCAGGATCGAGCAAGTATACAGATTGTCCAAGCCTTGCGCGCCACGGAATTTCTGCACCCACGGTTCGGCGTTGCCTGTGCCCACGTAGACCAGGTTCGCGTCGGGATCGTACGCGAAGCCGTCCCATACGGCTCCGCCGCCGCCCTTGGTCCAGAAATCGCCACCCCAGGTCTTGAGGGCGGCCTTCATCGCGTCGTTCTCCGGCTTCGACTCGGGGTTGCCGGGAACGGTGTAGAACTTCCATGCCTGCTGCCCTGTGGCCGCATCAAACGCCATGAAAAATCCTCGCGTGGGCTTGTCGCCGCCGGACGCGCCGATGATCACCTTGCCGCCCGCGATCCGCGGAGCCATCGTCAGCGTGTACAGATCCTGCGGATACGCCACGCGCGATTCCCACACCGGTTTGCCGGTGATCGCGTCCAGCGCCTCCAGCCGCCCATCGGTGACAGGCACGATGATCATGCCGTTGTAGATCGCCAGGCCGCGGTTCACGATGCCGCAGCAGATCTTCGGCCGCACCGCGGCTTGGTTCACTTCCGGATCCCAGCGCCACAGCTCCTTGCCGGTGCGAGCATCGAGCGCGTATACCACGCTCCAGGTGGTGATGCCGTAGAGGGTCTTGTTCCACATCAGCGGCGTGCCTTCCTGATTGCCGCCTCCCGCGCCGACGACATAGGACCACGCGAGGCCCAGGCGTTTCGCATTGGTGTCGTTGATCCGCTTCAGCGTGCTGTAGCGCGTCTCGGCCTGCGTGCGACCGTAGGTCAGCCAGGAGCCGGGCAGTGCGTCATTGGCCGCGCCGGTGTTGCGCAGCACCTTGCCGTCTACGTTGACCGGCTTGGCGCCCGATTGCTGCGCCCGCAGCGACGTTCCTGCCAGAAGCGTCAGGATTCCCACCGCCAGAGCGGCGTCCCTCCATCCAGATGTACGCACGGAATATCTCCTGTTCAACGTGATTTGATCAAAGGTATCACAAGGTGAGCAGGGGATAAGCGCCCCGCCTGAAGATAGTACAATTGCCCGTCAGGAGAAGCGATTCATGAAGGCACTCGTGTTCATTGCGGCGCTAACCTGCGCGCCCATGTGCATGTCCCTGCAGGCCCAGACCTGCACTCGGGACGGACTCAAAGCCATCGCGGCGAACTATTTCAAGGCGGTGGAAACGCACAATCTGCCGGCGCTGGCGACGACGGCCGATGTTCGGATCACAGAGAACGCGGTGGAGATCAAGCCGGGCGAGGGATTCATCAAAACCGGCGGCAAAGCACGGCTTGAGCGCACGATCGTCGACACGGGCAAGTGCAGCACGCTGACGCAGGCAGTAGCGGACGAAACCGTGAGCGGGAAAACGAGCCCGGTACTGATGGCGGTGCGCCTGAGATCCGAGGGTGGCAAGGTCAGCGAAATCGAAATGATCATCGCGCGGACCGGGGATTTCGCGTTCAAGCCGCAGGGCGTGCTGGACACCAAGGATCAGGATTGGGAGACGCTGATGCCGGCGGCGGAGCGCCGCACGCGCGAGTTCCTGAACGGCCAGGCGGATAAATACTACGAGATGTTCAAGGACCATTCGGTGGACCCCGGTTTCGCCACCCCGTGCAATCGCTGGGAGAACGGCACTCTCACAACGGCGAAAGGGGACTGCTCCTGGAAGGGGGCGATCATGACCCACCCGCGACGACGATTCCCGGTCACCGACGTGGAACTCGGGGTGGCCGCCGCCATCACCAACTTCCGGGACGACTGGCTGGACGTGCACTTTTTCAAGTTCAACCAGGACGGCAAAATTGAGCTGATTCAGGCTGTGGACGGCCCGGGAACCAAGGGTACGGGCTGGCCATACGATCAATAAGCCCACGGCCGGCTTCATTAACTTCAACTTCAACCAGGATCTACCGGACGTGCAGGGCCGATTCGATGCGCGTCAGCAGCTCGTTCATCGCAAACGGCTTGGCGAGGTAGTCGTCCGCACCGGCGTCCAGCGCCGCGTCTTTCGAGTTCGACCGGTTCCCCGAGATGATGATGACCGGCACGTTGTAATGCGCTCGCACTGCCCGGCACGTTTGAATTCCGTCCATTCCCGGCAGCTGCCAGTCGAGCACGATCACGTCCGGGACACTGGCCGCGACGGCCTCCAGCGCTTCTTCACCGTCGGCGGCATCGCCGACTGCGTAGCCACAGGAGTCTAACGCCAAATGAAGGGTCCGGCGGAATTGCGGGTCGTCGTCAACAATTAAGATGTGAGGCACCGGCTCCGGTCACTTTCCTGAGCGAACTGTCATGTATCAGATTACAGGCGGGCCACAAAGACTGCATAAAGGGAATCTTATGATTTTCCTAATGCCTGGACACTAGCGTGGAGCCTGTAGTCTCGCAACTGAGAGCGCTGGCGCGCTAGGTTGCGCAGCCCGGGAACCTCTTTACTCTCCCAGTGTGCATTAGGAGCGGCGGCCTCTCCCGCGAGATTCCCAGCCTCCGCATCAGGGAGTTCAAAGTCGTGCGGGTTATCCCGAGTTGGCTGGCTGCGGCGCTGATGACTCCGCCGGTCTCCCGCAGAGCGCGGCTGATATATTCTCGTTCCATTTCCGCGAGTGTGCCGCGGGTGGCTTCCGTGGGATCAACCCGCAGTTCAGCCACGGGAGCACGGAGCACGGGGCCCCGGGAAAGGATCACGGACCTTTCGATGAAGTTCTCGAGCTCCCGCACATTCCCGGGCCAGCGCCAACTCATCAAGGCTCGCATCGTATCCGGCGGGATGTTTTCAATCTGCTTGCTCATTTCCCGCGCATACTTCTGGGTGAAGTACCGGACGAGGATGGGAATATCCTCGGGATGATCGCGCAGCGGAGGGGTCGTGATAGGAAACACTTTCAGCCGGTAGTAAAGATCGCTGCGAAACATTTTATCCGCCATCATCTGGGTCAGATTCCGGTTGGTTGCCGCCAGAAGCCGGACGTCCATGGGAATCGTTTTGGTGCCGCCCAGCCTCTCAAACGTCTTCTCCTGCAATGCCCGCAGCAGTTTGGGCTGCAGATCCAAGGGGATGTCGCCCACCTCATCCAGAAACAGAGTTCCCCGGTGCGCCGACTCAAACCGGCCGATCTTTTGCGATAAAGCCCCGGTGAACGCTCCTCGCTCGTAGCCGAACAGCTCGCTTTCCAGTAACCCAGCCGGAAAGGCGGCACAATTCACGGTGATGAAAGGCGAACTCGCGCGAGGACTCATCCTATGGATGGCGCGCGCGATCAATTCCTTTCCCGTGCCGGTTTCCCCCAGGATCAGCACGGTCGCATTGGTGGGAGCAACCGTTTCAACCTCGCACAAAACCTGCTTCAGCGCCGGACTTGTGCCGACAATCCCTTCAAAACAGCCTCCCCCAGCTTCGTTGCCGATTCCGAAGACGTTATCGGGAACGGCTTCAAGAAGGTTCGGGAATCGATCGACTTCTGGTGCAGCTTGAGCTGCCGTTGCTGTTGCCATCGTAGGTCCTTCCTCGGCCTATGCGGCGGCCTCATTCGGCGCCGAGCCTGTCTCTGAGTTCAGAATACAGGCTGGACACAAAGGCGCTATAAAGAACGTATTAGGATTTTCCTAATGCCTTGGCGCCGAGCGTGAAGCGATAGCCAGAGGAAGGTTCCGTCAGAATGAACTTCGGATGGGAGGGATCCGGCTCGATCTTCTTTCGCAACTGGTTGATGAAGACACGGAGGTACTCGAGCTCGTTGCCGTAGTCCGGCCCCCAGACGGCTTGTAAGAGCCTGCGGTGCGAAACCACTTTCTCCGCGTTCTGGAGGAAATAGTAGAGCAGCCGGAACTCCTTGGAGGTCAGATGCTTGACAGTGTCGCCTCGCTTCACTTCGTGGCTTTCGAGATCGATTTCCACCGAATCCAGACGGACGATCCGGGAGTGCTCGCCGATGGAAGGCCTCCTGGTGACGGCGTGGATGCGCGCAACCAGCTCCTCGATGCCCACCGGTTTCGTGACGTAGTCGTCGGCGCCGCTTTCCAGGACCTCAACCTTCTCCCGTTCACTTTTCGTCGCGGACACGATCATGACCGGTATCTCGGAACGTTCGCGAATCAGGCGGCAGGTCTCCAGCCCGGAGATACCGGGCATCTTCATGTCGAGTAGAATCACGTCCGGAGTCTCGCGTCGCAGGCTCTCCAACGCGTCTTCACCGTTTCGCGCATCGGTTACTTCGAAACCGCGCGAGATGAGGGCCGTACGCAGCACGCGCCGCGCCTGGGGCTCATCATCGACAACCAGGACTTTCGCACCGGCCGTCACGACACCGCCACTCTGCTGCTGGCGCTTGTTACCGGCAGCGACACGTGAAAAGCGGCACCCCCGCCCGGCGGGCCGGTCACCCAAATCTCGCCGCCATGAGCTTGCACGATGGACCTGGCACTCGCCAGTCCCAACCCTGTTCCGGGCGCATGGGAGCGGGCCGCGTGGCCGCGATAGTACTTTTCGAAAATGCGCTCCCGTTCTTCTTCCTTGACACCAGGACCGCAATCCACCACATCAATCACGATTGCATCTCCTTTAAGTTCAGCCGACACCGTGAGCGGTGAATCCTTGGGTGAATACTTCAGGGCGTTGGTCAGAAGTTGCTTGAGAACCCGCACGATCATGTCTTTATCGCACGCCGCTGGAGGCAGCGATTCCGGGGCGCATACCTGAATCGGCCGGCGGCCGGCCAGCGCGCGGATCTCGGCGATCGAATCGGAAATCAGCCGAAGCATGTCCTGGGGCTCGTTCTTCAAGGAGAGCTCATTCGCTTCGACGCGCGCCAGCTGCACCGCGTCTTCGAGGAAACGGTCCATCCGGTAGACTTCCTCATTGATGATGGTAAGCATTTCCTGTTTGTGCAACTCACTCCCTGCATGCCCCGAAAGCAAAGTGGTGGCAGCAAGCTTCACCGAATTGAGAGGATTCCTGATCTCATGCGCCATGGCGTCGAGAACCGCGGATTTCAGTTCTTCGGACCGCCGGACCGCTTCGGCCTCGTTGGTCTTCTCGATCGCGAACAGCCTTGCCAGCCCCAATCCTACCCGCCCAGCGACCGCGCTCAGAAGTGCGTCGGACAATGTTGCGCCGCGGATGCCCAGGCTACCCACTAGTTCGCTGCCGTGCCGCACCGGAGCCAGGGAGAGCGCCGAGGCCGCATCCGAAATCTGGAGGCCCGAGGTTGCCGTCTCATGGAGCGCCTGGTCGGAGATGGCAGCGGCGTGGGAGCCGGAACGAGCGATCTGCCCGGTGTGCAGGTCGTAGATGGCGACGCCGTCGGCTCCGAAGATTCCCACCAGTGCGGCCGCCAGTTGTTGCAGGGTGGACTCGGCGCTGCCGCTCTCCAGCAGTGTGTTGACCAGCTTGTATAGCTTCTCAGTGGCAATTTGCCGATCCACAGCCTCGATTCGGCTCCGCCTGGAATGCGCCGCGAATTCGCCGGTCACGACGCCGGTGACCAGGAAGGCCACGAAGGCGACCCAATGTTCGGGAGAGGCGATGCCGAATCCGTGGGGAGGCAAAAAGTAGAAATCGAAGCCCAGGCCCCCGATGATCGCGCCGGTCAAGGCTTCCACCCGGCCCCACATGGTCGCCAGTCCAACGATGGTGAGAACCATCAGCAGCGCGACGGTTGCATGGTCGATGTGAGGTAGATGCGAGCAAACCGCCAGTAGCGCTGCGATGAAACCGGCCGAAATCACGAGGCGCCAGACCAACCGCATCTTCCTGTCCATAGACCTTATCTCGTGGAGATAAACAAATCCCCACGAGCACATTCTACCTCCGCGCACAACGAGCTAGTACTAGGTAGCGCCCTAAGTGCACATGCAGTCCAGACAGTATTGCGCCCGGCGGCAGGAGTTGAGTTTACCTCGCCGCGAGGCTCGGTTTCATCCCTTCCTCAAGATGATTCACTCGCGCCAAGTTCTGTCTTAGCGTCTCTCGAAGAAGTGGGCGATCTTCCCGCCGGCGTCCTGGGTGTAGTAGACAGTCACGTGGGCGGATTTTTCCGCCCCTTTCGCGATGTCTTGGCCGGCGTCGTCGGTGGCGCGGTCCGCCAGCCTGAATGTCTGCTCCGTACCATCGGCCGATTTCACGGCCAGCTTCTTACTCTTTCGGTCCAGTTCTGAGACCGTGCCCTCCATTGACTTCATCCCGTCCTTGCCGACCTTGTCGACTTCTACGGCCGTCTGATCGGTTCCCTTGGTGGTGTAGTGGACGATGACCTCGGTCCCTTCCCGCAGGCCATGAAACGTATCCTGGGCCGTTGCCTGTGTGCCATGGACTGCGGTCTTCGCGAGAAAGTGCAGCGTATGCCGGGTGCCGTCGGCCGCCTTTACGACAATCGTCCTGCTAGCGGAGTCTATTTTTGAGATCGTGCCATGCACCGCGCTGACGGCTTGCACTGCGAAGGCCAGCGGCGCCAGCAACATCGCCACGATTCCCTGCCAGATCAGCTTCTTCATATCGCCTCCCGGTCCTGCCCCGGCGCGTGCGGCCGCAGCTTGATTCCTGCGGCGCAACAGCCGGGCTCTCTTGTCTACGAAGATAGCCAGCCTTTATCAAGCGGAGATAAGAAAACCGTTATGACTTTCTTTATCTCCCTTTATCATCGATCGGAGCCGGCGGCACGGAAGTTTCGATCCGTCATCTCTCCTTCGTTTTTTGCGGCTCGCCCGCGGTCGAATCCGGCGACCCGGCGAAATATCCCATTCGGGTGCGTACGATCCACCGATCGGCATGCGGGCCAGTGAGTTTCACAGTGACCTTGCGATAGGTTCCATCCTGCTTCCCGTTCATCGGGACGTACCCGATGGAGTACTGATTGCGGATGTCTCGCGATACGGCCTGGAGCACGTTGGTCACGTCGCGGACTCTCTTCGGGAAGAACGCCTCGCCTCCGGACGCTTTGGCCAGTTGCTTCAGCACGCCGGGATTGCGATCCCGGTCATATTCATCGAAGAGGCCTACGGTGTAGGTGACGACGTCAGACCGCTGGATCATGGATAGAACTTCGGGGAATTTACGGGTACTGGCGTTGTCGCCGCCATCGCTGAGCACGATCAACACTTTCTTCCGGAGAGGGCTTTCACGGATGTGAACTAACGCCGCCGCAACGGCGTCGTAGAGAGCCGTCTGGCCCCTCGCGTAGATCCGCAGCATGGCGGCGTGCAGTTCCTCCGGATCGCTCACGAACGCCTCACCGGGAGGAAGGCCGAGAGAGACGCGTTCGTTAAAGTTGACGACGAACATCTGATCCCCGGCGTTGCTGGACCGCGCAAACGCCGCTGCGGCCGCGACCACCTCCGGCAGCTTTCGCCGCATGCTCCCGCTGTTGTCGACGACCAGCCCGACGGCCACCGGAGTATCCTCGTGCCGGAAGAGGGCGACATTCTGCGGGACGCCATCCTCGAAAACTTGGAAGGCGTCCTTCGGGAGGTCGCGGGCCACCCTCCCTTGGCGGTCCGCCACGGTGACATGGAGCACAACCAGGTTCGCACTCACCTGGAAGTCGGCCGGCTGTGCACGGAGTTCGGGAGCGCACACAGCCAGCACAATCATAGGACCGGCCAGAAGCGGGGCACCTCTGCGATGCCACAACGGCAGCAAACCGCGCGTCCTCAGCCGAGTCTTCTGGCGGCGTAACGCAGCACGAAACCCGCGCTGAGCAGGATCAAGCCGAGCAGGGCCACCAACGGTAGCGAACTCGCGGTCGCCGGCAGCTTCGATGCCGGTTGAGAGGACGTCGCCGAAGAAGAACTGGATCGGGCCGGTGTCTTATTCTGCGCCAGGAGTTGCGGCGGGGTGGTAATCACCGTCCCGATCTCCACTTCCTTGCCCGTCGGTTCCTGGGCTTTCACGGGCGCTTTCTTCAGGGCCATGACCGGCGCCTCTTTGGCCGACTTCGCGGACATCTTGGTGTTCGCCTCCAGATTCGCGGGCATAGATGGCACCGGTTCTTTCACCAGCTTGGCCAGTTGCATGGCGCGCGGCTTCGGATATACGAACTCCTGGCCGTAATTGTCGCCGGGATAGAACCAGGCCTTGACGGCTTCCGGCGAATTCGAGGATCGTTCGTCAAACGTGATCACGGTCTTGTCCGTAGGTTTCAAACGGTAGTCCGGAATGGCCACGATCATGGCGATCTGCCTGGTCTTGTCTGCGTTATAGATCTGCACGATGTTCCGGTCCGACGGGGAATCCAACAACTTCAGCCAGTACGTGCCAGCCGGCAGAACCTGGCCTGGAATCTCGACGGGTTGGCTGAAGGTGACCTTGGTGAGCTGGTTCCAGCTGTCCGCTTTCATCCGTGGCGCCAAGGCCGCGCCCAGTGCAATCAACGACGCCATCACTCCGATCACTGTCCACTTATTCATAACATCTCCTTTCCGGTTTCGTAACACTTCGCCGCGTTCAGGCCGCGGCTTTCTTGCTCTTCTTTCGTTCTTTCGCGAGGCGAACCTGGAGCACTCCCTTGTCGAGCGTCGCCGAGACCTGGTCCACATCAACTGTCTTTGGCAGTGGAATCTGACGGAACAGCCGGCGTTCGCCGAACTCACAGAAGTGCACGGTCCCTTGGGCTCCGCGATGTTGGTGGGTGGCTTCTCCCTCCACGATCAGTGCGTCCGGGAGGGCCGCGACTCGAATATCTTTGGCGTCGAATCCTGGCACGGCGAGCTGAAGCTGAAACTCCCCGTTGCTTTCGGCGAGCTCCATATCGGGGACTCGAAACACTTCTTTTTCCGCCCGCAGCCAGTCGCCGATGTCATGACCATCAGCACGGCCGCGTTCCTCGAACAAGTCGAAGGCGCGCATCCGAACCTTATCCATCAGGTCGGTCGTCTCTTTTAGAAGGGGCCGCGATCGGTTCGCGTCCCGGATCCTCTGAACGGCTACGTTGCTCATTTGCTATCTCTCTCCCTTAAACTCTCGCGCCTACTGGGTTGGCACGACCATGAAACTGGTTGTACCGTTCCGGTTGATCAGGAGCAGCACTGGTTGGCCGCCGGCGCTTTGCATGGCCCGGTCAAATCCTCCGACTCCCGTCACCGGCTGGCGATTCACTTCCTGAATAACGTCCCCCTGCAGGATCCCGGCTTCGGAAGCGGCGCTGGCCGGATCGACGTTCGTCACGACGACGCCCTTCGTGCTGGCCGGCAATTTCAATTGACTGGACACGTCCGGCGTCAAGGCGCCTACGGAGATCCCGCGCATGGCAGCGCCTCGGGTTTGGACGCCTCCGGTACTCTGCGCAGGCCCGCCCGGCATCTCTCCGAGCAGCACGGGAATCTCTCGTGTCGCGCCATTCCGAAACACGGTCAGCTTCACCGTTGTATTCGGTTTCATGTCGCCGATCTTCAGTTGAAGGGCCCGGCTGTCCTCGATCTTTTGTCCATCGACATCGAGAATAATGTCGCCGGTTTCCAGACCGCTCTTGGCAGCCGGGCTGTCTTTCGTCACATCGCCGACGAGCGCTCCGTAGTTCTCGGACAGATGGAACGCCTTGGCGATGTCTGGTTTCACCGGCTGGATCGATACGCCGAGCCACGCTCTTGTGACTTTGCCGTTCTTAATGATCTGCTCCATCACGCTGCGGGCCATGTTCCCCGGAATCGCGAATCCCACGCCCTGGTTGCCGCCACTGCCTCCCGAGACGATGGCGGTGTTGATTCCGATCAGGTTTCCTCGCTCGTCGACCAAAGCACCCCCGAGTTGCCGGGGTTGATCGCGGCATCGGTTTGAATGAAGTCCTCATAGTCTTCAATACCGAGTCCTCCCCGTCCGGTCGCGCTGACAATGCCCAGAGTGACCGTCTGGTTCAGCCCGAACGGATTGCCGATCGCCAGTACGAAATTTCCCACCTGCATCTTCGACGAATCTCCAAAGGCGAGAACGGGCAGGTTCTTGGCATCAATTTTCAGCACCGCAATGTCGGTTTTGGCGTCGGTGCCGACGATGCGCGCCTGGAACTCCCGCTTGTCCCCCAGCGACACCTTGACGTCTTTGGCGCCGTCGACCACGTGATTGTTCGTCACGATGTAGCCATCGGGATTGACGATGACTCCGGAGCCCAGGCTGTGCTCGCGCTCCTCCGAAGGCGGTGTTTGAAAGTCTTTGGGCACAGCGTTGCCGAAGAACTGGCGAAGGAGCGGATCCGAAAAGAACGGCGAAGACGTGTTTCCGCCGGGAGTACGAATGACCTTCGATGAGGAGACATTTACAACGGCGGGAACCGCCCGCTTCGCGATGGGTGCGAATCCATCCTGGAAGTTGACCTGGGAGGCGGCAGCGGAGACCTGCGTGGCCATCAGGATGGGGATGGTCTTGCCGGTCTTGGCCGTAGCCCAGGAACCAGCCATCGTTCCGGCGCCCACTGCGACCACCAGAGCGATTACCGCCGTCGAAGCGGCTACCTGAAACCTCTTCATCGCGACGCTCCTTTCCGCACTCGTTTAGCTTGTTGCCGTAGCTGTCCGAGCCGCCTCTCGCTGGCAGGAGCCTTTGACGTGATAGGAATGCGCACGCTTGCTATCGCGTCCCATCAGCGAAAGGGCTCGTCCCACATCGCCGACGTCGGCCCACTCCAGCGTTCTGCTGCACAGCACTGCCAGATTCCCGGGACAGACCGAGAGCACGTCCGTGGAAAAGCTCGCGGATGGAATGCTCATGTAAAGGTTGAGCACGCTGGCTTCCTCGCGCTTGGTGAAAAAGGCGGGAGCGATCGCCTGGAAGGACCGGAACAGGTGCGAAGCGGTCCTTCCAACCAGGTTTAGGAAGGCGCTCACGCGGCCCACCATGATGAAGCTGTTCCAGAAACAGCCCCGGTCCATCAGTTCGGCTGCAACCGCGCGGGAGGGCTTCTCCCAAAAACGCCGGACGCCGAATACCAGGCCCGGTCTGCTCGCCATAAGGGGCTCGCCGGGCTCGATCCAACCGTATTCTGTTTCCGGTTGATTCGGCGCGACGCCCAGCAGGATCACGGCATTGGATTGCAACTCCGCGCACTCGAACGCCTGGCGAACACAATCCGAGAAAGCTTCGTCATCGGCAAAATGGTGATCCGAAGGGAAGAAGCCGACCACGGCCTGCGAGTCCATCTCATGCAGGCGCATCAGGCTGTACATGATCGCCGGGCCCGTGCCCCGGTTACGGGGTTGAACCAGGAGGGCGTCGCGCGCCCCGGTTCTGTGCCTGGAATAGAAACTCTCGTGCGTTTTGGTCACGACGGCGACGGTTCGGTCGGGACTCACGATCCGTTCGACTCTCCGCAACGTTTGGTCGAGGAGTGTCTCGTCTCCGAGAACGCTGCAGAATTGCTTGGGCCGATCATCGCCGGAGAGCCTCCGTGTCAGTGGCAATAGCCTCTTGCCATCCCCTCCGGCGAGAATCACGGCCCACCGATGGCCCTCCGCGTCCAGCCAAGCCGACTTGCTTTGTGTCTGTTCTGTCATTTTTCTTTCAGTCCAGTCATGGTTTTACGCATTTGCAGAGTCCAGTCTGGGGGCCATCCTTACGTCATTTGCGCGTCTCTAATGGGAGCCGCGGGCGGCTCCCTCTTGAAGAATACTGAAGCGATGTAAGGAGAGGATAAAGACGACGTTACGTTTTTCTTAATCGGTTCGACTGGCGCATCAGAACGGCTCGTGCTGCCGGCTGCTACTCGTATCTCAGGGCTTCGATGGGATTCAGAAACGCCGCTTTTCGCGCCGGATAGTATCCGAAAAAAACGCCCACCAAGGCGGAAAACACGAACGCCAGTGCGATCGATCCTACGCCGACGACGGTGGACCAGTGCGCGATCCGGGAAATGAGAGTGGACGCGACGACTCCTACGCCGATGCCGGCGACGCCGCCCAGTAGCGATAGGGCGATCGCCTCCACCAGAAACTGAAGCAGAATGTCTCCCGTACGGGCGCCCACCGCCTGGCGTAGCCCGATCTCGCGGGTGCGCTCGGTGACGGATACCAGCATGATGTTCATGATCCCGATGCCGCCCACCACCAGCGAAACCGATGCGATCACTGCCAGCAGAACCGCCATGACACGCGCTGACGTTTCCTGAGCGGCAAACACTTCCTCGAGATTGCGCGTGGTGAAATCGTCATCCTGCCCGCGCTGCAAGTGATGCCGCTGGCGAAGCAGACTTCTGATCTGGTCCTCCGCCGCTTGAATCATATTGGGACCGGTCGCTTGAACCATGATCGCCCCCACCGCATCGGCGCCGGCCTGGCTGGCCCCCAGCACTCTCTTCTTCGCGGTAGACAGCGGAATCAGAACCACATCGTCCTGATCCTGGCCGGTCGGAGATTGCCCTTTGGGCGAAAGTACCCCTGTTACGGTGAGCGGCACGTTGTGAATGCGAATCACCTGGCCGACCGGGTCGCGATTGGGAAACAAGTTGGTGGCCACGGTTTTCCCCAGCAAAGCCACTTGGCTGGAGGAGTCTACGTCTTTCCGCGTAAACGCGGTGCCCTGTGCCACCGAGAGATCACGCACGGTGAGATAGTCCGGCGTGACTCCCAGTATCGACGTGGCCCAGTTGTTGTTGCCCCCGATGACCTGTTGCCCCTGGCGTACCACCGGCGCTGCAACCGCGACAGCGGGACACTGTGCCGCAATCGACCGGGCATCGCTTTCGGTGAGCGTCAAAGCCTGGCCACTTCCCAAGCGGATGCCGGAGGAAGTGATGCTCCCCGGGATGACGATAATCAGGTTGCTCCCGAGGCCGGCGATCTGTTTCTGGATGGTCTGCGTGGCGCCCGTGCCGACGGCGACGGTCGCGATCACGGCGGCCACTCCGATAATCACTCCGAGCATAGTCAGCGTCGCGCGTGCCTTGTTCGTCCGCAGCGCGGTATAAGCGATCTTCAAGCTGGGAAGCAAGGGAGTCATGGCACGCGAACCTCCTGGTCTTGCGGGACCGTTCGCGCGACGTCGTCGACCAGCGGCATGTCCACAAGCTCGAGGGCCGCATCGCGCGGAGCGGCAATCTTGCGGTCGTCCAATACGGTTCCATCGTGGAAACGGATCATGCGGTTGGCGTGATCAGCGATATCCGCCTCGTGAGTCACCATGAGTATGGTCATTCCGTGATCCCGGTTCAGTCTCTGGAAGATCGCCATGATCTCGATACTGGTGCGCGAATCCAACGCGCCCGTGGGCTCGTCGGCCAGAATGATGTCCGGATGGTTGACCAGGGACCGGGCAATGGCGACACGCTGTTGCTGCCCGCCGGAAAGCTGATTGGGATGATGGTCCTTATGATCCAGCAGACCGACCATCTTCAGCGCCGCGAGCGCCCGCCTGCGGCGATCGAGAGGTGGTCCGCGGCGGTACAGCATGGGCAGTTCTACATTGTCGAGAGCGGTCGTTCTCGGAAGCAGATTGAAGTTCTGGAATACGAAGCCAATCTGGTTGTTGCGGACGGCGGCCAGTTCGTTGCGGCTTAGCCGCCCCACGTCGCGTCCGTTTAGCAGGTAGCGGCCCGAAGTGGGTTGATCCAGGCATCCCACAATGTTCAGGAAGGTGGACTTGCCCGAACCGGACGGACCCATTAAGGCGACGAAATCCCCACGTTCGACCGACAACGTAATCCCCCGCAGTGCATACAGCGCCGTTTGCCCTGTGTGGTACACCTTGACGATCCGCCGCACGTCGATCAGCATCGCCATAAGGCCGTATCAGAACCTCCTCGGTATCCGCGGCGATTCGGATGCCGGAGTCTGACCGTCCGGCACGCTGATGCCGACGACGACCTGCTGCCCTTCGTGAAGACCGCCATCCGTGATTTCCGTGAAGTTTCCATCCGTGATTCCGGTTTTTACGAGCACGGCACCCAACTTCGATTCCGGGACTGGCACGTACACCAACGCTCCGTTCGGGGTGGCCGGCTGAACGATAGACGTTTCCATGAGCGATGCCGGAGGCTTGAGCCGCAAGGCCGCATTGGGAACTTTCAGGACGTTGTCTTTGTGCTCGACCAGGATGCTGGCGTTGGCCGTCATCCCGGGAAACAGCTTCAGATCCGGGTTGGCCACGGCAATAACGGCATCGTAAGTGATCACGTTCTGCACATTGATGGGAGCGATCCGAATTTGGGTGACAGTTCCCTGGAAGACGTGTCCGGGGTACGCATCCACGGTGAAAGTGGCCTGCTGGCCGACCTTGAGATGTCCTACGTCGGACTCGGCGACGTTGGTGTCTACTTGCATCTTGGTCAGATCTTGCGCGATTTCAAAGATCGTCGGCGCCTGGAAAGAAGCGGCTACGGTCTGGCCGACGTCCATGCGCCGCGCGATGACGGTGCCGTCCACGGGGGCGAGAATGCGGGTGTGTTCCAGGTTGAGCTGCGCTTGCGCCAGCATGGCGTCATCTTGTTGCTCGACTGCTTGGGCTTGCTCGACTTGGGTTTGTGCTACTTGGATCTGTTTCTGGGAAGACTCGGCCGAGGCCCGGGAAGCGTCCAAGCTGGCTTGTGCGGCATTTACGCTCGCAACCGCCTGGTCGTAAGTCGCCTTGGCCGTATCGGCATCCTGCTGCGCGACGACGCCGCCTTTGACCAGCGCCTCCTGCCGGCTGTTTGCCAGCTTGGCCAGATCTACCGCGCTTTTCACCTTCTCCAGGTTTGCGTTTTGATTGGCGACGTTGGCGAGCGCAGTCGCATGGTCGGATTCCGCCTTCGCCAGATTCGCCTGGGCCGTGGCGACGGC
The DNA here is from genome assembly GCA_963761045.1 of Terriglobia bacterium. Classification (GTDB taxonomy): domain Bacteria; phylum Acidobacteriota; class Terriglobia; order Bryobacterales; family Bryobacteraceae; genus Palsa-187. The sequence continues at coordinate 3,446 of CAVXFR010000034.1, read as the reverse complement.
GGCCTTGGCGGCGTTCACGTTGGCTTTGGCTTGATTGACCGCCGCCTGAAACGGAGCGGGGTCGATGAGGGCCACCAGTTGGCCCTTCTTAACATGGGTATTGAAATCGGCATACAGCGCCTTGATGTTGCCCGAGACCTGGCTGCCCACCTGGACATCGACTACCGCGTTGCACGTTCCCGTGGCGGATATCGTGGAATCGATTGGGCCGCGCGCAATCCGCGCGACTTGGAAACTGGGCGGCGCCGGCTGAGAAGCGTACCGCCAGAGTATCGTCGCGGCAAGCAGCGCCGCTCCCGCCACAACGGCACTAACCCAAATCCTTTTCTTCCTGGACCGGGAAGGAGGATTGTACTCACCTTCCAAGCTTGGGAAGAAATCATCGTCCGTCACAACCTGCTTTGCCGGAAGTTCCTTAGTCGGCATATCCACCTCACTCTTTGCAAGGCACCTCGCATCCCGAATATCACTTTGCCGGCAACCTGGCGAACATCTTTTGCGCCTTCCGGCGCGCCTCGGTGTCGTCCAGTCTCGCGAGCGATTTCCGAGCCAGTTCCACGCTCAGTCTGAATTCGGCGGGCATGGCTCCCAGCAAGTACGTGCGAGCGCCGTGGATGTGCTCCCCGGCATATTCGGCTTCATCGGCAGGCGAGCAACGGTCGACCTCGGCAACAAGTTCGTCAAGCTTGTGAAGATCCTGCGAAACTGCGGCCATTTTGCTACCACTCCTATTTGGTGGATGCCGGCCGGCTGGCCTCGGTTGCGGCTCTCACTTCGTTGATTTCGGCAGGTCGTGTTGTGGATTCGGCTAAAAGCAGAGCTTCAGCCGGCGTGAAGCTGGATTTCGCAGGACTCACTGGTTGATGTTTGCTTTCTCGCAAAGTGAGAACGAACTCTCCGCCGGGCCCGCAAGAGGCGAATCCGGATGGTGGTCGCGGTGACGCCCTCCTTGCGCGCGATCTCCTTTGCCGTCAAGCCTTGCAGCTGCAGCTCGAGAAGGTCACGATCGCGCGGGCGGCAGAATCCCAGAATGCGGCCGACATCAACGGCGGCCCCGCTCGTTTCGGCGGTGCAAAGGTTCGGAACGGGCACAAAGAAGGGTTCCCTGCGAAGGATGCCGCGATAAGCGTTCATGGCAATCGCATTCACCCAGGTCACCACCATGCCGTCGTTTCGCAGTTGGCCGCGCTTCTCCCATCCTTTGGTCCATGCCGACTGCGCGACTTCTTGCGCGGTATCTCCTGGAACACCTCTGGAAATGAGGAATCGCACGGTATGTGGGAATCCTCTTTGATAGGCGTCTCCATAGCTGTCTCGGGTCATCTCGACTAAAGCGTAGCGGCTACCCCGTTAAGCAGACCTAAAGACAGCCTTATGATTTTCTTGAGACGATCGCATGCCGGCTGTAGCTTGCCAAGGGCAACCGGCCGCCGCGCAAGCACATCCAAGAAGTGGAAGTGCTCTGGTCTACCGACTGGCAGCGCCTCCGCAAAATTCGATGTACCGGAAAGGAGGTACTTTTATGTCCGTTCAAACTTTGGAAAAACCCACTGTCGCTCGTCTGAGTTCCGCAGTTCCGTCGTATTCCGCCGCGGAACGGGACCGCCGCTGGAGACTCGCTCGCGATCTCATGCAGGAGCAGGAAGTGGACGCACTCATCGTGTATGGCGATCGCGAGGGATCTTTTCCCGCGCCGTTCGCGCATGACACCTACTTTACGAATGATCGCCCGGGCGCGATCGTAGTCTTTCCGAGGGAAGGCCAGCCGATCTCGATCGTAGCCTTTCCCATGGCGGTCGCCGATCAAATGGAGGCGCGCCTCCGTCACGAGGCGGTCTGGATTCAACCGGAAAATGTCTTTGCCGGCAAACGCGGCGCGACCTTGGTGGAGGTTCTTAAGAAGCAAGGGCTGGCCGGGAGCCCGATCGGCGTAATCGGCCTGGAACCTTATCCGCCGTATTATTTCGATGGCGCGATTCCATTCAACACATGGAATACGGTCCTGGCGGACCTGCCCCAGGCCAAGTTCAAACCCATACAAAAACGCTTTCTGGAAGCCATCGCGACGCGCAGCAAGGAAGAGCTGGCGGTCTTGAAATGGTGCGCCCAGGTCGGCGAGAAAATGTGCGAAGCGATGCTCGCGGCCACACGGCCGGGCGTAACCGAGGGCGATGTCTATTCCGCCGCGATGGAGGCCTGTCCCAAGAACGGCGGCTTCGCGGGGCTGATTCTGCTCGGCTCCGGGCGGGAATATTTCGCGTGGGGCCCCCCCAGCTGGATCTACCGGCCGCATGCTCCCCGAACCATCCGCAAGGGTGACGTGATTCTGGCCGAGGTCTTCTGCAACTTCGGGATGCTGGAGACGCAGCATCAGCCGACCATCGCCGTCGGCGCCGTGCATCCCGACTTTATGAAGGCCGCGGAGGTCGCGCGCAAATCGTACGAAGCAGGGTTGAAGGCGCTCCATCCCGGAAGCCGCTTCGGTGACGTGGTCGACGCGATGGAAGAACCGGTCCGTCGAGCCGGGGGACAGCATATCCATCCCTGGATTCACGGCATCAATCCGTTCGGAACCGCTTTGAGCGGCTTCGACGGATTCTCGCAGGTTCCCACCGCGGCCCGTTATGGACGTGTGGGGCAGATCCCGCGCGTCGGGAACGACCTGGTGCTCCAGCCGGGAATGAGCTTCGCCTTCGAGCCCAACTGCGCCTTCGGACGGCACGTGGTGAATCTCGGAGGCACCGTGGTGGTGGGGGAGCAAAGTCCGATCGAACTGGATCACATTTCGACCAACTTGATGCGGGCCTAGGAACCCCATGCGCAAGGCGTCAAAAATAGCGGACCGACGGGAGGGCCCCTCTGGCCGCCCGAACGTCTATGTGAGTGGAGGTTGCAGTTATGAAACTCTCAGTCCGAGCAATTAGCATCACAATGGGGCTTTTGTGGGCCGCGTCCATGTTGGCGGTCGGAATCGTCAATCTGGTTTCACCCGCGTACGGCGGGGATTTCCTTCGAATGATGAGTTCGGTTTGGCCCGGCTTCCACGACTCCCGCACCTGGGCTAGTGTCGTGATCGGAACGCTGTATGGTTTTGCCGATGGCGCCATCGGCGGGCTGATCTTCGCCTGGATCTATGACCGGATCGCCGGTGGTGTGCACTCCGTCGAGCACAGAGCCTGAATCGTCATCCGCGGCGGCGCGCCCGCCCTCCGCTGGCTCGAGGCGGGGCCGGGGGAGTGGACCTCACTTCCACCAGGTCCCGCCGGGCAGCCCGCCGCGGCGGACGGAATCGCTCCAGGTAAAGACGACCAGGATCGCCATCCAGACGAATCCCAGAACAATCCTGTGCCCACGAACAGGGGAGCACGACAAGCTGAGGCTTCTAAGATTCGGGAAAGAATGGTGGGCGCGGCAGGACTCGAACCTGCGACCTCCTGCGTGTGAAG
>CAVXFR010000033.1:0-296375 GCA_963761045.1 Terriglobia bacterium | reverse complement strand
ATTCATCGAAGTGAACTGCGCGGCGATTCCCGAGGAAATATCGAAAGCGAGCTGTTCGGCCACCGCAAGGGCGCGTTCGCCGGGCGCCGTGGAGGACAAGACCGGCAAGCTCGAAAAGGCCGCACGGCGGGACGCTGTTCCTCGATGAGGTCGGGGACATGTCTCTGAAGACCCAGGCCAAAGTTCTGCGCGCGCTCGAGGAGCAGCGCTTCGAGCCGGTGGGCGCGTCCGAATCGGTGCAGGTGGACGCGCGCGTGGTGGCGGCCACCAACAAGAACCTGGAAGAAGAGATCGAACGCGGAAATTTTCGCGAGGACCTGTTTTACCGGCTCAACGTGATTCCGTTTCACGTGCCGCCGCTGCGCGAGCGCAGCGAGGACATTCCCCTGCTGGCCGACCACTTCCTGCGGGAGTTCACCACGGCCTATGGGCGCAAGCCCAAGGATCTAACCGAAGAGGCTTTGCGCGTGCTCGAAGACTATCCCTGGCCGGGCAATGTGCGCGAGTTGCGCAACCTGATGGAGCGGATCGTGATCATGAATCCGCAGCCACGCATCGACGCGCGCCACATCCCGCTCGATCGCGCCCGGCGCGCGGTTTTCTACAAGCCGGTGGAGCGTTTCGGAAGCTTGCAGGAAGTGCGCGAAGCGGCCGAGCGCGATTACATCCTCAAGAAGCTCGAAGAAGCCAAGGGCAACGTCACGCGCGCGGCGGAGATGCTGGGGCTCGAGCGCAGCCATCTGTACCGCAAGATGAAAGCCCTGGGCATCGCCACCCGCGAATAAAAGTTGCGGCTCGCAGCGTGGCTAAGATCGGCCTCAGGTGGTGGAAATCGGCCACCAGATTCGTTTCTCCCAGCGCTCTAACTCGCGCGGTTTCTTGCAGATCCGGTTTGGCATGCCGAGTGCACTTTTCGGCGCAGGAGGATGAAGCCGTGAAAAAGAGTCTACTGGGTTTGATGTTCCTGGCGGCGAGCAGCTCTTTATTTGCCGGGGTGCATTTCTCCGTGGGAGTCCGGGTCGGCCCGGCGCACGGGTATTACGCAGCCCCGCCGCCTCCTGCACCGGCTTACTATGTGCCGGCAAGGCCCGCACCCGGGTTCGTTTGGGTCGGCGGATACTATAACCAGGTCGGACCACGCTACGTCTGGCATGCGGGATACTGGACTCGGCCACCCTACGCCGGAGCGGTGTGGGTCGCGCCACGGTATGCCGGCCATCGTTACTACCGCGGCCATTGGCGGCGCCGCTAGGGAAGGAACGCGAGTGACAGGAGGAAGATCATGAGACGTACAAGTGTATTGGATTTCATTTGGATTTGCGATTTTGGCGGCGGTCCCGCTTTTGGCGCAGGCGCCCCCGTCTTTTCCGCCCCGGCAGTTGGACCAGATGGTGGCGAGGATCGCGCTCTACCCGGATCCGTTATTGGCGCAGGTTCTGGCCGCGGCCACGTTCCCGGAACAGATTCCCGATGCGGCGCAATGGTCGGACGAACACCATTACGTCACCGGGGACGCGCTGGCTCGGGACATCGAACAGGACCAACTCCCCTGGGATCCGAGCGTTCAGGCTTTGCTGCCGTTTCCGTCGGTTCTGGGCATGATGGCGTCCGATATGAATTGGACCCGCGATCTGGGCGACGCATTCTTGGCGCAAGACCAGGACGTGATGGACGCGGTGCAGAGGATGCGCCGCCAGGCCCACGATTTCGGCTATCTCCGGACGAACGGACAGATCATCGTCAGCGGAGGGCCGTATATCGGGATCGCGCTGGTGAACCCGGCGGTGGTGTATGTGCCCTTCTACGATCCCCTGATCGTGTATGCCCGGCCGCGGCCCGGTTTTGTGGTCGCCCGGGGGATTACGTTCAGTTTCGGGATCTCGATTGGGCCGGTTTTCCGGCCATGGGGCTGGGGCGGCAATCGCATCGTGTGGAACACGCACACCGTGATCGTCAATAACGCTCCGTGGCGAAGGAGTTGGGTGAATCGGAAGACATACGTCCATCCGTATACGATCCGCCGGGTGGGACCCGCGCCGCGAGAGGTGGAACGGCATGAATTGGAGCGGCGAACCGATCGCGAGAAAGCGGCGGAGCGGAGCGGCGGCAGGAGAGTGGAGGAGCACGGCAGGCAAAAGAGCAACAGTAGACAGAGCAGCAAAGGACAAGGCAGCAAAGGAAAGGGCCGCCGCTGATCAGTCAGGCCGTCTCCAGCGTGAGCGGCGCGGGCTGTCTTCCGTCTACGTCGCTTACGCCATACTCCTGAGCGAGCGCCGCGGCGACCCATACCTTCCCGCTGCGATCCAGGAGCTGTGGATCGCGGGCCAGCGCGGCAATCACCCGGCCGATAAACTCGGGACTCTCGCTATTAGAGAGATCGAGCCAACCGCCGGCCGCGGCGGCCATCACCAGTTCGGTCCGCACCAGTCCCGGGTAGAGGGACACGACGGCGACGCCGTGCGGCCGGAGTTCGTGAGCCATATCGGCGGTCATTTTGTCCGTGGCAGCTTTCGAAATTCCGTAGATCGTATTGCCGATATACTTCTGCGCCGCCCAGAAGCTGATGTTCACGATCAACCCGCGCTTTCCCGGAGCGCGTTTTTGTGCAAGCATGATCCGCGCAGCGTGGGACGCGGCGACAAATGCAGCGCGAACACCGGCATCCATCATGCCGGCCCAGCGGTGCATGGGCTGCTCCCAGAAAGGCAGGGGCCAGGTGAACTGTCCGTCTTCGGTCATGCGCTCGTATCCGCCCCAGGCGGCGTTGACCAGCACGTCGAGCCCGTCGGCCACCTGCGAAAAGGCCTGGGCCGTTTCGTCATCACGCAAGTGATCGCATGGAACCCGCACGACCCCGTCCGGAAAATCGGCCGCAGCGATCGTGCGCCCCGTGGCAAATACGTTGTATCCCGATGCCGCGAGTCCGATGGCGGTTCCCCGGCCTACGCCGCGGCTTGCTCCCGTGACAAGTGCAACAGGCACGTCTCAGTATGGAGCGAAGAAAAGGCGAAGTCAACCGAAAAACCGGTCGAATAGCGCCCGCGTCTCCGAGCGGATCCGGTTCAAATCCGACAAGGGGATCGGCGACCAGCGCGGCAGCAGCGCGTTGAGTGCTTCGAGTTGCGCGTCCGACCCCGGCAGACGGCTCTCGGCATGTCCCGTGATCACGCGAAGACCGTGGTCCAGGGCGCGATAGAAGGTGGCCGCATCGTGCAGGAACTGGGCATCCTGGCGGCTCAGATGGCCCATCTGTTCCAGGACCTCAATACGCGCGGGTGTGTTCAGCACCGTGAAGAACACGCCCGCGCTCTTCAGGCGCAGGTACATCAGCAGAAAATCGATGTCGTAGTAGCCGCCGCGCCCGGCTTTTAGCGGCCGCGCGGAGCCCTGCTCTCTTTCCAGGCGCGCGCGCATCTCCCGCAAATCGGCTCGCGAACGGCCGCCCTGCCCGTACCGCCGCCAGTCGACCTGCTGCAGCTCGTGCAGGAAAAGCTCGGCGCGTTTCGGATCGCCGGCCACAGCCAGCGACTTCATGTACGTAATTCCCTCCCAAGCCTCGGCGGCGTGGGCGAAGTACTCCGTGACGGCGCCTTCGGACTGCACCAGGGGTCCGGCGCCTCCGTTGGGCCGCAAGCGCGTGTCCACGGCGAACAAGACACCCTCGCCGGTGTAGGCGGTGATGAGATGCACCACGCGCTCGGCCACGCGCGTCCAGAAGACCATCTCGGGGGCGTCGGAATCCGGCAGCGCGAACATCAGATCCGCGTCCGAGCCCAGATCGAATTCACGCATGCCCAGCCGGCCGAGCGCGATGATCGACATCTGATGCTTTGGGCGGTAGGCGGGATTCTCGGGCGGATTCGATGCGCGCACATCCGCAATGGCGATTTCGTACACCTGCGCGATCGCGGCGTCGGCCAGCCTGGACGTGCGGTCGAGCGTTTCAAAAATCGGATGCGAGCGGCAAATACTCTCGGCCTCGATCCGCAGAATCGCCCGCCGGAACCAGCGGCGCAGTTCCGTGGCGTCGTGCGGCGGCGGTTCGTCCTGGATCAGAGGAATGGAAACGCGCGCGAGTTCGTCCATCGATTCCGGCCGGCGGATCAGCTCTTCGGCGAAGTACGCGCTGTGCTCGAACAGGTCCAGGGCCGTGGCGGCCAATTCCGGCTCGGAATTGAGACGCTCCAGGCGCGCGGGATCGTTAGACAGGCGTTCCAGAAAATACTCGAAGGGGCGATACCCCCGATGCAGATCGGCATGGGCGATGGCGGCCGCCAGGGCGGGCGCGCGCTGATCGAGCGCCTGAATGACGAACGCGGTGGGGCGGCCGCCGGGCTGCTCGGGCGGCTCGGTCTGCTGGGGAGGAGCGGCGCCCGTTGCCGGATGGGAATGCACTACGCGTTCGTACATCTCCCGCACGCCCGCGAAGTGATTGCGCAGCTCGCGCATGAGCGATTCCGCCGAACTTGCCCCCGCACTGGCGCCGGGCATACGCCGCGCGATCACTTCCAACGCCGCCGGGTCGCGGGGCAGCCGGTGCGTCTGCCGGTCTTCGTCGAATTGCAGGCGGTGTTCCAGGTGCCGCAGGAACTGGTAGGCCTGCGCCAGCCGGCCGTACTCGGCGCCGGTGAGATATCCTTTGTCCTGTAAACGCGCGAGCGCCAGCATGGTCCCGCCGTGGCGGACCCAGGGATCGGCGCCTCCGTGCAACCGCTGCAGGCACTGCACCAGGAATTCGATATCGCGGATGCCGCCGCGCTCCAGCTTCACGTCGATCGCACGGGGGCCGGCGGCCCCGCCGCTCAGCCCGCGCCCGCCGGCCTGCCGTGCCGCGAGGGTTTCATTGATGCGCTCGCGCGTGGCGGACAGTTCTTCGATCGCGGAGAAATCCAGGCTGGAGGCGTAGATCCGGGGCTCGACGAAATCCAGCAACGCGCGCCCCGTGGGACCATCGCCGGCGGCCACGCGCGCCTTGATCAGCATCTGCAACTCCCAGTCGCGCGCGCGCTTCTCGTAATAGTTTTGCGCGCCGTCCACCGATAGGCAGACCTCGCCCAGGCTTCCGTCGGGGCGCAGACGCAGGTCCACGCGGTAACACATCCCTTCGGCGGAATACGCCGAAAGAAGTCCCGTCAGCTGATTCGACGCGCGCTTGAAAAATTCCTTGTTGGTGATGCCCGCGGGTCCGGCCGTATGCCCGTTCGCCGAGTAGAGAAACATCAGATCGATGTCGGAGCTGTAGTTGAGCTCCTGGCCGCCCATTTTCCCCAGGGCGATCACGGCAAAATGCGCTTCGCTTCCGTCCTGGGATCGCGGCTGCCCGAAGTGCGCCACCAGATCCCGGTAGATGCGCTCGTAGGCAACTTCGACGATCACATCGGCCACCGCGGTCAGCTCGCCGGTGATCTCGGGCAGCGTGCCCAGGCCCATCACGTCGCGGACCATGATCCGCAGAATCTGGCGCCGCCTGAATTTCGCCAGCTCCACCGGCGGCGGCAAGCCCGCGGGAAGCGCGGCCACCAGGCGCGCGCGGAGATCGTCCATGGTGCTGACGCGCTGCAAATCCACCGGATCCAGGAGCTGCTCGGCCCAAGCGGGATGTTCCAGGATCTCTTCCGCCAGGAAGCGGCTATAGGTAAAGACGGCCACCAGATGGCGCAGCCCGACCGCGGAGCGGGTCAAACGCGCGAAGGCTCCCGGGTGCTGCTCGCGCAGCCGCGTGAAGTAGTGCAATCCCTGTTCGGGCGCGGGCGAACCCGCCAGCAGAAGATCGAAGCGATTCTGAACGGCGGAAGGAAGATGCGGCGCCAGCGCCGCGATCTCGCGACTCGCGCGCGGGCGGTCCCGGTAAGGGAAGGTCAGCAAGCGATGCATGACGAACTAGGCGGTTTCGTCCAGCAGCTGGATCGGATCGCCCGGATGGATGGTACCCGCCCGCAGGATGGACGCGTAAAATCCGCTCAAGCCCCACCGCGGCGACGCCGGATTCCCAGCTTTCACTTCTTGATCATAGATGGCCTGTTGCACTCCCGGGTAGGCATTCAATGTTTCGCAGGGTGCGCGGACTTTGGTGATCTCGACCAGAATGTCACCGATGCGATAGCGCTGCCCGATGCGCACCGAGCGCCGGTTCAGGCCGAGCGTGGTGAGATTTTCGCCGAGCGCGCCGTGATAGAGCGCGAAGCCCTGTTCCTTCAGCTCGTCGATACCCTCGGAGGTGATCAGCAGGATCGCCTGGCGCGGCCCGCCGTGGACCTCCGGGTGCGCCTGCACATCGCCGGTGATACCGAGCGGGGTAACCACGCCGCCCGAGATCGGTCGCTTGGGAACCCCACCTGGGGAAACGTTAATTTGGAGAACCGAACCGGAATGCACGCTTTTAATATGATCGCGCACAACGCAGCGTGGCACGATCGTGTTCTTTTGAGGTGCGCGCCACGCGCTGTGCTGCTCTAAATTATGATCGCGCACAACGCAGCGTGGCACGATCGTGTTCTTTTGAGGTGCGCGCCACGCGCTGTGCTGCTCTAAATTATGATCGCGCACAACGCAGCGTGGCACGATCGTGTTCTTTTGAGGTGCGCGCCACGCGCTGTGCTGCTCTAAATATCGTAATAGAGTGCGAACTCGTAGGGGTGGGGGCGCAGGCGGATGGCGTCGGCCTCGTTCTTGCGCTTGTAGGAGATGTAGTTTTCGAGCAGCTCCTCGGTGAACACGTCGCCCTTGAGCAGAAACGCGTGGTCGTCTTCCAGTGCGCCGAGCGCTTCTTCGAGCGACGACGGCATGGAGGGCACCGCCTTCATTTCTTCCGGCGAGAGATCGTAAATGTCCTTGTCCAGCGGCTCGCCCGGATCGATCTTGTTCAGCACGCCGTCGAGGCCCGCCATCACCAGCGCCGAGAACGCCAGATACGGATTGGCGGACGGATCCGGCGGCCGGAACTCGACGCGCTTGGCCTTGGGCGAGGCCGAGTACATCGGAATGCGGCAGGCCGCGGAGCGGTTGCGCCGCGAGTACGCCAGATTCACCGGCGCTTCATAGCCCGGAACCAGGCGCTTGTAGCTGTTGGTGGTCGGCGCGATGATGGCGGCCAGCGCGCGCGCGTGCTTGAGCAATCCGCCGATGTACCACAGCGCCATCTGGCTCAGGCCCGCGTAGAGGTCGCCGGCGAACATCGGCTTGCCGCCCTTCCACAGGCTCTGATGCACGTGCATGCCGCTGCCGTTGTCGCCGAACAAAGGCTTGGGCATGAAGGTGACGGTCTTGCCGTACTGATAGGCCGTGTTGCGGATGACGTACTTGTACAGCATCATGTTGTCGGCCGATTTGCAGAGCGTGTTGAAGCGCTGATCGATCTCGCACTGGCCGGCGGTGGCGACTTCGTGATGGTGGCACTCGATGTCCAGGCCCACTTTGATCATGGTCTCGACCATTTCGGCGCGCAGGTCCTGATGATGATCGGTGGGCGGGACCGGAAAATATCCTTCCTTGTAGCGCGGCCGGTAGCCCTGATTATTTTCGCGGCGGCTGGAGTTCCAGCGGCCTTCTTCCGCGTCGATGAAGTAGAAGCCCTCGTGCACGTTCTGGTCGAAGCTGACGCTGTCGAAGATGAAGAACTCGGCTTCGGCGCCGAAGAAGGCGGTGTCGGCCAGACCGGAGTTCTTGACGTACAGCTCGGCCTTGCGGGCGATCCAGCGCGGATCGCGGTCGTAGCTCTGGCGGGTGATGGGATCGATGACATTGCAATTCATCACCAGGGTTTTGATTTCGAAGAAGGGATCGAGAATGGCGGTGGCGGGGTCGGGCACCAGCAGCATGTCGGATTCGTTGATGGCGGCCCAGCCGCGGATGGAACTGCCGTCGAAGCCGAAGCCTTCCTCGAAGCTCGACTCGCTCAGTTCGCCGATGGGGTAGGAGACGTGCTGCTGCACGCCGGGCAGATCGGTGAAGCGCAGATCGAGCTGCTTGACGTTGTTTTCCTTGGCAAATTCCAGGGCTTCCTTGGGAGTCATGTCTCACATCTTAACGCCCGGCCGCCGGGTTTGCTCGGCCGGGCGTCAGGAGAACAACTTCCCTAGAACTGGTTCCAGAGATACTGATTGTAGATCTCGTGGTGGTACTGCAGTTCCGGGGGCTTGACGATGGAGCCGAGCAAGCGGGCGCAGCGATCGGCGGACGCCTTCTTGAGGTCGGCGTAGCGGCCCTTCACATCCTCGCCCAGGATCGTGGTGATCCACGCGGACTTGTTGAAGTTGTCCATGGCGTCGTAAATGTTGTCGGGTAGATAGCGCTTGGCCGACCGCAGATTGTCGATCTTGGCGATGCTGCCGTCGATACCGGACTTGAAGATGGAGTACAGCACCATGTACGGGTTGGCATCGGGAGCGACCGAACGGACTTCGACGCGCGCGCTGCGCTCGTTGCCGATCGGAATGCGGACCATGGAGCCGCGATCGACGGCCGAGGCGATGATCTGGTTGGGCGCCTCAAAGTGCGGGTCCAGGCGCCGGAAGGCGTTGACGCTCGGATTGAGCAGCAGGCAGATATCGTTTCCGACCGTCAGAATGCGATCGACAAAGTCCCAGGCCTCCTTGCTGATCTTCTCTTCGCCTTTGGGATCCCAGAAAATGTTCTTGCCGCCTTTGCTGATGGAGACGTTGGTATGCATGCCGCTTCCGTTCACGCCCACGACGGGCTTGGGGAGGAAGCTGGCGCTCATACCCATACTGGTGGCCACCTGCCGGCAAATCAGTTTGTAAAGCTGGATGTGATCGGCCGCCGCCACCACTTCGGCGTAGCCGTAGTTGATCTCAAACTGCGAAGGCGCCACTTCCGGATGGTCCTTTTCGTTCTGGAAGCCCATGGCGCGCTGCACTTCCGCGGCGGTATCGATGAACAGGCGCAGCGGATCGCCGGGAAGCGAGTGGTAGTAGCCGCCGGTGTTGACATATTCGAACTTGCCGGTTTCCGAATAGTGCCGCTCGGCGTCGACGCCCTTGAACAGGAAGCCTTCGATTTCGTTGGCGGCGTTCAGCGTGTAGTCATTCTTCTTGTGCTGTTCGGTGGCGAAAGCCTTGAGCACGCCGCGGATGTCGGCCGAGTACGGGCTGCCGTCCTTATCGATGACTTCGCCGAATACCATCACTTTGCCGGGGCCGAAGAAATCGGCCGGCGCCCAGTAGAAGGCGGACCAATCCAGACCCAGCCGGAGATCGCTCTCCTTCTGCGCGGTAAATCCGCGAATCGAGGATCCGTCGAAGGTCAGGTTGTCCCAGCTCTTGACCAGGAATTTCTTGTCGTAATCCAGCATGTGCAGGCGGCCTTCCAGGTCGCTGAACAGCAGGGTGACGGCTTTGATGCGCTTCTCATCGGTCAAGTATTTGAGCCGCTCTTCGCGGATCTGCTCTATCGGAACGCGCTTCATGCGCTGCTCCTTGGCCTTCAGGTTCAACTCTTCCAGTTGCGTGTAGGGAAGCTTCAGGAAGTCTTGCAATCCGCTGTTTTCGTTGCTCATGAATCTCCTTGATCCACCGACTTGTTTAAAAAAACGATGTTGGGATAACGCTCGCGAGGGAACTTACGCTTCACGTGGGGCGGCCTAAAACACCGCTCAGCCCTCAGAAACCCAATCAACATCTTAGCGAAGGACTGGAGCGCGTGCTAATAGAAAGTTTGGATGGGCGCGATAGGTACCGGAGATCAAACGCGGGCCGGTTCGAGGGACGGACTGCGGAACGCGATTTTCAGGAGCAGGGGCGTGACCAGCGTGGTGGCGACCGCCATAAATACAACCACCGCATAGACTTCCGTGCTGATCACCTTCATGCTGAGCCCCATTTGGGCGACCACCATCCCGACCTCGCCCCGGGGGACCATCCCCATGCCGATCTTGACGACATTCTGCCAGCCCAGGCTGACGGCGCCCAGTCCGCAGCCGACCAGCTTGGTGACGATGGCGGCGGCCAGGATCACCAGCGCCAGGGTTAACGTGGCCGGGGTCCGGAACAGGCCCAGATTCAGATTCAGCCCGATTCCGACCAGGAAGAAGGGCACCAGCAGCTCATTGACACCGCGGGTGAGGTCGCGGACGCGGTTATCGGCCGTATCGGACAGCGCCAGGCCGGCCAGAAAGGCTCCTACGATGGCCGCTACGCCGGTGTAGATGGCCAGAGCGGAAAGGGCAAACAGCAGGATTAAGGAGAGATGGAACTGGGCATCTTCGGCTTCGGCGCGGGAATGAAAATGGGGCAGGACGCGGTTCACGGCCATGGTGCCCCACTTGGCCAGGATCACGGTGAAGGCGGTGGCCAAGCCGGCGGTCAGCGCGATCTCCGGGATGTTCACGCGTCCCTGCGCCACGCTGCTCACGACGGCCAAGACGATCAGGCCCAGGACATCGTCGATCACGGCTGCCGCCAGGATGATTTTGCTGGCGACTTCGTGCAGCAGACCGCGGGCGGAAAGGGCCGATGCCGTGATTCCGACGCTGGTCGCCACCAGAGAAGCGCCGACGAAGACAGCCTCAGACTGGGGAGCGCCCCAGGCCAGCATAATGCCCCAACCCGCAAAGAAAGGGACGATCACGCCGACGGTCGCCACCAGCGCGGCGGTCGCGCCTACGCGCATCAGCTCATGAGCCTTGACCTGCAGGCCGACATCGAACAGCAGGAACATCACGCCCAAATCCGACAGCGCGGTGAGCGTTTCATTGGGGGCGATCCAACCCAGAAGGCCCGGTCCGATGAGGGCCCCGGCCAGGATCTCACCCACCAAGGCGGGCTGGCGCAGCTTGACGAAGATCTCTCCCATGAGCTTGGCCGAGCCAAACACGATCAGGAGCACCACGGGAAGGGATAATTCGTGAGCTGGCATGGGAAAGAACTATCTAACGGGCCGAAGCGAAAGCCCCGAAATCAGCGCGGGGATCTTAGTGCGAAGCTCCGCGCGAGACCTTTCGCCCCGGCGCCGTTCTCAACCACATAGACAAAGCCGCGACCGCCACTCCCGCGAGCACCGGAAGCAGCGGCACACCGTTGGAGATCAACAGGTATGACGCAAAAAATGCGGCCGCGAAAAAGTAATACCAGGATTTCATGCTGTATCGTCCTTATACTTCCACGTTGTCACGTCCACGTTGTTATTTCCAGGCTAGCAGGACGCCGGCGATGACCGTCATCAGCACCAGCATGACCACCGGCACGGAGAGGGGCTTGGTCCAGGCCGGCTTTTGCGTGCCCTCCCTGCGGAGGCGCCGGATTTCGGCCAGCTGCTTGCGGGCCAGCGATAATTCCCAGGCGTTCCCCGCCATATGGACTGCCTTCAGCGTCTCTTCCTCGGCGCGGATCAGCGCGCGCAAACGATAGTGCAGCTCGGAAAACTTCAATTGCGCGAAGAAGTTTTCCGGCTCGATCCGGCGCGCTTCTTCGAGCGCGTCCATGGATCGATAGACATCGAAATTCATGGCGTGCGCCATGCCCAGGCAGGTCCGCACATCGGCGTTGTGGGGCTGCTCCGTGCAGGCCCGCTCGAGCATGGAAATGTACTGCTGCAATTCCTTGGGCTCGACCGTATGCGGGTCGCGCCAGGGGATCGGGAGGACCCGCACCGGGCCGGCCGGGGTTTGAAGCATGGTTTGCCCGGCCGGTACCAATTCGAACGTCGTTGCTGCGGTTGCCATGGTGATGATCCTCCCAATCCTGCTTCCTCTACATCCGCGCGGCGCTGGCCTTCAGCTCGAACTCGGGATAGCCCAGAGCGCCCATTTCGGGCATATCCAGACCTTCCAGTTCGGCCTTGGCAGCCACGCGCTGGCCAACCAGAGCGTCGACGATCCAGTTCGCCACGAAGCTGAACGTGAATACGAACCCGACCAGGGTGCATACGCCGATCAGCTGCGCCACCAGCTGGCTGGCGTCGCCGTAGAACAAGCCCGTCACCGAGCCGTCCACGCCGCCCCAGGATCCGCCGTAGTTGCTCTTGCCGTCGGCGAAGAGCCCGACCGAAATGACGCCCCACAGGCCGTTGACGCCGTGCACGGAGACCGCGCCCACCGGATCGTCCACTTTCATGACGCGGTCGACGAACTCGACCGACACGCAGACCAGGACGCCGGCGATGAGGCCGATGATCGCCGAGCCCACGGGATTGACAAATCCGGAAGGCGCGGTGATGGCCACCAGGCCCGCCAGAAGGCCGTTACCGCTCATGGAAGCGTCGGGCTTGCCGTAGCGCAGCCACATATAAAGCATCGCGCCGAAGCTCCCGGTCATGCCGGCGAGCATGGTGTTGACGGCCACCGATCCGATGCGAAGCGCGCCATTGCCCGAGGCCGCCAGCGTGGATCCGGGATTAAATCCGAACCAGCCGAAGGCCAGAATGAAGCAGCCGATGAGCACGAGCACGATGTCGTGACCCAGCAGGACGTTGGGCTTACCCGAGCGGTCGTACTTGCCGATACGAGGCCCCATGAGGATGCCTAAGGCCAAAGCTGTGATGCCGCCAACGGCGTGCACCACGCCCGATCCCGCGAAGTCCGCGTAGCCGTGACCGAGGCCGAAGTTGGCGCCGAGGCCGCCCAGCCAGCCGCCGCCCCACGCCCAGTTGGCGTACAGCGGATAGGTGACCGCGCCCATGATGAAGGAGGACACAATGAAGGCCGCGTACTTCCAGCGTTCCGCCGCCGTACCCGTCACGATGGTCAGGGCCGTATCCATGAACACCATCTGGAACAGGAACATCACCATCACGGCGACGTCGTAGCTTCCTTTGTGCATCAGGAACAGGCCGTTCTGGCCCCATAGTCCGAAGTCCTTACCGAACAGCTTCATGGCGAACTCGCCGTTGAGCACCGGCGTACCGCCCAAGGTGCCCAGGGCTCCCACGCCGCCCATCTGAATGGCGAATCCGATGAGCCAGTAGGCCAGCAAACCGGTGCCATAAACCATGAAGTTCATCATCATGGTGTGGTTGGCGTTCTTGGCCCGGCACAGGCCCGTTTCGACCGCCGCGAAGCCGGCCTGCATGAACATGACCAGGAAGCCGGCGACCAGGGTCCACACGAAGTTGACCGCGACCCGGTTCTGGCCGATCTGGTTCAGAGCGTCTTCGACCGTGAGGCCCTTCTTGCTGTCGGATACCACGATATCCGACACGTTGCCGGTGAGCGCTCCGTCCGGATCGCCCTTGGCGCGCGCGTCGGCGCTCGGGGTGGGGGTGTTCTTGATTTCCTGGTCCGTGATCATCACGGGAGCCGGGGCGGGGGCCGCAGCGGGAGCTGCCGCCGCGGGCGCTTCAGGCGCCGGAGTAGCGGGCGCTTGGGCCCATGTGAGTGACGCCATGAGGAGCGTCCCTGCTAACAATGCGATGCGTCGTGTCATGTTCATCGTCCTCTCGTCAGTCTCTCCCCGTCACTTTTTCCAGACAGCCTTCTTTTGAAACGCCGGGTTGACCATTCCGATAATCCCGACCAAGCTGAGCACCAGCCCGACCAGGACGATCACCATGCGGCCGCCCACCGAAGAACTCATGCCGAGGCTGGCCACCGCGACAATAAAGCCTAGTAACGTTACGATTAGTCCTGCGATTGCCATAGTTATCTCCTTTTCACTCCGCTTCTTCCCACGGCTTCGCTTTGCGGAAAATGCCCAGCGACACCGCGAGTAAAACTACGCCCACCAGGCTGATAAGAATTCCGCCGCCCGCGATACCGGCGGCGATCAAGGTGAACGCGATCAAGAAGGCCGAAACGCCTACTGCTTGTGTTGAATTGGCGCCCATGAAGGGTACTCCTCCTTTGTTAGGGTTCTTAAAAAAAATAAATGACTGAAGACAAAAGCCGCCGGTGATTTGGGCTGCTCGTCCCTCGCCAGCGACGAACACGTGGTGGCAAGTGAGGGGCTAAAACGCTCACCGATCGAAACCCGCGGGCTACACGAGGCACACTGGATCGGTCGAGTGATTCTCAGTCTAACGGGCCCTAGCAGAGGTGTCCAATTGATTATTTCAATCGGTTCCATAAGGCCGGGGAGGCGGGACCAAATGGCAGAGATAAAAGGAGATGGGGAGGGAAAGCCAGGCACAAAAACAAAGCCGCGCGCAGCCTAGAGCCGCGCGCGGCAAAGAGCAACCGTCTGGTGGAAAGAATCGCCTGGTTTAGTGCGGCCCGAAGAAGGCCACGATACCCAGGGCGAGGGTGTCCTGATGATCGGAAGAGCCCGTGGAGCCGCGCTCAAAGAAGGGCTGGTCCGACCAGTCGCGCCGGTACTCGAGGCGGGCCAACAGGCCTTGCGTCCACTTGTACTCGTAGGTCAAGGTGAATTCCTTCAAGCTTTGAGCCGTACCCGTAGAGAATCCATCCCGATCCTTGAACCACTCGATACGTGGCGTGACCGCGTTGTGGTCGTTCAGCTGGAACTTCGCCGCGCCGGCGACGCCATACCACTTGGCCGTGGCCTGGTCCACGCCGGTCCCGCTCTTGTTCTGGCCGTAGTCGAAATTCACATAGGCGTTGAACTTATCAGAAGGCGTCAGGAGCACCGTCGTGTCGTAGAGGTTCCTCCAGCCGGTGTTGGTCCCCGGGTTTTCCGGACCGGTGTAGTAGTCGTTAAGCCAGGAGACCTTGGAGCCGGTGATGTTGCCGACGAACCCCATGGTCTTACCGGAATTGTTGTCTTCCACGTTGTTCCACCCATTGACCAGCTGGAAGCCGCCCGTGAAATGGCCCTTGGTTTCGGTGACGCGCGCGCCGAAGTGGTAGAAGGGAATGGCCCAGGCAAACAGGACGGAACGAGAGTAGTTCCAGTTAGGATAGCTCTCGATCACCTCCGCGCCCGCGCTGGTGACGAATTTCCCGAAGTCGATCGATAGCCCGCTATCTTTCTTGGGCTTCCATGTGACAAAGGCTTGCTCGACGTTCTTGATTCCGAAGCCCGATTCGCCGCCGTTGACGATGTCGAACGTTTTGCCGAATCCCAAGTCGACCTGGAATCCGATGGGATCGGCCGCATGAGACATAGTCAGTTTCGCCATGCTCAAACTGAACTGGTTGGCGTTGGTGTCGAAGTTATACAGTCCGTTCTGGCCCGATGCCGGGTGATTCGCGTTGAACGTATAGTAGCCGTCAATCACGCCGCTGAAATCGATCGGCCCGACGGACCATGGCGGAGGGGTTGCCGCGGGAGCCGGGGCAGGGGCCTGCTGACCGAAAGCAGACATCGCGGCCACCGCCGCCGTTAAACACACACAGAGACACTTCGAGCGAGTATACAATTTACGACCTCCTGAGGTTGTGGATTTACGAAAAGCGGACTGAGCTTTGCTTTAAGTTTTAAGACTAATGGCAGTTTGGTGAAACGTCCAATAGATATTTTTGATCCAGCCAATCCAAACGTTTCGTTTGGACGGGGGCAAGCTCAATGGCATCATGTAGATAACCTAGTAGCTCAGCCAGAAAAAAAGGAAGGGACCAACCGAAATGAAGAAAATCGAAGCGATTATTCAGCCCCACAAACTGGACGAAGTGAAGGAGGCGCTGCTGGGGATCGGCGTCGACGGGATGACCGTCTCTGAAGTGCGCGGCCACGGGCGCCAAAAAGGCCACACCGAGGTCTATCGCGGCCAGGAGTATAAAGTCGACTTGCTGCCGAAGGTGAAACTGGAGCTGGTGGTGACTTCGGCGCGGGCTGATGAGGTTGTGCGGACGCTCTCCGCCGCGGCGCGCAGCGGAAAAGTCGGCGACGGGAAAGTATTCGTCACCGACGTTGTCGATGCGATTCGTATCCGCAATGACGATCGGGGCGAAGCGGCGTTGTAAGGCCGCTTCCGCCTAAGTTGGGACGCAGGCTCGACCCTGCTGATTCGCCGCAAGCCGCGGGCGGCCGGCATTGGCCGCAAATGAACGCGGATGAGGCGTAGCGGTCAGGGCAGCTTGCAGGAGAAGCTGGTCTAGGTGCTGGCGGCGTACGACGCGTCGCGGACGTGTTGGTCTAGACCCGCTCGGGAAGCTCAGAAACGCCTTTCTGGGCCAGCAGATCCACATACGCTGCTTCCACTAGCTGTGAGGGTTCAACGCCCAGCCTCGCTATGAGTTCATTAGCCTCGCGGATCCCGTGCTCCGCGGGTTCACCGTCGTTAAGCACAACCTCGAGCTCAAGGAAATGCCCCAAGTCTTGAACGCGATCGAGGTGAACGCGAGTTCTACCGATCATAAACAGGGTGCGGTGCTTCCGAACGCGGCCAGCCTGGCCATAGGCAAGAGAGAGAGTTTGCCGCAGAGTTTCGGGCGTGGAAGTTGGCGAGACGAGATAAAAGGATTCTTTTGGGCCTGGTTGATTGGGCCGACGGTAAAAGATGAGTTCACCAGCCTCGCTGGAGAAGGCGCGCAGCTTCAGCCTGCCGGATTCACACAGGAAAAAAGTGTCATCCTGCTGCTGCTCAAAGGGACCGCGATCTGCGATCGCCGCGGCTCTGCGGGCAACAGCCTCGGTGTTCGGAATGTAAGCCTTGATCTCGATGTTTCGTGGCATAGAGGATCCGTTCGTCGCGGCGGATGAAGCGGGGCTAAAGCCCCGCTTGCAGGCTGAAGCCTGCTCCACGTCTACTGCAACTTGCAGGAGAAGCTGGCCGCGTCGTTGGTGCTCCCGACGCCGTTATACGCGGCCACTTGCGGATAAGGACAGAGCGGCCGGGTCATATCCACCGTGCCGCCGGTGACGTGAGAAGCGATGATGGCTTCCGGAGCCTCGCCGGCTTCGCGCCAGCGTTCGATGACTCCCATTTTGTTGAACTGGTTGGGGCCGGGACCGCCTCCGCAGTGCCCCATTCCCGGCTCCATGTACAGGCGGAACCAATCGTCCTGTTTCTGGCCCATGGTTGCCAGCACTTGCTTGTAGTACAGCACGGTGTGACCCGGCGGGATGCCGGAATCGGCCCAGCCATGGTAGAGGAGCAATTTCCCGCCATGTGCCTTGAAGGCTGAAAGATCGTAGGTGAGGACGTCGATGCCGGCCTTGTCCGCCTGGGCCACTTCGGCATCCAGATCGAAATTGTGCCAGTCATAGTCCTTGTCCTGGTGGCCCAAAATCCGAATGACATCCCAGACGCCGCCCGGCGCCGTGGGGACGTTGCGGAGCGAGGCGACTTGGAGTTCCGTGCCGGGCGGATAGCCGGTCCAGAGGACCTCGCCCTTCTTGGTCTTCACGTCGCCGAAGACAATTTTCACGGTCTTTAGCTGGGCCTGTGGTCAGGCAGGCGGGCCCGTCGGCGCCCTTGCACAGGAGCGCCGCCGGATCGTAGTGGCACTTTTCGGGATTGCTGAGGATGCCGTCCTTGACTCCGTCCAGGGCGTCGCAGGCGTCCATGACCGCTTTGTGCAGCGTCTCGACCTTGGCCTCGGTGAGCGGCGCGTTGTTCTTCATCAGCTCGAGGGAACGTTCCACTCCAGAGGCGTGCAGGTGAACGTGCGGATTCGCGGGAGCGCCCACGGAAGCGGCGTCAAAATCCTCGGGAAACTTCGTGATTTCGATGAGACCCTGCCTTCCGCCGGTGGAGCAGCCATTGTAATAGGAATACTTCGGACCTCTGCCGTAGAATGCGGCGGTGATCAATTTCGCCTTCAGGACGGTTTCATGCATGGCGCGATAGGCATAATCGGTGATCTTCTCAGGGTGGCCGAGCGCGAACATGCCGCCCCCGCCGGCGTCATTGGCGCGGTGCCCGGTGTCATTGGAAGCGGTCGCGTAGCCCTCGCGCAAGGCGGCTGCCATCGCGGAATAGCTGATGCTGCCGGCCCAACCGCCGTTTCCCACCACCTGGAGTTTTCCGTTCCAGTTCTCGACGGGAAGAAAGACCGCGGTGTCGATCAGCGAGTCCGACGACGGTGTCATCACCATCAAGACCCGGCAATAGGCGGGCACCTGAAGAGGAGGTTGCGCGGCTCGTCCGCCCGCGCCCGGGCCTCGTCCAGGACCGCGTCCGCCACGACCGCGTCCGCCCGGATTGGCCAGAGCTTCTGCAGCCGGAGCCGGAACGACGGGCGTCAGGGATCCGATCGGGGCCGCAAAGGGACCCGCCGGAATGAACTCGATCGATTTGACGGTCACATCGGAAAGCGAAAGCTTCAGTTGATCGCAGGGTGACTGTGCGAGGGCGAGCGCAGCCGTGAAGAATGACGGAAGAGCCAAGAGCGTGCCTAGCCTGGACATCGGAGTCCTCCTCTTACCTTAGTAACTGTATACGGAAAACCACCCCGGTGCATTGCGCGGGCCACTCATATGCCGGCGTACCAGGAATAGCCACTGTCCGGAGACGCAGAGCCCAGGCCGTTACCGATCTCCTTCAGACTGTCGGTCACCAGGATCCGCGAGAGGTGCTTCACGCTCTTGTAGCCGAGCTGCCGGGGGACGCGCAACCGCACCGGAGCACCATGGAGCACGGGCAGGTCCTGGCCGTTCATTCCGTAGGTGAGCAAGGTCTGTGGATGCCGTGCTTCGGGCATATCGATGCTGTCCCACCAGTCTTCATCCAGCGAGAAGTAGACCACGTATTTTGCCTGTGGCAAAACTCCGGCCAGATTCAAAACGTGGGAAAGAGCAACACCGGTCCATTCGGCGATGAAGGACCAGCCCTCCTCGCACGCAAGGTGAGTGATCTGGGTGCTGGACGGATAGCCCCGGAGTTCGGCGAGTGAGAAGGAAGCCGGGCGAGCCACCAAACCGTCGACGGTCAGACGCCAGTCCGCGAAATTTCCCTCGAGGAGGCGCTGGAATGTCTCGTTCCGGGGAGGTGCGCCATTGGGCTGAGGGACTTTTGAGATTTGGCTGCGGTCGAACTCGCGAGCCGCGGAGCCATGCGACATCAGCAGCCGCTGGGCGGCATAGGTCAGAGTTTCGCCTACGCCGTAGACGCCGCCATGATCGGGCGGGATGAGGCCATTCCGGCTGGCGAGGCGGGCCGCGGCGGCCAAGCCCGACGCTCCCGCCGCGGTCCCCAGGCCGGTGGCGATGAGTCTGCGACGCGAGAATTTCCTCATGCATTCCTCTTTCTGCCGGCACTGTGCCCGGTCATCATGGCCCGTACCTGGTCCGTGAAGCCGGTGAAGGAGACCATCGTGACGTGGATCACAAGAAAGACGACGAGAGCGGCCGCGACAAAGAAGTGGATGGTGCGCGCGGATTGTTGCCCGCCCAGCAAAGTCACCAGCGCGGGGAAAACCGACGTGATGGCGGGAGACATGGCCAGGCCGGTCCAGATCGCCAGGGGGAAGAGCACGAAAACGACCGTCGAATATGCCAGCCGTTGAAGGAGGCTGTATTCGCTGACGGCGCCTGGGAGCAAGTCCTTGCGAAAGTGCTTTGTGAGGACACCGGAGGACACGTACAGCAGCCCGCTGAGCACGCACACCCAAGCAGAGAGAAAGTGGAGATGCCGGCCCCAGCCGGTTTGATTCTCGAGTACAAACGGGATCGGCAGGTCCATCAGCGAGGGCGTTCCCAGGCTGCCGGTCTCGCCCCAATAGAGGCGTGGGTGAGAAATGAGGATCGCGATGCCACTGACCAACAGGCCGAAGAAGCTGAGCGTATTGATCCAGTGCGTGACGCGGACGACGAGGGAATGCCGCGGCGCATCCGCGTCCGGGATAGACAGATCCGGAAGGTAAGCAGAGCCCGCCATCGCTGCTGTGGGGGATGGTAACACGCGAGCACGTTCCAGGCTATCGGCGGACGGGCCGCGCTACACTGATCGCAATGTCCACTTTGACGATTCGGCGCGCGACGCCGGAAGACGCGGCGGCCAGCGGGAAAATCTGC
Source organism: Terriglobia bacterium (assembly GCA_963761045.1). GTDB lineage: Bacteria > Acidobacteriota > Terriglobia > Bryobacterales > Bryobacteraceae > Palsa-187. Next base: position 276,570 of record CAVXFR010000033.1, on the reverse strand, counting down.
TTCGAAGCCTTCCACAAGATCAACACCGAACACGGATTTATTCCCGATTTGCCGGCCGTGGAACCGGCCGTGGACGTCATGAAGCTGATGTTCGGGCATCCCGGTTTCTACTGCGTGGTGGCGGAGGAAGGCGGGCGGATCGTGGGCAGCAACTGCGTGGACGAACGCTCGCCCATCGCGGGGATCGGGCCCATTACGATCGACCCCGGCGCGCAGAACCGGGGCATCGGGCGGAAGCTCATGCAGGCGGTGATGGAGCGCTCCCGCGAGCGGAAGGTTCCCGGGAGTCCGGCTGGTGCAGGCGGCGTTTCACACCCGGTCGCTGTCCCTGTACGCGACCTTGGGATTCGACGCGCGCGAACCGCTGTCGGTGATGCAGGGGCCGGCGATCAAGAAGAAGATCGAGGGGTGTTCCGTGCGTCCCGCGGAGGCGGAAGACTTAGACGCGTGCAATCGCGTGAGCCTGAAAGTGCATGGACACGATCGCGGCGGGGATCTGGCGGAGTCCATCGCGCAGGGGACCGCGGCGGTGGTGGAGCGGCAAGGCCGGATCACGGCCTACAGCAGCAGCCTGAGCTTCTTCGGGCATGCGGTGGCGGAGACCAATCTGGACTTAGAGGCGCTGATCGCGGCCGCGGAGGAATTCGGCGGGCCGGGAATCCTGGTGCCCACGCGGAACGCGGAACTGCTCCGGTGGTGCCTGGCCCACGGACTTCGCGTGATGCAGCCCATGACGCTGATGACCGTAGGGCTCTATAACGAGCCGGCGGGGGCGTATCTGGCGTCGATTCTGTATTGACCGCCGGGAAGAAACGATGCCAGCGCACGGGATCACGCTTCAGGTGATTCTTGTCCTGTTCCTGGCCACGCTGGTTCGCTCGGCGTTCGGGTTTGGAGAAGCTTTGATCTCGGTGCCGCTGCTGGCACTCGTCATGCCGATCGAGGTCGCCGCGCCCACGGCCGTGCTCGTCTCGATCACGGTCGCACTCGTCATTGTGATCCACGACTGGCGAAGGGTTCACGCCCGCAGCGCGGGATGGCTGGTGGTCTCGACGTTCTTGGGGATTCCTTTGGGGCTCCTCATGTTAAGGACGCTGGCCGAAACAGCGGTCGAGGCGATTCTCGGCGCGGTGGTGGTGGCCTTCTCCGTGCATGCCCTGGCGGCCAGGCGCCACTATGAATTGAAGGACGACCGGCTGGCGGGGTTCTTCGGATTCACCGCAGGGGTGCTGGGTGGCGCCTACGGCATGAATGGTCCGCCTCTGGCAATCTACGGCTCGCTTCGCCGGTGGTCGCCGGAACATTTTCGCGCCACGCTGCAGGCCTATTTCCTTCCCGCCAGCCTGGCAGGGATGGGCGGCTATTGGTTCGCCGGCCTGTGGACCCCAGCCGTCAATCGCCTCTATCTCGTCTCGCTGCCGGGCGTTCTGGTGGCGATTTTTCTTGGACGAGCGATCAACCGGCGCATGCACGATCGGCGGTTCGTCCATTACGTATATGTGGCCTTGACCGTGATCGGGACCGTCTTGCTGCTGAAGGCTTTCGCGGGATGGCGGCACGCCGGTTAAGACTATTTCGCGGAAGCCGCCGCCGAACGGAACGGGAGGCGAATGCGAATGACTCGTTCACGATCCCGCTCTTCGGAAAGATTGCGGACCCGAGCGCGAAGCAGATCCTCCAGAGAGACCATACCAACCAGTTTTCCATCCCGGGCCGGATCGAGGACGGGCATGCGCGTGAATCCACTGGAGGCCATGCGATTGACGACAGCCCTCAGCGGCTCATTCGCGAAAGCAACCTGTGGCGCGCAGCGAACGAATGCCCCGATCTCCTGGGCTCCGTCGTGTTCGGCGGTGAGCCTGCGGAGATCCTTGCGCGTGATCACCCCAGTCAGCCGATTTTCTGAATCGAGCACCGGATAGAGATGCTGGCCTCGAGGCGAATGGCCGGGGCGCAGGTGGCTGGCAGCTTCCTCCACGGTGGTCGCGGCGGCGAGTGCGGCGACCGTTGTGCGCATTACCTCACGGACAAACAGGATCTCCAGAGGATCCACCGAGTATTCGCAGCTCAGATGGAAACCGCGGCGGCCCACTTTTTCCGTCAGGATCGAGCGTTTGAGCAGGAGGACGCTGACCGTGTACGCCAGCATATTCGCGATCAGCAACGGCAGCAACGCGTTGAAATCGTGGGTAAGTTCGATCGCAAACACGACTCCGGTAAGAGGCGCCCGCATGGTCCCACCGAGGACCGCTCCCAGGCTGATCAACGGCCAAAATCCGGCGTTCATCTGGGGGAGAAACATCGATTCCAGGCCGCCGAGCGCGCCGCCCATCATCAGCAATGGGGCCACGACGCCGCCGGATGTCCCAGACCCGAGCGCGACAGCCCAGATCACGGATTTCACCAGCAGCACTCCGGCAATGGTCGTTCCGGGCACGTCGCCTTGGACTAAGGCGCCGATGGTATCGTAGCCGACGCCGAGCGCCTGCGGAAAGAGCAATCCGCCGAGCCCGATCACCACGCCGCCGATGGCCGGCCACCACATCCAATGGATCGGCAGCTTTTGGAATGCGTCTTCGGAGGCGTAGACAGCCCACGTCAGAAGCGCTGAAAGCAATCCGGCCAAGAGCCCGGCGAGCACGCAACCAGCAAGACCCGCTGGGCCGATGAACACTGGATGTGCCGGAACCGGGAACAGAGGACCCAGGCCGAGGATGTACCGGCGTGCGGCTCCGGCCGTCGCACTGGCCAGGGCCACGGGAATCAAGCTGCGAGGTTTCCACTCGAACAGCAGCAGCTCCACCGCGAGCAACACGGAGGCCAGAGGCGCGGCGAAGGTCGCCGACATCCCGGCCGCGGCGCCGGCTACGAGCAGCGTCTTACGCTCGGCGCTGCTCAGATGAAACAGCTGCGCGATCAGCGAGCCGAACGCGCCTCCGGTCATGATGATCGGACCTTCGGCTCCGAAAGGGCCGCCGGATCCGATGGAGATCGCCGCCGACAGGGGTTTCAGCACGGCCAGTCGCGGCTGCACACGGCTTCCGTGGACGAGAATCGATTCCAGCGCCTCGGGGATTCCATGACCCCGGATGCGCTCCGAGCCATAGCGAGCCATCAGTCCGATGATCAACGCCCCGGCTATGGGAACCAGCACCGCATAACCGCCGAGAGTGTTCTGGGCCGGCGAAGTAAGCGCGGTGCTCCAACGGTGGAAGTAGAACAGGTTCGTGAATAGACCAATCAGCCTGAGCAGCCCGAATGCGACTACCGTGCTCAGCAATCCAATGGCAATCGCCAACAGGGACAGGACGAGAACTCGAGGCGTGACCGTGAAATCGCCGAGCGCCTCTCTATTGCGGTGTTTCTTTCCATGAAGAGCTTTATGACGGCTCATGCTTCGTGAAATGCTTCGCTTCCACGCAGGACGGCGCGCAGGGCCTTGGCCAGTTCCGGGCCTTTCACCCGTAGTTCGTCACGATGCGCCAGCGAAAGCGACCGTAATTTGGCGGTTCCTTCAGGCGTCAGGTGAAGCAGGATCTGCCGGCCGTCCGACGGGTCAGGCTGGCGCTTGACGAAGCCGGCCGATTCCAGACGATTCACCAGCTCAACCGCGGTGTGGTGACGCAGCGCGAGGCGATTCGCCAATTCGCCGATCGTCGGACGGGCGCCAGCGGGCAATCCCTTGAGCGCGAGCAGCGCCTGATGCTGCTGCGGCTCGATTCCGTGCTCTCTCGCCCGCAGCTCGCTGAACTGGAGAAAGCGGCGAAGCTGGAATCGAAACTCAGCCAGTTCCTGGTACTCATGCAAAGCCAAATCCACGAATACATCGTAACACGATATACCATGCGATCCGTCCGATTCCGATCCCGGCCTTTCCCGGCCGTGTTCACGGATTGAAGATCGCGACCGGAGTAGCCCAATCGGCGGTGGTCTCTGCCGGACAGCGATCGTCAATACAGTGTCGACGGTAGCCACCGAAAGCCGCGCTCGTCCGTCTGATAGAGTGCGGGCCGAAGAAGGACGCGCAAGGCGGAACTGTTTCATTCGGGTTCGCGAACACAAGGTAAGAAGGGCACACTTTTATGAAAAATAGATGGCTACTTTGGATCGGAGTCCTGGCGCTTTCAGGCGCGGCGATTGCAAGCGCAAAGACGTACGATGTAAGTCTTTCGAATTCCGCGAAGGCGGGCAGCGTTCAGCTGGCGCCCGGAGACTATAAGGTGAAGGTCGACGGCTCCAATGCCATTTTCACCGGCACCAAGACTCATCAATCGTTTACGGTGCCAGTCAAAATTGAGAACGGCAATACCAAGTATGAGGAGACGGCGCTCTCCACCAGCAAAGCAAGCGGCTCCGACAAGATCACTTCGATCGAACTGGGCGGATCCAAGACCAAGCTCGAGTTCGGCCAGTAGTTGGGAGTAAAAGTCTGGCGCGCCTCAGACCGGACTCGGAATGTGGTGAAATAGAGAAGACATCCCCCGGTCTGGAGGAATTCCCTTTTGAACCCAGCAGTCCTCGCCCTGGAAGACGGTACGGTCTTCGAGGGACAGAGTTTTGGTGCGCCCGTCGAACGCACGGGCGAAGTGGTCTTCAATACCGCGATCACCGGATACCAGGAGGTCTTCACGGACCCTTCCTACTCCGGGCAGATCGTGGTGCTGACGAATCCGCAAATCGGCAACTACGGAGCGAACGACAACGACTCGGAATCCGCGCGGCCCTATATCGAAGGGCTGGCGGTGCGCGAGTTTTCGCCGCTGGCCAGCAACTGGCGTTCGGATGAAACCGCACAACACTTTCTGACCGAGAACGGTGTCCCCGTGATCTCCGGGATCGACACGCGCGCGCTGGTGCTGCACCTGCGGTCGCGCGGGGTGATGCGCGGGGTGCTCTCGACGGTCTCGACGGACGCAAAGGAACTGGTGGAGAGGGCGAGAAAATCGCCGTCCATGGCCGGCCTGGACCTAGCGACTCGGGTTTCCACGAAAGAGCAGTATGCGTGGGATCGTGGGGCGATCGCGGCATCGCCTTCGGAAAACGTCGGCGACCCCGCGGAAGCGCGGTTTCACGTCGTCGCCTACGATTTCGGGATCAAGCGCAACATCCTGCGGATGCTGGTGCAATCGGGCAGCCGCGTTACGGTGGTGCCGGCCGGCACGAAAGCCGAAGACGTACTGGCGCTGAAGCCGAGCGGCGTGTTTCTGTCGAATGGTCCGGGCGATCCGGAGCCGTTGGCATACCAGGCGGAGCAGGCGCGCAAACTGGTAGGGAAGGTCCCGATCTTCGGGATCTGCCTGGGGCATCAGATCCTGGGGCTGGCGCTGGGCGGGAAAACCTACAAGCTGAAGTTCGGGCATCGCGGCGCGAATCATCCGGTGCTGAACAAGGTAACGGGGCGGGTGGAGATCACATCTCACAATCACGGGTTCGCCGTGGACCCGGATTCCCTGAACCTGAACGAAATCGAAATCACGCACATGAATCTGAACGACCAGACGCTGGAAGGGTTCCGGCATCGTAACTATCCTGTGTTCTGCGTGCAGTATCATCCGGAAGCGGCGCCGGGGCCGCACGATTCGCACTACCTGTTTGGGGATTTTGTGAAGCTGATGGAGGGGAAGTGAGACTTCCGCACGCAGAAAAGGGGACAGCCAGCCGATTTCGGGGAACTACTCCGGACAGACGCGGCCCTCGTTTTTCGAAATCGGAGGCAGTCCCCATTTTTCACTCATCTTTCGAAATCGGAGGCAGTCCCCTTTAATGCCGAGACGGAACGACATTCACCGCATTCTGATCGTGGGCTCGGGGCCGATCGTCATCGGGCAAGCCTGCGAGTTCGATTATTCCGGCGCGCAGGCCTGCAAGGCGCTGCGCCAGGACGGCTACGAAGTCGTCCTGATCAATTCGAATCCGGCGACCATCATGACGGATCCGAATCTGGCGGACCGTACCTATGTGGAGCCGCTGAGCGTGGAGTACGCCGCCGAGGTGATCCGCCGCGAGCGGCCCGACGCGCTGCTATCGACCGTCGGCGGGCAGACGGGGTTGAATCTTTCCGTGGCGCTGGCCGAAGCGGGCGTGCTGGAGCAGTACGGCGTGGAATTGATCGGCGCGAAGCTGGACGCGATCAAGAAGGCCGAGGACCGGCTGCTGTTCAAGGACGCGATGAAGAAGATCGGCCTGGATCTGCCGCAGTCGCAACTGGTGAACTCGGTGGAGAAAGGCCTGGAGTTCGCCGCGCGGATCGGATATCCGGTGATTTTGCGGCCGAGCTTCACCATGGGCGGGAGCGGCGGCGGCATCGCGTATAACCGCGAAGACCTGGTCGAGATTCTCGAAAACGGCCTGGATCTTTCGCCGGTGCACGAAGTCCTGATCGAGGAGAGCGTGCTGGGCTGGAAGGAATTCGAACTGGAGGTGATGCGCGACCAGGCGGACAACGCCATCATCGTGTGCTCCATCGAGAATTTCGATCCCATGGGAGTGCACACCGGCGATTCGATCACGGTGGCGCCGGCGCAGACGCTAACCGACCGCGAATACCAGATGATGCGCGACGGCGCGCTCAAGTGCCTGCGCGAGATCGGCGTGGACACCGGGGGATCGAACGTACAGTTCGCGATCGATCCGGCCACGGGCCGCATGGTGATCGTGGAGATGAATCCGCGCGTGTCGCGTTCCTCCGCGCTGGCTTCCAAGGCCACGGGGTTTCCGATCGCGAAGATCGCGGCGAAGCTGGCGGTGGGATACCGGCTGGACGAGATCAAGAACGACATCACGCGCAAGACTCCGGCGTGTTTCGAGCCGACCATCGACTATGTGGTGGTGAAGATCCCGCGCTGGCAGTTCGAAAAATTCCCGGGCGCCGAGCCGGTTCTGGGCACGCAGATGAAGAGCGTGGGCGAGGTGATGGCCATCGGCAGGACCTTCAAGCAGGCGCTGGGCAAGGGGATGCGGAGCCTTGAAACGGGCAAAGCGGACGGCGCGGTGACGTTTCACGACGATCTCATCGAAGCCCGTTTGATCACGCCGAATCCGGACCGGCTGGGCTACATCCGCTTCGCCTTCGAGCGCGGCTACACCGAGGAGCAGATTCACACACTCACGTCGATCGATCCGTGGTTCCTGCGGCAGGTGCGCGAGACGGTGGACCTGGAACGGGACATGAGCAAGGTCACGCTCGGCTCGATCACGCGCGAGCAGTTTCTGACGGCCAAGCGCGACGGCATATCCGACGCTTCGTTGGCCCGGACCTGGAAAGTGGGGCCGCTGGATGTGCGGGCGCGGCGAAAAGAGCTGGGCGTGACGGCGGTATTCAACCGCGTGGACACGTGCGCGGCGGAGTTCGAGAGCTTCACACCGTACCTGTATTCGAGTTACGAATCGAACTGCGAAGCGGAGCCCTCGGACCGCAAGAAGATCATGATTCTGGGCAGCGGGCCGAACCGGATCGGGCAGGGCATCGAGTTCGATTACTGCTGTTGCCACGCGTCTTTCGCGCTGCAGGAGTTCGGCGTCGAGTCGATCATGGTGAACTGCAATCCCGAGACGGTCTCGACCGATTACGACACCAGCGACCGGCTGTACTTCGAGCCGCTGACGCTCGAAGAAGTCCTGAATATTTACGAGACCGAGAAGCCGGACGGGGTGATCGTGCAGTTCGGCGGCCAGACTCCCTTGACCCTGGCGCTGCCGCTGAAGCGCGCGGGCGTGCCGATTATCGGGACCGATCCGATGAACATCGATCTGGCGGAGGACCGGAAGCTGTTCGGCAAGCTGCTCGAAGAGCTGAACATTCCCGCGCCGGAAAACGGATCGGCGACGACGGTGGAAGGCGCCTGCGACGTGGCGCGCCAGGTCGGCTATCCGGTGCTGGTGCGGCCGAGCTACGTGCTGGGCGGACGCGCCATGGTGATCGCCTACGACGAAGACACGGTGCGGCGGTACATGCAGGAGGCGGTGATCTTCTCGCAGGACCGGCCGGTGCTCATCGACAAATTTTTGGAAGACGCCACCGAGGTGGACGTGGACGCTCTGGCGGATACCAGCGGCGCGGTGCTGATCGCCGGGATCATGGAGCACATCGAAGAGGCCGGCGTGCATTCGGGCGATTCCAGCTGCGTTCTGCCGTCCACGTCTCTTTCCGAAGAAACGCTCGCGACCATCCGGGCCTACACCGAGCAGCTGGCGCGGGCGCTGAACGTGATCGGGCTGATGAACATCCAGTACGCAGTGAAAGACGGTACGGTCTATGTTCTGGAAGTGAACCCGAGAGCCTCGCGCACGGTGCCGTACGTCGGCAAGGCGACCGGCGTGCCGCTGCCGAAGATCGCGGTGGGGCTGATGCTAGGCCGAAAGATCTCTGAGTTTACGGACGCCGAAGGCGTCCTCAAAGTCCCGCAGTTCTTCGTGAAATCGCCGGTGTTCCCGTTCAACAAGTTCCCGGGCGTGGACCCGTCGCTGGGGCCGGAGATGCGTTCCACGGGAGAAGTGATGGGCGTGGGCGAGAATTTCGGCGAGGCGTTCGCCAAGGCGCAGTTGAGCGCGGGGACGCCCTTGCCGGATAAGGGCCGGGTGTTCTTCACGGTGAACGATCGGGACAAGCTGGTGGCAGCGGCGCTGGCGAAGCGGCTGACCGAGCTCGGGTTCGAGATCACGGCCACGCGCGGCACGGCCAACGCGATTCGCGCCGCGGGGGTCGAGGTGAAGACGGTATTCAAGGTGAACGAAGGCCGGCCGAACGCGGTGGATCTGCTGAAGGCGGGCTCCATCAGCCTGATTATTTACACGGGCACCACTGGCGCCCATGCATTTGCCGATGAGAAGGCGATCCGCAGAAACGCCGTGACGTATCGAGTGCCGTGCATCACGACGATCAGCGGGGCGCGGGCGGCGGTGGAAGCGATCGCGTCCAAGGGCCGGGATCCGATCCGGGTGTGGAGCTTACAGGAAATCCACGGGACCACGACGGCCGCGGCGAAGCGCTAGGTCCAAAGCTTCACGGGCGAAAAGATCGCCGGTCCTAATTTAGCGGGCGGGTTCGGGGGCGGTATCGCGGCTGCGCTTCTTGCGGTTGCGCTTACGCGCCAAGGCGGCTTTCACGCGCTTTTTCTCGCCGGGTTTCAGATAGAAGGAGTGGCGCTTGATCTCCTTGATGATTTCTTCACGGAGCACCAAACGCTTGAACCGGCGCAGCGCGCTCTCCAGAGTCTCGCCGTCTTGAAGGTGAATTTCTGCCATTTTTTTCTTCTATCTATTAGACCAGATCTCAGACGCTCTTTTGGGGCTCGCTCGCGAGCCTGGATGCTTCGGATGCCTCGGCTTCCAGATATCCTTCCAGTTCTTCCAGGATGGGATTCCCCTCGGCAACTTCGGGTCCGCTTCCTGGTTCCTTTGGTTGCAAGCGTTTAGCGCGCTTTTCGTCCTGTTTCTCTTTGCGCGCCTGCTCTCTTTGCCGCTTCTTGAAAGACTGTGGACCTCGACCAGCCATATGTCGTTGCTCCTGCTATAGATACGCCGCACACTCACACGGAACCGGCGCGGGGCGGCAGCGAACGTTATCTGCGATTTAGCAAGAACACCACGACCGGCTGGGACCGAGCGGCCAGCACTCTATCCACTGTACCACTTGCTTCCATCGGCTTCCAGTGGGCTGCCCTCGATTCGACTGGCATGTGCCGATCCGCGCAGTAGTGGGTGATTCGGCACAATGGCAGGCCGGTTCGGCCTTGGGCGCACAAATTGTGCGCACGGCTTGTGTACACGACGGGGGCGGCGCCTGTGTTTGGCAGGTGGGTTGCTGCATCCACGGAAGGAGATTGGAATGAAGACACTGATCGCCGGCATATGGATCGCCATGGCTCCTCTGAGTTGGGCGCAGGATGAGTTGATGAGGCAGGCAAAGGCTGCCTTCAAGCCCATTCCTTCCCGTGCCTCGGATCTGAAGGGAAACCCGTCGAGTCCGGCGAAGGTCGATCTCGGCAAGGTGTTATTTTTCGATCCCCGGCTGTCCACCAGCTGGCTCATCAGTTGTAACACTTGCCACAACCTCGGCCTGGGGGGTGTGGACGCGCTGGAAACGTCCATCGGTCACCAATGGCAGAAAGGCCCGCGCAACAGTCCGACGGTCCTGAACGCCGTGCTGAATATCGCGCAGTTCTGGGACGGCCGGGCCAAAGATCTGCGCGAACAGGCTAAGGGGCCCGTTCAGGCGGCCGTCGAGATGCACAGCACCCCCGAACGGACGGTCGAAACATTGCGCAGCATGCCGGGTTATGTCGAGCAGTTCCGGCGGGCTTTCCCCGGAGAACCAGAAGCGGTGACATTCGACAACATGGCCAAGGCGATCGAAGTCTTCGAGGCCACTTTGCTGACTCCGGATTCGACATTCGACAAGTATCTAAAAGGCGACGATGACGCGCTGAACAAGACCGAAAAAGAAGGATTACGCCTGTTCATGTCCAAGGGATGCAGGAGTTGCCATGGAGGCGTGAATTTGGGAGGCACGGGGTATTTTTCCTTCGGCGTGGTGGAACGGCCCGGCGCCGAAATCCTGCCTCCGACCGACAAGGGTCGCTTCGCCGTCACTAAGACCGCCAGCGACGAGTATGTTTTCAAGTCTCCCTCGCTGCGCAACATCGCGCTGACGGCGCCCTATTTTCACTCCGGCAAAGTCTGGGATCTGAAGCAAGCCGTCGAGATCATGGGATCTTCGCAATTGGGCATCACCCTGAACGAGAGCGAAGCGGACGCGATCGTGGCTTTCCTGAACACGCTGACGGGGCGTCAACCAACGATCAGCTACCCTGTGCTGCCTCCCCGCACCGCGGCCACGCCGCTACCCGATGCCGGGGTTCCCAGGGCCCTCTTGGAAGGTCAGTAACCAGGTTTGTAAAACAAAGATCGTTGTTTGCGGGAACCGGCCTTTTGTCATGATGGTCGGTAGTGCGAATTCTGGTCACCAACGACGACGGGTGGGATGCGCCGGGACTCGCCGCGCTGAAATCCGTGGCTTCGCAATTCGGCGAGGTGTTCGTGCTCGCCCCGCGCGATCCGCACTCTTATGCCGGCCATCGCGTGACCACAGACTGCCCGCTGGTGCTGGCCGAGACCGGCTCGCAGGAGTACACGCTGACGGGGACGCCGGCCGACTGCGTGCGGCTGGCGGTGACCACTCTGTTCCCGGATATCGACTGGGTGTTATCGGGGATCAATCACGGCGGGAACCTGGGAGCCGATCTGTTCACTTCGGCGACGGTGGCGGCGGTGCGGGAAGCCGCGCTGCTGGGCCGTCCGGGCATCGCAGTTTCGCAGTACCTTCGCAAGGGCATGGCGTTCGACTGGGAACGGTCGGGCGAGCTGGCGCGGCCGGTGATCGAGCAACTGATCGCGGAGGGGTGCGCGCCCAAAGCATTTTGGAACCTGAATCTTCCGCATCTGGAAGCGGGAGCAAGCCCCGCCGTGATCCGCTGCGATCCGGACAATGAGCCGCTGGATGTGCGCTTCCGGCAGGAAGGGGACCGCTTCCACTACGCCGGTTCCTATCCGGCGCGGCGGCGAACGCAGGGAAGAGATACCGAGCAGTGCTTCGGCGGAGCGATTACGGTGAGTTGTCTGCGGCTGGGCTGAGAAACGAATCGGGGACTGAAGTCCCCGTGGCAGGCTAAAGCCCGCTCTACTTCAGCCATTCGCCGTCGTGCATGACTTTTTCGGCCGCGCCGGTGGCGGCATCCCGCAGGATGAGATCGGCGGGCTGGCCGGGAGCGATCAGGGCGGTGCTGGGAGCCGGCGTGATCAACTTGCCGTGGCCCGAGATGATTTGCGCGCCCTTGGGCACGGGTGTGGACGCCTCGGGACCCACTGCCTCGAATTTCCCATCGCGGATGATGACGACGGAATACGCGAGTTGGGGATTATCGTGGCCGGGATCGAGCTCGGCGCCCACGATGACTTTCACGGAGGAAGTATCCGGGGGAGAGCCGCAGGAGGCCAGCAGGGAGAGCATCAACAGCCAGATCGATCGGTTCATCCTAAAAGCATCTCCAGGAGAGTGCGCGCAGATCCGGCACCAGAATATCGGGAGCATGTTCGGCGAGCTCTTCGGCCGGTGACAGGCCGGTGGCGACGGCAATGGATCGCACGCCGTTGGCGCGCGCGGCGCGAATATCGTTGGGATGATCGCCGATCAGGGACACGGGACTGGAGCGGTCGATCCAGCCTTGGCGGCGCGCGTGGCGGAGGGCGATGCGGACCAGTCCGGCGCGATCCTTGGCGAGCTCGGCAAACGCGCCGAAACGAAGATACGGCTTGAGTCCGGCGCGCTCCATTTTCGTCCAGCCGATGCGGGTCAGGTTGCCGGTGACCAGGCCGGCCGGTATGCCTCGCCGGGAGAGTTTGTAGAGCAGCATGCGCGCGCCGGGGCAGACGCGGCGGCGAAGGTCGGGGCAGGTCCGCGCATAGATGCGCTGCGCCAGAGCGACCATGGTGGGCATATGCCGCCGGATGCGCGCGGCGGAAACACCGGCGTTGGAGAGCATCCGGGCGAGAATATCGCGATCGAGCATGCCCTGCACGGGCACGCCGTCGGTGGTGGTTTCCACGCCCGTGGCGCGGCGGACGGCGTCGATCAGAGCCTGGCGATGATGCGGACCCGCGCGGCGCAGCAGTGTTCCGTCGATGTCGAAAAGCACTAGTGCGCGTTGGGGGGCTGGTTCACGGTCCAATACTCCATGATATCCGGCTGCTAGAATGGCCTTGACATGCAAGTGCTTCAGGCGGGCCGGCACAAACTGCTGCTGTTGGAACTGGACGCGGAGTTCATCGAGAACATCGCGCGCCAGGCGGGCTTCGAATTCAAGCTCGAAGATCAGGAGCGGCGCGTGCTGCTGGAACTGGCGGCGGAAGACCGGCAGGCTCCGCTGCTGCTGTTCGACGCGGCCGATCCCGCCAACCTGGGATGGTTTTCGCGCTGCCAGTTCTACGTGGACGGCGTTTCGGGAACGGTGCTGCAGACGCCCATCCAGATCGCCAACCAGCACGACCGGGGCGGGCGCGCGCTGCCGCACGCCATCCGGCTGCAGATCAACAAGGAACTTCCGGTGACGTTCCGGCTGCCCAACAAGGCGCCGGTGACCGAGCAAACCATTTACGCGGTGCTCTACAACGTGCTCAACGCGCTGCTGAATACCGGCGTGGGCGTGTGCGGGGGCGGCGCCGTGAAGCCGCTGGCGGGGCGGACAGAGCCGCAAGCTTCGAGGAATTAGTTTCTAAACCCCTCTTTATCGTTTCGGAAATACGTGTAAACTGAGTATTTCCCATTGTGATCGCTAAAACGCCGCTGGCGTTCCTTAGTTACGCGCACACTGATGACGCTCATGAGAACGGTAAGCTGCGCCTGTTCGCAGACCGGCTGAGTGGCGAGGTGCGGTTGCAATGTGGAGAGGAGTTCCTAATCTTTGTTGATCGGAAGGACTTGAAGTGGGGTCAGGAATGGGAGCAACGGATTGAACATTCGTTGGACGGCGCGGCTTTTCTGATCCCCATCCTGACGCCGGGTTACTTAAAGAGTGAAGCATGCCGGAAAGAGTTTTCCCGTTTCCTGAAGCGCGAAAAGGATTTGAAACGGACGGATTTGATTCTACCGGTGTATTACGTGCGGTGTCCGACGCTGGAGGACGAGGCGAAACGGGCGACTGACGAGGTGGCACGCGTGCTGCACGAACGTCAGTACAAGGACTGGCGGCCATACAGGCATGAGCCGTGGACGACTCCCGATGTTGGGCGCATGTTCGAGCAAATGGCGCTTGAGATAGTAGACGCTCTGGAACGGGACGGGTTAACGGCGTTCGTGCACCGGCCCATAACGCCTGTCGCAGAGCCCGAAAGCCCTGTAGGAGGCCAGAACGAACCAGCGACAGAGAAGGAAATCACTCCACACGAACCCCGGACGGTGGTTGTAGATGAGAGGCGTGGGGGAGACTACGTCAAGATTGGTGCCGCGATTCGAAAGGAGAAAGCTGGAACACGAATTCTGGTGAGGCCAGGCCACTATCGTGAGGGCCTGGTGATTAAGAAGCCCCTCGAAATCGTTGGAGACGGAAACCGGGACGACATCGTCGTTGAAGCGTCTGGGAGCAGCGTCGTGGCATTCAAAGCGTCTATGGGCCGCTTAGCGAACCTGACGTTGCGGCAGGCCGGTGGCAACTACGCCGCCGTTCACATTGCTCAGGGGCGGCTAGATCTGGAAGAATGCGACATCAGTGGTCGTGGTAACGCTGGAGTTGCAATCCTAGGCGGTGCGGAACCGAGAGTACGCCGGAACAGAATCCACGATTGCCAGCAGAGCGGGATTTTTGTTTACGACAACGGTGCAGGGCTGATTGAAGACAACGAAATCTTTGGCAATGCTCTGGCGGGCGTTTCGATCACCGCGGGCGGAAATCCGACCGTTCGGTGGAACAGAATCTACGACGGGAAGACCTGCGGGGTCTTCGCGTACGAGAAGGGGGCGGGGCTGATCGAGGACAACATCATTGTGTCAAACGCCCTTTCGGGGATCCTGGTGACGGGTGCCGATCTCATCGTCAGGGGGAACCAGATTCGAGGCAACCGGGAGGGAGTCATGGTTCGCTCGCGTGGTCGAGGGACATTTGAAAACAACATTTTAACTGAGAATAAGACTGGGGCTTGGGATATCGGCGCAAATTGCGAATCGAATGTAAGGCGATCCGGTAACGTCGAATCGTGAGCGCCTCGCCCAGAAGCCGCTACCCGGCGGCGAGTTGGTCCAGCAGGTCTTTGGGGTAAAAAGACTTTAGCTCGGGATAGCTTTCGGCCAGACGGATCAGATCGAGTTCGTCTTTCTTGCGTTTGATTAATCGCCGTTGCGGATCCGAATAGGCCCAAAGTTTTCCGTGGGCCACGTCCTCCAAAGAGGCGACTCTTGCTCGAACCCCGAGCACCTCCGCTTCTCTGGACCGTGCGGGGAAGGCCTGGTATCTCTCATCGGTAGTGAACTGAATTCTCAGTTCGCTTCCGGGCGCCTGCAGGTTGACGGAGTGCGGATGCTGTTCGACCTTGAATCCCTCTTTCAGGAGACGGGCGGATAACCCGGACAGGTTTGGAGAGATCACCACGAGATCGGCGTCGAGAGTGTAAACCGGATCCACGTAACAATTGACGGCCAGACCGCCAATGAGGCAATAGGGGCCGAACGATTCACAAGCCGCGATTACGCGCGCGAAGTCTGTCGCGCCTCCTTTGGTCGTCAACTGGTACGCCTCCACGGCTGTCACAACTAGACTCTATCCGAAGGGGGACATTCGGGGCAAACGCGCCGCTCCGCCAGGGCGAGATAGAATGAGACTACGTGCCTGAAGAGCCGGAGGAAACCGATCCTCTGCGCGCCTACGCGCTGCAGAATGCGGAGCAAAAAGCGGCTAAACCGCCCTCGAGCGGCGGGTCGTGGGTGCTTCCGTTTCTGGCCGCCGTGGCGGTCATGGCCGTGATTCTGGCCGCGGCTTACTATCTGTGGGGAAAATAGCATGGCTACGTTCGGACTGATCGAATACCGGGATGCCTCGCCCGAGGTGCGCGCGGTCTACGACGACATCATGGCGACGCGCAAGACCGACTGGGTGAACAACTTCTGGAAGGCCCTGGCGCACGATCCGGCGGCGCTGAAACGGACTTGGGAAACCGCCAAGCAGGTGATGGGCGCGGGCGCGCTGGATCCGCTGACCAAGGAAATGATCTACGTCGCGGTGAGCATGAGCAACCAGTGCGATTACTGCGTGGCGTCGCACATCGCGGGCGCCCGCACCAAGGGCATGACCGACCAGCAGCTCCAGGAACTGATCGCCGTGATGGGTTTCGCCAACGCGAACAACCGGATCGTGGCGGGATATCAGGTGGAGATCGACGAGCGGTTTAAATAGTTCCTTTAAACGAACCCGATAGCGCGGCCGCCCACGCCCACGCCGAACCACAGCACGAGCGACAGCAGCGCCACCAGCCAGCCCAGCAGCATGGGACGGTGCTCTTCATCCTTATGCGTGATCCAGCGGAACAACGTGAACTGGAAGATGATGGCCGGAAACAGCATCTCCATCTTGAACTTGAATCCGTCATTGACGAAACACTTCATGGCTTCCGAGGTGAACAGCAGGTAGCCGGTGGCGAGCATGGTCACCAGTCCCCAGGTCATGTAGGGTTCCAGGTTCTTGGCGAGCAGCGCCACCGATTGCTTCTTGAGGCCGAAGCCCATCATCCGCAGATCGATGATCACAATCGCGCCGAACATCATGGTCAGCGCCAGAATGTGGATGGTCTCGATCACCGGAAAAGCCCAGATGGTGCCGGAAATCGCCTGGCCGATCCAGACTTGTGTTGTTCCACTCAAAAAACGGCTTGAAGGATTGCCACATGGTTTAGAAGTTATAGCCCTAAAAATTATAAGCAGTCGTGCGGCCCGCGATGATCACGACGGCCCAGCTGATCAGCGAGATCCAACCGGCCAGCTTGGCGGCCCGAGGCGGATTGGGAGCCCATTCCCATTCATGGATATGGCGGTAAATCTTGGAAGAGTGAAAGATCAGCACGTTCAGCCCGGCCAGGAACAGGAACAGCACTTTCAAACGGAAGAAGATGCTGTCGTAGCATTTGACCGGCTCGGAGATCAGCAGCAGCATCCCGGTGACGATCATCATCGCGAATCCGGCCGAGGTCCACGGGATGAGCTGGTGAAACACGTCGGAGGCCGACTCCTTCTTGAAGATCAGCCCCATCATGCGCAGATCGGAGATGGCGATGGTCCCGGCCGAGACGCTGATGCCCAGCAGGTGCCCGCCTTCGATCAGCGGAAACATCAGAATCGACTCGCGGATCGATACGCTGAGCGAAGTCTCCTGGACCCATTGAGCGATTTGAAGAATAGACATCAAAGAAAACCCTCTGTTCGCGCCGGGAGCCGCCCGGCATGCATGTGGTGCATGCGGGATTTTGCGCCCGATCCGGCTTTTCAGAATACACAACGGATTCCAGGTGTGTCAAATTCGCGGTTATGATAGGAGTTCTCAGGCATGTCTTCAGCGAAGCCGATCGGCTATAAACACTCCGGCGTGAACATCGACGAAGCGGACCGCGCCGTCGCGTCCATCCGCAGCATGGCCCGCCGCACCTTCAGCTCCGCGGTGCTGACCGATATCGGCAGCTTCGGCGGCGGCTATCTGTTGAAGGGCTACAAGAATCCGGTGCTGGTGTCCTCGGCCGACGGCGTCGGCACCAAGCTCAAGCTGGCGTTCATGACCGGCCAGCATTCGACGGTGGGCGAAGACCTGGTCAACCATTGCGTGAACGATATCGCGGTGCAGGGGGCGGTACCCCTGTTCTTTCTGGATTACTTCGCGGTGGGCAAGCTCAACGCTAAGGTCGCGGCCCAGGTGGTGGCGGGTATCGCGCGGGGATGCCGGAACAACGGCTGCGCGCTGATCGGGGGCGAGACGGCGGAAATGCCCGGCATGTATCTGCCCGGCGAATACGATCTGGCGGGGTTCATCGTGGGCGTGGTCGAACGCAAGAGGATGCTCACGGGCAAGAGCATTCGGGCCGGAGACGTTCTCATCGGACTGCCGTCGACAGGTCTGCACACCAACGGCTACTCGCTCGCGCGGAAACTGCTGTTTGAAGTCGCGGGGCACCGGGCCGACACCAGGGTCACGGAACTGGGCGGCTCGCTCGCCCAGGAGCTGATGAAGGTGCACCGCAGCTATTTGAAACCGATACGCGCGCTGCACGACGGCGGGATCCTCAAGGGCGCGGCGCACATCACCGGCGGAGGCATCACCGATAACACGCCGCGCATTCTGCCCCAGGGCCTGGGCGTGCGGATCGACATCGGCTCGTGGCCGGTGCTGCCGATGTTCCAGCTGCTGCGGGAGATCGGAAAAATTCCGGAGCAGGATTGGCGGCGGACCTTCAACCTCGGCATCGGGATGATCCTGGTGGTTTCCAAGCGCGATCTGCCCAAGGCGGAGAAGATACTGAAGAAGCTGCGCGAGCGCCGGTATCAGATCGGGGAAGTGGTTCGGGGGAGCGGCGTGATGTACGCATGAGCATTGCTATATGAGTAAGGACTCATGAGTAAGCGCCTGGGGATTTTGATTTCCGGGCGAGGGTCGAACTTTTTGGCGATCGCCGACGCGATCGCTGCACGTCGATTGGACGCCGAGATCGCCGTGGTGATTTCCAATCGTGCCGAGGCTCCGGGAATCGCCCGGGCCGGGGAGCGCGGCCTCGACGCCGTCACGCTGGCGTCCAAAGGTCTCGATCGGGAAGCCTACGATCGGCAATTGATTGACGAACTGCGGAAAAGCCGCGTGGATCTGGTCTGCCTGGCCGGCTACATGCGGATCCTGAGCGGCCGTTTCATCCGCGAGTTTCACCAGAGGATCCTAAATATCCATCCTTCGCTGCTACCGGCGTTCCCGGGGCTCGATGCGCAGCACCAGGCTGTGGAGCACGGCGTCAAGTTTTCCGGGTGCACCGCGCACTTTGTCGAAGAGGGGCTGGATTCCGGACCCATCATTTCTCAAGCCGTGGTTCCGGTGCTGGCCGACGATACGGGGGAGACGCTTTCGGCGCGGATTTTGAAGGAAGAGCACAGGATTTATCCTGAGGCAATCTCCCTGGTGCTATCCGGAAAATACCGCATCGAGGGAAGACGAGTGATCCCGGCCTAGCTGTTTTTGAGAAAAGCTGTTCTTACGCGGCACTATTCAGGCAAGGACTAGTGCTCCTAGTCCTAACCTTAGCGCCATGGTTACGGTCCATTACCGGCGGTGGTGTCCGCCCCAAAGCCCGCTGCGGATCGAATTTCCGCCCGAGTTGATGCGCGACGTCCGGCTGGAAGACCCGCAGCCGGATCGCGCGTTCCCCGTGCGATGGAGACCCCGCTTCAACCGCGGAGTGAAGCATCGTCGCGGGCTGCTGTTCGGGGTGCGGCATGACGACGAGGTCCGGGTGCTGGCGGCCCGGCCCGATGCGGGAGAGCCCGGCCAGAGCCCGGCCGGGGAGAGGTCGAGCATTTCGATGGTTTGTCGCCCGTGGGCATTTTCGTGTGCCGCTCGCGCGGCGAGGTGTTTCTCACCGACGACGATCTGGCGAATTTCGAAAAACACCAGGGACTGATCGCCCTGGTGGTTGCGGGCGGCCGGGCGGGCTTCTTCGTACGCCAGCCGGACGGAAGCGTGCAGGCGATCCGCAGCCACGAGGAGTTTCACGTGGCCGACGCCGCTTCTCAGCCTGCATCCGA
This sequence comes from Terriglobia bacterium, assembly GCA_963761045.1. GTDB lineage: Bacteria > Acidobacteriota > Terriglobia > Bryobacterales > Bryobacteraceae > Palsa-187. The sequence continues at coordinate 257,258 of CAVXFR010000033.1, read as the reverse complement.
AAGGACCGCGGCCGAGGCTGAGCTGCCGGCTCCCGCCCCCCGCTGGCGGCACCTTTGGAGGAGGGCGGCGGCGTGCGCGGGACTATTGGCGATTCCCGCCGGCGCGTTTGCCTACCTGCGGCCGCTGCTGCCCCATCCGCCCATCGCCCTGGCGATCCGGGAGGAGGCCGGCCAGCTGGTGATCGGCTGGAAGGACGGCACCGTCGCGGAGGGCGGCCGCCTGGAGATCCAGGATGGGAGTGAGCGAACCATCCTCATGCTTCCGGCCGGCACCTCCAGCGCCACCTACGGACCGCAAGGCGACGATGTGGAAGTGCGCCTCACCACGGATACGCGTATGGGAGGGGCGCACTGGGAGGCGGATCGTTTCGCGCCCAAAACTCCCCGGAGGCCGACGGAATCGAGCGCGCTGCGGGACCGGATCGACTCGCTGACGCTGGAAGCGCGAGAATTACGACGTTCGCTGGCGGAGGGGCAGGCGCGGACCAAGGCGCTGGCGGCCAAGCTGGAGGCAGCTACACGAGAACGGTAAATGCGTTCTCAGCGCGCTCGACGGGCCGGTACAGCGTGTCGCGTTCCACCGGCTCGCGTCCAGCCTCGCGGATCAGACGCATCAGCTCGCCGCGGCGCAGGTTTTGACTGGTGGTGGCACCGGCGTCGTGATAGATCCGTTCCTCCACCAGCGTTCCGTCCAGATCGTCGGCGCCGAAGCGCTGCGCGATTTGCGCGATCCGGGGCGTCATCATGACCCAATACGCCTTGATGTGCGAAATGTTGTCCAGCACCAGGCGGGAAACGGCGATTTCCCGGATATCGTCGAAACCGGTGGTTTTCGAGATGTGCTCGAGCGCCGTATTGTCGGGATGGAAGGCCAGCGGGATGAAGGTCTGGAATCCGCGCGTTTCATCCTGGAGCTCGCGCAACCGCAGCAGATGATCCAGCCGGTCTTCGGCGGTCTCGATGTGGCCGTAGAGCATGGTGCAGTTGGAGTGCACGCCCATCTGATGCGCGATGCGCGCGGTGTCGATCCACTGCTGGCCGGTTAGTTTGTGATCGCAGATAATCCGCCGCACGCGGTCGTGGAAGATTTCGGCGCCGCCGCCGGGCATCGAATCCATGCCGGCGTCTTTCAGACGCTCCAGCACCTCGCGCTCGCTGATCTTGCCGCGCTGCGCGAAATAGCCGATCTCGACCATGGTGAAGGCCTTCAGGTGCACCTGCGGAAAGCGCTGCTTCAGGCCGCGCAGCATCTGGCAGTACCAGTCGAGGGTCAGCTCCGGATGCAGGCCGCCCACGATGTGGAATTCGGTGACCGCTTCGGTGTACCCGTGCCCGGCCTTTTCCCAGACTTCCTCGAGCGACATGGTGTACGCCTGGGGATCGCGCTTCTGCTTGCCGAAGGCGCACAGCTTGCAACTGGCGACGCAGACATCGGTGGGATTGATGTGGCGGTTGACGTTAAAGAACGTCTGGTTGCCGTGGAGGCGCTCGCGCACCTGGTTGGCCAGCCAGCCCACGCCTAGCAGGTCGGGAGTGCGGTAAATGACCATGCCGTCCTGGTAGGACAGCCGCTCTCCGGCCGCGACCTTGGCGCGGATGGCTTCGAGGCTGGCGTCTTCAAAAACGGGAGTCATGATCGGGTCAGAAAGATATCCATAGCCCAGAATACAAAGAATATCACGCTGACGTAGCCGTTCATGGTGAAGAAGGCCGCGTCGATCCGGGAAAGGTCGTTTGCTCGCACCAAGCGGTGTTCCCAAAGCAAGAGTCCGGCCACGGCGAGGATTCCGGCGTCGGCCACGGCGCCCAGCGCGAAGGCCCGGACCAGGGCGACCAAGCAGGCCAGCATTCCCAGGTGCAGAACGCGGGCGACCCACAGCGCCCGGGCGATGCCCAGCCGCCGCGGGATGCTGTAGAGTCCCGACTGCACGTCGAAGGCGTAATCCTGGCAGGCGTAGATGATGTCGAATCCGGCGGTCCACAGGGTGACCGCGGCCGTCAGCCAGAGAATCCGGGGGGCGAGCGAGCCGCGCATGGCGATCCAGGCGGCGGCCGGGGCGATCCCCAGAGAGAGCCCCAGAACCAGGTGCGCCAGGGCGGTGAAGCGCTTGGTGAAGGAGTAGAACATCACGACGCCCAGCGCCAAGGGGGCCAGTTTCAGGCATAACGGGTTCAGGAAGCCCGCGGCCAGGAGGAATACGGCGGCCCAGAACACGATGAATCCCCAGGCGAACCTGCGCGAGAGGACCCCGGCGGGCAGATGCCGCGCCTTGGTGCGGGGATTGCGGGCATCGATATCGGCGTCCAGGACACGGTTAAACGCCATGGCGACCGACCGCGCCGCGACCATGGCCAGGACGATCCAGGCCAGCTTGATCCACAGCAGTTCGCGCGGGAACCCGGCATCGCGCCAGGCCAGCAGGGCGCCGGTCAGCGCGAAGGGGAGAGCGAACACGGAGTGCTCGAACTTGATCATTTCGAGCGTGAGCCGAATTCGCTTAAGAAACTTCCGCAATCAGATACTATTCTAGTGTGGTGAAGCCCTTCTCCGTATTCGTGGCGGCTCTGGTGGTCTGTGCCGGCGTGACGTGCGCCTGCGGTCCCAAGCCCAGCGAGGTCGGCGATCTGAACATCACCGAGGTCACCTTCCCGAATGGCAAGACGGTGGCCGCGGAGACCATGGTCCGGCAGATCGACCAGGCGCGCGGCATGATGTTCCGCGACTCCTTAGCCAAGGACCGCGGCATGCTGTTCGTGCATCCGGCGGACGGAAACTATGCCTACTGGATGTACCAGTGCCGGATTCCGCTGGATATTATCTGGATGAATCACGACCGGAGCATTGTCGAGATCTCGGCGAACACACCGCCTTGTCCGTCGACGTCGGCGCGCGAGTGCCCGAATTTCGGGGGGCATGAGAAGGCTCGCTATGTGCTGGAACTGGCCGGGGGCGGAGCCGCGATGTACGGGCTCAAGGTCGGGGATACGCTCAGTTTCTAATTCGCGTTCATTTGCGTTTATTCGCGGCCGTTCCTCTGGCGCCCAGGTAGTCCCGGATAGCGTCATCCAAGGACGGCATGGGTGCGATCCCCAGCGCTTCCATCTTTGAATTGCTCAAGGCGGAATACTTGGGCCGGCGGGCGGCGGTGCGGAATTCACGCTCGTTGGTCGGCTTGAGCGGCGGATTCAAACCGGCGGCTGCGAAAATCTTGGCCGCCCAGGCGAACCAGGAGAGGGGCGTGCCGCCGCCGATGTGGAACGTCCCGTGCGCGCTACGGTCCAGCAGATCCGCGGTGCGCGCGGCCAGCGCGGGCGCGTAAGTGGGCGACGCGACATGATCCTCCACCACGCGGATGGGGTTATTTTGACCCGCCAACCGCAGCATCAGCTCGACGAAATTGCCCCGCGCGGTATTCATTCCGCCGGGTCCGAAAACGCCGGAGGTGCGGATAATCAGGGGCGTCTCCAAGTAGGCTCGCGCGTACAATTCGCCCGCGAGCTTGGAAACCGCGTAGGCGCCCAGCGGCCGCGTCGGATCGTCTTCGTGATAGGCTCGGCCGGCCAGGCCGTCGAAGACGTAATCGGTCGAGAAGTGGACCAGTTGCGCGCCGGCGTCACGGCAGGCCATCGCCAGATTTCGCACCGCCAGTGCGTTCACCTGGAACGCGGCCAGCGGCTCCGTCTCCGCGATATCCACCTGGTTATAAGCGGCGGCGTTCAGGACCACGGACGGTGCGAACCCGGCGATGGCCCGTTCGACTGCAGCTCTATCGGTGATATCGACGGTGGAACGTTCGAAACACGCGACCTCGTAACCGCGCGCGGAAAACTCTGTGTTTAACTCGATGCCGAGCTGGCCCCGGCTGCCAAACACCGCGGCTCGCTTCACGTTGCCGCCAGGGGTGACTCTACCGCCAATTCAGGGCTGCCCACAGCAGTAATCCGACGGCGCCGGGAAGCAGCAGCTCCGGCCAGTTCCGGCGCAGGAAACGAGCCAGGGGCCGCACGGCCTTGGGCGCCGGGGTGCCGGTCTGGGCGGGCGCCATGGATGCCGCCAGCCGGGTGCGAAGCGCCGAAGGCAGGCCCTGCAAGGCACGCAGGATTTCGCTGCGCCCGCGCCGGTCGGCGATCAGAATGGTCGCGGAATTAAATCCGTTGGTGGATTCCTCCAGTTCCTTGCGCAGGCGCTGGGGGATTTCGCTGACGGAGTGGTACACGCGGGTGCGGCCCCCCTTGGCGATGAAGATGGTGGACGTTTTTACGGTCACGCGGTGCATTTCCGTCGCTCCGGCCCGCTCAGCTTTCCGCCGGAACAGCCTTGGCGACCCGTTCCATGGGACCCGCGGTTTTGGCCGGCACGCGGACGATTGTGTCTACCACGGCGTTCTTGAGGGTCACTTCGATAAATCCCAGCGCAGCCTTTGAAAGAGCCTTGTCCTTCCTATAGATTAACGCAAGCTGCCGCACCATGGCTTCGGGTCCGAGCGAAACCGCGGCCAGTTTTCCGGACGCTACTTCGTCGCGGCAGTGGGTTGCGGCCAGGAAGCTGATCCCCAGTCCCGCCAGGACGAAGCGCTTGATCATCTCGGTGGAATCCAGTTCCATGGACACGTTGATATCGTCTTCCACGGGTTCGAGCCACACCGAAAGGCGCCGGCGCGTGGTGCCGGTTTTGGGCATCAGCAAGGGAAAACCGACCAGATCGCCGGGCAGGATCTCCGGTCTGCGCGCCAGGGGATGAGTGGCCGGCATCAGAGCCTTGATTTCGTCGGAGTGAATCTTGACCACCTGCAGCCGCTTCTCGGCCACGGGAAGCTGGGTGATGCCGAAATCCGCCTGGTTGTCCAGCACGGCCTCCACCACGCGGGCTCCGTAGGAACGATCGACCAGGATCTGCACGTTGGGAAACTGCTTCTTGAATTCGGAAAACACCAGCGGCAGGACGTAGATGCAGGTGGCTTCGTTGGCCGCGATGAGCAACTCCCCGCGCGGCACGCGTTCCAGTTCGTTGATCGTATCCTGGGCGCGGCGCCGCAGCGCGAGGATCTGCTCGGCAAAATCGGCGAAAATATGCCCGGCGGGCGTGATGGCGATCTTGGTGCCCAGCCGCTCAAAGAGCGGCGCGTTCAGTTCCTGCTCCAGTTGTCGCACCTGGGCGCTCACGGCGGGCTGGGTGCGAAAGCACGACTGCGCCGCCTTGGAGAAGCTCTTGAGCCGGACGATCTCCAAAAATGTGTGGAGCTGATCGAGGTCCATGGAAAGTCCCAGGCTCCCTCTCGGGGGAGATGGTCCTTATGCTTCTAGTTATACTAACATTGCGTGGTCGCTGCGATGGGCCAGAGACGTTTTAGGTACTGGGGACCGGCTGGAAGGATGCTGGCCGTCCTGGTTCTAGCTCAGCAACTCCTTCCTGCTCAAAGCATTGCGAATGTCCTGCTGGTTGTGAATGACGCTTCGGCGCTGTCCCGCCAGATCGGACAGTACTACGCCGGCCGGCGGAGCGTGCCCTCCAGGAACATATGCCACATCCGCACCGCGGAGACCGAGAATATCGCGCGGGTAAAATACGACCGGGAAATCGCCGGCCCCATCGGCGCCTGCCTGACTCGCAACCGGCTTACGGAACAGGTTCTGTACATCGTGACGACGGGAGGCGTTCCGCTCAGGATTCCCGGCGGAGGGGAGGGGATGGAAGGGGATGGCGCGGCGGTGGATAGCGAGCTTACGCTGCTGTACTCCGATTTGAAGCAGGGAAAATCGCACCCGATTGCGGGTCCGGCTCTCAATCCTTATTTCGGCCAGCGCGAGGCGAAGTTCGAGCATCCCGCATTCCCCATTTACCTGGTGACACGTTTGGCGGCGTACGATCTGGCGGGCGTCAAAGCCATCATCGATCGCAGCATGCACGCCGAAAATCGGGGAAAGTTCGTGATTGATACCGAATCACCTGAGCTTAAGGAGGGCGATTCCTGGCTGCGGGAAGCCGCCAATCTTCTGCCCAAGGACCGGGTGATCTTCGACGGTTCCTACAACGTTGTCTATGACCAAACGGGAGTGATCGGGTACGCCGGGTGGGGCTCGAACGATCACCAGCGCCATCGCCGGTTCTTAGGATTCCAGTGGCTTCCGGGAGCGATTGCCACCGAGTTTGTCTCGACCAACGGGCGGACCTTTCAAAAGCCTCCGGAGAACTGGAACATCAGCGATTGGAACTCGAAGGCGCTGTGGTTCGCCGGAAGTCCGCAAACGCTCACCGCGGACTATTTGCTGGAAGGCGCCACCGCCGCTACCGGGCACGTTGACGAACCCTACCTCGCCATGACTCCGCATCCCGAGTATCTGTTGCCGGCGTATTATTCCGGCCGCAACCTGGCGGAAAGCTACTACATGTCGATCCGCGGGCTGAGCTGGCAGAACATCGTGATCGGAGATCCGCTGTGCTCTCTGGGGCCGCCGGGACGGTGACGCCTGGACGCTTTTCACCCGTTGTTCCGGAATCCACACCTGGCGACCATTGCCGGGAATTTCTGGCCTCGTCCGGAGAGCGAGCGCCGATGGCCGGTGGAAGCGGTGATCCATGAGACCGAGCCCGGCGTTCGGGTGCTGGTCCATACGCAAAACCCCACGGGGACGCCCAAGGGGGAACTGATCCTGGTGCATGGGCTGGAGGGATCGAGCGCCGCCGGCTACGCCCGCAGCATGGTCCACGCGGCTCTCGAGCGGGGCTGGGTGACGCACCGGTTCAACATGCGCGGATGCGGGGGGACGGAGGAACTGGCCGTGACCGGCTATCACGCGGGACAGACCAGCGACCTGCTGGCATTCGTGCGCGAGCGGCGCCGGATCAGCACTTTGCCGATCTTCGTCGTGGGATTCTCGCTGGGCGGAAACGTGACGCTCAAGCTGGCGGGGGAACTGGCCGAGGGCGGGGGAGAGCTGCTGGCCGGGGTGTGCGCCGTCTCGACGCCCATCGACCTGGCGGCGTGCGTGGCCGCGCTGGCGCAGCCGCGCAACTTCATCTATCAAAATCGGTTCCTGAGCCGTCTAAAAGACAGGATCCGGCGTAAGAATCGCCAGGCGCCGGACGTCTATACATTGGAGCACTTGCCCAAGATCCGCACTATCGAGGATTTCGACGACCACTACACCGCCCGGCTCTTCGGTTTCGGCACGGCGGCGAACTATTTTCGCACCCAGTCGTCGAACCAGTTCCTGGAGCGCATCCGGGTCCCGGCGCTCGTGGTTCAGGCCAAGGACGACCCGCTGGTCCCGTTTTCGATTTTTGAGCATCCGGCGTTCGACAGAAATCCGCGGCTGACCCTGCTGGCGGTGGAGCACGGCGGCCATTTAGGGTTCCTTTCCGGCGGAAACGCCCGATTTTGGCTGGATGGGACGGTGCTGGACTGGGCGGAAGGGAACATAAGTCCGTCAAAGCACGTATCCTAAGAGTTCAGGACATCTTCACGTGAAATCTCAAGCTTCCTTCTTCGAGGCTGCCAAAGTAGCGCTGGAATCCTTGCGCAGCAACAAGCTGCGCAGTTTTCTGACGCTGCTGGGCATCATCCTGTCCACCACGACGCTGATTTCGGTCATGGCGGTGATCCACGGGATGGATGTGGTGGTGGCCACCAGCGCGTCCACCATGGGAACGGAAGGGTTCCGGGTGGTGCGCTTCGCTTTTGTCGGTAACTGGAATCCCAAGAAGTTCCTGGAGTACCAGCGCAAGAATCCGGAGCTTTCTCTCGAAGAATACAATCTTCTGAAAAGCCGGGTGAATTTGGTGAAGGAAATGAGCCCTTCCGCCCAGCGCAGCGTCAGGGTGACCTATGAGGGAGACCTGGTGGATGGAGTGGCGCTGATTTCTTTCAACTCGAGCGGCGCTTCCCTGACCAACACCCAGATCGAGACGGGCCGCATGTTCACGGCCACGGAAGACAATCGTCACGTCGCGGTGGTGGTGCTGGGCGCGGACCTGAAGGAGCGATTCTTTCCGAACGTGGATCCGATCGGAAAAACGGTCCAGGTGGATGGCCGTCCGTTTCAAGTGATTGGAGTGGCCAAGTCCAAGGGGAGCGTGTTCGGGCAGTCCCAGGACAATTTCATATCCATTCCCATCCAGACCTACGTGAAGACCTACGGGGCCAGGAGCGGCTTGCAATACAATTTTTCAGCCCTGAACAAGGACCGGATGGCCGAAGCCCAGGATGAGATCCGCGTGCTGCTGCGGGCTTCGCGGCATCTTCGGCCGGAGGACGACGATACCTTCATGATTATTTCCTCGGACACGCTGATCTCGGCGTGGAATAATTTGACGGGCGCGATCGCCGCGGCCGCCGTCGGCATTGTCAGCGTGTTCATGGTGGTGGGCGGCGTGGTGATCATGAACATCATGCTGGCGGTGGTGAGCGAGCGCACGCGCGAGATCGGCGTCCGCAAGAGCGTGGGGGCGCGCCGGCAGGACATCCTGAACCAGTTCCTGGTGGAATCGTCCACGCTGGCGGGTATCGGCGGGTTGATCGGCGTCACCATTTCCTGGCTGATCGCGCTGCTTGTCCGCCACACCACGGTGGTTCCCATGGAGACTCCGCTCAACGGCGTGATCATCGGCGTGGCGCTGTCGGTGGTGGTGGGATTGTTTTTCGGAATCTATCCGGCGCGGCGGGCGTCGCGTCTGGACCCGATCGTGGCCTTGCGGTCGGAAAATTGACGTGGGGAACGGAATCTCATGAATCTGCTGATTTCGGTGATCGGGCTGGCGCTGGCGACACTCCGCGAAAATAAAATCCGGTCGTTCCTGACGCTCCTGGGAGTGATGATCGGCACCGGGACCATCATCGGCGTGGGATCGATCGTGACGGGTCTGGATAGCGCGGTGACCGGCGCCATCCGGAGTCTGGGGACCAACACCGCGATCGTGTTGAAGATCGGGCCGAGTTTCGGAGGAGGGCGCACGCCGGAGGAGCGCCAGCGCCGCCCGCTCACGTATGAGAACGCCCTGGCGATCGCCGCGCGATGCCCGTCGGTGGAGCACGTGAGTCCCATTCTGCAGCCGCCCGGCGGCATCCTGCGGGCGCGCTACAAGAGTAACGACGCGTTCCAGCTGCAGATGTTCGGCACCTCCGAGTATTACGCCACCGGGGGCCAGGCCGACATTAAGGCGGGCCGCTTTTTCACGGATGCCGAAGACCGCCACCACCTGCCCGTGACGGTGCTCGGCCAGGACATCTATAAGCAGCTATTCGGCACGGAAGACGCGATTGGCAAGAACATTCTGGTGGCCGGCCACGAGCTGCAGGTGATCGGCGTGATGAATCCTCCCGGTACGGCTCTGCCGGGCCAGAATGACAATCGTGTGATCATCCCCTACTTCACCATGCGCAAGATTTTTCCCACGGCGCAGGAACACCAGCTGATGGTGCAAGCCAAGGACGGGCAACTGCCCGCCGCGATCGATCAGATGCGCGCCGTGCTCCGGCAGGAGCGCCGCGTCCCGCTCAACAAGCCCGACAACTTCGACATCTCGACCGCCGACCAGCTGGTGGATCAGTTTCGTTCCGTGACGTCGGTGGTGGCGCTGGTGATGGTGGTGCTCAGCTCCATCGGGCTGCTGGTGGGGGGCATCGGCGTGATGAACATCATGCTGGTTTCGGTGACGGAGCGCACGCGGGAAATCGGAGTGCGTAAGGCCATCGGCGCGCGCCGGGGCGATATCATCATCCAGTTCCTGACCGAGGCCGTGGTGCTCACGGGATTGGGCGGGCTGATCGGCATGCTGTTCGGCTGGTCGGTTTCGATCATCACGCGCTTCTTCCTGCCGAATCTGCCGACGCTGGTGCCGCTGTGGGCGGTGGTGCTGGGGGTCGTGGTGAGCGTGGGCATCGGCGTGTTCTTCGGCATCTGGCCGGCCAGCAAGGCGGCGCGCCTGGATCCCGTAGAAGCCCTGCGCTACGAGTAGGCTACGGCTACACGAATAACTCTCCTATTGCATTCCCATAGAAGCGGTGATATGCTTCCTCTGGGAATCCAATAGGAGTATGGAACAAAAAAGCGACGTTTGGCAGGGCACGCTGGCCCTGATGGTTTTAAAAACGCTGAACGCTTTGGGCCCGTTGCACGGATACGGCATCGCGCGGCGGATCGAGCAGACCAGCGAAAACCTGCTTTCCATCAATCACGGCACGCTGTATCCGGTGTTGTTGAAGCTGGAGCAGGAAGGCTCGATCGACGCGGAATGGGGCGTTTCCGACAACAACCGCAAGGCGAAGTTTTATCGGATCACCAAATCGGGCAAGAAGGAATTGACCGCCGCGGAGCGCGAATGGCAGCGGGCCAACGACATCATGGCGCGTTTCTCGGCGCTCGGTGGAGAGTCGTTATGAAAACGCTGCGCCGCGGCTGGAATCGTTTTCTCGGCACGCTGACCGGCCGGCGCCGGGAAGCCGAGCTGGCGGACGAGGTTGCCTCGCACATCGAGATGCAGACGGAGGATAACCTTCGCGCAGGCATGCCGCCGGAGGAAGCTCGCCGGCAAGCGAGGCTCAAGTTCGGGGGGCTCGATGCCGCGAAGGAAAGCTATCGCGACCAACGCGGTCTGCCGTGGCTTGAAACGACCTTGGCTGATCTCCGCTATGCGGCGCGGGGGCTGCGCAAGAGTCCCGGCTTTACGGTCGGTGGCGGTGCTCACGCTGGCTTTAGGCATCGGAGCGAACACGGCGATTTTCAGCCTGGTGAACCAGGTACTGCTGCATCCACCGGGGATTTCGCATCCCGAGCGGATTGTGGTATTCCGCACGAAGTACGACAAGCTGAATCTCGACATCGAGGTCGCCGCGCCTCCGGCGTTCGCCGCCGCCCGAAACCAGAAGGAACTGTTCGCGCATGCCGCGGCTGGGCAACAGCTCGGCTTCAACTACGCCGATCGACAAGTTCCCCAGATGCTTCCGGGCGCGGCCGTATCGGCCGGGTGGTTCGATGTCTTCGGCGCGCGTCCGGAGTTGGGACGCGTATTCACGCAAGAGGAAGATCAGCCCAATGCCAATCGCGTTGTGGTGCTCGCTTATGGCGCGTGGCAGCGGTTGTTCGGGGGCGATCCACAAGTCCTCGGGCGATCGATGGAGCTGAATCAGCGACCCTACCGAGTCATTGGCGTGATGCCCCCCGATTTCCGCTGGCCCCGCGCAGTGGATTTATGGGTGCCGCTGGCATTGCCGCCCAGCGCGTTCACGCCGCAGAACTGGTTCAACGAGCACCTGTCGGTGGTGGCGCGCATGCGGCCGGGCGTGCCGCCCGCGCAAGCGGACGTGTTCTTGAGGACCTTAAGGAATCGTGTGCTGGATGAGGCACCACCGCAGGCGAAACGCTATGTCAGCGACGCCGGCTGGAGCCTTTCCACGACGCCGTTTCGCGATTCGAGCGCCGGCGTGACGAAGACGCCGATTCTGATCCTGCTGGGGGCGGTGGGAGCGGTTCTGCTCATCGCGTGTTCGAACATCGCGGGACTGATGCTGGCGCGCACGTCGGCGCGAGCGCGGGAACTCGCCGTGCGGGTGTCCCTGGGTGCGACGCAAGCCCGTCTTATCCGCAGCGTGGCCGCCGAGAGCCTGCTACTGTCCTTGGCCGGGGGCGCCGTTGGAGTTGCCATCGCGCAGGCCGCGGCTCGTCTGCTTTTGCGATTGGCTCCGGAGAGCGCGGCAGCCGGCCTGGAACCTCATCTGGACGCCTACGTAGTGGCGTTCGCGGCGGCGGCGAGCGTGATTTCGGGTATATTGTTCGGACTGGTCCCGGCATGGCAACTGGCGAAGTCGGATCCGTATCGCAGCTTGCAGAGCGGCGGCCGGGCCCTGGCCGGGGGAACCCGGCAGCGGCTGCGGTCCGGACTGGTGGTGACGGAGGCGGCGCTCGCCTTGATGCTGCTGACGTCGGCCGGGCTATTTCTGCGAAGTCTCGCGCGGCTGCAAGACATTAACCCAGGCTTCGAGCCGCGGGGCGTGATGACGGCGTCCTTTACGCTGCCCACGCAAACCTACGCGGACGGCAAGGCGCAAGCGGTCTTCATCCGGTCCGTGCTGGAGAAGCTGGAGGGGGCGAACGGAGTGGCGGCGGCTGCCATCGGCCGGCCGATTCCCTTCAGCGGCGAGTTGGAAGCGGGCGCCTTCTTCATTCAAGGCCGGACGATTCCTCAGGGGGAGCCGATTCCACAATCGGAACGCCGGTGGGTTACGCCCGGCTATCTAAAGACGCTGGGGATCCCGCTCAAGAAGGGACGTTTCTTCACCTCGCTCGACCGCGCGGGTACGGAGCCCGTGGTCGTGATCGACGAGAAACTGGCGCGGCGCTATTGGCCGAACGAAGATCCTCTGGGCAAACGGATTCAGCCGGCCTCGGGAGGAGATCCGCTGAGAATCGTGGGCATTGTGGCGCACGTGATGCAGTCGAATCTGGCCAGCGATGTGGATAGCGGCGTCATTTACCTGAGTATTTTGCAAGATCCGCTACCGATCGGTTCCATCCTGGTCAAGGCAACGGGCGACGAGGCCGCGCCGGCCGGAGCGATCCGCGATGCCGTGCGGAAGACCGACGCGAGTCTGCCGCTCTTCAACATCAAACCGATGGATTCGATGGTCGGCAATTCGCTGGCGCCGCGCCTATTCTTACTGCGGGTGCTTGGGTTCTTCGCGGCCGCGGCTTTGTTCCTGGCGGCGCTCGGGCTGTATGGCGTGATCAGCTACTCGGTCACGCAGAGAACCCGCGAGATCGGGATTCGCATGGCGCTGGGGGCGGAGCGCGGCTCCGTGATGAAGCTGGTGGTGGGGCAAGGATTCCGCCTGGTGGCGATCGGCGCGGGTATCGGAATCGCCGGTGTGGCCTTGGCGGGACGGTTCCTCGAAAGCCAGTTGTTCCAGGTGAGCGCCTTCGATCCGCTGACGATTTTCGCGACGGCCGGTGTTCTGCTTGCGGCAGGACTGCTCGCGAGTTATTTGCCGGCCCGGAGAGCGGTGCGTGTCGATCCGGCGGTGACGTTGCGATCCGAGTAGCCCGGCGCTCTATTGCGCGTGCGGCTCGGAAGGCGCACTCGCCAGCTCCAGAGCGCGGGCCCTCACCCCTCGCAGATCGAGCTTGCCGGTGCCCAGCACAGGCAGCTCCTCCACGCGATGGATATTCTCGAGCTTCGGCAGCCACAGCTTGGGAAGATCGGTATCGGCCAGGCGCCGCCACAGCTCCTCGGGCGTGATCGTCGGATCGGTATAGAGCACGGCGAGCCGCTCACCCTTGCGCTCGTCGGGTAGGCCGGTCACGACACAGGGCGAGTCGCCACAGGCCTTGCTGATCATTTCTTCGACCAACAAGTGCGGAACCATCTCGCCGCCGACCTTGCTGAAGCGCGAGATCCGGTCGGTGATCGCCAGGAATCCGTCTTCGTCGAGCTTGGCCATGTCGCCGGTGACATACCAGTCGTCCAGAAACACCTGGGCGGTCCGCTCGGGCTGATTGAGGTAGCCGATCATGCGGTTGGGACCCTTCACCAGCAGCAGGCCTTCCTGGCCGGGCGGGAGGGGGGCTTGGGTCGCACCACCCAGGGTCTCGGGATCCACGATGCGCACGGACACTCCGGGAATCGGAAGCCCCACGGTGCCATGCTTGGTGCCGATCTGAATCTCCTTACCGTCCCGAAAGTCGGGGGTGTTCACCGCGACCACGGGAGACATTTCGGTCATGCCGTAGCCTTCCAGCAGATCGATACCGAAGGTTTCCTCGAACTCCTTGCGCAGCGGCTCGCGAAGTTTTTCCGCGCCCACCACCACGAAGCGGAGAGAGGCGAACTGTTCCCGGGTGCACTTGCGCATGTAGGTCCCGCAAAAGGTGGGGGTCGAGAGCAGGAAGGTGCCTTTGTATTTATGGGTTAATTCTCCAATAACCTTTGCGTCCGTGGGGTTGGGATGATAGACCACTCCTCCGCCGGTGAACAGCGGCAGCCAGATGGTCGCCATGAAACCGAAAGAATGAAACAGCGGCAGCACTCCGACGATGCGGTCGTGCTGGTCGAGCGAGAAGATCTGCAGGACGGCGTCGACGTTGGTCGACAGGTTGAAGTGCGACAGCATGATGCCTTTGGGAACACCGGTGCTGCCGCTTGAAAAGATCACCGTGGCCAGGCTGTCAGGATCGCCCTGGGGGGTCAGCCACCGGCCCGGCGCCAGCCGCGCCTTGACCAGCGCCCGGAGCTTTTGGGACTTCGTGAGCGCCGCCATGATGTCTTCGAGATAGACCGAGCCTTCGGGAGCTTCGAGCTTCGCCTTGGCCAGGAAAACCTTGGAGGTGATGACGGTGCGGATCTCGCACTGGGCTATGGCGTACATCATCGATTCCTTGCCGCCGGTGAAGTTCAGGTTCACCGGGACCTTGCCGGCCAGCGAGACCCCCAGGTTCGCCAGCGCTCCGCCGACGGTGGCGGGCAGCAGTAACCCGACCATCTTCTGTGAGTCCGCCTTGCGGCGGACCTCGCCCGCGAGCAGCACTGCCGCGGTCAGCGCGCGTCCGTAGGTCAGCTCGCGGCCGGTGGAATCGGCCATGGCGAACTTGCTCCAGTTTCGGCGCGCCTGGCGAACGAAGCGCGCGGGCAAGGTCGCGCTCGGGTTCCCGGGTCAATTGCGCCGCATCGCTTCCCAGTTCCTGGACGGCTTGCCGGGCGGCCAAGGCGGTGACGGGGGTAGGCAGCGGGGCGCCGAAGGACACGGTGACAGGATAGGGCCAACGGCGCGGCGTCTTCCCGAAAAACTGCCCGCCCGCGAAGCTGAAGATGCTGTCCCACACGCGGTCCAGATGGACCGGGATCACGGGAAGGTCCAGCCCCTTGACGATCTTCTCCATCCCGCGCTTGAACGGCAGCAGGTTGCCGGTGCGGGTGACCGATCCTTCCGCGAAAATGCACACGACGTGCCCGGCCTCGAGCTCCTTGCGCGCGGATTGGATCGCGGCGATCATCGCGCGGGGTCCCGTGAGATCGACCGGAATGGTCCGCAGGGCCCGCAGCAGGCCGCGGAATGCCCAGTGTTCGTAATACGGACGCCAGATGATGAAGCGCGTGTGACGGCGCCGCGCGGCCCATCCCACCAGGAATCCGTCCATCAGGGAAACGTGATTGGATACCAGCAGAGCGCCGCCCCGCGCCGGCACATGATCGGCGCCCAGCACCCGGACGCGGTACAGAAGCGCGATCAGGCAGCGGATGCCGAAACGGACCAAACCCAGCGGTATCACAGGAATAGTGTAAGCCGGGAAGCCCGCCTCGCGGGTTCCGGCAAGGGGACGAATGTTGAACCGCGGCCCAGCGGGGGCTTATCCTCTAGACTGTGGTTATGGGCTCGTGAAGAGCCGTTCGCGCGCAGAGGGGAATGAGGAAACTGTGAAGCTGATTGGCAGAATCTGCCCGGTGGTGTTGTGTGTGATGACGTGTTCGTGGTTCTGTTCGACTCTGTCGGCCCAGCAGCCGCCGGCGCCGCCTCCGCCTGCTCAGCAGCCCCCTGTTCCGCCGAAGGCGCCCGCTGCTCAGCCGCAGACTCCCGACAATATCGAGCGGATGCTTTCGGTCTCGTTCTACGGCTGGCTGCCCAGCGGCGGCCCCTCCTTGCGCGCCGGGACGCTGGCCATTGTGCCCCCTCCTCACGACTTGACGCTTCCGCAAAAGCCCTCGCGGGCCCTCGGCGCGATGGTTACGATTCCGATGAAGGGGTCGACACGGCTGGAAGTGTCCTACATGACGCTCAAGGACCGGGGTAACGCGCTGGCCCCTACCGATCTGGGTCTGTTCGGCGGAACCATCGCGCAGGGCGAACCTCTGGCGATGAACTATAGCCTGAGCGACCTCAAGGTGTCCTGGAACTACCTGACGTATCCGAATCCGCCCCAGGACGCAAAATTCCGGGTCAAGACGCTGTGGGAGTTTCACTACGTGCGAGTCAATCCTTCTGTGGAGGCGACGGTGACGGCGCCCGGCCTGCCGCTGTCCCAGGGTCAGTCGATCAAGCTCCCGGCCGTGGGGCTGGGCATGGAGTACGTGCCCTCGCGTCATTTTCGCATCGAGGCTCGCGGATCCGGGATGGGAATACCGCATCACTCCGCCATCGGAGACGGTGACGCGACCGTGGTGGGGCGCGTGGGAAAACTCGAAGTTTTCGGCGGCGGAAAGGCCTTCTATTTCCGGACGTCTCCGAAACAGGATACGTTCGTTAGGGGATTCTTGTGGGGGCCCTACGGCGGCATCCGCTGGGTGTTCAATTAACGCGCGGCGGGCTCAGATCGCGCAGCGGGCCAGAATCCAGAGTTTTTCCCAGGCGGGCACACGGACGCGCCCGCGCAGCACTTCGTAACCGGAATTGGAAATGCGTTCGAGCAGCCGGAAGTAAATCCCGATCAGGGCTTGGAGCGAGGCGCGGCTTCGGCGATCGACCATGCCGGTCAAGGGTTGAGCCTCGCGATAATACGCTCGCGCGCGTTCCGCTTCGAACTCGAGCAGGCTGCGCAAGGCGGGCGAAAGCGCGGCGCCGGACAACTCGGTTGTCTTTACGCCGAACCTTGCTAAATCTTCCGCGGGCAAATACACGCGGCCGTGCTCGGCATCTTCCCGCACGTCCCTCAGGATGTTGGTGAGCTGGAACGCCACGCCGCATCGCTCCGCCAGCTGGAGAGCCCGGGGATCGTCGAAGCCGAAAACATGAATGATGGTCAGGCCGACCACGCTGGCCACGTGGTAGCAATAATCGTACAGTTCCTGAAACGTCTGGATATCGCGCGGCTCCAGGTCCGAGCTGACGCCGCGGATCATGTCGCGGAAGTATTCATGCGGGATCGAGTAGCGCGCCACCGCATCGGAGAACGCCGGCCACAACGCGTGTTGCGGAGAGTGTTCGGGAGCGTCGCCCGCCAGCGCCAAATCGAGATCGGCCTGCCAGCGGGCGATGGCGGCGGGCCGGTCGGCCACGCCCTCCGCGTCGCTCAAGTCGTCGCAGTAGCGCATGAAGGCGTAGATCGCGCACATGGCCCGGCGCTGCGGCCGGGAGAGCAGCAGGAAGGAGTAATAGAAGTTCTTGGCCTGGGTGCGCGCCACGCGTTCGCAGAAGGCGTAGGACTCCTCGACGGTCATGGTTTTCAGGCAGCCCGCGAAAATGCCCGCCGGGTGAGGGCGCTGAGCAGCAATCCCACGCGTTCCACTTTGGTGATGGCCGGCCTGGACCCGAGGACGTCGCAATCCTGGCGCTCGATCTTTTCGAGTACCCGCAGGCCGCCCCGGCTGAACAGCTCCAGGTCGATGGCCAGGCGCCGGTCGACGGAATCCGCTAAAGGAAGTCCCCGTAAGAAAAGCCCGCGGGTGACGTTCACGGCCTCCTGCATGGCCGCGCGAAAGCGCTGATCGAATTTGCGCGCGAACAGCGCATCCAGCGGATAGCCGTGGGCCTCCAGCAAATCGAGCGGCAGATACACGCGGTCCTTTTCGAGATCGACCGCGACGTCCTGCCAGAAGTTGGCCAGCTGCAGCGCGGTGCAGGTGGCGTCGGACAGCGCCTGGCGCTCCGCGTCGCGATATCCGCACAGGCCCAGCACCAGCCGGCCCACGGGGTTCGCGGAAGAGCGGCAGTACTGAAACAGCTCCTCGAAGTTGCGGTAGCGGGTGACGGTCTGGTCCTGCTCGAACGCTTTGATGAGATCGTCGAACCATGCAACGGGAAGAGAGAATTCGCGAACGGTGCCGGCCAGCGCCACGAACACCGGATGCCGGGCTTTACCCGCGCACATGGCGTGCAGCTCGGCGCGCCACCAGGCCAGCAAACGCAGACTTTCCGCCGTATCGCCGATCTCGTCGCCCAGATCGTCGGCCCAGCGGCAGAACGAATAGACGTTGTAGAAATCCTGATGCAGGCGCTTAGGGAGCAGCAGGCTCACCACATGAAAATTCTCGTAGTGATGCGTCGCCAGCCAGCGTGTGTAGGCGAGCGACTCCTCCCGCGGCCAGACCCGCTGCATGGCTTCCGGGGATGCCAGGAATTGAGTGGGATAGAGGTGCGTAGAGGGGACCTCCTCTACGGGATGATGGCGGTCTTGAGGTGCCCGTTGTGGCTCATCAGGTGCTGCATGACTTCGAGCAGATTCGAGAGCGGCTCGACGCGATTTACGAAATCGCGGGCGGTCACGCGTCCCCGGCTGATGATGTCCAGGGCCTGCCGGATCAGAGCCGGCGTGTGATGGAAGCTGGCCTTGAGAGTGAGTTCCGAGTAGTGAAGCAGACCGGCATCCACCGGCACTTCGGTGCCTTCCGGGCAGCCGCCGAAGAAATTCACCACGCCGCCGCGGCGCAGGAGCTTGATGGCCAGCTGCCAGACCTCGGGCAGCCCCACCGCTTCGATGACGATATCCGCGCCTCGTCCGCCGGTCAGGTTCTGGACGGGGCTGACGACATCGGAGCCTTCCTCGTTCAGGACCACCTCATCGGCGCCCATTCCGGTGGCGCGATCGAGCTGCGAACGGCGGCGTCCGATGGCGATGACGCGCGCGTTATAAACCGTCTTTGCCAGGCGCACGAACATCATGCCGATGGGGCCCAATCCGATGACGGCCACCGTGTCGCCGGGCTTGACGCCGCTCTCCTCCAGGCCGCGCATCACGCACGCCAGAGGCTCCACCAACGCGGCATCCTGATAGCTGACGTGCGCCGGAAGCTCGTGCATATTCCGGGACACGATCCGCTCCGGAATGCGGATGTACTCGGCGTAGGCTCCGTTGTTAAACAGCAGGCGCTCACAGAGATTTTCCTGGCCGCGCTGGCAATAGAAGCAGGCGCCGCACGGGGCCGAATTGGCGGCCACCACGCGCTGGCCCACGTGGAATGCCGAGACGTCGCTGCCCACCGCCGCCACGTCTCCCGCCAGCTCATGCCCGAACAAGGCGGGCGGCCGGATCATCTTGGCGTGATAGCCCCGGCGGAATACCTTGACGTCGGTTCCGCAGGTCAGCGCCGCGCGCACGCGCACCAGCACGTCTCCGCGGCCCAATTTAGGAACTTCCACCCGTTCAATGCGGAGCTGCTCCTTGCCATACAGCACGGCCGCGCTCATCCGCTGCGTATCTGGACTCATTTTTGTGGCTGGACTACTACCTTTAACGATACCTCATCCGGATGCAAAGCGCGCTCAATGCCGCTATGAATATCGTTTAATGGCACCCGATGCGTGATCAGCTCCTCCACCGCCAGAGCCCCGCTGAACACCAGGTCCGCGGACTCCTTCTGGAGGTCCACCGAAGCGCTGTAGGAGCCGAAAATCGCGCGCTCCCCCACGCAGATGTCCGCGCCGGACACTTCGATGCGCTCCTGATGCGAGGTTTGGGCAAACAGGAGAATTCGCGCGCCGGGCCGCGAGCAGGCCACGGCCTGCTGGACGATCCCGGGAGCCGAAGCCGCCACGATCACCAGGTCGGCGCCACGGCCGCCGGTCATGCCCTTGACGCGGACGTCCAGGTCTTCATCGCGCGGGTTGAAGGCCTCCTGGACGCCGAAACTCAGCGCCAGGCCCCGGCGGCTGGTCATGGTATCGGTGACGATCACCCGCGCGCCGGTCCGCACCGCCATCATGGTGAAGATCAGGCCGATGGGGCCCTGGCCCAGCACGGCGACCACGTCTTCCGGCTGCGGATCGACCTGCTTGAATCCCTTGAGGCAGGTGTTCACGGGCTCGACGAAACAGGCCTGATCGAAGGGCACGCCGTCCGGGATTTTCTCGACGCCGCGCTCGACGATCCAGTCCATGACGCGCACGTATTGCGAGAAGCCGCCGCCGGCGGGCTCGAATCCCGCCGTCACGCCGACTCTTTTGTAGACCGGGCACTGCGCGAACAGCTTGCGCCGGCAATAAAAGCATTCGCCACAGGGAATGTGGTGAAACACCACCACCCGGTCGCCGGGACGGAAGCGCCGGACATCGGCGCCCACCGCGGCCACCACGCCCGCGATTTCGTGGCCGTAAATCCGGGGCGGTTCGAGAAGGTCATAGGCGATCTTCTTCAGATCCGTGTGGCAGATGCCGCAGGTCTCCACCCGGACCAGGATCTCCCCTGGTCCGATCTCCGGGACGGGAATGGTTTCCACTTCCACACGGCCCGAACCGCGATACACCGCGGCCTGCATGGTTGAAGCTGCCGCCTCCGGCCTGGTGACCCCCGGATGTTCAGCGATGCTAGTTTTCGCAGTTGGCAAGAAACTCTCCTAATTGTTCCGCCGCCTGGCGGCAATGGCGATCCAGGCGAACCAGCCCCGGCAACACGGTGAAGGGACGCCCCAAAGCGGCCAGCGCAATGCGGGTGCGCTCGAAGCGCCCGTCCGCATCCCGGTACCGATTAAAATCCAGCGGCAGATCCTCCCCTGCGGCGTCGGACACCACGCGGACGCAGCCAAATGGAATGTCCCAATCCCGCGCCTTCCGGGCCACGGCTGCCGATTCCATCTCCACCACCGCGGCTCCGGTGGCCGTACGCAAGTCACGCTTCTCCCGAGCCGTGAACGCGACTCGGTCTACCGATACCACCTCGCCACGCACAAAGGACGCTCCCAACCCTTTTGGAACTTCACCCGATACGACGATATCACCAATCCGTAGCGCCGGGTCAAGGGCTCCGCAGAAACCGATACTCAGGATCCGGTCCACCCGCGGCTTGGACTCCAGCGCGCGCTCCACCAGCCTGGATCCAGGGCCGTTGGCGATCAAAAGCCAGCGGTCGTTTTTCCAGGCCGCCTGGCGCGAAAATGCCGCGCCGGGCCAGGGCAAAGGGCGAACCTCGCCGGCGCGTTTCAGGATTCCTTCGAACTCCCGACCTTCCGCCGCAACCATGAGCCAGGTAACCATTGTCGTCAAAGCAATTTCTTCAGCAATAACCATTGTCCCGGAACCAGACGACGGCGCGGCGCAGGGCATCGGCCGCAGGGCCTGGGGAATATCCTAGCTCGCGGGCGGCCTTGTCGTGACGCACCCACATCTTTTTTCGCGACATGCGCACGGCGTCCAGAGGCGCGCGCGGTTCTTTCCCGGTCGCCTCCGCCCAGGCCGTGGACGCGACTCCCGCGGCGTAGGCGACGGCATAGGGAATCTGCACGCGGGGCGCTTTCCGTTCGAGGATGCCGGACAGAGTCTCCAGGATCTGCTGGAGCGTCATGTTCTCGGAGCCCAGGATATAGCGCTCGCCGGGAACGCCGCGCTCGCACGCGGCCAGATGCGCGCAAGCGACGTCGCGCACATCCACCACATTGAGGCCGGTGTCCACATAAGCGGGAATCTTCCCGCGGGCGAAATCGACCACGATCTTGCCGGTCGGCGTGGGCTTGAAGTCGTGATCGCCCACGGGAGCGGTCGGGTTCACGATCACCACCGGGAAACCTTCTTTTGCATATTCGAGAGCCACCTGCTCTGCGAGAAACTTCGACCGCTTGTACGGACCCTGCATGTGCTCGAGGCGCGCGAAGTCACTCTCATCTCCGATGCTCTCCGGAGGGACGCCGATGCAGCCGACGGTGCTGGTGTACACGAACCGTTCGACGCCTGCGCGGCGAGCCGCCTCAAGCATCGACCGGGTGCCTTCGACATTCGACCGGTACATCTCCTGGGGCTCGCGGGTCCACAGGCGGTAATCGGCGGCCACGTGGAAAACAACCCTGCAGCCCTCCACGGCGCGCTGGAGCGAGTCCGGATCGCGCAGGTCCCCTTGGACAGCCTGGACGCCGGACAGTTCGCGGAGCTTCGCCGGATCGCGCGCCAGAGCGCGTACGGAATCGCCGCGATCGAGCAAGGCGCGAGCCACGTGCCAGCCGACAAAGCCGGTGGCTCCGGTGACGAGCGTGGGTTTCACGAAAGGTTTTAGCCCAGCAGCCAGCTCAGCGTCTTGAACGGATCGCTAAGCTTGGCGTTGATGCCGTAGGCCGAGGACGGCTCGTAACCGCAGTGCACCATGCACTGATCGCAGCGCGGGTCGTTCCCGGAGCCGTAATTTTCCCAGGGCGTCTTGGTCATGAGATCCTCGAAGGTCTCATGGTGCGCGTCGGTGATCAGGTAGCACGGGCCTTTCCAGCCCTTGACGTTGTAGGTCGGGTTGCCCCAGGCGGTGCAGGGAAGATCGCGGTCGCCCTTGAGGAAGTCCATGTACACGGGCGAGGAGACCAGCGGGAAACGCTTGGCCAGCTTGTCGATGTCCTTGAACTTCTCGTAGATGTCCTCGCGCGTCATGAAGATTTCCTGGTCGTTGACGGAGGAGTATCCATACGCCGGAGAAATGGTGTGCCCGTCGACTTTGAACTGTGCCAGGAACGTGTACAGCTCCTCGATCTCGTTCATGTCGGTTTCCCGGTACACGGTGGTGTTGGTGAACACCCGGAATCCGTTTTCCTTGGCGACGCGAATGCCTTCGATGGCGGCCTTGAACACGCCCGGCCGTTCCACCGCCAGGTCGTGATTCTTCTCCATGCCGTCCAGGTGAACGTTCAGGACCAGGCCGGCGTGCGGCTTGAATTCCTTCAGCCGCTTGGTGATGAACATGCCGTTGGTGCATAGCTGGATGTATTTGCCGCGGGTCACCAGGATCTCCTGGCAGAGCTGCGGCAGTTCGGGATAGAGGAACGGCTCGCCGCCGCAGATGGACACCATGGGCGCGCCGCACTCGTCGACGGCCGTCAGGCACTGTTCTAAAGTAAGCCGCGAGCTGATGGAGGTTTCATACTCGCGGATGCGCCCGCAGCCGGTGCAAGTGAGATTGCAGGCGTGCAGCGGCTCCAGCATCATCACCAGCGGAAAACGCTTGCTCAGCATCGGATGCGGTTTGCGATCCGCGCGAGCCGACGGAATCTGGGCGTGCACGATGCGGAAGGGGTTCTTCGCATCCTCGGTGGCGCCCAGGTTCTTCTGCCACTCCGGGCGCGGCCGCAGCTTGTTCTTGGCGATGTAGGTCGCCATGCTGGCCGCCTGGGTAATTGGAAATCTCATGCGTGGGTTGCTCCTCTGGCTTTGCGGTAGGCTGCCAGCGCCAGAACCGGGAAAAGATGCCGGTAAAGATGGTATTGCAGGTAAAAGACGCCGGGGAAGCCGGTGCCGGTGGACAAATCCTCATCCCAGCCGCCGTCGCCGCGCTGGGTTTCGACCAGATACTCGATGCCGTTGTGCAGGCTGCCGCTGGTGGTGTCGCCTCCCGCGATCAGTCCCAGCAGCGCCCAGGCGGTTTGCGAAGGCGTGCTGTGATCGGGCGTGAAGGTATGGTTGTTGTAACTGGCGCAACTCTCGCCCCAGCCGCCATCGGGATTCTGGATTGAGCGCAGCCATTCCCCGGCGCGCAGGATATAAGCCTCCCGGTCGCTTTCGCCCGAGGCCTGCAGGCCGCGCAGCGCGAGATACGTGCCGTAGATGTAATCGACGCCCCAGCGCCCATACCAGCTCCCATCGGATTCCTGCGCCTTTTTGAGATAAGCCACGCCGCGCCGCACGGCCTCGTGAGTGTGGGGGACTCCGCAGGCGGCCAGCGCCTCCAGCACGCGCCCGGTGATATCCGGACAGGTGGGATCGAGCATGGCGTTGTGATCCGCGAAGGGCACGCTGCTCAGGAAATTCCAATTGTTGTCGACGTCGAAGGCGGCCCATCCGCCGTCGGAGCCTTGCATCGCCAGGAGCCAATCGATGGCGCGTTGGCGGGACGCCTGCTGCGCTTCCGGATCCGAGGCGGTGGATTGAGAAAGTGCCAGGAGGACCTGAGCGGTGTCGTCGATGTCCGGATACCACTCGTTGGCGAACTCGAAATACCAGCCGGAAGGCTCGACATTGGGCCGCTTGACGCTCCAGTCGCCTTTGCGGCGGACTTCCTTGGAAAGCAGCCAGTCGGCCGCGGGCGCCAGCGAACTCTCGGGTACACATCCGGATTCGCCTAATACATGGACCGCGATGGCGGTGTCCCACACCGGCGAATAGCACGGCTGGAAGAAGAAACCGCGATGGTCGTCGATCATCAGGTTCATGAATTGGCGCGTGGCTTCCTGCACGTCGGGATGATCCGGAGGATACCCCAGCAGATCCAGCGCCATCACCACATACATCATCGAAGGGTAGATGGCGCCCAGCCCATCCGCGTGGCTCGTTCGTTCGAGGATCCATTGCTCGGCGCGGCGTATGGCCCGCATGCGGAGGCTGCGCGAGCCGTGCCGTTCCCACAATTTCAGGAACCGGTCCGCGACAAAGAAAAAATTACCCCAGCTCAGGATCTTCTCGCGATCCACGAAGGCCAGAGGAACGCCGGGAACGAACAGCTCTTCGACAGTGAATCCCGCGGGTACCGGCCGCCGCGGATTCATGGAGTGCAGGATCGAGAGCGGAGTCACGATCGCGCGCGTCCAGGAGGACATTTCGTAAATCAGGTTCCCGGCCAGGCCGATCTCGGGAGGAATCGAAGGCGTGTGCTCTCTGGGATACAGGCCGAACAGGCTGAGGTTGATCTTGACGTAGCTGTTGGCCGCCTGCAGGCCGCCCAGGGCGAGGATGCGCTCCCTCAGACGAACCATACTGGCAGCGGCGGAATCGATGCCGGCCAGTTTCAGCGCGACGTACGCCTTGATGCTGGCGCTGACTTCCGACGGCCCTTGCTCGTAAATGCTAAAACCGCCGTCGGGCAGCTGGCGGGCCAGGATGGATCGGACGGCCTTGTCGATGAGCCCGCGGGTGGGCGGGTTCCAGACTCCGTCTGGTTGGGGTGGATGGCGCCACAGCTCCAGCAGAACGAAATCGGATTCGAGCGTGGTGTCCGCGGTGAGCTCGCCGCACCAGAACCCCTCGCCGGTCCGGCGCTTGAGGAGGTAGTCGGCTGCCCGGCGCAACGTCCCGGAGGACGTCGACAGCAGGGTGTCCGCGATTTGCAGACTAGGGCTGCTCATACCCGTGCAACGGTTTGTAACTGCACCGTGCGCGTCAGCTCCGCGGGCAAGTTGAAGCGCACGTCCTCTTCCTTGACTTCCATCTCTTCCAGCTGGGCGAAGCCCCGTTGCTGGAGAAACTCGACCAGTTGCTGGACCAGGTTCTCCGGCGCCGACGCTCCGGCCGTGAGCGCCACCGTCCGGATGTTTTCCAGCCATTCTTGACGGACTTCGGTCAAGTCGTCCACCAGGTACGCCGGCACGCCCATTTTTTCGCAAACTTCCACTAAACGGCGCGAATTTGAGCTGTTTTGCGAACCCACCACCAAAAGCACCTCGCACAGCGGAACCACGGCTTTCACGGCGACTTGCCGGTTTTCCGTGGCGTAGCAAATATCCTGCGCCGCGGGACCCTGAATCTTGGGGAACTTCTCTTTAGACGCGCCACGATGTCCCGGGTTTCATCCAGGCTCAGCGTGGTCTGGGTGATGAAGGACACGCGCTCCGGATCGGCGACTTCCAGGCGGTCCACGTCTTCCACGGTCGAGACCAGCGCGGTCGATTCCGGAGCCTCGCCCAGCGTGCCGATCACCTCATCGTGATCCTTGTGGCCGATGAGAACGATGGTGTAGCCCTTCCGCGCGAACTTCACGGCTTCCAGGTGGACCTTGGTCACCAGAGGGCAGGTTGCGTCGATCACCTTGAGGCTCCGCTGGCGTGCCTGGCTCCGTACTTCGGGCGAAACGCCGTGGGCGCTGAAAATCACCCGGCCGCCGGCGGGCACCTCCGCCAGCTCCTCCACGAAGATAGCCCCTAGCGCCTTTAGTTCCTCAACCACGTGGCGGTTGTGGACGATTTCCTTGCGCACGTAGATGGGCGCCCCGTACATGTTCAGGGCGATCTTTACGACGTCGATCGCGCGGACCACTCCGGCGCAGAAGCCTCGCGGCCGCAACAAGATAATCTTCTTCCCTGCTGCGGACATAGGGGTGGACATAGAAGTCCCTATTATAACAATTCAGCAACACTGGGAACGTATTGCCGCGGCGAGCCCGCAGGGAAGACCGTTCGCCCCTTATTCGTATCGCAGGGCCACCATCGGGTCGGCCTTGGTCGCCCGGCGCGAGGGCACGTAACATGCTGTAATCGCTACGGCCGCCAGGATCCCCGCCACCGCGATCATGGTCGCGGGGTCCTGTGCGCCGACTCCGAACAGCAGGCTCTTCATTTGCCGGGTCACAACGAGCGAGCCTGCCAGCCCGATCGCCAAACCGATCCCGGTCAGAGCCAACCCGCGCACCAGCACCAACCGGAGCAGGCTCCCTTGGGACGCGCCCAGAGCCGCGCGGATTCCAAGTTCGTGGGTTCGCTGCTCCACCGAATAGGAGATCACGCCATAGATGCCCAGCGCGGCCAGCAGCAGCGCCACTGCCGCGAAGATTCCCATGAGCGTCGCTTCCAGCCGGTTCCCGACCAGCGCCTGTTCCCGAATCTGGTCCACTGTCCGAAAGTCTCCCAGCGCCTGGTCCTTGCCCACGCTGTGAATCGCGGCGCTGATGGCCTTGCCGAGCGTCAGCGGGTCGAGCTTCGCGCGAACGATCAGGGTCATCCCGTACACCGGAGACTGTTCGTTTGAAACGTACACGCCCGCGCTCTGCTCGTCCCTGGGTCCTCCGATCTTCTCGCTGGCCACCACGCCCACGACTTCCCACGAGATTTCGTTACCCAGCGCGGTCTGGCCCGGGGCGATCTCTTGAATCAGGATGTGCTGGCCGATCGGGTCCTGGGTGGGAAAGTATCGCTTGGCAAGCCGGTCATTGATCACCAGAACGGGCGGCGCGCCTTTTCTATCCCGATCGGAGAGCGCCCGGCCTTTGAGCAGCTTCAATCGCATGGCGGTGAAATACGAGGGGCTGACGATCTTGTAAAATCCTCCGTCGCGGTTGGAACGGTCCACGATGGGTCTGCCGGCCACCAGCATCGGCATCCCATAACACGTTCCCTGCATGGGTGGGGCGCAGGAGAGCGCGGTCTCAACGACACCCGGCACCGCCTCCACCGCCGCGCGAACCTCGCGCAGATAGGCGTTGAGCTGCTGAGGATCGGGGAATCGCTGCAGCGGCGTGGGCATCCCCACCGTGACCGTATTGGTCGCGTCAAATCCGCTTTCGGCGTTCATCAGGCTGAAGAAGGTGCGCATCATCAGTCCGGAGCCGGTCAGCAAGATGAACGCCAGCGACACCTCGACCACCACCAGGATGTCGCGCAGGCGGCGCCGCGATCCACCGGTACTGGCCCCCCGGCCTCCGTCCTTCATGGCATTCGCCAAATTCGGCGAGGTTACTTGCATCGCGGGAGCCAACCCGAACAGGACGCCCGTAAACACGGCGATCGCCATGGCGAACAGGAGCACGCGAAGATCCATGGTGACGTTGATCTCCCGTGCGAAGGAGAACGGCGGGATTTGCGATTGCAGCCACTTCAGCGTGCCATACCCGATCAAGATTCCGAAAAGCCCGCCGCAGATCGACAGGAGTACGGTCTCCGTCAGGAACTGCCGAATCAACTGCCATCGCCGCGCTCCGAGGGAAGCACGGACCGCGACTTCCCGCTCCCGCGAGACTCCCCTGACAAGCGCCAGATTCGCCAGATTCGCGCATCCGATCAGCAGCACCAGTCCGGTTGCGATCAACAACACCAGCAGGGCCGAACGAAGATCGGGCGCGATGAGCGTATCCGCATAGCGTTCGACAACCACGCCCCAGCCTTTGTTGGAATCGGGGAAATCGTGCTCAATGCGCTTCCCGATCGCGTCCATGTTGGCTCTCGCCTGTTGCAGGCTGACACCGGACTTGAGTCTCGCGAACGAAGACATCCAGTGGAAATTGCGCGTCATGTTGGATGGCTCAAATGCCAGAGGCCGCCAGATCTGGGTGGACGCACGGTCGAAGGCGCCGCCCGCGGGCAAAACGCCTATGACTGTGTGGGACTCGTTATCCAGCAGGATCGTTTTACCCACGATACCCTTCTGGGCGCCGAATTGGGTCACCCACAGAGCATTGCTGAGAATGACCACCTTGTTCTTTCCGAGCTGGTCTTCCTCCGGAAGAAACGTCCTTCCCAGAGCGGCCTTGATGCCGAAGATGTCGAAGTAATGCGCCGAAACCCGTCCGCCGCGCAACTGCACGGGCTCGGCTACGCCACCCAGCGTCGCCCCGCCGCCGGATTGCGCAGCCATGTAATCGAAGACCGAATTGTCCTTCTGCCAGTCGAGAAAGTTGAGCGTGGAAATCCCATTGCGCTCGCCGTGCGGAGGCTTCTCCAGCACGCGCACAATCCGGTCCGGCTCAGGATAGGGAAGAGGCTTGAGCAGGACGCCGTCGACAAAGCTGAAGATCGCGGTGTTCGCGCCGATGCCCAGCGCCAGGGTCAGAATGGCAACCGCACTGAATCCGGGGCTGCCGCGCAGCGTCCTGGCGGCGTATCGCAGGTCCTGCCCGAGCGGTGACATAACAGCACCTCCTTCCGGCGCAATTCTTAATACGTCGCGCCAAGTCAAGGGTTACGACAATGCCATATAGACGCCGCCTCAGTTGATTTTGTTCACAGAATTGTGAGCCGGCGCCGGAGAGCCAGCGCCGCCGGCTCATTTCGCCGAAGTATTCGGCCCGGCCGTATCGTGGACACCCAGCGTTCCCTGCGCGGCGATCCCGCCGGCTTCCGTGGGCTTCCCTTTGAGTATCCGCTCGAAGGCTACTCCGATCAGCGCGCCGACCGCGGGCCCCACCAGGTAGATCCAGGTCGTGTGGAAGTCACCGCGCACCAGATCCGGCGCAAACGAACGCACCGGGTTCATCGACGCGCCGGTCACCGGGGCCGCCCAAAGTCCCGCGACCGCGATGTATCCGCCCACGGCGATGGCGCCGTTCGTTCCGATGTTCCGCGCGCCGGACGCCGTGCCCAGGATGGTGTTCACCAGCCCGGCTGTCAGCACCACTTCCATGGCCAGCGCTTTCCCGTCGGTCACGCCACTACCGGGCAGCGTCGCGCCGAGCGCCCCCACCGTCCCGAACATGGCGCGAAGGAACGCCGCCGCGCCGACGCCTCCGATCACTTGTCCCACGATGTAGCCCGGGACTCTCTTCCAGGGGAAGTTGCGCCGCACCGCGAACGCCAGCGTGACCGCCGGATTCAAATGGGCTCCGCTCACGTCGCCCATGAAATAGATGATCGCCATCACCATGATTCCCGGTGCCACCACCATCATGCCCAGGGTGATCCGGCCTCCGCTCATCGCCCCAACGACGCCGCCACCGGCGGCGACCAGCACCAGCAGGAACGTGCCCCAGGTCTCCGCGAAGACGCGCCGCCACTCCAGGGAGGCATCGAGGAAATCAAGCGCTGACTGCAGCTGGACCAGACGTTGTTGCTGCGCCGCGTCCGGCACGCCCCGCCCAATCGACTCCATGCTCACCTCCGGTTCCATGCGATTCCGGCGTCGTCCTGCGTCTTGCGCGCCGGGGTCTGGCCGATGAAGACTTCGCGGCAGCCGATCAGACTTCCAGAATCACCGGCATAATCAGCGGACGGCGCTGGGTCTGTTTGTTGAGGAAGCGCTTCAGATCCGTGCGGATCTTCTCCTGCATCACGCCCCAGTCGCCGCGCTCCTCGGCGGTGGAGGACTCCAGGGTCTTCAGGACCACCTGGCGGGCTTCCTGCATCACCTCGGCGCTGTCCTCGGAGGACATGAAGCCGCGGCTGACAATTTCGGGCAAGCCTTCGGAGCGCCCGGTATGCCGGTTGATGGCGATAATCGGCAGCACGAATCCATCCTCGGAGAGATGCTGGCGGTCGCGGATCACGAATTCCTCGACCACTTCATCGAGGGTGCCGGAATCGATGCACACGCGGCCGACCGGCACGTCCTCTGCCTTGCGTGCTCCGTGGCTGTCGATTTCCAGCGTATTGCCGGATTCGAGAATGAACGTCTCTTTCAGGCCCGAGTGGCTCAAATGCTGGGCCAGTTGGGCGTGGCGCGCCATCTGGCGGTATTCGCCATGGACCGGCACGAAATATTTCGGCCGGACCAGGTTCAGGATCAGGCGCATCTCCTCGGCGCTGCCGTGACCGGAGACGTGAATCGGCGGGTTCATGCTGCCGTAGACCACATCGGCGCCGCGCCGCGAGATGTGGTTGATCATCCGGTAGATGGCTTTTTCATTTCCCGGAATGATGCGGGCGCTCAACGCCACCGTATCGCCGCGTTCGATGGAAAGATGCTTGTGGTTGTCGACGGCCACCCGCGACAGGGCCGACATGGGCTCGCCCTGCGTCCCGCTCACCATCGCCACCACCTTGTTGGGAGGCAGTTGCATGGCGTCCTGCGGGCGCAGCAGCACGCCGTCGGGGATGGTGAGGAGCCCGAGATCGTGTGCGATTTCCGTGGTATTGGTCATGCTGCGGCCGAAAAACGCGACTTTACGGCCGTACTGGTGCGCAAAATCCAAGATCTGCTGGAGGCGGTGGATGGAGGAGCTGAAGCAGGAGATCACCAGGCGGCGCCGCGAGCGCACGAACAGGTCCTCCAGCCGCGGGCCTACCGCGCGTTCGCTTTCGGTGTACCCCGGACGATCGACGTTGGTCGAATCCGACAGCAGCAGCAGCACGCCCCGCTTGCCGTACTCGGCAAAGGTGTGCAGGTCGAACAAGAGGTTATCCGTGGGTGTGGGGTCGACCTTGAAATCGCCGGTATGGATGATGACGCCGAGCGGCGTGGTGATGGCCAGCGCCACACAGCTTACCAGCGAGTGCGTGACGTGGATGAATTCGATAGAGAACGGCCCCAGTTCCAGGCGGTCGCCGGGCTTGACCGGCTTCAGCTTGGCCTCGTCGGCCATCCGATGCTCTTCCAGACGGCGCTCGACCAGGGCCAGAGTGAAGGCGGTGCCGTATACCGGGACGGACAGTTTCTTTAGGAGAAACGGCACGCCCCCGATGTGGTCTTCGTGGCCGTGCGTCAGGACGACGCCGCGGACGTGGGCCGCGTTCTGCTCCAGATACGCGAAATCGGGCGTGACGATGTCGACTCCCAGGAGCGCGTCATCCGGGAACATCATCCCGGCGTCCACTACGATGATGTCGTCGCCGTAGCGGATAGCCATGGAGTTCATGCCGAACTCGCCCAGGCCCCCCAGCGGAATAATCTTCAGTTTTTTGTCGGCCAAGTCTCAAGCGTAACAACTTTTTATCGTTTCTATCGCGCACAACGCAGCAGGGCGCGAACATTGTGTCTGATCGAGTGCGGTGCGCGTCCCGCGCTGTGCGCTTGGGGGACGCAAGGTTTCTATTGGGGAATCTCGCGGCCCAGGTAGCGGGAAACGGCCGCCCAGAGTTCGTTGGCGTCGATCGGCTTGGAAAGAAATGCCTGCATGCCGATGGCGCGGCACTGCTCGCGCACCTGATCCGAGCAGCTGGCGGTCAGCGCAAGAATCGGAACGTCGCGGTACCCGTCCATCCGGCGGATGGCGGCGGCGGCCTCCAGGCCGTTGACATCGGGCATCTGAAGGTCCATCAGAATCAGGTCGTAGTGCCGCCGCGCCGCGGCTTCGAGCGCTTCGCGGCCCGAGGTCGCACAATCGACATTCTTGAGGCGCCGGCGCAGGACGTGGCGCAGCACGGTCATGCCGATGGGATCGTCTTCGACGGCGAGCACGAAAGGACCCAGGTCGGCCGCGCGGGAAGACGGGCTTTCGACGGCCGCGACGGGAGGGCGCACAGGGACTTCCAGGGTAAACGTGGATCCCACGCCGGGCTGGCTTTCGACCAGGATTTGTCCGCCCATGACGATGGCCAGCTTTTGCGCCAGCGCCAAACCCAAGCCGAGCCCCGGATACGCGCGCGCAAGACCGCTTTCGCCCGGCCGGAAAGATTCGAAAATAGTGCCGATCTGGTCGGCCGGAATGCCGACGCCGGTGTCGTGAACCTCGGCCACCAGCAGGACAGGCGTTTGGGGCGATGCTGCTTTCAGGGCAGCCCGGACGTCCACCGATCCGGAGTGTGTAAATTTAATCGCGTTGTTGACCAGGTGCCCCAGCAATTCCCGCAAGTGCGATGCGTCGCCGATCAGCGTCTCGGGGAGTCCGGCATCCAGCGTCAGCCGTAACTGGAGCTGCTTCAGATCGGCCTTGGGGCGCTGCTGGGCCAGGGCCGACTCCAGCATTTCTTTCACGCTGAACTCGGTTTCCTCCACGCTGATCTGTCCGGCCTCCAAGGCCGCGTATTCCAGACTGGAATTCAGAAGCTCGGCCAGCGATTCGCTGCACAAACGGGCGGCGTTGAGGTAGTCGCGCTGATCCTCGTCGAGGTTGGTTTCCAGCAGCAGGTCGAGCATGCCCACGATCCCGCTCAAGGGTGTGCGGATCTCGTGGTTCAGGCTGGCGAGAAATACGCCTTTGATCTGATCGAGCGGCGGCCGGTCCGGCTTCGCAACTGCGGGATCAGAGGCAGTTTTCCCCAAGTTTTCGATCTCGCCGGGTCGCGTTACGTGTACAACCATGCCGAATGTATAACATCGGCAGTTCCCCCGGCGAGTTTAGGGGTTTCCCGTAGATCCGACTAATCGGATACTAAGGTTTCTTGGCGGGGGCCTCAGGCTTCGTTTCTTCTTTGTTTGGATCAACCTCATCCCCGAAGGTGATGGTGGACTGAGCCTTGAACTGCTTATAGTCCTGGTAGCGAACGACTTGCTTGATGCGCTGGTCGAATTGGGGGAAGTGCAGCGTGGCGTTGGCGATGGTGTAGGTGGGGAACCAATATTTCCCATCGACCTGTTGCCGGTAGGTCTCGAACTTGGGATACGCGTTCCCCTTCTTAAAAACGCCGGTACCGCGCCCGTAGGTCTTGACGATCTGCAGGTCGCGGTCGTCCACCCAAACAATCCCCTCGAAGTAACGCTGGCCCGGTTCGACCTTTTTGGGCTTTACGGCGAACGCGTAGCATCCGATTTCATCGAGCTGCTCCCTGCCGAGATAGCGGATCAGGTACTTCGGCAGCTCGGAGGTGGTCAATACGAAGGGCTGGACGCTGCGCAAGTCCTGCAGATCCTCGGGGGTCAGCAAGATGTTATTGAGCGTCGAAACAGGGGCACGCACTACTTTCTCGGTCCGTTTGCCCTCCGGATCGAAAACGATGTCGGAAACCGTCTCCCAGCGGCCGGTGACGGTTCCGGATTCGTCCAGCTCCTCAATCTTGGCGGTCTGCCGATAGGTGTAGTTCTCGCGGGCCTTGGCGAAATCGGCTTCCTTGGCGGCAAACTTCTGGATGATGTCGTCGATCTGTGCCTGCGAGGGGTCCGCTTGCGACGCCTGCTTCGCATCCGCTCCGAAGACTGCCGGGGCGAGTGCCGCGGCTCCCAGAATCACCAGCCCGAATATGCGCATCATGCAACCTCTCTTTAGCAGACGACCTCTCTTTACCAGACGAACTTGGTCCGGCTACGGTTTCGCCAACAGCTGCTTGGCGATGGTCAGCCGCTGCATGTTGCTGGTGCCTTCATAGATCCGGCCGATTTTGGCGTCGCGGTACAGCTTCTCGACCGGGTAATCCTTGGTAAAACCCACGCCGCCGAGCACCTCGACCGCTTTCGAGGCTACCCGTTCGGCTACCTGCGACGCGTAATACTTGCACATGGCGGCTTCCATCAAATACGGCTGTCCAGCGTCCTTGAGCCGGGCGGCGTTGTAAACCATCAGGCGGGCCGCTTCCACTTCGACGGCCATCTCCGCTAATTCGAATTGTACTCCCTGGAATTCGGCGATCGGTTTTCCGAACTGCTTGCGCTGCCGGGCGTAGGCGAGGGCGTGGCCCAGCGCGCCTTCGGCCAGGCCGAGCATCTGCGCGCCGATGCCGATGCGGCCCTGATTCAGCGTCTCGATGGCGATCTTGTAGCCCTGCCCCACTTCGCCGATGACGTTGGCCTTGGGTACGAGGCAATCGTCCAGGATCAGCTCGCAGGTGGAAGAGGCGCGGATGCCCAGCTTGTCCTCTTTTTTGCCGACCGCGAACCCGGGGAAATCGCGCTCGATCAGAAATGCCGTGATGCCTTTGTATCCCGCCTCGGGATTGACGGTCGCGAACAGCAGGAACAAGCCGGCTTCGGCCGCGTTGGTGATCCAGAGCTTGCGCCCGGTGAGACGATATTCGTCCCCGGCTTCGACGGCGCGAGTCGTCAGGGCGAAGGCATCGGAGCCCGAGCCGGCTTCAGACAGCGCATAGCTCGCGACGGTGTCCTTAGCGGCGCGAGGCAGCCAGCGGCGGCGCTGATCTTCGTTGGCCCATCGCACAAGCGCGTTGTTGAACAACGTGTTCTGCACGTCCACGATGACGGAGGCGGAAGGGTCCACCTTGGCCAGCTCCTCGATCGCGAGAATCGCCTGAAAAAAGGTCCCGCCTTGCCCGCCGTATTCCTCCGGGACATCGACGGCCATGAGTCCCAGCTCGAACAGTTCGCTGATGAGTTCCTTGCGGAAGACGCCCGCGTCGTCCATGGCGCGGACGTGGGGAGCCAGGCGCTCGGCGGCAAATCGCCGGACCGAGGACTGGAACATGGTTTCTTCTTCGCTGAGCTGGGTCAGCGGCGCGGCGGCGACGGGCTTGTCGGCGGCCAGCATTCACCTTGATTGTACGACTTGTATATTTGTGTAGTGACTAACTGGAAAGTGTTGGCTGCGTCCGCCGAGCCGCCTGTACCCGAGGATCTGTTGCCGGATGTGATTCCGGCGCTTGAAAAGCTGGAAGCCGCGCTTCGACCGATGGA
Source organism: Terriglobia bacterium (assembly GCA_963761045.1). Classification (GTDB taxonomy): domain Bacteria; phylum Acidobacteriota; class Terriglobia; order Bryobacterales; family Bryobacteraceae; genus Palsa-187. Next base: position 222,525 of record CAVXFR010000033.1, on the reverse strand, counting down.
GCAAGAGTTGGCTCCCGATACGCCGCTCTGGAACGGACCCGAGGACGAATCGTGACCATCGGCGAAATCGGCGCGGCGTTGCGTGGCAAGAAGCTCTCCGTTCGCGAGCTTACTGAAGAAACCCTGCGGCGGGCGGCGGCCGACACGCGGGAACGCCTGAATGTGTTCCTCACGATCACCGACGGAGCGGCCGTGGAGCGCGCGGCGGCACTGGACGACGACCTCGCACGCGGCGTCGACCGCGGACCTCTGCACGGCATTCCGATCGCTCACAAGGACAACATCTTGACGCGCGGCGTGCGGACCACCAGCGGATCGAAAATCTTCGCGGATTTCGTGCCCGACCATGACGCGGCCATCGTAAGCCAGTTGAATGACGCGGGGGCCGTCGTGATCGGCAAAACCGGGCTGCACGAATTCGCCTACGGCATCACGTCGAACAATCCGCACTTTGGCGCGATTCGGAATCCGTGGGACCTGGAACGGGTCCCCGGCGGATCGAGCGGCGGGTCGGCTGCGGCGGTAGCGGCCGGACTGGTTCCGCTCGCCACGGGCACGGATACCGGAGGGTCGATTCGCATTCCGGCGTCGTTCTGCGGCGTGGTGGGTTTGAAGCCGACCTACGAGCGCGTGAGCCGGAGGGGCGTGATGCCGCTGGGGCTGACGCTCGACCACGCCGGTCTTCTGGCGCGCACGGTGCGCGATGTGGCGCTCGGGTTCAGCCCGATCGCGAAACATTCGAGCGGCTACACGCCGGCTGCCCGCGCGGATCTTCGTGGTATGCGCATCGGCGTGCCCGATAACTTCTTTGTGGAAAGAATCGCCCCGGAGGTGATGCTGTCGTTTCGGGCGGCCGTGCAGACGGCGGCGGCGTTGGGCGCGCATGTGACCGAGATCCGGTTGCCGGACGTCGAAGCGCTCAACGTGGTCGGACGCATCGCGCAACTTTCGGAAGTTTCGGCCCTGCTGGCCCGGTACCTTGACCGGCGCGGCGAAATCGGGCGGGACATCCTGGTCCTGCTCGAGCAAGGGCGGCTGATTCCCGCGATCGACTACATGAACGCGCAACGCGTCCGGCGGGTACTGGCTCGGGACTTTGCGAAAATCTGGACGCATCTCGATTGCCTGATGACGCCGGCCACGCCGATGACCGCTCCCAAAATCGGCGAGATGAGCGTGGCGATCGGCACGGTCACGGAGGACGTTCGCACGGCGGCCACGCGGCTGACACGGCCGTTCAACGTGCTGGGCTGGCCGGCTCTGGCGCTGCCGTGCGGGTTTTCAAACGCGGGCCTGCCGATCGGTTTGCAGCTGGTCGCTCCGCCGCAGCAGGAAGACTCGCTGTTGCAGGCCGGCGCGGCGCTCGAAGACGCTTTCGGAATCGCGGGCCGGCGCCCGCCGACGTCGTAACTTAGTCGGGAAGTTGTTCGGGCGGCTCGGGCAACCAGAACGTGAGCACCAATGCCAACAGATAGACGCCGATTCCCACGGCCGTAGCGGCGTAGGCCAGCTGCGCGCCCGGCAGCACTGCCGGCATCACTGCGGCGAGATGCGTCGTGACAAAAGACGCCGACGTTCCCAGCATCCGGCCGCCGACGTTGGCCGCGAATCCTTCCCCCGTTCCGCGCAGATGCAGCGGGTAAATGCGCGGCATGTAGTTCCCCAGGAACGTGAGCTGCGCCACGGTGGTAAATCCGGCGACGAAGATGCCGATGCGGAACAGCTCCAGGCTGTGGGTGGCGGTGTAGAGGAATACGAACGGCGTAAGAACCAGGCCGGGTATCAGAAACGCTCTCAGCACCGTCCGCCGGCTGACGATCAGCAGCCCCAGGCTGGCGATCGCGAATCTGCCCGCCAAGCCTCCCAGTTCCTGCGTGGTCTGGACGCCCGCCGTCGCCTGGCCGCGCGCGGAGGTGGGAAGCTGCCGGACTTCCGGGAGCCCCGCGGCAATCTGTGGCGATTGCTGGATGGTCCCGAACGCGGCGCCATAAGCGCAGGCGAACAGGAGCGCGGTGATCACCGTGCCGCGGCGGAATTCGGGCCGGAAGAGCTCCGCTATGCTCGGCCGCTTGAGCGTCCCTTCGGCGTGCCGCTGCTGCCACAGCGGAGACTCGGGCAGAAACGGACGGATGAGCATCAAGGGAATCGCGGGAGCCACGCCCGAGATCAGTGTGTAGCGCCACGCCGAGTGCGCGCCGTAGATCGCCGGGAGATCCGCGCCGTAGCGATTGGCGAGATAGAACGCGCCGGCGACCAGGGCTCCACCCAGGGACGAGAACAGCTGGGTGTAGCCCAGCACGGCTTCACGCATTTTGGGCTCGGGGAACAGCTCGGCGAGCCACGCGACTGCGGCGATGAATTCGACGCATAGGCCCGCGAAGGTCAGAGCGCGAAACAGCAGCAGCGTCTCCATCCGCGTGGACATTCCCGCGGACACGGCCGACACGGTATAGAGCAGGATGCTCCAAACCAGGATGCGCCGCCGGCCGAAGCGATCGGCCAGATAGCCGCCCCAGAGCCCGCAGAAGCCGCCCACCAGCGGCGGGATCCAGAACAGCAGTCCGGTCCAGTGCCGGTATTCGGCCGAGCCGGGGGAGAATCCGCCGAGCTCCATCACGGCAGGCTGCAGCACCAGCGGCGCCACCAGGACTTCGTAAATATCGAACAGGAACCCGAGTGCGGCCATGGCGCAAATCGTCCACTTGACGGGGTTGGAGATGTGGATGGGATGAGGGATGCGCGCGGGGTCGGGCATGAAACAGGTCAGGCTAGCACATGGCAGTCTCTATGAGATAACTCTAGGCTTCTTATCACTATGGTCGTATGGCCTCTTCGCGAAAAACTGCTATTTCCAAGCTTCCCGTCCCGGTGCAACTCGTGGAACGGCGGATTAACATGATCCGGGGACAAAAGGTCATGCTGGATGCTGACCTGGCGGAGCTGTATCAGGTACCCACCAAACGTGTAAATGAGCAGGTGCAACGCAATCGCGGCCGTTTCCCGAAGGACTTTATGTTCCGCCTGACGGAAGCGGAAGCGCGAAACTTGAGGTCGCAAATTGCGACCTCAAGTTGGGGCGGCCGTCGCAACTTGCCTTACGCGTTCACTGAACATGGTGTCGCTATGCTCTCGGCAGTACTAGCTAGCGCGCGTGCGGTGAAGATGAGCGTCCTGATCATTAGGGCGTTCGTGCGCATGCGCGAGCTGCTGGCGAATCACAAGGACCTGGCCATCCGCGTCGAAAAGATCGAAGACATGCAGAACAGGCAGAATTCGGTGATCACGATCCTCGCGGATGAGATCAGCGAAATGAAGGCGATTCCGCCACCAGGACCGAAGCGGCGGATCGGCTTCCCACGGCAGGGATGACGCCCTGCTACATTTGAGGAAGCCATGCAAAAAACCAGTGACGTCGCTCAACTGGCTGCGATCACCAAACGCATGCGGCGCACGGCGATCGAGATGATCACCGAGGCGGGCTCGGGCCATCCCGGCGGATCGCTCTCAGCCGCTGAAATCGTGACCACACTGTTTTTCGATGTGCTGCGTCACGATCCTGACAATCCTCAGTGGCCGGATCGCGACCGGTTCATATTGTCGAAGGGACACTGTTGCCCGATTCTTTATGCCGTGATGGCGGAGTGCGGGTATTGTCCAAAAGACAAGCTGATGACGTTGCGCAAGCTCGGTTCGATCTACCAAGGCCACCCGGACGTGCGGTTTCTGCCGTCGCTTGAAGCTTCCACCGGCTCGCTGGGCCTGGGACTTTCGCTGGGGCTGGGCATGGCGCTCGCGGCGCGGCTCAATCAAGGGAAGCCCGGCGGCAAGTCGCGATCCTTCGTCGTGCTGGGCGATGGCGAGATTCAGGAAGGCCAGATTTGGGAAGCTGCCATGGCCGCGGGCTTTCTCCGCGTCGACAACCTGGTCGCGATTGTCGACTACAACCAGATCCAGCTGGACGGATTCGTCAAGGACATCATGAGCCTGGAGCCGCTGGCGGACAAGTGGCGCGGATTCGGATGGCATGTCATCGAGGCGTACGGGCACGATATCGCGGCTCTGCAGAACGCGTTCGGCGAAGCGTCCTCGGAGAAAGGCCGGCCCACGTGCATCCTGGCCCACACGGTCAAGGGTAAAGGCGTGTCGTTCATGGAGAACAATCCTAAGTTCCACGGCACCGCGCCGACCCGCGAGGAGTGCGCGAAAGCCCTGCAGGAGCTCGCCTGATGCCCGCTAAGACGAAGTACGATCTGCCCATGGGCGCAGCCACGCGCGAAGCCTTCGGGAAGGCTCTGGTGGAACTTGGACGGACGAATCCGAATGTAGTGGCGCTCGATGCGGATCTCTCCAAGTCCACGCACACGGCCGGATTCGCGAAGGAATTTCCCGACCGCTTTATCGAATGCGGAATCGCGGAATCGAACATGATCGCGATCGCCTCGGGCATGGCGTCGGCCGGAAAGATTCCCTTCGCCTCCAGTTTCTCGGTGTTTGCGCTGAACAAAGGATTCGAGCAGATGCGCGTGACCGCCGCGTATCCCAACGTGAATCTCAAGGTCGTGGGTACGCACAGCGGCATCTCGATTGGCGAAGACGGGCCATCGCAGATGAGTGTCGAAGACCTGAGTCTGGCGTGCTCTCTGCCCGGTTTCACGGTGATTTCGCCGGCGGATGAAGTTGCCATGATGGCGCTGGTCAAGCTGGCGGCGGAGCACTTCGGACCGGTTTTCATTCGCGCGGGACGGCCTAAAGTTGCGCGAATTTATGAAGCCGGCCAGGAGTTCAAGATCGGCCAGTCGATCGAACTGCTGGAAGGGTCCGACGTGACGCTGATCGCCACTGGCTTGCTGGTGGCCGAATCGATTCGCGCCGCGGAGGCGCTCGAAGCGGAGGGAATTTCCGCGCGGGTGATCGACTTCCACACCGTCAAGCCCCTGGATCGCGAAGCGATTACTCGCGCGGCGCGCGAAACGGGAGCCATCGTAGTGTCGGAAGAGCATCTGGCCGACGGCGGATTGGGCGTGCGTGTCGCACAAGTGGTCGCGGAGACGCATCCGGCGCCCATGGAATTTGTAGGGATCCAGAACACCTACGCGGAATCGGCAACCCCGGAACAACTTCTCGATAAGTACGGCCTGCTGGCGCGCGACGTGGCCGCGGCCGCAAGGCGCGTGGTGAAGCGGAAGCGCTGAACGCGTGAAAGTTCCCGTGGCCAGCGTCCCGAAACCTAACGACGCGGAGCGGTTGGCGATTTTGTCCCACCTGCTGGGAACCAAGCTCCGGACCGCTTCCCGGAAACTGCACGACCAGGTCGGCCCTCTCCTGTCAGCGGCCGGGCTGCGGTTGCAATTGCTTTGCACGGACGTGCCGGACGCCCAGGCCGGGGTCGACGAAGTCACTCAACTCCTGGAGCAAGCCATCCAGGAGATCCGTATCGTTAGCCGCGACTTGTATCGTTCCCCAGCGGATCAAATCGGATTGAAGAACGCCCTGTTCCGGTTTGCGGAACAGAACCCCTGGCTTTCGGTATCGTACTCGGCCACGGCCATGCTTGCTCCCGAAGACGCCGCGGCGCTCTACCAGGCGGCGGTCGAAGCGGCCTCGGCGGCACTCCGCGCACGTGCTTCGCAGGTCCGTATCTCGGTGAGCGGACGAGCCGGAGTGCGGATTCGAGTGGCCGACAACGGACCGGGTAAGGGCCGCCGGCGCGCCTTGTCGGTTCCTCGTCTGCTGGCCGAGCAATCGGGCCTGGAATTCGAATGCACTACGGGAAAGAGTACAATTGTCTCCATCCGCTATGCCATTCGACGTACTGCTCGTGGATGATCACAAGATCATGCGCGATGGCATCAAAGCCATCCTGAACCGGTCCAGCGAATTTCGCGTGACCGGCGAGGCCGAGAATGGCACCGACGCCGTGCAGTTCGTCAAGAAATTCCGTCCCCATCTGGTGTTGATGGATATCGGACTGCCCGGCTTGAACGGCGTCGAGACCACGGTCGAGATCCTGCGGTATCAGCCCGATTGCAAAGTCGCGATCCTTTCGATGTACGACGATGAGCACTCCGTGGTGAGCGCGGTGCGCTCCGGCGCGCGCGCATTCATTCTCAAACGGGCGTCCGATAACGATCTTCTCGAGGCCTTGCGGATGGTGGCGGCTGGCGGCATGTATCTCAGTCCGCAAGTTTCCGACCGCCTGCTCTCGCGCATCCAGAAGGGCGACCTGGAATCGCGCGCCACGCCCGCGGTGCTCGAATCGCTATCGCCGCGCGAAGTGCAGGTGCTGCGGCTGGTGGCGGAAGGAAAGACCAGCAAGGAAATCGCGGTGATGCTCGACTTGAAAGAACAGACCGTGCGCAGCTACCGCAAGACCATGATGAAGAAGCTGGGGGTCAACAACGTCGCCGGATTGACGCAGCTGGCGCTTTCCACCGGCCTCACGCAGGGCGGCCGCGCGGCCGCCAAAGCGGAAGCCAAAGGTGGAGTGAACGGATGACCCGGCCTTCGCCCTGGGGCCCGCTAGGGGTGGCCGACGCGCACGTGCATTTCTTCTCGCAGCATTTTTTTGCGACGCTGGTGAGTCAGGCGCCCGGTTTGACGCTGGAGGCCGCGGGCGCGCAGCTCGGCTGGCAGCTGCCTCCGCACGAACCCGAGAAGCTGGCCGCGGCGTGGGTCCACGAGCTCGACCGGTACGGCGTGTCCGCGGCGGCTCTGATCGCCAGCGTCCCCGGCGATGAAGACTCGGTGATCGCGGCTGCGCGCGCCTTCCCGGACCGTTTCTTCGCGTACGCGATGGTGAATCCAAAGGCGCTGACAGCCGGTCTGCCCGCGGCGTTCGCGGCGGTGCGCGTCGCGTGCCTGTTTCCGGCCATGCACGGCTACTCGATTCAGGACGACTGCGCCCGGCCGGTGTTCGAATGGGCGCAGAGTCACCGGCGCGCGGTGTTCGTGCACTGCGGTGTGCTGAGCGTCGGCGTGCGCAAGAAGCTGGGGTTGTCTTCGCTCTTCGATATGCGGTTTTCGAACCCCGTCGATCTGCACGCCGTCGCCTTGCGTTATCCCGAGGTCCCCATCATCGTGCCGCATTTCGGAGCGGGCTATTTTCGGGAAGCCCTGATGCTGGCCGACCAGTGTCCCAACGTCTATTTGGACACGTCCAGCTCCAATCAATGGATGCGCTACCAGGCCAGCCATCTTACGCTGCGCGAGGTTTTCCGGCACGCTTTGGAAGTTGCGGGGCCCAAGCGGCTGCTGTTTGGAACGGATTCCTCGTTTTTCCCGCGAGGCTGGCACCACGCGATCTTTGAAGATCAGGCGAAGGCCCTCTATGAGATCGGCACCAGCGAGGCGGACGCGCGGGCGATATTCGGCGAAAATCTCCTGAGAATTCTGGCCGCCTGAAGCAACGTCATCTACGCATGACGCTTGTAAGTAAAGCACTCGTCCCATTCCGCCTTCGGCGAAAATCCGTGTTCCGGTATCCGATGGACCCGGCGCCACGCACGGCCGTGCTAGCGGCCTGTTTCCGGCAACCCAGACTGCGGCCCAGCTATCCCGTTCGGGTTTTCCCGCAGGGCTGGTCGGAGGAAGTCTCCGCGTTCGCGCCGGCGGCCATCGCGGCGCCCCGCGAACAACTCCTGGGGCTGGCGGCAGCCGAGCGGCCGCCGGTGTTCACGCACGCCGTCATCGCGCTTGCGAGCCCCGGCGATCGAATGCTTTCGGCGGCCGAGCGCGAACGGCTATGGCGCGCTTTTCGCGTCCCGGTGTTCGAGCAGATCATCGGGCCGGACGGCGAGCTGCTGGCGGCCGAGTGCGAGGCGCACGACGGGCTGCACATTGAGTTTCCCGGGTTGCCCTGGGACGGATACCGGGTGGAGATGTCGCCCTGCGGCTGCGGCCGCAAAACCCCGCGCCTCACGCCGTCCGAGTCCGCCGAACGCGCCCGCAGCGCGGCCGCCTACGCACGATAGAGTTCGGATGCGGGCACCGAGACCGCCAGGAGCGGTCCGGAAGTACTCCCCACCCTGAAAACGTCTAGTACTTCAGCACCGGCTTCGCCTCGCGGACCCGCGCGGTACCATTCCTTAGCGGAAGTTCTAAGCCGAATGTACAACGAATTCTTTGGATTTCAGGCAAACCCTTTCTCGTCGAGACCCGATCCGGCTTTCTTCTACCGAAGCAAACAACATGACGCGTCTCTGAGGAGCCTGATGTTCGCCGTCCAGGCGCGGATGGGGGTCTCCTCTCTTACCGGGGAACCGGGCACCGGCAAGACGGCGCTGTTAGAGTGCTTGCGCGATTCGCTTGAATCCAGCCAGATTCATTGTGCGTTCTTGCGCGATTCCCGCATTTCCACGAACCGTTTCTTTCAGGCCATCGCCGCGGGACTGGATTTACGATGTCAAGGCACGTCCGCCTATAAGGTGTTTTCGGCGCTCCATCAGTTCGCGCTCGAGCAAGCTCGAAACGGGCGCACCGTGGCGTTGATCGTAGACGACGCCCACAACCTCCCCGCGGACGTCCTGAACGAGATTCTTCATCTCGCAAGCCTGCACGACGATAAGGTCAAACTGCTCCAGACCGTCTTAGCTGGCCGCCCCGAACTGTATGCAACGCTGGACGCACTGAATCTGGAGCGGCTGAAGCAGCGCGCGATCCTCGGTTGTCATCTCGAGCCATTTACCGCCCTGGAAACGCAACATTACATCGACTTCCGCCTGGCGCAGGCCGGCCTGTCCGTGCAAACGATTTTCCCCCCCGACGCGATCGCGGAGATTTACGATCGGTCCCGCGGATTTGCGCCTGCGATCCACGCGATTTGTGAGGGACTTCTGCTGGCTGCGTTCTCGGCCAGATCCGAAGTCTGCACCCCGGAGATACTCGATCAAGTCTTCGGGAATCGGCGCGGAGAAGAACCACAGGTCGAAGAAGCAGGCACGGGGGTGGCCGTCGCCAGGGCCGATCTTGCCCGCCTCGCCGCCCCTGCGGAACCGGAGGCGGCGCCGGAACCCGAGCCTCCTGCGCTGCTGACGGCACTACTGCGGCTGGCTTTCGATGTAAGCAAGCAATTGCCGCCGCCCCTTCCCGTTCACGCGTCCGAACGGTTGGAGCCGCACCGGACCGCGCTCCGGTTGACGTTTCCTTCATGGAAGTTCGCGCTTCCGGTCGTGGGCTTAGCTCTGGGTTCGAAAAGGCCGGTGCGGCTCGCGTATGGCAACGATGCCGAAGTGAGGCATCCACAGGTCCACCCGATTCCCAGCCTGTCTATCATTTCGAAACCAGTCCTCTCCAAGGCGATCGTCTGCGCCGAGCCGCGCCCCCATTACAAACTTCAACGGTTGGCTCCCAACAGGATGGTGCTCATCGCGTCTCCATCCGCCGTTCTCGCCACCGCGATCGACTTCCCGCGTATCGCTCTGCAACATGCCAATTCGGCGATTGAGGGCGTCCACGCCAGGACGGCGCTGCTTACGCGTAAGGGCGTGAACAAGCTCGTTCCGCTGGCGTGGCTTCCCGCAAAGTCTGAGCCGCCTGCGGCAGCCACGGGATTGCGCAACGATCTTCAAACGGCGATCCCCTTTGCGGAGCCGCTCCTGTACCATCCCAGGGCTTCCGCGGGCGAAGCTTGCCAAGCCGTTGCGCCGCGCGTTCCGAATCGGCTGTTCCCTTTGGCGCGCTTGGTGAGCGCCAGGCCCAAACTCGGCGGCGCTCCAGCCGGTGCGGACGCATTCTCGATCCCCTGTGCGCCCTCTCTTGAACCGATTCGTCCTGCCGCGAGGTTACAACCAGCCGGAACCGTCAGGTGGCCACGGGTACCGGTCACGCCGCTCCGGATGCCTGTGCACAATGCGCCCCCGCCCAGAACCAGTGGGGATGTCCATACGCACTGGTCGAATCTTGACAATGTCATAAGACCGGGGATCGCAGGAGAGCTGACGGCTCCCCCCGTGCCGCGCATTCGGGAGCGAAAGACTCTGCTGCCCCTGCTTTATCACGTTTTGCCCTGCCCCGCGCAGCCGGAGACGCCCATCCAGACGTTCCTGAGCGCTCTGCCGTCACTCCAGCTCTTATGCCCGGAATCGGGGCTCGAGCCTCTCAGCACGAGGCGCTTGTTCCTTCAGCTCCCGACCTGGGCACCTCCGGAAACGAATCCTGTAGCTGCATCCATCGGGAGCAGGAGCCTTGGTTCTTCCCACCGGAAGTGGCTTCCGGTCCTTGCACTGCCGATTCTGGCCGGGCTCGCGTTCTATGGCGCATCTCCCGCGCTGCGCACGACGGCCGGCGCCGTGAACCACACTGTGGACCAGGGCTGGCGGCGCGCGCACCAGGCGGTGCTTGACCGCGCGGCCGTGGCGCTCGACGCGGATTTCCGCACGGGCCTGGACAACTGGACGAATCGCGGGGGCGCTCCTCCATCCTGGGCCTCCGACGCGGCGGGTTTCGTGCATCCCGGCGCACTCGCTTTGTACCGCCCCTCGCTCGGTCTGGCCGACTACCACATGCAATTTGTGGGGACCATCGACAAGAAAGGTTTGAGCTGGGTTGTGCGTGCTGCCGATTTCGACAACTACTACGCCGTTCGCCTAGCCGTACTGAAACCGGGTCCGACGCCGGCGATCGGCATGATCCGCTATGCCGTCATTCATGGAAAGACCCAGAGTCAAGTCACCATGCCGCTGGCGATGAACGCGAGACCGGACACGGTCTATCATGTGAGCCTGGACATGCGCGGCGACCACTTTGCTCTCGCGGTCCAAGATCAGCCCGTGGATTCCTGGTCCGAACCGAAGCTGCGGCACGGCGGAATCGGCTTCTTCTCGGAACAGGACGCGCGAAGCCGGGTGGCGGGCGTGGAGGTTCGGGGCCAATATGACATGCTCGGACGGCTATGCGCGTTTCTGGCGCCTTCCGGCCTTACACCTTACCGGGCATCGCTCGATGAACGCGCCGCGATTAACGATTAACGGGAATCCATCCCGGTGCGGGCTATAATGCCTACAGTCCACCTCGTGCGAACGTGGCGGAACTGGCAGACGCACTGGATTTAGGTTCCAGCGCCCGCGAGGGCATGGGAGTTCGACTCTCCCCGTTCGCACCAACCAAACCAGCCATCCTGTGGCGCTTCGTAACCGGGACGCGTCACTCTAGGGATAGTCATGATCCCTGGAGAAGCGGCGGAACGATCCCACGGCCTTTCGGCGGCGGAAGCGCAAGCACGGCTGCAGCAGTACGGCCCCAATCGAGTCGAGGAACGGCGGCAGAATCCCGCACTGGTCCTCCTGCGCAAATTCTGGGCGCCGGTGCCGTGGATGCTGGAAACCGCCATCGTCCTGCAAATCGTTTTGGGCAAAGACACCGGAGCGATCATCATCTCGGCGTTGCTGGTTTTTAACGCAATCCTGAGCTTCGTCCAGGAGAGCCGGGCCAACCAAGCCCTGGCGTTGCTGCGAAGCCGCATGGAGGTGCGGGCGCGCGTCCTGCGCGATGGCTTGTGGCAGCTGGTGCACGCCCAGGATCTGGTGCCGGGCGACGTGGTGCGCCTTCGCATGGGCGATCTTTCTCCCGCGGACATTCGTCTCGCCGAAGGGCATGTTCTGCTCGACCAGTCGGTCCTGACCGGGGAATCGATGCCCGTCGAATGCACGCCGGGAGGCTTGGCCTACGCGGGAGTGGTTGTCAAGCGCGGCGAAGCGACCGGAGAGGTGATCGCCACCGGCATTCATACTTCCTACGGCAAGACGGCGGAGCTGGTGGAAACCGCCAAGACCAAGAGCCACCTGCAAGAGACCATCCTCTCCATCGTCCGCTACATGATTGCACTGGACGCAGTTCTGGCCGCTGCGCTCTTCCTCTATGCGCTGGCGGTCAAGATGCCGCTGAACGAAACACTCTCGTTTATCCTGATTCTTCTCGTCGCGGCGGTTCCGGCGGCCCTTCCGGCCACGTTCACGCTGGCGACGGCCTTGGGAGCAGTTGAGCTGGCCAAGCGGGGAGTGCTGGTAACGCGCCTATCGGCCATCGAAGAAGCGGCGGCGATGGACATCTTAGCCAGCGATAAAACCGGTACGCTGACCGAAAACCGGATGACGCTGGCCGAGGTGCACTCCTTTGCCGGACACGGCGATGACGAGACTCTACGCTTTGCGGCGCTAGCCTCCGACGACGCTTCGCAGGATCCCATCGATATGGCGATTCTCGATGCCGCAAGGACCCGCGGCGTGCTGGCCGGGTTGCCAAAACGGCTACGCTTTGTGCCGTTCGACCCGGGAACCCGGCGCACCGAAGCGGAATTCGAGCAGGCGGGGAAACCGTTGCGCGTGTTTAAAGGCGCGCCTCAAGTCGTCGCTGCGCTCGACGCTTCCGCTCCCGATCCCACACCCGACGTGGAACGCCTGGCGGCCGAGGGCTACCGCGTATTGGCGGTTGCTGCCGGTACGGGAGAGCATCTGAAGCTCGCGGGGTTGCTGGCGCTGCAAGATCCTCCCCGCGAGGACTCCAAGCCGATGGTGCGAAACCTGCGCGATCTCGGAGTGCGGGTTCTCATGGTCACGGGCGACAACCTGATCACGGCCCGCGCAGTCGCCGCCCAAGTCGGCATCGGCGACCGTGTTTGCGCAGCCGACATTCTGCGGCAGCCGAACGGCGGCGGCGTCGAGGATTGCGACGTCTTCGCGCGGGTTCTCCCGGAAGAGAAATTTAACCTCGTGCAGAAGCTGCAGCAGGCAGGCCACATTGCCGGGATGACAGGCGATGGAGTCAACGACGCTCCCGCGCTGAAACAGGCCGAAGTCGGCATTGCGGTATCGAATGCCACCGACGTGGCCAAGGCGGCGGCGAGTCTGGTGCTCACCCAGCCCGGCCTGGGCGGCGTAGTGGTGGCGGTCGAAACCAGCCGCCGTATCTACCAGCGCATGCTCACCTACACCCTCAACAAGATCATGAAGACGGTGGAAATCTCGATCTTCCTCACGCTCGGCGTCATGCTGACCGGGGATTTCGTGGTCACGCCGCTGCTGATCGTTCTGCTGCTGTTCACGAATGATTTTGTGACCATGTCGATCGCGACGGATCGCGTGGCCTACTCCGCTAAGCCCGACCGCTGGAACGTCCGTACGCTGGTTTTGACCGGCCTGACACTCGCGGGTCTAGTCCTGGTGCTCTCGTTCGCGGTCTTTTTCGCGGGGCGCAACTGGCTGGGCCTGCCGTTGCCTCAATTGCAGACGCTGACCTTCGTCATGCTCGTTTTCACTGGCCAGGGAAACATCTACCTGGTCCGCGAACGCGCGCATTTCTGGCGTTCCCGTCCGGGCCGCTGGCTGATGACCGGCTCGATTCTGGACGTGATCGTGGTGAGCCTCCTGGCGACGCAGGGGATTCTCATGGCGGCCATCGACCCGAGACTGATCGCGGGCCTGCTGGTCCTGGTGGTGGTCTTCCTGGCGGTCGTCGACTTTTTGAAAATCCGGATCTTCGAATGGTTCGAATTAAGATGACGGAGCCGCGATTGAGTTTTCTGACTAGTGCGTCATCGAGTAGATGACGTAGTCCACGCCGATGCGGATCCCCAGCGCGGAAAATTGCTCCGGATACGCGGGCAGGTCCGCGAATTCCCACGAATCGCCCACATCCGAGTTGGCCGTAATAGCCACCATGAGCCGGCCCTTGTCGTCGCGGACGCCTCTCCACAGGGGCGTGATTCCGCCGTCGCGCGGGCCGCGACGCAGACCCCATTCGCCCAGGATCTGATAGCGGTTGTCCAGGTCGTAGACGGTGTGGAACAGCGGCTCGTTGTTGGGCAAATCGACGATCTCGCGGTCCGGAAAAATCTTCTTCATGCCGTCTTCGAACCCGCGCCATTCGTCGGGGCCCCAGAAGTCGTCGGCGTAGAAAAAGCCGCCTCGCAGCAGGAATTCGCGGATTTTCGCGGCCTGCTGATCGGTCAGATCCCAGTTGCCGGTGAGGCCCGAGTATAGAAAGGGCCAGTTGAAGATGTCATCCGCGTCGTCCGGATTCACGGGCTGTTCGAGGCCGCGCGCGTTGACCCGGCTCAAGCGCCGCAGGGCGGTCACGAAATGCCGGTCGGCCCGTGGATAATCCTCGGTCCAACTGGTGCCGCCTTCGCGCCAATCCATACGCCCGCGAAAACGCGCGTAAGGCAGCGGCGGAAACATCAGGCGGGCGAACACAAACTCGGCCGGCACCGCTCCGTCGGCGGGTATGGGAATATCGTCGTAGCCTTCCAGGCTCTCGAAGACCCGCCAGGGGCGCTGAAACGCGTACAGGCAGCCGCTCAGGAAAAGGCCACCCAGGCACAGCCACAACGCGTTTTTCAGCTTAGTCACACAGGCACGCTATCACACGGATTCAGTTACGCGGGCATCAGGTCCTGATTTACCCATAGCAGCTTCCACGGGCGGATGCTCCAGGATACGAAGACGCCGCCTTGGGCGAACGGGTCGGCCCGTATCATTTTTTCGACTTCTTCTTGCGATTCCGCTTCGTACACCAGCAGCCCTCCGCTATCGTCGGTGAAGGGCCCGGCCATGGCCGCTTTGCCGGTTTTTCTGAGACCCATCAGGTATTCGCGGTGCGTTGGCCGGAATTGGGCGATTTTGGCCTGGTCCGGAGTGTACTCGATGATGGCGGCGAATTTCATAGTAGTTTCAGTGTACCCATCTTAGCGGCTGCGTACGCCGGACCACATACACTAAGAACAGGTGTTTCCCTCCGGCATCAAACCCGAAATCAAGAGTCCCGCTGGCCACTGGCCGCAGCTCCATGCGGCTGTGGAAGCCGGCGCCGACGCCGTGTACTTCGGGCTGACGCATTTCACCGCGCGCGCCAAGTCCGGATTCACCATGGCCGAGCTGCCGGAGGCTCTGCGAACCTTGCACGCCCGAGGAGTCAAGGGTTACGTCACCTTCAACACCTTGATCTTCGATGACGAACTGGCGGATGCCGCCCGAGCGCTTGCGGCGATCGCCGAAGCCGGGGCCGATGCCATCCTGGTGCAGGACTGGGCGGCTGTCGCGCTCGCCCGCCGCATTGCGCCGGATCTGGAAATCCACGGCAGCACGCAGATGAGCATCACCAGCGTCGAAGGCGTGCGGCACGCTCAGGAATTGGGCGTGCGGCGCATGATTCTCGCCCGGGAGTTGTCGCTCGACGAGATCCGTGCGATCCGCGGGCAAACCGACGCCGAGCTGGAGCTGTTTGTGCACGGCGCACTATGTGTCTCCTATTCCGGCCAATGCTTTTCTTCGGAAGCCTGGGGAGGACGCAGCGCCAATCGCGGCCAGTGCGCGCAAGCCTGCCGCCTGCCCTATGAAATGCTGGTCGATGGCCGCGTAGAGCCTCTGGGCGATGCACGATACCTTCTCTCTCCTGGTGATTTGTTCGCGCTGGAACAAGTCCCGGAGATCGTGCAGATCGGCATCTCCGCGCTCAAGATCGAAGGCCGGTACAAGGACGCGGCCTACGTCGCGCTGACCACCCGCGCGTATCGAAAAGCTGTGGACGATGCCTGGGCCGGTCGCGAACACCCTGTGGATGGCAGTGTGAAAGCCGAGTTGGAACAGGTATATTCGCGCGGGCTCGGTCCGTTCTTCCTGTCGGGGACCAATCACCAGACCGTCGTCCAAGGACGCGCGCCCAGGCACCGAGGGGTGTGCGTCGGCAGCGTATTGCGTGTATCCGCGGCCACCGTCCTGGTAAAACCCGATGCCGTCGTCTCGCCCTTGAAGCCGGGAGACGGGATTGTCTTCGATGCCGCCGACTGGCGCAGTCCCGAGGAGCCGGAAGAAGGCGGCCGCATTTATCAGGCGCTGGCCGCAACCGGGGGCAACATCGAGCTGGCGTTCGCCAATGGCGCGCTCGACACCGCCCGGATTCGCCCCGGCGATCTGGTGTGGCGCACGCACGATCCGGAAATCGATAAATCCGCGCGGCCGTATCTATCCGCGACCGCGCCGGTCAGCAAGCAGAAGGTGGATGTCCGCGTCGTCGCGCGCGAGGGCCAGCCGCTGGAACTCGAATGGTCTCTGCCGGCGCTGCCTGACATCCGTGTCCGCGTGGTTTCCGATGCGCCCCTGGGGACCGCACAAAACCGCGGACTCACCATCGAATTTCTGCGCGAACAACTGGGCCGCCTCGGCAACACGCCGTACGAACTCGGTGAATTGGGGCTCGCATGCGAAGGATCGCCCTTCGCGCCCAGTTCGCTGCTGAACCACTTGCGGCGGCAAGCGGTCGAGAAACTGGTTGAACTCCAGTCGAAGCGTCGCACCATGGAGATCCACGATCCAGTGAGTGCGATCGAGCAGTTGTTGCCGGCGCCGAAACCGGCCGCGGCGGAGGCGACGCGACTCCATCTTCTGGTCCGCACCGCCGGAGCAACTGGATGCGGCGCTGGCCCTGGCGCCCGCCAGCATCACGCTCGATTATCTGGATCTGTACGGTCTGTTGCCTTCGCTCGACCGCGTGAAGGCCGCCGGGATCGAGGCGCGCGTGGCCAGTCCTCGTGTTTTGAAGCCGGGCGAACAGCGGATCGCCGATTTCTTGCTGCGGTGCGGGACTCCGATTCTGGTGCGTTCCGCCGGCCTGGTGGAAGCGCTCGGTGAGGCCGGTGTCCGGCTGGATGGCGATTTCAGCCTGAACGCCGCCAACGCCATCTCGACCGGCCTCCTGCTCGCGATGGGACTTGCGCGTGTTGCTCCCACGCACGATTTGAATGCCGCGCAGATCGCGGCGCTGGCCCGCGGCATCGATCCGTCGCGCCTGGAAGCCATCGCCTACCATCACTTGCCGGTCTTCCACACCGAGCACTGCGTGTTTTGCCGGTTCCTTTCCACCGGGACAAGCTATCGCGACTGCGGACGCCCGTGCGAGAAGCACCAGGTCGCGCTGCGCGATTCCGGCGGCCGGCCGCATCCTGTGATGGCCGACGTGGGCTGCCGCAACACGGTTTTCGGAGCCGAAGCGCAGGAGGCCAGCCTGCATCTAGCCGAGTGGCTCGCCGCGGGCATCCGGCATTTCAGGCTCGAGTTCGTGCACGAGACGCCGGACCAGGTGGCTCGCATCGGCCGCGCGTTTACGGATTTCTTCAGCGGCCGTGCGACCCCCGAGGAACTGCACCGCGCGCTCCAGCGTTCGGCTCCGGAAGGCGTGACCGAGGGCAGTCTCTTCGTGCCCGCGAGCGCGCTCCTGCCGGTTTTGCAGTAGCTCCAAATTTTGATAAAGTCGTGCCATGAAGCTTTCGAGCTTGCTCCCGATCGTGTCTCTTCTGGCGCTGGCCGCGAGTTCGGCGTTCGCGCAAAAGGTGGACATCGAATTTGACGAGTCCGCCGATTTCACGCACTACAAAACGTTCCGGATCGGCGAGGGCCAGCTCAACGCCAAGACCCCGGCGCTCAACAGCGATCTGACGCGCAGGAAGATCCAGAGTGAAATCCGGAAGCGGCTGATCGAAAAGGGATTGAGCGAGGCTTCGGGCCAGCCCGATCTCAACGTGCAGTTCCGGCTAGGCGCGGCCCGCCGGAACGAAGTGGAAGCATTTCCAGCCGGGCGATACGGGCGCGGCACGCGCCGCGTACGAACGCAGTACACGGAAGGGACCCTCATCATCGACTTTCGCGATACCGGCAAGCGCCAACTGGTCTGGCGCGCTGTCGCGGTGGAGTCGAAGGGCGATCCGTCCAAGATCTCGGACCACCTGGACGACATGGTCAAAAAGTCGATCGACAAGTATCCTCCTAAGAAGAAGTAGCCTGCCGCGCTTTGGTGACGGTCCGGTACGCGTCGCCCAGCACGAAGGCAGGGGAGGGCAATTGGACCGGAGGATACAAGCCGGTTTCCTTCACTCGTGCGACCCAGTCCGTCCACACTTCGTGGGTCGCCGGTCCGACGACCAGAGCCGCGATTTCAAAATCACAGCCCGCGTCTTCCGGTCCCCCGTAGGCGACGGATACGCGCCACCGATTCCCATCCGACCGAATCGCCCCCGCGCCTTGGGGCCACCAACCATCGAAATCTTTGCGGCGGACCAGAACCCAGAGGTAGGAATCCGGCGGCGTGGCCGCGGATCCTTCAACCGTGCCGGCGTCCGCAACCACCGCACCGCTGCGAGGCGAGAGAATCTCCACCGGGCACCGGCGTCCGGAACGCGACAGGCTTCGCCGGAGCCTCGCCGGGAAGAAGTTTTTGATCCTGGCTTGCCACGTATAGCGCAGAAGCAGCTGGGCGTTATAGTTCTGTTGCTGCCAGCCGTCGCCGAAGGGATCGAAGGTTGGCGCGCTGGTGCGCGTGAAGAATGCGGTGGTTTGAACCACTTCCTCCAATGCAAACATCGCATCGCGCCGCAGGAACTGAAACAGATTGTGGACCGTGGGGATGTGAATGTCGTCCAGGATCAGCAGAGCGCCAGTCTCCAGGTGGGGATAGAGAAAATAATATTCGAGGTCCGGGAACGGGTAAGCGTGCGGTCCGTCCAGCAGGACGAGCTGCAGCTTTTCGGGAAATTGGTACCGCGGCAAAGTAGCCTGCGTCGGTCCCTCCACGAAGGTGACCACGTCCGGACGCAGCAGCGGCGACCGGCGCACGTTGGCAATGCTGCCGCTGCCGTTGTCCGCGGCGAACACCGTATGGCGCCGGCTCAGGTGAGAGAACAGCAGCGTGCTGGCGCCCGAACCGGTTTCCGCTGAATTTCTGATCTGCCGCTTGTGGGCGGCTCGCAGCGATGGCTTCGAAGGTTCGCGCGGAAAAGGTGCCCGCGCCGTGGAGATTCGGGGCCACTTCCGTGATACGGCGGCGAATTTCTTCAACAGAAACGTCCACCGGAGCCGCGACTAGTGATCGTGCCCGGCGTCCGGGCCACTTCCGGAAGCATATGCCGAGCGGCGATACGGCTTGGCCGGCGTCGACATCCTCTGATCCTCGGGACCGGCGGCCGGGCGCGGACCCGGATACCGGATCAGGTCCCAGCCGGCGAAGTTCTTGTTCCCGCCGTAGTACGGATCGCCGAACATGCCTTCGAGCGTGAGCCTGCGCGCGCGATTGAAGAACGCGCGGCCCGCGGGCAGTCCTTCGGCGCGATTGGTGTCGATGGCGGTGAGCACTTCGTCGCGCGTCTCGGCGGAGAGGCCGGCCAGCGGCGCGCCGTGCGCCCGGCGGGCATAAGCATCCACGGCTTCCAGGCCGGCGATAAACGTGTCTTTTTCGCCGCTGAGATATCCGGCCAGCTGGCGGTCGATGTAATTCTGCGCCCCCGCGTCCACGGCTCCCGGACCGTTTTCATCGCGCGGGATCAGCCGGTCGATGAACGCTTCGAGCGTCTGAAGCTGCTCCGGCGTGAGCGCGTGTTCGGGAGCTTTTTGCTGGGCCGAGGACTGCAGCGCCGCCACGGGGACAAGCGCGGCGCTCGCGATCACGGTTCGGCGCGAAAGCTTCGGTGTCCCCATGGTTTCCTGGCGAGTCAACCTCTACTTTTGTCCGAACATCCCGATGTACACGCCCTTGGACAGAACCTTGCCGTTCATGGCGCTCATCAGATCCTGGCGCGAGGTGTTGGCGGGCAGATCGAGCTTCGCGTTCAACGCATAAATCTCGAAGGTGTAGTGATGCTCTCCGTGGCCGGGAGGCGCGCACGGGTTGAGAAATCCCGGTTGTCCGCCCTGGTTGTTGGGCTGCTTGGCGCCGTCGGGCAGCTCCGCCTGGTTCGGCACCGCCGCCGGAAGACTGGTGGCATTGCCCGGAATGTCGAAAATGGCCCAGTGCAGGACGTCATTGGTCGCCGAGCCACCCAGCACCGGATCGGGATCGTGCAGGATCAGAGTGTAGCTTTGGGTCCCGGCCGGGCCAGGGGTCCAGCTGATGGCGGGGGAGACTCCCGGACCGTCCGCGCACGTGTTCGCGGGGGGGATCTTGCCGCCGTCGGCGAAGCCCGTGATGGTCATCTTCACCATGGGAGGCAGACTGAAACCGCCCTTACCCTTTCCCTTACCTTTGCCCTGGGCCATCATGGAGCCGGCGCCCACCGCCAAACCCAGCGCCAGGATCATCAAAAACCGTGTTGCTCGCATTTGTGTGGATTCTCCTCATTAAGACTGTACACAATTCAACGGCTTTCCGCAGCGATCCGCTAGGCCCGTTGAACGGCCGCTCTGGTGATGTCCTTGATCGACGGCGTCCCGCACTGTTGCATGGTCCGCTGCAGTTCAGCTCGAAGAATATCCAGAACCCGTTCCACGCCTTCCTGGCCGAAGGACGTGAGTCCGTAGATGTACGGGCGGCCGATCCCCACCGCGCGCGCACCCAGCGCCAGCGCCTTGTAGATATCCGTCCCGCGCCGGAACCCGCTGTCCACCAGCACCGGAAGCCGGCTGCCGACGGCGTCCACCACTTCCGTCAGGCTCTCGATGGTGCTGCGCAAAGTTTCTGTCGCGCGGCCGCCGTGATTGGACACGATCACCGCATCCGCGCCATGCTCGCGGCACAGGCGTGCGTCCTCGGCGGTATCGATGCCCTTGATGATCAGTTTCATCTTCGCCGACGTCGTCATTTTTCGCAGCCGGTCCATGTACGTCCAATTCGCCGCGGGCGGATTGATGCCTCCCTCGATGCCCTCCAGCATCGGCCGCCCTTTGAGCGACCCGACCCCGTTGGTGTGGCAGGACAGGCAGTCTCGCGTATCGCTGCGACGCATGCGCGTGGCCGTCTCCGTGTTGCGTCCGCCCAGCAGATCCACGGTCCACACCAGCACCGGACAACCCGCCGCCTCCGCGCGGCGAACCATCTTCTCGGTGCCTTCCCAGTTGGTGGGCATGTACATCTGATACCAGAGCGGCCCCCCGAGCGCCCGGGCGACGTCCTCCACCGGCGAGGACGTAACGGTCGACAGAATCTGGACGGCCTTCTTGGCCTTGGCCGCCCGCGCGACCGCCACTTCGCCCTCGGCGTTGAACATCTTCTGCCCGCCGACCGGGCACAGGAAGATGGGCGCTTCCCAGGGAACGCCGAACACTTCCGTGCGCAGATCGGGTTTGGAAACGTCCACCAGCCGCCGTGCGCGGAGCTGGAAGTGCTGAAACCCCTCGCGATTGAGCTTCAGCGTGCGATCGTCATCCACGCCGGTCATCAGGTAACCCAGATGCGCCGGCGGCAGGATGGCGCGGGTCAGGGCTTCGAAATCGCTTACGCTCAGCGCATCCGCCGCGCGCGAAATCCTCCGCGGAATTCTGCTGCGCCCAGGCCTTGTTTCCCCAGGCGGCCGCGAGCGGGCTGGCCGCCAGAAATCGCAGAAACTCGCGGCGCTGGGTGCGTGCGTTGGAAACCATTGCCGCTGATTCTAACAAAGAAAACTCCACGCTGAAGAACGGCCTGCGGACTCCTAATGCGTCAGGGCGTACATCACGTAGTTGACGCCGATGTTGATGGCCTGATGGGAGTACTGCTCCGGATAGCCGGGGTCGTCCGCGTATTCCCACGCGTCGCCCAAATCCGAGTTGGGCGTGATGGCCGCCTCGATCCGCCCCTTGTCGTCGTAGATGGCGCGCCAGTAGGGAGTGTCCCCTCCATTCTGCGCCCCGCGGCCGTACAGGCCCCATGCGCCCAGAACCTGAATACGGTCCTTCAAGTCGTAGACGATGTGAAAAGCCGTGTCATCTTCCGGAATGTCCACGGGAGTCTTCCCGGGCAGGACGCGCCCCATGCTCTGCATAAAGACGTCCCACTCGAAAGGCCCCCAGAAGTCGTCGCACCAGAAGAAGCCTCCGCGAGCCAGATAGTCGCGCAGCTTGGCGGCTTGCTTGTCGGACAGGTTCCACTCGCCCGGGCGCACCGCGTAGAGCATGGGCCAATTGTAGACGTCGTCGCCGTCGTCCAGATTCACCGGCTGTTCCACCGGGCGCACGTCGATTCGCGTGAGCCGGCTCAGTGCGAGCAGAAAGTGACGGTCCGCGCGGGGGTAGTCCTGGGTCCAGCTGGACATGCCGTTCATCCACCCGTGCGGTCCGGAGCGGTCGAAACGCGCGGTGGGCGCCGGCGGATACATCAGACGCGCAAATTCCCACTCGGCCGGCCGCTGATAGCCCTCCGGGAGCGGGAAATCGTTGTACTCAATGCCCGGGTACTCGCGAAACGGGAGCTGAAACGCGCACAGGGATCCTACGAAGACTGCGCCGCCGGCCAGCAGGTACAGGATGTTTCGACGGCTCATGGCGCGACCAAATCCAATCAGAGGATAGCACCTCATCGTCCACTCGAGCGGCTATTTCCAGAACAGCCGCTGGCGCCTCCGCGCCCGAGACTGGATATCATAAAAGGTATGGCCTCCGCCGGATCCGCGCCTCAGTTGAGTCTGGTCACTTCTTCGGAAGGCGACGCCGTCATCGTCCGCTGCACCGGCAAGCTCATCGTCGGCTCCACGGAAATTCTGCAGACCGAGGTCCGGCGCCTGTTTCAAGGCTCCCCGCGCGTCGTGCTGGATTTGACGGATCTCGCCTACATGGATAGCAGCGGGCTCGGGTCGATCATCGGCCTGTACGTTTCGGCCAAAAGCGCGGGCAACCGTCTGGAACTGATCAACCTCAGCGCGCGCGTGCGGCAGCTGTTCAGCATCACCAATGTGCTGAGCCTGTTCGAGGTGTGCGGCGAGCAGAACATCCGGATTCCGTAACTGGTGGGCCTCCCCGGATTCGAACCGGGACTGGGCGCGTTCTGAGCGCGCTTCCTCTGCCAGTTGGGATAGAGGCCCTATAGTAAACTCTTGGCTGGGGAGGAAGGACTCGAACCTTCGACTGTCCGGGTCAGAGCCGGATGCCTTGGCCGCTGGGCGACTCCCCAGTACTTCTTTGGTGGCCGGGGCACGAATCGAACGTGCCGAACAAGGTTTTTCAGACCTCTGCCATCACCAGATCGGCTTCCCGGCCGCAGAACTTGGCGCGGTGGAAGGGAGTCGAACCCTCCTTAAGTCCTCATAGACAGTGAGGCGCCTTTGCCGCTCGGCCACCACCGCAATCGCACGACAAACTTGGGAGCCCGCTCGGGATTCGAACCCGAATTTCGAGTTTCGTAGACTCGCGTCGTGGATCCATTGGACCAACGGGCCATCGGCAGCGGAATTGGTGGGACCGGAAGGAATCGAACCCTCGTATCTCTGCTTAAGAGGCAGGTGCTGAGCCACTCAGCCACGATCCCGATCATCAATCTGGAGCGCCCGGTGAGCATCGAACCCACGACCTCTCGCTTACGAGGCGAGTGCTCCGCCAGTTGAGCTACAGGCGCATTGCTTACTGGTGGCTCTCCCTGGAATTGAACCAGGCGCCTTCGGCTTATGAGGCCAACGCTCTTCCATCTGAGCTAGAGAGCCGAAATATTGGTGCCGGATCGCGGAATCGAACCACGGGCCACTTCTTTGTAGGAGAAGCGCTCTACCAGGCTGAGCTAATCCGGCGTGGCTCCGAGGGAAGGACTCGAACCTCCAGCGTCCGCAGTAACAGTGCGGTATTCTGCCAGTTGAATTACCCCGGAAAAGATTCAGTTGTTAAAGAGCACGGCAGAAAAACAGCGCTCCCGCATTTTGGTGGATCGGCAGGGACTCGAACCCTGATCGGTGGTTTGCAGGACCACAGCTCTGCCCTTTGAGCTACCAACCCGAAAATTCTGGAGCGGGACAACGGAATCGAACCGTTCTAACTGGGTTGGAAGCCCAGCGCCTGAACCCGATCGGCCAGTCCCGCGATCCTCGTGGGCCGGCATGCACTGCCACATACCGGCCCCGGCAGGCGACGATATCGCCTGCCTCACCACAACCCAGCCATTACTCCGGCCGGATCGTTACCGTGCGCTCGAGCAGCGTGTTCAGACCTCCGACCACGGTGATCTTTTCCACCTTGTCGGCGATCTTCTCCAGCGACTCCAGCTCCTTCAGCCGCACCAGCAGAGGATTGTCCTCCATCAGCTTGGCCGTGTTGAGCAGCGACCGCGTGGCGGCCGTCTCTTCGCGGCGGCGGATCAGGTTGGCCTGCGCCTGCTTCTCCGCCGTCACTACCTGGTTGAGGATGTCCCGGATGTCTCCGGGCAGGATGATGTCCTTGAGAGCCACCGCCCCCACGCGAACACCATACAGCTCCATCTCGCGGCGAACCTCGGCGAATACCGTCTCGTCGATGTCCGTCTTGTCCGCGAGCACCTCTTCCAGCGTGCGCTTGCCCAGCGTCTGCCGGACAGCGATCTGCAAGGCGCGGTACAGGGTCTCGTTTACGTCCTTTACCCCGGAACGGGCCGCGGCCACGTTCACGATCTCGTATGCCGCCGAGACGTTCACGCGCAGCGTTACCTTATCCTTGGTCAGGATCTCCTGCCCCGGCACCTCCACCGTCTGGCGGCGCATCTCGAGCACGTCGATACGGGGCGCCATGACCGCGTTCCAGAATCCGTAGGTTCCGGCTCCCAGCTCGCGCGTCAGGCGTCCGTCGATGTACACGAGCCCGCGCTTCCCCTCATCGATCAGGGTGAACGTCGCCAGCGACTCGCGTCCCAGGCGGGCCAGGGCGGCGATGATCCGCGCGGGCACCTCGGGCTGGGTCCGAACGTCGATCCGCTCGAACGTCACCTCAACGGCGCCGCGCCAGAACAGTACACGCTTGGCGGGAGCGATCACGCGCGCGACCTTCCCGTCGAGATACACCACGGCCACCTGCGCATCCGTGGTCTCGACCACGGTGAAGTAGCGCGCAGCCAGCTCGGGCTTCTGGGTCACGATGAAATCGGCCCACTCGTTCGCGAAAACCAGCCCTGCGATATCGAAGCGGACCAGTTCCACGCCGAAGGCGAAGATCCAGTACTCGCCGGGACCCAGAATGTTGTCGAAGCGTCGCTTGCGGATCACCAGGACGCGCTCGTTATCTCCGACAAAAATCTTACGCAGCATGTTCCTTTCCTCCTTTACTTGAAGAGTTCCCCAGACTTCGCTTCACGGATTGCCCACGGGCCGGCACGATAGCCGCCGCGACGCGCGCACACACAGCGGCGCCGAACGCGATCGGCAGTTTCAGGGAGGCGCAGAGCGGGAAATTCGCTGCCGGTCACGCCGCGTCACATAGGTGACCTGCGCGTGGCGGCCGAAGCGAAGCCTGGGTTGCTCGGGTTGCTTAGCTGTTTACACAGCGTGGCGGAAAAGCGGGATTCGAACCCGCAACCGTCAGCTTAAGTAGCTGATGCTCTGCCGTTGAGCTATATCCCAGTGGATGCAGAAGGCGTCCATCACCGCCGGCATACGGTTCCTCAGAGAGGCCGTACCAGCGAGGCTTTGCGAACCTCGGCTATGGGCGATCATGGTCATTTTCCTCCAGCCAGACAATCATAACCCACTTACAAGTGGTGGTCAAGAGAAATTTCGCGATTTAACCGAAAAATCAGTTCACCCCGGGCTCGAACAGAGCCTTTAGACGGCCCAGATCGTAACTCACGCCCACGTGACCCTGCCAGAAAGATTTCCCCGTGATCAACTCAGTCCGGTTGGACCAGCTCACCGCTACGGGAAACGAAATACCGGTCTTGCCGGCGGGGATATTCAGGCTGAGCTGCGCAATGTGGACGGGCCCCTTCGTTTTGAGAACTTCTATCGCGCTTCCCGGCAATCGGATGGCAGCGCTTCCGGGAGTCACGGTGTTCCCATTGAACTGGACCACGGCGTTTTCGATCATGTACTGGAAATAGTAGGCGACGCTGTACGTCGGCCGCACGTCGCCCCACCCCGCCGGGCTCCAATCGAGCGCTGCGGAAAGTTCGGCGTCGCGAACTCTGCCGGACGCCGCGTTTTGCGGAATCGAGCGATAAAACGTCGCGCCGGCATTGAGGGTAAAGCTCCCCGGCGGAACGGCGGACGTGGGCGATTCGCCGGCGGATGCGGGCTTGCTCCCCAGCGGCGTCGAAAAAACCAGGCGCGCTTGATCGAGCCAGGGCTGGTCGGAAGGCCGCTGATGCACGTAATCCACCGTGAGCGCCTTGCGGTACAGCTTTTCGGCCAGCAGCGTATTTTGCGCCTTAAGATACGCCGTCCGTGCCGGGATCATGCCCGCAAGCAACGCCTGAAACTCGGGCGCCTGGCGCGCAAGATTGTAGGCGAGCCGGTATCGCGCCAGCAAAATCTCCTCCATCCGCGAATAGGAAGTTTCACTTTGCAGCGCGAGTTTCGTTTCGGCGGGCCAATTCGCCTTCATCAGAATCTGCTTTAGATCGGCCTCCAGAGCGCTTTGCGCCGTTAGGAAGGATGCGGCTTGGTCACTCAGCGCTTTGGCCGCGTGGTCCACGATATTCTGAAGATTCTTCGGATCGCGCTCGCGGACCAGAAGCTCGTAGCGCGCCGACAGCGCCGAAAGCTGCTGTCCGCTGAACAGAAACCCGGCCAGCGACGGGATCCCGGCAGATGTATCGGCGGGCACCGGCGTTGTGGAATTTGAAAGAGCGAAGCTGACCGAACCGGATAGACCGCGGATCCAGCGTCCGGGTCCCCGGAAACAATCTTCGTCCTCACCGCCGCAACCGGCCGGGATTCTGCCGCTCAGGATCTGATAAACCGGCAACGCATTGAAACTGGTGGTGACCGCCTCGCTGTCCGTTTTTCGGCTGACCGCCCCGGTTTCAATCGCGGCGCTGATCAGATCCGTCAGTCCGGGTTGCGCGACGATGGACGTGGATGCGCCGGCCGCGGCAAAGGATCCCAATTGCAGGTCATTCCGAAAGGCGCCGATCGAAATCCGGCCGGGCAAGGTTTCTTCGACGATGCGGTCGTGGATGTACGCGCTGACCGCGTCCGTCTGGGCCAGGTCGTTCAAATCGCCGGGGTCCCGATTCTGCGCGTAGAGCTGCAGCAGGCTGCGGACCGTGCCGGGAAGCGAATCCGCCCATGCGACTGAGGCGCCGATGCAGGCCATAAGCGTAAGAACGAGGCATCCGCGGCGCATACTATATGCCCTCGATATCGAGCGTCGTGTGGAAATGGGTTTTTGACCAAAAGAAGTTTCGCAGATGCCAGTCGTTGGCCCCGTCTGCTTCCACCAGCTCCATTTTCTGGCCATCGCTGACGCCCAGCGCGACCACCAGAAGCTTGTTCAGGCCCGCTTTGATCCGGAACTCGAACGGGGTTGCCCCATCCTGCTCGCCGGCGTAGACGATCCGGACCATGCTCGCCGGTTGCTCCGAGCGAAGATCGACCTGAATCGTGGCATTGGTCTTTCCCCGGAACGATCCGTCGTCTTGCCTCGTCAGCTGGCGTGCCATGCCCGTGAATATCACGCGAGCCGGCCAGCGCCTCGCAAGACGCCTGCCTAAAGGGCTGGCAATAAACGCAGTAGAAGACCGCCGGAACTAGTGAGTGACGGAGTACATCAGGTAGTTGATCCCGTAGCGATACGCTAGCGTGGTCATCGCTTCGGGGTAATAGGGGACGTCGGCGAACTCCCAGGCGTCACCGATGTCCGTGTCGTAGTTGACGGCCACCACCATGCGGCCTTTTGGATCGTACATCGCCTGCCAGGCGGGCTTGGTGCCCGCCGGCTGATGAACGGATCCGTCGGATCCCAGATGGCGCGACCCCGGGATGAAGGTCAGATCTTTCTGCTGGATGTCGTAGAGAACGTGCATCACCGAATCGTCCAGCCCGATATCGGTGATGGGCTGGCCCGGAAACACGCGGTTCATGGTCTCCTGGAACACCTGGTATTCCTGCGGTTCCCAGAAATCGTCGGTCATGATGAAACCGCCGCGCAGCAGATACTCCCTAAGCCGCGAGGTCTCTTCGTCGGATAGATCCCAGTAGCCGGTCTGCGTGGCGTAGATCCAGGGGTAATCGAAAAGTTTCGGATCGGTCAGGGACACGTGCTGCGGATCCCCCGCATCCATCCGCGTCAGCCGCTGGACGCCCTTGGTGAAGTGTTCGTCGGCATCCGGCCAATCCTGCGCCCACCATCCCGAGGCTCTTCCGCGGCGCGAAACAGCCCTGAATCCGCCGAATCCGCGGCGCATATTGTTGTCGGTGTATTCGACCCGCAGAAAATGGAATTCGGCGTTGGGGGAAAACTCCGATGCGGGGGCTTCCGAGCTGGAGCCAAAGCCACCGCCGAAGCCAAAACCACCCCGGCGCCCCCCGAACCGCTGAGAAAAAGCCGCTGCCCCCAGCCCCAGAAGGGCCGCGGCCACCAAGGCGGCTCTGGTACGCCCCATTCTCATCACGCGTCTTTCATTGTACCCGGGCATTGTACCCGGGCATTGTAGCCGGGGTTGCGACGGGCCGGGGCAGTGCTCAAACGATCACTTCACTCCATGCCGTCGTAACACTTCTCGCACTGCCTTCGTGCCTCCCAGTTGGTCAGGAGCGCGCGCACCCGCGTCGAGCAGCGCTTCGACCGTCGCCGGGTAATCCCCGGCATCGCGATACCAGCCGTTCTCCGACCCGTGAATGGCCCAATTGAGCGGCGTGACTTTGTAGTCGTTGTCGGCATTCTCGAGCGACGGTCCCCGAGCCAGCATCAGCCGAACCGATTCGGCATTTCCGTGCCACGCGGCCCAATGCAGCGGGGTCCCACGGTGCTGGCCGAACGTCTCCAGCGGCAGGCCCGCCGCCAGCATCAGACGGACCGCCATCGAGTCGTTGTTCCGGGCGGCGTGAGCCAGCTGCCGGCGGCCCGCGGCGGTCACAGTCTCGGCGAGATCGGGACGCTCTGCAAGTAAGGATTTCACCAGCGCTTCATCGTGCAGCCAGCAGGCGTTGAGCAGTTTCTCGTCGGGGGGACATCGTTCCAAGAGCAGGTTGAGTATTTCCGGGTGGCCGAACGATTTGGCCACCTGGCAGGCGGAAACGTGCCATCCCAGCTCCCATTGATAGATGGTGCCGCCGGAGTGGAAGTTGGTCCTGGGGAAATAGGTATCGTCCACGCGCATGCGGATACATTCCGGATCGTTCTGCAGATGTTTTTCTACCAACGCCCGATCGCCTAACGCGGTCGCCATCAGGATGTCCGATTTGGCGCCGCGGCGGATCAGATGCCGCGCGATTTCCGGGCGCGACCGGACCATGTATTGCGCCGGGGTTGACTCGTGGTCCACGTCACGCGCATCGATGTCCGCGCCGTGGTCGAGCAGATAGTCGGCGATCTCCATGGTCGAGGCGAAGTGCAGCGGAGTCTGTCCATCGCCGCCGCGCGCGCGGACCAACGCGGGATCGGCTGCCAGTAGTTCCTTGAGCCTGCCGATCATGCCCAGCCGCGCCGCCGCGTGGACGGTCACTGCCGCGCCACGTTGAATCGCGCGCGAAGCCACCGCGGGTTCGGCGGTATCGAGCAATCCGAATCCCCCCGCCCACCATTGGCTGCGGGCGTTGATGTCCGCCCCCGCCTCGAGCAGCAGTTCCAGCATCGCCTCGCTGCGGACCCGGGTGATCAGCGGCGCGTTGAAATGTGAAATGGGCTCGTTGATCCTGGCTCTCAGTTCCGGATACCGGTCGAGCAACTGGCGAAAGCCCGCAACGTCATCGTCCTGCAACGCCCTGTTGGCCACCTGCACCGCTTCGGCCGCCCGGGCCCGGGACAGGATCGATTCGACGTGCGTCTTGAGTTTCGCCCAGTCATCGAAACCATACTCCCGCGCGATCAGGTGTTGCGCGTCGGAGAGCTGGGGAGCATCTTTCAAACTGAGCGCGTGGAACCTTGCCATGGCCTCCGGTTTCTTCAGCCGGAAGTCGTCGAGCAGCGCCTTCGCCTGCTTCTTCAAATGTTCAAGGTTGGGATGGAGCGGTAGATCCGTGGGCATGCCACCTCCTTCTGTGGCCCGCGTCCGCTATTCGGGCAGAAGAGAGGTTGCCGTTCAGAAAATCGGAGGTACAGGTGGGATAATCCCTTCCCGCGGACGGGATGCGCCCTGCGGCGCAACTCAGAAGTTAGCAAGGAGGGCTGCAGCTTGTCAACGGCTCGCCGAACCAAGCTTGCCCGCGATTCGTTTGGCGGCCTCAAGGCGTTCTTCGGTGGTCCTGCCGACAGCCTGCCTCGCCGATTCGAGGACCGGCTTGGGCGCTTGCGCGGGAGTGCCTGCGGCAAAGGGAGGCTCCGGTGCGTACTCTATTTCGAGCTGAATCCGTTGCGCGATTTCCTCACCCGCCAACAGGGCGGCCAGGCGCAGACTGCCGTCGATCCCTGCGCTCACGCCGGCGGTCGAGATCAGGTTGCCGTCGACCACCACCCGCGCGTCTTCCGGGATCGCGCCGAAGTACGGCAACAAGGGAACCGAGTTCCAGTGCGTGGTGACACGGCGGCCGCGCAACAGTCCGGCAGCCCCCAGCGTCAGCGCTCCGGTGCAGACCGAGAGAATGTAGCGCGCCTGGGCGGCGCGCGCACGGAGCCAGGAGAGGGTCGCCTGGTCCTCCATTAACGGCACCTGGCCCCGTCCGCCCGGGACGAGCAGCACATCCAGGGAATCCGTTTCGCTCTGGAGTGTTGTGTCGGGGGTGAGAACCAGTCCGGCCACATCCCGCACCGGCGTCAATTCCTTCCAAACAAGGTGGACGGTTGCATCCGGGAGCCGCGACAGCACTTCAAAAGGACCGGTCAGGTCCATCTGGTCTATCCCGGGAAAGATCAACGCCGCGATTCGCACAGTGTTTATTCTGGCAAACCCGGCCGCTGGGATTTCCCCGGAAATTCGCTATTGGCAGCCGTTGACGCCCTTGGTCAGGCAAATCGAGGACGTGATGTCGGGCGGAATCGGAATGCCCTTTTCCGCCATCAGCTTCTTGATGAACGCTGCCGTTTCCGGATGGGGAATGGCCGATTGAACGCCCACGCGGACCAGGCCCTCGGCGTAGTGCACCGGCTGCCAGGTCACACCCTTCATTGCTCCGGCAAACGTGTCGCGGCTCCCATTGTCGTGCGCGGCCAGGTCGCCGCCGTGGTCCACCAGCATCTGAACGACCTCGTTGCGGCCCTTGTGCGCCGCACCGTGCAGCGACGTGCGGCCATCTTCGTCGTGGATGTTGGGATCGATGCCAAGATCCAGCAGCATCTTCACCGCCTCGTCGTTCTGTTTCCGCGACCATTCATAGGTGACGCCTTCCACCCACGCAATCCCGCTGGCCACGGCCAGGGGCGTCACGTCGCGCGCGGTGTAGATCTTGGGATCGGCGCCATGGGCCAGCAACAGCTTCATCAGCTCGATGTCGCTCGATTGCGAAGCGCGCAGGAAGGGCGTCGCACCGTCCTCGTTGAGCCACTGCATGGTGAAGTTGGTGCGGGTTTCCGTGCTGTCCCCGACGCAGGTGGTGGGGGTCGATTGCTTTCCACATACCCGCACGTTCACGTCGGCGTTTTTCGCCAGCAGCAGCTTGATGAACTCCAGGTGATCCATGTCGGGTTTGCGGACCGGA
This sequence comes from Terriglobia bacterium, assembly GCA_963761045.1. GTDB lineage: Bacteria > Acidobacteriota > Terriglobia > Bryobacterales > Bryobacteraceae > Palsa-187. The sequence continues at coordinate 191,117 of CAVXFR010000033.1, read as the reverse complement.
TAATCGCCGCCTTCGATATTGCGGTTGTCGGTGGCCAGGTACAACGGCGACCAGCCGCCGTTATTCTTGATATTCGGATCGGCGCCGTGGTCCAGCAGATAGGCCCCTATTTTGTAGTGGCGGTTCTGCGTCGCCGTCAGCAGGGGAGTCCAGCCGTAATGCGTCACCTGATTGACGTCCGCGCCGGCTTCCACCAGCTCTCTTACGCACGCCATGCAGTCCTGGCGGGTGGCGAACACCAGCGGAGTGATGCCGCCGCCGTCGGTGTCGCGCGTGCGGCCGAAGGAGAAAGCCAAGGCGGCGGCGTCCGCGGCTGCAACCACGTCGTCTTCCCCCGCCTTTCCTTTCGCCTGCTTGGCTTGCTTGCCCTGCTTGCCCTGCTTCCCTTGGAAGGCCCCGGGGCCGCGGCCCCGCCTGCCTTGCTTCCCGAAAGCCACATCCTGCGCCGCCCTTTGCCGCACGGACGGCGCCAGGTAGGCACGATTGCCCTTGGTATCGAAATTCGAGGCAGCCTTGTAGTCCGCGCCGCTGGCGAGCAGCACCTTGATCGCTTCCGGATGCGCCTCATCGGCGGCCCACATCAGCGGCGTGGTTCCGCGCAACGTTTCCTTCGCATTCACGTCGGCCTTCGCGGCGATGAGCACCTTGACGGCGTCCACATTGCCGCTGCGCGCCGCGAACATCAGCGCGGTCTCTCCGTACGGGCTGGTTTCGTTCACATTCGCGCCGGCCTTCAGCAGCTTTGCGATCATGGGCGCGTCGCCGTTGGTGGCAGCCAGGCGCAGAGGCGTCGCGCCATCGCGATTGGGCGTCTTTACGTCCGCCCCGGCGGCGATCAGAAGGTCGGCCATGTTCAGATCGCTGCGGTACGCCGCCCATTGGATCGCGGTGGCTCCGTCGGCCTGCGGAAGGTTGACATCCGCCTTCTGCTTGATCAGAGCCTGCAAGGCGGCGGTGTCGCCCTTCATGGCCGCATCCGCCACCGGGCTGTTGGCGGCGTTCAGAATGGTCAGATAAATTGCGGGAACCAATACTACGGCACAAGCCGCCACGGCGTTCCGGATGCGCATCGTTGTTTCTCTCCTGAGCATGAGCAATGAGTATGGAGCGAGACGTGTTCAGCGAAGCCTTCTACGCGAAGCCTTCTGACACAAGGCTCCGCTGAACACGGCGTTCATTATACGAGACCGGGGAGCCGGCCCGTGCAATCCTCCCCGAACGTGTTCTGATTCACGCCGTACAGATTCAGGACGCTGAGCAGAAGATCGGAGGTGGCGACCGTCTTGGTCGCGAAGTGGAGGTGCCGCCCGCCCTTGAGCTGTCCCCCGGCTCCGCCCGCCAGAATGTAGGGCACATCGTAGTGCAAGTGCTGGTTGGAGTCGCCCATATTGGTGCCGTACAGCACCAGGCTGTGATCCAGCAGCGAACCGTCGCCGTCCGGGGTGTTCCTCAGCTTGTCCAGGAAATAAGCCAGGCACAGCACGTGGTACCGGTTGATCTTGGAATAGTCCAGGATCCGGTCCGGATTCTCGGCGTGGTGCGACCCGCCGTGGAAGCCCGTATTCGTGCCGCTCAGGGGGAAGCTGCGGCCCGTCAGATCGCGGGCGTAGAGCAACGTTGCCACCCGGGTGATGTCGCCCTGGAATGCCAGCGCCTGCAGGTCGAACTGCAGCTTGATGTGCTCGTCGAAGGAATCCGGCACGCCGGCCGGCACCACGATGCCTTCGTGGTTCTCCATGGTTCCGGTGGCCTTGGCCGCGATGGTCAGCCGCCGCTCGATCTCGCGCACGCTGTCGGCGTACTCATCGACGCGCCGCTGATCGTCGGCCGGAAGACTTTTCTTGAAGGAGGCCAGTGTGCCGGTGATCGAATCCAGAATGCTGCGATCCTCCTGCCGGCGCTCCGCCCGCTCCGCCGGAGTTTTGGCCTGCACGTCTCCGAAGAGGCGTTCAAACACCACTTGCGGGTTCAGCTCCATGGGCAGGGGAAGATTGGGCGCCGACCAGGAAATCGAGTTGGTATAGGCGCAACTGTAGCCCTCGCCGCAATTGCTCGAATTGGCGCCCGGGTCCTCGATGGCTTGCTGCAGCGAAGGCAGCAGCGACTCCTGGCCGATCTTATTGGCGATGATCTGGTCGATGGTGACGCCGTTGTGGATGTCCGAACCGGTGGCCTTCTTGCATTTTTCACCGGCCAGGAAGGCTGCCGCCACCCAGTGGTCCGCGCCGGTGACGCCCGGAGGCGGTTCGGCCGATTTGGACCACAGACCGCTGATAACGACGGTGTGGTCCAGCAAGGATTCGTGCAGCACTTTACCGTCCTGGATCACCTTGTCCAGCGGCTGCATGATCGAGGGCATCTTTCCGGGTTGGAGCGTCGGACCGTCGGGAATCCAGTAGCCCGGCGCCGCTCCGTGGGGTACGAAAATACCGGTGAAGCGGGTCTTGGGAACCGCCGCGGTCTTGCTTAAGGGTGTCTGTGCCGGGATCATGGAATCCAGCAAAGGCAATGCCAGCGTCACTCCTGCACCACGCAGAAACGTCCGTCGGGGTATGTGCTTCTTAGTAATGAACATGTTTCCGCTCTCCTTTATAATTCTATAATTCCTCACACCTAGCGGGAGGCGACGCTCCTGTCCATTCCCGCTCGATTCCAGTTTCTGGTTCATCTGGAATGGCTGGCTCTTAACCACGCCGATCACCAGCGAAGAAAACCGGTAGTTGTCTTTTGCGGCCGAGTGCACGATGGCGCGCACCAGGGGCATATCGTAGTATTCCGTTCCGCGGCCCAGCGCGTAGATCATCAGCTTCTCGGTGATCACGCGCACGAACTGCGGCGAGTATTTAACCAGGGCGTTGCGCAGATCGGCGACGCCGTCCAGCTTGGTTCCATCCACCAGCTTGCCGGAGGGATCGATGGGGCTGCCGTCATCCAGCGTCCGCCATTGTCCGGTCCCGTCGAAGTTTTCCAGAGTCAATCCGATGGGGTCCATGATCTTGTGGCAGCTGGCGCACGGCTCGTTCTTCCGGTGCAGCTCCATTTGCTGGCGCATGGTGGGCCGGGGGCCGCCGCGAACGGCGGCATCCTGCGGAGGCAGAGCCGGCACGTTGGGTGGCGGAGCCGGAGGCTCCACGCCCAGGAAGATCTGCAGCGTGTACTTGCCGCGGTGGACCGGCGAAGTCCGGTCGGGATTCGAGGAGATCGTCAGGAAGGCGCCCTTACCCAGCAGTCCGCGGCGCATGTCGAATTGCGGCGGCAGCTCGACACGGCGGAAATTGCTGCCGTAGATGCCCGGGATCCCGTACTGCTTGGCCAGACGCTCGTTCAGGAACGTGTAATTGGCATCCAGGAGATCCGTCACCGGACGGTCTTCCTGAATCACGCTGCCCACGAACAGCTCGACTTCTTTTTTCATGGCCTGGCGCAAAACGTCGTCGAAATCCGGATACTCGGCGGGCACCGGCGTCTGGGCTTTGAGGGCCCGCACGCTGAGCCACTGGCCGGCGAAGTTCTGTACCAGCTGCTCGGAACGCGGATCCTTGAGCATCCGCCGGACCTGTTGTTCCAGGACGGCGTTCTCGTGCAGCTTATTCTGGCTGGCCAGTTTCAGCAGCTCGTCGTCGGGGATGCTGCTCCACAGGAAGAAGGACAAGCGCGAGGCCAACTCCAGATCGGTGATGCGATAGATCTGCCCGGGGGCCAGATTGGCCGGCTCGATTTCGCGGCGAAACACAAATTCGGGGTCCGCCAGGATCCGGCGCACCGCCATCTCAATCCCGTCGTCGAAACTGCCTTCATTCCGGCCTCGTTGATAGAAGCCCATCAGGACCTCGGTGTCCTTATCCGTCAGCGGCCGGCGGAACGCCTTGCGGCCCAGGGTATCGACGATCTTCCGCGCGCAGGCCGTTTCCTGGCTGGCGCTGGCGGGCTTGCATACGAAAATCTTGCGGCGGGCGGCGGTGTCGCTGGCCCCCTTGGCCTGGTAGGGCCCGTCGATCACGAACTTGCCGACATGCGGGAAGAAACGGTATCCGGGAAGCCCGCCGGTTTCGATCGTGCTGCGCAGGAAATGCTCGTTTAAATCGTTCCCCGGCGCGTAATTCGTCGCCAGGAACGTGACCACCACGGTGTGGCGCCCCGCTTTGGCCGGGAATTTGAAATCGAAGGTGCCGTCGCCGCCACGCCCCTCGCGATCCTTATCCCAATCGAACAGATGCAACCGCTCGCCGTCCAGCAATACTTCCAGCTTCTCGCCCGGGATTTCGCCGAACGGGTTGGTGTTCCCCATGTTGCCCTTGCTGATGGGGGTGATCTTCATGTGGTACTCGCCGTCGGCCGGGAACTCGTGCTCGGCCATCATCCCGCCGCGCGTGCCGAAGGGCATGCCTTCGATGTGATAATCCTGATCGGTGTCTTCGGCCACCCGGTAGGTGGTCTGGACGGGAGTGCTGATGTCGCCGATCGCCAGGCGGCTGATTTTGCCGGCCGCGGAGACGTAGCCTTCCAGCAGCGTCGGGGAAATACCCAGCGCGCCCGCGATGTTATCGAAGCCGCGGGTGGAATCGTCGGAGGGCAGGAACTTGCTCGGGTCGATGTCGATGTCCAGCAGATCCCGAATCGCGTTGGCGTATTCGGCGCGGTTCATGCGATGCAGCCCGGGAGGAGGAATATGCAGCTTGGCGGTGCGGTCGAGTTGGTTCTCCGCGAACACGATGGCCGATTCGAGGAACGCCGGTTTCGGCCGCGGCATGCCCGAAGGCGGCATCATGCCGGCGCGAAGCTTGCGGACCACCTTCTCCCAATGCTCCGGATCCTTCTCCATGTGCGCCGGATCGAGGGAATCAATCGTGATGCGCAACGCGGACTCGACGCCGCGGGCTTTGGCCGCCTGGCTGTGGCAGCCATAGCAGTATTGCGTGAAGAAGGCCTTCTCCTCCGCAGCGGAGGTAACGGTGGTGGGTGCCGCCGGCTTTGCGGCCTGACCCGACATCCCGATCACGCCCAGTATGACGCCCGCGCACCCCAGTAGGATTTTTGCTCGCATGATTCGTTTAATCCCTCAAATAATTGTGACGTACTCGCATCATAACTATGACGTCACGCACCGCTCAAAACTTCCCTAAGAATTGGTCGGCGGTGCTCATTCCGCGTCCAACCCCATTGTATACCAACCTATTGAAAATGTGGGCCCTATCTGATCCCTTGTAGGCTGTAGCACTGGGGCAGCCCAAATCCCGAAACTCGTGACCACCTGCACTCGGCGTGCCGGAGGCCCCATAGGTTACAGATCAACCGATTAGCGCGAAATTTGGTGCGCCGTCGTTGGGGGATTTCACCACAAACCTGCCCCAGGTATGCGCCAAACGGCACATCTCCCTGGCGTCCGCGTGGCGCCCCGCCTGCGCGGGGAAGGAAACGGGGAGTTGGCGCGTCAAATGCAATATGATCGGCATGTTGACTGGACGATGGTTGGCCCTGGGGTCAGTCCTGGGATTTGCGGTGGCGGGCTGTGCCACTGGTCAGACGCCGGGCGAAAGCGCCCTGATCCCGATCGATCACCCCGCGATTCAATACGATACGCGTCCCGTGAACGATCGCGTCACGCAGCTGAGCCGGGATATCGCCAGCGGGAAGGTGAAGCTGCGTCCGGGCCCGGAGGGATATCTTCCGGCCCTGCTCCAGGCGCTGGGGGTGAATCCCGACTCGCAGTCCTTGGTGTTCTCGAAAACCAGCTTCCAGGCGGCGCGCATCGATCCACGCAATCCACGCGCGCTGTACTTCAGCGACGACGTCGCGGTGGGGTTTGTTCGCGGCAGCGACCTGCTCGAAGTAGCCGCGCTCGACCCCAAGCAAGGCATGGTCTTTTACAGCTTCGACGGCACCAACGATCCACCGCGCTTCGATCGCCGTGACGCCTGCCTGCAATGCCATACCAGTCCCGGCACTCTGGGCATACCGGGGATGCTGATTTCTTCCTCTTACACGGACGCCTCGGGGATGCCGGCGTTTCGCGGCGCGCAGCGCATCACCGACGACCGCACCCCGTTTGAGGACCGCTGGGGTGGATGGTACGTGACGGGGACCCACGGAGATATGCGCCACATCGGAAACGCGGTGGGGCACGATCCGGCTCATCCCGAGCTGCTGGACATGCGCGGCACCCAGAACCTCACCAGCCTGGCCAAGAAATTCGACTCCCACGGCTACCTCAGCGGAGTCAGCGACATCGTGGCCCTGATGACGCTGGAGCACCAGACCCGCATGACCAATCTGATGATCCGGGCCGGCTGGGAAGCCCGTATTGCCGATCCGGGGTCCGTACGCAGAAGCAGTTCGATACGGACATCGAATCGCTGGTGACGTACATGCTGTTCGCCGACGAAGCCACGCTCCACGGTCCGGTAGTAGGCGTGTCTACGTTTACCAAGACATTTCCTCTGCGCGGCCCGCGTGACAGCAAAGGCCGCTCGCTGCGCGATTTCGATCTGCAGACGAGGCTCTTCCGTTACCCGTTGAGCTACATGATCTACAGCGAAGCCTTCGACGCCATGCCCCAACAGGTGCGGGAGCGCGTCTACCGGCGTCTCTACGACGTCCTCACCGGGCGCGACCAGAGCGCGGAGTTCAACCGCATTTCCGCTAGCGATCGGCAGGCGGTTCTGGAGATCCTGCGGGAGACCAAGCCGGGACTGCCCGCGTACTTCAAGACCGACACGGTCGGGGCCTTGCGCTAGCGCAGAGGCTAGTTCAGCAGCTTGATGCTGGCGACCTTCAGCACGTCGCCTTGCATGTGGCCGGTGACCTCCACCCGGAAGTCGTCGTCTTTCTTGGAGTTCTTGAAGATGGCCAAAGCCTCTCGGTTGCCCTGTGGATCGAACGGCACGAACTTGTTGCTCTCATACGTGAAGACGCCGTAGCCGCTCCTTTGACACTCGGGCTTCAGAGCGCATTCCCGGGTATGAGTGTAGGCAACCAGCATGCCTCCTTCCAGGCGCGGCCCCGGGACGACCCTGGTCTCGGCCTTAATGGAGCACTGTTTGTCGATCATAACTCCTTGAAGCGTAGTGAGTTGCGTGTCGGCGGCACTCATGACCATGCCGGCCGCCAGGCAAGCGAACAACAGACTTCCTACCAGATTCCTCATTGTCCATTTACCTCCTCATCGATGAAAAAAGACTTTGGATGAACCGCTCCAAACCGTAAGACGGTCGGGAGTGCTTGACGTAACGCAACGTGTGAAAGCGTGTGGACACTCGGACCTGGAGTATGCTGAAAAATGCATACAGGATGCACGGTATGGTTCACCGGCCTGTCCGGGGCCGGCAAGAGCACCCTCTCGACTCTGCTGCATGAGCGGCTGCGCGCGGCGGGCGCCAAGGTCGAACTGCTCGACGGCGATGTCGTCCGGACGCATCTTTCCAAAGGTCTGGGCTTCAGCCGCGAGGACCGCGATGAAAATATCCGCCGCATCGGCTTCGTGTGCGAGCTGCTGGCGCGCAACGGCGTGATCGCCATCGCCGCGGCCATCTCGCCCTATCGCGAAGTGCGCCAGAGCGTTCGCGCACGCATCCCCAACTTCGTCGAAGTCTTCATGGAGTGCCCCATGGACGTGCTGATCGGGCGCGACGTGAAGGGTCTGTACAAGAAGGCTCTGTCCGGGGAGATCGAACACTTCACCGGCATCTCCGATCCGTACGAAGCTCCGGAGGCGCCGGAGCTGACCGTCGATTCTTCGCGGGAAACGCCCCAGGAGAGTGTCGACCGGGTATGGCGTACACTCAAAAGCTTGGGTCTGATCTCCTATGCCTGAACTCGCATGATCGATTTGCACACGCACACCACGGCGTCGGATGGAACCTACTCGCCGGCGCAGCTGGTGGAGGAGGCGGGCCGCACCGGGGTCCGTATCCTCGGCATCACCGACCACGACACGTTCTCCGGATATGACCAGGCTGTGCCGCTCGCGCGCGAGGCGGGGCTGGAGTTAGTGTGCGGGATCGAGCTCTCCACGAAACTCCACGGCCACTCGGTGCACTTGTTGGGCTATTTCCCGGATGCTCATGTTCCCAACGGTCAAGCGCTGAGACTTCCGGAACTGGATTCTCGACTTGCAGGCGTCGCGCCGCGAGCGCAACGTGCGCCTGGTCGCGCGGCTCCAGGAACTCGGCCTGGATATTACGCTCGAGGAAGTCGAGGCGCGCGGCGGCGGGATGACCGGACGTCCCGCACTTCGCCCGGTTGCTGGTCGAAAAAGGCTACGCGGGCAGCATGCAGCAGGCCTTCGACGAGTATCTGGATGAATCCGCCAAGGGCTACGTCACGCGGCGCGAGCCGGCGTTTGCCGAAGCGGCCGGGCATATCCGCGACGCGGGCGGAATCGCGTCGCTGGCGCACCCGATTCGCATTCGCGAGGACGTGACGGCCCTGCTGCCGGATTTGTGCGCCGCGGGACTCAACGCCATCGAAGCCTACCATAGCGATCACAGTCCGAGTCAGACAGCGCTCTATCTGGAGCTTGCCGCGCAGCACGGGTTATGGGTCACCGGCGGCTCGGACTTCCACGGCGCGGCGAAGCCTGAAATCCGGCTGGGCACCGGCCGCGGCGGCAATCTCCGCGTTCCGGACGATCTGGTGGATCGTTGGAAGGCCCCCCCGCGGGCAGTTTAGGCGCCGCTGGTCACCGGTCCGCGATCACGTCGAACGCGCGTCTCCGCAGCTCCGGCAGCTCCCGGGAGCGCGCCATCGCGCTCAATGGGTTCCCGCGCAGCGACAGGATCCAGAACGGCGTGAGCCCCTTGATCGGCTCCCGGCCCGGTTGAACCATGGAGACCAAAGGCGCCAGGTCGCTCACCTGGTTGTGATCCAGGTACAGGGCTTGCCACTCTCTCAGACTGGTGAGCGGCGTCAGATCGGTGAGGTGGTTCTGTTTCGCGCTCAGCACTTGCAGCGACTTGAGCCCGGCCAGCGGCTTGAGGTCGCTGATCTGGTTGCCGTCGAGGTTCAGAGACTGCAACGCGGTCAGGCCTGCCAGCGGCCCCAGTTGCGTGACGGCGTTGCCGGTCAGGGTCAGCGTCTGAAGATTCTTCAGGTTGGCCAGGGGCGATAGATCGGAGATCTGGTTCAAGGAAAGATTCAGGAAACGCAGGCGTGTCAGACCGGCGAGAGGGGTCAGATCCCGGACCTTGCCGCTGGTGATAGTGAGCTGCTCCAGATTGGCCAGCTTGCTCAGCGGCGTGAGGTCGGATACCTGCGATCCAGCCAGATAGATGGTATTGAGATTGGGACATCGTTCCAAGCCCGCCAGATCTGCGATCGGCTGGTTGGAGACCGAGACCAGGTACACGTGGTTCAACTGATCCTGGGTCAGGGGTTTGGACGGGTCCGCGCCATGGATGAACTTCCTGACGTTCTGTTCCAGGGCCGGATCCTTGAAAGTCGGCGCCGGGAGACTTGCGCCGGGGGCGATCAGACCGAACAAAAGAACCATCCCGATGACCGGTTTCACCGGATGTCACCTCCAGAAAAATTTTCGAGCCGGAAGGCCGGGCGGGGAGAGGTGGCCCGAGCCTACGAAGCTCCAGAATTATGGACGTTCTAAAGGCCGAAACGTGAGGAAGGGCGTTTTTGCTTTACAATGCTTAAGACAGCGGCGCTTAAGAGAGTGTCATGCCCCCATCGCGAATCGACTACCAGCCCTACGACGACCGTACCCAGCTCGCTCCGCTATATCGATCGCTATCCGCTCAGCTTCAAACGTACGCCCCTGGCGCCTCTGATTCCGCGGCCCCTGACGCTCTCGGAGCGTACCGGGCCGGCGCCCGACCTGCTCGCAGGCCGGTCCACTGGACCTGTCCAGAACCGCCGCGGACGGGGCCCGGGCCACCGGACAACTCATCCAGATCGCCGGCCGCATCGTCGACGAGGACGGTTCGCCGCTGCCGGGCGCGGTGATCGAGATCTGGCAGGCCAACTCCGCCGGCAAGTACATCCACGATATGGATCACCACCCGGCGCCCATCGATCCTAACTTCACGGGCGAAGGCCGCCTGGTGACCGACGCCGAGGGCCAGTTCCAGTTTTTCTCCATCAAGCCGGGCGCCTATCCGGTGCTCGAATCGGGCTGGTGGTGGCGGCCGCCGCACATCCATTTCTCGATCCTGGCGCGAAGCTGGATGGACCGTTTCGTGACCCAGATTTTCTTCCCCGGAGAGCCGCTGAACGAAACCGACCTGCTGCTCAACGCCGTGCCGGATCGCGACGTCCGCGAGCGGCTGATCTTCGAATTCGAGGGAACCTCGATGGGCGAGGTGAACGCCATGGGCTTCCGCCGTGATTTTGTCCTCAGAGGACGGCGGCGCACACCGGAGGTCGATTGAAAACCGTTTCCCCATTCTGCACCATTGGCCCGTTCTTTCCGGCGTCGTTCGTCGATGGTCACGAGGACTTGACGCACCACGCGGGAGGCGCCGCGCGCGGCCAGCACATCGTGCTCAGCGGGCGGATTCTGCAGGAGGGCGGCGCTCCCACACGCAACACGATTCTCGAAATCTGGCAACCGGATGCCGCCGGAATCTTCCGCCACTCCAGTGATCCGCGCTGCAGCGAGGCGGATCCGGGATTCGCCGGCTGGGGGCGCGCCCGCACCGACGCCGAGGGATGGTACAGAATCCGGACGGTGATCCCGGGAAGCTATACGGGCGAGGACGGCGCTCCGCGCTGCCCGCACGCGAACCTGATGATCCTGGCGATCGGCCTTACGCACCGCCTGGTGACCACGGTGTTTTTTGCGGACGATCCTGACGCCGTTCGAGACCCGGTGCTCGATTGTGTCGCCGATGCCGCCGCGCGCAAGCGCCTATTCGCCCGCAGGGAAAATGCCGGCGAGTATCGATTCGATCTGATCCTGCGCGGCGAAGGGGAGACGCCGTTCTTTCTCGATTAGGGCAGGCTGAACACGTAGATCGCGTTGTGTCCTTTGGGCGTCTTCAATTCCGGCACCTCGGCCGATAGCTCGGGAACCTTCAGATTGTCGCCGGTCATCACGCAGATGTACTGCTTGCCGTTGACCGCGTAGCTAATGGTGCTGACGGAAATATTCCCACCCAGGATCGATTCCCAGAGCTTCTTTCCGGTTTCCGCGTCGAAGGCCCGGAAGCGGCGGGACATGTCCCCGTGAAACACCAGATTGCCGGCCGTGGCGAGCATCGCGCCGTTACCCGGAGCGCGGCCGACGTCGAAGCGCATGATTTCTCCGGTCGACAGATTGATTTTGGCGAGACCCGTGAGCGCGTTGGGATCGGATCCCGGACGCGGGACGACCTTCCAGCTTTCGCGTTTACCGGGGCTGGCCGTGGTTAGCTGGCGGCAGTTGTCGATATAGGATGTGTACAACGAATTGGTGGCCGGAGAATAGGCCGTCGGCCAGTAGCTGCGCGTGTTCCAGAAGCAGATGGTGTGCGTCTCGCCGGGCTTCTTGAACACCAGGTCCCAGTTGATCGTAGTTTTACCCGTCTTGACGTCGATTCCCGTGATCACGCTTTCCGGCGTGTCGAACGGGAACGGCTCGGCCCACAGAAACTTCCCCGTGGCGCGGTCCAGCGCGAAGACGCCGCCGGCTTCGCCGATGGTCACGGCCAGATCGGTTTCCTGCCCGCGCGGGATGTCGGGATTAATCCACTTCACCAACTTGGGATCCGGATTTACGCGCGTGCGCACCAGGGTTCGCTCATGGGTATAGTCGGAGTCCCAATCGTCGCCGGGCAGATGCTGGTAATACCAGGCCAGCTTTCCCGTGGCCGGATCGAGCGCGATGGTCGAATTGCTGTACAGATCCGAGGGCGCGGTGCGGGAGACCGCGTCGGGATTTCCGTCGTGACGCAAGGCGCGCTGGTCCGGCATGGGATTGGCGACGCCCCAATAGAGCATCTTGCGGACCGGATCGTAGGCGCCCGGCAGGCCCCAGGTGGAGGCCAGCCGTTTTTCCACGGCCGCGCCGCCCCAGCTTTCATCGCCCGGTTCGCCGACGGCCGGGGTCGTGTAGAATCGCCACAGTTCCTTCCCGGTGAGCGCGTCATGCGCCGAGATAAAGCAGTTGGCACGATTGCCCGCGCAGGCGCCGCCGGAGATCACCTTGCCCTCGACGATCAGCGGGCCGGAGGTGTTCCCGCGCGAGCCAACCTTGGTTTGCCAGCGCTGTTCGCCGGTGCGCGCGTCCAGGCCGACCACGTAGCTGTCGGGCGCGGTGTAGGCCACGATGTCCTGGTAAATCGCCAGCGACTTGGTGCGTTCCTGCGCGGCGACATTGGCGGGCATGTTGCGCTTGTATTCCCACAGCAGGTCGCCCGTGGTGGCGTCCAGCGCCTGCACGACTCCGCCGGGGTTGACCACGTACATCACTCCGTTGTGCACGATGGGGATGGTCTCGGTCTGGCCGGCGGCCATGCCCCGTTCCCAAGCCAGGTGGAGCTGTCCCACGTTCTGCTTGTTGATCTGCTTCAGCGGGCTGAAACGCTGGGCGTCATAAGTCCGGCTGAACATCAGCCAGTCGTCGGGACTGGGGTGCTCCAGCATCTGCTGGGTCACGGGTACGTAGTTCTGGACCTGGGCCGTTAGAATAACGGAACATGTTAGGAAGCACAGTAGACGGGTCACGTGAGGAATTATACTCGATTGGTGCATACAGCCTTGCTGGTACTGCTTCCGGTGCTGCTTCCCGTGATGCTCTCCGCCGCGGATTTGACCGGACCCCTCACCATCGACCACGTGACTGTCGCCGGGAAGGATCTGAAAGCCATGCAGGCGACGCTCGCCGCGCTGGGGATCCCCTCCGTTTACGGCGGACCGCACAGCAATCACGCCACGGAAATGGCGCTCACGAGTTTTCCGGATGGTTCCTATCTGGAGCTGATTGCGATCCAGCCGAACGCGGATCCGGCGGCGGTCGCGGCCCATTACTGGTCGAAACACATGCACCACGACGCGGGACCTACGGCCTGGGCGGTTCGGCCGGCGGATTTTGACGCCGAGGTGAAGCGTTTGCAGGCCAGGAACCTGGCGGTCCACCCCGCGCGCAGCGGCAGGGCGCGTCCGGATGGCGTGCGCCTCGATTGGGAGACCGCGACCGTGGGGGCCGAACCGAACGGCACGTTCTTCCCGTTCCTGATTCGCGATTTCACGCCGCGCGAGCAGCGGGCTGATCCCACAGGCAAGCCCAGCACGCAGGATTTCACGGGCGTCGCGCGAGTCGTGATCGCGGTCCGCGATCTGCAGGCATCGATCCAGCGATATCGTGATGCTTACGGGCTGCCCGCGCCCGTCGAGCAGGACGATTCGAACTTCGGCGCCCGGCTGGCTTCATTCGCGGGGACGCCCGTGGTGCTGGCCATGCCGGTGAACGCGAAATCGTGGCTGACGGCGCGGCTCGACCAGATCGGCGAAGGGCCGTGCGCGTTTATCTTGGGCGCACGAAACGCAAAATCGTACCGCGTGACATCGAAATCCGCCTGGTTCGGAACGGCGATTTCATGGCTCGATACCGGGAAAACCGGCTGGTGGCTGGGTTTCGAATGAATCTGCGATCATGAACGCTATGGCTAAATTCGTCATCGCGCCGCACATGCGACTGCAGGAATGGGTGGCCGAAGAGAAAGGTTACTTCGCCGCCGAGGGCCTGGATTACGAGTTCCGCGACGAGCTGATCTCGAAAGACGGCAAGAAGCACGACCTGGGTGACAAGGTCGGCGCCTATCAGACGTTCGAGAAGGGGCGAACCAGCGACATCAGTTGCGCCTGCCACTGGACGGTGAACGTCGCGGCGACGAACGGGCACGGCAAGCTGTATCGCGACGCCTACTCGGTTTCGCCCGCCGGCGTTTTCGTGCCGCCGGATTCGCCCATCCAGGCTCCCGCCGACCTGGCCGGCGTGCCGATCTCAGTGGGATTTCAATCCGGCAGCCACTATTCGACCATCCAGGCGCTGGAGCAGTATCTCAAACCCGAACAGATCAACCTGTCGTTTTCCGAAGGGCTGCTGTTCCACCGCATGGAGCAGTTGATCGACCGGAAAACGCCGGCGGCGTCGCTGTTCAGCGGGCCGTATTATTTCGTCGAGCAGCTGGGATTCCGCAAGATCATCGACAGCACCTTCATGATCGCGACGCTCATCACCGGCGACCCCGAGCCTGAGGACGTACGCAAGTACTTCCACGCGCTGCGCCGCGCCCAGCGCGATATCGATCTGCGGCCCGATCTCTACACGCACTATTACAAGAAGGAGTTTCCCGAACGATTCCTCGGCCAGATGGATACCCGCCGCTGGGGACCGGGCGAGCGCATCGTGTTCGAGCCCTACACGCGCGACGTGTTCGAGGAATCCTTCCAGTGGATCGCCGAGCGCCCCATCTTCGCCGAGGGCGGCATGGGCGAGTGCAATTACGACGAGGCCACTTGCTCTGTGCCGGCCGAGTAGGGCGAGACGCCCAACCGTGCGCATGAAAATCGCAGTGCTTCCCGGAGACGGGATCGGCAAAGAAGTCACGGCCCAAGGGGTCAAAGTGCTGAAGGCCGTCCTGGGCAGAGGGCACTCGCTCGATGTGCGCGAGGCTCCCATCGGTCAGGCGGGATTCGATGCCGCCGGCGATTCCTTGCCCCCTGCGACGCTCGAACTCGCGCGGCAGTCCGACGCGATTTTGCACGGAGCCTCCGGAGTCGCGGAAGACGAGAAACGCCTTCCCCAGCAGGCCGCCGGGTTCGCCTTGCTCCGTTTGCGAAAAGCACTGAATCTGTTCGCGAACCTTCGTCCGGCGTTCCTGTTCCCCGAACTCATCGGGTCTTCCACGCTCAAGCCCGAAGTGATCGAAGGGTTGGATTTGCTGATCCTGCGCGAATTGAACGGCGATCTGTACTACGGCGAGCCGCGCGGAATCGAGACCCGGCCGAATGGTGAACGTGCCGGTGTGAACACCATGTGTTATTCCGAATCGGAAGTAGAGCGCATCGGGCATGTTGCGTTCCAGCTGGCGCGGAAGCGGCGCAGGAAAGTCTGCTCGGTCGACAAGTCCAATGTGCTTGAGACCAGCGCGCTGTGGCGCGAGGTGATGATCCGGGTCGGACGCGAATACCCGGACGTGGAACTCTCGCACCTGCTGGTGGATGCCGCGGCGATGATGCTGGTGCGCCACCCCAAACAGTTCGACGTGATGGTTACCGGGAACGTGTTCGGCGATATTCTTTCGGACGAAGCGGGTATGCTGACGGGCTCGATCGGCATGCTGCCCTCGGCGTCGCTCGGAGACGGCAAGCAGGGGTTGTACGAGCCGGTTCACGGGAGCGCCCCCGATATCGCGGGGATGGACAGCGCGAATCCGCTGGCGTCGATCCTGTCGGTGGCGATGATGTTGCGCTATTCTTTCGATCTGGAAGAGCACGCGTTGCGGATCGAAGGGGCCGTACGCGAGGTGCTGCGCCAGGGCTTGCGGACGGCGGATATTCTGGAACCCGATACGCGAAAGGTTGGCACGGAGGAGATGGGCGAGGCAGTGGCGAAAGTGATTCGCGGGCAATGACAACGGCCGCTCCGGGTTTCGCCGGCCGCATTGCGGCGCGGCTCGACCGGCTGCCGCTCACTCGCACCCTATGGCGCCTGGTCTTCCTGATCTCGCTGGGCGGCGCGTTCGAGCTGTACGATATTTTCCTCAGCACCTACATCGCGCCCGGCCTGGTGGCGACGGGGATGTTCACCAGCAGCGCCGCGAATCTTTTTTCGATCAACGGCATCGGGTTCTTCGTCTTCTGCACCTTCGCAGGGATGTTCGTGGGCTGCATTGGATTCGGTTTCGTGGCCGACCGCTTTGGCCGGCGCGCGATCTTCATTTCCTCGCTGATCTGGTATTCCATCTCGACCGCGATCATGGCGTTCCAGAACACCGCCGCGGGTGTCGATACGTGGCGCTTCATCGCCAGTATCGGCGTGGGCCTGGAGCAGGTCACCATCGATACGTATCTGCCCGAGTTCATCCCGCCCCAGGGGCGCGGGAGAGCCTTCGCGTTTTACCAGTTCGTCGAATTTTGCATCGTGCCGGTGGTCGCGCTGCTGGGCTGGCTGCTGGTGCCCAAGCGGCCGTTCGGACTCGAAGGCTGGCGCTGGGTGGCTTTGATTGGAGCGGCGGGCGCAATCCTCGCGTGGTGGCTGCGGCGCGGATTGCCGGAAAGCCCGCGCTGGCTGGCCGTGCATGGGCGCGAGAACGACGCCGAGCGCGTGTTGACGGACCTGGAATCGCGCGTGGCGCGCGACACCGGTGTTGCGCTGCCGCCGCCCGGTCCGCCGATTTCCGTGGGCGGCGGCTCCAGCGCGTTTCGCGAGATTTTTCGGCCGCCCTACGGGAAACGCACGCTGGTGCTCTCCATCTTCAACCTGATGCAGACCATCGGATTCTACGGATTCGGTTCGTGGGTGCCGACGCTGCTCATCGCCAAGGGCATCAACATCACCACCAGCCTGGAATACTCGTTTATCATCGCCATCGCGAATCCCGTGGGCCCGCTGCTCGGCATGCTGGTGGCCGACCGCATGGAGCGGAAATGGCAGATCGTCAGCGCGGGTTTCTGCATCGGAATCTTCATTTATTTGTTCGCCATCCAGGAATCGGCCGCGCTGGTGATTCTGTTCGGCGTGCTGGTGACGCTCGCGAACAACTGGATGTCGTTTTCATTCCATAATTATCAGGGCGAGCTATTCCCGACGCGTATTCGCGGGCGCGCCGTCGGGTTTGTGTATAGCTGGAGCCGCGTGAGTGCGGCCTTCGCCGGACTGCTGATCGGCTTCTTTCTGAAAGAAGGCGGCACCCCGGCCGTGGCTTTGTTTATCGCCGCCGCCATGGCGATCATGATCGTGACCATCGGCGGCTTCGGACCAAAAACGCGCCATCTGGCGCTGGAGGAGATTTCACACTAATGGGTCGTTGTGAAAAGAAGCAAGTCGTAGTGACCGCGGCGGCGCAGGGGATCGGCCGCGCTACCGCCGAGGCGTTCGCCCGGGAGGGCGCGCGCGTGTGGGCAACCGACGTTAATCTGGCCAAGCTCGCCGAGCTGCGGGCGACGCCGGGGATCACGACGCATCCGCTGGACGTGCGGGATACCGCGGCGGTGCGGCAATTCGCCGCGGAAACGGGGGCGATCGACGTGCTGTTCAACTGCGCCGGATTCGTGCACAACGGGACGGTGCTGGATTGCACCGGCGAAGAATGGGATTTCGCCTTCGACTTGAACGTCAAGTCCATGTTCCGCACGATCCAGGCATTCCTGCCGGGCATGCTGGCGAAAGGCGAGGGCTCGATCCTCAACATGTCGTCGGTGGCCAGCAGCATCAAGGGCGTGCCGTCGCGCTTCGTGTACACCACGACCAAGGCCGCGGTGATCGGGCTGACGAAATCGGTCGCCGCCGACTACGTGGGGAAGGGAATCCGCTGCAACGCGATTTGTCCGGGAACGGTGGAGTCGCCCTCGCTCGAAGACCGCTTGCGCGCCCTGGGCGATTACGAAAAAGCCCGCGCGGCGTTTATCGCGCGGCAGCCCATCGGGCGGATCGGGACACCGGAGGAGATCGCGGACCTTGCGGTGTATCTGGCGACGGCGACTTACACCACCGGCCAATGCCACATCATTGATGGAGGCTGGGCCATATAGGCCCTGGTGAGCCAAAGCCCCGAAGCGCCGGCGCGCGTGGGTACGTGACCGTGGTTTCCAAATGCACCACCGTCTTCCCCGAAGCGTTGTCGACGATATCGAGCGACGGAAGCACCTCGCAGTATCCTCCGGCTGAGGACGTGGCCGGCGTCAGCGTGAGGGCGTGGATCTGCGCCGCATGCCCGCCCGATAGCTCGGTGTCCGCGTTCAGGCTTACCGAAACCGTCTTTCCGCCCGACATCTGGAAATCCTGAGTCTTGAGGATGGCCCCCTGGTCATCCACAATCGACAAGGTGACGGAGCACATCACCTGCAGAAGGGGCGCTGGGATCGAGGGATAGAGCACGTTCAGTCGAGCCGTCTGTCCCGCGGCGATCCCCACCACGCTCGAATTGTGTTGCTGCGGCGGCGTAAAACTGCCCTGGGCTGTGGCTAGTACGGCGCTGAAAACAATGGTTGCGAGCAAGCTGAAGCGTTTCATAATGTCCGTAAGACGGCAGGATCGCCTTGCGCGTTTCCTGGAGTTTTAGAGCATCGCCTGAATGGCGAAAACCAGTACCACCAGCGCTTCGCCCGCGATGAATCCGGAGGAGAGAGGCAGGCAATACCGTTCCTCAGTCTTCGGGCTGGCCTTGGACCAGGCCCATTGGAACAGGCCGCCCGCGACCATCGGCAGAATCGCCTGGCCGGGAATCAGCATTCCGATGCCGACCGCGGTCGGCGAGGGCAGAAAGCGGCTGTAGCGCGGTTCCAGGCAGGTGATCACGATGCCCAGCGCCACCGCGATCAGCATCGCCGCGAAGCATCCGCGCGGGAGCTGGCTGAAGCCCTGGTTGAGCAGCTCGGCGAAGCCCGCCCATTTCACGCTGATCGGCGAGGTGAGCCCGTTGCCGCCGATTCCGTAGCGCGCTTTGAGCGCCGGATACACCAGCGCCACGGCGATCGATCCGACCGGCACGGCCATCAGTTGTAGGATCGTCAGATTGCGATTGGCGGAGCCCACGATCTTGCCGGCCTTATAGTCCTGCATCAGCGTTTCGCCGTTGGTGGCCACGGTGCCCGACATCCCCGAGCCGATCATGTTGACCATCATGTTCCCCGGCGAAAGGAACGCGAACACCGCTTGCATCAGGTTCGCCATGGCGCTGACCGGAGCCCAATTGGTCTCGCCCAGCACGCGAATTCCGACCAGCATGAGCAGGAACGAAAGCAGCAGCGATACCAGGGTCAGCCACACCGGAAATCCCAGCGAAATCTTTTGCAGGATGCACAGGAGAACGGACAGCCCGGCGACTCCGCCGATCACGTAGCGCAGCGGAAAATCGGTGGAATCCACTTGCCGCACGGAAAAACTGGTGAAGGTTTTCACGATCAGCTTCCACTTCAGCACCAGCGCCGTGACGCCTCCCGCCACCATGAATCCCGTGGCAGGCCACATGATCCAGCGCAGCACCTCGTTGAAGGATTGCTCCGGCACGATGCCGCGCGCGGCCAGCATGGGCGGGGCGACCACCCAGGCGAGCAGCATCCCCAGGCCCATGGAGATCGCGATGCGAGGGCCCACCAGCATCCCCGAGCCGAACGAGAGCAGGCTCACCTCGCTGCCCATGCGCAGCGCCGCGCCGCCCGGGCCGAAGGTGAAGGCGCCGGGAACCCACATCAGTTTGTCGCGGACCACCGCCAGCACTCCGGAAACAAACATTCCGATGCCCAGCGCCGTGACGCGCGGGCCGGCCTCTTGGGGACCTTGATCGAGCACCAGCAGCGACTCCCCTGCCGCCGTACCGTCGGCGAAAGTCAGGTTCTCCTCGTCGATGTAGTGGCGCCGCAGCGGAACGGCCAGCAGCACGCCGATCAAACCGGCCACGGTGAGCCACGAAAACGTCTGCCAGACCGTCAGATGGACGGAGAATCCCAGCTCCGGCTTGGCGTTCAGCATGTCCATCGCCGCCAGCACCACGCACATGAATCCGGCCTGGCTGGCCGAAGTTCCCGCGGTCTGCACCAGGTTGTTCTCCCAGCGAGTTCCCCGAGCGCCGGTGATGGCCCCGGCCAGCGAGAGCACGATGTAGCCGAAGAACGCGCTGACCACCGAAATATTCGGCCCATACCCGAGCTTCAGCACCACGTACGGATACGACGCGCCCATCAGCGCCGCGACCACCAGCGCGGTCAGCACGGCGCGCAGCGTCAGTTCCCGGCGCGGTTCGCGCGGTACCGGCTGCGCCACATTGGAAATGGGTTGCGAAACGCTCATGACACACTGATAAGAACGACCCATTATATTGGAACTATGCACCGTCGAGCCGCGTGGGCCCTCGCCGCCGCCTTCGTCCTGGTTACTTGGGCCATCGCGCAGCAGTTAGAGGATACGTTCTACATCCCTCTCGACGATCCCGCGATTCAGTACGGCCAGCGGCCGTTGCACGATCCCGTGGCGCTTCTCGAACAGCGTCTGGAAAAGGGCCAAGCCAAACTGGAAGTCGCCCCCAACGGCTGGGGATATCTTCCTTCCGTGCTGAAGCTGCTCGACGTGAATCCCGACTCGCAGGCTCTGGTGTTTTCGAAAACCAGTACGCAGGCCGAAAGAATCGGTCCCCGCACGCCGCGCGCCGTATACTTCAACGACGATGTCACGGTCGGATTCGTGCGCGGCAGCGACGTTCTGGAATTCGCCTCGCTCGATCCTCAACAGGGCGTCCAGTTCTACGTGCTGGTGACCG
The DNA here is from genome assembly GCA_963761045.1 of Terriglobia bacterium. Lineage (GTDB taxonomy): Bacteria > Acidobacteriota > Terriglobia > Bryobacterales > Bryobacteraceae > Palsa-187. The sequence continues at coordinate 170,712 of CAVXFR010000033.1, read as the reverse complement.
CCGACAAGCCCTCTTTCGCCGCCAGCGACGGCTGCCTGCGCTGTCATCAGGGCGCGCCGACGTTTGGCGCCCCCGGGCTCCTCATCAGCTCGATCCACCCCGCCTCCCAGGGCCGGAGGGAACACGGCAGCGCCTTCATGACCGACGACCGCACTCCTCTGAGCGAGCGCTGGGGAGGCTGGTACGTCACCGGCACCACCGGCTCGCAGACGCACTTGGGGAACAATACCAACCTGGTGAATCCGGTCAACCCCGGCGGCCCGTCTTCCGAGCCCACGCAAAATCTGACCAGTCTGACCGGGATGTTCGACACGTCCAAATATCTGGTCCCCACCAGCGACGTTGTCGCGCTGATGACGCTGGAACATCAGATCCGCATGACCAACCTGATGATCCGCATCGGCTGGGACGCGCGCCGGGGTTTTCCGGAGGACAAGCTCAGCCCCGCGGCCGCGGCCGATCGCCTTAATACCGAAATCGAGGAGATGCTCAAGTACATGCTCTTCGCCGATGAGACGCCGCTGCGCGAACCGGTAAAGGGCGTCTCCACCTTCACCGAAACGTTTCCGAAACGCGGCCCCCGCGATCCCCAAGGCCGTTCCTTGCGCGATTTCGATCTGAAGACGCGGCTGTTCCGCTATCCGCTCTCCTACATGATTTACAGCGCCGCCTTCGACGGGATGCCCGGCAAGGTCCGCGACCGTGTCTACCAGCGCTTGTACGAGATTCTCACGGGTAAGGACACCAGCAAGACGTTCGCGAATCTGTCGCCGGAAGACCGCAGTGCGATTCTGGAGATCGTCCGCGCGACCAAACCGGGCCTGCCCGCCTACTGGCGACTTTGATATCGTAGAACGTTCCCTGAACGCCGGATCACGATAAAGACGCATCGTCCCAGGAGGTTTCGCCTGTGTCCCTCACCCGCCGCCGAATCATCCAGACCACCGCCGCTGCTTCGCTCGCTTCTTTGCTTCCGCGCGCTGTCTTCAGCCAGGGCGCCGGCAACCGCAAAGCCGTCATCCATGCCGATCAGGAAATCGGCGTCATCCGCCCCGAGCTGCACTCGCACTTCGCCGAACACCTGGGCTCCTGCGTCTATGGCGGCATCTGGGTCGGCAAAAATTCGCCCGTGCCCAACATCAACGGGATTCGCCGCGCCGCGGTCGACTATCTCAAGGAACTCGGCGTGCCCGTGCTGCGCTGGCCGGGCGGCTGCTTCGCCGACGACTATCACTGGCGCGACGGCATCGGCGCCAAGCGTCCCAAGAGCGTCAACACCAACTGGGGCGGCTACGTCGAGGACAACAGCTTCGGCACGCACGAGTTCGTCGAATTTTGCCGCTTGATCGGCGCCGAGCCGTATTTCGCCGCCAACGTCGGTTCCGGCTCGCCCGAGGCGATGCGCGACTGGATGGAGTATTGCAACCAGCCTTCGGGCAGCACGCTGGCCGAGGAGCGCGCCGCCAACGGATCGCCCGAGCCTTTCAAAGTGCGCTATTGGGGTGTCGGCAATGAGCTGTGGGGCTGCGGCGGAAACTTCACCGCCGAGCGCACCGCGGAAGAGTACCGCCACTTCGCCACGTTCGCGCGCGCGTTCGGAGGACTGCGGCCCTTCCTGGTCGGCTGCGGACCCAACGGCAATAACGCGCAGTGGACGCGCGGATTCATGGACACGCTCGGCCGCTACCGCATGGATGGCTACTCCATGCACTTCTACTCGAACGGCAACCTGCCGCCGCTCGAATACACGCCGGAAGCGATGTATGCGCAGCTCAACTCTTTCCCGCGCGTCGAGCAGGCCATCGTCCAGCAGCGCAACCTGCTCGACGGCTACGACCCGAATCGCCGCATCGGACTGTTTTTGGACGAGTGGGGCGTGTGGGATCGCATGAGCGCCGACGACGAGAAGCGTAACGGCCGCCTGTGGCAGCAGGAATCCATTCGCAGCGCCGTGGCGGCCGGACTCGGCCTGAATATCTTCAACCGCCAGGCCGACAAGCTGTACATGTGCAACATCGCGCAGATGGTGAACGTGTTGCAGGCGGTCCTGCTGACCGATGGTCCCGAAGGCCGCAACTGCGTGCGGACCACCAGCTATTACGCGTTCATGCTGTTCAAGCCGCACCGTGCCAAGACTTCCGTTCACACGGAGACCGACGAGGCATCGCCTTCGCCGGCCGACGCGCTTCCCGATCTATCAATGTCCGCTTCGCGCCAGGGCGGTGAGGTGGTGGTGACGCTGGTAAATCCGCGCCACGACGTCGACATGCAGGTGGATTGCGAGATCCGCGGCGTGAATTCCCGCCAGGGACGCGCGGAGATCCTGCACGATCCCGACATCAACGCCTATAACAGCTTCGACAATCCCAACCGCGTCGTCATTCGGCCGCATCCGGTGGCGGTCGAGAACGGGCGGGCGCGCGTGGATTTGCCGCGGATGTCGGTGGCCACCGTCACGCTTCAGGTCGTTTAGCTGTTTTACGCGGCTTGCGGCGCTACTTCCAGGCGCTCGCCCAGCGTCAGGTAGTTCAGCACCGTGGATGCGACCGAGCACCCGGCGATCACGATCGCCATCGGTAGAGCCGGGTCCTCGATCAGGCCCAGGAACGTCGCAGCGACGGCGGCGATCAGAAACTGGTTGGTCCCCAGCAGCGCCGACGCGGTTCCCGCGATGTCGCCATGCCGCATCATGGCGATGGCCGAGCCGTTGGGGAACACGAATCCCTGCGCGGCGACGTAAATAAAGACGCAGGCGAACACGGCGGCCAATCCGCCCACCCCGGTCATCACCGCGGCTAACAGCAGCAGGCCCCCGGCGAGCTGAGCCAGATTTGCGTTGCGCAGCACGCGCCAGAGCGGCGTCCGATGCGACATCCGGCCGTTGATCTGAGACGCGACCACCATGCCCGCCGCCGCCGCTCCGAACAGCCAGCCGAACTCCGCCGGGGGGACCTTGTACACCGTGATGTAGACGAAGGGAGCGGCGGTGATGTAGGCGAAGGTTCCGGCCGAGCTGAATCCGCACACCACCGACGCGCCCAGAAACGTCCTGTCTTTCATCAGCCTCGTATAGGCCGACAGGATGGTGTCCACCCGCAACGGAATGCGCGCGCTGAGAGGCAGCGACTCGGAAAGCCGGAAGTGTATCCCCGCCAGGCAGGCGATGCCGATCAAGGTCTGCGTCACAAACGCGGCTTTCCATCCGAACCAGATCAGCAGGTAACTGCCGAGCATTGGCGCGATCACCGGAGAGACGCCGACAACTAAGATCAGCATCGAAAAGATGCGGCGCAGCTCCGAGGGCGGGAACAGATCCCGCACGATGGCGCGGGAGATCACCGATCCTCCGCACGCGCCGATGGCTTGCAGCAGCCGGAAGAACGACATGATCCGGATCGACGGCGCGAACGCGCAGGCCGCCGAGGAGACGATGAACAGCGCCAGGCTCCAGTACAGCGGCGGCTTGCGTCCAAATCGATCGGTGACGGGTCCGTACAGGCTCTGGCCCAGGGCGTAGCCCACCAGAAACGTGATCATCGTATACTGCACGGCCGCGGCGGAGGTGTGGAAGACCTGCTCCATCTGCGGCATCGCCGGCAGATACATGTCGATCGACACAGGCGCGAAGGCCTGCAGCATTCCGAGCAGAAAGAGAAGCTCTAAATGCCGGAATCGCGAGAGAGGAGCTGTCTGTTGCGCGAGCACAGGAGAAGTGATCAGTGTACCAGCCGCATGATATCCTTGGGGTACTCCCCAGCGGTGTCTTATGCGCCCCGACAGCTATTCCACACCTAGCGGCATCGTCGTCGAACGCACCTTTTCGAAGATCGCATTTGAAAAAGGCCTGCGCGGGCTGATGCACAAGCTCGATACCCAGCGCGGCATCTATCTTTCGTCCGGTTACGAATATCCCGAACGGTACTCGCGCTGGGACGTGGCCTCGGTCGCGCCGCCGCTCGAGATTGTCGCCGCCGATCGCGACATCACCTTGACTCCGCTCAATGCGCGAGGCGAGGTCATCAACCGCCTGCTCGAGCCGGTTCTGCGTCCGCATCCTCATTGGGAATCCTTTGAGATGGTGAACGGCATCCTCCAGGGCAAGCTGAAGCCTCTGCCCGGGCTGTTCCCGGAAGAGGAACGCAGCAAACAGCCGTCGGCTTTTTCTCTGCTGCGCGCGCTGATCGCCGAGTTTCACGGACCTCTGGCCAATCGCCTGGCCTTAGTGGGTGCGTTTGGTTACGATCTGCTGTTCCGCTTCGATCCGATTCGCTTGAAGCATCCGCGTTCCGGCGTCAAGGATCTGCGCTTGTTCCTGTGCGACGACATCTACTTCATGGATCGCAAGAAGGAACACATCGAACGGTACAGGTTCGATTTCACTCGAGGCGAGGACAGCACGCGCGGGCTCCCGCACGCCGCCCAGCGCGTCAAGAAAACGAAGAAGAAGCCAGAACCGGGCCCCATCGTCAGCGACCACACGCCCGCCGAGTACGCCGCCAACGTCGAAACCGTCCGCGAAGGAATGCGCCTGGGCGATTACTATGAAGTGGTCCTTCGCCAGACGTTCCGCACGCCCTACGCGGGCGGCGCGGCGGAGCTGTTCGAGCGCATTCAGAAGGCCAGCCCCAGCCCGTACGAGTTTTTGCTCCAGTTCGGCGACGAGCAGTTGATCGGCGCCTCGCCCGAGATGTTCGTGCGCGTGGAACAGCGGGAAGATGGCGGCCGAGTGGAGACTTGCCCCATCGCCGGCACCGCGCGCCGCACCGGCGATCCTCTGCGCGACGCGGATAATATTCGGGAACTGCTGGATTCGGCCAAAGAAGAATCCGAGCTGACCATGTGCACCGATGTGGACCGCAACGATAAATCGCGCGTCTGCAAACCCGGCAGCGTGCGCGTGATCGCGCGCCGCCTGATCGAGAGCTACGCGGGACTGTTCCACACCGTGGATCACGTCGAGGGAATCCTGGCGGACGGATTCGATTCGCTGGACGCGTTCCTCACGCACATGTGGGCCGTGACGGTGATCGGAGCGCCCAAGAAGTGGGCGGCGCAAGCCATCGAGGATCTGGAAAAAGACGCTCGCGGCTGGTACGCCGGCGCCGTGGGGCTGATCTCGCTCGACGGCGGCATCAACACCGGAATTACGATTCGCACGGTTCATCTTCGCGATGGTGTGGCCGCGTATGCCGCGGGCGCGACTCTGCTCTACGATTCCATCCCCGAGCAGGAAGATCGCGAATGTTATTTAAAGGCCACCGGCTTCTTCCGCGTGCTCGATCCCCAATTCAAAGCCGCGCCCGTGTACGCGCCGCAGAAGGAACAGACTCAGGGCGTTCGCATGCTGCTGGTCGACAACGAAGACTGCTTCATCCACACCTTGGCGAACTACGCGCGCCAGACCGGAGCCGAAGTCATCACCTACCGCGCGGGTTTTCCGCTGGAGATGATCGAGAAGCTGGCGCCTTCGCTGATCCTAGTCTCGCCCGGTCCCGGCCGTCCCGAGGATTTCGGCGTGCCGGCGCTGGTTCGCTACGCTGCGAAGCTCGAAATTCCGGTGTTCGGCGTGTGCCTGGGTTTGCAGGGGATGGTGGAGGCGTTCGGCGGCGAACTGGGGGTCCTGGACTACCCTATGCATGGCAAGCCGTCCACCGTACGCCATCGCGGACTGGGAATTTTCGAGGGCCTGCCCGAAACATTTCGAGTGGGAAGGTACCATTCGTTATTCGCCGTTCGAAACCGGCTGCCGAGCTGCCTGGAAGTGACCGCCGAGAGCGAAGACGGCGTCATCATGGGCATCCGCCACCGCGAATTGCCCATGGAAGCCGTGCAATTTCATCCGGAATCGATCCTGACGCTGGAAGGCGATTGCGGTTTGCGGCTGATGGAAAACGTCGTCAAAACTCTGGGTCATGCTCGCGCAGGCGCGGGGCTTAAGTAAAAATTTCGGCTAAGTACTAGGTCCCGTGGGACTTGTTAGGTAGCGCGGTTTATGTTCATACTGTAGATTCCTTTTATGGACATGCAAGACGTCATCTTCATCGTTTTAGTCGTGTTGGTGGTGCTGGATCTCATCGGCCGGGATTCGGGCGGCGGACGGCGCGGACGCGTACCTGTCGTCTAAACAAGACAAACCAGTTGTGTAAACATAACAGTGTTATGTTTACTCGGCACCGCTCCGCATGGCGGAAATAATCGTCATAGGCGGAGGGCTGGCGGGGCTGGCTTCCACGGCGGCGCTGGCGGGCGCAGGGCACACCGTGCGGCTGCTGGAAGCGCGGCGATTCCTGGGCGGCCGGGCCACTTCCTACGAAATCGGCTCGGGCGAAAACGCCGAAACCATCGACAACTGCCAGCACATCCTGCTGCGCTGCTGCGTCAATCTGCTGGACTTTTACCGCCGCCTGGGCGTCGAAAACCAGATCGCGTTTCACCGCGAAATCACGTTTATCGAGCCGGGAGGGCGGCGCAGCGTGCTGCGCGCGGGGCTGCTGCCGGCGCCGGCGCATTTCGCCGAATCTTTCCTCAGCCTGAAGTTTTTGAACCTGGCCGAGAAGCGGGCGGTGATGCGCGGGATCCGCGCCATCGACCGGCAACACAAGCGCCGCACCGATCTGGACCGGATCACCATGCTCGACTGGCTCAAAGAACAGCGCCAGCCGCCGCGCGCGATCGAGCGTTTCTGGCGGCAGGTGCTGGTGAGCGCGATCAACGAGGAACTGGACCGCATGGCGGCGCTCGCACGGGTTCCAGGTGTTCCGGCTGGGATTTCTGGCGCGCAAGAATTCCTATGAACTGGGCGTGCCCGCGGTTCCGCTGGGCGAGCTGTACCGCGCCGAGGTGTGGCAGAAGATCGGCGGCGCGTCGATTCAAACCAGCACGCCGGTCGAGCGGATCGTCATCGAGGACGGCGCGGTGCGGGCGGTGGCGACGGCCTCGGGCGAACTGCAAGCGGATTACTACGTCTGTGCGCTGCCGTTTGAACGGGTGCCCGCGGTCGCTCCGGATCTGGCGCTGGATTCCTGGCGGGATTCGAGCATTCGCCCATCACCGGGATTCATCTGTGGTTCGACCGCCCGGTGACCGATCTGCCGCATGCGACGCTGCTCGACCGGACCATTCAATGGATGTTCAACAAAGGCGAGGGCCGCGCGATCCAACTGGTGGTGAGCGCGTCGCGCGGGCTGGTGGAGATGCCGCGCGCCGAGGTGATCGCGCTGGCGCTGCGCGAGCTGGCGGAGTTCTTTCCGGAAGTTCGCGAGGCGAAGCTCGAGAAAGCGCACGTGGTCAAGGAAATCCGGGCGACGTTTTCGGCGCGTCCGGGGCTGGAGGCTCGCCGCCCGGCCAGCCGGACCGGCATTCGCAATCTGTTCCTGGCCGGCGATTGGACGCGGTCGGGGTGGCCGGCGACCATGGAAGGCGCGGTGCGCAGCGGGTACCTGGCGGCGGAGGCGGTGGCGGAAGCGGCGGGACAACCGCAGCGATTCCTGCTGCCCGATATCGCGTGAGATAGCTTCCGTGAGATAATCGGGACATGCGGAATCTGGTGCTTCTGCTGGCTTTATGTCTGCCGATCATCCCGGCAAAGGCGGACAATCTGACCCGGCTGAAGATCCACGTGACCAACGAACGCGGCAAGCCGGTGGACCGGGCGTCGGTGATCGTCAAGTTCGTGAGTGGCCGGTCGCTCAAGGCGCTCGGGCTGAAGAAAGTCCGGACTTCGTGGGAGCTGAAGAGCTCGCAGGAGGGCATGGCCAAGATCCCGCCGATTCCCAAGGGCAAGATCCTGATCCAGATCAGCGCCAAAAACTACCAGACGTACGGCGAGACGTACGATATCGACGAAGACGAGCGACAGGTGGACATCGTCCTCAAGGAACCCCAGCCGCAGTACTCCGAAGACAAGAAATAGTTCGACAAGACCTCCTTGTTGATCAGGCCGGTCTAAGCTAGTAGACAAACTACCTCCTAGTGTGGTAGTCTTTCTACTACCATGTCAGGGAAACTCGACTTACTGCAAGGAACCCTCGACCTGCTTATCCTGCGAACCCTGCAGTGGGGACCACAACACGGCCACGGTATCGGGCAGGCTATCCGGGCGCGGTCCGACGATTTGCTCCAGGTGGAGCACGGCAGCCTGTATCCGGCCCTGCATCGCCTTCGGCGCGAGGGTTGGATCGAATCCGAATGGGGCATTACCGACAACAATCAACGGGCCAAGTTCTATCGTCTAACGGCGGCGGGCAAGCAACAGTTGGCCGCGGAAGAATCCCGGTGGAAGCTCTTCGTCAAGACGGTGGGCCGCGTACTTCGTTCGCAGGAGTAATGCATATGTGGAAACGTATTCTATGGTGGTGGCGGCGTAAGCAGGAGAGCGAGGAACTGGATGAGGAGTTGGGGGCGCACCTCGCTATCGAGGCGCGCGAACGGTCGGCCCAGGGAACCAGCCCGGAGGAAGCACGGCTCGCGGCCCGGCGCTTATTCGGGAACCAAACACGCATCGCGGAAGAGACTCGCGACGTCTGGCGCATCGTATGGCTTGAAGACTTGTGGCAGGATGTCCACTACGGCGTTCGCGCTCTGTGGCACCGTCCCGGCTTCACCGCAGTAGCGATCCTTTCGCTCGCCTTGGGTACGGGAGCCAACACCGCCATCTTCCAGCTTCTGGACGCCGTCCGCCTGCGCCCGCTCCCCGTCGCCGACCCTTACCAGCTTGTCGAGATCGACATCTCCGGCAATCGGGAGGGATTCGGCAACCGCCAGAACGGCGCCAAGCTCTCCTACCCGATGTGGGAGCAGATCCGCGACCACCAGCAGGTCTTTGCCGGAGTCCTCGCTTGGTCCCCTGCCGACCTCAACATCGGCCGGCCCCCCAGCCAGGAACGGATACCCGCGGCTTATGTGAGTGGCGGAGCGTTCGATGTCCTCGGAGTCTCTGCTCACCGGGGCCGCCTGCTGACCCCTGCGGACGACGTTCCCGGATGCACCGGCCAGGTCGTCATCAGCCATCGCTACTGGCAGCGGCGTTTCAACGCCGACGACAGCGCCGTCGGCTCTCAACTCACCCTTGAGGGATTCCCGGCCACCATCATCGGCATAACCCCGCCGGGGTTCTTCGGCATGGAAGTCGGCCAACCCGTCGACCTCATGGTCCCATTCTGCATGACCGGATCCTTGCCGCCCGGCCGCCTCACCGCCCGTAACGAATTCTGGATCTGGGCGTTCGGGCGGCTCCCGCCGGGCTGGTCGGCCCAGCGCGCCGCAAGCTACCTTCAGACCGCCAGCGCGGGTTGGCTCCAGGCGATTGCGCCTACCGGCTACTCGGCCGATTTGATCGAGCGCTACAACCGCTTTCGCCTCACTGCCACGCCGCGCCCAAACGGCATCAGCCGCCTCCGCGCCGCCATCGAAACCTCGCTGTGGCTGTTGTTCGGCATCACCGGACTCGTCCTTGCCATGGCCTGCGCCACCCTAGCCAACCTGACCCTGGCACGCACCCTATCGCGCGGCCAGGAAATCGCGACCCGCCTGGCCATCGGAGCGTCGCGCAGGCGAATCGTTTTCCAGCTCTTCGTCGAGAGTCTGATACTGGCCGTTGCATCCGCCGCCATCGGAGTCCTCCTGGCCGGCTTCCTCTCGCGCGCCTTGCTGGCCTTTGCGCGCAGGCAGAACGACACCATCCAACTTGACCTCGCCTTCGACTGGCGCATCCTCGCCTTCGTCTGCGCCCTCGCCTTCGTCACGTGCCTGTTCTTCGGCTTGGCCACCGCCTGGTACGCCACTCGCCCTAGTGCCGTCTCCCTGGCCGGAACCAGCACCCGCGGGGCGACCTCTGGAATCCACACCGGACGCCACCGCTTCTCCTTCCAGCGCCTGCTGATCACCGCTCAGGTCAGCATCTCGCTGGTGCTGGTCGTCTCATCCCTGATGCTGCTGACCAGCTTCCGCAACCTCCTCACTCTCGATGCAGGATTCCGCCAGACCGGAATCATGTTTTCATACCTTGACTTGACCCAAACCGGACTCGCCTCCGGCGCGGCGCCGGAATTCAAGCGCCAACTGCTCGCGACGATTCGCTCGATCCCCGGCGTAGCCGAAGCCTCCACCTCGACCAACCTCCCGCTGAACGACAACGCCACCACGTTGGTTGTGCTCGATCCGGATACCGGCAAGGACACCTACCCCCGCATGGCCTGGGTCAGTCCCAAATACTTCGCCACCATGGAAGTCCCCTTGCTCTCCGGCCGCGACTTCAACGAATTTGACGGCCCGCATGCGCAGCCCGTCGCCATCGTGAATGCGCTGTTCGTCGCGCGTTACTTCGCGGGAAAGAATCCCCTGGGCCGCTCCTTCCGCACCCTCGCCGAACCCGGTTTCCCGGAAACGGTTTATCAAGTTGTGGGTGTGGTCGCCAATACACGCTATTCCAACTTGCGCGAAGATCTGCTTCCCATCGCCTATTTCCCGGATGCGCAGGAGCCCACGGGCCGCACCCGGAAATTCCTCCTGGTGACCACCCAGACCTCCCTTACCGCGACGCAGCTCGCAGACCGCATGAGTCAGGCTTTCAAGACGGTGAACAGCGGCATCATCAACCTTGGAACCCGGAACTTCCGCGAGCGGGTGGTCGAAGGCCTCTCGGGTGAACGCCTGCTGGCGTGGCTGGCTGGATTCTTCGGATTCCTCGCGCTCCTGCTGGTCGCCGTGGGCCTGTTCGGTGTCGTCTCTTATATGATGTCGGCCCGCCGCCGCGAGATCGGGATCCGTATGGCGTTAGGCGCGGACGCCGGCTCAGTCCTCCGCATGGTGCTGGGGCAAACCCTGCGCCTGACTCTCATGGGCTGCGCGATCGGAGTTCTCGCCGGACTGGCCGTCACCCAAGTCGTTCGAGGCATCCTGTTCGAAGTGGCCCCTGGGGATCCGGCAGTCTTCGGAATCTCGGTCGCCGTGCTGTCGTTGGTCGCGCTCGCCGCCGCCTACCTGCCCGGCCGCGCCGCCGCCCGCACCAACCCCGTCGAAACCCTCCACGCCGAGTAGGCGGATCGCCAGATCCTGCACCGGGGTCACTCAAGCACCCAGGACCGTGCATTTTTCAAAGAGACCGCGCTTTCCGTGCGCGCTCGGCGCGCGCCAGGAACTCCGCCATCTTCTGGTCCTTGGCAGCGTGGTAGGCCCAGCCTTCGGCGGTAGCGTTCCAACGGTAGTCGCGGATGGTCATGTCGATGCCGTGATCGATCAGGAATTGGGCGGCTTCGTAGTTGCCGTGGATGGCGCACTCATGGAGGATGCTGGCGGGCTCGTGCGTGGCCCAGTCGGTGTTGATGTCGGCCCCGTGCGCGAGCAGGAAGGACGCGATCTCGAAGTGCCGGTTCACGCAGGCCCAGGCGAGGGCGACGTCCAGGATGCGTTGCGGGATGGGAGTCCAGCGCCGGGCCCGCAAAGCGGCGGGGTTGTTGGTGGGGTAATGTTCGGCGAGATTCAACTGGGGGCGGCCCGCTTCGTCCACCTTCGGATCACCAAGTCTTACTTGCAAGAAGTCGCCGGCGCCGGCCGCGTGGGGGAGATCGTGGGGTAGCGGCCATATCGGGGTCAGCAGCGGGAGGAGGTGCGCCTTGCCATACTCCATGGCGAACCCAAGCGCGGAGGAAGGAGGGCGCGTGGCTTTCAGCGCGGGAGCGGATTCCAGCAAGCGTGCGATAAAGGGCGCGCGATCCTGCAACACCGCATGCTCGACGAGCTCCACCTGGTGAGCGAGATGAGATTCGCCGAGCAGGCCGGGCTCCTGCTCGAGCCATCGGTTGAACTCGGGCAGGTTGTCCTTGTCGATTGCCGTGAGCAGCTCGCTCATCACCAGCGTGTACCAGGGAGTTCTCGCGGGCTGCCAGCCGGCTCCATACGTGCCGGCGTGTTCGGCCAGGTAGTCGATGAAGGCGGCTCGTCCCCGCCATCGCTCGATGCGTTCGCCGAGCGTGGGGTCGAGTTCGATGCATCGGTCGAGCAGGAGGGCGGCCACCGCACGATGGCCGAAGCGGCAGGCCCACTGGAACGCCTGCGTGACCGCCGCCGAGTCGCTGGTGGGAAGAAGACCGCGCACACCCTCCGCGTCATCGAGCGCTGTCAGAACATCGAGCGTGCGCGGCAGGACTTTTTTGCGCGAGAGGAGCGCCAATATTCCCTTGGCTCGGGCGCGAATGGCGTCTTCCCAGATGGACGGATGGATAGCGGCGCCGGCGTCGAGGAGAAACTCGGCACATTCCAGGCGCGTGAAGGTGCGCTCGCGTTCCGGATCGCCGCTATCGCTATAGGAGCCGGTGGCGAAGCCGAGCAACGATTCGTCGAAGTCGCCGCGCCAGGTGAGCAGCGCCGGGTAGTCGCGAACGAGTTGCGCCAACTGCTCGACATTGTTGGCGTGGATGGCGCGCTCCGCTTCGGCAGCGGCCCACTCGAGGCCCTGGCCTTCCCGCTGGAGCACGGCAGCGCGAAGCTCCCGCCAGCCGGCGAAGCCATATTCCCGGGCGAGTACAAGTTGGGCGTCCCGCAGGGTGAGAGGAAGCTCCGGGCGGGCAGTTGTGCGTGGACACGGGCGAGAGCATCGGGGTCGCCGGCGGCGAACTGGCGGACTAGTTTCTTGGCCTGTTTCCGGATGGACTCAAAGGATGCGAGAGGGGGCAAAAACTTCGATGGGGTCACAAGACCTCCTTTCATATTGCCGGTGTCCCGCTGATACCAGGCTGAAAGAAGGTAACGAATGCCTGAAACTTAAAAACAGGTGGGATGCTTCCCTTGCCGCGGGTAGGAGACGCCCTGTCAGCGCGCTCCCTAAAATATATCCGGCCTCTTGGAGCTTGTCAATCCATTCCGCGTAGTTCAGCGGGTCCGCGTAGTTCACCCGGCGATTTGCCATCGGCAGGCCCGCCCAGAGTGCTGATATTTCGATTCTGGACTAGATCTTCAGGGAACCACGGAAGTCTCTGCCGCGGTAAAAACAAGGGGCGGTGTTGTGATACACAAAGACACGACCGAAGCGGCGGTCGCCGAAGATAGCTCCGCCTAGTTTGATAATTTCAGGCGGTGTTTTCAACCAGCTCTGCGACTTCGTATCGAAACTTCCCAGCTTTGTAACGCCCGGTATTGCTCTTCTGTCAGCGGCTCAATTCCCATGGCGTCTGCCATAGCCAAGACGTTGCCGGCTACAGGCAAGCCTTCCTTCTCCGTTTTCTTCTGCCCTTCACGGTTGTAGCAAACGTTTCTGCGGTCCTGGGGGCTTTCCGCCGAACAATCACAGACGACGTATTCGCCGGTATCTTTGTCCCTGCCGATCACATCCGGTTCGCCGCCGGTGCGCTCCATTTCACGCAGTGACCAAAGCGCTCCGCTCTTCCGTACTTGCCTGGCTTGCAGGTCGCTCCACTCAAGACTCTCATGACGCTTCCTATTCTTCTCGAAGCGTGCTTTCAAGGCTTTTAGAAGCTGCTCACGTTGTTCCTTCGAGATCGTCGCAGTGGACATAATCTTAGCCTCGGGAATGGCGCGGGACGGTGGGTGAGCTGTCGGAAAGTTCCAGAGGACGCTATTGCTTCTTGAACACCATCTCCGGGGCTCCGCCCGGGCCGCCTCTGCCGCCGCCAGGACCACCCGCCGTCTCCGCCGTCAGCTTCAGCTCGGCGCCCTCCATCGTTCCCGAGAACTTCCGGGTGATCTGGGTGCCGTTCATGTCGCGCATTACGGTAAAGGCCACCTTGGACCCGTCGATCGTTCCATCGGTGATGTTGACCTTGCCATCCACCACGGTTCCCTTATTATCGATGGTTCCGGTGAGCTTGCCGCCTTCCGCCTTTAGCATCAGCGTCTGCGTCGCCTTTCCGTTTTGTCCCTGAGTCTCCAGCACCCACGTGCCGTCAATATCGGCAGCCAGCAGGACCATGCTTAGCAGCGTAGCGGCGACGCCGCTCGCCAGAATGTACTTCTTCATTACCGCCTCCTAGGATGGATTCCGCGCCGGACACTCGGGTGCGGGCGCCGCAACATATCATATCGTGGAATCCAGTTTTGTCGCTGATGTTCTTCGTGCCGCACCAAAGCCGGCATGTTAGGATTTGGGATTCATGACCCAACCTGCGATTCGATCTGCGCGCCGCCGCGCATCAGGAAATGCTCGCCGAGGGATTTCAGCCGGATTTTTCTCCCGCGGCGGTCCAGCAAGTCAAGACTCTGGAAGCGCGAAAGGCGCCGGTAACCGCAGACGGCCTGCGGGACCTGCGGTCTTTACTGTGGTCGTCCATCGATAACGATTCCTCTCGCGATCTGGATCAGGCGGAAGCGGCCGAGCGCGTGAGCGGCGGGATTCGCGTGCTGGTCGCGATCGCGGACGTGGACCACGATGTGCCCGCCGATTCTCCCATCGACCGGCACGCGGCCCACGAGACCACTTCGGTGTACACCGGCATCGAAACCTTTCCCATGCTGCCGCTGCAACTATCGACCGACCTGACGTCGTTGAACGAGGAATGTGGACCGGCCGGCGGTCGTGATTGAAATGGTGGTGGCGAGCGATGGATCGATCTCCTCGCCGGACGTCTATCGGGCGCTGGTGCGAAATCAAGCCCAGTTGACCTACAACGGGGTCGGGCCGTGGCTGGAAGGGACCGCCGCTGCGCCGCCCAAAGTGGCCGCGTCCTCCGAACTGGCGGCGCAACTGAGGCTGCAGGACGAGGCCGCGCAGGTTCTCCACGAGGAACGCCGCCGGTTGGGCGCGTTGAACCTCGACCGGGTGGAAGCCGAGCCGGTGGTTTCCGACGGCGAGGTGCAGGGTATCAACACGCGAAAAAAGAATCGCGCCAGCGAGTTGATCGAGAACTTCATGGTGGCCGCCAACGGCGTGATGGCTCGAACGCTCAAGGACGCGGGCGTGAGCGCGATCCGCCGCGTGGTCCGGACGCCGGAGCGCTGGCCGCGCATCGTCGAGCTGGCGGCGCGCTACGGGGAGAAGCTTCCGCCGGAGCCGGACTCCGGCGCGTTGAACGCCGTCCTGCAAAGGAGAAAAGCGGCCGATCCGGATCATTACGCCGACGTTTCCCTGGCGGTGGTGAAGCTGATGGGACCCGGGGAGTACGTGCTGGCGCGGAGCGGCGATGCAGGGCCGGGACACTTCGCCCTGGCCGCGCACGACTACACGCACTCGACGGCGCCCAACCGGCGCTTTGCCGACACGGTGACGCAGAGGCTGATCAAATCGGTTCTGGCGAAGCAGACTGCTCCGTATTCAGATCCGCAACTGGATGCGATCGCCAAGAACTGCACGCTCAAGGAGGACGCCGCGCGCAAAGTGGAGCGCGTGATGGGCAAGCGCATTGCGGCGGTGGCCATGCGGCATCGCATCGGGGAGACGTTCCACGCGGTGGTCACGGGCGCGGGACCCAAGGGCGTGTTCGTGCGCGTGCTGGGACCTCCGGTGGAAGGAATGCTGGTGCATGGGCACCAGGGCGCCGATGTGGGCGACCGGCTACAGGTGAAACTGGTCGGCACCGATCCGCGGCGCGGGTATATCGATTTCGCGAAGATTTAGACGGTGTCTTAATCGACAGAAGCAATGCAGTCGATCTCCACGCGGACGTCGCGCGGAAGGCGCGCGGCTTCGACCGTGGCCCGGGCCGGCGGGTTTTCCGGAAAATAGCGCGCGTACACTTCGTTCATGCGCGCGAACTCGCCCATATCCTGGAGATACACGGTGGTCTTGACGACTTTCGCCAAGGATGACCCGCTGCTCTCCAGGACGGCTTTCAGATTTTCGAGGACGCGCTCGGTCTGCGCGGCGATGTCGCCGTCGACGATCTTGCCGGTGGCCGGATCGAGCGGAATCTGGCCGCTCAGGAAGGCGAAGCCGTTGGAGACGACGGCCTGGGAGTAAGGACCGATCGCGGCCGGGGCGTTGGGGGTGGAGACAATCTTCATATCTTTTCAGTGTGCCGACGAGTTTGCTCACGTGCTCGATCCCTTCCTGTTGCAGAAAGTCGTCGAGTTCGCGGGCGATGCGCAGGGGCGCCGACGGATCCCAGAAATTGGCGGTGCCGACCTCGACGGCGGACGCGCCGGCGATGAGAAACTCGGCTGCATCCAGCGCCGTTCGAGATCCCGCCCAGACCTACAACAGGGATCTTGACCGAGCGCGCGGCTTCGTAGACCATGCGCAGGGCGATGGGCTTGATGGCCGGGCCGGACAATCCGCCGAATCCAGCTCCTAGGCGTGGCTTGCGAGTTCGAGCATCGATGGCCAGGGCGACAAACGTGTTCACCAGAGAGAGCGCGTCGGCGCCGGCTTCCTCGGCCGCCTTCGCCAGCGGCTCGATTCGGGCGACGTTGGGGGAGAGTTTCACCATCAAGGGACGCCGCGCGACTTTGCGCACGGATCCCGACCACCTCGGCGAGCAGATCCGGGTCGCTCGAAAAAAAGATCCCGCCGTGCCTGGTGTTGGGGCAGGAGACGTTGAGCTCGTAGGCGGCGATGCCCTCGGCGTCTTCGAGCACCCGGACGACTTCGACATAATCTTCGACGGCGTAGCCGAACACGTTGGCGAAGATCGCAGTGGCGCCGCGCAGTTCCGGCAGTTTATCGCGGACGAAGGCGCGGACGCCGATATTCTGGAGCCCGATGGAGTTGAGCATGCCGGACTCGGTTTCCCAGACGCGAGGCGGCGGGTTGCCGTCCATCGGCTCGCGGGAAAGACCCTTGACCACGATGCCGCCGAGAGCGGACAGATCCACCAAATCCCGCAGCTCGACGCCGTAGGCGTAGGTGCCGGAGGCCGCCAGCACCGGGGTTTTCAGAGGGATGCCGCACAGCGAAGTAGCCAGGCGGGAAGGCATTTTGTCACAGAATAGCAGCCGGTGCGCCTTGGCCGCCCGGCTAGATGGCAAAAGCGGAGAGTACTAAGGTGTTCGACTGATGGCCCAAGGCGGGTCGCAGGCAGGAACATTAGAGTGTGGGAAAGCCACGGATAGGCAAGCTGCGCTCGCTTTCATCGAAGTATTCGGCGTTCACCTCGATCCTGCTGCTGTGGGTGGTGGCGACCAGTTTGTGGTGGGACATTCACCTCCACACCTTCGATTGGACCAAGGGCGTCATTCTGTGCGGAATCGTGCTGGGAGTCGCGGCAGCCATCTCCCAATTCACGAATCGCCTGCTGGCGCGGCCCTTGACGCTGCTCGAAGCCGGCATCACCTCGGTGCGGGAGGGGCGGCTGGAGCCCATTCGGGTGAGCCGGACCGGGGACGAAATCGAGTACCTGGGCGAGAGCTTCAACCGGATGATCGCAGCGCTGGCGGCTTCCCAGGAGGAAATCCGGCAGTATCAGGAGCTGCTGGAGGACCGCATCCGGCAGCGCACCCAGGAACTGGAACAGGCCATGCACGGAGCGCTGGCCGCCAGCCAGGCGAAGAGCGAGTTCCTGGCCAACATCTCGCATGAACTGCGGACGCCGATGAACGGCCTGCTGGGCATGCTGGACCTGGTTCTGGACAGCCCGGTCGGCGGCGAGCAACGCGAGCAAGTGGAGATTGCCCAACGCTGCGCCTATTCGCTATTGGACCTGCTGAACGATATTCTCGATCTCTCCAAGATCGAGGCGGGCCGGGTGATTCTGGAAAAGGTCCCCTTCGACATTCGCAATGTGGCGGAAGACTGCGTGCGGGCGCAAGGAGCCAAGGCGGCGCAGAAAAACGTGGAGCTTCGCTTCGAATACGCAGGCGACGTGACCAACGTGACCGGAGACCCGCTGCGGCTGCGGCAGATCGTGGCCAACCTGCTGTCGAACGCCATCAAGTTCACCGAGAAGGGTTCGGTGTCCGTGCGCCAGAGCGTTTCGCTCTCCGCGGACGGCAAAATCAACATGGCGCTCGACGTCACCGACACGGGATCGGGTATTCCGCCGGAAAAGCTGCCGCTGATTTTCGAGAAATTCACGCAGGCCGACTCGAGCATCAGCCGCAAGTATGGCGGCACCGGCCTGGGACTGGCGATTACGAAGAGGCTGGTGGAATTGCAGGGAGGACAGATTCGCGTGGAGAGCCGGGTAGGGCAGGGGAGCACGTTTACAGTGGAAATTCCTTTCGAGACAGCGCAGGACGGGGCGCCCTTAGTCGAGCAGGGTCCGCAGCAACCGGCAGCCGCACCAGCCGCGCGGCACGCCAGGCTGCTTCTAGTGGAGGACAACGCGGTGAACCAGCGCGTCGTTCTGGCCATGCTGCGCAAGAAGGACTACAAGATCGACGTCGCCAACAACGGGCAGGAGGCGCTGGAGAAGCTGGAGCACGCCGCGGAACCGTACAGCCTGATTCTGATGGACGTCCAGATGCCGGTATTGGACGGCCTGGAAACCACGCGGGCGATCCGGCGCAATCCGAGCTGGAACTATCTGCCGATCATCGCCATGACCGCGCACGCCATGGTCGGGGACCGCGAGCGCTGCCTGCAGTCGGGCATGAACGCGTACGTCTCCAAACCGGTTCAGCAGGCCGGTTTGATCGCGGTGATCGAACAGTATCTGGCTTCCGGCACCGGCCCAGGCGGCCGCGCCTGAGCCCAGCGGCGTGGAACGAATCCTGACCGACAAACTGATGCCGCAAGACCGGGCGTTGGTGAGCGAGATGTTTCGCCTGTTCATGGAAGTGGCGCCGGAGCGGCTGGAGAAACTGGAGCTGGCCGCGGCGCGCGGAGATGCCGCGACGCTCGCGGCCGAAGCCAAACGCATCGGTGCGGCCGCCGAGCATATCGCGTCCACCAATCTGAGCCAATTGGCCCGAAGCGTCGGAGACGCGGCGGCGCGCGGGGACTTCGGCGCGGTCAAAGCGGACGTGGAGGCTCTGCGGCAGGAGATCCGGTCGCTGGAGGCGCTGACGACCTGATCCATTCCCAGGTCTGGCGGACGTCGTCTTCCGTGGTCGCGACGTTCCCGATGGCGAGGCGGAGCACGAATTTTCCGTGCAGCATGGTTCCGGACAAAAACGCCCGGCCGCCGGTATTGATGCGCTCGAGCAGATCGCGATTGTCCCTGGATCCAGAGCCGCGGTAGCGGAAACAGACCAGCGAGAAGAGCACGGGCGCGGCCAGCTCGAATCGGTCGATCGGCGGAGATGTGCTTGCGCCAGACCGCGCGCCAGCTCCATGTGGCGGCGCAGAATCCGGACGATCCCTTCGCGGCCGAAATACCGCAGCACAAACCACAACTTGAGCGACCGGAAACGGCGGCCGAGCGCCAGGCTGTATTCGGCGAGATTGACGGCGCGGTCCTGCTCGGCGGCTTCAAGATAGGGAGGAATTTCTTCGAGCGACAGCATGCGCCGCATCACATCGGGACGGCGCGTGTAGAGGACGCTCAGGTCGACGGGAGTGAACAGCCACTTGTGCGGATTCATCACCAGCGAATCGGCCTGCGCCGCGCCGTCGAGGATGTGGCGATGCTCGTCGAGCAGCGCGGCGGAGCCGGCATAGGCGGCGTCGACGTGAAACCAGAGCCGGTAGCGCCGGGCGATCTCGCCGATTTGCGCCACCGAGTCGATGCTGGTGGCGGACGTGGTCCCGACGGTGGCGACGACGCAGAACGGTTTTCTCCCCGCCGCGATGTCTTCGGCGATCATCGACGCCAGCGCGTCCGGGCGCATGCGGAATTCCTCATCGGAAGGAACGTGGCGGATGTTCTCGAGGCCGATGCCGGCGGCCAGCGCGCCGCGGTCGATCGAGGAGTGGGCGTGTTCGGACGCGTACAGAACCAACGGCGGGAATTCGCCGGTACGGCGAATCTCAGGAGCCGCGAGCTCGCGCGCGGCCAGGATCGCGTGCAGGCTGCCGGTGGAAGCGGTGTCGTGAATGATGCCGAAGAAATCATCGGGAAGGCCGAGCCATTGGCGCAGCCAGCCCAGCGTGACTTGTTCCAGTTCGGTGGCCGCGGGAGACGTCTTCCACAGCATGTGATTGACGTTCAAGGCGGCCGCCAGCATTTCGCCCAGGATGCCGGGACCGGAGGCGGAAATCGAGAAGTACCCGAAAAAGCGCGGATGGTTCCAGTGGGTGATGCCGGGGACGATCAGGTTGCGGAAATCGGCGAGGATGGCGTCCATGGATTCGCCTTGCTCGGGACCCGCGGATGGCAGGCGGTCGATCAACGCGCCCGGCTGGACATCGGGCAGAACGGGGAAGTCGCGGATGTCACGCAGGTAGTCGGCGATCCAATCCACAATCTGGTGGCCGGAGGCGCGAAATTCGTCGGGGGACATGTTAGAGGGCATGGCGGGAAAAACTGGCGAAATCGAAGGCAGTCCCCATTTTCCTCAAAAGACTCTGCGCTTGAGGCGCTCGAGGGTGAACTTAGCGGTGTCGGCGACCGCCATCACGGTCATGACGCCGGCCTGAACCGGATCGGTGACCACCAGGTCGGCCGCATCGGGGACGCTTCCCGCCATGTTGAGGCTGACGACGAGAAGCCCCAGGGCACGGACTTCGCGGACGGCGGTTTCGATTTCGCCGCCCATGAGGGATCCGGCCAGAACCAGCGCTTTGACACGCGGCAGGCGCGCGGCGGCGCGTACCGCATCGGCCAGAGGCTGCTCGCCCACCAGCGGGATGGTGTCGACGGAGATGTGCTCGCCGCGGATGTTGTGGCGATCGGCTTCGGTGATCGCGCCCAGCGCCACTTGGCCGACCTGCGCGCCGCCTCCGACGATAATGATGCGCTTGCCGAAGATCTTCTGCATGGTCTGGACCAGCTTCACGCGATGCACCACTGGCAGGGCTTGCAGATCCTGCACCAGCTGCCGGGGGTCGTCGGGGATATCGATCTCGAAATAGGTGACGGTCTCCGGAGACTTTTCCTCCACGATTTCGATGCTCAGGATGTTGCCCTGCTCGCGCGCGATGACGCCGGTCAACTGGTGCAGAATGCCGGGGCCGGGGTCGGCGCCCACTTCGATTCCGATTCGCTGGGACACGCTTAGTCCACCTCGTATCTCTTCAAGATATCCGACCAGTGGCCCTGGGCTTTGAGGAGCAGTTCGGCGATCTCCCGGACGGCGCCCTGGCCGCCCGCCGCCGTGGTGACGTAATGCGCGGCGCGCTTGACTTCGTCGCGCGCATTCACGGGGGCGATGGCCAGCCCCACGCGGCGCATGACGACGATATCGGTGAGATCGTCGCCGGCGTAGGCGGTTTCCTCCGGCGTCGCGCCGCTCTTGGCGAAGATCTCCTGGAGGATCGGGATTTTTTCGATGTGGCCTTGATAGACGTAGCTCATCTTGACCTGACGGGCGCGCTCGGCGGTAGCGGGCGAAACGCGTCCGCTGATGACGCCGGTCGAGATGCCGTGCCAGGAGAGCCACTGCAAAGCGATCCCGTCCTGCGAATCGAAGGCCTTGGTCTCGAAGATGCTCCCGTCGGGCGCCGGGACGTTGATCAGGCGGCCGTCGGTGAGCACGCCGTCGACATCCATCAGCAGGAGCTTGATGCGGGCGGCGCGCAGACGCACATTATTGGGATCACGATCATCCGTAGAGGTGTTCATAGAGTTGATTTTGCCGGGAGAGAAGGTCCTGGTAGGCGTCCTGATATTCGGGCCGGGGCGCGAACACGGCGCCGGTGGAAGCCGGCAGCGCGCTGACGCCATCAATGATACCCAGTCGCTCCAGCGCCCACAGAGCCGCGCCGCGGCAGGAAGCTTCGGTTTCCGTGCAGATCGTGACGGGGCGGCCCAGCGCGTCCGCCATCATCTGGGTCCAGCCGGGCGAATTGAGCAGCGCTCCGCCGGAGGCGATCACTTCGGTGGGGGCTCCCCCGCGCGCGGCCAGCAGGCAGTAGATTTCCCGAAAGCGCAGCGCGATGGATTCGAGCGCGGCTTGTAGAATATCGAAGGCTTCGGTGGAGGCGGCCAGACCGGTGATGGCGGCTCGCAGGTCGCCGCGCCAGTAGGGGGTGCGCTCGCCCGAGAAGAAAGGCAGCATGGTCAGGCCGTGGGTTCCGGGGCGGGCGGTTTCCAGGCGCGCCTCGACGTCCCTGGGAAGTGACAGGGTGCGCTTCATCCAGGCATAGACGTCGCCGCCGTTGGAAAGCGCGCCGCCGGTGACGAATCGTGACCGGTCGACGCGGTAGCACCATAGTCCGGGCAAGATCGCGGCTTGGGGTGAATCGGAAACCAGGCGCATCGCCCCGGTAGTGCCCACCATGAGCGCGGCTCGATCGGGAGAGACGCATCCGCTGCCGAGGTTATTGCAGGCTCCGTCGCCCAGAGCGGGAAACCAGCGGGCCTGGGCGAAGGCGGGCCACAAGTCGCGATACTCGGGTAGAAGCTGGTCTTCGGTCCGGTCAAGCGATGCGGGATCGGCAAGCTGATCGCGGCGAATGGGCAGAGCGGCGAGGGTCTCGGGATCGTAATCGGACTGGTTCTGATCCCACAGCCCGCTGGCCGAGACCATGGAGGTGGAGGCGCTGGCGCGGCCGAACAGTTTCAGAAAAAGATATTCCGGGAAGCTGAGAAAGCGATCGGTGGCGCGGAATTCATCGGGGCGATTCTCCGCGAGCCACAGGAGCTTGGCAGGCCAGTAACTGGAATGGGGCACGCAGCCCGTGCGCGCGTGGGCGTTGGGGACGCGCGCCACCTGATCTCGCGCTGCGCGTGTCGAGAAGATGCAGGATCGGAAGCGTGGGCCGGCCGGTGTCGTCCACACCGCAGAAGCTATGCCAGAACGCGCTGCCGGCCACGCCTCTGATGCGGAATCCGGCGGCTTCGACCTGACGATGGAGCTCGTCCAGACAGTCGATGGTGAGCTGCGCCAGCGCCTCGGGATCGACTTCCGCGCCGCCGTCCGGAGTGGTGCGGATGCGGTAGGGAACCTGGGCGCCGTAGCCCTCCAGCTGGCGCGCACCGGAGTCGAACAAGAGTGCGCGAACCGAAGAACTGCCTACGTCGATACTCACAACGAAAAAATCGGCGAAGGGGGAGGAGGGGGCGCTCACAGTGATTTTCCGTTATAGCATGGGACACATGCGACGCATGGCTGCGTTTATTCTAGCGGCGGCGATGGCGGTGCTGCCGGCCACGGGTCAATCGAAGCCCACGCCGCGGACGCCGGACGGCAAGCCGGACCTCTCGGGATTCTGGCAGGGCCCGCTGCTCCGGAACATGTTCGAAAGCGTGGGCGGCGCTCCGCTGAACGCGGCGGGCGAAGCGGCGTATCGCTACAACATGACGCAGTCGGTCAATCCGGAAGGTATGTGCCTGTTCGCGGGCCTTCCCCGGGCGAGCATCAGCGGCGTGCCGTTCGAGATCATTCAGAATTCGAATCGCGCGGCGTTCCTGTACGAGCTGATGACCGCCTGGCGCTCGATTCCCGTAGACGGCCGGAAACAGCCGCCGCTGGAAGATATCGAGCCGTCGTTTTTCGGGCACGGCGTCGGCCGCTGGGAGGGCGACACGCTGGTGATCGACTCCATCGGCTTCAAAGACAAGCTGAGTTGGGTGGACGATGACGCGCATCCGCACAGCGATGCGATGCACGTGGTGGAACGCTGGTCGCGGCCCGACTGGAATCATCTGAAGCTCGATCTGTGGGTGGAGGATCCCAAGTTTTACACCAAGCCGTGGACCTTCAGCCGGGTCTACAATCACATGGCTCCCGGGCAGCAGCCCATGGAGTACGCCTGCAACGAGAACAACAAGGATTTGCAGAACGGGCTGGGGTTCGGCCCGCACCAGCCGGAGAAGTTCAACGGAGTGCAGTGAACGGCACACGCGGGGATGAAGTCCCGCTCGCAGGCGGAAGCCCGCTCCACGGATAATGGGAGCAGTGCTGGAGCAGGTAGCCGCGACCATTTCCCGCTACAACATGCTGGCGCTGGACGCCCGCGTGATCGTCGCCGTGTCGGGAGGGCCGGATTCGGTGTGCCTGTTGCACGTTCTGCGGGAGTTGAAGATCCCGGTGGTGGGTATTGCCCACGTCAATCACAAGCTGCGAGGCGAGGCTTCCGAAGAGGACCAGCGTTTCGTCGCAGCGATGGCCCGCGAGATGGAATTGGAGTTCTACTGCGCCACTGCGGTGTGTGGAGCGGGGAACCTGGAGCAGACCGCTCGCCGGGCCCGGCGTGAGTTCTTCCGAGACCTGGTCCGGCGGGATCTGGCCGACCGGATCGCCTTGGGCCACACCCGCGACGATCAGGCCGAGACAGTGCTGTTCCGGATGCTGCGGGGCTCGGGGCTGGCCGGGCTGGCGGGCATCCTGCCGGTGACCGCCGAAGGCCTGATCCGGCCGTTTCTGGGCGTGAACCGCAGTGAAGTGGAGGTGTTTCTCCGCGCGCGCGGCATCCCCTGGCGGGAAGACTCGAGCAACCTGGAGCCGAGGTTTGCGCGCAATCGCATTCGCCACCAGTTGCTGCCGCAGCTGAAACAGGACTGGAATCCACACCTTACCGAGTCGCTGAGCCGGCTGGCGGACCTGGCCTATGAGGAAGAGCGCTGGTGGGCGGCGGAAATCGCTCGCCTGGCTGAGGAGATGCTGGCGGTCTCGCCTGGCGCCGTCGAGGTCCAGGCCCGCGAGTTGGCCCGCCTGCCCCGGGCGGTAGCGCGAAGGCTGATCCGGCACGCGATCCGGAGGGCTAAAGGGAACCTGCATGCGGTCGAATTCGGCCATATCGGGCGCATTTTGAAACTGCTCGAAGCCGTGGGCGAGGTACAGTTGCCGGGAATCCGCGCGATACGGTCTTTTGACTGGATCCGGCTGGAGGTACCAGCAGGCCCGCAACCTGCCTCAGGCGAGGTGGCGGTCCCCGGGCGGCGGCGCGCTCCCGACGGCAATTCGATGATTTGTTTGGAGGTTATCCGCCGGGAGCATGGCCACCCCGCCTGTGTTACGCTGAAGTCGGATCTGTACTTTCGTGAAATTCCGCAGGGGTTGGTACTCCGTGGCTGGAAGCCGGGAGACCGTTATTGTCCAGTGGGGCATGCCGGTGATTGGAAGCTCAAGGAATTGTTCCAGCGGCAGCGGGTACCCTCTTGGCGCCGTCCATTCTGGCCGATTCTGTGTATGGGTGATAAGATCCTGTGGGCGCGGGACTTCGGGCCGGCAAGAGAGTATGCCGAGTTTTCGGATCGCCGGTTGCGATTCCGGCTGCGAGTCACTGAGATGCCTGCGGAGACGCCCGCGGGAGATTCCGGCTGAAGGGTGAATCTTTTGGCCTATTTTCAACGTCTTTAGTATTGAGGGCTGGTTTGGTGGGAAGTCGAGACACTCATGAATTCTAATGTCCGAAACGCAGTACTGTGGCTGATCGTCCTGTTGGTGGTCGTGCTGGTGTGGGCGGTGTTCCACAATCCGGCCAAGGCGGGCAAGACGCCGCAGTTTTCCGATCTGGTGCGCGAAGTCAAGGACGGAAAAGTCGACCACCTGACCCTTAACTCAACGACCGGGGCTATTCAGGGCAAGTACAAAAGCGGGGATGATTTCCGCTCCACGGCTCCACCTCAGTACGACGCCTTCTATACTTTGCTGACCGACAACAACGTCACCTATAGCATCGAGAACGACAACGGCAGCAGCTGGATGAACCTTCTAGGCACGTTTCTGCCGTTCGCGCTGGTGATCGGGTTCTGGATCTTCATGCTGCGGCAGATGCAAAGCGGAGGCAACAAGGCCCTGAGCTTCGGGAAGAGCCGCGCCCGGCTGCATTCGTCCCAGCAGAAGAAGGTCACCTTCAAGGACGTGGCGGGCGTCGAAGAGGCCAAGGAAGAGCTGCAGGAAATCATCGAGTTTCTGCGCGAGCCGCAAAAATTCCAGAAGCTGGGCGGCCGGATTCCCAAGGGCGTCCTGCTGATCGGCGCGCCGGGCACGGGCAAGACGCTGCTGGCGCGCGCCATCGCGGGCGAGGCGAATGTTCCGTTCTTCTCGATCTCCGGCTCGGACTTCGTGGAGATGTTCGTGGGCGTGGGCGCCAGCCGCGTGCGCGACCTGTTCGAGCAGGGCAAGAAGAACGCGCCGTGCATCATCTTCATCGATGAAATCGACGCCGTGGGCCGCCATCGGGGCGCGGGCCTGGGCGGCGGTCACGACGAGCGGGAACAGACCCTCAACCAGCTGCTGGTGGAGATGGACGGATTCGAATCGAACGAAGGCGTGATCCTGGTGGCGGCCACCAACCGCCCGGACGTGCTCGATCCCGCGCTGCTGCGGCCGGGCCGTTTCGATCGCCGCGTGGTGGTGGGGCGTCCCGACGTCAAGGGCCGCGAGCAAATTCTGAAAGTTCACACGAAGAAAGTGCCTCTGGCGGACGACGTGGATCTGACCGTAGTGGCACGCGGGACGCCGGGCTTCGCCGGCGCCGATCTAGCCAACCTGGTGAATGAAGCCGCGCTGGTGGCGGCGCGCCAGAATCGTAAAGTGGTCACGCAGTTCGATTTCGAACTGGCCAAGGACAAGGTCATGATGGGCGTGGAGCGCAAGAGCCTCATCATCAGCGACGAAGAGAAGAAGAACACGGCGTATCACGAGGCCGGGCATGCTCTGGTCGCGGCGTTGACGCCGTTCGCCGATCCGCTGCACAAGGTCACGATCATCCCGCGCGGGATGGCGCTGGGCCTGACCATGCAGCTGCCGCTGGACGACAAGCACTCCTATCACAAGGAGTATCTGGCCGCGCAGCTGGCGATCCTGATGGGCGGCCGTATCGCCGAAGAAATCTTCATGCACCACATCACCACCGGCGCGGGCAACGACATTGAACGAGCCACCGACATGGCGCGCAAGATGGTCTGCGAGTGGGGGATGAGCGACCTGGGTCCGATGAGCTTCGGCAAACGCGAAGAGCAGATCTTCCTGGGGCGCGAGATCGCCCAGCATCGCGATTACAGCGAGGCTACCGCGATCCGCATCGACGAGCAGGTCAAGAAGCTGGTGCAGGAAGGCTACGATCGGGCACGCGCCATTATCGAGGAGAAGTCGGATGCGCTGGAGCGGATTGCTCTCGCGCTGCTCGAGCGCGAGGTGCTGGACGGGGCGGAAGTGCTCCAGCTGATCGCCGGCGAGAAACTGCGGGCCATCGAAACGCCGCGGTCGGTTCCGCCGGAAGACGGACCTCCGCAGCAAATCCTGAAGCCCGAGCCGGGCCGCAGGATCCCGGGGATCTTACCCGAGGGCGGTCCACAGCCGGCGTAGTGGCGCAAGCGTAAATGACGCAAACCGGCAGGCTCAAGCCTGTCCCTACGTTCCCTGTTTACCTGTTCGACGTGGACGGGACCCTCATGGATTCCGCGCCGGATATCTGCGCGGCGCAAAGGGAAGTCCTGGCCGCCCACGGCCGTGACGATATTTCCGAAGAGTTCCTGCGCGGCTACATCGGACGTCACCTGATCGATCTGTTTGAGGATCTGGGTTTCGCCAAGGACGCCGTAGAGCCTCTCATCCAGAGCTATCGCGTTGCTTACTGGGGGCGAAAGCACGCCGCCACGCGGGTATTTCCCGGAGTTGCGGAGATGCTCGATTCGCTGGGCGGGCGCAAGTCGACGGCGACCATCAAGACCACCCAAACCACGCGCGGCGTGCTGGAACAGTTCGGCCTGATCCGGCATTTCGACCACGTGCAGGGCACCGACGGTTTTCCCGCCAAGCCCGAGCCGGATGTGATCCTGGCGTCGCTGCGGGGTTTGGGAGCGGACGCGCGGGAGTGCCTCTTCGTGGGCGATTCACCGGCGGATATGGAAGCCGGGCGGCGCGCCGGCGTGCGGACCTGCGCGGTGCGATGGGGCTATGGCAACCACCAGGCGATGGCCCGGTGGGAGCCGGATTACTGGATTGACCACCCGGAGCAACTCTTAGCCGCAAATGAACGCGAATGAACGCAAATCGCGTTCACGCGTTTATCGCCGCCAGATCCGCCAGATCCAGACGGCCGGTGTAGATCGCCATGCCGAGCGCCGAGTGGATGTTAAGCGCGGCGAGCGCGCGGATATCGTCGAGCGTGGTGATGCCGCCGGCTGCGGTGATCTCATGTTTGGTGGAGGCGCGCAATCGCCGGAACCAATCAAGGTCCGTCCCCTGCAGCATGCCTTCCTTGTCGACATAGGTGCATAGGAATCCGCTGCAAAAAGGTTCCAGGCGGCCGACCACTTCTTCCGCGGTGAAATCCGTGGCTTCCTGCCAGCCCTTGACGACGATCTTGCCGTTTTTGGAATCCAGCGCGACGATGACTCGTTCGGGTCCGACCGCTGTGGCGATCTGTTCGAGCGCGGGTGTAAACGCTGCCGTCCCGACGATCACGCGGTGCGCGCCTTGCTCGATCAGCTTTTTAGCGCGTTCGGGAGTGCGGACTCCGCCGCCGACGCGGCATCGGGCCTTTCCGGCCAGTAGCTGGACGAGTGATGAGTTCTCACCTTTACCCATCGCCGCATCCAGATCGATCACCTGAATTTCGGGGAACGCGGCGAACTTGCGCAGCATTTCGAGCGGCGCGTCGCCTTCGAGGGCTTTGTCGCGGCCTTGAACCAGTTGGACGACTTTACCGTCCATGAGGTCGATGCAGGGGATGATCATTTTCTTATGTCCATCATCGGCGTACAGGAACCCCTTTCGCCGCGAGGAATTGTTTTAAATCGCCCACGGTGTAGGTTCCGTAATGGAAGATGGACGCTGCCAAAGCGGCGTCGGCGTCCTTCAGGACCTCCAGAAAATCCTCCGGCTTGCCGGCTCCGCCGGAGGCGATCACGGGGATGTGCGTGGCTTGGCGGGCGGCCCGCGTGAGAGGGCAGTCGAAGCCGGTTTGCACTCCATCGGTAT
The DNA here is from genome assembly GCA_963761045.1 of Terriglobia bacterium. Lineage (GTDB taxonomy): Bacteria > Acidobacteriota > Terriglobia > Bryobacterales > Bryobacteraceae > Palsa-187. Next base: position 141,912 of record CAVXFR010000033.1, on the reverse strand, counting down.
CCATGGACGTCAGCAGAATTTCGCCCGCGCCCAGTTCTTCGCCGCGGCGAGCCCACTCGACAGCGTCGATACCTTCATCGTGGCGGCCGCCGCGCGTGTACACATTCCAGCTGCCGCTTTTGTTGTGCCGGGCGTCGATGGCCAGCACCACGGCCTGCGATCCGAATTCCTCACTCAGTTCGGTGATGAGGTCGGGCCGCCGCACGGCCGCGGTGTTGACGCTGACTTTGTCGGCTCCGGCGTGCAGGATGCTGCGGGCGTCCTCGACGCTGCGGATGCCGCCGCCCACCGTGAGCGGGATGAAAACTTGCCGGGCAGTGCGGGCCACCACGTCGACCATGGTGTCGCGATTGTCGCTCGATGCGGTGATGTCCAGGAACACCAGCTCGTCGGCGCCCTGCTCGTTATAGCGCGCGGCGAGTTCCACGGGATCGCCCGCATCGCGCAAGTTGACGAAGTTCACCCCCTTGACCACGCGTCCGGCGGTCACGTCCAAACACGGAATAATACGTTTTGCCAACATCAGGCTTCCACGAAGTTGCGAACGATCTGGAGGCCCGCGGGTCCCGATTTTTCGGGGTGAAACTGCACGCCCCGGACGTTGGCTTGCTCGAGGATGGCGGTGTAGGGCACCATGTAATCGCACACGGCGGCGGTTTCCGGAATCACAGGACAGTAATAGCTGTGGGCGAAATATAAATACGTCGCGGAGGTGAGCAGTGTATTCTGCCGGCATGGCTGCACTTGGTTCCAGCCCATGTGGGGGATGCGAAGGTCACCGCGGAAGCGCTTGACTTCGCCGGGGTAGATGCCCAAACCGCGCTGCTCGGGGGCCTCTTCGCTCGATTCGAACAGCGCCTGCAAGCCCAGGCAGATGCCGAGGAAGGGAACGCCCGCGCGAATGCGTTCGATCAGAGCGTCGCGAACCTGGAGATCGTCGAGCGCGCGCATCATCTGGCCGAAGTGTCCGACGCCGGGAAGTATCAGCTTGGTCGCCCGCTGGATGCCGGAGGCATCTCGAATAAGCTCGTACTCGGTCCCGATCGCACCCAAGGTGTTCTGGACGGAACGAAGATTGCCGGCGCCGTAGTCGAATACCGAGATCACAGCAGCCCTTTCGTCGACGGCAGTTGCTTCTTGAGGCGAGCATCCTTGGAACACGCGTAGCGCATCGCTCGCGCGAAGCACTTGAAGATCGCCTCGATCTTGTGGTGATTCGACCGGCCGTACAGCACCTTGGCGTGCAGATTCGCACCGGCGTGGTTGACGAAGCCGCCGAAGAAATCCTCGACCAACTCGGTTTGCAGATCGCCGACCAGCCGCGTCTTCACCAGGTCTTTGTAGACCAGCGCCGGGCGTCCGCCCAGATCGACGGCGACCACGGCCAGAGTTTCGTCCATGGGCAGCACGAAATAGCCGGCGCGATTGATGCCGCGGCGGTCGCCGAGCGCTTTGGCGAACAACTGGCCCAGCACGATGCCCACGTCCTCGACGGTGTGATGCTGGTCCACGTCTAAGTCGCCGTTGGCGACTATCTTCAAGTCGAAGCCGCCGTGCTTGGTAAACAGCTCCAGCATGTGGTCGAAGAAGCGGATGCCGGTGGAGATCCGGTAGACGCCGCGCCCTTCAATCGTGAGACTGGCGCGGATCTGCGTTTCTTTCGTGTTGCGCTCGATGGAGGCTCGCCTCATAACGCACCCTCGATTTCGTTGACGTTCTCGAGAACTGCCACGGCCTGCTCTTCCTGAAACAGCCGAAGGATCTCGTCGCGGCGGGAATGGTTGCGGGCGGCGATCCCGATGAACGGCACTCCGGCCGCGCGAGCGGAGCGCGCGTCATCGACGGTATCGCCGACATACCAAAGCTTCCGTCCTGGTTTCATGCGCTGGATGGCGAGCAGGCCCTCGGGCGCCGGCTTGGATTTCGTGACGTGCTCCGCGCACAGCAGCGGATCGAACGCGCAATCCGGCGCGAAGCGCTTGAGAGTGATCTCGGCCTCGTATTGCAGGCGGCCGGTGAAGATCGCCAGGCCGAAACGCTCGCGCAGGCGCTCGAGCAATCCCGGCTTCGGGAACCATTGTTCATGCTGGATGAGCCCGTCCCCGGCTTTTCCGCCATCGGAGCCGATAAAGATCTCGTTAAAGTAATTCACGACCGTGTCGTAGGGAACTTCGACGCCCAGATCCGCGGCGATCTTCTGTGAAAGAGCCCAGTCATTGTTCCATCCGCCCTGGTTCTTGTAATCCTGGATCAGGTCGCGGGCGATGCGGCGGCCGGTGAAGTGCTCGACGGTCTGGACGATCGACTCGCGGTAGGATTCGGTCACCTCCGCCAGCACGCCGTCCATGTCGAAGACGATCAGGCCTTCCACAGAGCCTCCAGTTCAGTGAGGAATCGTTCGACCTGGGCGCGGGTGCCGATGGTGACCCGCACGCATCCGGGGATCTCGTAACTGCGGTCCCGCACCAGAACGCCGCGCTCGCGCAGCGCATCGCGGATGGGAATCGCACGGTCGCCGGCCTGGAAGAGCACGAAGTTGGCCTGGCTCGGGAAATACTGGATGCCCAGCCGCTCGAAACCGACGTAGACCATCTCGCGCGCAGCCAGCGCTTCGCCGACGTATTTGGCGATGTATTCACGATCCAGAACTGCGGCGCGTGCCGCGATCGCCGCGAGCATATTCACGCTATACGGCGACTGGGCTTTTCGAATCCACGCAGCGTTCTCGGCGCAGGTGAACAGGCAGCCGCAGCGCATGGCGGCCATGCCGTAAACTTTTGAGAAGGTCCGGCTGACGAACAGGTTCTTGTATTTGCGGATCCAGCGCAGCGCCGTGACGCCGTAGAACTCGAAATACGCTTCGTCGATCAATACCGCCGCCTCTGGCGCTGTTTCAAGAATGAGTTCGATCTGGTCGAGCCCGATCGCCGGAACCCGTGGGGTTGTTGGGATTGGCGATCAGGATCGCGCGGGTCTCCGGCCGCAACGCGTCCAGGAAATCCGCCACTGGAAAGCTGAGATTGCGGCCGTAGTCGACTTCGCGGACGGAGGCGCCGGCCACTTCCGCATAGAAACGGTACATCGCGTAAGACGGCTTGAGCAGCAGCACGTCGTCGCCATCGTTGACAAAGGTGTTGATCAGGAGCTGGATCGCCTCGTCGGTGCCGTTGGTGATGGTGAGTTCTTCGGGCGTGACGCCGAAGAACGCCGCCAAGTCGCGCCGGGCGTCCTGATACTCGGGATAGATGGTCAGGTGGTCGGCGGTGAGGTATTTTTCGACGCACTCGATCACTTTCGGCGAGCAGCCGACGGTGTTCTCGTTGAAGTCCAGGCGCAGTTTTCCGGCGCGCCCAGCGGAGGGCGGCGAATAGGGCGCCATCGCGCGGATCGCCTCGCGCGGAGTGAGGGGGTCAGCCATGCCGCACCTCGACCGATCGCGCATGTGCTTCCAATCCTTCGGCGCGGGCGAGAGTCGTCACCGCGGGCGCGAGCGACTTCAGCGCCGCCGGGCTCAGTTCCTGTACCGAAATCACTTTGACGAAGTCCGCCGCGGACAGGCCACCGCGCAAACGGGCTTGTCCGGAAGTCGGAAGGACGTGATTGGGACCGGATGCGTAATCTCCCGCGGCTTCTGGGCTGGTGGGCCCAAGAAAGACGGAGCCGGCATTCTGGATCGACCCGAGCAGCGCAGGATCGTGCAACGCGAGGTGCTCCGGGGCGAGCGAGTTCGAAAACTCGACCGCGCGCTCGATCGAATCGACGATCACGATCGCGCCGTTGTTCTCGATGGACGGGCGCGCGACGGCGGCGGTCGGAAGAGAATGAAGCTGCCGCTCCACAGCTTCGGCCACGGCAGCCGCCAACTCGCGCGAAGTCGTGAGCAGAATGGCCGAGGCGTCCACATCGTGCTCGGCCTGCGCCAGCATGTCGGCGGCGATCCACTCCGGGATTGCCTTCCGCGGCGATGATCACGATCTCGGTCGGCCCCGCGACGAAATCGATGCCGGTTTCTCCCGCGATCAGCTTCTTCGCGGCAGCGACATAAATATTTCCAGGACCGACAATACGATCCACGCGGGGAACGGTGGCCGTTCCGAAAGCCAGTGCGGCGATAGCCTGCGCCCCGCCCATCTGGAAAAAATGTGTCACGCCGAGCCATTGGGCGATGCCCAGGATCTCCGCGCTGGGATGCGGGCAGGCGACGCAGGTGGTTTTGACGCCGGCCACCTGCGCCGGAATGATGTTCATCAGCAGCGTGGAAGGCAGCGGATAGCGGCCGGCGGGCGTGTAGGCGCCCATGGAATCGAGCGGCCGCACGATCTGGCCCAGCTTGCGGCCGTCCGGATACTCCACCATTTTGTCGACCGGAAGTTGCAGCCGCGCGTATTCGCGGATGTTGGCGTCGGCGATGCGCACGGCCCGCTCGAATTCCGGCTCAAGCGATCCATGCACGGGGATGCGGACGCTCGCGCCTTCGAAATCGTCGAACTTGCGGGCGTAGGCGAGCAGCGCGGCATCGCCTTCGCGGCGCACGTCTTCCAGAATCGGCGCGACAATCCGCTCGGCGTCTTCCAGCCGCTGCGTCTTTCGCGCGACCAGCGAAGCGGCGTCCTTATAGTCGATGATCCGAATCATATTGGATAGACCGCGCTACATCACGATTTTGTTCAGCGGATACTCGACGATGCCCTGCGCGCCGGCATCTTTCAAGCGAGGGATGATGGAGCGCACGGTGGTTTCGTCCAGGATGGTGTTGAGCGCCAGCCATTCGCCATCGCTCAAGGGCGATATGGTCGGTTTCTTCAGCGCCGGGAGCACGCCCAGAACGCTCTCCAGGTTTTTCTTCTCCACATTCAGCATCAGCCCGACCTTGCCCAGCGCATTGATGGCGCCTTGCAGCAGCATCCGCATGTCTTCGAGCTTGCGCCGCTTCCAGGCATCCTGCCAGGAATTGACGTTGGCGATGAGCTGGGTATTCGACTCCATCACCGTCTCGACGATCCGCAGCTTGTTGGCGCGCAGCGAGGAGCCGGTTTCGGTGACTTCGACGATGGCGTCGGCGAGCTCGGGAGGCTTCACCTCGGTCGCGCCCCAGCTGAACTCGACCTTGGCGGTGACGCCGTGGGATTTCAGATATCGCTCGGTGGCCGCCACCAGCTCGGTGGCGATAACTTTGCCCTCGAGATCCTTGACCGACTTCACCGGCGAGGCTTCCGGCACGGCCAGCACCCAGCGCACTTTGCCGAAGCTCTGCTTGGCGTAGATCAGATCGGCGACGGTTTCGACCTGCGCGTCATTTTCCTGGACCCAGTCGCGGCCGGTGAGACCGGCGTCGAGCACGCCGTCTTCGACGTAGCGGGCCATTTCCTGGGCGCGAATCAGCATGCACTCGATCTCGGGATCGTCGATGGCCGGGAAGTAGGAGCGGCTGCTGACCGTGATTTGGAATCCGGCGCGGCGGAACAGATCGACCGTGGCGTTTTCGAGACTGCCTTTGGGAATGCCGAGTTTTAGTTTCATTTTGTTTCCGTAAACGGCGGCGGGATCGTACGCGCGCTCCTCCGTGATTTTCCACTCGTTGCCGTCCAGCTTGCGGAAGAAACAGCTTTCATAGCCTTCATGGCAAACGCCGGGGCCAAGCGCTTCGCATTTCAGGAGCACCGCGTCGCGATCGCAATCGGTGGAGATTTCCTTGACCACCAGCTTGTGGCCGGAGCTTTCTCCCTTGAGCCACAGCTTGTTGCGCGAACGGCTGTAGAACACCGCGTTGCCCGTCTCGACGGTCTTGCGGAAGCTCTCCTCGTTCATGAAGCCGACCATCAGGACGCGGCCGGTCTTCCAATCTTGAATCACCGCGGCCACCAGGCCGTCCAGTTTGCGTGAAGTCCAGTTCCATAAAAGTTGTTCCTATAACGAAAAAGCCCACCGTTTCCGGCGGGCTCGTTGATCTCACTTCCAGTTGACTTAGTTATGCGTGAGCCCGTCTGCACATAGTGTCCACCATGGTGGTGGTGATGTGGTGCCGATGATGGACGAGGCGACAAACATAGAAACCACAGTATACCAGATTTTCAGGACGAGTGCCTGCTCCAGATCGGCGACGATGTCCTCCACCGCCTCGATGCCGACCGATACGCGCATGAGGTTGTCGCGGATCCCCAGCCGCTCGCGATGCTTGGGCGAAAGATCGCGATGGGAGGCCATGGCCGGATAGAGGATCAGCGTGTGTACGTCGCCCAGCGAGGTCGCGCGCACCACCATTTTCAGCTTCTCCATGAAGCGGAAGACTTCCGCGCGGCCCGCGCCCTTCAGCTCGAACGATACCAGTCCGCCGAAGCGATTCGGGGGGAACAAGCGCGCGATGGATTCGGCATCGGGATGCTGGGGATCGCCAGGGAAAAAGGTTCGTTCCACGCGCGGATGCGACGCCAGCCAGGATGCGACCTTACAGGCGTTGGCGCACTGGCGCTCCATGCGCAGCGCGAGTGTCTTAATCCCGCGCAGGGTCAGATAACTTTCGAACGGGCCCATGACGGGACCGATGGTGCGGGACAGCGTCCGCAGCGCGTCATAGTTCGCCTGATCCGCGACGATCACGCCGCCCAGCACGTCGCCGTGACCCGCCAGATACTTGGTGGCGCTGTGACACACGATGTTCGCGCCGAGTTCCAAAGGGCGCACCAGCATCGGCGTGGCGAAGGTATTGTCGACGATCAGCGGCACATCCGCGGCGCGGCACAGCGCGGCGATCTTGTCGAGCGGCGGCACGCGTAGCAGAGGATTGGCGATGGTTTCCACGACTACCGCGCCGGTCTTTTCTTCGTTGAGTGCGGTTTCGAAGGCAGTCAAATCGCAGGGATCGACCTGCGCCGTCTCCACCCCCAGCGGGCCGAAGACGTTCATCAGCATGGAAGTGGTGGCGCCGTACATCATGTTGGCGGCGACCACGCGCTTGGGCCGATCCATTAACGCAGCGAGTAAAGCGGTATGGATGGCGATCATGCCCGACGCGCAGGCGATCGCCCCCGCGCCGCTTTCCAGCTCCCGGACTAATTCCTCCAGCGCAGAACGCGTGGGGTTGTCGTAACGGGCGTAGGAAGGGCCGGATTCCTCCAGCGCGAACACCCGATCGAGCTGGTCCATTGACTCGTAGACGTAGCTTGCGGCCGTGTAGATCGGAGTCGTGACCGGGATGAAGTTGCCGGCCTTGCGGCGGTCGCCCCAGTGAACGGTCTTGCTTTCGATTTTCATGACCGTTTCCAGCGTACTCCTTCCTTGGTGTCTTCCAGGATGACGCCCTGGGACGCGAGTTGCGCCCGAATCTCATCGGAACGGCCGAAGTTTTTCGATTTTTTGGCGGCGGTGCGTTCGGCGATGAGCGCGTCCACTTCTGCATCCGCTAGCCCGTCCGTACGAGTGGCCGGCTTCAATACGTCGAAGACCGAGTCGAACCGCGCCAGGAACTCGAGCGCGTCCGGGACGTTGCCCGCGTGGAATTCTCCCGCGTCCATGGCGGTGTTGGTGTCGCGCACGTATTCGAAGACCGTCCCCAGCGCTTCGGCGGTGTTGAGGTCGTCGTCGAGAGCCGCATCGAACGCGGCCGACGCGGCGCGGGTGCGCTCGGCCAGCGCCTCGCTGGTCCCCTCGGGAAATTTGTCGGTCTCCAGGCGCAGCTTGTAGTTGCGCAGCCGGTCGATGGAGGTCGCGGCGGCCTTCATCCCATCGAAGGTGAAGTTGAGTTTCTTGCGATACGGCACCGAAGCCAGCAGGTAGCGCAAAGCTTCGGGTGCGTAACCGCGTTCCTTCAGATCCCGCAGAGTATAGATGTTGCCGAGCGACTTGGACATCTTCTGCGAATCGACGCTCAAATGCTCGGCGTGCAGCCAGAAGCGCACGAACTGCTTCCCGGTGATCCCCTCGGCCTGCGCGATTTCGTTTTCGTGATGGGGGAATGTAAGATCGACACCCCCCGTGTGGATATCGAGGGTATCGCCCAGATACTTCATCGCCATGGCGGAACATTCGATGTGCCAGCCGGGGCGGCCCTTGCCGATGGGTGTGTCCCATGCCGGCTCGCCTTCCTTGGCGGCTTTCCACAGAACAAAGTCGCGCGCGTCGTCTTTGTCGTATTCATCCACATCGACGCGAGCGCCCGCGCGAATGCCGCTGAAATCGTTATGGGAGAGCTTGCCGTATTCGGGAAACGTCGAAATGCGGTAATAAACCGAGCCGTCGCTCACATAGGTATGCCCGCGCTCGGTCAGTTGCTGCACGGCGTGCACCATTTCGGGGATGTGCTTGGTGGCCGGGACAATCTGCTCCGGGAGCTCCAGCCGCAGTGTCGCCATGTCTTCGAGGAAAGCCTTGGTGTACACCTCGGTGAATTCGGCGATGGGCTTGCCGGCGGCCTTGGAATCGCGAATGATCTTGTCCTCGATATCGGTGATGTTCATCACGTGATCCAGCGTGTAGCCGCGCGCGCGCAGCCAGCGGCGCAGGATGTCGGGAAACACGAAAGACCGAAGATTGCCGATATGGGCGTAGTTGTAGACGGTGGGCCCGCAGGTGTACATCCGCACGACGTTGTCGTGGAGAGGTTTGAACTCCTCCAGTTGCTGAGTCAGAGTGTTGTAGAACCGCAGGGACATGAGAGATGTCCTACTATCCTACCAAGCGTTCCTTTGCGGTCATTCGCGGCCCATACAATAGGAGTCTGTGTTCCGATTCGAGCTACAGGCGACTTGTCCCGAAACAGGCGCGCGCGCGGGCATCCTGCACACCGCGCATGGCGACGTGGAAACGCCGGTCTTCATGCCGGTCGGCACCCAGGGGACCGTGAAAGGCGTCCTGGCGCGCGATCTGCTGAACGATCTGGACGCCAAGATCATCCTCGCCAACACTTATCACCTGTTTCTCCGGCCCGGGCACCAGACCATCCGGAAGCTGGGGGGCCTGCACAAGTTCATGAACTGGCCCCGGGCGATCCTTACGGATTCCGGCGGATTCCAGGTTTTTAGTTTAGATACGCTGCGCAAGGTAACCGAAGAAGGCGTGCTGTTCCGCTCGCACCTGAATGGCGATTCGCATTTCTTCACGCCCGAATCGACCATCGATATCCAGCTCGCGCTGGGCAGCGACATCATGATGGTCCTGGACGAATGCCTGGCCTATCCGGCCAGCCACGAGGCCGCGCGGGTTTCGACCGACCGGACGCTGCGCTGGGCCCGGGCCGGCTACGATCACTACCGCAGGTCCTCTTTTGATCACGGCGACGGCGAGCATGCCTGTTTCCCGATCGTCCAGGGCTCCATGTACGCCGATCTGCGCCGGCACTGCGCCGAAGAACTGCTCGAACTCGACGCGGATGGCTACGCGATCGGTGGGTTGTCGGTCGGCGAGCCCCGGGCCCTGAGCCTGGAAATGACGGAAATCACCACACCGCTGCTGCCCCGGGACCGGCCGCGTTACGTCATGGGCGTGGGAATGCCCGATGAGCTGCCGGAGTACGTCGCGCGCGGCGTCGACATGATGGATTGCGTACTGCCCTCCCGTAATGCCCGTAACGGGTACTTGTTTACATCGCAGGGACGGGTGGTCATCAAGCAGGCGCAATATAAGGAAGACCCGCGCCCGGTGGATGAAGCCTGCTCCTGTTACACTTGCGCTAATTTTTCGCGGGCCTATCTTCGCCATCTGTTCTTGGCTGGCGAGATGACGTTCTCCACGCTCGCGACGCTGCATAATTTGCGCCGGTACCTTGACATCATGGGTCAGATCAGGCAGGCTATACTGGTTGGGGAGTTCCCCACATTTCTGCGTGCGCAGCGCGCCGCAGTGGTAACCTAGTAACCCAAAGATCTTCCGATGCAAGACCTCGCCTTTTGGCTCCAGCAACAACCGCAGCAACCGGCGGCTAATCCCATCGTGGGCTTTCTGCCCCTGATCTTCATCGTTGCGATTTTCTATTTCCTGGTGTTCATGCCGATGCAGCGGCAGAAGAAGCAGCAGGCGTCGATGCTGGCCGGATTGCAGTCTGGAAACGAAGTGGTGACCACCGGCGGGATCGTGGGCACGGTCGTCAGCGTGGCCCAGGACTCCTTGATCGTGCGGGTAAAGCCCGATAACATCAAGCTGCAGATCACGCGCAGCGCCGTGGCCAGCCTGGTGAAACCCGAGAAGGCGCTGGAAGAGAAGAAATAAAGCCGGGAAGAAGCAAACCTTTATGAGCAGCAACACCAAAATCAGGCTTCTGATCATCGCGGGCGTGGTACTGGCATGTATCTATGGCATTATTGGCCTCCCCACGTCAAAAGCGGAGCTGGTGGACAATTGGAAGAAGAACATCCGGCTGGGGACGGATCTCAAGGGCGGCAGCAACCTGGTCTACCAGATCCAGATGCAGGACGCCTTCAAGGGGGAAGCCGATACCGTCATCCAGCGTCTCCGCGACGAGATGGCCAAGGCCTCCATTCCGTTCACGGACATGAGCCGCAACGATCCTGACTTCGACCACGCCAACGATATTCAGGTCAATATCACCGGTGTCCCGGCGAACAAGGTGGGCGACTTCCGCACGATCGTGACCGACAACTTCGGCTCGGTGTGGATTCTCACCGCCTTGAACGAAACCGATTACCGCCTCACGATGAAGGCCAGTGAAGCGCTCCGCGTGCGGACGGACACGATGGCCCAGACCATCAACACCATCGACAAGAAGATCAATGGTCTGGGACTCGCGGAATCCAGCGTTCAGCAGCGCGGGGAATCGCAGATCCTGGTTACACTGCCGGGCGTGGACGACCCCGCGCGGATCAAGCAGATCCTGCAGACGGCGGCAATCCTGGAGCTGTACGAAGTCCAGGGCGGCCCGTTCGCCTCGCGGGAAGAAGCCATGCAGAGCAAGAACGGCATTCTGCCGCTGAGCTCCCAAATCCTTTCCTCGGGCACCCGCGGCGGCTCGCCCGCCGAGTTCTACATCCTGGCGCGCACGCCGGTCGTCCGGGGGCAGGACCTGCGCGATGCCAAACCCGTACAGAACAGCCAGAACGGAAGCTGGGAGACCAGCTTCGTGCTGACCCAGGACGCGGCCAAGCGTTTCGAGCGTTTTACCGGCGCGCACATTAACGACCGGCTGGCGATTGTGCTCGACAAGAAGGTTTTGAGCGCGCCGACCATCCAGGCCAAAATCAGCGACAACGGCGTGATCACCAACATGGGCGGCCATGACGAGGCGGCCGACCTGGCGCTGAACCTGCGCGCCGGATCGCTTCCCGCCAGTCTGCTGAATATGGAAGAGCGGTCGGTGGGACCGTCGCTGGGCGCCGATTCTATTCGCGAGGGCCTGGTGAGCGGTATCGCGGGCGTGATTGCCGTGGTCGCCATCATGCTGATTTACTACAAGCGCAGCGGCATCAACGCCACCCTGGCTCTGGTCCTGAATGCGGTGATTCTGATCGCCTGCCTGAGTTATTTCAATGCGGTTCTGACGCTGCCGGGCATCGCCGGAATCATCCTGACTATCGGTATGGCGGTAGACTCTAACGTGCTGATTTTTGAGCGCATCCGCGAAGAGCTGCGGACCGGCAAGGCAGTGGTGGCCGCGGTGGAAGCGGGGTTTGCGAAAGCGTTCTTGACCATTATCGACACGCACGTAACCACCATCGTTTCCTGCGCTTTTCTGTTTCTGTTCGGAACCGGTCCGGTGAAAGGGTTTGCGGTGACGCTGGTGATCGGATTGTTTGCGAATGTGTTCACCGCGGTGTTTGTTTCCCGGACCATCTTCAATTGGGAACTGGCGGGTCAGAGGCGGGCGGTAACGCTGAGTATTTAGATGGGTTGCCCGATTCCTTGGAACACCTTGGTTTGTGGTAGCCTGGATCGTTTTGCAGGTGACTCTTGCCAGTGACAATGGATCGGCGGGAACTTTTGGATGCAAGCCGGTGTCTGATATTCTAAGCCGGCAGTAACGGGCTCAATGGAATTATTTAAGAACACCAACTTCGACTTTCTCGGTAAGAAGTGGCCGTTCATCGGCTTATCGCTTGTGTTGACAGCGGCGGGATGGATCAGTATCGCGATCAACGGCATGCAGTACGGCATTGACTTCAAGGGGGGCGCCCAAATGTCGCTGCGCTTCGCCCAGGAGCCGCCCGTGCAGCGGATCCGCTCCGCGCTCCAAAGCAAATTGCCGGGCGAGATCACGGTGCAGCAGGTCAGCGGGAAGTCGGAGGTTTTGATCGGTACCGAGATCCAGGATGAGAAGCAGTTGAACGCCAACCGCCAGTTGATCGAGGATACCTTGCGCGGGATGTTCGGCGGCGCCAGTACCATGATCGACTTGAATAACTCGTCCGCCATGGAGCTGGCCGACCGGCTGCGCGGTCCGTTGCAGCAGGCCGGAGTGGCGCTCTCCGAGCAGGATGTGCAGGATCTATGCGCCGCGATCATGACGTACCGGGCCGATCATGGCGGTATCCTGCGCGACGTCGGGGAGCTTTCCGGCGTGAAGGGCGTGACGCCCAAGGTCATCGGGGTTCTGAAAGCCAATGTGAGCCTGGGGCCTTTCACTATCTTGTCGACGGACGTGGTGGGTCCCAAGATCGGCGCTGAGTTGCGGTTGCAGGCCGTCGAAGCCGTGCTGTACGCACTGGCCGGGATGCTGGTGTATATCGCCTTCCGTTTCGAGTGGATTTATGGCGTAGCAGCGGTGGTGGCCGTATTTCATGACACTCTCATCACCATCGGCCTGTTCTCGCTGTTCAACAAGCCGATTTCGCTGACCGTGGTGGCTGCGCTGCTGACCCTGGTCGGTTATTCGATGAACGACACGATCGTGGTTTTCGACAGGATTCGAGAGAACTTGAAAACGGTGCGCCGCGAGTCCCTGGAAAACATCATCAACCTGAGCGTCAACCAGACGTTGAGCCGGACCGTGCTGACCAGCGGCCTCACGCTACTGACGGCTTTGGCTCTGTGGCTGTTCGGCGGAGAGGTTCTGAACGGGTTTTCTTTTGCCCTGGTGGCGGGCATCATCGTGGGGACGTATTCTTCGGTTTTTATTGCCAGTCCGATTCTGGTATTCTGGCAGGGTTTTCGTAAGACCGGAAAACCCGCGGCGCCGGTGCCGGTGGCGAAGGAAGCGGGTGGCCAGCGGAAAGCCGTGCGAGGGTAGCGTGCTGGTGCTGTTCGGGAGATAGGAGAACGGGAGATGTTTGATCAGACCTTTATAGACGGAGTTGGGAAGACAAACAAGAGCTGGACCGTAACGCTGTCCTTCGCGATCCAGATAGCGGTCGTCGGCGTGTTGGTCATCCTCCCCTTGATCTTTACCGACGTCTTGCCAAAGGCGCAGTTGGTCAGTTTGCTGCAGGCGCCCGCGCCGCCGCCTCCGCCGCCTCCTCCGCCTCCTCCCACCCCTGTCAAGGTCATCAAAGTTCCGCCACGCCAGTTCGACGCCGGGAAATTGATGGCGCCCAAGGCGATTCCGAAAGAGATCGCGATTATCAAAGAGGAAGAGCTTCCGCCCTCGGTTGCGAATATTGCCGTGGTGGCCGTTCCTGGCGGCGTACCGGGAGCGGCATCCTTCGGAACTATCGGCGGGATCGGGCCGCCGCCGCCTCCTCCGCCGCCGCCGCCACCTCCGCCGCCCAAGCAAACCAAGCCGGTGCCGGTAGGTGGAAAGGTGCTGGAAGGACGTAGAACCAAAGCCGTGCCGCCGCAGTATCCGAGGATCGCAAAACTCGCGCGGGTGCAGGGTTCCGTTCGCTATACGGCCGTGATCGGGAAAGATGGCAAGATCCGGGATCTGAAGTACGTCTCCGGCAACGCCATGCTGGCAACTCCCGAGGTGATGAGGGCGGTTTCCGAGTGGGAGTATCAGCCGTACTTGCTGAACAACGAGCCGGTGGATGTCATCACAGAGATTACAGTGAATTTTGTATTGAACTAGGTTTGTATTAAAAAGAGAGCGGCCGCGGCGCGAGGCGTCCGTGGTTTAAAAATCAACTCGCAGGAGACTAAATCATGGTTTTACAGTTGCACTGGGCATTCATGCTCCTTCAGGAACGGGCAGTGAGCTTCGACCTGATGACGATGTGGTCAAACATGCAGTGGCCAGCGCGCAGCGTGGTGATCGTGCTGTTCATTATGTCGGCATGGTCTATCGGCGTGATGATCGACCGCTGGATCGCGTTTAACGGAGCGCGCAAGCAGTCCCGCGCCTTCGCCCCGGCCGTGGCCGGAGCGCTGCGCGAGGGCAAGCTGGACGAAGCAATCAAGATCGCCGACCGGTACGGGAAGAGCCACCTGGCCAAGGTCGTGGTGGCCGGGCTGCAGGAGTTTCGGGCTCACCAGATGAGTTCGGACATCTCGGGCGAAGAGATTGAAGCTTCCCGCCGCGCCCTGGAACGCGCGCAAGCCATCGTGCATGCCGAGCTGAAACGCGGCGTCTCGACCCTGGCGACCATCGCCTCCTCCTCCCCCTTCGTGGGATTGCTGGGAACGGTGGTCGGCATCATCAACGCGTTCAAGGGAATCGCGACCGAGAAATCCAGCGGTCTGAGCGCGGTGGCCGGAGGTATTTCCGAAGCGCTGGTCACCACCGCCGTCGGTCTGTTGGTCGCCATCCCCGCGGTCTGGATGTACAACTACTTCAGCAACCGCGTGGAAGCGTTCGACGTCGAAATGGGCAACTCCAGCTCGGAACTGATCGATTACTTCCTCAAGCGGACCCAGCGGGCCAGCGCAGGGAAGTAGGCCGTCTTCGCCGGTGGCGAAGCGAGGGCCTTTTGCGAGTTGAAAGACGGGGCGCCGCGGCCGCGCGGCGCTGCCGTTCGAATTGAGTGGACGGTTATAGCGGGAGTATCGAATATGAAGAAGCCGGTAGCGCCACAGGTCGTCTCCGAGATCAACGTCACACCGATGGTGGACGTCATGCTCGTGCTGCTGATCATTTTCATTGTCATCACGCCCTTGCTGACCAAGGGCCAGACCGTGGAGTTTGTGAAAGCCAGGAATCAGATTCCGATGCAGAACGCCGACAAGGAAGACGCCATTTTAATATCGGTCTCGCGCAACGGACAGGTGTTCCTGAGTCCCGGCAATAAGCAACTGAGCGTGGATGAGCTGCCCACCCACGTCGAGGATCTGCTGACCAACAAGCTGGACAAGACCGTTTACATTCGGGCTGACGCTCGCGTCAAGTACCAGGCGGTGGAGGACGTGGTGGATAATTTGCGTGCCGCCGGAGTGGACCAGCTTGGGTTGATCACGGAGACGCCCCAGAACGCGGCGCAGTCCTCCGGCGCGACTCCGGTTCAGTAGATTTGGCCGGGTCTTGAGTTAACGAAGGCAAGGAGAATTTCTTATGGCAATGAACGTAGGCGGCGGTGGCCGGGTCCAGGCGACCATCAACGTCACGCCGCTCATCGACGTGCTGCTGGTGCTGCTGATCATCTTCATGGTGATCACGCCTCTGACGCCTTACGGGCTGGAGGCCATCGCGCCGCAGCCGCCCAAGAAGGATCAGCCGGAACAGCAAAACGATCGGACCGTGGTCATCGTGATCGACAAGGACAGATCGATGAAGATCAACGAGGAACCCACGGACTTTGACCGGTTGGGCCCCCGGCTGGAGCAGGTGTTCAAAACCCGCGCCGAGCGCGTCGTGTTCGTGAAGGGCGATCCGGATCTGGACTTCCAGACCGTCGCCCGGGCGATTGACATCGCGCGCGGCGCCGGCATCGACAAGATCGGGTTGATGACCCCCAAGATCGAGGCAGGCGAGTAGAGCATCGCGAGTAATAAACGACGAGGAGAAGAAGTTTTATGCGCAGAATTCCGACCCTGAGCGCGGCCCTGTTCGCCGCGACCATCATTCTGGCGGGGACCGGCTGCAGTTACCTCAAGTCCCGCGACCATCTCAATCAGGGAATCGCGTCCTACCGTAATGCCAAGTACAGCGATGCCGTGGAGCATTTCGAGCAGGCGATCAAGCTGGATCCGAATTGGTCTACGCCGCGGCTGTACCTGGCGACCTCTTACATGGTCCAGTGGATCCCCGGCGCGGAATCGCCCGAGAATATGGCCTTCGCGCAAAAGGCCAAGGATGAGTTCATGACGGTCCTGAACAAGGACCCCAATGACAAGACCGCGCTGGCTTCCCTGGCCATGCTGGCCTTCAACCAGGCGCAATCTCTGCCGCTCGACCAGAAGCTGAAGATGTTCGACGAAGCGGCCAAATGGCAGCGCCGCCGTCTGGAAGTGGATCCCAACGAAAAAGAGGCCTACTACAGCCTGGGCGTGATCGCCTATCAGAAATGGATCCCGGCTCTGATGACGGCCCGCTCCAATCTGAAGATGAGGCCCGAGGATCCCGGTCCGCTCAAGGACAAGAAGGTCAAGGAAGAATTAAAGGCGCAGTACTCCGGCATCGTCGACGAAGGGATGCAGGACCTCAACAAGGCCCTGGCGATCGATCCGGAATACGACGACGCGATGGCCTACCTGAATCTGCTGACTCGCGAGCGCGCCGACCTGCTGGACAGCCAGGACGAGTATAAGAAGCAAATCGAGATCGCCGATGGGTGGCTGCAGAAGGCCTTGGATACCAAGAAGATCAAGGCTGCACGCGCGGCCAAGCAGCCCACCGGGATTCACGCCGACAACTAGCGCTGCGCTCGCCATCGAGTTATAGGCCGGGCCCTCCAGGCCCGCCTTCCGCCGCCGATTTGGAGCGTCCGCAGTCCTGGCGTTCGATACACTGGTATCACTGGATGCTACCGGAATCCACTGATGCCGCTCCGTCGCTGGCCACCTTGCCCGTAGCCGCTCCCGAGCCGCGCACTTCCGTCGAAGAGCTGTACCGCGTCCTGGAAGCGCGCTTGCGGGAAACCCGTCCCAAGGAGGATCTGGCTCCCTTGGAACGCGCCTATCGCTTTGCCTCGGAGCGCCACCGGGGCCAGACCAGGGTCTCCGGCGAGCCCTACATGACCCACCCCCTGCTGGTCACCCGCCAGCTGGCCGACATGAACATGGACATGGTCTGCCTCCAGACCGGGCTCCTGCACGATGTGGTCGAAGATACCTCGGCCACCCTCGAAGAGGTCCGCAAGGAGTTCGGCGACGAGGTGGCCCGCTGCGTCGACGGGGTCACCAAGCTGAGCAAGCTCGACCTTGCCTCGCGCGAGGAACGCCAGGCCGAAAGCGTCCGCAAGATGCTGCTGGCCATGGTCAACGATATCCGGGTCATCCTGGTCAAGTTGGCCGACCGCCTGCATAACATGCGCACGCTGGCTTCGCTGCCGGAAGAAAAGCGGCTCCGCATCGCCCAGGAGACCATGGACATCTATGCGCCCATCGCGCACCGTCTGGGCATGGGAAAGGTTCGCAACGAACTGGAGGACCTGGCGTTCCGGTATCTGGAGCCGGAAGCTTCGGCGGGCCTGCTGCGCGAATTCGAATCCGCCCGCCCCGCCAACGAAGCGTTGCTCAACCAGGTCAAGCATATCGTCGAGGTCAACCTGGCCCGCGAAGGGATTCCCGCGCACGTCGAAATTCGCGTGAAGCGCGCCTACTCCGTATTTCAGAAGCTCAAACGCCAGAAGATCGTGCTGGACCAGGTCTACGATCTGCTGGCCGTGCGCATCATTACCGATTCGGTGAAAAACTGTTACGCGGCGCTGGGCGTCATTCACAACGAGTGGCATCCCATTCCAGGCCGGATCAAGGATTTTATCGCCATTCCGCGGCCGAACTTATACCAGTCCCTGCACACCTCCGTCATGGGCCCGGAGGGCCGCCATTTCGAGATCCAGATCCGCACCGAGGAGATGCACCGCATCGCCGAGGAAGGTATCGCGGCGCACTGGAAGTACAAGGAAGGCCGCCGCGGCCCCGCCGACGACGATCAGCGCATTGCCTGGCTCCGCCAATTGGTCGAATGGCAGCGCGATATGCGCGATTCCGGCGAGTTCATGTCGACCCTGAAGGTGGATCTCTACCCGGAAGAGGTTTACTGCTTCACGCCCAAGGGCCGCGTGATCGCGTTGCCGCGCGGCGCCACTCCCATCGATTTCGCCTATGCCATCCACTCCGACGTCGGCAACACTTGCGTGGGCGGCAAGGTCAACGGACGGATCGTGCAGCTCCGGCATCCGCTGCGCAACGGCGACGTGGTCGAGATCCTGACTCAGACGGGCCACCTTCCCAGCAAGGATTGGCTGGCGGTGGTCAAAACCTCGCGGGCGCGCAACAAGATCCGCCACGTCATCAATACCACGGAGCGCGCCAAGGCCATCGAAATCGGCCAGAAATATCTCGAACGGGAAGCGCGCCGCCTGGGGGTCCAGCTCGGACGTATCACCAGGAGCCAGCTGGAAGCGGTGGCGTCGGATTACGGATGTTCCAAGATGGAGGATCTCCACGCGGCGCTGGGGTACGGAAAGTATGCCGCGCGCCAGGTGCTGCAGAAGCTTGCGCCGGAGCTGGTGCCCGCGGAAGTCCCGGAACCGGCCGCTCCGGCCCCCGAGCGTCCTGCGGCGCACCGTCCCGGCGACGACCAGGATCTGGTGGTCCAGGTCAAGGGTATCGACGACCTGATGACCTATCGCGCCAAGTGCTGCAACCCCATCCGCGGCGAGCCCATCGTGGGCTACGTGACGCGCGGGAAGGGAATCGCGGTGCATTCGGTCAACTGCAGCAATGTCCAGAACCTGATGTACGACGCGGAGCGCAAGATCGAAGTCGAATGGGCGCGCGCGGTCAGCCACACCTTCCCGGTGGCGCTGTCGGCGCGCACCGAGGACCGGCCGGGCATGCTGAGCCAGATCACCACCGCCCTGTTCAACGAACAGACCAATATCCTGAGCCTGGAAACCCACGGCGGCGAGAGCGACGGCGGCGCCGTCATCGACATGACCCTGGAAGTCAAGGACAAACGGCAGCTCGAACGGGTGGTCTCCGCCATCCGCCGCATCTCCGGCGTCCGCGACATCGAACGAGTGAATGAACGCCCCTGAACCCGAACACATCGCCATTTCCAAATCGAAGGGCATCAAGATCGACTGGAAAGACGGCCATCATAGCGATTACGAGCTGGGCTACCTGCGCGACGAGTGTCCCTGCGCCACCTGCACAGGCGCGCACGGCACCGCGCCGCAGAGGACCAACTATGCGGCGGGCGCTTCTGCAAACCAGCCATCAAACCCGTTCAAGATGTTCACGCCCACGCTCAAGATGCTGAACGTCGAGCCCGTGGGCGGCTACGCCATTCGTGTGGATTGGTCCGACGGGCACGGATCGGGGATCTACTCGTTTGATTATCTGCGGTCGATCTGCGCCTGCGCAGCGTGTAGAGGTGGGGCCGGCAAGAAATAGGGACTGCCTCCGATTTCGAAGAACGAGATTTCCCGATGTCCGTACCAGTTCGCCAAAATCGGCTGGCTGTCCCTATTTTTGCCCCTCAGCGTTGCGAATTCTAACTCACCACCCGACGCGGCGCAATCCCTTTACTACATCGAAGTGCCGGTCTCGGCTGAGGATCGGTAAGCTGTGCTGGCGGCACAGCGCGGCGATCCAAAGATCATTGACCGGTATCGGCCGGCCCGCTTGTTTCAATTCCAGCCGGATCTCGGAGTAGATTGTGGCCGTCTGTTGGTCAATGCCGAGAATTCCGTAGAACGGAAGATTTTCGTGGAGCCAGCGTTCATAGTCGATCCGATGCCTGGATTGGGCGACGCCGAACCGAAACTCCCCCAGTGATATCACGGAGATTTCAACCGTGTCCGCGGCATCCACCACCGATACCGCCCCCGGCACCCCGTCGGCATATGCCGATAGCGAATTGGTATCGAGGATCACACCCAGAGCTCGGGCTCGATTTGCTCGAATTCCTCGTCGATCAGTTTCTGAATGCGCACGGTTTCTTTGTGGAGATGCTTCAGAGCGCCCGCGCCCTTCATCCACGGCTTGTGCTGGGCCGGAGCGGGAGTTGCTTCCAACTTCTCTTTCACCGCCTCGGTGATGAACTGGCGCAAAGGAATCCCCGATTCGGCCGCGCGAGCTTTTGCCTTGCGGAAAATGGGATCCGGAATCTCCAGCGTCGTCTTCACGGTTTCATTTTCCCATATTTATGGGAGCAGTATTTTCTACAGCCTCATCGTCGCCGAGGTTAGAAGTGCCCGCTCAGCCTCAATGCGATGATAGCTTCCTGACCTATTTCCATACGCCTGTAATTTACGGACGCGGAGCATTCGATGGGCGCGTCATACTGCTCGGGGCAGCGCTTTTTGAAATCGTCCGCACGATCAATGGCGAGAACAACCAGTCCTCCTCGCGGCACGGTAATAGCTGACATTCCATCATCGGGCGCATCGAGTGATGTCATGCAGTCGTTCCAGGCGTCCATGTTGCGGCCGTAGAACGCCGGAAAACCGAAAGCGTGCTGGAAGACCTCGTGGAACGTAGGCCAGTCGGTGATCTGATCGACGGGGACAGCCACAATCTTCGTTTCCATACTTCTAACAGCGCCAAACGACTTCGCCCGCTACCACTGTAGCCACGGGACCACCCTTGAACGCCTTTCCATCGAACGGAGAGTTGCGGCTCTTGGAGAACGACTTGTTGACGTCGTAGGTCCACTCGCGGTCGGTCGAGAAAACCGTCACGTCGGCCGGCGCGCCTTGCGCCAGCGTTCCGCGATCGATCCCCAGAATCCGCGCGGGACCCGTCGTGAACAGTTCGACGAGTTTCACGACGCCAATTTTCCCGGAGTGCACCAGCTGCTTGAGCGACACGCCGATGGCCGTTTCCAGACCCAGAATCCCGAAGGGGCAGCTCTCGAACTCCTGCATCTTCTCGCTGCCCGGATGCGGAGCGTGATCGGTGGCGATGGCGTCGATGGCGCCGTTCACGATGCCTTCGAGCACCGCCGCGATGTCGCACGTCCCGCGTAGCGGCGGCTTCATTTTGTAATTGCTGTCGTAGGGTTTCATGTCGCGGTCGGCCAGCGCCAGATGATGCGGCGTCGCTTCCGCCGTCACCGCCAGCCCCTTGCTCTTCGCGAACTGCACCATCTCCACGGAGTGCCGCGACGAGATGTGCGCCACGTGATAACGCGCGCCGGTAACCTCCGCCAGTAAGATGTCGCGCGCCACCATCACGTCTTCCGAACAGCCCGGAATTCCGCGCAGACCCAGGCGCACCGATTCGGCCCCTTCGTGCATGTCGCCGCCCGCGCTCAGATGCAGATCCTCGCAGTGGTTGATCACCGCGATCCCCAGGCTGCGCGCGAACTCCATGGCCCGCCGCATCACGCGCGCGTTCATCACCGGACGCCCATCGTCGGAAATCGCCACCGCGCCGGCCTGTTTCATGGACCCGATCGCGGCCAGTTCCTCCCCCGCGCTGCCCTTGGTGATCGCGCCAATCGGAAACACGTTGACCACGGCGTGCCTTCGCGCCTTCTCGATCATGTAGCTGGTGACCGTGGCGTTATCGTTCACCGGCTTGGTGTTGGGCATGGGGCACACCGAAGTGAATCCGCCCGCGGCCGCCGCGCGCGATCCGCTCTCGATGGTCTCGGCATGCTCGAAGCCCGGCTCGCGCAGGTGCACGTGCATGTCGATGAACCCCGGCGCCACAATCAACCCCGTCGCGTCGATCACCTCCGAGCCTGCCGCTTCCAGGCCTGCCCCGACGCCCTTGATGACGCCGTCCTCGATCCATATGTCCGCCACGCCGTCGTGACGTGATGCCGGATCGATCACCCGGCCGTTCTTAATGAGCAGTCGCGCCATCGGTCTTCTTTCCCGCCATCACTCGCTCCAGTACCGCCATCCGCACGGCGATGCCGTTCCCGACCTGATTCAGAATCACCGACCGCTGCGAGTCCGCCGCTTCCGAGGATATCTCGCGGCCGCGGTTGATCGGACCGGGATGCATCACAATGGCGTCGGGCTTGGCTAGCTTAAGGTGCTCCAGCTGCAGCCCGTAGAACTGGAAATATTCGCTCGCGGAAAAGCCCGGCTCATGCTGCCGTTCCAGCTGCACGCGCAGCATCATGATCACGTCGGCGTCTCGGATGGCCTGGTCCATGTTGGTGGTCAGCGTGACGCCCGGAGCGATCTCCTTCAAAGCGTCCGGCAGGAGCGACGCCGGCCCGCACAGCACGATATCGGCCCCGAACTTGGAAAGCAGGTATACATTCGACCGCGCCACGCGGCTATGCGCGATATCCCCGATAATCGCCACCCGCAGGCCTTCGAGCTTCACGCCGCGGTCCAGAATGGTCCGGGCGTCCAGCAGCGCCTGCGTGGGATGCTCATGCGTCCCGTCGCCGGCGTTGATGATCGGGATTCCCAGGTGCCTTTGCAAAAAATGCGGCGCACCCGAGGCCCTGTGCCGCATGATGATGGCGTTGGGACGCATCGCCGCCAGCGTGTTCAGCGTGTCCACCAGCGATTCGCCCTTGGAGACGCTGGATGCCTGCGCTGTAATCGATACCGAGTCGGCCCCCAGGCGCTTGGCCGCGATCTCGAAGCTGGTGCGGGTGCGCGTGGATGCTTCAAAGAACAGGTTCACCACCATCCGGTCGCGCAGTAGATCGTACTTCTGGAAACTCTGCCCCTCGCGCGGCTGAAAATCGCGAGCCCGGTCCAGAATCGCCTGGATCTCCTCGCGCGCCAGTGTCTCGATCCCCAGCAGCCCCTGCGCCACGTCAACCCGCCTTTTCCGCCAGCAGAACCTTTTCCGTCCCGTCGATTTCCTGAAACTTCACTTCGATAATCTCATTCGCCGAGGTTTGGATGGTGCGGCCGATGTAGCGCGCCTCGATCGGAAGCTCGCGGTGGCCGCGGTCGATCAGCACCAGTAACTGCACCCGTGCCGGCCGGCCGTGATCGAACAGGGCGTCCAGCGCCGCGCGTGTCGTGCGCCCGGTATAGAGCACGTCGTCCGTCAGGATCACATCTTTGCCCGCTACCGGAAACGGGATCTCGGTGGAGCTCACCACCGGCTGGCTTCCGACCGTCGAAAGATCGTCCCGGTAGAGCTGGATGTCCAGGATTCCGACCGGCACTTTGCGGCCCTCGATCGCTTCAATCTTGCGGGCCAGCCTCTGCGCCAGGGGCACTCCCCGCCGGCGGATGCCGATGAACACCAAATCGTCCGGATTCCTGGTTTTTTCCAGGATTTCGTGCGCCAATCGGACCAGCGTCCGGTCGATCTCCGACGCACTCATCAGTTGGCTCTTCTCGCGGGTGGGACTCATGGGTAAACGTTCCAGGGTAACACGCGGGCCGCCCGGCGAGTAAAACGCGTCTAATTTCTCCGCAGCCGCTGCCGGATATCCTTCGACAGCTTCTCGACGTCATCCAGGTCTTTCAAGGTCTTCAGCGAAACCAGATAACGGTCGCCCTTTTCCAGATCGTTCTTGATCTCCTCCGACAACCGCGCCAGTTCTCCGGCATCCCTCAGGTTCCGCTCGTAATCCATGCGGATGATTTCGTCTTTCTGCGATTTTCCGTTGGGCAGCTTCACCACGTCCGGCGTGTCTTTGATCGGCGGGCCGTCCAGCGGGTTCTGCGCCAGCAGGACGCAGACAGTGAGCAAAAATAGGCCGAGATACCTCATACTTACTAATGTTACATGCTCCGTTTGGCAGCTTTGTTAGCCTTCGCCTCGCTGGCGTTTTCCGCCGATCTCGAGATCCGCTACTCCGCGCTGGAGCGCATGGTCGCCTCCCAAATGTTTACCCAGGAAGGCCGCCGTTACGTGCGGGGCAGCCAGGCCGAGAAGTGCCAATACGCCTATCTGGAAGCCCCCAAGCTGAGCCCGGCCGGCGGGCGTCTTCAAGTGACCGCCCGCTTCAGCGGCCGTTCCGCGATGGACCTGTTCAGCCGCTGCGTCGGGATGGGCGATTCCTTCGACCTCACCATCACCGCCGTTCCCGTGCCCCGCAAGGGCGCCATCGCGTTTCAGGATGCCCAGGTCAGCACGCCCAAGGACTCTTATTACATCCGCCGCGTCCGTTCCGCCATGATGCGCAGTTTCGACCGGGATTTTAAAATCGACATCCGCGACCAGGCTCGCCGTCTTTTCGAACAGCCCGCCTCTGGCGCGTCCTATCGGCAGGAGCTGAAGGATCTGGATCTGAGCGCGATCCGTGTCACTCCGGACGCCCTGGTGCTGGTGGTGGATTTCAAGCTGGTCGTAAAATAACGCGCGTTGTGCGCGATCATAGAGTTTCAAACCTCATGCAGCCCGTCAACATCGGCATCATCGGTCTGGGAAACGTCGGCCTCGGGACCCTGGACGTCCTGGCGGAGAACCACGAGCTGATTGCGCAGAAGCTCGGTTTCCCGCTGTCGGTTGTGGCTCTGTGCAGCCGCGGCGTGGTCCAGCGGCACGTCCCTGCCGCCTTCGCGTCCGCGCACCGGACTGCCTTCTGGCAGGAAGTGGTGAATCATCCGGACGTCCACATCGTCGCCGAACTGGTCGGCGGAACCGGCGTCGCGCGCGAGATCATCGAAGCCTGCATCGCCCAGAAGAAGTCAGTGGTCACCGCCAACAAGGAGCTCATGGCCCTGGCCGGCGTCGACCTGTGGGATCAAGCCATCGCCGCCGGTGTCAACATGGGCATGGAGGCGAGCGTGGCCGGCGGAATCCCCATCCACAACGTCTTGCGCGAGGGAATTGCCGCCGATCGCATCAATACGCTGTACGGAATCCTCAATGGAACCTGCAACTATATCCTCACAGCCATCGAACAGCACGGCTCCAGTTTTGAGCAGGTCCTGGCGGAAGCCCAGCGTGCCGGCTATGCCGAATCCGACCCTTCCGCCGATGTCGATGGTTTCGACGCCCGCTCCAAGCTCGCCATTCTCGCGGCTCTGGCGTTCGGCGAGCGCATCGTCCCTTCCGATATCTTCACCGAAGGCATCCGCCGCATTACGCCCGTGGATTTCGAATACGCCCACCAGTTGCATCACACCATCCGTCTGGTCTGCGCCGCCCGCCAGACTCCCAGCGGCGTGATTCTTTCGGTGCGTCCTTCTCTCATCCCGCAGTCGACGATTCTCGCCAGCGTTCGCGGCGCCTATAACGCCGTGTGGGTGCGCGGAAAATTCGGCGCCGATACGTTCTACTATGGCCGCGGCGCGGGGCCGCATCCCACCGGCGTCGCCGTGGCCAGCGACCTGATGCGCGTGGCGCGCGAAATCCGCCATGGCGCTCCGGAGCGCGTTTCGCCCTTCGCCCATGCCCGCCTCGGCGAGTACACGCCGATTTCCGTCACGCTCCACGAATCGGCCTACTTCCTGCGTTTCCGCGTGCACGACCGCCCCGGGATCATCGCCCAGCTCGCCGCCGCGCTGGCCGCCGAGAATGTTTCGATTGACGCCGTGCTCCAGCTGCCCCACTCCAACTGGCGCGACCTGCCCTTCGTGATCACCGTTCAGCCCACTACGGAAGCCTCGATTCGCGCCGCCGTCGCGCGCATGGCCGAGCTCAACTTCATGGTCGAGCCCCCGCTCGCCCTGCCCATGGAGCAAGCGCTGTAGCCTATTTGCGAAAAAACTCCACCGGCTCCAGCGCCGTGATCTTCCACTTCTTCCCCCGCTTCTCCACCTGGCACTTCACGATCTGCCGCCGCGGCTCGTCAGTGTCGATCTTCAGCAGCCAGTCCAGCTCCAGGGCCCGTTTTTCGTCGCTGCCTTCATCCGTGATCACATCGACCGTCGATCCGATCTCCTGCGCCATCCCGAACAATTCCTGGATTTCGCCGCGCAGCTTGTCGTATTCCGGCATCTTCCGGTCGAACTGATCGAGAAACGCATCGGCATCGCGATTCGCCAGCGCCTCCGAGACGCCGCGAAACACCTCCATGTCCGCCGGCGGCCGACTCTGTCCCAATGCCGTTAGCGATGCAGCGAGGAGTAGAAAAATGGGGACTGCCTCCGATTTCGAAAAACGAGCCCTGCGTTGTCCTGAGCATCGCCCCGAAATCGGCTGGCTGTCCCCCATTTTTCGTTAACGTCTAGGTCCGGTAGCTTGCGTTAATCCGTATATACTCTTCCGTCAGATCGCACGTCCAGAACCGCGCCCGCCCCTTGCCTCCGCCGCGAATCACGAACCGGATGGAACACTCGCTTTCATCCAGTTTTCGCGTCAACTCCGCCTCCGAAAACGCGGCCGCCAGTCCGCCGCGGCACACGGCCATCCCCTGCAGGAACACGTCCGTCTTGCGCGGATCGAACCTCACGCCCGAATATCCCGCCGCCGCCAGAATCCGTCCCCAGTTCGGATCCGACCCCGCGATGGCCGTTTTCACCAGCGGCGAATTCGCGATCGTCCGCGCAATGGTTTCGGCGTCGCGATCCGTTGCCGCCCCTTCCACGTCGATGGTCACCAGCTTGCGCGCGCCTTCGCCATCCCGCGCGATCTGCTTGGCCAGCGATTCCAGCACGCTGGTCAGCGCGGCTTCGAGTGCCCGCGCTCCCGGCTTGTATCCTGATGCGCCATTCGCCAGCACGGCCACCACGTCGTTAGTCGACGTGTCTCCGTCCACCGACAAACGGTTGAACGACACTCCCACGGCCTTCTTCAGCGCCGCTCGCAGCTCCGCCGGGGACGCCACCGCGTCCGTCATCACGAATCCCAGCGTGGTCGCCATGCGCGGATGGATCATGCCCGAGCCCTTCGCCATTCCCGCCATTGACGCCCGCTTCATCTGCGCGAACGCTGTCTTGGCCCGCGTATCCGTGGTCATGATCGCCGCCGCCACCGCGTCGAACGAATCCGGGCGCAGCGCCGCGGCCAGCTCCGGGATGGTGTCCACGATCAGGCGCGCGTTCATCTCCACGCCGATCACGCCCGTCGACGCAGGAAGAACCTCCTGTTCTTCGACGCCCAGAGTTTTCGCCACCGACCGGACACATTCGAGAGCCACCCTCTCGCCCGTCCGCGTCGCGCAGTTGGCGTTGCCCGCGTTGATCAGCCACGCCCGCACTTTGCCGCGCGAGACTTGTAGATTTCGGCGCGCCAGCTCCACGGGCGCGGCCACCACCAGGTTTTTTGTGAACACCGCGGCCGCCGACGCCGGCGTGTCCGAAACAATGAGCGCCAGATCGTCCTTCGCCACCTTCCGAATCCCCGCGTACGTGGCGGCGTATCGAAATCCTAACGGATTTGCCATGTGGACTCCGTGTCCGGAAAAGCGTTCAGAAACGCCGCTGTCTCCATCCTCTTCTTGCCCTCCAACTGAACTTCCAAGATCTCAATCCCTCCGTTGCCGGTCCCAGCGGCGAGCCGAGATTTCTTTCTTGCCAGCCAACCTTGCGGCGGGGCAGGCAAATCCGATGGTCGAGCCTTCCAGATCCGTAGTCGCTGACCCCGCCAGAGCGTGTAGCATCCTGGCCACGGAACCAATCCGCGAATGCGGTTGAGGATGTCCTTGGCGGCCATTGTCCAGTCGATCTCACCGTCCTCTTTTTTCAATATGGGCGCATAGGTCGCCTGAGCGTTATCCTGCTTCTGCGGCACGATATTCCCCAACTCCGCCAGCGTCCGCACCAGCAAATCCGCTCCGGCGACCGCCAGCCGCTCGCCCAATTCCACCGCCGTCTCCTCCGGCCCGATATCCGTCTCCCACTTCAGCAGCATGTCGCCCGTATCCAACCCCGCGTCGATCTTCATCGTCGTAATGCCGGTGCGCGTTTCCCCTCGCGCGATGGCCCACTGAATCGGCGCGGCCCCCCGGTACTTCGGCAGGAGCGAGGCGTGCACGTTGATGATCCCCCTCGGCGGAATATCGAGAATCGCCTGCGGCAGGATCTGCCCGTACCCCACCACCACCATCGCCTCGGGAGCCATCTCCCGCAGTTGCTCGACGACCTCCGGCCGACGTACCCGCTCCGGTTGATGAACTTGCAATCCCAGCCGCAGCGCCGCTTCCTTCACCGGAGGCATCGCATCTTTCTGCCCCCGCCCCTTGGGCCGATCCGGCTGCGTGAACACGGCGGTTACCTCGTGCCCCGCTTCCACGATCTTTTCGAGTGTCGGGACTGCAAATACAGGTGTACCGAGAAAGGCCAACTTCACCGCATTCTGACTCCTGACTCCTGTCTCCTGACTCCTTTTTTCACACCCATTCGTCTGCCTTCTGCAGCTTCCGCACCTTCCGCCGGATCAAGTCGCGCTTCAGCGGGCTGATGTGGCTGATGTACAGCATCCCATTCAAGTGATCCGTCTCATGCAGGAACGCGCGCGCCAGCAGATCCTCTCCGGTCATCTCGAACGGCTTCCCCGCGGCGTCGAACGCGCGCACCGTCACTTTCTTCGCCCGCGTCACCGTCTCGCGGAACGTCGGCAGGCTCAGGCAGCCCTCTTCGCCGCTCTGCGATCCCTCCTTGCCGATGATCTCCGGATTGATCAGTACCAGTTTCTGTCCCACGTCTTCGCCTACTGTGGTATCGATCACCGCGATCCGCTTGCTGATGCCGATCTGCGGCGCCGCCAGGCCCACGCCCTTGGCCGCGTACATCGACTCGAACATATCCTCCACCAGCTTGTGCAAATCCGGCGTGTCGAACTCCGTGATGTCCGCCGCTTTCTCCTCCAGCACCGGCTGCCCGTACTTCACAATCGGATAGATCATCTCAGCAAGCCCATTTCAGAAGTTCTTCACCTGTTCCAGATATCCCTGGTAGTTCCGCTTCGTCTCCGTCATCGAATCCCCGCCGAACTTCTCCAGCGCCGCCTGCGCCAGCACCAGCGCCACCATCGCCTCCCCGCCCACACCCGCGGCCGGTACCACACATACGTCGCTGCGCTCGTAGGCCGCCGCTACCGTTTCCCGAGTCTCGAAATCCACGCTCTCCAGAGGCCTCCGCAGCGTCGAGATCGGCTTCAGCAGACCCCGCACCACCACGTCCTCGCCGTTGGTGATCCCGCCTTCCAGTCCCCCCGCGCGATTCGCGCCGCGCGTGAACTTGTGCTCCTCGCCGCTGTAATGGATGGTGTCCTGCACCTTCGATCCGAACGACGCCGCGCCCTCGGTGGCGAATCCGATCTCCACGCCCTTTACCGCCTGCAAAGAGACGATGGCCTGCGCGAGTTTCCCATCCAGGCGCGTATCCCAGGCGATGTGCGACCCCAGGCCCGGCGGAACGCCGTGCGCGACCACTTCAAACACGCCGCCCACGGTGTCTCCGGTCTTGTAAATCTGATCCACCACGGCCTTCATGCGCTGCTCGGCGTCGGGATCCACGCAGTTCAGCAGCACTTCGTTGCGCTGGCTGAGCTACGACCAGTTCGTCCCACGTAACGGGTCGATCCGATCGCTCGTGTCCCACTGCAATGACGTGGCTCAGCACTGCGATCCCCAGTTCCCCTAGAAACGCCTTCGCCAGCGCCCCCAGCGCCACCCGAGCCGTGGTTTCGCGCGCGCTCGCGCGCTCCAGCACGTAACGGGCATCGTGAAAATTGTATTTCAATGCCCCGGACAGATCGGCGTGTCCCGGCCGGGGTCGCGTCACCTTCTTCTGTTTGTCTGCCGATCCCTCGAAGTCCTCCACCGGCAGCGCTTCGGTCCAGTTCTTCCAGTCCGCGTTGTCGATCACCACCGCCACCGGCGACCCGATGGTCTTCGAGTGCCGTACGCCGCTGACGATGTGGGCGCGGTCCGTCTCGATCTTCATCCTTCCGCCGCGCCCGAAGCCCTGCTGGCGCCGCCACAGATCGCGATTGATCGCCTCCAGCAACACTGGAACGCCCGCCGGGAGCCCGGTGAGCGTGGCTACCAGGCATTCGCCGTGCGACTCTCCTGCCGTTTCGAAACGCAACATGAGGGAATCATTTATGTTAGCAAGTAGGCCCAAGGTAGGACAGGCGATCTTGTCGCCTGTCGTTGGGTTAGACTGGCCGAGCGCACAGCGCAGGGCGCGGTCCGAAGATCCGATTACCGCAAAGAGTTCGCGTCCTGCTGCGTTGTGCGCGATGTTAAGCTAAGTTCATGGCGAAACTAACCACCAGTCTTCTCAGTCTTCTGGCCATGTTCGCGCTGGCCTTGACCATGTTGGCGCAGACCAGGGCCGGAAAGTCCAAGATTCTTCAGCCCCAAATGACCGTCGCGCCCGACGGCGGCACGTACAAGGCGCCCCTGGGCAAGCTCGGCGAAAAATCGGCCGAGCCGTGGAGCGCCACCACCATCGGCGCCTCGGTGAACGGCAAGCCCAATCCAGGCACGGTGAAGACCGTGGTGGGGGAAATCGTCGACTTTTCCTGTTACCTCGAAGTCGGCAAACACGGCGAGAAGCACCGCGATTGCGCCCAGAAGTGCTTCCGCAACGGCCAGCCGATCGGCCTGCTGACGGCGGACGGCGGCCTCTACATGCTCATGGAAGAAGAGCACGATCCGCGCCGCGACGGGATGACCGCATTCCGCCAGGCGGCGATTGATCATGCCGCCCACATCATGCAGGTCACCGGCACGGCCACTTCCGTCAACGGCTTCAACGCCCTCTATGTCCGCGGATTCGTGAAGAAGTAGGAGCTGGCGGCATCACGATCGGCTGCTGCGTTGTGCGCGATGAGGACGAAGCGCACAGCGCAGGGCGCGCACGGCGGTTGGTTCGACAAAGAAAATCTCGCGTCCTGCTGCGTTGTGCGCGATGAGGACGAAGCGCACAGCGCAGGGCGCGCACGGCGGTTGGTTCGACAAAGAAAATCTCGCGTCCTGCTGCGTCGTGCGCGATGAGGACGAAGCGCACAGCGCAGGGCGCGCACGGCGGTTGGTTCGACAAAGAAAATCTCGGGCCCTGCTGCGTCGTGCGCGATGAGGACGAAGCGCACAGCGCAGGGCGCGCACGGCGGTTGGTTCGACAAAGAAAATCTCGCGTCCTGCTGCGTTGTGCGCGATGAGGACGAAGCGCACAGCGCAGGGCGCGCACGGCGGTTGGTTCGACAAAGAAAATCTCGCGTCCTGCTGCGTCGTGCGCGATGAGGACGAAGCGCACAGCGCAGGGCGCGCACGGCGGTTGGTTCGACAAAGAAAATCTCGCGTCCTGCTGCGTCGTGCGCGATGAGGACGAAGCGCACAGCGCAGGGCGCGCACGGCGGTTGGTTCGACAAAGAAAATCTCGCGTCCTGCTGCGTCGTGCGCGATGAGGACGAAGCGCACAGCGCAGGGCGCGCACGGCGGTTGGTTCGACAAAGAAAATCTCGCGTCCTGCTGCGTCGTGCGCGATGAGGACGAAGCGCACAGCGCAGGGCGCGCACGGCGGTTGGTTCGACAAAGAAAATCTCGGGCCCTGCTGCGTCGTGCGCGATGAGGACGAAGCGCACAGCGCAGGGCGCGCACGGCGGTTGGTTCGACAAAGAAAATCTCGCGTCCTGCTGCGTTGTGCGCGATGAGGACGAAGCGCACAGCGCAGGGCGCGCACGGCGGTTGGTTCGACAAAGAAAATCTCGGGCCCTGCTGCGTCGTGCGCGATCTAAAAAAAGTGAGCCGCGTTTGTCAGGCGCGGCTCTGTTCGTTCGAATCGCCGATGGCTGGCGGTTACCGCCGGCTGGCGTTATCGCAGAAAAGCGTTCTTTAGGAAGCGGAGTTCAAAACGCAGGTCACCCTGGAGAAAACCTGGCTGAGTGACGGCCCCACCCACGGCGCCAGCCCGCTCACTACAGCAACCACGACCAGAGCGGCCACAAGCGCGTACTCGATCAGATCCTGCCCGCGCTGGTCAGTTCCTAACTGTTTTGCCCACTGAAAGAGGGTCGCTATAGTCGTCATGGGGTCCTCGCTGCTCAGGCTCCATAGTGGACCATTCTCCCGGCGAGGGCAAGAATGAATTGACCGTAACTCACCCATGTTAAATCCCTTACGTATCCGTACTACGAGTTTCACCCGTGATCGCGCTCCGCGTTTACCCTTAGGGATTGGCTTGCGCGGGATACCGCATCACCGTGAAGTTGCGCAGAAACACTGAATCCGAGGTCGTCCCGGCCATTTGGCCCTGCAGGCTCACCCTGACGGCCTGCGCCGTGTTTTCGCCCGCTGTCCCCGCAGCCACCGATGAACTCAGCCCAACTCCCCAGGTCTGGGTGTCCCACGCTTGGCCGCCCCCGTAAATCCCGAAGCTGGTGTGCCCGGCCAGCAACGCCTCGCCAGCGCCCCCCGCGCGTGAAGCCACCGTCGTGCTCCCCACCTGCACCGCCCCCGTGAAACCGGTCGCCGTTCCCGTGTGCTCGTACTGGAACTGGACTTCCAGCCGGTCGCCCGAACCCAGCAAGCCCGCGGGAATCGTGCAACTCCCTAGTTCGACCAGCGCCGTGCCCGAGGTGCCCGATCCCGTGCTGCTGCACACTACTTGCGGCGATGCCAGGGAGCTCAACGGGTCGTTCGGATTCGCAAACCTGTAGCTTGCCACCAGCAGGTCTCCGCTCTGCGGAATCGATGCCAGGAAGAACGTGACCGTACTTCCGCTGATCTGATAGTCTGTGCCCTGCCGCATCAGAAGTCCGTTCCGGTACAACTCCAGGCTCCCCGCCGGGGAAGGTGCCGAGGTCAGCGTGAACACGGCGTTCGATCCGTTTACGGTTCCCGCTGGAACTTCCGCATCGGCGAAACTCGATCCGGCTGCCCCTCCTCCGCTTCCGCACGGCCCCGAACTGCCATCCACGCGCACGCAGTCGCCCAGGTTCCCGGACGCTTGGTCGATCTGCCCGGCTTGATTGATCACCGCCGCCCGCCCGATCCCGAATCCCACGCCCTTCATCGGCCGCACCGAAAGCTCGTTCGATAACCCCACGACGTCGGCGATCTGCACCGGCGCCGTCACCGGCTGCGGGCCGATCACCGCTCCCGACGAAATCCGCACATCGCGCACGTGCAAGGCGGTCGTGCTGGGCGGCACTGCCCAGGTTTCCGTGAACTGATTGATGCCCTGGCTATTGTAGGTCACCGTGTACTGCGCCCCGGCCGACGCCGTGGTCGTCGGAACCAGTTGCACGCGCAGCGTCCCGTTCACGACCGGCAGCGTCAGATTAGCCGTGGCGATATTCGACGTATCGCCCGCCAAAAAGCTGTCGTACGTGATGAACATCGTTCCGCTGAACCGCGTGCCGTCCGCGCGGTACAGCGTGTCCTGGATCGTGGTTAGTGCCGGCTGGCCCGCCGCTATTCCCATCGCGCCCGCCACCAGCAGCGTCAGCCTTCTCCAACTGAGCATCCGACTTGCCTCCCGTCGGACTCAGTGTCGAAGCAAATGCACGCAGACCGTGCGAGTTAATGATCCAATGCGTAGACTTGATGAAAGATACAACCAGCCCGCCACCGTGATGATGACTTATCTGGCCCCTGGCCCCTGGCCCCTGGCCGCCGGTATCACGTCCACGCCCATGTATGGCCGCAATGCTTCCGGGACCACCACGCTGCCGTCCGCCTGCTGGTAGTTCTCGATGATCGCCAGCCACGTCCGCCCTACCGCCAGCCCGCTGCCGTTCAGGGTGTGAACGAACTCGTTCTTGCCTTTCGCCGATTTCGTGCGAATCGAGGCCCGGCGGGCCTGAAAAGCCTCGAAATTCGAGCATGAGGAGATCTCTTTGTACTCGTTCAGCCCCGGCAGCCACACTTCGATGTCGTACGTCTTGGCCGAGCTGAACCCGATATCCCCCGTCGACAGGACCACCGTCCGGTACGGCAACTTCAGTCTTTGCAGAATGTCTTCGGCGTCCCGCGTCAGCGCTTCGAGCTCCTGATAGCTCGATTCCGGCCGTGAAAATTTCACCAGCTCCACTTTTTGGAACTGATGCTGCCGGATGATCCCCCGCACATCGCGCCCGTAGGAGCCCGCTTCGCTCCGGAAGCACGGCGTGTAGGCCGTCAGCTTGATCGGCAGCGCGTCCCAATCCAGCGTTTCGTTGCGATACAGGTTCGTGACCGGAACCTCGGCGGTCGGCACCAGGTAGTAGTCGGTTCCTTCCAGCTTGAACAGATCCTGCTCGAACTTGGGCAACTGCCCGGTTCCGTAGAAACTGGCCGAGTTGCACAGGAACGGCGGCAGCACCTCGGTGTAGCCGTGCTCTTTGGTGTGCACATCCAGCATGAAACTGATGAGCGCGCGCTCCAGCTTCGCTCCCAGGCCCATGTACACCACAAACCGTGCTCCCGTGATCTTTGCCGCCCGGTCGAAATCCAGGATCCCCAGCTCCGGCCCCAGGTCCCAGTGCGCCTTGGGAGTGAACGTAAATGCCGGCGGAGTGCCCCAGCGGCGCACCTCGACGTTGTCCTCCGCGCTCTTCCCCGTTGGCACCGATTCGTGCGGCGTATTCGGGATGCCCGCCATCAGCTGGCTGAACTGCTCGTCCAGCGCCGCTGCTTCGCCGTCCAGCTTGCCGATCAGCTCGCGCAGTTCGCGCACGCGCTGCTGCCTGTCGGCCGTGTCGGCGCCGGCCTTCTTCAGCTTGCCGATTTCCTGCGACTCGGCGTTGGATTGCGCCTTCAGTTTTTCCGATTCCGACAGCGCCCCGCGCCGCTTGGCGTCCAGCTCCCGGAACGCCTCCATGTCCACGGTGAACCCGCGATCCGCCAGCCGCG
The DNA here is from genome assembly GCA_963761045.1 of Terriglobia bacterium. Lineage (GTDB taxonomy): Bacteria > Acidobacteriota > Terriglobia > Bryobacterales > Bryobacteraceae > Palsa-187. The sequence goes on along the minus strand of CAVXFR010000033.1, from coordinate 107,324 downwards.
CGGCAATGGTGCCGAGATTGTTCCGAAAATATCCGAGGTCGTACATCGAGCCTGGGTTACCGGTCCCCGATGGGGACCCACTTCTGTCCCACCGCCGGGCCCAGGTACTCGGCGCGCGGACGGATCAGGCGGTTGTGGGCGTACTGTTCCATAATGTGCGCCGTCCAGCCCGACATGCGGCTCACCGCGAAGATGGGCGTGAACAGGTCTACTGGAATGCCCAGCGAGTAGTAGGTCGAAGCCGAGTAGAAATCCACGTTGGCGTTCAGATTCTTGGCTTCTTTGATGTACTTCTCGATCTCGCGCGAGATCTGGTACAGCTCGACGTGTCCGGTGCGTTTGCCCAGTTCCTCCGCCATCCCCTTCAGGCTCGCCGCGCGCGGATCCACCGTGTGATACACGCGATGCCCGAAGCCCGGAATCTTGATCTTGTTGGCCAGCCGGTCCTTGACCATCTTGAGAGCCTTGTCGACCGTGCCCGCTTCCAGCAGCATCTTGATCACGTCTTCATTGGCCCCGCCGTGCAGCGGACCGCGCAGCGCGCCGATGGCAGAGGTTACCGCTGAGTAGATGTCGGACAGTGTGGCCGCCGTGACGCGCGCCGCGAACGTCGATGCGTTCAGCTCGTGCTCGGCGTGCAGGATCAGCGCGATGTCGAAGGTGTGCGCCATCACCTCGTCGGGCACTTTCCCGGTGAGCGTGTACAAAAAGTTCGCGGCGAACCCCAGTTTGGGATCGCCCGCCACCACCGCATGACCCTTGCGCAACCGGTCGAAGCTGGTGACGATGGTCGCGGTCTGCGCCATCAGCCTCACGGCCTTCTGCGCGGCGGCTTCCGCTTGCACGTCATTGGCGTCGGGATCCGACAGCGCCAGCATGGAAACGGCCGTGCGCAGCACATGCATGGGCGAGCCTTTGGGCTCGCTCTTTAGAAACGCCTCGACTTCCGCCGGAATCGCCCGATTCGCCACCAGCGCGGCCTTCAGCCCGTCGAGCTCGGATTGCTTGGGGAGCCGCCCGTGCCACAGCAGATAGACGACTTCCTCGAACGTGGCGTGTTCGGCCAGCGTCTCGATACGGAAACCCTGGTAGCTCAGCAGCCCCGCGTCGCCGTCGATAAAGCACAGCCGCGATTCGGTCGCGACAATTCCCTCTAATCCCGCACCTGTAACTGGCATAGTGAAGCTCCATTCTAACAACTGGAGCGCACAGCGCAGGGCACGACAAACAAGAGAGTGGGGCGGGCTTCAGCCCGCCCGGCCCCTGGTATAAACTTGTTACGGAACATTAATGGCAAGCGGACTCACCGATCTGGCCCTTAGACCGCCCGGACCCTCGGGTCTCGGGCGCGACGAACTTATCCGTGCTTTCCGTCTCATGTACCTCTCCCGCCGCATTGACGACCGGGAGATCCTTCTCAAGCGTCAAAGCAAAATCTATTTCCAGATCTCCGGCGCCGGACACGAAGCCATTCAGACCGCCGCCGGCATGGTGCTCAAGCCCGGCCACGACTGGTTTTTCCCCTACTATCGCGACCGCGCCTTGTGCCTCACGCTCGGCGTAACTCCGGAAGACATGCTGCTCCAGGCCGTGGGAGCCGAGTCCGACCCTGCTTCCGGCGGCCGCCAGATGCCCTCTCATTGGAGCAGCCCGCGCCTCCATATTGTCTCGCCGTCCTCCGCCACGGGAACACAGTTTTTACCGGCAGTCGGATGTGCCGACGCCCAGCGCCGCCTGGAGCCCGGAACCGACGCGATTACCGTGACCACCACCGGCGACGGCGCCACCAGCGAGGGTGAATTTTGGGAATCGCTCAATGTCGCCTGCCTGGAGAAGCTCGCGATTCTGTACCTGGTCGAGGATAACGGTTGGGCCATCTCGGTTCCGGTCGAAAAACAGACCGCCGGAGGCAACATCGCCCGGCTGGTTTCCGGATTCCCGAATCTCAAGATCTTCGAGTGCGACGGAACTGACTTCCTGGCCTCCTACGCCACCATGTCCCAGGCGGTTGCCCATTGCCGCCGCGAGCAGTCGCCCGTCCTGGTCCACGCCAAATGCACGCGCCCCTATTCGCACTCGCTCTCCGATGACGAACGTCTCTACAAGACCAAGGCCGAGCGCGCCGTCGAGGCCGCCCGCGACCCGGTGGTCAAGTTTCCCGAATGGCTCATCTCCCAAGGCCTGCTCGACGCACACGGCCTGGAGCTGCTCACCCATGAAGTCGAGCTCGGAATCCAGGAAGTCGGCCAGCGCGTCTTGAAGGCTTTGCCGCCCCCGCCCGGTTCGGCCCTGCGGTTCCTGTATTCGGATCTGATCGATCCCACTTCCAAGGAATTCGAGACCGAGCCGCGATTTTCCGGCGAACCGCGCACCATGGTCGACGCCATCAATCTCACGATTCACGAGGAGATGCGGCGCAACGACAAGATCGTGCTGTTCGGCGAGGACGTCGCCGATTGCAGCCACGAGGAAAGCTTGAAGGAGGTCAAAGGCAAGGGCGGCGTGTTCAAGGCCACCCAGGGCCTCCAGACCGTCTTCGGATCGCAGCGCGTCTTCAACACCCCCATCGCCGAAGCCGCTATCGTCGGCCGCGGAGCCGGTATGGCCACGCGCGGATTGAAGCCCGTGGTCGAAATCCAGTTCTTCGACTACATCTGGCCCGCCATGATGCAGATCCGCGACGAGCTCGCCAGCCTGCGGTGGCGCTCCTACAACGGATACTCGGCGCCCATGGTGATCCGCGTGACCATCGGGGGATACCTCAATGGCGGCGCGATCTATCACAGCCAGTGCGGCGAAGTGACGTTCACCCATATTCCCGGTCTGCGCGTGGTGTTTCCCTCGAACGCCTTGGATGCGTGCGGCCTGTTGCGGACGGCCATCCGTTCCGACGACCCCGTTCTATTCCTGGAGCACAAGAAACTGTATCGCGAGGCTTACAATCGCTCGCCGCATCCGGGCCCGGACTACACGATCCCCTTCGGCAAAGCCAAGATCGCGAAAACCGGCGCGCGGTTGACCATCGTGACCTACGGTGCACTCGTCCAGAAGTCGCTGCAGGCGGCGTTACAGGTCGAGCAGCGCAATCCCGACCATACGGTGGAAGTGATCGACCTGCGCACGCTCTCGCCCTACGATTGGGAAGCCATCCGCGCCTCGGTCGAAAAAACCAGCCGGGTGATGGTGGTGCACGAAGATACGCTCTCCTGGGGTTACGGCGCCGAAATTTCGGCGCGGATCGCCAGCGAGCTATTCCCTTCGCTCGACGCCCCGGTGGGCCGCATCGGCGCTCTGGACACCTGGGTCGGCTACCACCCGAACCTCGAAGCCGAGATTCTGCCTCAGGTCGAGGGTATCGTCGCCGAAGCCGACCGCATTCTTTCCTACTGAAGGGCGTTTCTTGCGTAACCGTTTTCCCGGCCGCCAACGTCCAATCTGACTGATGCTGTCCCGCCGCGATTTCCTTTACCTGGCCGGGGTCTTCCCCGCGCTGGCCCGTGCCCAGGACACCTTTTCTACCAGCGTCAACGTGGTCAACGTCCTGGCCACCGTCCGCGATAAGCATGGCAAGATCGTCCGCGATCTGGCCCGGGACGAATTCGCCATCGAGGAAGACGGGCGGCCGCAATCCATCGTCTATTTTTCCCAGCAGACCGATCTGCCGCTTACGCTCGGTCTGCTCCTGGATACCAGCTTCAGCCAGTTGCGCATCCTCGATCAGGAGCGCAGCGCCAGTCATGAATTTTTCGAACATATCCTGCGCGAGGACAAAGACAAGGCGTTTCTCATCCAATTCGACCGCGAAGTGGAGCTGCTCCAGGACCTGACTTCGTCGCGGAAAAAGCTGGAAGCGGCTCTGGAGCCAAGCCGGCCGCCGCAGAACCGCGGTGCAGGCCGTGGCGGATTGGCGATTGGCACGGCCCTCTTCGATTCCGTTTACCTCGCCGCGAACGACGTCCTCAAGAAGCAAGAAGGGCGCAAGGCCGTGGTGCTGCTGTCTGACGGCGGCGATCTTGGAAGCAAAACCTCGATCGGCGGTGCGATTGAGGCCGCCCAGCGTGCCGACATGCTGGTCTACTCCATCCGCTTTGTCGACGACAGTGCCCGCGCTCCGTTTGGTCGCGGCGGCTTCGGAGTCCCCGGAATGGGCCGGGGCGGACGACGCGGTGGCCGTTTCTTTCAGCCACCAGGGGGAGGATGGAATCCCGACAATGGAAAGAGGATCCTGAAGCGCCTCTCCCAGGAAACGGGAGGCGGTTACTTCGAGGTTTCGAGAAAGATGCCCCTCGACAAAATCTACGATCAGATTGAAGAGGAACTGCGCAATCAGTACAGTTTGGGCTACACCCCTGACCGAACCGGCGGCGGCTATCACAAGATTCGGGTTTCGGTAAAGCGCAAAGGCCTGACCGTTCGCGCCCGCGACGGGTATTACAGTTAAGGGGTGGGCAGATTTCCATCCCGCCGCTGTATCCTGTGCGACGCGTTGCGACTGAGCGCCGGCGCGTTCTGCGCATTGGCACAGGCTCAGCAGCCGACCTTTTCCACCGCCGTCAATGTGGTCAACGTCCTGGCCACGGTGCGCGATAAACAAGGCCAGTTGGTGCGCGGACTCGCCCAGGACGACTTCACGCTCGAAGAAGACGGCCATCCGCAGACCATCCGCTACTTTTCGCCGCAGGCCGATCAGCCCCTGACCTTGGGCCTGCTGGTGGATGTGAGCGGCAGCCAGCGCACCGTGCTCGCCGAGCAGGGCCGCGCGAGCCAGCAGTTTTTCGGCCAGGTTCTGCGGAAGAACTACGATCAGGCGTTTCTGGTCCGATTCGACCGCCAGGTTGAGCTGCTCCCGGATCTGACGCTGCCGGCGCTGGACGCGGAGAAAAGCGGCACGCAAGGCACCGCGCTCTATGACGCGATTGTTTTCGCCGCGCGCAGGATCGCCAGCCAGGCCGGCCGCAAGGCGCTGCTGGTTTTTTCCGACGGATATGACACCAGCAGCTCGGCATCGCTCGGCGCGGCGATCGAGGCGGCACTACGGGCCGACGCCCTGGTCTATTCGATTCGTTTCCTCGACCGCGACGTCTTCGCGTTTCAGGTTCCCGCTTCGCAAGGCGGCTCGCCGGTTCCGCGCCAAGGCCGGAAGGTCCTGGAACGGATCGCCAAGGAGACCGGCGGAGGCTACTTCGACCTCACCCACGCGGAAGCGCTGGAGAAGATTTACAGCCGCATCGAAGACGAGCTGCGGAACCAGTACAGCCTGGGTTTCACGCCGGTCTCGCGCCGCTCCGGTTACCGCAAGATCCGCGTGTCGACCAAACGCAGGGGACTCGCGGTCCAGGCTCGCGACGGGTATTATCCGGTCCCATGAGCTCCCGTTCGCGCTGGATTTTGGTCGGGGTCGCGCTTCTCGCCATCGGCTGGGTCGCCGTGCGCGCCGCGGTTCAGTCCATTTCCGTCGACGAGGCGATGACCTACACGATCTTCGTCTTCAACCGGCGGTATCTGTGGTATGCCGCCAACAATCACATCTTGAACTCGACCTTGATGTACGGATTCACGAAGGTGTTCGGACTCTCGCAATTCACCGCGAGGCTGCCGGCACTGCTGGGCGCCTCTTTGTACATCGCTGCTGTCTATCGCTTATGCCGGCTGCTGAAGGCGTCCCTGTTCGTGCAGCTGACGGTGTTTGTGTGCCTGGTGTTCAATCCGTTCATTCTCGATTACCTGGTGGCCGCCCGCGGCTACGGGCTGGCTTTGGGATTTCTGATGTGGGCGATGGTGTATCCGGTCTGGACAGAGGAGCAGCACGGATCGCTGCTGGCGGCGTGCGCCGTTTCTTCGCTCAGCGCCGGGCTATCGGTGGACGCGAACTTCTCCTTCGCCTTCGTGAATCTCGCCGTGATGGCCGCGATCCTGTTCGGCGCCTGGCGCCAGCGCCCGCACCAGTGGTTCCGTCTGCTGGCGGCTTCCGTCCTGCCCGGCGCGGCGATCGTCGCGATTGTTTCCGGCTACGCGCTTCTCCATCTCCATGCCGGCGAGCTGATCTACGGCGCCCACGGCTTGCGCGAGATGTTCGGGAGCATCCTCGAGTCTTCGCTGTTCGAGAACCGCTTCGCCTCTCTCAAGCCCGTGGTGTTTCCCTTGGTCGGCGTCACCGGCCTGATCTGGCTGTCCTACTTGCTCTTTCGTAAAACAAATGCGGCCATCGCGCGCTTCGGATGGATCGCGGCGGCGATATTCGCGGTCACGGTGGCGATCCACTGGACGGCGTTCCGGCTGTTCGGCCTGCTTCTGCCGAAGGATCGTACGGCCGTCTACTTCTTCCCGCTATTCATGATCGCCGCCGGCGTGCTGGCCGCGATTCCCGCAGCGTCGCGGCTCGGCCGGTCGCTTCGCGCCTGTTTCCTCGGATCGCTGGCCGTCATGGCGGTTTATTTTCTGTTCTGCCTGCGGCTGACGTATTTCAAGGAATGGTACTGGGATGCCGACATGCAGCAAACCTACGCCGTTCTCGCGTGCCTGAACCGGGAGCATCAGGTGACGCGCGTTACCTCCACTTGGTCCTACCGCGGACCGCTGAACTTCTACCAGCTCGCCCAGCCGACCTCGATCCGGGAGATTGACGATCAGTTCGATCCCCAGCAGACGCAAGTCTACGTGAAGGACACCCTGCATTCGTCCGAAGCCTTCGGTACGGTGCCGGATTTGAGAATTTTCTACCGGAGTCCGACCACGGATTTGGTGATGGAGGCCAGAGCTCCGCTGGCGGACGTCTATCGCGCGGGGAGCTGCGTCCGATAACCCGCGTCGAAGCGCGCCAGGCGGAACATGCCGAGTTGGTTCGCGTATCTCGCGCCGCCGTCCAGAGCCAGGTCCGTCATGATCTCGCCCACCACGCTTGCGAACTTGAAGCCGTGTCCCGAAAATCCCGCCGCGATGTAGACGTTTCCGGCTTCCGGGTGCTCGTCCAGAATAAAGTGCTCATCCGGACTGTTGGTGAAGATGCAGGTCTTCATCGCCAACGCTGGCCCATCGGCGTCCGGAAAATACCGGCGAATTCCTTCTCGCAGTGCGGCCTGATCTTCGGGATGAATCTTGCGATCGACGCCATCCGGGTCGGCATGTTCCCGGCGGTGGTGATATTTCCCGATTTTGAATCCCGGAACGCCGTACACGGGGCATCCGTAGAATCGGCCCTCGGGCGCTTCGAGATTGAAGACGGGGAAAACTCCGAGTCTCGAACCGCTCGGGACGCAACGGCTGCGCCCACAGGACCACCTGCCGCTCCGGGATCGCGAGATCCTCCAGTTCCGGACAAAGCTGCGACGCCCACGGCCCCGCGGTGATCGCGAGCTTCCGCGCCCGATATGTCTCGCGCTCGGTGCGAACTTCGACGCCGTCCGCGACTGCGTCCCATCCGGTCACGCGCTCGCGGGTGTGGATCTCCGCGCCTAAAGCTTGAGCGGCTTTCGCGTAGTTCACAACGCATCGCTCCGGCAGCAGAAATCCGCCATCGGGTTGCAGCACCGCGGCCATGCCGTCGGGAAGCCGATAGCCGGGGAACTTCGCGTGCAGCGATTGCGCGTCGAGCGCCTGATGCTCCAAGCCAAACTGGCGGCAGGTTTCAAGCGATCCGCGGACGGTAGCGCTGTCCGGCTTGCCGGCATCGACACATCCGGTCACAAATAGCAGACGCTCGCCCGCCTGCGTCTCAAGATCGCGCCACAGTTCGTAGGCCCGGCGCAGGAGCGGGACGTATCCGGCGCCTTCGGGATACGCCATGCGGATCATGCGCGTGACGCCGTGCGAGGAGCCCAGATCATGCGCCAAATCGAACTGCTCCAGGCCGAGGACGCGCTGGCCACGGCGAGCCAGGTGGTACGCGGTCGCGCTGCCCATGCCGCCCACGCCGATCACGATCGCGTCGAATTCGCGCATCCCGGCTACGCCGCTACAACACGCTTCCGGCTATAGAGGAAATAGATCGCCAGGCCGATCACCAGCCACACCACGAACCGGATCCAGGTTTCCAGTGGCAGGCTCAGCATCAGCACCAGGCAGCAGGCCATCGAGAGCAACGGCAGAAAGGGAACCCAGGGGACGCGGAATCCACGAGGGTATCCGGGCTGCGTGCGGCGCAGAATAATCACTCCGGCCGAGACCACGATGAACGCGAACAGTGTCCCGATGTTGGTCAGATCGCCCAGCGTCCCGATATCGAGGATACCCGCCGGGATCGCGACCACGAATCCGGCGATCCAGGTGCTGACGTGCGGCGTTTCGTATTTGGGATGGACGCGCGAGAAGAGGCCGGGCAGCAGGCGGTCGCGCGACATGGCGAACCAGATGCGCGCCTGCCCGTACTGGAACACGAGCAACGATGAAATCATCCCGACCAGCGCGCCGATCGTCACGATTAGCCTGAGCCGGTTGAATCCCAGCATCTTGAGCGCGTTCGCCACGGGCGCGGCGTTATCGAGCGTGTCCCAATGGGCGATGCCGGTCAGCACCAGCGCGACCGCGGCGTACAGAATCGCGCAGGCCGCCAGCGTGATCAGTATCCCCAGAGGCATGTTGCGCTGCGGGTTGTTGCATTCCTCCGCGGCGGTCGATACGGAATCGAAGCCGATGTAAGTGAAAAAGACGATCGCGCCGCCGGTCAGCACGCCCGAGAATCCGTTGGGCAGGAACGGATGCCAGTTGGCGCGTATTGACCGCATGCGCCGCGCCGAAAACGAACAGCAGGATGGCCGCGAGCTTGATCACCACCATCCAGTTGTTGGCGCGCGTGCTTTCGCGGACGCCGCGCACCAGGATCCAGGTCAGGATCATGATCAGCACGAACGCCGGAAGGTTGAAAATCGCTCCGGTGGGTTTGTCCTCGATGAAAACCGGATTCGCCAGCGATTCGGGCAGGCGAAAGCCCGTGACGTTCTCCATCAGGTCGTTCAAATACGCCGAGAATCCGACCGCCACCGCCATGTTCGAAACGGCGTACTCGAGGATCAGGTCCCAGCCGATGATCCAGGCGAAGATCTCGCCCAGGGTCGCGTAGGCGTAGGTGTAGGCGCTGCCGGCCACCGGGATCATGGAGGCGAGCTCGGCGTAGCACAGCGCCGCGAATCCGCAGGCGATCGCGACTAACAGGAAGGAAAGCGAAATTCCCGGACCCGCGCCCGGCCGGCCCGTAACGCCCAGGGCGTGGCGGCCGTGCATCAGCAGATCGAGCACGGGGGCTTTGTAGATCGACGAGAAATCGAACTGGAGCCCGGCGGCGGCGGTCCCGGTGAGGGTGAAAATTCCGGCGCCAATGACCGAGCCGATGCCGAGCGCGACCAGGCTCCAAAGCCCAAGATGGCGGCGGAGCCGGCCGGAGTGCGCCTCGCTGGCCGAGATCAGCTCGGCGATCGACTTGGTGCGAGTCAGGCTCGGCATGCTCGGAAGTGGGGCAGGTTTCCAACCTGCGGCGGGCTTTTAACCCGCCATCAGATGCCGATTAGCGCTTGCTCTGGCCCTTCACCATCTTCTTGACTTTCTGTTTGCGCGAGCCGCGCACCACGTCGGCGGGCCGCTTGGCCTTGGGGGCGGCTTTCTTGCGCGCCGTACGCTTCAGTTTCTTCCGTTCGACTTTATCGGTAACTTTCGTAGTATTCATTCGACCTTGATTCCCGCGTATTTCGCGATCAGTTTCTTTAATCCGTATCCCGGAAAACTCACTGTGACCTTGGTGTCGTCGCCGGTACCTTCCAGGCGCAACACCGTTCCTTGGCCGTACTTCGCATGCTCGATGGTGGAGCCGGGACCTAATTTCTTCTTTTTAACCGGGGCCCTTGCTGCCAACGGTGCGGCCGCTTTTGGCGGCGGAGCCACCGGCTTCGGCGCGCCCCCGGCGAAAAACCTCTGGATCGCATCCACCGAGTTGTAAGTCTTCCCAGTATAGAGGTTCCGCTGGGCGGTTTCCCGGACCATGTGCCGCTCGGCGTACAAATCGACATGCCCCTGGTCGCCGCGGACCGTTTCGATCAGCGTCGCGGGAACTTCCTTGAGGAACCGCGAGCGAATCGACGCTTCCGGCTGCCCCGCGCCGAATCTGCGGCGGTAACGGGCCCAGCTCAGATAAAGCTTCTTGCGCGCCCGCGTCATCCCGACGTAGCACAGGCGGCGCTCCTCCTCCATCTGCAAGGCGTCGCCGGAGTTGATCGACCGGCTGTGCGGAAACAGCCCCTCTTCCAGGCCGGCGATGAACACCACCGGGAACTCCAGACCCTTGGCGTTGTGCATGGTCAGCAGCGAGACCGGCGCGCGATCGTCCACCGAGTCGGCGTCGGAGACCAGCGCCGCGTGGTCCAGGAAATCGCGCAGGGACTCGCCGCGTTCCGCCGCGTCGGCCGCGGCGTTGAGGAGTTCGTCCAGGTTGGCCATGCGCGAGGCGGCCTCTTCGTTGCCTTCCTCTTCGAGCATTTTGCGATAGCCGGTGCGGTCGAGCAGGGCGTTCAGTGTTTCGGCCGGCGGCCGGGTTTCGATCCCCTCGGCAAGTTCCTTCATCATGTTCACGAACGCCGAAAGCGCCGCATCCGCGCGGGCAGGGAAGGCGCGCTCCTCGAGCATCCGCTCGAGAGCGGTCCATAGAGCCAGCTCATGCGCGAGCGCGTACTGCTCGATCTGCTCGATGGTGGTCCGGCCGATGCCGCGCGCCGGCGTATTGATGATGCGCAGCAGGCTGATGGTGTCCTGCGGGCTGAGCAGAACACGCAGGTACGCGATGACGTCCTTGACTTCGGCGCGCTGGTAGAAACTGAAGCCGCCGACCACGATGTACTTGCGGCCGTAGCGGCGCAGCGCTTCTTCGATCTGCCGCGACTGGGCGTTGGTCCGGTACAGCACCGCGACGTGTTCTTCCGGATTGCGCGCCATGTGCGCTTCGATCTTGTCGGCGATCCACAAGGCTTCGTTTTCGGCGTCGGGAGCTTCGTACAAAGTGATCTTGTCGCCCTCGCCGGATTCGGTCCAGAGCCACTTTCCCGATGCGTTCGGTGTTGTTGGCGACCACCGCGCTCGCGGCCTCCAGAATGTTCTTGGTCGAGCGGTAATTTTGCTCCAGGCGGATGGTGATGGCGCCCGGAAAATCGCGCTCGAAATCGAGAATGTTGCGAATATTCGCGCCGCGCCAGCCGTAGATCGACTGGTCTTCGTCGCCGACCACGGCCACGTTGTGGCGGTCGCCGGTCAGCAGCCGCATCAGGTCGTATTGCGAGCGATTGGTGTCCTGGTATTCGTCCACCATCAGGAATTCGTAGCGGCGATTGATGCGCTCCCGGGTCGGCTCATCGTTGGCCAGGAGCCGCACGGCTTCCAGCAGCAGATCGTCGAAATCGAGCGCGTTCGATTCGTGCAGACGCGCTTCGTAGCGCTCATAGATCACGGCCAGCCGCGTCGTCGTGGGATCGGTGGCGGCGCGGGCCATTTCCGCCGGAGATTGCTTGTGGCTCTTGGCGTGGCTGATGCGTGAAAGCGCGGCGCGGTGCTGCATGAACTTGTCATCCAGGCCGAGCTGCTTGTAGACGGCGCGCAGAATCGAGGTCTGGTCGTCGTCGTCGTAGATGGTGAACAGAGGGGTGAAGCCGGGGCGGATCTGCGCCAGCGCCGCGCCTTCGCGCCGCAGCAGGCGGACGCAGAAGGAGTGGAACGTCGAGACGGTGGGAGCGTCGCGCGGCTCGCCGGGGACCAGGGATCGGACGCGCTCGCGCATCTCGCCGGCGGCCTTGTTGGTGAAGGTGACGGCCAGGATGGCCCATCCCGGAACCTTGTGGGCGCTGACCAGGTGGGCGATGCGGTGCGTGATCACGCGGGTCTTGCCGCTGCCGGCGCCGGCCAGGACCAGTAAGGGTCCTTCGGTATGCTCCACGGCCTCACGCTGTCGAGGATTGAGGCCGTCGAGAAAGTCCATCATTTGATTGTGGCATGCGGGGTCCTGAGTGATACACTCTCGTCGAGGTGAACGCCATGCGAGCGAGCATTTTCCTGTTAGCCGGGGCCTTGCTGCTTCCGTTAGCCGCGCAGCAAACCGACAAAGCCCTGGCGGCGCGCGTCCAGAAGCTCGAGGACATCGAGGAGATCCGCGGCGTGCTGCTCGATTACGGCCGCTACCTTGACGCCCGCGACTTCGCCGGCTATTCGCGCCTGTTCGCCAAAGACGGGGAATGGGTGGGCGGATTCGGCACCGTGCAGGGTCCAGCCGCCATCCAGGCGTTCATGGAGAAGAACATCACGGGTCCCAACCGGGGCAATACCTTCCATATCCTGTCCAATTTCAGGATCGAGGTGCATGGAGACACGGCTACCGCCTGGTCGCGCTGGACTTTTGTGACCCCAGGGCCCGATAAAAAGCCCGCCATCTCGCAGGCGGGCCGCTACGACGATACCTTCGTCCGGGAGAACGGGCACTGGAAATTCAAGCGCCGGACGGCGTCCAACGACATCCCCGTCCCCGACCCGGCCAAATAGCCGGATTGGGCCAGGAGACGGCCACCCAGGGAATCGGCGGTCTTAGTACGGACCGCCGAGCAATCCCCGGTTTGGGGCAAGCTCTCGGAGGAAGAAGCTCGCCTGGGTTTAGATTTTAGACATTCTTACGATCTGCTGTCAATCCCTGTATCCAAAAGATAGGATGGAGCTTGCACGATCTTCCCCGAACTTGGGTAGGGGGTATTCCCTTCGGCAATGGCACCCTGCCTTTTAGCATATGAGCGCCTCCCGCTCTACTGTTGTAACCTAGCAATGAGCCGGTGCGCCTATTTCCTGTAAGGATTGGACTTTGAAAACCGCCGGTAACACTGGGAACGGTGGCGGCGGGAATGCTGGTTGACTTCGAACTCATCGAACGGGCTCGGAGCGGCGATGACGGTGCATTTAACCAGGTCGTGCAGGCGTACCGCAAGCGAATCCTGGGTACCATTGCGCGGCTCATCGGCAGGCCGGAGGACGTGGAAGATGTTGGACAGGAAGTGTTTCTCCGGCTGTATTTTTCGCTGGACCAGCTGAGGACCGCGGAAGTATTTGAGCCGTGGCTGTACCGGCTGACCGTGAACGCGGCGTATGATTATCTGCGCCGGCAGCGGCGGCGGCAGGAAAGCCGGATGTCGGATATGAGCGAGCAGCAGGTGATGATGGCCGATGCTGCCGAGGGGGGGAAGCGAGACGCGGAAGAAACGCGTCGGACCAAGATCCGGGAAACCGTGGACGATCTTCTCGGGAAGATTTCCGAGGAGGACCGGATCCTGTTAACGTTGAAGGAAGTAGAAGGGTTATCTCTCAAGGAATTAGAGAAGATATACCATATTAACGAAAACGCTCTAAAGGTACGGTTGTTCCGGGCAAGGCAGCGGGTTCTAAAGGCTTATGAGGCTGGGGGGCCTGAAGTGGGGCGGTAGAAAATTCCACGTCCGGAGGTATAGAATGGATCGCATGAATGACAGGCTCGACGCGCTGTGGGTTGAGTATCGGGAGGCAACTCCGGATCCCGAAGCCCGCCCCGACTTCATGCCGAAACTGTGGCAGAAAATCGAAGCGCGCCGCGTTGAAACCACATCCGTATTTCGCAGGCTGGCGAAAATTTGCGTGATGGCGACGGTCGCTCTGGCCCTGGTCATCAGCGCGGTTCTGATTCCCCGCAACAACAACGACGAAGTGTTCTACACGGGAACCTACGTCGACGTTCTCGCCGCCGAGCACTCCAACGATTATGTAGCGATCCTCCCGGCGGGAGACTTCCGATGAACTTTTCCCGCAAGAGCATCGCCCTGTACGTAGGGCTCGTGTTCTTGTGCGGAGGCGTGCTGGGTGTTTTTGGCGATCGTCTGTATACGGTCAGCACGGTGACCAAGGCCAAGACCACCAGGCTGACTCCCGAGGAATTCCGGCGCGGCTACCTTGGATTCATGCAAAAGCGTCTCGGTTTATCCGGGCAGCAGGTGACCACGCTGGGCTTGATTCTGGATGAGACCCGCGCGCGGATGAACGAAGTCAACCAGCGGACGATTCCCGAGCAGAAAGAAATTCAAAAGACGCAGACCGCAAAGATCCGCGCATTGCTGACGCCCGCGCAGCAAGCCGAATATGAAGCCGTGATCAAGGAGCGCAGGGAGAAGATGAAGAAGGGCGGCTCCCGCGGCGGCCCAGGCGGATTCTGACCGCCTTGTGCTGCTAGCTTGATTCGCCGTCTTCTTCCTTTCACCACCGCCATGGTGGTCCTGGCTGCCCTGTGGACCGCCTGGACACTCTATTCCCGGCGCCAAAACGCGCGCGAAGACGATCTCCGCGAGCAGCAGAAGCAGGCGGAGGCGGACCGCAGAGCGGTCGCGGTGTATGGCGGCGATCAGTTTAAGATCTTAAACTTCGGAGCCGAACCCAGCCATGTTTCCGCCGGCGGCCGCGTGCTGCTGTGCTATGGCGTGGCCAATGCGGCCAAGGTCAGCATCGTTCCGGGGGTAGAGCCGATCAAGCCCGCGCTGTTGCACTGCCTGAACGTGTTTCCCACCAAGACCACCACCTACACGCTGAGCGCGGAAGACGGCAAAGGCAACCACAAGAGCGGGTCGCTGACGATCAAAGTACCGTAAGGCAGAGACTAAAAGCGCACAGCGCAGGGCGCGCACGGCGATACGGCGATGAGAGATAGCTCGCGCCCTGCTGCGTTGTGCGCGGGAAAGTGGCTTAAGCGCACAGCGCAGGGCGCGCACGGCGATACGGCGATGAGAGATAGCTCGCGCCCTGCTGCGTTGTGCGCGGGAAAGTGGCTTAAGCGCACAGCGCAGGGCGCGCACGGCGATACGGCGATGAGAGATAGCTCGCGCCCTGCTGCGTTGTGCGCGGGAAAGTGGCTTAAGCGCACAGCGCAGGGCGCGCACGGCGATACGGCGATGAGAGATGGCTCGCGCGCTGCTGCGTTGTGCGCGGGAAAGTGGCTTAAGCGCACAGCGCAGGGCGCGCACGGCGATACGGCGATGAGAGATGGCTCGCGCCCTGCTGCGTTGTGCGCGATTAAGAAGTTACCGGTTTCTTCTTGGCGGCGAGGGCCGCGGCCTGAGCCTCGCGGACCTTTTGATACTTCTTTTGGAAGCGGTCGACGCGGCCTTCCGTGTCGATCAGCTTCTGCTTGCCGGTAAAGAACGGGTGGCAGTTGGAGCAGATTTCCACACGGATATCGCCCTTGTGAGCCGAACGGGTTTTAAAGGTGTGCCCGCAGGCGCAGACGACGTTGATTTCTTCGTAGGCGGGGTGAATTCCAGCTTTCATGGGAAGTTTCATTCTAACACAAAGCCCCGCGAACGGCTCTTTCGGGCCGCTGCGGGGCTCCATGATCGTTTTTCAGACTCTCTTCGCGTTGAGGGGGCCGTTCCACAGGAGCAGCGGCCTCGACACTGATCGAAACCTGAACGTTAGCGGGTCGACTTTAACAGTCGGCCACCTCACGCGTGGTTTGAGTACTGTTTTTACTACTGCCAGATATCATTAGACTGGACCACCTCCTCTCTCAGTGATGCCTTCATCTTAAGACCTCTCTCCCAAAAGTGTCAAGCTAGAGACAACCCGCATGGAGCCCCTGGTTACTTTCTCTATCCACGACGCCGTGGGCGTGATCGCCATCCATAACCCCCCGGTGAACGCTCTGAGTTCGGCGGTCCTCGAAGGAATCAACACCGCTGTTAGCGAACTGGAGCGGGACGCGGAGGTGCGTGCCATTGTCGTGTTGGGCGGCGGGCGGACGTTCGTGGCGGGTGCCGACATCCACGAATTTGTGGAGATCGTCGCAGGCCGAGCTTCGATGCCCGCTTTCCATCCGGTGCTCAACGCGATCGAGAACTGCGCCAAGCCGGTGGTGATGGCGATTCACGGCACGGCGCTCGGGGGCGGGCTGGAACTGGCCATGGCCGGACATTATCGCGTGGCGACTCCCGACGCTCAGGTGGGGCAGCCGGAAGTGAAGATCGGGCTGATTCCCGGCGCGGGCGGAACGCAGCGGCTGCCCAGGCTCGCGGGCGTGGCGAAGGCGGCCGAAATGTGCGCGTTCGGCGAGCCGATCCCGGCGAAAGACGCCCTCGCGGCCGGGATCATCGATCGCTTGATCGACGGCGATTTGCTGGAAGGTGCGCTGAAGTTTGCAAGAGAGGTGTTCGCCCGCCATGCCGGCGCACCCCGGCGAACGCGCGACCTTCCGGTGACGCCGGCGGACCTTTCCGAAGTGCGCAAGAAGCTCCGGAGCGCATCGATCGCGCCGCTGATCGCTCCACGTGACGCGCTCGATGCAGTAGAAGCGGCGGTGACGCTGCCGTTCGAAGAAGGTCTCCGCCGCGAGGCAGAAATCTTCGAGCGGTGCCTCTATTCAGACCAGTGCAAGGCGCTGATTCACGCTTTTTTTGCCGAGCGCGCGGTGGCCAAGATCCCGGACATTCCCAAAGACACGCCGGTTTATCCGATCCGCCAGACCGCGGTGATCGGCGCGGGCACCATGGGCGGCGGGATCGCCATGGCCCTGGCAAACGCCGGCATCCCGGTCCGGATCAAGGACGCCGAGCAGGCGGCGCTCGACCGCGGCATGGCCACCATCCGCAAGAACTACGAACGATCGGTCAAGAGCGGACGGCTCACGGCCGCGGCGGCGGAAGAGCGCCTGGCGAGGATCTCGCCCCAGCTCGGCTGGGAAGGCTTTGCGCAGGCCGACATCATTATTGAGGCCGTATTCGAATCGCTGGCGGTCAAGAAACAGGTGTTCGAGGAGATCGACAAGATCGCCAAACCGGAGTGCGTGCTGGCGTCGAACACTTCGACGCTCGATATCGACGCGATCGCGGCGGTGACGTCGCGGCCCCGCATGGTGATCGGCACGCATTTCTTCAGTCCCGCGAATGTGATGCGGCTGGTGGAGATCGTGCGGGGCCAGGCCACGGAAAAGCCGGTGATCGCGACGGCCATGGCGCTGGCGAAGACGCTCAAGAAAGTCGGCGTGGTGGTGCGGAACGGATTCGGATTCGTCGGCAACCGCATGGTACTCCCGTACATGGAGCAGGCGCAGCTGCTGGTGGAGGAAGGCGCGACGCCGGAGCAGGTGGATCGGGCGCTGACCGATTTCGGAATGGCCATGGGTCCGCTGGCCGTGGCGGACTTGAGCGGGATCGACGTGTTCTGGAGGATTCGGCAGGAGTTCCCGGCGGCAGCCGGAACCGTGCGGTCCAGCGGCATTGAGAAGTTATACGCGGCGGGGCGCTACGGACAGAAAACCGGAGCCGGCTGGTATCGATATGACCAGAGCCGGAAGCCGATTCCCGATCCCGAAGTTGTCGCGCTGGTGCAAAAACAGCATCGCGCGATCCCGGACGAAGAGATCGTCGAGCGCTGCATCTACGCGCTGATCAATGAGGGCGCCAAGGTGCTCGAAGAAGGGATCGCTTCGCGCGCCGTGGATATCGACGTGATCTACCTGACGGGTTACGGATTTCCCGCGTATCGCGGAGGGCCGATGTTTTACGCGGACATGGTAGGTCTCAAGAAGATCCACGATCGCGTGCGGGAGCTCGGCTGGGAGCCGGCCGGACTTCTGGAACTCGCGGCCAAGGGCAAGACGTTTGCGGCGAATGAACGCACATAAACGCAAATCATTACCTTCACGGCGGATACAACGGGCGAGCGTCTCGGGCGCGGCGGAATCTACTTCTTGTCTTTGTTCACGAACCATTCCACCCACTTATTGGGCGGGAAGACGAAGAAGGCGATCAGCACCACGATGATAAAGAACACAAACAGCAGAACGGCTAAAGCCATGCATCTTCATCTTATACTGAGCGTATGCAGTACTGCTTTGCCGAGAGCCCCATCGGCTCGCTGCTGATTGCCGGCGACCAGGAAGCCATTCATCTGATCGCGTTTCCAGAGAACGGGAAGCCCCGGAGGCCGGAGGCGGGATGGACGGAGTCGATGACCGGTCCACTGGCTGAAGCGGTGCGGCAGTTGCGGGAGTATTTCGCGGGCCGGAGGCAGGAATTCGACCTTCCCCTGGCGCTCAAAGGCACCGTCTTTCAGCGGAAAGTGTGGCGAAAGCTCCAAGAGATTCCCTACGGCGAAACGATCTCCTATGGCGAGCTGGCCAGGCGCGTGGGCAATCCCAAAGCGTCGCGCGCGGTGGGGTCGGCGAACGGAAAGAACCGGATTCCGATCGTGATTCCATGCCATCGCGTGATCGCCGGCGACGGCGGGCTGGGGGGATTCGGCGGCGGGCTTTCGGTGAAGGAGAAACTGCTCGCGCTCGAGGGGAAGATCAACGGGAATAAGCTGGGGCTGGCCCAGTCTACGCGGTAATCGGGCCCTCGCCGCGGGAAAGCGCGGTGATCATCTGCTCCTTGAGGCGTTCCGCGGCGGCCACCGAGGAATCCAGGGACAGTTTGTAGACCACCGCTCCGATCGCCGCATCCATTGCCAGGACGGCGAAGAAAGCGGCCTCGCTATCGAACGCGTAGCGGGCCAGGTACGCCAGGGCGGCCGGCGCAGCTGCAATCGGATAGACGATGAAGAAAATCGCCTGCGTCCGGCCGGAGGCGCCGGAGCGGAAGGACGCCGCCGGATTCATGGCGCGCGGCTGGCGGATAGAAAGCTGATTGCCCGCGGTCAGCAGGAAGATGCTGATCACCCCGGCGACTCCAAATGATTCCGCCAGCGTACGCGGGTGCATCGGCATTCCCAACAATCCGCAGACCAGCGCGATCATGCCGATTTCCAGCACGATGAAAAACAGCGCGCTGAAATTCTTGCCGATCATGACGCGTATGAACGGGATCGGCGCAAGGAAGTAAATCTGCGCGGCGGAGCGGTCGAATCCGAAAAAATTCCAGAAACACGGCTCGCTGAGCAATAACAGCGAATACACGCTGACGACCGTGAGGTAATTGTTCCCAAGGAATGAGGGCGACCCTCCCTGCCGTCCCAGCGCCACCGGCAGCCAGACCAGCAAGCCGAAAGTAAATCCCATGAGAAACACCAGGCGGAAACGCGGCGAGCGGGTCAGGAAACGCACTTCCTTTTCGACCAGCGCGCCCAGCGGGTCGCGGAACAGCAGGGAGGGCAGCCGGAAGAATCGCTCGGCCAATCGCTCCCGCAGGCCGGAGGCGCCGGATCCGCTGGAGGGGCGCGCGGATACGGCCTCGGCATCGAAGGCGATGGTGCGGCGGAACTGCCAGTAGCCGAACAGCCCCGCGGCGGCCAGCCAGGCGGCCAGGATCGCCAGGGACCGCAGTACGTCTTGCCCCTGCATGAAGTGCGCAGTGGAGGTCCAGGGCCAGCCCGGCCACGATTCCCGCGTCATGATAGCGCGCAAGCGGCCTTGGAATCCGCGGCCCCGCGTGAGCAGGAGCTGGGGCAGCGCCGCGAGCAGGATCAGAAGAAAGAAAGCGGCCTCCCGCACACGCCGGCGGGCCAGAATCCGCGCGATGGTGTCGCGCGAGCCGACACCCAGTACCAGGTTGAAAATGACAAACGGGAGCACGCCCAGCGCGCCCCAGGCGGGGGCCATGGGGTTCCGCAGAATCCCGATTCCCATGCCGATGACCACCAGGACTACTTCCAAAGCAGCCGTGATCCGAAGCATAACTTCCAATTCGAACAGTTGCGAAACCGGGATCGGGTAGGCTTGCAGCTTGCGCAGGTCCAGCGACGCTCCGGAGGCGGCCATCAGCACCGGCACCACCTGCCAGTACAGGAAGATCAGCAGCAGAATTCCACCCAGCGTGCTGGCGGCCGTGGCGGAACTGGTCAGGAGCATGACGGAAAAGCTCACCACCACCCATATGCCGTACCAAATGAATCCGACCGCGGCGGTCCAGCCGATCCCCCGGCGCGGGAAAAAATTGCGCATGGAGCGCCACTGGGCCCAGAGGATGGCGCGGGCTTGGTTCATGGCGTGTCAGAAATCGGGGACTGCCTCCGATTTCGATGAAGAAATCCCGACCCGCGGAGAACGGTAAACCGAAATCGGCTGGCTGTCCCCCATTTCTGACGCTGTGTCACAGCCAGTCCAGTGTTTCGCGCATGGTGCCGACGCCCACCGCGCGAACGAAGGCGTCTTCCAGGGTCTTCGACGATCCGCGCAATTCCTCCATCGATCCTTCCTGCACGAGTTTGCCTTCGTTGATGATCGCGACCCGGTCGCACAGGCGCTCCACTACTTCGAGCACGTGCGAAGTCAGGAAGATGGTGGCGCCGCGGCGGACCTGCTCGATCAGGATATCCTTCATCAGCCGGGCGCCAACGGCGTCCACGCCTTCGAAGGGCTCGTCCATCAGGAATAGTTGCGGCCGGTGGATCAGCGCGGCCGCCATGGCCACGCGCTTGCGCATGCCCTTGGAGTATTCGGCGATCAGCTTGCGCGATGCGTCGCCCAGCTCGAACAAGTTCAGCAGTTCCTGGCTGCGTTCCCGCGCGGTCGCGCGCTTCAAGCCGTAAATGCGGCCGACAAATTCGATAAACTCGCCGCCGGTGAGGTGGTCGAACAACAGGGATTCATCGGGAACCAGTCCGATCTGGCGCTTGATCGCCAGGCTTTCCTCCGGCATGGGCAACCCCAGCAGGCGGATGGAGCCGGAGGTGGGCGGCGCCAGGCCCATCAGCATTTTGATGGTGGTGGTTTTCCCGGCGCCGTTGGGTCCCAGGAAACCGAAGAAACATCCGCGCGGCACGCTGAGCGTCAGCCCGTCCACGGCGGCTTTCTGGTCGTACACTTTCCGGAGGTCGCGGACTTCGATGGCCGGAGAAATCTCGGACATGCGTTCCCTTATGGTAACGCCACTCCAGATATTACTCTTCCCGCAGCGTCTTGGCCGGATCGAGGCGCGCGATTCGAAGGCTGGGGATCAGGCTGGCGAAAGCGGCGACGGTCAGGAGGCTAGCGGCCGCGCCCGCAAAGGTGCGTGGATCGCCGGCCGGGATGCCCCAAATCACGGATTCGAGCAGGCGCCCCGCGCCCTGCGCCAGGAAATAACCGATCGCCGCGCCGATCAGCGTCAGCACTACACCCGGCCGTGCAGCCTCTCCGATCGCCTGCCAGCGTTGCGCTCCCAGCGCTAGACGGATGCCAAACTCGCGGGTGCGCTCCATTACGGAGTGAGCGATCAGGCCGTAGATGCCCACCGCCGCCAGCAGGAGAGCCAGCATGGCGAGCGATCCCAACAGAACTGCCTGGAGCCGCTGACGCGCGAAGGCGCCGGATCGTACGTCATCCATGCCGCGGAATTCCGCAAACGGAAGTTGCTGGTCGACCGCAGCCACGGCCGCCCGCATGGCCTGTGCGATCGGAGCCCGGGAACCCGCCGCGCGAACCACCCAGTGCGGGGAATAAAAGCCGTGCATGGCCTGGAAATCGCGACCCGAGATCTGCGCCGCGGGGACGTAGACCGTGGGCGTGGGGGCTACCGGCCCGAAGTCTCCCCAGCTGCTCTGCTGCTGCACATCCGCCACCACTCCGACGATTTCATGAATCGGACCGCCCAGGTTCAGATGGCGGCCCAGCGGTGCATCGTCTTTCAGATAACGGCGGACATACGCCTCATTCACGATCGCGACCAGCGGCGCTCCGCCTCTGTCCTGCTCCGCGAACCTACGTCCGCGCCGCATCGTGAAGCGCAGCGCCTCAAAGTATCCCGGTGTCACGTAGAGCAAGTCAGTGATCTGCGCGTCGGTCATGGCGTTGGGGCCATCCATCACGCGCGCGCCGTCATTCAGGGCCCGCTCGTACGGCAGCGTCAATCCGATTCCCGCCGTTTCCACGCCGGGAGTCTCTCGAATCCGGGCCAGGGAAGCATCGAACAGCCGGTGTACCGCAGTATCTGTGTTGTAGCGCGCGTCCCGCAGGGAGAGGCTGGCCGTCAGCACGTTGCGGCCGTCGAACCCGGGACTCAAGGCATTCAAGTAAATAAGCGGGTGCAACACCAGGCCGGCACTGACCAGCAGCACCATGCCCAGGGCGACTTCACAGACCACCAGTCCGTGACGCACCCACGCGTTGCGATGCGCCGAAGCGGTGCGGCCGGAACTACCCAGCGCGGTGCGCAGATCCTCGCGCGAGCTGGCCAAGGCTGGATAGAGACCGAAGATCAGGCCGGTCAACAAAGCGCTCACCGCCGTAACAGCCAGCACGCGCGTATCCATGGTAATGGGTTGCGTGGGCCGAAGCGTGGCCGTCACGACCGGTTTCAACGCTTGCACGGCCGCTGCGCCGAGCGCCAATCCGCCGATACCGCCCACGATCGCCAGCAGCAGGCTTTCCGATAGCAATTGCGCGAGTATCGCGCCGCGCCCGCTTCCGAGCGCCATCCTGGTGGCGATTTCATGCCGGCGAGCGCCGCCGCGCGCCAGCATCAGCCCCGCGATGTTCACGCATCCGATCAGCAGCACCAGGCCCACCGCCGCCCATAACAGAAGGACCGGCCCCCGGTCTTCCTCGCCGTTGGCCCGCTGCACCGTGATCAGGTGCCAACGCATGGACGCCATCTTGAGATGATTGGCGGCGATGAACTCCGCGCCCAGCGTCTCCAACTCCGCATTCGCCTGTGCCCTCGAGTAGCCCGGCCGCAGGCGCGCGATCAGCGAGTAGTTCGTTCCGCCGCCCTCGCCGCGCGTCGAGGGGCGTAACGGCGTCCACAGTTCCGCCGAGGGCACGGTGTCGAAGTCCGGTGGCATCACGCCGATCACGGTATACGGCTCGCCTCGCAGGAGAACGGTCTGTCCCACAATCCCGGCATCGGACCGGAACAAGCGCATCCACAATCCGTGGCTCAAGACGGCCACAGGGGGACCGCCCTCGCGGTCTTCTTCCGGTGCGATTTCGCGTCCGATCATCGGCGCGACCCCTAACACGCGGAAAAAGCCGGTGGATACGCGAACTTGCCGGACATACCGGGCTCCACCGGCCGGCGCCACCAGATTCACTCCTTCAAACCCGCTGTGTAGAGCCACGTCGATTGTGCGCGCATGATCGCGGATATACTCCCAAACGCGGCCGTTCACCTCGACTTGTTCGTACCAGCCTCGCTCGCTGCGGTCCAGACGGGACACGCGAGCCAGCCGGTCCGGCTGGGGGTAGGGCAGAGGCCGGAACAGCATCGCGTCCACGATGCTGAAGATCGCGGTGTTGGCGCCGATGCACAGCGCCAGCGTGACGATCACCGTCAGCGAGAAGGCCGGATTCTTGCGCAGCACGCGGAAGGCATAGCGGATGTTGCGCGCGGCGGTATCGGCCCAGGCCAGCCCGAAGGATTCCCGAACCTCTTCCTTGACCGCGATCACGCGTCCGAATTCGCGGCGTGCGCGGAGATCCGCTTCCTGCGCGGAGACTCCGCGGGAGACCAAGTCGTCGCGAAATTTTTGCATGTGGTCGCGCAGTTCGGCGTCCAGGTCCGATTCGAAGCGCGCACGGTGGAACAGCGCCAGGATTTTCCGGAGCATCGCCTACACCTCGCTCGCCCGCGCCTTGAGGACGTCGCCAATGGCTTCGCTGAGGCGGCCCCAGTACGCCGTTTCCTCGCTCAGATGCTTCCGCCCCGCCGCCGTTAGCTGGTAAAACTTCGAGCGGCGATTGTTCTCGCTTTCCCCCCACTCCGAGGTGATGAATCCGCCGTGTTCCAGCCGGTACAGCGCCGGGTAGAGCGACCCCTGGGGAATCTGGAGAGCCTCGTTCGAGATCTGCTGGATCCGCAGCAGAATGCCGTATCCGTGCAGCGGGCCGAGCGAGACGGCCTTGAGGATCAGCATGTCGAGCGTTCCCTGCAGGATCTCAACGGGTGCCTTGGCCATGCGAAAGGATCTCCTTCCTAGGATGACTAGGGGAAGATTATCACAGCTCTCCTAGAATGGCAAGAGAAAGGCTGGCGACGTCGGAAAGAATTAAGCGAGATTGAGGACCTTGGCCACCACGTTCTTGTCCTGCTCGATCTTCTTCTGCAGGAGCATGATGGCGTAGATCAACTGTTCCGGGCGCGGGGGGCAGCCGGGGACGTAGACGTCCACCGGGATCACCTGGTTCACCGGCACCAGAGCGTAATTCGAGAACACGCCGGTGGAGGTGGCGCAGGCGCCCATGGAGATCACCCACTTGGGTTCGGGCATCTGCTCGTACAGCCGGCGGATGACCGGAGCCATTTTATTGGAGACTCTCCCGGCGATGATCATCAGATCGCTCTGCCGCGGCGAGCCGCGCATCACCTCCGCGCCGAAACGCGAAATGTCGTAGCGCGAGGCGATCATCGACATCATCTCGATGGCGCAGCAGGCCAAGCCGAAGCTCATCGGCCAGATGGCGTTCTTGCGGGCCCAGTTGATCACCTTGTCGAGCGAGGTGGTGAGGATGGATTGTCCGAACTCGTCCAGGGGTTCCGGTTCATCGTCGACGCGCGCGAACAGGGCGGGCGGCTGGCTCAGTTGAAATTTGGGCTCGTCCACGAACACCATTATCCCACGGGAGCTTACACTGGAGTTTGGCGTCCAACCGGGAAGCTTTGGAGCGCGCCGCCACCCGGTGGGGCGTCGAGCTCGAATATACCGACACCTGGGGGCGGACCCACGTGGCCTCGGACGAAACGCTGCGCGGGGCGCTGGCGGCGCTGGGACTCCCCACTACCAGCGAAGCCGATCTGGAACGCTTCTCCACCGAGCGCGATCTGGCACGATGGTCGCGCGCATTCGATCCCGCCGTGGTGGTTGCCCAAGACGCCGATGCGATCCCGTTGCGCATCCCCGCCGCGCGCGCGGGCGCATCGGTGAAGGTCGAGTTCCGCTGGGAGAACGGGGAGATCGAGCACCACTGGTTCTGGCTGCCGGAGCTGCGCGAGCTGGAGCGGATTTCGATCGCCGGGCGGGAGTTCGTTTCCAAACGCGTGCCGCTGCCGGCCCTGCGGCTGGGCTATCACGATCTGCGCGTGTACTGGATGAAGGAGCCGGAGCAGGAGGCATTTGAAGACGCCCGCTTCATCGTCTGCCCCCGGCGGGCGCGGGCGATCGACGCTCGCCTGGCCGGAGTGGCTCTCAGCTTGTACGGCGTGCGGTCGGCGCGCAACTGGGGTTGCGGCGACTTCACGGATCTGCGCGCGCTGGCCGATACGCTGGCTCCCGCGGGTGCGGCGTTTCTCGCGCTGAACCCCCTGCACGCGATTCCCAATCGCCAGCCGTACAATACCAGTCCCTATCTGCCGCTGTGCTCGCTGTTTCGAAACTATCTCTACCTGGATGTGGAGCGCGTCCCAGGGTTTTTGCCGGAGGATGCTCCTCAAGAGGAGATCGCCGCGCTGCGCGCGACCGAGCTGGTGGAATACGAGCGCGTGGCCGCGACCAAGTTGCGGGCGCTGCGGCGGGCCTTCGACCGCTTTGAAAAAGCGGGCCATACCGGCAGCTTTGAAGACTTCGTCCGGGTCGAGGGCACGCTGCTCGAAGATTTTGCGGTGTTCTGCGCGCTTGATGCGGATATCCACCGCCGCAATCACCAGATTTGGCTGTGGAAGGACTGGCCGGAGGAGTATCGGGATCCCCGCTCCGAGGCCGTGGCGAATTTCGCCGAACAACATCGTGCCGATGTTCTGTTTTACAAGTTTTTGCAGTGGCAGGTGGACCGGCAGCTGGCTGAGGCGCAGGATCACGCCATCGCGCGGGGGATGAAGATCGGGCTGTATCACGATCTGGCGCTGGCCACGGACCGGTTCGGCGCGGACCTGTGGATGAACCGGCGTTTCTACGCAGCGGGCGCGCGCGTGGGTGCGCCTCCCGACGAGCTGGCCCCCGGCGGCCAGGATTGGGGATTTCCGCCGCCCCACCGCGAAGCGCATCGCGAGAACGGCTATGAGCTGTTCGCGCAATCCATCCGCAAGAACGCGCGGCACGGCGGCGCGCTGCGCATCGATCACGTCATGCGGTTTTTTCGCCTGTTCTGGATTCCGGACGGCCTCACGGCCGCCCAGGGCGTATACGTGAAGGATTACGCGGAGGATCTCCTCAGCATTCTCGCGCTCGAAAGCGTGCGCGGCGGATTCATCGTGATTGGAGAGGACCTGGGGACGGTGGAATTTTCGGTGCGGCGCAAGCTGGCGGAGATGGGCATTCTGGGATACCGGCTGTTGTGGTTCGAGAAGAATCCGGACGGCAGTTTTCGCCTGCCGCCGGAGTATCCGGCCCAGGCGGCCGTCTCGACCACGACCCACGATCTGCCGACGCTGGCGGGCTTCCAGCAGGGGCGCGATATCGAGGCGCGCCGCTCGGCGGGTCTGGTGGACCAGGCGGGTTACGAGCAGCAATGGGCCGCCCGGCGGGACGAACTGGGCCGGTTGGAGGATGCTCTCCAGCGCGCGGGATTCGCGCGCGACGCCTTGAGTTTCGTGCTGGCGACGCCGTGCGAACTCGCCATCGTCAATCAGGAAGATCTGACGGGCGAAACCGAGCAGCAGAACCTGCCTGCCAGTACGTGGCAGCATCCCAACTGGCGGCGTAAGATGCGCGTCGCGGTGGAGGATCTGGGCCCCCTCGCCGAGGATCTGCGTCGGCGTCTGGAGCGCGCCGGGCGTTTGTAGCCGGGCCAGCCCCGCACCTTACATGAAGTAGTCTTTGACCTTGTCGAGAATGCTCTTGTCTTCCGGCTCATTCTCGGCCGGGAGCACGTCGCGGAGTTCTTCGAGCATGCGGCGCTGGTCGCGGGTCAGCTTTTGCGGGACCTTCACGGCCAGGTGAATGTAGAGATCGCCGCGCGCGCTGGAATTGAGATGGGGAACGCCCAGCCCCTTCAGGCGCAGCCGCGCGTCGGGTTGCGATCCCTCCGGCACTTTCACGCTCTGCAGACCGTCGAAGGTAAGAACGTCCACCGAGCATCCCAGCGCCGCCTGCGCGATATTCACCGGAACCGTGCAGTGCAGGTTGTACTCGTGACGCTCGAAGACCGGGTGCTCGGCGACCTTCAAAACGACAAACAAATCTCCAGGGGGTCCGCCGTTTCCTCCGGGCTGGCCTTCCTGCGTCAGGCGGAGCTGCGTGCCGTTATCCACGCCGGCGGGAATGTTGACCTTGAGTTTGCGTTCGTGGCGCAGGTATCCCTGGCCGCGGCACTCCTTGCAGGGACGGCGGATGATCTGGCCGCGCCCGTTGCATTGGGTGCAGGTGCGGCGCACCGAAAGAAACGCCTGCTGATAGATCACTTCGCCGCGGCCCCGGCAGGTGGGGCAGGTCACCACGCCGTCTTCCGGCTCGGCTCCCTTGCCTTTGCAGCGGACGCATTCTTCCATGCGCGGAACCTGAATATCCACGGCCAGGCCGCGCATCGAATCCTCGAAGCTGATTTCCAGGTCGTAGCGGACGTCTTCGCCGCGCTGGGGACGAGTCCTGCGCTGCTGGCGCGATCCGGAGCCGAACACCTCGCCGAATCCGAACATCTCATTCAGGATGTCGCTCAGATCCGGGAATCCACTGGCATCGAAGCCTCCCCCGGCGGCGGTGGGCACGCCCTGGTGGCCGAAGCGGTCGTAGGCGGCGCGCTTTCTGCGGATCGCTCAGGACGCTATAAGCTTCGGCGGCTTCCTTGAACTTTTCCTCGGCGTGCTTGTCGCCGGGATTGCGGTCGGGGTGATGCGCCAAGGCGAGCTTCCGGTATGCTCCCTTAAGCGCCTGATCGTCGC
This sequence comes from Terriglobia bacterium, assembly GCA_963761045.1. Lineage (GTDB taxonomy): Bacteria > Acidobacteriota > Terriglobia > Bryobacterales > Bryobacteraceae > Palsa-187. The sequence continues at coordinate 79,638 of CAVXFR010000033.1, read as the reverse complement.
AGTCCCGGACTACGCCGAGGACTTCATAGTAATCTCTCTTCGCCACGCTCACGGATTAATCTCGCTTCGGCTCAACGGCGACTTTGACCATCGCCGGACGCAGCAGCCGGCCCTTGAAATTGTAGCCACGCTGAAATTCGCCCAGCACGGTATGGTCGGGCACGTCCCCGGTCTCCACCATCTCGACCGCGTGGTGGATATGAGGATCGAACGGCTGTCCCTCAGCAACAATCGGCTCCAGGCCGAGTTTCTTGAGGGTGTCGAACAGCCGCTGGCGGATCAGTTCCAGGCCCTGGGCGTACTTTTTGTCGGACGTCTCGGTCTCTAAGGCCCGCTCGAAATCGTCGATGATGGGCAGCAGGGTCCGGCAGGCCTCCATGCTGGCGTACTCGCTGAATTCCAGCCGGTCCTTGTCGACGCGTTTGCGGAAATTCTGGAACTCGGCCTGGAAACGCAGAAAGCGGTCCTGCAACTCGGCGTTTTCCGCGGCCAGCCGGTCGCGCTCGGCGGCGATTGCTTCCATTGCTGCGGGTGGATCGATGTTTGCCCGATCGTTGCCGGCTCCCGGGTCGGTATCCACCGGGTTCGTCTCCATGGGTTCGGTGACCGGTTTTCTGCTCACAGTATCTAGATTAGCAGGCAGCGGGGACTCAGCTTATGTGCGGTCAGCCCCGGAACGCCTGGCCTACGTGCTGGACCGTGGAGATGACGCGGGTATAGTTCATGCGCATGGGGCCCAATACGGCGATGACGGCCGAGAGCCCATCCTCCAGGAGCACGGGAAGCCCGATTAAGGAAAGCTCCCGCATGGACGGATGGATGCCCGCCAGCCCGACATGCACGCCCACTTCTCCGGCGGGATTCTCGAGGAAACCGGTCCAGCAGCTCCAGGACGCGTTTCTTTTCTTCCAGCGCCCGGAACAGCTCGCGGGTTTTCTCCTTGGTCAGATGCAGGTCCAGGACCACCAGGTTGCTGGCGCCATCCATGCGCACTTCCGGCGTCAGACCGATGTCCAGCAGGCCCTTGGAATAGAGCAGCGTGAGCTTCTGGAGCACCGCGTCATAGGTCGCTTCCGCGCGCGCCAGCCGCCCCGCCAGCTCGCGCCGGACACGTTCGAGCGACCAGCCGGCGAAGTTGCGGTTGATGTAGTTGCGGATGGAGGCAAGCTCGTCCGAGCTGAGCGATTCTTCGAGCGTGACCACCCGGTTGCGGACCTGATGATCGCGCGTCATCACCACCATCAGGACGCGGCGTTCGGTGAGCGCGATCAGCTCCACTTGATCCAGGGCCGGATTGGGGCGGGGAATCGACGCGGCGATGCCGACGCCGTGGGTCAGCTCGGTCAGCGTGCGCGAGGTATATTCGATGCGCTGCTCCATCGTATCGAGCCGCCCGAATTGTCCGCGCAGCCGCTCGATTTCGGCGGCCACCAGCTTGCGCATCCCCAGTGACTGGACGTAGCTGCGGAAAGCCTTTTCGGTGGGGACCCTGCCGGCCGAGGTATGCGGCTGACTCAAATAGCCTTCTTCATCCAGATCCGCCATCACGTTGCGGATGGAGGCGGCGCTCAGGCCGTCCCGGCGCCGCCGGGCGATGGAGCGCGAGGCTACCGGTTCGCCGGTGGCGATATAGGTCTCGACGATCTCATGCAGAACTTCGAGGCTCCGTGGGGTCATACGCTGCTCAGAATAAGGGCTTTGGCGAAGGGACATCCCCCCGCCAGCATCCTGTATACTTCTAACCACATTATCGCATGGAACTTTTTCCGGAGAGAGCTAAAGCTTTACACCTACACGGCCGATGATTGCACGATAAGCATGAGCGGATTTCTCAAGACCTGGCAGTGGAGCTGGGCGCGTGCTCCGCGGCGCGAGACGTGGGGTCTCGACCGGAACTGGCACCGGTCCGAGGCCGCGCGGTACCTGAAATCGGGAAATCTGGCCGATGCGGAACGGCATCTGGCGCTGGCGGTGAGGGAAGCCGACGACCGCGGAATCGCCACGTCGCAGAGAGTGGAGTTGCGTCTGGATCTGGCCCGCCTGCAACGCACATTGGCCGCGCCATCCGCCCCCGCCGCGGATGGAACCGCGCAGCTCGATCTGGCGAAGCTGCGGGACGCGGAGAATACACTGCGGGAAGCCATCATCGTATGTACCCAGGCCTCCGATTCCAAGCTGTATCTGCGCTCGCTGGACGCCCTGGCGGAGATCTTTGCCGTGGTGGAGGACTATCCGGCTCTGGAAGAGGTCACCAGGGACGCGATCCGGCTGGGGGTATCGGTCACCAATGAAGACCCCCAGCTCATGGAAAACCGGCTGCAGCGGCTGGCGCTGGCCCAGGACAAGAACGGACGTTTCCCGGATGCCATGAAGACCTTCGACCAGGCCATCGCGCTGCGGGAAAAACGCTATGGGGCAGGCCATCTGGAAACGGGCAACCTGCTGGCCGAAGCCGGCCGGATCTGCCGGACGCGGGGGGTCCAGGCGCAGGCCCAGGCCTACCTGAAACGGGCTCTCCGTATCCATGAAGCGCAGTGCGGCACGGATTCCGAGGAGGCGCTCAGCGATGTCCAGCAGCTGGCCGCCTCGCTTGAGGACAGCGGCGACCTGGACGGAGCCGCCGCGCAGTACGAGCGCGCCCTGGGACTGAAGCTGAGAAAACTGGGGTGCGACAACATCGACGAGGTCGCCGAGATGCAATATAGCCTCGCCTGCCTGCATATCGGCTGGCGCCACTATTCGCGGGCCCGGGAACTTTTGTCGGAATGTATCGGGGCCTTCCAAAGGCTGAAGGGTCCCAGGCTGGCGGTGGCGTATGAATCGCTGGCGCACGTCGAGGAGCGCGAGGGGCGCATGTCCTTCGCCCTGGACGAGCTGGAGAGAGCCACGAAAGTCTGGGAAAAGTGCGATCCTCCGCGACTGGAGGATCTGGCGCGGAATCTCGAACTCCGGGCCGATTTATCGGATCACCTGCGCCTGCGCGTGGAGGCGAATCACCTGCGGAAGCTAGCCCGGCACACACTGGCCGCCGCGGAGGATCACGCAGATGGCGCCCAGAGCGCGGCGGATGTGGAATCCCCTAATCCGCTTAGCTGGTCTACTTGATTTCCGGGCTGGCGACCGTGGCCGGCTCCTGGCCCCAGTTGTTACGAATCACCAGGGTCTGATCGGAGTAGAACGTCCGGCTGCCTGTATTCCCGAATGAATCTGGTACGGCCTGAACTGTGTACCCGCTAGGCGTGGCCACCAGCGTGTACGTGTATCCGTTCTTCTTGCCTTCGGCCAGGACCTTAGGGAGAATGTTGGCCGCTTCGGGTCCGTCGGCGGAGCCGCCGGCCGGTGGACCCAGCTGGGACAGATTCCCCGCGAACTTGCCGAACTGGGAGTAGTACTGCGTCTCGGCCTGGTGGATGCTGCCGATCTCGCGGATCACCGCCATCTCCCGCGCACCCTGCATCTGCTTGTTCATCTTGGGGACGGCGATCGCCAGGATGATGAGAATGATGGAGATCACGATCAGGAGTTCGATGAGCGTGAAGCCCCGGCGTTTGCGAAAAGTTCCCATACCTGGCATTTTAGACGCGTATCCAGCGGGTTGCGTGCAGGAGAAACTCAGTGAATCCGGACGGAAGCCCGGTCCAGGGCCTGCTCGCGCGTGACCAGCTCGTCGAAGATCGATAAGACTTGCTTGCGGTAGAGGTACGTCCGCTGGAGTTTCTGCCGCACGGCCTGCTCATTGCGATGGCGAAACATCAGCTTGTTCAAGAGCTTCCGGGGGACGTCGATATCGCGGCGCAGAGTTTCCGCGGAGTGCCCGCGCAGGAACAGCCCGTAGAACAGGGCCGCCTCGCGCTGAGGCGCCAGGGGATCGAATTCTTCCAGTCGCGCCGCTACCGGCATAAAAACAGCATTATAATCGGGGCGCGCGTGCTCCGCAAGACCCCAAGGGTCCCGGGTGCGCCTAATGCCCCGGGGCGAGCCAACTTGAGAGACTTTGTGCCACAGCGGCTGTGCCACTATTTCACGATGGGCGCACGGGTGGATCCTTCCTGGCTGGCTTTCGGTGAAGAAGAAACCATCTCCAGGAACAAGGAAACGATCAATAATCCGGCGATCACGGCTCCGATTAACATAAACGACCCCCAAGTCGACTACTTTTCTCTCAGCACGCGTCCTGCCAACGTGCCGGCATTGCGCTGACAAGATCCGATGAGCTCTCTATTCCCCACCGGCAACCCTTTCCAGCCCCTGACTACACCCCATCGGATGCTCGCGGATATCCGCGCGATGCGAACGAAAACGAGCTCAGGCGGCGGTCTCATACCAGGCAACGCCGGAGCCGGGCTACACTGGGATCTGCATATGCCGAAACAATATCCCAGTCCTCCTCAATTGACCATCGACACCGGTAAGAAGTACTCGGCCACGTTCAATACTTCCCGCGGTGAGATCGTCTGTGAACTGTTCGCCAAAGAAGCGCCCAAGACCGTGAACAATTTTGTCTTCCTGGCCCGCGACAAGTTCTATGACGGGACCACTTTTCATCGTGTGATCGCCAACTTCATGATCCAGGGCGGAGATCCGGAGGGAAGCGGGCGGGGAGGGCCGGGCTACCGGTTCGAAGACGAAACTAAGGGGAATCCCCACAAGCACCAGGTCGGTACGCTCTCCATGGCCAACGCCGGACCGAACACCAATGGCAGCCAGTTCTTCATCACCCACGTGGCGACCCCCCACCTGGACGGCAAGCACACCGTCTTCGGGCAAGTCACCGCGGGGCAGGACGTCGTGGACGCAGTGCGGCAGGGAGACACCCTGACCAGCGTCACGATTACCGAAAGTTAATCCCTCACTCCCATGAGAATCCTGGCGGTCGGAGCGCATCCCGACGACGTCGAATTCGGCTGTGCGCCCATTTTGATCCAGGAGGTCCGGAACGGGCATGAAGCCCGTATCCTGGTGACCTCGAAGGGCGAAGCCGCCAGCGCCGGGACCGCGGAGGTACGTGCGCAGGAAGCCCGCGACGCCGCCCGCATCATCGGAGCGGCGATCCAGTTCCTGGAATTGGGCGGAGACTGCCATATTGAGCACAATCCGGCCAATTCGATGACCATTGCGCGCGAAATCCGCCGGTTCAAGCCGGACGTGGTGCTGGCTCCGCACCTGGGGGAGAACCAGCATCCGGACCATTCGGCGGTGGGAAAAATCGCGCGGGACGCCGCCCGGCTGGCTCGCTACGGAGGTTTGCAGGATCTGGAGGACCTTCCTCCGCATCCAATTACGAGCTTGTACTTCTACACCATCACCCAGGTGTTCGTGACGCCTCCGGAATTAGTCGTGGATGTGACGGCGGCGCGGGAGGCCTGGGAAGCCGCGATTCAGTGCCACAAGAGCCAGATGAAAACCCGTAATTACATGGACTTGATCCTTTCCCGGGCGCGGACGCTGGGGGCGGCTATCGGCGTGGAGTACGCCGCCGGGTTGTGGCCCAACGACCCGATTCGCGTGGGTTCGCTGGGCGATATCAAGCTATCGTCGAGGTACTTTTAGGGTGCAGCGGCGGACGCCTGGGAAAGTGCTCTCGGTGGGGATCACCTGCTACCCCACCGTCGGTGGAAGCGGGATTGTGGCGTCACAGCTGGGGAGCGAACTGGCGCGGCTGGGTCACCAGGTCCACTTCATCAGCTATGAGCCGCCGTTCCGGCTGGACCGCAAGCAGCCCAACGTCTTCTTCCACCAGGTGGAGCTGAACGAATACCGCCTGTTCAAGTATCCCGACTACACGCTGCCGCTGGCGGTGAAGATGATGGAAGTGGCGGATAAGCACAAGCTGGATATCCTGCACGTTCACTATGCCGTGCCGCATGCCACGGCCGCGCTGCTGGCAACTCAGATCGCGCGGGATCAGCGGCAGCACACGCCCCACGTGATCACCACGCTCCATGGGACGGACATCACGCTGCTGGCGCGGGATCCGAACCTGGGGCCCATCATCAAGTACTCGATCGAGAGCTCCTGCGGGGTCACGGCGGTCTCGCGCAGTCTGCAGGAGGAAACCCTCCAGGTGCTGAAGACGCGCAAGCCGATCGAGGTGATCTACAACTTCTACCGGCCCAAGCCGCCTCGCAAAGGCCGGCAGGAGATCCGGCGAATCCTGCGCATTCGCAAGGACGACTTTCTGCTGATCCACATGTCCAACCTTCGGCCCGTGAAGCGCGCGCAGGACGTGTTGAGGGTGGTCGCGGAATTAAGCGATCAGCCCAACATCAAGATGCTGATCCTGGCCGGCGAGTCCTTCAAGCCTTTCCGGAAGGTAGTGAAGCGGATGGGGATCGAAGACCGGCTGGTGATTAAGACCAACGTTCTGGATATCGAGAACTACCTGCATGCGGCCGACGCGGGATTGTACGCCTCCGAGCGGGAAAGTTTCGGGATGGGCGTGCTCGAAACGATGAGCTTCGGCAAGCCGGTGGTGGCGACGCGGGTGGGCGGCGTGACCGAGATCATGCGCGATGGAGAAACCGGGTTCCTGAAACGGCTGGGCGACGTGAAGGCGATGGCCAAGGCGGTTCGGACGCTGGCGAACGATCCCGAACTGGCGGCGCGCATGGGAGAGGCGGCGCGGCTCCGCGCGGCGCAGGAGTTTTCGTCCAAGAAGAGCGTGGAGCAGTATTTGGATCTGTACCGCCGGACCATTCGGGACTGCCCGCACTAGCTTCCTCCCTTCGCTTCCTCCCTGTGCCCCCCGTGGAACCGGTACGGAACGTGCCAACATAGAGAGCAAGGCTACCTTGTCAGTAGGCGCGATTCTTTCCTGCGGAACCTGCGGACCAAGGAGACAGACATGAAAAAGATTGAAGCGATCATCCAGCCTCACAAGCTGGACGACGTGAAGAACGCTCTGGCGGAGATCGGCATCGACGGCATGACCATTCTGGAGGGCCGCGGCCACGGCCGCCAGAAGGGCCACAGCGAGGTTTACCGCGGCGTCGAATACAAGGTGGACCTGCAGCCGAAGTTCAAAATCGAGATGGTGGTGCCGGAGGACCGCGCCGAGGAGGTTGTCCGGAAATTGATGGCCGCGGCCCGAACCGGCAAGATGGGCGACGGCAAAATCTTCGTATCCGATATCGCGGAAGCGTTTCGCATCCGGACGGGCGACTGGGGCGAAGCCGCCCTCTAGGATTTCTTTTATTTACCAGCTCAGGGCTGTTACCAGTCGAGCGCCAATCGGGTAAATGTCCGCACGGCCACGCCCGAGGGGCCCTTCGCCAGGAAGGGTTTCGACTCGTCCAGCCAGGCGGTCCCGGCGATATCGAGATGCACCCAGGGCGTGTCGCCGGCGAATTCCTTCAGGAAATACGCCGCGCTGATGGCTCCGCCCCAGCGCCCGCCGATGTTGGCCAGGTCGGCGAATGCGCTCTTGAGCAGATCCTTGTAGTCGTCGTCGAGCGGCATGTGCCAGGATTTCTCGCCTTCCGCTTTGGCGGCGGCCAGCACGCGGGCGAGCAGCGCATCGTTGTTGGTGAAGACGCCGATGTTGACGTGCCCCAGGGCCACCACGATCGCTCCGGTGAGCGTCGCCGCATCCACCAGGTGCGTGCAGCCCAGGCGCTGCGCATAGGTGAGCGCGTCGACCAGGATCAGCCGGCCTTCGGCGTCGGTATTGAGCACTTCGATGGTCTTGCCGGAGAGCGACGTGACGATATCGCCGGGACGCTGGGCCTTGCTGCCGACCATGTTCTCCACCGCGGGAATCAGCGCTGTGACCGGAATCGCCGGCTTCAACTGGGCGATCGCGCGCATCGCGCCCAGCATGGCCGCGCCGCCGGCCATGTCGTACTTCATCTTCTCCATGCCGTCGGCGGGTTTGATGGAGACTCCACCGGTGTCGAAAGTCACGCCCTTGCCGACCAGTCCCAAATGATCGCCACTGCTGGGCGGCTGCGCCGGTTTATATCTGACAATGATGAACGCAGGCGGCTCGGCGCTGCCCTGCGATACGCCCAGCAGAGATCCCATGCCGAGCTGGCGCATACGCGATTCGTCCAGAACTTCGCACGCCAGGCCGACATCGGCTGCCATCGCGCGGGCGCGCTCGGCAAGACGGGTCGGGGTCATGAGGTTGGCCGGTTCGTTCACCAGGTCGCGCGTGAAATTCTGCGCATCGGCCAGGATCTTGCCACGATCGAAAGCAGCGCGGGCCGAATCGGGAGCGATGAGAATAAACGCATCGAGAGGTTTCGTGTCTCTGGAGGTTTTGTGGCGATCGGGTTCGAAGTCACCGAGAATTGCTCCTTCGACGGCAGCTCCTGCATCGCCTCCTGCGAGAAACCAGGCCAGCTTCTTCACGCCCTTCTGCTTAAGCGTGCGTACGACGGTTCCGGCGGCGCGGCGCAGGACAGCGGAGTCGAATTTGTCACGCTTGCCTCCTCCGGCGACCGCGAGACGCTTGGCCTTGAGTCCCGGGGGCAGGTGCTGAATGGCGAGCTCGCCGGTCTTGCCGGTGAATTCTCCGGATGTGCGCAGCTCGTCTATCCATGCAGACGAGCTTTTAACTCGGCGGGTGCGGCTTCATCTTCAAACAAAAGCACGACGACCGCATCGGCTTCGACGCGGTCAAGGGATTGCGATACGAGAGTAGTCTCCACTCCTTGAGCTTACTCAATCCCGGCCGCGGCGGCCGAGCGCGGCTTTCGCTTCCGCCTTCATTTCACGCGCCCGTTCGCTCTCGCGCTTGTCGTGGAATTTTTTGCCTTTGCCGACCGCCAGTTCCACCTTGATCTTGCCGTTCTTGAGATAGAGCTTGGTGGGGACCACGGTGAGCCCGCGCTCGCGAGTGGTTTCCTGGAGCTTGACGATCTCGGACCGGTGCAGCAGCAGTTTCCTCCGGCGAACCGGCTCATGGTTCATCAGGTTGCCGTGCGAGTAGTGCGAAATGTGGGCATTGACCAGCCAGGCTTCGTTGGCGGCGACCTCGCCGTAGGCGTCCTTGAGTTGGATCATCCCGGCGCGGGCCGCCTTGACCTCGGTGCCGGTCAACACCAGGCCGGCTTCGGTCCGGTCGGACAGAAAGTAGTCATGGCCGGCGGACCGGTTGTCGCTGAGGATCTTTATTTTCTCTTCCAAACTTTTGTTTCCACACAAGGATCTCAAATCGCGTCAAGGGCTTATGAGGCCCTGGGTGCCAGTGTAACACGCGGGGTTGGTTTGGATTCGGTAAATAAATGACTTGTAAGCACTTACGGGCAATCGTGGCAGTTAGCCTGACCCTTCTGATGGGGTTGCCGGCCGAGGGCAGAACCCGCAAGGGCGACCGCTTCTTAAAGCAGGCCCAAGCGGCCGAAGTCAAGAAAGATTGGGACGCGGCGCTCGAATTCTACCTGCAGGCGGTGGACGAGGATCCGCGCGATACCGAGTACCTGATCGGGCTGCAGCGAGTCCGCTTTCAGGCATCTTCCCAGCATGTGGACCGGGGGATGAAGATCCGCGAAGCCGGGAAACTGGAGGAAGCCATCGGCGAATTTCAAAAAGCCATCATCGCTGATCCGTCTTCGGCGCTGGCGGTGCAGGAACTGAAACGCACGCAGGACATGCTCCGGCAGCCGGCGGCGACGGCGGAGGGCCGCACGCTGACGCCCGTGGAGCAGATTCGGCGCGATGCCGACCAGCGGGTAAATTCGATGCAGGGGCCTCCGGAGCTAAAGCCGGCGCTACAGCGGATCCCGCCAATCAAGCTCAATAACCAGCCGCCACGCGTGCTCTACGAGAGCATCGGCAAGATCGCCGGCATCACCACGGTCATCGATCCGGATGGCTTGGGATCGGTCCAAACCCGGAATTTTAATGTGGAACTGGGCGAGGGCACCGTGGAACAGGCCTTCGATAATGTCGCCTTGCAGACGCATACCTACTGGAAGCCGATTTCCCCCACCAGCATTTTCATCACACAGGACACCGCCAACAAGCGCCGCGACTATGAAGATTTCGTGGTCAAGACGTTCTACATCACCAACGCCAGTACCACGCAGGAGTTTCAGGAGATTTCGACCGCGGTGCGCACCATCACCAATATCACCCGCGTGTTTACGGTGAATCCGCAAAGAGCCCTGGTGGTCCGCGGATCGGCGGACGCGGTGGCGCTGGCGGGAAAACTGGTGCACGATCTGGACAAACCGAAATCCGAGGTGGTGATCGACGTCATGATCATGGAGGCGAACACCTCCCGCACGCGGGATTTGGCGGCGACGCTGGCCTCCAGTGTGAACGGCGCACTCGTCCCGGGCATCAGCTCGGGGATCAATTTCACGCCGCGGGGGTCTACGTCCTCGGGAGGAACAGACTCCAGCGGGAATCCGGTCGCAGCCACGCCGGGCTCCATCAATCTGGCGCGGCTCGGCCACCTCTCCACGGCTGATTTTTCGACCACGCTGCCGGGGATGCTGCTGCAGGCCGTCCTCAGCGACAACCAGACGAAGATTTTAAACTCGCCGCAGGTGCGCGCGTCCGACGGCCAGAAGGTTTCGCTCAAGATCGGCGACCGGATTCCGATCGCCACCGGCAGCTTTCAATCCGGCGTGGGCACGGTGGGTGGCGCGCCGTACGCGCAAACCCAGTTTCAATTCACCGACGTGGGTATCAAGGTGGAAATCACCCCGCAAGTGCACTCCACCGATGAAGTCTCGCTGCATGTGAGTTTCGAAGTATCGACGGTCCGGAATTATGTGGATGTCGGCGGCGTGAAGCAGCCGGTGATCGGGCAGCGCACCGAAGAGGCCGACGTCCGCCTGCGTGAGGGCGAGGTTAACATTCTGGCGGGCCTGGACGGGATCCAGGATTCGACCGTGGTCAACGGCATCCCGGGATTGGTGAACATCCCGATTCTGGGCAAGATTCTCTTCGGTAGCGACCACACCGAAAAGGATCGCCAGCAATTGATGATCGCGCTGATCCCGCATATCGTCCGGACTCCCGACTATACGCCGGAGAATCTGCGCGGCGTGGATTCGGGACCCGATCAAGCGCTGCGGCTGACGTATGCGCCGCAGGACGATCTGGGGTCGGCTCCGGCGGTGGAAGCACCGCAGCCCGGAGCAGCGCAACCGGCAGTGGGCGCGCCGCCCGCAACGGCTCCGCAGACGGCGCCCGTAAGGCCGCCGATACCGGGAGTGCCCGGCACGCCGCCTCCCACAGTGCCGCCCGTGCCGCCCACGGCCGGCGCACGCATCGTGTTCCTGCCGGGCAATGTTTCGGTAGCGCCGAATACGCCCTTCACCGTGAACGTGGAGCTGAACGGCGCAGCCGACGCATTCTCGATCTCGCCTCTGCGGGTGAAATGGGACCCGGCGGTGCTGCGGCTCACTGACGTTACCCCCGGCGATCTGCTCTCGCGCGGCGGCGGGGCGGTGAGCTCGATTAAGGACGTCCGCAACGATGCGGGCGAGGCGACGCTGAATGTTTCGCGCACCTCGGGGGGCGCGGGAGTTTCCGGCTCGGGGCCGGTGGCGGTCCTGAATTTCGTGGCCGTGGCGCGCGGAAAGGGTTCGGTCACGGTGACCGAAATGGGATTGAAAAACTCGCAATCTCAGGCGGTTCCGGTCCAGTTAGGCGCGGTTTCCGTGGCGGTACAGTAGAAATAGCATGACGTGGCGTGAACAGCGCGGCATGACCGGGCGCGATGAGCGCGGGAGGATCAAGACCGGCCGGCGCGGTATAGCCGAGCGCGGCATGACCTTGATCGAGCTGATCGTGGCGGTTGCGATCCTGGCCCTGCTCTCGACGCTGGCCGTTCCTCTGGCGAGCTACAAGGTGAAACGCGACAAGGAGCGCGACCTGCGCTACGCGCTGCGCGAGATCCGCAGCGCCATCGACCGGTATAAAGACGCTTCCGATCAGGGGAAGATCCAGGTCAAGGTGGGCACCGACGGCTATCCGGAGGATCTGGACGTCCTGGTGGAAGGCGTGACGCTGGTGGGCAACGCGTCGGGAGCCAAAATCAAATTTCTGCGCCGCATTCCCATCGACCCGATGACGGGAACCACGGATTGGGGCAAGCGAAGCTCCCAGGACGATCCCAATTCGAACAGCTGGGGCGGGCAGAATGTTTTCGATGTTTATTCGACGAGCATGGAGCGGGCGCGCGATGGAACTCCCTATTCTGAGTGGCAATAAAGACGCGCGGCGCGGCTACACGCTGATCGAGCTGATCATCGTGATGGCGATTATCTCGATCCTGGTGTCGATTGCCGTGCCGATGTACCAGAAGTCGCTCACGCGCACCAAGGAGAGCATGCTCAAGAGCCACCTCTTCACGCTGCGGACCGTGATCGACGAGTACACCTTCGACAAAAAGAAGGCTCCGCAGACGCTGGATGACCTGGTGTCGGAGGGGTATCTGCGCGCGGTTCCCATCGATCCCATCACCGGCAGCGATCAGACCTGGCGGAAGATCATGGAGGATTCCCTGACGGCGGTGGATCAGACCGAGCCGGGGATTTTCGACGTGCGCAGCGGGTCGGACCAGACCAGCCTGGAGGGTACTCCCTACTCGGAGTGGTGAAACCCAAACCTCGCCGGCTGCATCATGAATAGCAGTTCATGATGCCGGCTCCTTCACCAACGACCGAATTCAAGACGGCCGACCGGGCCCATACCAGCTTCCTGGCCGCTGCCGAGAAACGAACCCTGATTTGGATCGCCGAGCGGCTGCCCGGCTGGGTGAACTCCGACCATCTCACCGCGCTGGGCTTTATCTCGCTGATCTTCGCGGGAGCCAGCTACTGGTATGCGCGTTCGAACGCCTGGGCGCTGCTGCTGGTGATCCCGTTTCTGGTCCTGAACTGGTTCGGCGATTCGCTCGACGGCACGCTGGCACGCGTGCGCAACCGGCAGCGTCCGCGCTACGGATTCTACGTGGATCACATCCTGGACGCCCTGGGGATGAGCTTTCTGATGGCGGGCCTGGCTCTTTCCGGCTACATGTCGCCGCTGGTGTCGGGCGGATTTTTGATCTTGTACCTGCTGCTTTCGATCGAGATCTACCTGGCGACGTATACCATCGGCACGTTCCATATTTCCCATTGGCGGTTTGGTCCTACCGAGCTGCGGATTCTGCTGGTGATCGGCAACCTGTTCGCGCTATGGCGGCCGTACGCGATCATCGCGGGCCGCGACTTTCTGCTGTTCGATGTGGGATTCGCGGTGGGGGCCGTAGCCTTAACCGCGATCCTGGTGCAGGCGACCGTGAAGCACATCGTGATGCTGTATCGCGAGGAGACTCTCCCGTAGATGGTCCGCTGGCTGAAGTTCAACGCGGTAGGCGCGGCCGGAGTGGTGGTGCAGCTGAGCGTACTGGCTGTGCTGATCCGGTTGGGCGTCCACTATCTGGCGGCGACGGCGCTGGCGGTGGAAGCCGCGCTGCTTCAGAACTACTACTGGCATGTGCGCTGGACCTGGAAGGGGCGGGACGGCAACCTGTGGCGCTTTCATCTGGCCAACGGATTGATTTCCGTGGTTTCGAACCTGATCTGGATGCGTATTTTCACGGGATGGCTGGGAATTCCGCCGGTTCCCGCGAATCTGATGGCGATCGCGCTCACTTCGGTGGCGAACTTCTTGTTCGGCGACCGCTGGGTGTTTCAACGGCCGTCGGCGTAGGGAGTGAACTCGCGTGAAGGGAGCACGCGGACCGGCGCGGGATATCTTGCAGGGCCGATCGTTCGTGTAATCGTGTCGTCCAGGGACGTGGCCGGCGACCACCCGATGAGACGCGAGATCTTGCAGATGCACGGCACCCGCCGGCGCATATCTTCGAAGCCGCCCTCGGGGTAGGCCTGATCGTACGGTACTTTGACGATCTCGCTGGAAGAGCCGGCGATAGACCGGACGCGCTCGGCCAGATTCAGCATCGAAATTTCGTAGGGGCTGCCGATATTCACGATCTCGCCTTCCGCCTGCGGGGACCGCAGCAGCCGGAGGAGGGCGCCGATGCAGTCGCCCACGTAAGTGAAGTTGCGCGTTTGCTGTCCGTCCCCAAAGACCCGGATGGGTTCGTTTTTGAGGGCCGCACGAATGAAATTCGGCACCACCATCCCGTAGCGGCCGGTTTGCCTCGGTCCAACGACGTTGAAGAACCGGGTCACGATGACCGGCAGGCCGTGCGTGCTGGCATAGGCCAGCGCCATGAACTCGTCCAGTTTTTTCGATGTCGCATAGGACCATCGCGAGAGCGAAGACGCTCCCAGAATCGAGTCCGCGGTCTCGCACAGAGCATCGCTGGGGTTCTTCCCGTAGACTTCCGAAGTGCTCGCCACCAGCACTTTCTTCCGGGATTGCGCGCAGGCGTCGAGCACGATGTGAGTGCCGTCCACATTGGTCAGGATGGTAGGGAGCGGATGCTCCAGGACGTAGCGCACGCCCACGGCGGCCGCCAGGTGCACCACCAGATCGCTCTCCGCGACCAGACGGCGCACTGTGTCCCGGTCGAGCACGCTGCCCTCGACGAACTCGAAGCCCGGATAATCGAATGCCCGGCGCAGGTTCTCGATCCATCCGGTGCTCAAGTCATCCAGAACCGCGACCCGAGTACCTTCGCCGAGCATTCGTTCGGTCAAATGGGACCCGATAAAACCCGCACCGCCCGTGATCAAAACCCTCATCGTTTTATCCCCAGCGTGAATTGAAAACCCTGGTACCAGCCGTTGGTCGTCACCAGACTGTAGTTGCGGCGCTCGTAGTTGGCCGACAACTGAAGCGATTTTCCGAGCGGGACCGAAACAATCGAAGTGACGTCCCAATCGGACCGGTAATCGGCAGTGCGGGATACCTGCTGGGCGCCGCCGAATCCGCGGACCTCATAGCGAAAGCCGCGCAGGTCGCCATGCAGACCCAGATAGGCATCGTGCCGCTGGTAGCGATCGGGCGTGAAGAAGCCCGCCTCCGATTGGGTGTCGTGGTCGAAATGCTCCCAGTGATCGAGCAGGCCCGCGTCCACGGAAAAGCCATTGTTGTAGCGAAGGATTCTCCGAAACGTTGCCTCGCCAATGATGCTCTGGTTGTCATCGCTCCAGGTGCGGCCCTCCGCGCGCGCCGACAGAAACGTTCTGGAGTTGAAGGCGTATTGGACCGCGCCCGCCGCGCTATAGCTGGAGATACTTTGCAGGATCGTGCGAGGGGTGACCGCCAGGAATTCGCGTCCCGTGGAGAAATCCAAGGTCCAGCGATCGACCGGCGACGCCTTGAAACGGGCGTTGAAAATCGGCCGCATCCCGCTGTCGAATCTCCGGAAGGAGCCGCCACCGAGCAGCGTCAAATACGCGGCCGGACCGACCCGAAGCTGTGCGCCGGCCCGAAAATTATCCAGGTAGGTGGTCTCCTCAGGCCCCGCATTGAAAACGCTTCCTTTCGGGGCGGACGACCCGTATTGGGCCACATCGAGGAGAAGCTTGTGGTCCGCCGCGATGGTCTTCTCCAGACTCCCGCCCAGGAAGCTATCGTGTATGCCGTCCGAATCGTTGTAGGCCGAAAATCCGGGCTGCATCGAAAACCGGACGGGTTCGTCCAAAGTGTCTTGGAGCAGTTTGTAGGCGTCGCGATAAGTCGAATCCTCCCGGACTCCGCCCTGGCCGTCGATCTGATCTTTCAAGGCGGAAAATTCACGGGAAGCCCTGCGATTTTCCCCCTGGTCGAGCGAGGCGTAGACCTGCGAGACTTTCGCATCCGGATAGGTTGGCGCCAGCGCCGCTGCCCGATCGGCGGTCCGGCGAGCCAGCAAGCGGCGGTCGCCGGCCCAATGCAGCACCTCGGCTTTGAGCGCCAAGACTTGGGCATCGTCGGGATTCGCGGATAGCAGCCGGTCGCAAAGTCTCTCGGCTTGCGCGTAATCTCCACGATAGCGGCGCAGCCGGATCAGTTCGATGGTGGCCTCGCGATCCTGCGGTTCCGCGCGCAGATAGGCGTTGTATTCCCGAATCGCTCGTTTGCTGTCGCCAGCCCAGGTGTAATTGCGTCCCAGGCGAAGTTCGAGGCTGTGATCCTGCGGGCTGAGAGTCCGCATGTGTCGCAGCACCGCGATGGCTTTCCGGTATTCCGCCGCCATGGCGTAGGAGCCGGCCAATGCGTCGAGAGTCGGAAGGTCGTCGGGGCGAGCGTCGCGCGCGCGTTCGAGCGCCGCCAGATTCTGTGCAAAATCAGGAGGGAGCTTGGGTGTCTGCGCGGCGGCGATCCAAACGGTTGCGAGAATCAGGGTCGGCAACATCCGGTTCATTTGTTCCAATCCCGATTGCCTGTTCCGAGGTCGACCAGGTACTTGAGCGTTGTGATCAGATCTACGCCCAGACTCAAGATGCGGATGGGTGTCGCGGCCAGCATCATCAAGGCGGACTTCCAGCGGCTTCCCGGGTCGGCGACGATAAAAACTCCCGTGGATGCCAGGAACGCTTCGAGCCCGATGCTGATCCAAAAAATCCGGTGGTTGAAAAGCGCGAAGTATAGAAGCAGGACCGGATAGGTCACCTTTTCAAGGAGAGACAGCAACTCAACCCATCCCACCGGGCGACCGAACCGCCGGGTGTGAGCCTCTCCCCAGGGGGCCCTATACTGCTCCTGGATGGTCCGCAGCTGGGCTCCGGAGGGCGGCCCGTTCCTGTGCCCGGAAAACAGTTCCGCGACCCGATGTTTTGCTCCTTTGAAGGGAGAGAGCGGCAGCTCACTGAAGTAGTACATGGCTTGCAGGAAGGAGCTGGACCACAGGTAAAGCTGGCGCGGCAGGCGCTCGACGCTGGGTTCGATGGACTCGCACCGCACATCGGACACCTGGATATTGCGCCATCCTTTCCAGGAGAAGAAATGCCCGATGAAGATGTCTTCCGAGTTGGTGAGATTATCGCCCATCTGCGGCTGGGCGTAGGCAAAACATTCCCGGAGGCGCGGCGTGCGGTAGACCACGGCGCACCCGATCGGATTCAGGCGCGATCCGTACATCTTCATGTGGCCGTCATAGAGGATTCGCTGCAGAAATACGTACAGCGAAGTGCGGTAGATTACCGTGAAATTTTCCAGCAGCCGGTGGGGCCAGCTGGGAGGCGTGCTGGGATCGTGTTCTACGTCCGATTGAATGCGCGTCAATAGTGGATCGGCCTGCGTGAACTTTTTACGGTGGCCGCGCGTGAGCGGAGACACCTCTCCGCAGGCGGAGGCGACGCCCGCATTCTTAAACAGGTTTTCGATCAGCCGGGAAACGTAATTCCGGTCCGTCAGAACCGTATCGCCATCCAGAACCAGGAGTGCATCCGCGTTGCTGTTCTCGCACAGTTCCCGAACCGCTGTCGTCTTCCCTTGGGACTGCTTGCGGACCACCAGATCGACTTGTTTCCCGCTCAGTTCCATATACCGCTGGACGATCTGCGCGGTCTGGTCGGTAGAGGCGTCGTCCACAACCGTGACGTTGCGAATGCGGAAATCCTGGTCGAAGAGCGACGCCAGCGAAAGGGCGATGCTCGCTTCCTCATTCTTGGCTGGGATCAGCACATCCAGCGTGGCTGTCTTCCAGTCAAACGTGGGTGTGGGCTTGGTTCGTTCCCATCCCTTTAGCTTCCCTATCAAGGCGAGAATGACACTCGGCGATAGGAACCAGTACGAAATGGAGGCCATGAGGCGATGTTTGTGTGCTGAACAAATTCATCGGCTCATTTCGCGGGGGACAAGATATTTCCAGATTCTCCCCCCGGAATAGTCGGGGGTACTCAGCGTAGGGCGCGGAGCGTGGCTTCCATGGTGTTCTCGAGCGATTCGCGCGGCACGCTGGTCAGGAACGGTTCCACCAGGCTCCTTCCAAAGAGGGATGTTGCGCGAGAGTGAGATGGTCCGGCACTCCAGGTACACACCTTCGGGACGGGGCTCGACGAGCCAGTAGGCGTTCAGCCGCCACAGGAAACCGTGGCCGGTTCCGGGCGGCAGTTCGCGGTTGCCATCCAGTTCGGCGATGCGTGTGGAGCGGGAGAGCAGGCTCCAGCGGTTGTTCCCGAGCGGGCGGTATTGGACGTCGAATTCGCCGTCGAGAACGACGGTGAAAACCTTCTTCTTCGTCATTCGCAAGTAGATATGCCAGAGATCGCCGTCGCGGCGCAGGAGCTTCGAATCGGAAACATCGCCGCGGTAGATGTTCTTGTAGTCGGCGTAGTCCTGCAGCACCGCCAGCGTCTTATCGACCGTGGCGCCGGGGACGACCATGGCGGCGATCCAGTCGTGGATCATGCCGTCCTGGACGTCTGCGTAGCCCTTGCCGTTGGCGGGAACGATTTCGACTTGCCCGGGTTTCAAGCCGGAGGGAAAGCGCGGGTGTCCGTCGAATCGAGCTTCGGCGGCCTTGCGATAGTCTTCAAACGCCTGGGCGGTTTTGGGGTTCAGGCGGGTCTTGAACTGCGCGGCGAGAGGCAGCGCGGCCGCCAGGGCCAGAATGATCGAGAAGCGTCGCACTAGGATATTGGACGACGGCGGCGGGCCGCCTGATACATAAAAATTCCGGCCGTCTAGCGGCAGGATTGCCGCGGGACGCCCCCAAGTGACTGCAAATGCAGACGGCAACGAGGTGTTTTGCCGGTCGTGCGAAACTAACGAAGGGAATTGTTCGTACCTTCCTTAAAGGAGTGTTCACGTTGACCATGAAAGTCCTGTTTGCTGGCGGCGCTATCGCCGTACTGACGTTTATTGGCAGCTTGGAGGCGCAGCAAGCGCGGCCGGTGGACGCGGCGGTCTTGAAGGCAGCCGGAACGGCGAAGGATCCCCTGACGGGCTCGTGGCTGTCCTACGGACTGACTCAGGGAGAGACGCGGTACAGCCCGCTGAAACAGATCGATACCTCGAACGTGGGGAAGCTGGGCCTGGCGTGGTCTTACGTGGTGGGCGCGGGCGGCGGCAACCAGGAGGCGACTCCGCTGGTGTGGAACAACACCATTTACGGGATCACCAACTGGAGCGTGGTATTCGCCGTGGATGCCCGCACCGGCAAGCAATTGTGGCGATGGGACCCGGAGGTGAATCAAGCCGCGGTCCAGCCCAAGCTGTGCTGCGGGATTGTGAATCGCGGCCTGGCGATGTCCAATGGTTTGATCTTCGCCCCGGTGATTGACGGGCGCCTGATCGCGCTCGATGCGCTCACGGGCGAGGTGAAGTGGGAAGCGCGGCTCGGCTATACGCAGAACTGGGCGTCGATCACGATGGCCCCGCGCGTGGCCGGCAACAAGGTGGTGATCGGAGTCGCCGGCGGCGACCATCCGCTCCGCGGCTTCTTCGATGCCTACGACATCGCGACCGGCCACCGCGTGTGGCGCTTCTACACCGTCCCCGGCGATCCTTCGAAGGGTTTCGAAGACGACACGCAGCGCAAAGCGGCCGCGACCTGGGGCGGCGAGTATTGGAAGGGCGGAGGCGGCGGCGCGGTGTGGGATGGCATGGCCTACGATCCCGACCTGAACCTGGTCTA
The DNA here is from genome assembly GCA_963761045.1 of Terriglobia bacterium. GTDB lineage: Bacteria > Acidobacteriota > Terriglobia > Bryobacterales > Bryobacteraceae > Palsa-187. The sequence continues at coordinate 60,158 of CAVXFR010000033.1, read as the reverse complement.
CGTCGGCACGGGCAACGCGGAACCGTGGGTCCAGAAGTTCCGCGGCGCGACCGGCAAGGACAATCTTTACACCTGCTCCATCCTGGCTGTCGATGCGAACACGGGCAAGCTGAAGTGGCACTATCAGGTGACCCCCAACGACAACTGGGACTACGACGCCGTGGCGCAGTTGATGCTGGCGGACCTGAACATCAAGGGCCGCACGCGCAAGGTCATCATGCAGGCGCCCAAGAACGGCTTCTACTACATTCTGGATCGCGCCACCGGCGAGTTGCTCTCGGCCGAGCCGTACGTGCAGGTGAGCTGGGCCAAGGGCATCGACATGAAGACCGGCCGGCCGATCATGACGCCGGAAGCGTTCTACGACAAGACCCCGGTCACGCTGGTCCCCACCGCGGGCGGGGCGCACAACTGGGCGCCGATGTCCTACAATCCGGCGACGGGCCTGGTCTACATCCCCACCACCTACGGAAGCTGGACCTTCGTCGCGGGCGATAAAGTCCTCCCGCTGCCGACGGGCCATACCGGTCTGGGCACGGTGAGGGGCACGCCGATTGTGCCGCCGGCGATCGGTCCGCAACCGATGGAAGGGCAGCGCGGTGTCTTACAGGCGTGGGATCCCGTGAATCAGAAACTGGCGTGGCGGGCGGCCGGCGGAGGAGGCATCGGCGGCGGCACGGTCACCACGGCGGGCAACCTGGTGTTCCAGGTGATTATCGACGGCCGCCTCATGGCGTATAGCGCGGACAAGGGCGAGAAGCTGCTGGAGATCCACACCAACCGCTACGGCATGGGCGCTCCCATCACCTACATGGTGGATGGCAAGCAGTATGTCGCCTTCATGGGCGGCTCCGGCCGGCCGCCGCAAGTGGTCGGCCCCACGGATGCGAAGGTCGACAACAACACGCCGACATTGTTTGTGTTCGAAGTCGGGGGCACGGCGGAGCTCCCGCCGCCCGCCGCCGCAGGACAGCGGTTCGCGCCCAGACCGCCTGCTCCCGCTCAGGTGCCGCACAATTAAGTGCGGCTCGGCGAGCCAAACACGTGAGCCCTCGGCTCGGCGCCAGTGATCCGAGCCCACCCGTGTCCGCCTGCTTAATCTTCCATGTAGAGGCCCGAGCCGACGATGTACGTCTTCCCGCCGGATTGGACCTTCCGCACGAAGGCCCGCTTACGCGCGGGCGTGTTCTGACCGGGCTTGTACCAGTAGTATTCGACCCAGCCGCTGCCGTCTTTCATGGCTGCCGCGATGTACTCCCGCCCTACCGCCTTTCCCTTCAGATCCTTCAGATCGAGGATGTTCGTTCCCTCCAGGCTGGGCTGCCCGGGATTCACCAGCTCCGTGCCGTCCGGGCTGTCGACAAACACGTAGGTGTCCATGAAAACAAAAGGTCCCGTCTTGTCTCGCAATTGACCGAAGGCTTGTTTGCCTCGATCCGCGACGAGAGCGGCTGCATGATTGACCACATCCTCAATGAAGGCCGTATCCATTCGCATGTTGTAGATCCCGCAGCCGAGGAGGTATTGCTTGCCGGACGGGAACGTCACCCGCTTCACAAAGACGGATTTCCACGCAGGGAAGATGTCGCCGGGCTCGGGGTACATGTAGTGGGCCCATCCCTCGCCGGACGGACTGGCAGCCGCTTCCAGGAACATCCTGGCGTACGGTCTTCCCAGGACGTCCTTGATGCCGATGTCATTACGGCCCTCGAGGGTGGGGTTCGCGGCGTGGAATACCCGGGTTCCGTTCATCGACCAGACAAAAAAGTATGTGTCGTCGCGGAACCACTTGGATCCTTTCGTTCGAAACTCGGGATAGGCCGCCTCACCGCGCTTGGCAAGCACGGCCGCTCCTTCCCGGACAAGCGTCATCAGTTCCGGAGCCGTCATTTTCCTGGTGGCCTGAACTGCTTTGGGAGCATCCGCCAGGTAGACTCCGCAACCTACCACCACCCATTGGCCGCCCAACTTGGCTTTGCTCACGTAAGTAGATTTCTGTGTGGAGACGCTCTCTCCCGGCTTGGGCCACATGTAGTCGACCCAGCCAGAACCGCTGGTTTCCGCCACCTTCAACATCTCCCGGAACAACTCCTTCCCATGGGTGTCCTTCAGGTCCAAAAGATTGCGGCCCTCCAGGTTCCGAAATCCGGGATTGACGAGTTCGACGCCATTCCGGTCCATCACGAAAACGTACGAGTCTTTCGCGATGTAGGGAGACGTCGGATCGCGGAAGAGCGGAAACGCCGCCTTGCCATTTTTCTCGATCTGTCCCACCGCGTCCTTCACGATGTCCACGACAAACGCCCGCTCCATACGATCGTTATAGACACCGCTTCCGACCACGTATTGCTTGTGAGAAGGAGCGGTCACCAGTTCCACGTAGCTGCTCTTCCATCGCGGAAGCAGACCGCCGGGAACGGGCCACTGGTAGTGATACCAGCCTTCCGGCTTGTCCGGGAGCGCGGTTGCGGCGTGGATGAGTCCCTGGATGACCGGTTTGCCGTTGATGTCCTTCATGTCCCAGTCGTTCTCCCCTTCCATGGCCGGATCGGGATGGACCAGCATGTTTCCCTTAAGATCCAGCACAAAGATATAGGCTTCTCCCTGGCGCCAGCGGCTGCCGGCGACGCGGAGATCGGGAAACGCCGCTTCTCCCTGGGTGCGGACCAACGTAGTGGCGTCGTTCACCAGGGCAACCAGTTGACGAGTCTCCTCATGTTGGTATGGATCGGATGTGGCGGCAACTTGCGCGACGGCGCTACAGGTTCCCCAAAGGACCAGCACCACCGCACTGGCTGACGGTGATACTCGACTTCTCTGAAACATGGGTTTATCCCCCCAGCCTCAATGTGCAATCCATCGTCCACACGCGGTTTGCGAAACGTATACGCGCCTCGGGCAGAGAGTTCCACAACGGGATGCGCCATCTCTGGCTCCTGCAGGGCGGAACAGATCTTGCGGGGATTCATGGGAATCAGCATCTTGCGATGGTTTCTTTCCCGTCCATGCTGTTGGGCTGCACCGCCGCGAGTACGAAACACCGGACCGAGCCGTGCGAGAACCGGGTCCACGGAAGACAACAGTGCCAACCTGCGTGGACTCACGGAAGCCGGCGCGGGAGCGCCGGGATACTGGACGACGGTGGCGGGTCGCCTGATACACTAAAGTAGTTCACACCCCAATATTCCCCGGTCGTCTAATGGTAGGACAGCGGCCTTTGGAGCCGTGAATCGTGGTTCGAATCCATGCCGGGGAGCCACAATTCTTCGCTTCGAACCGCTGCCGCATTTCGTTGACAGCATCGGCACGGCAGAGACCTACGTCGTTATCCCCAACATTCGGCTGGTTCTTAGCCTGGTTCGATTGCGGTAAGCGAGCAGGGGAGAGTGCTGCGAGCGACGTTGCCGGGCACCGAGTCGCACCGTTTCGGGCCGGATTCTCCGTTTTCTCCCGATTGACAGGTCGCGTTTGTTGACAGGTAGGGTTCAGCCCGGGGTGACGAGAAATCATCGTGGAACATGCAATCGGGAACAAGATGGAGAGATATAAAAGTACCGTCTCGCCAGAGGGGCATCAAAGAGTCATTACTACCAAGTCTGAGCCGCGGCGACACGGCCAATCGCACAATCAAGAATCGCGAACGGCACTCGAAGAAAGCACGAGCACGACTACAAGAGCGACCAAGAGCTTAACGTGCCCACCACAACCCATGCTGCTGGCCCTAGCATGAAGTGTTTAAATAGTTTTCCGCCCAGCAGACGATGCCGCTGCTCACGTGCGAGTGGTGTCAGACTTACTTACCGACCTTACCCAAGTCGTAGGGATAGCCCACAAACTCGACCATCTTACGACTGTCGAGATCACGAGGCGAATCTAGATAGGAAGCGTACATGTTGTCAGATGCGAACGGTGAAAGAATTCCCGTTTGACTTGCACCATATCCTGTGCCACGACTAGACTTCGTGCCGACCGGCACCTGCGAGACTAAGCTACTGCCATAAGTTCTAGCAATCTCGGTAGTGGCTGCAGTGATGGGGCCGCAGACCGTCGGATTCGCTGCATATGGAAAGGTTGCAGTGAGCGCACCATAGCCATTCATCTTCGCAGGATCTTCAAACTTGAAGTTAATTCCATGCTCCTTTGTGATGTCGAGTGGTTGGTTGACGCGTTGGAATGTTGGTCCGCCGCGTGATGGGCTGGTGGCGAGTTCTTGCCAAAGAACGTCAACACCACTTATGGGATTAGCGCTCGGGAACTGATTCGTGTTCCCGCCAGTCACCGGGTCGAAGTATGGTTGGTTGGATGGGTCGAGGTAGATCTTGATAGGCTCGTCTGCTCGCTCCCACATGAGTACTGTCTCCATGCATGCTGGATTCGTTCCGTTCGTGGCGAGGTAGTGCACCATGTCGAGCAGCGTCACGTCACCACCACCTGGCGTTCCTCGCCATTGCTGTGTTATCGGATAGATGTAGCTCGTGTTCGACCACGCGTGTGCGTTGCGATCGTAATCCCCTTTGACGTCGGTGTAGACGATGTGTGGGAATGCTTTGATTTGCGGAGCAACTGTCGAACCGTTCGCTGTGAAGGTGTCCTTGTAGCTTTCCCAATCGCTGCTTGCGGCAAGCGAGATGTCGACCGTTCCCTGCGCCGGTACGAGGTAATTCCCGTCTTTGTTGATCTTCATGGGTTGGCCGTTCGCGAAGCCCACGATCGATTCGAGCTTGCGGTCCTTGCCGTCGCTCATGGTGCCGGGGCTGCTGATGTTGCCGGCGAGGTAGTCCTTGGTGTTCGTCATGAAGACCGTGACCTCTGGGCTGCACACGTTGCCGGCGCAGATCTTCACGTTGTTCGCGCCCGTCGGCAGGTCGTCCGGTAGTAGGATTGCGACGGTGTCCACGATGAGCGTGGGCGAGTAGCCAGCAAAGGGGACGTGGTTGGCGGGTAGCTTGTTGCCGTTGACGAACACATCGACGCCTGGCGTGTGCAGGAGCGGCGAGAGCGGCGAAGGCGAGCCAAGCGGCGGCGCGCTTCCATCCTCGGGTATGCCAAGGCCGTTGACGTACAGGATGAGCGCGTTCTTGCCCAAGAAGACGGGGTTGCTCGGCCCCTGAAGCGTGTAATCCTCCAATTGACTAATGCCGATATCTCTCACGTTGAGCGTCCCATCATCGTTCGTGGTGTTGTACACGAAGATGCCAGGCGCCTGCGGCAGGACAGCCACCATCGCGCTCATGCTGTCAATACCCTGGCGGTGCACGGTGATGTTGCGCTCGCCAGTACCGTAGGGCAACTGGAAATTAATCAGCGTCGGCGACGTGTACAGCAACGGAAGCTTCTGACCATCAGCAGTGACGCTCACCCCGCACAAATCCTCAGGATACGGGATGACAGAAGCAACGCACGTATCTAGGGAGAGACTGTCGCCGACAATCGAGGCGAGACTGCCTTCAGCAACGTCAGATGCGAAACTCGCGCTATTCACCACGCTCGCGATCGTCGGCGTCTGGGCTTGTGCGCTGCTGAGACCAGCGGCTATGGCTGCGCTAATAAGCAGCCGGTGCGCGATGCTCCTGGTTCGCCGTGTGATCATTGCAGTCCTTCGGCGGGAGGCGGAACGTCTTTTTAAAGTCTCCCGGCACGCCCACGTTTCCCTGCGAACAATTCTGGCATATCATTCGTGCAGTCTCGTTCCCTCCAACGCCATCGCAAGACGGGCGAGTTCTAGTCTTGTCCTGGTCCGGGTACTCGGCCCAGTCCCGCTCATCGAGAGGACCCTCGGGAAGATCCGCCGTATGCCTAGCCAAATTCCCCTTTTCATCGCAAAGATTAGGACCGATCGTACAGCGCCCTCCGCGTAACGTAGCTACGACACGCGTAAGTTTGCTGTACTCCGGTGCTCGTGGAAATGAGCAGGGCAAGGACCGTTGAGAGTTGACAGGCAAGCTGCCGAACCAAATTTTTCCCAAGGTCACCTTCCTTCGCCAAAGAGATCCCTGGTGGGGGGGCGCAGGGCTAACACGGCTTCGCCGTGTCTCGCCCGGTCGTCACCGGGCTCTCTATACTGGGGCGAATGTCCATTCAGAGACTGACTGCGAACGAAGTGTTTGATTTCATCGTCGGGGACTTCGAGACGGCCTGGTCCGGACTCGTTGCGAGGAAAGGGCGACATCTCGGCGGCGGAAATTTCATGTTTGCCTTAATGTGTATGATCCTTCTGGAGTTTGCATGCCGTGTATGCGCCCAGGATTCATCCGGGAACAAGTTGAAGGCACTAACAAAGGCCATCGCGAAAACTGATCGTCGATACTTCACTCCGATTCCTGGGACCTGCAATGCCGCGACGGAGTTTGGGCTTCCCGGGAAGAATCCGCAATCGCACCTGCTGGGAATGATGTTCGATCTGATTCGCAACGGGAAGGCCCACCAGTACCAGTCAGCAATCGCCCGACTCCCTGACGGTGAGGTTGACATGGATATTACAGGAGCCGCTTCTGACCGTGGACTGAACAAGCCAGGAAGACGACGAGCAAAGAAACATCTTCGCTATAAGAAACTCCCTTCTGGAGACCTGTCCCTCTATGTCCGCACAGACCAATTGTTCCTTGACTTCAAGAACGCAATTTACAAGAGCAACATCCTGGACGGGGTTGGCGTTATTGACCACATCCTCCGCCCAAAAACCAGGATTAGGGGCGGGTTCGCACCCGGATCTGGTCCGCACTATCGCTTCACCGTCGCCGAGCTTGAAGCTAAGTTAAAGCAAGGCGGGCACACTCGGGGCAAGTGGTGAGAGCCGTGGGTTCGGAGGGATATCAGCGAATTCTGTGCTACTTTCCATCTTGAATGATGCATGCAGCTGGATGATGCGAATCCTCCCACTCCATTTCCACCGTGATATGTTTGGAACGGCCGCCTAGCCCCGGCCTCATGAACCGGGGCGAAGGCTGGGAACCCTACCCAGGGGCGGCTCATAAAAAGGGAATCGCAGAGGGAGCGATGGGTGACCACCAAGAATCCAGCCGTCTCAGACTTGACCAAGAAAAAACGGACGCACTCCGGGAACATCGCTTAAGGGTCCAAAACATAGGAAAGAGTTGGCGACTGCCCTGGACCAAACGAACAAAACTCCGCAGAGCCGCCGCAGCGTATCTCGACCGCGTATTGGGTGCGGAGATTCACTCGCTCCTGAATTCACGCGTCCTTGACCCGAATCTCGATGTTGAAGGAACTGCAAATCGCGCGGTGGACCTGGCGCGAAAAAACGCCAATGAGCCAGCTGTGGACGATGTCGCAGCCGCACACCGTGCCATGCTCGTCGATGCGTTCCGTGCCCTTTATTCAAGGGAACTGATAGCTCAACAGCAAACGCTGGACCGGCTCCGCGTCCCGCCCAGGGAGAATATCGACTCAGGCCATGCGCGTCCGGAGGAGTCCGGCGGGCCTCATCTCATCGCGTTTGATGAGTTTGACGAGGATCGGGAGGAGCCGGGTTACCCGCCCGGAACTGAGGAGTCAACGACACAGGCAGAGTCATACCTAGGCCCACCCCACCAGAACATTGCGCCTCCGAGCATCCCGCGAGAAGCTCTGCAACGAATCGAACGCGCGGAAAAAGCGGCCAAGGAACGCTACGACAAGGACAAGAGACCTTACTTCCCAACGAATCAGGAGTTTTCATTCCTGGAGGACTCGATCTTCCGGTCTATCTCCCGAATACTCAGCTATCTTCAGATCTTTGCTAATGAGGTGCTCGACGCTAGCTTTAAGGAGTACCTGGAATACGCACCAGCGTCGCTTCTGACTAACGAAGCGCTATTGCAGTCAGTCGTGGAGAACACCATGCGACAAACTGAGACTCTCTGGTTCGGATACACCTACACACTAATGGGAGAACCGACGCGTCGACGGGCTCGATTGGACTTGACGATCGCTGACGGCACCATAGACAGCTTTCCGGAATTGGAGCCGTCGCGTTATCCACCCAAAGAAGTTTGGGCGGACTTCACCAAGCGGATGTCCGAACCGGACTCAGAAATGGCCCGTTGGAACGTCCGGTATGAGGCTTCGATGAGGCAGGCCATTGAGAACCAAACCCGCCGCTACCTTAGCTTGGCAACTGCTAAGCTTTCCGAGCGCCCGGGGGATCCACAGCCCGTGCGAAACGAGCCAGGAGTAGGAGCGCCGACCACGGGGTCGGACGTAGTGGCGGCACCACAGACGTACCCTCTGAAGTGGCAAGACATCGAAATGCGCTTTCTTAGCGAAGAACGCGTGCAGATCATCAAAAACGGTAATCCAGAAACCCACAACTACGCAGAGCTGGGATTCGAGGATCGCAGGAACGGAACTGCAAGCCGGGCCTGGCAGACTCTCGTGTCTTTGGCTCAGAACGACGGTGCAATCGGCCTCGAGTCGATTCGAGGGCGCGAGCGCGCAACGGTAGAGAAGCGGGTTGAAGAAATCCGCAAGAAGCTTCGTAGACATTTTCCGATCGACCAGGATCCTGTGCCGTTCACACGTGGGATCGGATACAAGACCGCGTTCAGAATCGTTTGGAGCCGGGCCGCCGACACCTAGGCGCCGAAATTTCGGCGGCTGCTTGAACATTTTTCCAAATTCCCATATCCCTTGTTCGATCAGCATTTTACGCTCATCGGTTCGGCGGCGAAATCCATCCGGTCGCCGAAAATTCGCCGGTTGTTAATAGATGAACACTTCACAGCCGAGCGAGCGCCCAAGCGTTGCTGATCCGGGGTTGGAACCCCTTCTAAACGAGCATGATTATGCTCGCATCGCGAATAGGAGTGTGGCCAGCGTCCGCCGTGACAGGCGACTGGGCACCGGCTGCCCCTACGTAAAGCTGGGGGCTCTGGTGCGATACCGACCAGGAGACGTCAGAGCGTTCCTGGAGCGAAATGTCCACGGTAGGGATACCAAGTGAGCCAACCTCTAGGTCGCACAGTTCCACTCTCTCCTGATCGCGGTGGCCCTCTTACTGAGACAGACTACGCATCCCTCAGCAAATCGTGGATCACCCGAGAACTCGCCGATCAAGCCCTGCTACGGCGCGTGGACAGTGCTGAAGGTGCTCAGATCACTGGGCGGCGCGATGGCGGTTCTTATTCCGGGATCGTGTTCCCCTACGTGTGGCCCGGGGAGGAGTTCATCCGGGAATACTGGCTCCGTCGTGATCGTCCGGAAATCGAATACGACTCCCAGGGGCAGCCGAAGGAGCAAAACAAATATCTCGGGCCGCCCGGGCGCAGCAACCTCCTCTACCTCGTGCCCGGCACTTCGCAGGAGTTGCTCCAGGACGTGGGAGTGCCGGTGGTGATCACCGAGGGTGCGAAGAAGACGTTGGCGTTGTACCGGCTATCGTTACACGATCGGCCAGAAGCTGAACGACCGCGGTTCCTCCCAGTTGGCCTCGGAGGCGTCTGGAATTGGAGGGGCACGATCGGCAAGACCGCAGGTCCAGACGGTTCAAGGCGGGACGAGAAAGGTCCCATTCCCGATTTGAGCCGATTGGCCTGGAGTGAGCGGGTCGTCTACGTCGTCTTCGATGCCAACGTGCACACCAACTCCAGCGTGGCAGCGGCAAGGCAGGGGTTGACCAGCGAATTGAGGCGTCGGAGAGCTCGGGTTCTGTGGGTGAGCTTGCCGGTGCCCGGATCGGAATCACAATGATTAACGGGGTCGACGACCTGCTGGCTGAGAAGGGGCCCGAGGCGGTTCTCGAGTTGTTTGATCAGGCGGCAGAACCATCACAGCAGCGATCTCAAAATCAAGCGCAACTGCTTGTCGAACTGACGGGCAGTATTCAGCTCTTCCACACACCAGATGGCGACGCCTGCACGCACCCCGGTGAGCGGCCACCAGGAGACGTGGGTTCGCGCACTAAAGCGTTCAGAGGATGGCTTGCCAAGGCCTTCTATGAGAATGTCGGAAACCTCCCGGAGCTCAAGCGCTCCAGGATGCGCTAGCGGTCCTCGAAGCAAAAGCCAGATTCGACTCACCCGAGATGCCGCTTTTCGTGCGAATCGCCGACGATCAGGATCGAATCTTCCTGGACCTTGGAGACCCACAATGGCGCGTGGTCGAAATCGGTCCTCAGGGGTGGCAAGTTCTAACCGATCCTCCCGTTCATTTCCGGCGTCCCAAGGGCATGCGGTGTCTACCGATTCCCGTGGCTGGAGGCCGCTGACGCTCCTTCGGAAATACATTAACGTGGGCAGCGAACCAATTGGACTCTGGCGCGGCCCGGCCCCAGCGGCGTGCCGTCCCCGCGGACCGTATCCTGTGTTGATCCTTCAAGGCGAGCAGGGCTCGGCTAAGAGCACGATGGAGAGGCTGCTCCGCCGAATCATCGATCCGGCAGCGGCTCCGGTCCGGACCCCACCTCGGACCGAACGGGATTCGCCGATCGTGGCGGCCAGCTCCTGGGTCATTGCCTAGCACCGTCCGGCATCCCACAGTGGCTTTCCGACTCGCCGTGCGACTGGCGACGGGTGAGGACGTCCACGCGGGGAACTCTACACGGACACCGAGCTTCTTTGACGCTATGCGCCCGGTGATCCTCAACGGGATCGACCACATCGCAGAGCGGGCTGACTTGGCCGATCGGGCTCTTGTCCTTCACTTACCCTCCATCGGAGCTCGCGAACGCGTCGACGAAGGGAGCCTTTATGCCGGATTTGAGCGGGATCTTCCACAAATTTTCGGCGCCCTGCTCACGGGCCTTAGTGGCGCGTTGAGCCGTTTGCCGCAAACCACGTTGGTGCAGAAACCCCGCATGGCCGATTTTGCCTTGTGGGTGACCGCTGGTGAGCAAGCGCTCGGATTCTCCGAAGGCGACTTCATGGAGGCCGACCCGGGGAACCGGGAGGAAGCCGTCCGGGAGACTCTCGAGGCCGACCCAGTGGGCGCCGCCCTTCTCCAGACGATGAACGAGTCAATCGAGGGGAAGATCTTGCACGGTGGGAGGGAACCTCCGGCGATTCGCTAAGGAGGCTTGAGGCACCGGTAAACGAAGGCCTCAAACGCTCCGCGACGTGGCCGAAGTCACCGCGCGGCCTGTCGGGCAGGATCAGGCGCTTGGCATCTTTCCTCCGGGAGTCCGGAATTGAGGTTGCTCTTGATCACAAAGGTGCCAAAGGGAAACGGATCCTAACCATTTTTAGAACGGAGGCGCATTCAACCGCCGCGACCGCCACTACCGCCACCCAGAACCCCTCGGAACCACAGAGTCAATCGCTTGCAGACCCGCCGGCGGGTGGCGGTTCGAATGGGCCGGCGATTTAACCGCCACCCGTCCCACAACCGCCACCCAGCGGGGCCGCACTTAACTCATTGAAAAAACAAGACGAATCACTCACAGGTGGCGGTGGTGGCGAAGATGGCGGCGATTTACATCTCGGTTCTAACGGCGCCTTCAACCAGATCAACCTGTGCCGCCAATGCGGTCCTGTGGATTGGCAGTGGGTGAATGGGAACTGGATTTGCCCGAAATGCGGGGCCCCCGCAGGTGTGAAACGGCCCGGTGACATCGAGCGGATTGAGATACGACCCCAGCCAACAACTTCCTTGCGGATCTTCGCAAAGCCGGGATTATAGTCCGAGCGAACGGCGACCGGCTCGTTGTTGAGGCGCCGGCAGGCTTGGTCACCACCCAGCTTCGTGACGAACTAGCACGGCGGAAGACGACTTTGCTCTTCGCCCTCCGAGACTCGACCGAACCGGGACTGGGCCCGGAGGATTCAGAAAACCTGCACGAAGTAGCGAGCTTGCTAGCCGTCGCTTATCAACGGTTCCTGAGAATTCCGAAGGTGCCAGTGGACCAGGCCTTCTGCGCGACACCTGCCGGAGTTGCTTTATCCGCCGGGCCGAGCGTTCATGAAAGTGATCGGAAAGACCCATGAAAGCTAGACTCCATGTCGTTGAGCGCGCGGCGCGGGAAACCGTGGACATGGAACGGCTCGCGCGGATGGGGACAGCTGAGTTGCGGGCGATCTATCGCGGCCTATTCGGAGCCGACGTTCCGGCTGGCAATTCAGAATTGGCGCGTGGGAAGATTGCCTGGCACATTCAGTCAGAGAAAGAAGGCGCTTTGCCGGAATCGGCCCGCCAGCACGCACTGGCCATTGCCAAGGAGTCAGCCGTCAGGGTCCGGGCGCTCTCGCGTGCGGTGCTCGACGGGAAGGCGCTTGCGCACTCGAGCGTGACTCGCATCCTGTCCGACGACGACTCGCGGGTCCCGATGCCAGGAAGCGTGATCGTGAAAGAGTATCGTGGCCGCGCAATCCTGGTTCGCGTGCTCGGTGAAGGCTTCGAATGCGACGGCCAGCACTTTTCATCCTTGAGCGCGATCGCGAAATCGATCACCGGCACCAAGTGGAACGGCATGTCGTTCTTCGGACTGACGAAAGAGGACCGGCGTGGCCGCTGAAGCAAGGCGGATTCGCGCGGCTGAGGTGTCTACGCGCATTCGATGCGCGATCTACACCCGCAAGTCCACCGACGAAGGTCTCGATCAGCCCTTCAACTCCCTAGACGCGCAGCGCGAATCGGCCGAGGCTTACATTCGCAGTCAGAAGGACACCGGATGGGTCGCGCTTGCTGATCGATACGACGACGGCGGCTTCACGGGCGCCAACGTGGACCGTCCGGCACTGAAGCGACTCCTCGCGGACGTTGAAACCGGAAAGGTCGATAGCATTGTCGTTTACCGGCTTGATCGGCTGACGCGGCGCGTGCGGGACTTCGCCACGATTATCGACATGCTGGGGTCGCACAAGGCAACGTTTGTGTCGGTCACGGAGCAATTTAATACGACGACCTCTATCGGCCGTCTGGCGCTCAACATCGTGATGTCGTTCGCGGAGTTTGAACGAGAGACCATCGCTGAGCGGACGCGCGACAAAATGCGCTCGGCGCGACGCAAGGGAAAGTGGATCGGTGGAAATCTCGTGCTCGGTTATGACGTTGCCCCGGAGGGCGGTCGCCTTGTAATCAACGCGGAGGAGGCGACGCGGGTTCGCGAGATCTTCCGCCTCTATCTGGATCGGGGTTCCTTGATTCCTGTGATAGAAGAACTCGAACGCCGTGGCTGGCGAATGAAGGCGTGGAAGACGCGCGAAGGACGGCTGCGCGGGGGAGCTCCATTCCAGAAGAGCACGCTCTATAATCTGCTCACGAACATCATCTACACCGGCCGAATCAAGTTCGAGGGTGAAATCCGAAAGGCCGAGCACGAGCGAATCCTCGACGACGAAACCTGGGAGCGCGTTCAGGCCCAGCTTGCACGGAATGGCCGCAAAGGCGGACGCAATGTCCGCAATAAGTTCAACGGCTTGCTCAAGGGGATGGTGCGTTGTGGCAGCTGCGGTGCTGCGATGATCCACACCTACGCGCAAAAAAGGAGACGCGGTATCGATACTACATCTGCTCGAACGCCCACCAGCGCGGCTGGAATAAATGCGCCACGCGATCTGTGAGCGCGCCTGAGCTGGAGGGAGCGGTCGTCGACCGTTTAAGGATGTTCGCGCGGCAACCTGCGATGCTCTCCGAAGTCCTTCAACGCGTCCAAGAAACGGGGGGCAGCTGGAGCCCGTCGATCCCGAGGACGTCCGCACGGCCCTCGAAAGCTTCGATCCCCTCTGGGTCCAGTTCACTACGTGGGAGCAGGAGCGATTTATCCGCACGCTCGTCGCCGAGGTCCGATATGACGGTCCGTCGGGAACGGTGACGGTAAGATTCCGCAGCGAGGGCATCCAAGGAGTTATGCCGGGAAGCCAGCGAATGAAACAGCAGCAGCAGCTTGAGATTCGGTTCACGCTTCGTCAGGGAGGGCCGAGGGACCACGCAAATGTCCACGCAGCCGTGCGGCGGACGCTTGCCGCGCGTCACGCAGGTCCTGGCGCTCGCGATCCACTTTGACAACATGATCCAGCAGGGCGAGGCCACCGACTATGCCGACCTTGCGCGGCTCTGCTGCCTGTGCCGGGAGCGCGTCAGCCAGATCATGCGTCTCAACTATTTGGCGCCGGACATTCAGATTGAACTCCTCTATCTCCCCGCTCTTCCGGGTGGCCGGTATCCGATCAGCGAAAGCGCGGCACAGCCCATCGCGAGCCTCCTCTCCTGGGCGGACCAACGACGCGAATGGGCCCGCCTGAAGCAGCATCATAGGCTGACCTCAGTCAGCAGTTAATACCTCCTGAATAACCCTGAGCACTCCTGAGCTATCTGCTTGCAAAAAAGCTATTTATACGGTAGACGGATCGTCCGTCTTCGGTTGAGATTGGGTCTGGGATTGCCAAAGAGAACCGTCGTGAATAACTGGCTTACGTAAGAGCAGAGCCCAACTTCAAGGGAGATTTCTATGAGTATCAACCGTGATGCTGTACGGCTTGACGAGGCTAACGTAACGCTGGCGAAGATGTGCCTGGTCCTGATCCGCGATATCGCCGCGCGAGGTGCGTGCTCCAGGGACTCCTCGTACGTTGGATATGCGCTTGAGGAAATAAGTCAGGTGTTGCTGGAAAGGACCGGAACTGAGGAGAGACTCTTCGAGCCAGTTCCGGCTCGTCTGATCGCCGGGCTGAAAGCTCTCCATGAAGAACTCGACTTCGTGGATATGTGCTCACAAAGCATGGAGGTTTCGGAGCAAGGCGGTAACAATGGTTTTAACGCCTAGGGCGGCTTCCTGTGTTAACCAGGCGGCACGTGCGAGCGTACTGCGTCCGTGCCCGTTCCCCCGATGTCCCGAACTGACAACCGGCGGACCCTGCGAGTCCCACCGTCAGAGAGCGACAGCGTGAGCACGACGAGCGTCGCGGTACGGCCACCGAGCGCGGATACGATCAAGACCACCGGCGGCTCCGGATCCTTTGCTTCGAACGCGACGGCTGGCGATGCGTTGACTGCGATTGGGAATCGGAGATTGTCAAAGTATTCCGGGAAGCTGGCCTTGGTGCCCCGCCAACCGATACCGTGCTAGCCGAGCTTCGCGAGAACTTCAACCGCGGGAGCGCCATCTTCACGCGGACCACGAGATTCCGATTGCGAGCGCCGGACCTGCGCTCGATCTCGATAATATGCGGACCCAATCGACGGCTGTCATCGCGCCGAGACAATGCGGAGGCGCGAGGAGGGGGACGGGTGAGGCCGGTGAAATAGCTAGGGCCTGAGGCGCCAGACCAACGCCGGGCCATCCGAGAAAATGCGCGAGTTTTTGAGGAAATTCCCAGGCGCCCCCGGCTATGTGCTTGATTCTCGTTGCGCCAGCGGCAGCGGGTGCGGAGGCCCCGTGAGGAAGGAGTTGACGGAATGAAAGTCGAAAGCTCCAGTCCAGGAACCGATAGCCGTTCCGCGGCCGCGCTTACCGTTGTCTGGTGGCCCATCGGCCGCCCGAAGCCGTATCCAAAGACGCTCGCAAGTGGGGTCAGTCCGCCGTTGAAAAAGTTGCGGCTTCGATGAAAGCCTTTGGCTGGGTGCAGCCCATCGTATGCGACCGCGAGGACGTTATCGTGATCGGGCGCCTCCGCCTGGCGTCGGCTCATTTCCTTGGGCTGACCGAGGTCCCGGTCCACGTCGCGTCGATCTATCGCCCGCACGGATCAGGGCTTTCGCATCGCAGACAACCGAACTCGCCAGGAGGCGGACTGGATCGAAGAGTTGTTGAGCGCGGAACTGCTCGGTCTGAAGTCGCTCGATTTTGATCTCGGCCTGACTGGCTTCAGCTCGCGCGGACTCTCCGCGCTCATTGACCAGCCGAACCAGCAGAACACAGTTCCCGCCGGTGCCCACTACGCCGGCATCGCGGCTGGGAGACCTGTCGTTCCTCGGCTCCACAGAGTCTTGTGCGCGGACTCGACCGACGCGGCCAGCGTGGCGCGGCTGCTGGGCGACCGCAAGCCGGCTCTGATGGTGTGTGATCCGCCCTACGGAATCGGCTTGATTCGGAATGGCGTGATCGGGCCGGGTTGAACGGCCACGGGCCCGCCGAGCCGAGCTACATGAAGCACCGCACCGAGGGCCACCAGGAAACGACCATCTCCGGAGATACGCGGGCCGATTGGTCTGATGCCTTTGCGTTAGTGCCGAGTCTCGAAATCGCATATGTATGGCACGCCTCGGTTTTCACTCGCGAGGTTCTGGACGGCTTACTGAGAATCGGTTTCCTCTATCCCCAGCAGATTATCTGGAACAAAGGCCGGACCGTGCTCACGCGAACGCACTACTGGTATCAACACGAACCGTGCTGGTACGTGCGCAAGAAAAAAGCTCCCTGGTACGGGAAGGCAGGCGAGAACTCGACGATCTGGGACGCGGAATCGCCCAAGTTCATCATGGGTGGGTCGGAGGAAGAGAAGTTCGATCACCCCACCCAGAAGCCGGCCGAGCTGATGCGCAAGCCGATTCTAAACCACACCGAATCTGGAGGGCTGGTATACGATCCGTTCCTCGGGAGCGGCACGACATTGGCGGCAGCGGAACTGACCGGGCGCACCTGTCTCGGCATCGAACTGGATCCAAAGTTTGTGGACGTGATTGTGATGCGGTGGGAGAAGTTAAGCGGTCAGCAAGCCACGCTGGACGGCTCCGGCGGGCAGACGTTCGAGCAAGTAAAGCAAACCCGCCAGATGGCGGCCGGGGAGGCGAGCGGCTGATGGGCGTACGAGGGACGCTGCCTACTCCAACGAAAATCCGCATCTTGAACGGCAACCCGTCGCGCCGTCCCCTGCCGGCCAACGAGCCGCAGTTCGCGCCCGGCATCCCGGACCGCCCCACCGGCATGAGCGCGGGCGCGCGGAAGCAATGGGACGGGCTGGTGAGCGAGATGGCCAACTCCGGGGTGTTGCGCCGGGTGGATGGGGGAGCGCTGGCGATGCTCTGCGAGGATCTGGCGATGCTCGATACCCTGCGCAAGGGTCTGGCTGCTCAGGCGAGCGAGATCACCAAGAAGGCCAAGGAGAAAAAGCAGCAGATCTCCGGCAACGCTCTCACCGCGCTGAGCCGCACCACCGAAGGGCGCCGTACGCTGAGCACGATTCGGGAACTGTCGGCCCAGATCATCATTCAGCGGCGTGAATTCGGATTGACACCCAGCTCCAGCACCCGGGTTCAAGCGTCCGGGGGAGGCGCACAGTTTATAGACCCGCTCGAACAGGCTCTATGTGGTTGAGTACCGGCCAGCCACATGCGCCTACTGCAGTGCCGAGACGTGGTGCGAGACGCGATCGGACGGGACGGCCCAGTGCCGGGCCTGCAAGGTCGAACGGTTTTTCGATCGGGTGCTATATCCGCCGCTCGGGTACAAGTTGCAGGGCTGGCAGCGGAAGATTCTGCGCGCGCTTTACGGCTCGGTCGATGCGCGAACCGGTCTCCGGCAATACCGACGCTCCTATATTTCCGTAGCCAAGCAGAACGGAAAAAGCTTTCTCCTGGGCGGCCTCCCGATTTATCACCTTCTGATGGAAGACGAACCGCAGCCGGAAGCCTACGGCATCGCCTCGGCCAGGGATCAGGCGAGCATCGTTTACAAAGCCGCGGCGCTTTTGGTCGAAGGCAATCCACAACTTCGGAAGCGACTGAAGGTTCTGAAGCACCAAGCGGATTATCCGGCGCGACGGCGGCGGCCTGTACACGGTTCTTCCGCAACGGCGATGTGCAGGACGGCAAACGCCCAAGCCTGTCGATGTTCGACGAGCTCCACCGTTTCACCCGGAAGAAGGCGGAGACCGTCCGCACGGTGCTTTTGAAGGGAATGATCTCGCGCTCGCCGGTCGTCAACGGCATTCAGCAGGGCGAACCACTGATGATTCAGACAACGACCTCAGGCGATGAGCAGGAATGCCTCTCTGGTTCTCCGAATACGAATACGCGCAGCATGTGCTCGACGGCAGCATCGAGGACCGCAGTTACTACGCCGCGATCTACCAGGCCGATCCGCAGCGCATCGAGAGCGATCCGAGTACTGGAAGTCCCGCGAGGCGCGCGTAGCCGCCAATCCATCGCACGAAAACAACGGCGGCTTTCCGGCGGACAACGCGATCGAATCGGAAATGAAGGAGGCCATCGCCAGGCCAGAGAAGTACGCCGGCTACATCCGGCTGAATCTGAATGTGCCTGCGTGGCGACCGGAACTCGGTGATCCACATGCCGCTTTGGTGTCAAGGCGATGGCGGCGTGGACCTGGTGAGTGGCCGACATATGACGCGGAACTCCTGATCTCGAAATGGGGGCTGGCGGCCGCACCTCTTTTGCCGGCATCGATCTCGCCTGGACGACGGACATGGCCGCGCTCGCGCTCTGTTCCCGCCGCTTGAAGAATCTGAGCAGTGGAAGGAGCTGCTCTTTTTCTGGCTGCCGAGTGAACGCATATCCGACATCGAAAGGCGCACGAGGGCTCCGCTGACGAGCTGGACGGGCACTAGGTTCTCGAAACGACTCCCGGCGCCGAGATCGACATGCCGCCATCATCGAAAAGTGCGATGGGCGTCGCGGATGTTCGATGTCCGGAAGGTCACCTTCGACCGATGGCGGATCAAAGCGGCGGCGACTCATGCTCGTCCCCCGAGGATTTGTCTGCGTCGATATCCCGCAGACGATCGGCGGGCTGACCGCGGCAACCAAGCACTTTATCGGGCTCTACATGAATCGCAAGCTCGCCCATGGGAACAATCCGATCCTGAACTGGCACGCGTCCTGCCTGGCGCTGGTGACCGACGGGGCGTCACCTCCCGCCGGTGAAGCCGCCGCGCGAAACGGCATCGAAGAGGATTGACGGAGTAGCGGCCACCATCACGGCAATGGCGCGGGCAGTGTTCGCGGACGAAAATACGATCACGTATACAGGGCTGCGGAGCGTTGGCTAGCTGAATCCCAAATCCGCGAATCAGACGCCTCTTCAGCGGACCAGCAGCCATCTCGCAGGTTCGACCCAAGCATAAGTAGTGTCCATATTACGAATAACAAGGACAGAGGTCTGAACAATCGCATCCTTTCCTCGTTCGATTCGCCCCTTCTTCTGAGCGTTTGACCTGAGCGTACCGCGCGCCTGAGGGAGAATAGTAGATCCTCGTTAAACTGAACCAGTTCGCGACGGGCATAGAAATGAACCTCGCGTGGGCGTGAATTGTTGGAGGGTGCGTGAACGTTTTTGAGTTGGATCATTCAATCATCGGTGACTACGAGCGATTTGCCAGATCATTCACGCAAATTCGAGCCGACGATATTCGAACTCAAGTTGATGCTCTTTACGCAACAGGACGCTTTTGGCCCGAGCCGTTGATTAGCATCAACCCTCACTACGAACGTGACGCCAACGTTCAAGAGTTGGTCGAGGAGGGGTTCCTGCACCCTGATACGGCGAGCATATTTCGTGTTGGCGGCGTGCCGATTACTCTGTATCGGCATCAAGCCCAGGCGGTCGCCAAAGCGTCCAAAGGAAATAGTTTCGTTGTCACGACAGGCACGGGCTCAGGAAAGTCTCTTTGTTTCTTCATTCCGATCATCGACGCTGCCGTAAGAGCGAGAGCCGCAGGTCAGAGTCCTCGGACCCGCGCCATCATTGTGTATCCGATGAATGCCCTGGCGAACAGCCAGATGCAGGAACTTCAAAAGTTCGTAGAGCAGGCTGACCTTCCGGACGCGTTGCGACCCACGTTCGCTCGTTACACGGGACAAGAGGACAACAACGAGAGAGATCTCATCAAGAATTCAAAGCCCGACATTCTTCTGACGAATTTCATGATGTTGGAACTGCTCATGACTCGGCAGAGTGAGCGGGATCAGACGGTGATCGGAAACGCCGAAGGGTTGGATTTTTTCGTGCTCGACGAGCTCCACACATATCGTGGGCGGCAAGGAGCAGACGTCGCGATGCTGGTCCGTCGTGTGCGCGACCGCCTTTGCAAACAAAAGGCACCGATCTGCATTGGCACATCAGCAACGATGGCAAATGAAGGCGAGGAGCAGACACGAGCGGCTGCGGTGGCAAAGGTTGCCACCCGTCTGTTTGGGATCAAGGTTACGCCAGATGCCATCATCGACGAGAGCCTCGAACGGGCCACGGACATCGCAGTAACCGTTTCCTCCGCAACTTTGGCCCAAGCCGTTGACTGGGCGGTTCCGTCATCCCTCAGCGATGATTCGCTCCGCAGGCACCCTCTGGCAGTATGGATTGAACTACAAATCGGGCTCCAGGACGGACAGCGGCTAACCCGCCGCTCGCCCATAACTATCCGAGAAGCAGCAGCGCGATTGGCCAAGGATTCCGGTCGAGAAGCGACGCTTTGCCGTCGGCAACTGCAGGACATGCTCACGTTGATGAGCAGGCCCGCCGCGGATCGAGGCGGGAATGGTGATCGGGCATTCTTGGCCTTCAAGCTGCATCGATTCATCTCCGGTGCTGGCTTTGTCTACACCACCCTAAAAGGCGCGGGGGAGCGCCGCGTCACGCTCGAAGGACAGAGATTTGATCCTGAGGATCCCGACTCCCGCCTTTATCCGACATTCTTCTGCCGAACGTGTGGACAGGAATTTCATCCAGTCCTCCTGGTCGACAAGGACGGCAGACGTCAAGCTCTGCCACGGGCGATTGACGAAACACCAATAGATGATGAAAACGCGGAAGAGGAAGCCGGCTATTTGATGCCGGAACCAGACAATGACCCGGAGTATGGCTTCGCTGGTGAAGCGGACGATTTTCCGGAAGAGTGGACGGAAATTGGGCCGGGAGGGGTAAGGCGGTTGAGATCCGATCGGCGTCCACTCGCACCTCAGCGCATCGCGGTTAGCGCGGCCGGCGCAATTGAAGTGGGTGGCAAGAATTCACTATTTCTCCCTGGCAAGTTCAGGTTCTGTCCAAACTGCAAAGATCAGCCGCCGGGACAGGCTCGCGAGATCAACAAGCTTGCCGGTCTATCCGCTGAGGGGCGTAGCTCGGCAACCACGCTCTTGGTATCGAGTGCGCTGCGGTGGATGAATCGACCGACGAGTAACGTTTTACCGGATAAGCGAAAGTTGCTGGGTTTCACCGATAATCGCCAGGATGCTGCTCTGCAAGCCGGGCACTTTAACGACTTCCTGTTTGTGTCGCTTTTTCGAGCCGCAACACTCGCAGCCGTGCGTGCGGCAGGCCCCGACGGCCTCGGCGACGATGAGTTCGGGCGGCGGGTTCAATCGGCTCTCGGATTCACCTCTGTAAACAGGGCGAGGCGGCCTGAGTGGTTGTCTCGCCCAGAGGTGGTCGGAGTAGGCTTGATTGAGGGTGAGCGAACTCTTGCTCGCGTGCTCGCACACCGTGTCTGGGCGGATCAGCGCCGTGGTTGGAGGTTCACGAATCCTAGCCTCGAAGAACTGGGGCTGATTCGAGCCTCCTACGTCGGACTCGACGAACTTGTAGCCGATCCGGAGGCGTTCGCGGTTGTGCCTCCCGAGCTACGGCGCCTCTCGCCAGAGAACCGCAGGCGGGCTCTCATCATTCTGTTGGACACCCTTCGTCGAGGATTGGCGGTCACGGCGGATGCCTTGGACCCGGCAATGGTCGATGTCATCGCAACCGCAGCACGGCAGGCCCTTCGCCATCCGTGGTCCATCGGACAGCAAGAAAATCTGCGTCTCGCCGCTGCTCTGATGATTGATGCGCCGCGACGCGACGACGTCGGTTTGCGGGGGGAGCCTCTTATCGTTCGTGGGGGCCCGCGGAGCAGGCTGGCAAAGCAACTGAATCGCAGCGAGATTTGGGGTGGGCGCCTCTCCGCACAGGCGTACTTGGACGTCGTACGCTCTCTCCTGGAGATCGCGGAACGCTATCAACTGGTTCGTCGCGTACCAACAACCTTTGACCTTGATGGGTGGAGGCTCGAAGCCAATGCAATTCGGCTCGTTGAAGGCGATGGCCGGGATATCACCAAACCCGTCAATACCTACTTCGTCAGTCTCTACGAAACCCTAGCGCAGGCGTTGACACAGGGTGGCGAAGGATTGTTCGGCTTAGAAAGCCGCGAACATACGGCACAAGTCGAGCAGGACCGCCGCCAATGGCGCGAATGGCGATTCCGCTGGAGTGCCGAAGATCGAGACAAGTTAGAACGCGATAAAGAGAAGCTGCGGGAGGAAGGGGAGCCGAATGTGTTCCTTCCAGCCCTGTTCTGTTCGCCAACTATGGAACTGGGGGTCGACATATCCGCCCTGAATGCTGTTTACCTTCGAAATGTTCCGCCGACACCCGCCAACTATGCTCAGCGCTCGGGTCGCGCTGGACGGTCGGGCCAAGCGGCTCTGGTCGTGACCTATTGCGCCGCCCAAAGCCCGCATGACCAGCACTATTTCGCCAAGCCTCAGGAGATGGTAAGCGGCATCGTCCGGCCTCCAGCTTTGGAATTGGCGAACCGGGATCTAATCGAATCTCATCTTCACGCCGTATGGCTCGCGGAATCTGGTCAGAATCTCCAGGACGACATTCCTCATGTTCTTGACCTCAGCATCGGCCACTTGCCTATAGGAAAGGAGATCGAGATTACGATCTCCACGCCCGATCTCGCCACACGCGCAAGCGTGGCAATGCTCCGCATTTTGGACAGTGTGAGTTCTGAACTCAACCCGTCGAATGCTCCGTGGGCCGCGGATCGCGATGCTTTCGTCAATTCGATATCCGCCGCCGCACCTGGTCGGTTCTCGTCCGCGTTCGACCGCTGGCGGCAACTCTATCTGAGTGCTCACTCGCAGTTGATGGAAGCCAACCGCAAGTCCGAAATGCACGGGCTCAGCGGCAGCGAACGACGCGATGCGAAGCTAGCCCAGGCTCAAGCAAATGAACAACTCGCGTTGCTCGAAAAGGGCCGGTCAACTGGCGGATCGGACTTCTACACCTACCGATACCTTGCGACCGAAGGATTCTTGCCCGGCTACAACTTCCCGCGCCTTCCCATCTACGCTTATGTTCCTGCTCTCGGCGGCGGCGGGCCCAAGGCCGCCTATCTACAGCGAGCACGTTTCCTCGCTATCGCGGAGTTCGGACCGCGCAGCCTGATCTACCACGAGGGGCGAGCGTTCCGTGTTTACAAAGCCAAGCTCTCACCCGAACTGCGGGCAGCGGAAGGCGGGCGCTTGTCAACGAAGACCCTATTCGTTTGCGAGCAATGTGGGGCCGCACATGATGCCGAACCCGAACGCTGTCACGTCTGTCACACGAACATGGGTGGCATCAATCCTATCAGAAACATCGTTAGGATCGACAATGTTGAAACCAAACCAGCAGAGCGAATCACTGCCAATGATGAAGACAGACAGCGCCAGGGCTTCGAGATCCAAACTGTCTTTTCTTGGCCGCGCCGTGAAGGTCGCCTGGACGTAGCTTCCGCGATTGCGCAAGACGAACACGGGCCCATCCTTCGAATCGACTACGCGCCTGGGGCAACAATCAGCAGAGTAAACAAGGGACTCCGGCGGCGTAAGGAAAAGAGCCTTCTCGGCTTTGGAATCGATCCCGCCTCTGGCCGTTGGGTTGGTGGACCGGCCGAAGGAGAAGAAGACGAGGCACCGCCTGACAGCGCAATCGTTCAGCGAATCGTGCCCATCGTTGAGGACAACAAAAACGCGGCGTTGCTCAGGTTGGCCGCTGAACCGCAATCCACAGCCACAACAACCACACTGCAACACGCTTTCACTCGAGGTCTCGAAACCGTGTTCCAGTTGGAGGAAGGCGAGACGCTCACTGAACCTGTGCCGAACCGGGATGACCGAAAGGCGATTCTCACGTTTGAAGCAACGGAAGGCGGGGCAGGTGTTTTGACGCGTTTGGTCTCGGAACCAAGACGTTTGGCTGACGTTGCCAAGTCTGCTCTCGATCTGATGCATTTCCAGAATCTCGATCTTGCCATCTCCACCGGTGATCCTTCGAAGCTCACGGAAGATCCATCCGCGCAATGTGTCAAAGGCTGCTATCGGTGTCTTCTGTCGTACTATAACCAACCAGACCACGAATTCATCGATCGCACCGATCCGGAACTTCTTGAGATTCTGCTTCGGCTCGCTCGCGCCGAAGTCGTTCCCGTTGCATCGAGGCAACCGGACGCCTCCGACGACCTGATGACTAGAATCAAAGACTGGGGTTTGCCAGCTCCAGACGCGAGTCCGCTTGTCGTCGGTGAAGCCGCCTTCCCGTTGGTCTGGCGTTCTCACCTTGTTGTGGCGTCAAAATCCATGCTCACGCCTGAGCAACAATCGGCAGTGGGGGCTCTCGGACTCTCGGTCGTGCACCTCGACGATTCAAGCGAGCCGCCAACCGAACTCCGGCGTTTGCTGGGAGTTCAGTGATGAGTGCTCAGTTTGCGCCCGGGGATCTCGTCTTTGCTCGCGGACGGGAGTGGGTTGCGATGCCTTCCCCCGAAGTTGATTGGCTTTGCCTCCGACCTCTATCCGGTGCCGAGGCAGATATTCAGTATCTGCGCCCCGAATTGGAACGCGACCCGGTGCGACCAGCGCGGTTTGGATTGCCCGATGCGAAGGTGCTGGCAACGCAGGACGCCGCGCGAATTCTTGCGGACGCACTTCGCCTATCGTTACGAAGAGGCGCTGGTCCGTTTCGCTCCGCCGCAAGGCTCGGGTTTGAACCGCGTGCCTACCAACTGGTTCCGCTGTTGATGGCGCTTCGCCTTCCAACAGTCCGACTGATGATCGCTGACGACGTCGGTATCGGTAAGACCATCGAAGCCGGCCTGATTCTTCGAGAGCTGATTGATCGCGGCGAAATCGACCGCATCGCGGTGTTGTGCCCCCCTCACCTGGTCGAGCAATGGACCGCGGAACTCAAAACGAAGTTCGATCTTGACGCAGTGGCAGTGACTGCGGCGACAGCCGCCCGGCTTGAGCGAGGGCTGCCCGCATCGCAAACCCTGTTCGACGCACATCCGTTCACGGTCGTCAGTCTGGACTACATCAAGGCGGATAAGCGGCGCGAAAGCTTCGCGCGTTCTTGCCCCAAGACCATCGTTGTCGATGAGGCTCACGCGTGCGTGGGTGCGCACCAGGGAAGGCAACAGCGCTTTGAACTTCTCAGGCGCCTATCCGAGGACCAGGAGCGGCATCTCATTCTTCTTACGGCTACCCCTCACAGCGGGGACGAAGGTGCCTTTGACCGCCTTCTGGGCCTTCTCGATCCCAGCTTTTCGGTGGGCGCGTTGGACGATGAGGAATCACGTGTCCGACTAGCGCGACACCTTGTACAACGGCAGCGGATCGACATCACTGGGCGTGAATGGGGCGAAAGCCGATCCTTCCCGCGTCATGAGACAGCGGAAAAGCCTTACGATTTGGATTCGGCTCACAAAGCCTTCCACGAAGCAGTTCTAGACTATTGCCTCGAAATTGTCTCAACCTCTGGCGAAGATGAGAATCGGCGGCGCCTTGCTTTCTGGGGAACCCTTGCCCTGATGCGTTGCGTTGGATCGTCGCCCGCAGCCGCGGCAAGCGCCCTTCGCAATCGGCTTTCAGGCGACTTGGAGAAGCTCGGCGAGCAGGTCTTCGATGCCGATGAAGCGGAGTCGATCGATGTAGAACCCGCCTCCGGCCTCGAAAAGGAAGGTCCGCTTGAGAAGCTGATCGCCGATGCAGATCGGTTGGCCAAGAGCAAAGATCCGAAATTGACCGCCGTGATCGATGTGCTGAAGCCACTCGTTGCCGAAGGAGCAAATCCTGTCGTTTTCTGCCGCTTCATTACCACCGCAGAACATGTCGTCGATGGACTTCGCAAGGCTTTTCCCAAACTCCGTGTTGAGGCGGTTACCGGTGCGCTTCCAGCCGAAGAACGCCGCGCCCGCGTGGAGGATATGGGCACGGCTTCCCAGCGCCTCTTAGTCGCCACAGACTGCCTCTCGGAAGGCATCAACCTTCAGAACCTCTTCGATGCGGTCGTTCACTACGATCTTTCATGGAACCCTACACGCCACCAACAGCGCGAAGGCCGCGTTGACCGCTTTGGTCAGTCTGCAACCATCGTTCGTTCCGTTCTTCTGTATTCGCCCGACAGCGCGATTGATGGAGCGGTCCTGGATGTTATCTTGCGCAAGGCCGCCGCAATCCGCAAGGCAACCGGCGTCACCGTGCCCCTCCCAGATGAGCGGGGAGCCGTCACCGGCGCGCTCATGAATGCGGTGCTACTCCGAAAGGGAAAATCCCCGCAACTGAGTTTGGACTTCGGTTTCGCCGAAGACGCGCGATCTATGGAGATCCGGTGGCGCGACGCGCAGGAAGGCGAACGTCGCTCGCGCGCCCGGTTCGCGCAGAACGCAATCAAGCCGGAGCAGGTCGCTCCGGAATGGCGTCGTTGGCGAGAACTTCTTGGCGGGCCTACGGAGGTTCGCCGCTTCGTGGAAAGGGCCCTCAGCAGATTGGACGTGCCTTTGGATTCGAGCCAAGCGCACCCCAGGCACACCTGAGCGCCTTACCCTCCGCTCTGAAGGAACGACTGGCCGCGCGAGGGTTGGAGGGCTCCATCCGCCTCGCGTTCGAGGAACCAGCCGCTGCGAACACGGAAGTCGTTGTCCGAAGCCATCCGTTGCCGGCGACACTTGCCGAAGCGCTACTCGAAGCAGCTCTCGATCCTACCTCAAGTCCAGTGCCGCCGATCGGTCGAGCCGGGGCGTGGCTCACACCGGCCGTCAAATCCATCACCACAATCGCGCTACTTCGCCTCCGCTTCAAACTGGTGATTCGCGGACGCAAAGAAAGGCTCTTGCTTGTGGAGGAATGGGCGGCGATAGCCTTCGAGGGAACCTCGGAGTCACCGTGCGCCTCGGGATTGGCCGCGTGGAGCCTGCTTGAAACCAACGCCAGTGGAAACCTGGCCGATGTGGCCCGTGACCGGATGGTTGAGCAAGCCCGCACCCGAGTCACCGCGCTGCTCGACGGCCCCATCGCGGACTATGCCCGCGAGCGATCCGCATTCTTGGCCGAAGATCATGGCCGTGTCCGCGCGGCGAGCGGGTCGACGTTTCGCGCGTGACCGTGGAGCCAGTTTTGCCCGCCGATGTCATGGGCGTCTTCGCATCAACCCCGGGGTCCACGTCTTCCACCGTGGCCAAGACGACTTCGAAGGCCACAAAGGCAGTATCCAAACACAAGAGCTTCCACTCCAAGGCTAGGCGCTCCAAATCGATCATCTCCGACACCATCACCCTCGAAGGTGGCCTCGTTTCATCGGTCATGCTTGCCCGCGTAGCCGCGCGGGAAGCCACCGCCCAGTCTGACGCCGACTACGGGATCCCCAAAGGACTAACGCTCCGCGACGAGATCGCCAGATACTTCCGTATCGGCGCGGCCCTGTTCAAGGACTTTGCCGCAGGCCCACGCCCTCGGCAGCAGCCGCAGTCTCGTTTGTCGAGGGTCTGCTCGGGCAATCCTCGGTTTCGCCGACTTAGAAGCCCTCCATCAATCCAAATGGAGTCTCGCTGGAAGCGAAGAAAGGCCGTGTGCCGCTCGTCGTGGTCCCGCCTTCTGACGACCTGGACCGCGCCAGCCCCTACCTCACCCGCGAAGGCCACAGGCGCTCCGCAGCCTCAGCCTTGCAGGACTGGCTCAACCACGCCGACAACGCGCTCTGGGGCTTCTGCACCAACGGCGACCGCCTCCGCCTGATGCGCGACAACGCCAGTCTCACTCGTCCGGCCTTCGTCGAGGTCAACCTCCGCCAGATCTTCGAGAGCGAGAATTTCGCCGACTTCGCCGCCGTCTGGCAACTTTTCCACGCCACCCGATTCGGCGCACCAGGAACGCCCGTCACCGATTGCACGCTCGAACGTTGGCGCGACGCCGGAGCGAGCGAGGGCTTGGTCGCGCGGGACCGGCTTCGTGACGGAGTCGAAACTGCGCTCCTCGCCCTGGGCAATGGCTTCCTCGCGCGTCCGGAAAACAGCGGACTCCGAAGCCGCGTCACCAGCGGCGAATTGCCTTTGCCGGAGTTCTTCGGCCAACTGCTCCGCCTGGTCTATCGACTCATTTTTCTGCTTGTGGCGGAAGATCGTGGCCTTCTGCATCCGCCCGATTCCTCGCCATCCGTCACCAAGCTCTACGCCGAAGGCTACTCGCTCAGCGCCCTCCGTGACCGCGCCATTCGCCGCACGGCCTGGGACCAGCACTACGATCGCTGGGAAGGCCTGCTCATCACCTTCCGGACTCGCTCAGGGCCAAACGAAACTCGCCCTGCCCGCCCTCGGCGGATTGTTCGAGGATACGGCCATCCCCGATCTCGAGCGCGCCCGTCTTTCAAATCGCGCCTGATGGAGGCCGTTACCGTCTCGCATGGCTTAAAGAGGACGTGAGCCTCGTCCCTGTCAATTGGCGGGACATGGAGACCGAAGAACTCGGCTCTGTCTACGAAAGCCTCCTCGAACTGACGCCCATCCTGGTCGATCAAGGCCGGGGCCTCACCTTTGCCGACGGTGACGAAACCAAAGGCAACCAGCGCAAAACCATCCGGCAGCTACTACACGCCCGACAGCTTAGTCCAGACTCTTCTCGATAGTGCCTTGGACCCTGTCCTTGATCGCGTCGAATCAGAGTCGAACGATAAAGTTCAGGGCTTGCTCGGCGTCACCGTCATCGATCCGGCCTGTGGCTCCGGCCACTTTCTGTTGGGCGCCGCGCGCAGGTCCCCCGCGTCGCCCGCGCCCGCACCGGCGGCGTCCCTTCGGCCCAAATTATCGCCACGCTTCCTGATAGTTCGCTCCTCGATTCACGGCGTGGACCGCAACCCTATGGCGGTCGAATTCACCAAAGTGGCGCTGTCAATCGAAACCGTCGAGCCCGGAAAACCCCTCGGCTTCCTCGACGCGACCATCCTGCTGCGGCGACTCGCTGCTCGGCGTTTCGATCTGGAAGCTCTAGCGCCAAGGCATCCCGGATGCCGCCTACCGGCCGCTTTCTGGAGACGATAAGGAAGCGGCCAAATATCGACCGGCGTAACAAGGCCGAACGAGACGGCCAAGGTACGCTCGATTTTACTGGTGGCAAGAACTCGCTCCCTGCTGCGCCGCCATTGGCGGCATCGCTACGCGCAGTCCGCAATCTGCCGGAAGACACCACCGCAGAAATCGCAGAGAAGAAGAAACGCCTTGCCGCCGCCAAGTCCGAGCGGCAACTGTGGAGTTGGCGCGTAGCAGCGGACCTGTACATCGCGGCGTTCCTGCTACCCAAGAAGGATGCTCCACGCGAGCCTGGATCGGCCTTAGTGCCGACCACGGACCACGTTTGGCGGACGCTTTCGGGTGGACAGGTATATGGACCCTTGGTTGGGGCAGCCCGTGAGGTCACGGATAAGGCACGGGTGTTCCACTGGCCCCTGGAACTCCCCCGACGTGATTGTCCTCAGGGGGCTTTGATGCGGTGATTGGGAATCCCCCTTGGGAGCGCATCAAGCTTCAAGAACAAGAATTCTTCTCTGCACGCGAGCCTGAGATCGCGTTAGCTCCTACTGCCGACGTTCGCGGCAAGTTGATCGCAAGACTCAAAGGGTGCTCCTGCGGGCACAAGAGAACATACTCTCTTTAACGAGTTCGAAACGGCAAAGCGAATTGCTGAAGCCGCATCCGTTTTCGCGCGTGAGGCTGGACGTTTTCCCCTGACCGGACGCGGCGACATTAACACCTATGCATTATTCGCCGAGCTCTTCGAATGTGTCGTCAACCGATCGGGGCGAGCGGGAATCGTTGTTCCGACCGGAATTGCAACCGACGCGACTACGGCACCGTTCTTCAGTGCCATAGTGAGCGAGCGCAGGATCGTCAGCCTTCACGACTTCCAGACGGGCCTGGGCTTCTTCGACCGAATCGGCCACGCAAGGTTTAAGTTTTCGCTCCTGACACTCGGAGGGAATGGCGTTGGCCCATCCGATATTCCGTTCAGTTTTTTCTCGCGCACCATTGCCGACTTTGCCGACAGACGGCGTCACTACACGCTGGGCGCTAACGAAATCGCCCGCATCAACCCGAATACAAAGACCGCACCAATCTTCCGCACTCGCTACGATGCCGACCTGACAGCTAAGATCCACAGCCGCGTGCCTATCCTCATGGAAGACGGTAAGGATGGCGGCAACCCATGGGGCATCTCTTTCATGGCAATGTTTCACATGGCGAATGATAGCGGGCTATTCCTCTCGGAACCTGGGCCAGGGCGCCTGCCACTGCTCGAAGCCAAGATGCTTCACCAGTTTGACCATCGCTGGTGCACCTACGACCGTGGTGACACGCGTGATCTTACGATGCAAGAAAAGTGCGATCCTTCCTTCGAACCGACCCCGCAATATTGGTTGGACGAAGCTCACGTTCGTGAGCGACTCGCAGAAAAACAGTGGACTCGAAAGTGGCTGATTGGATGGCGTGACATCTGTCGGGGCACCGACGAGAGGACGCTAATCGCCAGTATATTGCCCCTTGCCGGAATGGGTCACAAGTTGCCACTGATCTTCCCGACTGCTCCTGAGTCGCAAGTTACGGCATTTTACGGCTGCCTGAATTCGCTCGTCTGCGACTATGTCGCGCGGCAAAAACTTGGGGGCACCTCAATGGTCTACTTCGTTCTTAAGCAGGTGCCCATTCTCCCACCGGATCGATTCGACACAGCGGCGATCAGTTGGTTGCAGCCCCGGCTCCTGGAACTCACTTATACGTCGAACTCACTGGCACCCTTCGCCCGCGACCTCGGTTTTGAGGGGCCACCCTTTCCTTGGAACCAAGACCGCCGGGCGCTCCGCCGTGCCGAACTCGACGCTTGGTACGCCCGCGCTTACGGCCTCACCCGAGACGAACTTCGCTACATCCTCGACCCGGCAGACGTGATGGGCGAAGACTATCCTTCAGAAACGTTCCGCGTGCTGAAGAACAACGAGATCAAGAGCTTTGGCGAATATCGCACCCGCCGCTTGGTGCTGGAAGCCTGGGATCGGATGGAAGCTGGCGATTTGAAATGATTGAGAATCCGCCATCTTTCGTCGTCCGCACCGAACTCCACAAGGCCGCCTTCGATAACGGATTTCGCATCGACTTGGGGTTAGACTCCGGTTGGCTTCACTTCCGCTCCACCACCGCGCAGGGCGATATCTGGCTGGGCGCAGGCTCGAAGGACGGTCCGTGGTTATTGGCAGTCGGCCTCGCAGCCGTCGCAACCGAACTCGGAATCCAGCCCGCCGCGCCGCCAGCCACAGGCGCGAACGAACCGGGAAGAACGGTGTATTCGTTCAGCGCCCTCGGCGAACTCCATGACGCCCTCGACCGGACCTACCGCCTCGGCGTCAGCCTGCCGGACGCCCCGCTGAAGGAGTTCCTTGCCAAGACCAAATCCATCCCGCGCACCACGGAAGCCGAGCGGCTCGTGGTGCAGCGCATAGGCCAGGACCTTTTCCGCCAAGCGCTCATGGAGTATTGGAAGGGCCGCTGCCCGCTGACCGGAATCACGGACCGGGCCCTGCTCCGCGCCTCACACATCGTACCGTGGTCCGAGTGCGAAACCGATGCTCTCCGGTTGGATGTCCACAACGGCCTGCTGCTGTCCGCCCTCTGGGACGCGGCCTTCGATGCCGGACTTGTCAGCTTCGACGATACCGGCAAGCCACTCCTATCCCCAACGATCACCGAAGAAGCCGCCGAACAACTCTACGTGCAATCGGCTGGACAAGTGAAGCTGACCGACACTCATCGCACAAACCTCTCCCGCCACCGAGCCAAGCACGGGTTCGGTTGAGTTAGTTAGCCGAATCGGCGCTCAATTAAGACGTTCCGTCGTCTGAACCGACGCGTGGCCCAGTAACACTTGGATCTGCTCCGGCTCGCCACCACCGGCGCGGCACAACTTGGCGCATGTGCGACGGAGGTCATGGGGAGCGATGCCAGGAACGCCAGCGGCGCCTGCGTAGGGTTTAATCAGTTGCCACACGACCTTTTCCGACAGGACCTCGCCGCTCACCTGGTCAGCACGATTCACCGGCCGGAACACCCGTCCTTGTTCCAGTGTGCCCGCAGCCGTCCACGCGCCTTTTGCGGCTTTTCCGCGCTTCGGCTATCGTCCGGGCTTTTTGCGTAGTCGTCGTTCTTCGATCTGGGCTTCGATTCGTTCCGCCGGGATGCCCAACTGGGTGAAGATCGCGATCGACGCCTCGAATGGAGTCTTCTGGACTCACAAACCAAGAAAGCGATGTGCGGTGATTGCGCCTATCGGCGGACCGGGGACGAACAGGCGACGTCCAGCTTGGGAATATGAGCGTCTGTTGTTAATAAAAGACAAAGGCGTTTATGCTGATGTACTCAGGTCTACTGGATTCAGCAACTTCCGAAACTCCGTATGCACAGCGGTCCTTAATGGAGTGGAAATGGAGTGGAGCGGCATTCACCGCACGTCATCTATCATCGCGACGGGAATGAAGGTTTTGGACCTGCGTTGTCGGGCAGAGCCTGAGCCAACGCCCTGGCAAATAGCCGGATGTCTTGGGGACGGGCTGACGGAGTAGACTGCGTTCCTTCCGCCAGAAGGCGTACCAGGTCGCTCGGCCAACCCACCAGTTCCTTGGCAAGTTCGGTTTCGTCTCCGTCCATGAGCGTCGCGAATCGAATGCCTGTGAACATCTCGAACGCGATTGCGGCGAGAGAATATACATCGCTTGCCGTAGAAGAACGTCCACGCGCCCGCTCTGGAGCGGAATAATGAATTGAAACCAGCATGAAGCTTGTGCCGTTTTGCCCCGACTGATCCTTGATGAGGGCTGCGCCAAAGTCCACAATCACCGGGTGCTGGCTTGGGGTGCCGAACGCCTCCAGCAGGATGTTCTCTGGTTTCAGATCCCTGTGCAGTACACCATGTGCGTGCGCCTCACCTAATGCTTCGCCAATTTCAAGAATCCAGCTCCTGGACTGTTCCGAATTAAGCGGGGCGGACGCAAGCACGGTACGCAGTGTTGGCCCGGCCACAAAGTTCATCACCACATAGGGTTCACTTTCCGAAAGCCATCCCGAATCCAGTAGTCGAACTATGCCGGGATGGTGCGATTCTCCGCAGAGATTCAATTTCTCTCTCAAATCGGCGGCGTTGCCAGTCTGGGAATTCGTCCTGCCCTTTGAGGATCTTAATGGCTACAATTTCGCCTGTTGAAGTGTCACGGGCGCGGTAAACGCTGGCAAATCCTCCCTCGCCGACCCTCTCTTCAAGCGTATAGCGTCCAGCCACAGTGTCTCCGACCTTGAAGGCGGAAGAGTTGCTATTGTCTCCACGGCCAACGAACGCCCGCCTTGCTTCCCAGTATTCGTTGGCTAGGCGAGATCTCTCTCAATCGCTGCCAACCCCACCATCCGGCGCCTGCTGAGCCAACTAGACCACCCAGGGGCCACCACCAGTCGAACCCGCCGGAACGGACGATTTGGAACTCGCGCGATAGAGTAGCAGGGCTATTCACCGACCGTACATCAAAGCGATAGTTTCCAGGTGGAAGAAAATTGTACCGTACCGTGGAGTCGAAAGCAGTCTTCCATTCCTTCTCCTGTGGCCAGAGCCGGAATTGAATCCGCGGCGTTCGCGGCGAAACTTCGGGCCACTCTGAAACATCAACCTCAAGCGGCGATGGAACGGCTGGTAGCTTTTCTCCCGGGCCTGGCCACAAGTACTGTTTTCCTCCCCATCGCAGTGCCGTTACTTGAGGGCGGGACCGGGCGCTCACCGGGGCGAACCAGTTCGAATCGGGTTGAATCCGGGCCGCACCCTCATCCGTTGATACCCAGATAACTCCGTCGCGGTCTTCGGTAAGACCGAACGTCCCGACAGCATCCGAAGCTAGACCGTTGAACTTGTCGAATTTAAGCCAATCATCCGCCGCCAAATGGACGCCGTCGCTCACGAATAAGCCCTCATCAGTCCCACGCCAGACCCAGCCGTGGCCGTCGACCAACATGCTGCTGGTTTCCGTGGGACCATATCCGTCGCCAGGGGAGAAGTCCTGCCTCTTCCAGCCGGAACTATCCCGATACACCTTACTGAATGGCAGCGCGGCACGGTAAGAGACCCAGAAGGCGGGACCAGGCGCCACGGCAAGGCTGCGAATCCTGGGACTCAGCAGTGCCTGCTGTGGAATGACGAGCTTCCACTCCCCGTGCTCCAGCCGCGCAATCCCGCCGTCATAACCCAGCCACTCTTGCCCGCTGGCGTCGGTTGTGAAGGCACCCGCGTATCCCGAGTTTCCCGGCAGCGCGACCTGCACAAGCTTGGGTGAGCCCGATTCATCGATCCGGTAGAGCCCCCGTTTCGCGCCTACCCATATCTGACCCGTCCGGTCACGCAACAGGCAACGAAAATCGATGTCTTTCATGCTGCCCCGAAAGACGACAGCAGTCTGCTGGTTCTTTGAATTCAACCGAAAGATCCCGACGTCCTGAATGATGGTCCAGACGTCTCCGTTAGACTCTTCGATTGAGTTCCACGCGTGGCCAGCCCCGAATTGTCCGGGGAGTTTCTTCCACTGCTCCTCTTTCGAGTCGTATTCCGACAGGCCACCCGCTGGCTTGGCAGCAAGCAGCCTTCCCGATTGAGTTTGGGTGATCGATTCGCTCCCGGCGAGGAAGTCTTCACCGCGCCACACCCGAGCCCAGCTCTTCGGTGACAGCAAGCTAAGACCGGTTTCGAGGCTTCCCATCCAAACATTTCCGAAGCGATCCTCCGTGAAGGATTGGCGGAGGTCACCCCCTGCTGCGGGCTGTCCTATGAAGTAGGTCCCATTTTCGATCCAGGTGAGCCCATCCATCCAAATTCGTCCGCTCCGGCTTCGGAATGCTTCCATACGGCGGTCAGTTGCCGGATTCTGACTGGCCGAAGCCCAAACGGTGACATGCTGATCCTTGATCGAAATCATTTTTCGCCTGTGCCAGGCCCAGATCGTTCCCGAATCGTCTGCGATTGCGCCCAGCCATTTTTCCGCGGGGACTCCTTGATCGAGGCCCCGGCGCTCCTCAACGCCGCTCGAATTCAGCGTGCAGATCTCCCGACCGCACCCAAACCAGGCTCGATCCTTTGCGTCGAGTGCCAGCGGCCCATTGGCCTCGACACCAGCAGGCGACAAGCCGCCGATGCTGCCCCGCCAGATGCCATTGGCGTTCACCAACACTTCGTTGCCTCGCGCGACCACGCTTGAAATGCTCTGAGAGAACATCTTGCGACTTTCTCCCGAGCGGAACGCGATCAGGCCTCGATCACTGCCGGTCCACACCCAACCGTCTGTGGTGACAGCAACAGAGCTGGCCGGCTCCTTACTTGCTTGATGAAAATGCGCTCCGTCGAAGCGAAACAATCCCTCATCGGAGGCGATCCACAGAAAATTGTCCGCAGCGGCGGCCACAGAGTTTATCGCCAGGGGTAGAGGAGTTCGGTTGAAGTTGCGGGCGACTTGTATGGACGAGCGGACGAACCTCGGCGGCTGCGCCAGGGCAATAGCCAGCGTCAGGCAACCCGTGAGCGCTATGCGGAGGATTTGCCCCCGAGCCTTTTTCGGAGCCACGTCGCGGCAAACTCCCAATCGTTGCGGACCATCTTAACGGCTGCGCCTACCGCTTCGGCGGTTTGTTCCCAGGAGCAGCCGCCATAGTACCGCAACCGGACCACGTGGGCGGCGCGTGGCTCTATTTTCTCCATTCGCTCGATCTCCCGCTCCAGCGCCAGAATCTCCTCAAGGCTCAGCGTGGTGGCGCTTGCTTGCGGGAACCCCATACTCCCCTCTGGAGCTGTTCGACGTTGGGTTTGTGCCCGACGCGCGCGGTCAATTAGCTCGTCCTTCATGGCCTTCTTTACGACGGCCAGATAGTGCTCACGATTGTTGACCGTTCCCTTCCAGCTTTGAAGCCGTTCAACGTACACGGCGTGGAGCAAATCATGTGGCGTGTAGGTTTTGTCCACGGACCTTGGACCAAGAAGCCGCAACGCAGCCCTCCTCAGATGCGGGTACACAAGCCGAAGAAGGCGTTCCTCTGCCTGCTTATCGCCCGCCCGGCTCCGCTTTATCAGCAGAGTGAGATCCGGCAACTCGCTCCAGGAAAGTTCCAAGTCGCACCTCAACGAACGAAAGGTAGGATTAGAGTCTATCGCCCGCAACTCCTTAAATGCAAGACCCTCGCGCCTTGGATCACCTCCAATCTCAGTAACGAAATCGGCGTACCGTTTTGCCCAACGTTTTCTCTTAAGAAATCAAGGGCAGATTTTTTGGTGGATTCCGTTTTATATAGAAAGCGCCAACTGAGCATGTAGTCGTCTCAATCTTGCTGCCAGTGCAGCAGCCAAAGCGCGGTAAGTTTCTGGAGGGAAAAGAGAACCCGGACGATGGACAATTCAAAGCAGCGATATCTCGACTTGATACGGGCGAACAGCGCCTACCCTACCTACCGGGGTTTCATTGGCCTCATTGCGACGATTGGCTACCTTCTTGCCGCCGTCATTGCCTTCGGCGCTGTAATCGGAGGATTCGTTTCCATGAGCCAGTCCTTTATGCTCGGCTTGGCCATTTTCGTCGCAGGCGGTGTATATGCCGCTCTCATCTTCTTGCTAGCGCGTTTCTTCAGAGAGGCCTCCCTAATCTTGGTGGATATCGGCGACTCGGTAGCCGATGCCATCTCCCGGTCGCAGACAGGGCAATAACCAGGCATTCTTTACGATGGCCGCGTACCTAAGAGAGGCGACAACGGATGCCCTACTGTAACTCCTGCGGTACTTCCCAAAATGACGGCGCTGCGTTCTGCACGAGCTGCGGATCTGCAATCGGAGTGACGGCTAGCACGGCGATGGCACAGGCGCCGGGACAGCTTCAGCAACCTCCTCCCCTCGATCCATCCCACATAGCGATGGCCAGCCATTTTGCAGTGGGTGCTGCTGCGGCGGCCCTTCACCAACGAATCGCCGCCAACGCTTGCCCGAGGTGCGGGACGGGGATGGCGGTTGTTATCAAACGATCGAAAATGGGGTTGGTCCTGGTCATTGTCGGGCTTGTAACCACACCGGCGTTCGGGATTGGACTGCCGATCTTTATCGTCGGCTACATTATGCGCTGGGGCGGAAAGGGCCGCGCTGCTTACCAATGCCCTGGATGTAACTACGCTGCCTGACAATGCCGCTACAAGAACATCTACATGCGAAGGAAGCGTTGAATCAACTGAACACCTGTCAGCTCGTTATTCGGCTGAATTGAGTAGAGGCTTGAATGAAACTCAGCAAAAGATACGTCCCTGCCGCCCTTTGCTTCCTGGTGGTTTGCTCGTCGTGCCGTTCGGGAGACGCGCAATCCGTCAAACGTGCGCCAGTCCCACCGCTGTCAACGGTTTTGGTCGATCCTGAGCATTTGATAGCGATCAACGCAGACCGGACCGTGACGCAGTACAGTACCGATGACTCTGAACTCAAGGATCCTTTTAACGTTCCGGGTGTCATGAACGCGAGAGGAATTGCTCATGTCGTCAACGAAATCGATTCGAGGACCTATACAATCGCGCTGCTTAAAGATGGTGGATTGGCACTTTGGGAAGATCCTCATCAACCTAAGGTGTTCTCTGCAAGCGAGGTGAGAAGCGCTGCGGGGGGGCCTTCAATCGCCTCCGTCAAAGACAACTTGTTCTTTATGTCAGACGGAACCGTTGACGACGTTCTGGTCGAGCTACTTCTTCTACAGAGCCAGGCCCAAGGCGCGGCCTTAATAAAATCGCGAACTGGAGATCGCAAGGCTCTGAACGGGCGACAGGTGATTGATGGTTGTGAAGGAATCGCAAGGTATGTATTGCTCGAGGATGGCAACCTCTATTGGGACCATTCTTATGCAGATCCACAAGCGATTCCTTTTCTGAAGGACGTAGTCGCCGTCACCAAGTCTTCCTACGATCTGAATACTCGAAACGCCGCCATACGGAAAGATGGCACAGTTTGGTCCTGGTATCTTGCAACGGGAGCCCTTCCCGGTTCCCCGACTCAATTGAAGGGTGTCGGCCGGGTTAAAGTCGCTCGTATGAATTCAAGCGTAGCGTGGTTTGTAACAGGTGAAGGCCGCGCCATACGAGCACCCCAACAGTCTATCGAAGAATTGGAGGATGCCGGCGTCGGCGACATTGTCTCCATAGAGGTCGATCAAACAACCAACGCTCCTATCGCGTTGCTACTGAAATCAGACGGTAGCTTGTTGTGGTGGGACGCAGATGAGAAAGTTCCTCTGCGAGGAATCTCCTGGGTGCCCCCCCGGTAGGAAGGCCGCTACAGGTCAATCACGACAAAGTTGCCGCACTCTAGCTCCACGCTCGGGCAAGCTCAAGAACGCGACGTTTCTGTTCTTGCCCTATGGTGGATACGCATTCCCACCATACTTCAGCGCTACTCGCATCACCTTTCAGCTGCCTGGAGCGACGGAATCTATCTCGTTGCATGGCCGCGCGTGGCGCTTCTGCTGTCCGCTCTCACCTTCCTAACGGGGATGGGCATCGGCGCGACGCACTGGGGGTTTTCATTATTGGCGATAAAGTTGTGCTCCCTTACGGCCAGTCACCATAATGACTAAATCAGAAGGCCACCTTTAGGATTCCAACGATCACGCGCGCCTCATTGCCCATGTCGGCTTCAAGGTGCCCGAACAGTGGGACTTGCGACGTTGTTTCCATTGCCGTCCAGTGAGCCGAAACCAGGGGAAGTTGCCGAGATTGTGCGCATCGCAGCGGATCTGTAACTTGACCCTTTCCCCGTCAGGAACTCCTTATAGGCCGAGAGGTCCACAACATTCGATGAGCTTGCCTCGAACGTCGGAGAAGCGGGTGGGGGAAGTCCGCAGCGTTAACGGAGTCTGCACCGTGCGCGGAAACAGCGACGTGTCAAACCAGACGTCGTAGGAGGGTTGAATTGCGACCGCCCGGTCGCTTGTGCCAGAGCATTTCGCTGTGCGTCGGTCAGCTTCGCGCTTCGCGCCTCAAGCGGCGCGGCGTTGGGAAATGCCAGAGGGTACCCGGAGTGTGACAGATATACACCGCTAACGGTCCAGCTTCCTGCAATTCCATCCGCCCAGCGGCTCATCCCCGAGCCGAAGTGTCGGCCTTTGCCTGACGGAAGATCGTAAGTGCCGATGACCGAGACAGTCGCGGGGTAATGTCGGACTGTGAGATTACTGGCGCTTTTCGAATTTTTGTGTTGAGCGGATTCGCGAGATCCACGTCCTGCGGGTTCAGCGTCGAGAGCTGCTCCAAGTTCTTGCTGATCGTGTAAGCGACGGTCATGGCCAGCCCGCCGAGAACCGGCGAGCTCAGACTCATTTGCGCCGAATCGTAGCGGATTCGCCCGATCGGCACATCCGTCATCTGCGACCCGCTCCCATATTGCGGGAAGGCAAACAGGAAGTTGCTGGCGGGCAACAGTCGCACCGTCGAGCGCGGAGTTCGGCAGGAGGCCCGCCATTGGATTCGGCACCTGCTGATTGAAGTACGCCTGCCGCTGATCCACTGGGATGCTGTTGAGCACGTTATCAGGAATGAAGTTGATCGGAGATGTTGCCGGCAATTGTCGAGTGATGTTGCCTACATACGAAACATCCGCGAGCCATCCTCCCCGAAGCTGGTACTGAAATCCGGGCGGACTACCCCCTGGAGTAGGGCAGTGGGCGATCTAGATACTGGAACGTCACGCTCTGCCCCAGGTTGGTGGAGAGACCCTGAGTATTGCCGATGGGAGTTAGCAGGCCGCTCGGGTTGATACGCTGGCCGGGAAGGGCTCGCTCCAGCGACGCGGCAGGCGTGAGGCCGTTGTCGAGCGAAGCGACCAGGCGCCTTCGCCGGCCCGAGCGGGTCGCCTGCCCGCTCGAACACTGGTCGACGAGATAGCTCAGAGCGTATCCGCCGCGGAATACCAGCTTCGACGTGATCCGGTAAGCAATGCCAAGGCGGGGCTGGAAGTTTGCCCGGCGGTGCTCCAAAGCGTAGCGGCCGTTCCCGCCGCCGGCGCTTAGCAAACCGCCTGTCAGACCCGCCGAACACGCAGGACAGTTTGCGGCGGCGGAAGGCGCCCCACGGCGTCTGCACAGGGCTGGCCGGAAGTCCAAAGCGAATCCCCGAACCATGCGGTCGTACCGCTCAACACGCGGTGTTTCATAGTCCCAGCGCAAGCCGAGATTCAGCGCCATGCGGGACGTGACCCTGAAATCGTCCTGACGAACAGGGCGTAATATTTTGAGCGATAGGCGGGCTCGATATTGCGGTCCACATAACCGCCGGAGGGATAACCGAAAGAAACGAGGCGAACGCATTGCCCGAGCCGCTATCGCTGCGTTGCGGATTCGCCTGCGTCCAGCTTTCGTCGAGCTTATACCAACCGCTCCCAAGGCCTGGATTTACGGTATCGTCGTCGCAACGGCGCAGACTCCGCGCCGAGGCGCAGGTTATGCCTCCCTTGGGTCACGCTGACACTTGGCTGCAAACTCGACGTGCTCTGGGTTGAGTAGATCAGGACCCCGATCGAACCGATTTCTGAGTAGTCGCCGACGTTGAAACGCGGAAACTCAGGGTGTGTGAACTGCGAAACCAAGGCATCGGGAAACCCAGTTGTCGCGAGTCGTAGTTGACTCCGAAGCCATCTCCAAAGGCGGCCTCGTAGCGAGCCAATTCTCCACGCAGATCCAGCATGATGCGGTTGGGGAAAGCGCGTACGTCCAGTCCGCACCCCAATTGCGAGGAATGCGGGTTGACGGATATCGATTGCTAGGCTCGGCACCGCGATCGCCCTGACGAGGCTGGGCTAGTCCAGCCATGGCGTCTGGCCGTAGCGGAACGAGAGCCACTCTTTGTCGCTCAGCACGTAGTCCATTTTCCCGAGCCAGGATCTAATCGATCGTCTCCGGGATCACCTTCGAGTAATTGTTCTGCTGACTGGGGCCGTCGCCGGCTTAGTTGGAGGTGGATAGAACGCGGCGACGTTCGCGGCAACAGGGTTGATCCGGTTGGTGGGGATGACGTTTCCGATGAATGGCGTCCGGACGCAGCTCGACCATCGGGCCCCAGATGGGTGGAGAGCGGGTCAGATATCGCCTCTATGATTTCCATTGTCGTCGTACAACTTGGAAAAGTCGCCTTTCAATCGCTCGGGCGTCGGCAGAGTACGGATCTCACCGCCTGCGGCATGTTCGCGCAATCCTTCGTAAGAGATCAGAAAAAACGCTTTGTCGCGGTCATCGGATCACCTTCCTGAGATCCAACGGGACCATCCAGCTCGAAACCGAAGGTATTGTTTTTGAAGGTGGCACCTCGGTCCGCCGTCTTTGTTACTCACCCAGTCATTGGCTCGAAGCCGATCGTTCTTGAGGTACTCATAGAGCTGACCGTGCGGAGCGTTGGTTCCTGATTTGAGATTGATGAGAGATACACCACCGCCAACGCGCCCGAATTGCGCATCGTACGAATTTGTTTGAACCGTGAACTCCTGAACTGTGCTGAGCGCCGGGACGAATGACACACCTCTGTCGCTCTTGGTGTTTGTCACGCCGTCTAGAACCACCTCGTCTTCTCCCGATTTCCCACCGTCGATCCGCGGCTAACACCGTTCACGTTGCCGAAGGCATAAAGCTCCATCGATACCAATAGGTGCCGGTTTTGACGAACACCTGGCTCATCGTACTCGAAGGTGAAAAACATTTCGGCCACCGGCGGGAACACTTTCCAGAATGCGGTTTTCCAGCACGCCTTGCCTCGTGGCGCTACCCGTCGGGGCAATGGCGCCTCACCTGATACGCGAACGCTTTCGGCAATGACGCCCAGTTCCAATTTGACATCGATTGTGAGCCTGTCGGTCGCCAGAACTGTCAAACCGTCGGCACCAGAGTCCTCCGGAGCCAACTGTGGCTTCTCGACCGTAATCACGTAGGTGCCCGGCATCAGGAAGGAGCGTTGGACTTACCGCCGGAGTCCGGTAGCGGCCTCGTAGCTGACGCCGCGCTCCACATTCGTCGCGATGACTTTTGCTTGTTCGACGGGTTTTCCCGAAGGGTCAGTGACTCCACCTCGTCAACGGTGCAGCGGCGTTGGCTAAAGTGACCGACGCCAGGATGACGAGTAAACAAGTGGTGCTCGTCGCACACTTTTTCATTGCTCCCCCCAAAACTGTGGAATGTGAAGCCGGCCAGGATCTTCCATTTTGGCTGGCTAAGCTTATGGAAGGCACACCCCCTCTTTGCGTTTTGGCGGTGCCACTACCTTTTCGGAAGAGTCACTACTGAGCTCGCCTCTCATGTTGGCAATTGGATGCCTTGCCGCATTCCATCCGCAGCGAGTACGATCGCGCGAGCTGGGAAGATTTCAGCGTTGGATACTTGCCAACGTAGTGGATTTGGTTCGTTGGCTGATATGATGAATGCCAGCTTGGTAGGCTGGTTGTCAGCCAACGTACTTAGCTAATTACAAAGCGCGCACTCCCTTTCACTCCCTATAAGGAATGCCTCGACGATCGGCTGATACCTGCTAAAATATTGAAAAGTTGGAGCGGGAGACGGGACTCGAACCCGCGATGTCCAGCCTGGAAAACGCTCCAACTTTGTTTCCTGAAGCGCACTGAGACGCCCGAGTGCACGCCGTTGCCCCTGTTTCGGGCAATGCCCCACCCATATGGAGTTACAACGGTATGACAGACGTCTAGGGAACGCCAGGGCGATCACCCGGCGCCATCTGCCGACACGGCCCCCCAAACAATCCGGTTTTTTCAAAACGCTATTCAATTCCTTCAGGTCAGTCTCGAAGCGTGGCAGGGCTGTTCAAAGAAAAGTCGCATAAGTTATCTCTGCGGCCCGTAGAAGTCTTCTTCAAGATCCGTTTAAGATGAACCCGGGCGGTCTGCTGGGCGACACCTAGTGCGTTTGCCGCCTCGATCACGTCCTGCCTT
Source organism: Terriglobia bacterium (assembly GCA_963761045.1). Lineage (GTDB taxonomy): Bacteria > Acidobacteriota > Terriglobia > Bryobacterales > Bryobacteraceae > Palsa-187. Next base: position 17,249 of record CAVXFR010000033.1, on the reverse strand, counting down.
CTAAGAGTTGGCCCGCCATTCTCGATTTCTCGCTGGTTTCATCTTAACACTCCCCCCTTGAGCGTCAATATTGTGGGCTGAGGGGCTTCCGGATCGGTAATGAAAATCGCCACGCGGGGGGAGTGTGACAGGGGAGATGCAGAGCTCGCATCATCGGGGCAACCAGAGACCATAGTGGCCGGCCCGCTGTTGGTTGGGTTACCGACATGTTCTACGCAGCGACCGGATTTGCCGGCCGCGGGTCGACTTATACCTGAAATCAGCGCACGTAGGCGCGGTGACTCGGTCGGAGCGATGGCGTATAAGCCATTTGGACCGCAACATAGTCCGTCCCTTTTACCCACAATCGCCTCTGCTGCGCGGTTGAGGAATTCAACTTTTCCAAATTCGTTGAGCACGATGATTCCCATTGGCAAGCGATTAAGAATTTCGTCGTGGTGTTGCTGGATCGTGGCAAAGTAGCTACTAAAACGCGCTGCACGCTGCAGGTGTGGCATCAAACCAGAAGCGGATGACTCTTTTCAGCCGAGGTCCATGGGCGCTGTTTTCGGGGAACGGGCGAGCGTGAAGAGAGCGTTCGAGGTTGGAGTGGAGCGAACCACACCCCCGAGGAGGTAGAACACATCCCTACGTCTCAAAAAGTCTTGGGAATATTCGCTCTTCAGAATCTCCCGGTCGTCGAAATGGTTCCCTAAGATACCACGAGGCCCGGTGCCATGAGAGGCTGCAGACGCTGGAGGACGATGTTAGTCGAATGGTAGTAACTATCGTATTCACGCTCCCACTGGGAATCGCCGCCCTCGCTTACCACGACCTCGCTCAGAGGCGATTTCTTATCGCTGAGGACAAAAACATTAACTGTCGACCCGAACGCACTACCGAGTAGGCGTAAGACCTCCGACCATATCAGCGTGTTTTCCGCAGCCTCATAGATACGCCCGATAATCGCAAGTAGCATGCTTTCAGTGACTTGGGGCATTTGTGGGGTTTTAGAGGTTACCATATCCAGTCCTCTATGGAAGGCTAGGACTGGATTGTGATTTTTACCCGCGAATTATCGTTTTTTCGCGCGCCGCATGTTTTAATGACCGGCACAGCGGGTACTGTGGCTACCTAAGCATACGTACCTCATTTGGGAGATGAGCCGCACCCATGCATAACGTGTCACTCTCCCACAGGGCGGTCTTTCAAGTCTGAACTTTGCTCAGGTGCTATTGAAATGTGCGGTGCATCAAGAACCGAAACCGAGCCATCTTCTTGGAGACTACGGCTGGAAGATGTTTCGGGAGAAGTTCGGGCGCATACATTCGCGTGTTACAAGACCAACGCCCTTGGGTCAATCCGGTCGCTCCGTTGGCGGGGACGTCGGCGACGGAATTCTACCCCCTTCTCTTGAGCGCCATCATCATGGGATATCTCTATTGGAAAGCGTCTGAGTTCGAAGAGAAGAAATTTTCCGAGAGCCAGCTGGCGGACCAGTATGCAAGATACAAGGCCAGAACAGGGCGATTTTTCCCGAGGGTCTGGGCGCGCGAAGTTCATGGGTGCAGCGAGAGACAAGTGCACGTTGCCTCGGTGCGTCTCAAGATCCATAGCCGGAGAGAGGTTGAGCAGCATTCGCTCATCTCCTCGGAGGCGATTATTTCGATGTGTGATGCCAGCTTGACTGGCTGGTCAGAGAGGGCCTGTGGCTTATGCAAAACGGTTTGGATTGGACGGATCGCGTGCCGCACTCACTTCACCTAAACTCTGCGGCTGGGGGGCTTGTCATGTTCTTTGCGAAACTGGCTGTTCCGCTGCTATTCGCCGTGCCAGCTCTTCTGCTGGGCGGGAGCACGCCCAGCTCCGTCACGCTCAGCAGCTCGCCGAACGCGTCAGTGTTTGGCCACGTAGTGACCTTGTCGGCGGCCGTCACACCCACAGCAGCCAGTGGTAACGTCACTTTCTATGACGGCACAACTGTCCTGGGGACGACCAAGCTAACGGGAGGATCGGCGGCGCTGACCACCATCCTGCTTGCCTCCGGGTCGCGCTCGCTCAAGGCGTATTACGCCGGAGACGCCACATTTGCTTCGAGTACGTCGTCCACGCTGGTACAGATGGTCAATGCGGTTCCCGGCGGCAACTTCCAAGGCAGGAGTGAACTATGGGACGGGGAGACTTCCTGTTGTGGGGGACTTCAATGGCGACGGCAAGGCGGACCTCGTGGCATCCAACTTCCTCGACGGCAACGTCAGTGTGCTCCTGGGCAACGGCGACGGGACGTTTCGGGCACCGGTGAATTATGGTGCTGGAAGTAAGCCGTACTCTGTCGCTGTGGGAGATTTGAATGGCGACGGCAAGGCGGACCTTGCGGTATCCAACTACTTTCTACAGCAACGTTTCAGCGTGCTCTTGGGCAACGGCGACGGGACGTTTCAAGATCCAGTGAGCTACCGTGCCGGAGTTACCCCGTCCTCTATTGTAGTGGGGGACTTCAATGGAGACGGGAAGGCAGACCTCGCGATTGTTAACACCGATGGCGACAACGTCAGTGTGCTCTTGGGCAATGGCGACGGGACGTTTCGGGCACAGGTGAACTACGCGACCGGGAGAGGCCCGAGCTATGTTGCTGTGGGAGATTTCAATGGTGACGGCAAAGCAGACCTCGCTGTTACCAACTTTTACGATAACAATGTGAGCGTGCTCTTGGGCAATGGCGATGGGACCTTTCGAGCCCGGGTGAACTTCAGCGTTGGAAGCGCTGGAACTGTCCCGGACCCTGTTGCGGTAGGGGACTTCAATGGAGACGGCAGAGCAGACCTCACGACGGTAAATGCTGGAAGCTTTAACTCTGTCAACAACGTCGTGTGCTCCTGGGCAACGGCGATGGGACCTTTCGAGCCCGGTGTGAACTATGCTGCTGGAAGCGCTCCGCGTCTATTGCAATAGGGGACATCGACGGACGACGGCGCTGCAGATCTCGTCGTCACGAACACCGGTGACACAGCCTGAGCGACTTTTCGGCCACGGAGATGGGACGTTCCGCGCGCCGGCGAACATAAACGCGGGAGGCACCACGGGTCGGTTTCGGTGGGGGACTTCAACGGGGATGGCAGAGCTGACCTTGCAGTTCAGAAAAACTACAATGTCGGCATACTGCTGGGCCTTGCTCCTGCTCCAGACCTCTCCGTCGCAATAACCCATGCCGGGGACTTCACTCAAGGCCAAAGCGGAGCCACTTACACCATCACGGTTTCTAACGTCGGATACGCTCCAACCTCGGGATCTGTTGCAGTAACCAATTTACTGCCATCTGGGTTTTTTGCGACCAGTATCAGCGGTGTCGGTTGGAGCTGCATTTTGAACGCTCTGACTTGCACGCGCGCAGACTCATTGGCTGGATTTGCGAGTTATCCGCCAGTAATTCTGCAGGTGAGGGTCACCTCGGGCGCTCCAGGTGCCGTGACCAATGCCGTCGTGGTCTCAGGTGGCGGGGAAACGGACTTAGCTAACAATACATCGAGCGACTTCACGACCACGTTTACACCGACCCAAGTCAGTCAAGTCTGGTCGTCGGTGAATCATGCCGCCGCCATTCACCGGCCCCGCCAACCCGCTTCTAATGACGGACGGTACAGTAATAGTTCAACAATACTGTTCTGGCAATTGGTACAGACTAACCCCTGATAGCTTCGGGAGTTATGTGAAATGGAACGTGGTCCCAATTAGCGCCGATGCCTCCCGGCTACGGTCCCCGCGCTTTTCTCCTCCGCAGTGCTTGCTGATGGACGGGTCGTTGTGATTGGAGGTGAATATAACATCCCTTGCGCGAGCGCTGTGGAAACCAATCTGGGGGCCATTTACGACCCGACAGCGAACAAATGGACCCCTTTATCCCCACCCAGTGGATGGTATACCATCGGAGACGCCAGCTAACGTTGTTCTGCCCGATGGCCAGTTTCCGCTAGCCAGGGGATCGGCACCAAATCGCCGAACTAGACCCCGGCTCGCTGACCTGGACCAGCCTAAAGGGCACAGCCAAGGCCGACTTTAATTCCGAGGAAGGGTGGACGCTGCTACCAGATGGTAGGGTCCTGACTGTGAATCCCGCAGCGTCTGAACGGTACTTTCCACAGACACACGTGGTCATCGGCCGGGAACACGGTCGCGCCGGTATCAGATGGATGAGATCGGGCCGCAGGTGTTGCGGCCCAACGGCACCGTGTTCGTCGCCGGGAGCACAGGGCACACAGCGATCTACAGGGTTGCCACCAGCACATGGGCGGCCGGTCCGGATTTTCCTTTGACCGGCGCGAGGCAATTGGCGGTATCCGACGGGCCCGCGTCACTGCCCGTCACGTACTTGTAGGCGCTGATCCTGTTAGTTTCGCCTAATTGGTTTCCTCCGACATTTTTCTTCGAATTCGATGGGACAGTTCAACCCAGTTCCCGCGCCTCCCGGAGCAAACCAAGATGTAACTTACGCCACCGCATTGCTCCTCCTCCCCAGCGGCCAAGTCCTCTTTTACAGATAACAACCACATCGCCGTCTACACTCCCGCAGGGCAGCGCTGATCCCGCTTGGGCGCCTACGATAGCGACCGCGCCGAGCGCAGTCAGGCCTGGACGGACCTACACCATCACCGGAACGCAGTTTAACGGGCTCTCGCAGGCGGTCGCCTTCGGAGACGATTATCAGGCCGCGACCAATTACCCGCTGGTGCGCATCACCAATACGGCCACTGGGCACGTTTTCTACGCGCGGACGCACAATCACAGCACCATGGGCGTCGCGACCGGAAGCGCCATAGTCTCCACTCAATTCGATGTCCCGGCGTCCATCGAACTGGGCCCCTCGACCCTGGTGGTCGTCGCGAATGGGATTGCTTCGAAACCCGTGAACATATCCGTCTCACTGACTCAAGTCACCCACTCTCCAGCAAGAACTCCCAGTTACCGCCAATCATTGCGCCGACTACACCATTTTCGATCTCGTCTTTCGTCTACACAGGTCGTGTCATCGGACAACCCATGGCCTGCGACACTCGGTGGCGCGCACCTGGATCTCACCGATAGCCAGGGCCAGACTCGTGCCGTTCCCCTGTATTTCGTTACGACCACCGCGATGAGCGGTTTGATCCTCGCCCATACCGCTCTCGGCCCCGCTACGATCAAATTGACCACCTCTGCGGGTGCAGACGCCTCCGGCACAATGACCATCGAGCGGATCTCGCCGGGTCTGTTCACGGCGAACGCCAGCGGATCAGGTGTTCCCGCGGGCTTTTGGATTCTAGCAGCCACCGGCGGTACCCAGACCCAGGACTATCTCTTCGACCCTGCGCAACCCGTAGGAAGCCGCGTTCCCGTTGCCGTGGATTTAGGCGCGTCTAACGATCAAGTGTTCCTTTCGCTCTACGGCACCGGATTCCGCGGCGCGGCACAGGCTACGGCGACGGTTGGAGGGGTGGATGTCCAAGTGGCTGGGTTTGCCGCCGTCGGCGTTTATCAGGGTGAAGATGTGGTAAACATCGGACCGCTGCCGCACGCGCTCGCCGGGCGAGGGACCGTCAGCGTGGTCGTCAATTTCGACGGTAAGCCCGCCAACACGGTCACGGTCGGCATCCGATGAACGCGGGAACGTCAGGGCTCGCGCGGGTCCCAGGTTATCTGGGCCGAAACCTTCCAGCGCCGTACTCACTGTCCGGGTCGACCGCTTATGATCAAGCTAAGAAAGCTGGCGTTTGTGGTGTTAAAGGAGTGCTGATGCGTTTTCTTTTGCCCACATTCGCGCTGTTTATGGCGCCCATCTTCGCACAGAATACATCGATCGCTCAGACAAAGGACGACCTTGCGCACCGGGAACTTGAAGCTAAGCGAGCCAAGGCGGAGTGGGATGATGCAATTCTCCGTCAAAACGGCTACCCTCCCCCTCAAGCACCCGGGAAAGCGGACGCCGAGGTGGAACGCCTGGTTTCCGAACTTGCAGTACGCAGGGCAGCGAACGATCCTACGGCTCCCCCGGATGCTGGTCCCTGGGTTTTCCAAGGCCCTTACTCCAATAACTTTTTCACTCAGAGTTCAGGCAGAGTGACCACGCTTGCGGTTGATCCTCGCGATTCAAAGTGGTGTACGCCGGATCCCAATCACGGCGGGCTTTGGAAGACCACGGACGCGGCCAAACATGAAAAGTATTGACCGATGGTGTACCAGGCCTTTTCATATCCGCAAAACTGTCTCTGTGACCCCGACAACGTGAATGCATGCAGTTATCTATACGAGCAGTCTACTTTTCTCAAGAGTTCCGACGCCGGGGCCACTTGGACTGCGACGAACGCGGCGACGCCCGGATACTACATCTATCCGCTGGCAGTGAGTCCTCAGGATGGGAGCAGGTCCTCAGCCGGCACCGATGTGGGAGTATATTTGTCGATCGATACGGGGCTGACTTGGCACCGCGTTACGCCAAGTCAAAGTGTGTCGACAGTCGTTTTCGACCCGCTACATCCATCGCTGGCCTATGCTGGGCTCGGGGCAGAATTTGGCGGAGGGTCGCCGATCGGCATTTTCCGTGTCGACTGATAGTGGCCAGACATGGTCGAACACGAGCCCGGCTTCCCTGCCGCCAAATGTTGCCTCTATCAAACTCGTCACAACTTCAACCGCCGTCGTGTATGCCGCGATATCCAACCCTTCGGGCGTGGGGTGCCCGCAGAAGTCTACAGACCAAGGCACCACTTGGCAGCCGCTCGGCACCGGATTCTGCGATCCCGACTGCTACCTCATTGCGTAAGCCCGTCCAATGAGAATTTTCTAATTGGAGGAGGGTTTGACCTTCACCGTTCGGTGGACGGCGGCGTTACATGGTCTGATTTCTCGCACGGCAAAACCGTGTATACACACGTGGATCAGCATGCGGCTGCATTCTCAAGTGATGGGAACACACTATATATCGGGAACGACGGAGGTGTTTGGAGAACCACTAATCCTGAAAACGCTTCCTTTGACTGGACGCCCTTGAATTCGACGCTTGCGATCACTCAGACGTACAGCGTTTCGGTGCATCCGTCTGACTCAAGCATCATCTTTGTCGGCACGCAGGATACCGGAACGCTACGTTTCACCGGAAACCCAAGTGGGAGTATGTTACTTGCGGCGATAGTGTTTCACGTACGCTGGATTTCAGCAACGTCCAGAACGTGTACGCAACGTGTTATGGATTGGCCATCTTGAAATCTACCTCCGGAGGTAGTCCTAGATCATTCGTTTCGGCCGCCAAGGGCATCGATCCGCAAGAAGGTGCTCCGTTTTTCAACATGCTTGCCGTGGATCCTTCCGCACCATCGACTCTGTACTTTACGGGAAACCATCACGTTTATCAAACTCGCGATGGCGCTGCCAATTGGGTCGCCATTTCGCCCGATCTGGTGCAAGCTGGTTATGACGCGGTTTCGGCGATTGCAGTATCGCCGTTTGACTCGAATATAGTGTTCGCCGGAACACTTTCTGGACGCGTTTTCGCGACCAGTAGCGCGATGGCCGGCATAGGCTCGAAATGGTCCCAGGTCCAACAAAGCGCGATACCCGGCTACTTTCCGAGTATCAACGCGTTCGCCTTCGATCCGTTCAATCAGAGTACTGTGTTTGTGGTAACACCCACCTATGGCAGCAGGGAGTGTTCAAGAGCATTGATGGAGGGACCACGTGGTCTGTCGTGACACATAATTTGCCCCACATGCCGGTTAGAGACATCATCTTCGACCCTCATGTAAGAAATACCCTGTACGTTGGAACGGAACATGGAATCTTTGAATCTGTGGACTCAGGGAACAACTGGTGGCCCCTCGGCACCGGATTACCCAAGACTGCAGTGTGGAAACTCGCTTTCCACGAGCGCTCGCGGACACTTTACGCTGCAACTTATGGGCGTAGTGTGTGGAAGTTGACCATTCCGACGGCGATCCGACTGAACAACCAAGAATTCTGCGAGCTTCGGAACTGGATCCCTTGCCCCCGACATGATTGCGTTTAGCGAGGCCCCGGGCATCGCGTCCGCGCTCGTGGTAGCGCCCGCCGGCCCATGGCCGAATGCCCTCGGCAGTGTCAGCCTGGAGATCACCGACAGTCAGGGTCAGAAGCAACCCGCACCGCTCTACTATGTCACGACGAACGCGATGACGTTATCTGCTTCCAGCAGGCACAGCGGTCGGTTCCGTAAGCGCGAAACTAACCACCTCGACGGGAAGTGCAATCACCGGAACGTTTACGGTTGACCACGTCTCTCCCGGCCTGTTCACGGCGAACGCCAGCGGATCAGGTGTTCCCGCGGGCTTTTGGATTCGAGCGGCCGCCGGCGGTACCGCAGACCCAGGACTATCTCTTCGACCCTGCGCAACCCGTAGGAAGCCGCGTTCCCGTTGCCGTGGATTTAGGCGCGTCTAACGATCAAGTGTTCCTTTCGCTCTACGGCACCGGATTCCGCGGCGCGGCACAGGCTACGGCGACGGTTGGAGGGGTGGATGTCCAAGTGGCTGGGTTTGCCGCCGTCGGCGTTTATCAGGGTGAAGATGTGGTAAACATCGGACCGCTGCCGCACGCGCTCGCCGGGCGAGGGACCGTCAGCGTGGTCGTCAATTTCGACGGTAAGCCCGCCAACACGGTCACGGTCGGCATCCGATGAACGCGGGAACGTCAGGGCTCGCGCGGGTCCCAGGTTATCTGGGCCAAGAACACTTTTGTTTGGGGTTTCGGGCGATATAAGTTCCAGCATGAGCCGCTGTTCTACTCCCTACGTGGACAACCTTCCACTCTACTGGTGAAGCGCACAAGAAACCCGTGTGGTGAGCAAATGGTCGGTCCAACGCCGCTCACGCTCCAATCTTCACCTTTGCTCGCGCTAAGTCGACTCTTCCTCGTCTCCCATTCGGCTCTGGTTGCTGAACCCGCCCCTCACGAACTCGTGTTCTACCGGGAAAGACTGACAAAGGCCAGGCGAACCGCGACTTGTTCCCGCTCAGTTGGGACCGACTTGTCATGCAACCGTCCAGTTGCATGACAGAATTAACGGAGACTTGGGCCCTAACGCTGAACCGCAAGGATTTGAGTAGGCCATTGAGAATCAGCATTCTTGCCAGTGTCTCTCCGCCGTGAAATAGCCTTTGGGAGAGGTTCATGGCGAAAACGCGAGACACATAGAATCAGTGAGTTACGCACGGAGAGGTAGTTGGAAACCACGTTTTCTGGGGAGCCACAATTCTTCGCTTCGAACCGCTGCCGCATTTCGTTGACAGCATCGGCACGGCAGAGACCTACGTCGTTATCCCTAACATTCGGCTGGTTCTTAGCCTGGTTCGATTGCGGTAAGCGAGCAGGGGAGAGTGCTGCGAGCGACGTTGTCGGGCACCGAGTCGCACCGTTTCGGGCCGGATTCTCCGTTTTCTCCCGATTGACAGGTCGCGTTTGTTGACAGGTAGGGTTCAGCCCGGGGTACCAATTCTGTTTCATCAGGCGCGGCACGAAGGTAGCCGTGACTATTCGAGGCTCAACGTGATATCACGAATCGCGACGTCACCGTGTCTCACACCCCCATATAGCTCTTCAACTCTTCTGGCTCCGTCGTGTTCAAGCACGGGCTGGAGTCGTATTTGCGCGGAATCGAGCAGTTCATCATTGTCCCGATCCGAAGGCGGAAGTTGCCGAATCCTGCGGAGGAAGCCCCCGGAAACACCGTCCCGGATCGTCGCAACCGCCGCACTCATATCGACCGAGAGGCGATCACAGCATAAGTCGCCGCCAGCACGCCGGGTGTGAGAACGGTTCGAGAGATAGCCACGTGCACGTCATCGTTCCCGCCGCGACGATTCTTCCGGCAAACAGTCCCGGCTTAGCCCAGCGAGCGTGGGCCCAAAAGCGTTTGGGTTACAACGTTCGAGATACCTGACGATTAGCATTGCGCGTGCAACATTTGGAAGCAGCCCCAGCAAGGCTGACGTGGTGGAAGCGCTTGCGGCAATGCCAATCGTCGGAAGTGATATTGCAATGCACAGTCCATTAACAATGGACCGCCACGAACCGGTTGCTGCTGACGCGGGTACGGCTTGTGCGATAACTTCTTCTCCCGTGATCACAAGAGCTACCCCACGGTCGTCATACCGGAAGGAAACTGGGTTGCGAACTCTTAAGTCCCTGTTGTTTGGTCGTACGCGCCGACTCTCCATCTCGCGTCGGTCTGCGGACTCCGCCCGCTGGCAGTGGTCAGGAATATTTGGCAGGTACCTGCACAGTTTCACTGATTTAGCCTCGGTTCCGAAGTTGCATCTACATCGACTGACGGCGGCTGCGCGATGTCCCGCCCTGCGACGCATCTCGGAGGTTTTGGAAATAACTTTGAACCCTTGGGAGGGAAATGTATGTCAAGCACAAAAACGGCAAGCACCATTGAAGAACGGCTCACATCGTCGAATCCTCTTGATGCCATCCCAGACGAAATACCATTCGATGTGCCCTATGGGCTCCCGATATCACTAGACCGAGCCCAGGCGGTTGTTGACGCCGCCGTGGCCGAGGCCAAGAAGCGGAATTGGAAGATGAACGTGGCGGTAGCCGATTCCGGTGGTAACTTAGTTGCCTTCCAACGAATGGACGGCGCGATGCTTGCCTCCATTCAGATTGCCGAACACAAGGCGCGCGCAGCCGCGACTTTCCGGCGCCCGACAAAGGTCTTCGAGGACGGTATCAATGTGATGCACCTCAACTACCTGCTCGCGTTCGACGGGGTCATTGCGTCCCGAGGCGGCATCCCGCTGATCGAGGGGGGCAAGATTATCGGCGCGATCGGTTGTTCGGGAGGCACCGACTCGCAAGATGAGGTGGTCAGCAAGGCAGGCGCGGCGATAATTGGTTGAAGTCCCTGCGACGAACAAATGACCCGGATCTCGCGAAAGCGTTGAGGCGCCGCGGGGCGGCCTATCGGACCCGTGTTGTACGATGTCCATAGGGGTAGGCCATGAAGAGCGTCCCAGCACCCATTTCCCTAGCCGGGTCCCAGCTCAGCGAAACCCGTCACGTCTGCGCGTTTTTCGACAACGACGAGGAAGAATATCGTGTATTGCTTCCGTTCATAAAGGACGGGTTGCAATCTGGCGAAAAAGCCGTTCATGTCCTAAACCCAGAGCAACGTCAGGGCCATCTACAACGCCTTACTGCCGCAGGCATCGATCCGGCGGCAGCGCAGCAGAGCGGGCAACTGGAGCTTCGGGTCAACACCGAAGTCTACCTTCCAGATGGCCGCTTCGATCAGGATCGGATGCTGCGGGTGTTTGAGCAACTGGCCAGTGGAAACGCCAAGGGCGGATTTCCGCTGAGTCGCATTTGTTGCCGTATGGACTGGGCGGTTGAAGATCGATCTTACCTCGATGACGTGATCGAGTTCGAGTCGCGCGTGAACGGCGTGTGGCGTAGCCACGACGACGCGGTCATCTGCACTTATCATCTGGGGCGGTTGGGAGGCGACGCGGTGATTGACATTCTGCGGACGCATCCGCTGGTCATCATCGGCGGTATTCTTCAGCAGAATCCTTTCTTTGTGCCGCCGGATGAGTTCCTGCGAGATTTTCGCCAACGGCGGGCCGGTCGCGGTAGCTCGCCAGCGACGGCCTGATATGGATGTGCAACCCGAAGATGTCGCAGAGGAGGTCAAGCGGCTTCAGCGTTGCATTAACGATCTGGTCAGCCTGTTCGCCCTTCCTGCCATGTGGAGCGGCGGTGGGCCATCCCAGATTATTCAGACCTTGCTCGACGCGCTTCTGCGTATGCTCCAGCTCGATCTCGTCTATGTACGGTTGACGGACGCGGGCGGTCAGACGCCCATCGAGATGGTTCGGTTCGCGACACCGCAAGAACAGACGGCCCAACCGCACGAGATCGGCGAGGTATTCAATCGTTGGCTCGGGGCTGATCCTCAGCAATGGCCTTCTCTGATACGGAACCCGATCGGAGGCCGAGACATTTCGATCGTGCCCTTGGGGCTGGGGCTGCGGGGTGAAATTGGCGAAATCGTAGCAGGTTCGGAGCGAGCGGATTTCCCGCGGCAAACCGAGAGACTGATTCTGAGCGTAGCCGCGAATCAAGTGTCGATCGGGCTGCAAAGGGCGCGGCGCCTCAGCGAACAAAAGCATGTCGCGAGCGAACTCGATCGACGGGTCGCACAACGGACTGCGGAGCTCGCCGCGGCCAACGAAGAACTGCGACAGCAAATTGCCGACCGAAATCGGGCCGAGGAGGCCTTTCGAAGAGTGGAGCAGCAGGCTCGGGCGATTGTCGATTCGGCCTTGGACGCCGTCGTCGTCATGGACGCGGAAGAAATCATCACCGAGTGGAACAAGCAGGCGGAGGAGACTTTTGGTTGGACGCGGCCGGAAGCGCTGGGCCGGCGGATGTCGGAGACCATCATCCCGGCGCAACATCGTTTGTCGCATGACCGGGGCCTGGAGCGTTTTTTCAAGACGGGTCAAGGCCCGGTTCTGAACCGGCGAATCGAGATTACCGCTCTCCGTCGCGACGGCACGGAGTTTCCGGTGGAGCTGACGATCACGCCGCTGAGATCCGGCGATACCTGGACATTTAGTTCCTTCATCCGCGACATCACCGCGCGGAGGCAGGCTGAGGAAGATTTGCGCAGCGCGCAGGCGGAGCTCGCGCATGTGAATCGGGTGATGACCATGGGTGAGCTGGCCGCATCGATTGCTCACGAAGTGAACCAGCCTCTTGCGGCGATTGTCGCCAGTGGCGACAGCTGTATCGCGTGGCTGGCGAATGAGACGCCGAACCTGGAGAAAGCGCGCGCCGCCGCGGGCCGGATCTCGCAAGCCGCGGCACAAGCCAGCGATATCGTCCGGCGAATTCGAGCCCTTTTCAGGAAGACGCCTTCGATCACCACCCCGCTCGAGATCAACCAAGTCATCGCCGAAACCGTTTCCCTAATTGACGGCGAAGTGCAAAGAAAAGGTGTCTCGCTGGACACCGAGCTTGCCGCGAATCTTCCAGCCGTGCTGGGCGACCGGATTCAAATACAGCAAGTGATCCTGAACCTTGCGATCAACGGCACGGAAGCCATGGCGGCTGTCGAAGACCAACCCAGGCGGCTGATGATTCAATCGGCGCTCACTGAGGCTCGCGAGGTTTTAGTGTCCGTCGCCGATTCCGGGCCGGGAATCGACCCCCAGCAAATGGCGCAGTTGTTTGCGCCTTTTTTCACGACCAAGCCGGAAGGTATCGGGATGGGATTGTCCATCAGCCGCACGATTATCGAGGCCCACGGCGGCCGGCTCTGGGCCGTAGCGAACCAGCCACGGGGGGCGGTGTTTCATTTCGCCCTGCCAGCCGCATGAGCGCTCCGGAATGCATCGTGTTCGTCATTGACGACGATTCCCTGGTTCGGGAGTCCGTTGCGGATTTGCTCCACTCGGCCGGCTTTGCGGTGCAAACGTTTGGATCGGCAACCGAGTTCATCCAGGGCCAGCGTCCGGATGTTCCGGCCTGCTTGATTCTCGACGTTGAACTACCCGGCGTGAGCGGCCTCGATCTTCAAGCGGAGCTCGCGAAATCCGGCATCGAGATGCCCATCGTCTTTCTTACCGGACACGGAGATATCCCGATGAGCGTGCGGGCGATGAAAGCTGGCGCCGTTGAGTTCTTGACGAAGCCTTTCGGCACGCAGGAACTGCTCGACGCGATCAAAGAGGCGCTCCTCCGCGATGGCGAAGTCCGCAAGCAAAAATCGGAGAACCTCGAGCTCCAAAAACGGCTTGGAACCCTGACTCCGCGGGAGCGGCAGGTCCTGGCGCTGGTGGTTACCGGCCGCTTAAACAAGCAGATCGCCGGCGAGCTTGGCACCACCGACTTGACGATCAAAGTGCACCGCGGCCGCGTGATGCGAAAGATGGGCGCCGGCTCGCTGGCCGATCTGGTCCGAATGGCCGAGAAGCTCAAAATCTCGGCCTAGCGTGGCATTCTACCAAGGTAGAATAGACCGCAATCCCGGACGCTGGTAATATCCGAATTAGCGAGGGATCAACCCTCAGCGGGGACGGAAAGCCGGCTCGACGAGCGAAGAAGTGAAGCGCAATATCGTGATCATCGACGATGATGTATTGGTGCGACAAGCGCTAGGAGACTGTGTGGAATCAGCAGGATACGCGGTTAAGGGTTTCGGTTCGGCCGAGGAGTTTCTGGCCTCGGAAGCCAGGCAGACTGCTGCTTGTCTGGTCGTCGACATTAAATTGCCGGGAATTACGGGTCTGGAACTTCAGGAGAAGCTAGGTGGGGCCGATAGTCGCCTGCCGATCGTATTCGTCAGCGCGCAAGGAACGAAGGCGAATCGCGAAAGAGCGAAGAGACAGGGCGCATCTGGTTTCCTCTCCAAGCCCTTCCGGCGGGAAGACCTGTTGAAAATTCTAGAAGAGGTGATCGAGCGTTAAATCGAATCCTCCCAGTGCCCAACCTGCGGCCTCCCATGTTGCCGGGCCGACTTATTTTTGCCGACGCCACACTTGACGGCGCCTTAATATCGAGCAAATCGTGATTCCCAGTCGAATCCACTCCGGGGTTTGCCCGCGATCAGTGGAAACCGGAACACATCTCGCATTCATAAAGGAGTAAGGCTATGACTACTTTAGAGTTGATCGGGTCAAGTCCGAAATTCAGGGCGTTGATGACAGAAGTGGAGAGGGTTGCACCAGTGGACTCCGCGGTCTTGATCCAGGGCGAAACGGGCACTGGAAAAGAAGTGATTGCGCGAGCCATTCATGAGGCTAGCCCTCGCCGTCACGGCCGTTTTGTGGCCCTGAACTGCGCAGCGATTCCGAGTGCTTTGTTAGAGAGTGAACTGTTCGGGCACGAAAGAGGCGCTTTCACAGGCGCGTTGGCGCAAACCAAGGGGCGATTCCAGATGGCGGATGGGGGCACCCTCTTTCTGGACGAGATTGGCGACATGCCGTTGGAACTTCAGCCCAAGCTCCTACGCGTCCTGCAAGAGCGGGAGTTCGAACGTTTGGGTAGCACCCAGACCGTCCGGGTCAACGCGCGGGTGTTGGCGGCGACAAACCAGGATCTCGGGCGACTCGTGAGCAAGAAGCTGTTTCGGGCAGACCTGTTCTACCGGTTGAACGTCATTCCACTCCTCCTGCCTCCGTTGCGGGAGCGCGTTCAGGACATCCCGCCTCTGACGGAGTTCTTCGTGGCAAAATATGCTGCCGCTCTCAACAAGCCTGTCGATCTGATTCCGAATGAAGTGATGGCGATTCTTAAATCGCACGACTGGCCGGGCAATATTCGGGAACTACAGAATTTCATCGAGCGCGCGGTGCTCTTTTCGCCCGGGTCGGTGCTGCGTCTGCCGCTGGACTTGAAGCAGACGGTGAAGCAGCCCTCGGAGAGCGCTTCGCGTACGCTTGCCGACGCCGATCGGGAGCATATCCTGGAAACATTGAAGCAAACCGACTGGATGATCGGAGGGCAGGGCGGAGCGGCCAATCGGCTTGGATTGCCGCGCACCACGCTGATTTATAAGATGCGAAAGCTTGGAATTGAACCACGCCGATCCTCGAGAGCGCGCCCCATTCGACAGTTGGCGGATGAACAGTGCTATGCCGCCGCTAACTGTTGAGGAGGGGGCGCGTCTCAGGACGTGCAAGGTGGGATCATGATTGACTCATCCGATCTTCGGACGAAAAGCATACCGCTCCACCACGGAACCGGCCATATACCTGTACTCGGCTTTGGCACTCTGATTCCCGATGCAGCCGCGACGATGAGTGCTACCAGGGACGCGCTGCAAGCTGGATTTCGACATTTCGACTGTGCGGAACGATATCGGAATGAGCGTGAGGTGGGTGAAGCCTTACAGACAGGACTTGCCGCCGGAGGGATTCCGCGTGAAGACATTTTTGTTGCCACAAAGCTGTGGAACACCAATCATCGGCCTGAGCGCGTCGAGCCGGCTTTCGAGGCGAGTCTGGCCAGGCTCAGGCTCAACTATCTGGATCTCTATCTGAGCCACACTCCATTTGCGTTTCAACCGGGGGATGAGCTGGATCCGCGGGATCAAAGCGGCAATATTCTCTACGATCGCGGGGTGACCTTGCTCGATACCTGGCGGGCGATGGAGCGGCTCGTGGACGGTGGAAAGTGCCGGGCCATCGGACTGTCTGACATCACCTTGGACGGACTGTTACCCATCTACAAATCCGCGAGAATCAAGCCGGCCGTGATCCAAGTCGAAGCACATCCGTATCTGCCGGAAACGGAGCTTCTGGATTTCTGCAAGAAGAACGACATCGTGTTTTTGGCTTTTGCGCCATTGGGTCACGGAATCAGGCCGGGGCCGCTTGAAGATCCGGTCATTTCGGCAATTGCCGCACGAGTTGGAAAAACGCCCGCGCAGGTGCTGTTGGCTTGGGCGGTGCAGCGTGGCACGGCGTTGCTTACCACGCCGCGAACCGCGGTCCGCGCGCGGGAGAATTTCGACATCTCCGCACTTCCCCAAGACGCGCTGGATGAAATCAATCGAATTCAAACGAGGAAGAGGTTCAATGAAGTAGTGAAGACCGGCAGTCCGGGTTTCATTCCACAAGGCAGATGATCATGCCAGACGAACAAATAGGTGAAGCTTTGCATCAGCGCTGCCAGGCGTCGCAAGCCAAGCTTCACTCGCATTTGTGAAAGGAATCCGATTATGCGTTCTGACCTCAAACCCGGGACTGCTTTCCCGGACTATCGGTTGCCCGATCATACGGATACACCGCGCAAGCTCAGCGAACTCCACGGCGATGACCCGCTGATCCTGACACTCTCGCGTGGCCACCACTGCCCGAAGGAACACCAGCAGCATCTGGGTCTTGCCGCGTTTTATCCGAAGATCGCTGTGGGTTACACCCAGATCGTCACCATCTCCACCGATGACCACCACACTCTCCAGGAGTTCCGCGCGTCGGTGGGCGCGGAGTGGACGTTCCTCTCCGACCCCGACAGAACGGTTCAGAAGGACCTCGACATCGCGGAGTACACCGATCCGGAGCGTAATCCGATGATTCCGCACACGTTCGTGCTCAAGCCAGGACTTATCATCCACAGCATCTACAACGGCTATTGGTTCTGGGGACGGCCTTCTGTCGTCGATCTCTGGCACGACCTGCGGGCCGTGACGAGCGAAATCCGCCCCAACTGGGATCTGAGCGTCCCCGGACTCCGCGAGGTCTGGAACGCGGGCGACT
>CAVXFR010000032.1:0-286443 GCA_963761045.1 Terriglobia bacterium | reverse complement strand
TCGCGCAGCCGCCGCATCAGTTCCTGGGCGTGATCGGGCCCGCGCGTCTCCATGGTGACGTCGATCTTGGCTTCGCCCAGGTTTACGCCGAAGTACGCCCGGTCGTGCACCACCTGCACGATGTTCGACCGTTCCCGCGCGATCACGCCGGTCAGCCGCTCCAGGCCCCCGGGATGATCGGGCAGCGTGATCCGCAAGCGCACCAGCCGTCCGTCTTTCACCAGCCCGCGTTCGATGATGTGCGACAGCAGGGTGACGTCGATGTTTCCGCCGCTGATCACGACGGCGACGTTTTTTCCGCGCAGCGTGGTTTTCCCGTGCAGCAGCGCCGCCACGCCCACGGCGCCCGCGCCTTCGGCCAGCATTTTCTGTTTTTCGAGAAGCCGCAGGATCGCGCGCGCGATCTCCTCGTCGTCCACCGTCGCTACTTCCTCGACGTACTTCAATGCCAGCTCGAGCGTCCGCTCGCCCACCTGCCGCACCGCGATCCCGTCGGCGATGGTAGCCGCCGCCGGCAACAGCACCGGCTTGCGCTGGAGCAACGCCGCTTCCATCGAAGGCAGCGCCTGTGGCTGTACTCCCACGATCCGCACTTCGGGACGCGTTTCCCGGATCGCGCAGGAGATTCCGCCGATCAGTCCCCCGCCGCCCACCGGGACCAC
This sequence comes from Terriglobia bacterium, assembly GCA_963761045.1. Lineage (GTDB taxonomy): Bacteria > Acidobacteriota > Terriglobia > Bryobacterales > Bryobacteraceae > Palsa-187. The sequence continues at coordinate 285,781 of CAVXFR010000032.1, read as the reverse complement.
CACCGCGTCGAGATCCGGAATCTGCTCCAGCAGCTCCAGTCCGATGGTGCCCTGCCCGGCGATCACCGCGGGATCGTCGAAGGCGTGGAGAAATACCAGGTGCTCGGCGCGGCAGCGGCGCCGGGCCTCTTCGAGAGCTTCGTCGTAGTTGGCTCCGCAGAGAATCACTTCCGCACCCCAGGCGCGCGTCGCGGTGACCTTCACCAGCGGCGTGAACTCCGGCATGCAGATCTGCGCCCGGATGCCTCGCTGCGCCGCGTGATACGCTACCGCTTGCGCGTGATTTCCAGCGGACGCGGTGATCACGCCCCGGGCGCGTTCTTCCGCGGTCAGCGTCAGGATGCGATTCAGCGCGCCGCGTTCCTTATAGGAGCCGGTCACGTTCAGATTTTCGAGCTTCAGGAAAAGCTGGTTGCCGGCTTCGCGCGAAAGCAGTTCCGAGTACAGAACCGGAGTCTGACGAATGGCCCCGCGAATGCGTTCGCGCGCGGCTTGAATGTCGCCAAGCGATACCATGGTATGCGGTCAACGTAGCATAGATGGCATCACCAGAGCGATTGGGAAAACCTGGAATCCATTCCGTTAAAGGGGGCTGGCTGCACCGGCCCGCGAAGGTCACTGCTTCCATGCTTCTGTCCCATGGAGCGGGAGGCGATTCCAAGAATCCGCTGATGGTGGCGGTCGCCGAGGCTTTCTGCGCAGCCGGATTCTGTGTTCTGCGCTGGGATCTGCCGTTTCGCCAGGCGCGTCCCCGCGGCGCTCCGGGCGGATCGGGCGAGCGCGATCGCGAAGGCATCCGCCAGGCCGCGCAGGAACTGCGTCAGCTTGCTCCGGGCGTCCCGCTGTATCTCGCCGGACAATCCTACGGCGGCCGGCAGTCGAGCATGGTGGCAGCCGAAGACCCCAGTGTCGCCGACGGGCTGCTGCTGCTGTCGTATCCGCTGCATCCGCCCGGAAAGCCCACCCAGCTCCGAACAGAGCACTTTCCGTCCTTGCGAATTCCCGCGCTTTTTGTACACGGGACGCGCGATCCCTTCGGCTCGGTCGAAGAACTGCGGGAGGCGATCCAGCGGATCCCCGCTAAGGCGAGCCTGCAGGTGGTCGACGGAGCCGGCCACGGCGTTCCGCCCGCGACCGCGGCATCGATGCCAGGATGGTTTTCTGCATGAGATGGCTTTCCGCATGAATGGTACGCTCCAGGAACGCATCGACCAAGTCGAGCATCGCATCCAGAACGCTGTCAGCCGGTCTCATCGCACGCGCGACGAGATCACGCTGGTCGCGGTTACCAAGAAGTTTTCCGCCGCGGTGATGTACGAAGCTTATTCGCTGGGCCTGCGCGTGTTCGGCGAAAACTACGTCCAGGAGTTCGCGGAAAAGCGTCCCGCGCTGGCGGGCTTGACCGATGCCCAGTTCCACCTGATCGGCCATCTTCAGTCCAACAAAGCACGGCTGGCGTCCGAGTTGTTCCAGACGATCGAGACCGTGGATTCCGCCAAGCTGGCTAGGCGTTTGGACGAAGCGGGAAAGCCTCTGGAGGTGATGATCGAGGTGAAGCTGTCGCCGGAAGGGTCCAAGGCAGGTGCGGCTCCGGAAGAATTGCCGGACCTGATCGCCGCGATCCGCCAGTACCCGAACCTCCGGCTCACCGGCCTGATGACCATGCCGCCCTGGAACCCCGATCCCGAAACGACTCGCCCGTTCTTCCGCCGTCTGGCGGAGTTGGGGCGGGTTCATCAACTGCCCAAGCTCTCCATGGGCATGTCGCACGATCTGGAAGCCGCCATCGAAGAGGGCGCCACGCACATTCGCGTCGGGACCGCGCTGTTCGGGCCGCGTCCCAAACCTCAGACCTAAACCATGAAGGTCGGATTCTTCTCGCCCCTGCCGCCTGCGCCCACCGGCGTCGCCGATTACAGCGGGACACTTTTAAGCTGGCTCCGCCAGCTCGGAGCCGTCGAGATCGCGCCAGAGAAATGCGACGTCGCCTTGTACCACGTCGGCAACAATGCCCTGCATCGCGACATCTACCAGCGTGCGCTCGCCCATCCCGGCGTCGTGGTCCTGCACGACGCGGTGCTGCAACACCTTTTCCTGGGGATGCTGGACCCGAACGAGTACGTCGAAGAGTTCGTGTACAACTACGGCGAACCTTCCCGGGACCTGGCGCGCCAGTTGTGGGAACAACGCGCCCGTTCCGGCGCCGACGCCCGCTATTTCGCGTATCCCATGCTCAAGCGCATCGCCACGGTATCGCGCGCGGTCATCGTGCACAATCCCGCCGCCGGGTCACTGGTCCGTGTGCATGCTCCGGACGCGCGGATCGTCGAGATCCCGCACCTCTTCGAGCCGCCCGTATTACCTTCGCCGGAGGAGACCCTGCGACTTCGCGAGTCCCTGGGCCTCACGCCAGAGACGCTGCTGATCGGAACCTTCGGACACCAGCGCGAGACCAAGCGCCTCACCGTGCTCCTGCGCGCCTTTCAGCGAGCGGTCCAGTCCGGCGCCGATGCCCGCCTGCTGGTCTCAGGTTCGTTCGTCTCCGGAACTTTCGAAAACGCGATCGCTCCCTTGCTCCAGCATCCCAGCATCCTGCGAACCGGATACCTGCCGGAACCCGAACTATGGCGCTACGCGGCGGCCACGGATCTGTGTATCAACCTGCGCTATCCCTCGGCGGCGGAGACCTCCGGCATCGCGGTGCGGATGATGGGTATCGGCAAGCCGGTGATCTTCACTGCCAGCGAGGCTCTGGCCCGAATCCCCGAAAATGCCTGCCTGCGGCTCGACGTGGGACCCGAAGAGGAGAAGATGCTGGCCGGCTACATCGCGTGGCTCGCGGGAAACCGCCAGGCCGGGGCCGAAATCGGCAGACGGGCCGCGGCGCACGTCGCGCAGTGTCACGCTCCGGAAAAAGTCGCCCGCGAATATTGGGAAGTCCTTGCTGCTTTCGGCGTCTAAGCGTACATGGGTCTCCGCGGCGACGCTCGGCTAAGTTTTCGGACCCTGGCCAAGAATCCCGGCTTCACGGCGGTGGCCGTGACGATGCTGGCTCTCGGTATCGGCGTTAATGCCACGGTCTTCACGGTGACCGACGCCGTCCTCTTCAAAGGCTTCGCGGGCGTGGAGAGGAACGATCGACTCCGGTACATCACCTATAAGAGCTCTAACTGCTGCGTCTCCTACCCGGATTTTCTGGACTGGAGGGCTCAGGCGAAGTCGTTCGAGGGTATGGCGATTGTCCACGGCGTTGGTATTGCTCTCACCGATTCGAGCGGCTTTCCAGAGAATCTCAGCGGTAACGAGAACAGCGCCGGCGTTTTCCGGCTGGTAGGCGCGAGACCGATCATGGGCCGGGATTTTACGGCTGCCGATGAGATGCCCGGCGCGGCTCCGGTCGCGATCCTGAACTATGGCTTCTGGGAACGCCGCTACGGCAAGGATCCGGCAATCATCGGCCGCACGGTGCGGATGAACGGCGCCTTAACCACCTATATAGGAGTGATGCCTCAAGGCTTTTCCTTCCCGCAAACAGTCGATGTATGGGTTCCTCTGGTGCAGACGCCTAAGGTGATGAACCGGGAGAACCGGGACACATGGATGGTCGTCGCCCGCCTGGCCGAAGGCGTCACTGTCGAGAGCGCCCAAGCCGAAATGGACGTCATCGGAAAGCGGCTGGCAACCGCTTACCCGGTGACCAATCGGGATTTGCTTCCCGAGATACAGACGTTCGCTCAGTTTTTCATCGGCCCCAACGCGGCCCTGATCTACGGATCCATGTGGGGGGCGGTTGGTTTTGTGCTCTTGATCGCGTGCGCCAATCTCGCGAATCTTCTGCTGGCACGCGCGATCCGCCGGTCCCGCGAGATTTCCGTCCGCATCGCCCTGGGCGCCGGGCGCTGGCGGATCGTGCGGCAACTCCTCATCGAGAGTGTGATGCTGTCGGGCGCGGGCGGCTTTCTTGGCTGGTGGATCGCCAAATGGGGCGTACGAACCTACCAGCTCGCGATGGCGAATAAGGCGTCCTGGCTGATCCTCGACTATACGATGGACCACCGTGTTCTGGCATATCTCATCGCGATTTCGATCGGGACAGGATTGCTGTTCGGGCTGGCGCCGGCACTGCGGCTCTCCCGGCTCGACGTCAACGCGTCATTAAAGGATGGCGGCAGAGGAGCCACGGGGGGCGGGCACGGAAAGCATCTATCCGCCCTGCTCGTAACAGGAGAAATGGCGCTGGCCGTGGTGCTGCTGGCGGGCGCGGGGGTGCTGATCCGCAGCTACCTGAAGATCCACACTGCGGACATAGGCGTCAATACCGCCAATGTCCTCGGTGGGTCGGTGAATCTTCCTTCCGAAAGGTACCCGCGCGCCGAGGACAGGATTTCCTTCTTCGACCGTCTCGTAACGCGTCTGGAAGCGATGCCCGGCGTGGAATCGGTGGCAACTGCTGACTCGCTCCCTGCCGGGGGCTCTTCGAAACTTTCCTACCAGCTTGCGGGCGATGCTCCAGAAGATCGCGGCCGCAAACTCTCCGTACTGAAAATCAGCCCGTCCTACTTCCGGACTCTGGAGGCGCGGATACTGTCCGGCCGCGAGTTCAATGACGCCGACGTCGCTTCGGCAGCACCGGTGGCGATCGTGAATCAACTGTTCGCGGGCAAGTATTGGCCGGGCGATGACCCCCTGGGCAAACGTTTCCGATTGTTCGATGGAGACACACCGGAGGCGTGGCGCACGGTTGTCGGCGTCGCCTCGAATATCATCCAAAATGACCAAACTCGCCAGACTTTCGATCCAGTCGTTTACTTGCCCTACCGGCAGCAGCCGGGAGGAGGCGCGTGGATTCTGGTGCGCACTCGCGTCTCTCCGGGCAGCCTGGCGAATGCCTTCCGGCGCGAGGTTCAGGCGCTGGATTCCAGTCTTCCGCTCTACGGCCCCATGGCGATCAACGACCGCCTGGAGAGATATTGGGACAGCCGATTCTATGGGGGCCTGTTCCTGATCTTTGCGGCGATCGCGCTCCTGCTGGCTTCGATCGGACTCTATACCGTCATCGCGCATGCGGTGAGCCAGCGCACCCAGGAGATCGGAATCCGGATGGCGATTGGCGGAACGCCGCGCGACATTCTCAAGCTCGTGTTCCGGCAGGGAATGATTCCCCTGGGAATCGGCCTGGCCATCGGACTGGCCGCGTCGCTGGCCGTCAACCGCCTGCTGCAATCCATGCTGGTCCAGGTGTCGCCCTCGGACCCGGTCACACTGGTCGTCGCGTCCGCCGTGTTGATTCTGTCCGCTGCGCTGGGTTGCTGGATTCCGGCGCGCCGGGCGATGCGCGTGGATCCGGTGGTCGCGCTGAGAAATGAATAGCGCCGGCGTCTCTTTTTATAGGGCCGTGCAGGCCCGGCCCTCCCTAGTAAAGACTGAGCGGTTTGGTTTCGGTCCCCACCCACAACACCGGCGTCGGGGTTTCCCAGGGCGGCAGACTGACCAGGCGCGGCTTGAGCACGATCAGCGTCTGCCCCACGTTTTCGGTCTTAGTGGTTTGGGTGAACAGGCGCCCCAGGACCGGAATGCTGGAAAGCCCCGGAATCCCCGAGCGGCTCTCGCTGACGGAGTTCTGTATCAACCCCGCGATCACCGCCGATTCGCCGTCCACCAGCCGCGTGATGCCCTGAAAATGACGCGTCGTGATGATCGGAATGTCGTCGTTGGTGCTGCCGCTCAGCGCATCCTGCTCGGCATCCACATCCAGGGTGACCTCGCCATTGCCGTGCACGGTAGGAGTCACCTTGAGTTTCAGCCCCAGATCCTGAAATTGGATGGCCGGTACAGGCGCGAACTGGGCCTGGCCCACGCCGCCTGAGCCCACATAGGAACCGGTGATGATGGGATACCGGTCGCCGACCTTGAGCGAGGCGGCCTGACCGTCCAAAGCGACCATGTCAGCCCGGAAAATCGACTGGGCGGAACTGCGGCTGACCGTGGCGAACGCCGCGGTATCGGTGATGCCGATGCCCAGGAAGGTCGCGCCGCCGCCGAACGTGGCGAAGCGTGTAAAACCGGCGATCGCCGAGGGCACGTTGTGGAAAAGCGTTCCGAAGTTCAGCACTGGCGCCAGGTTCTGTAGTTGCAGGCCGTAGGTCAGGGTGGAGATGTTCGAAACCGACAGAAGCTCGATTTCAACATTTACCTGCGCCCGTTTGCGCGACAGGTTCGTCAGAATCTGGCGAGCCGCCAGGACCGTGCCGGGCTGGTCGCGCAGAAACACCGCGTGGCGGCCGGGATCGACCACGATCCGGCGGACTTGCAGCACCTGCTGCACCGCCGAGACCATTTCCTGCGCCTCCTGCATCGAGATGCGCTCGGGAATGGGGATTTCCGCGGTCATCAGAGGAGCGCTGTCGTTCCGGCGCTGGGTGGTGTCCCGGTACACCATCGCCAGCTTCGGATTCACCGGCACCAGGAACGAATTGGTGATGGTTTCCAGCGCATGGAACGCCTGTGGCATGCTCAAGTCGTTCATGCGGAACGTAAACGCGGAAACCGGACCCTGGTAACCGTCCTCGAACTCGAGCTGGATGCCATAAGCGGCCGCCACCTGCTCGAGCACCAACCGTGACGTACCCCGCAGATCGAAGCTCCGCTTATCCGCCGACCCCTGCAGACGCGGCGGAGGCAGCGCCAGCCGCCCGGCGATCGCCTCGCTGGGGCTGAGTCCTTCCACCGCGATCCTGCGCGCGGCGGTTGCCGCCTCATCGCCGGACGAGCTGCCGGACGAGTCTCCTAAAGAATCTCCGGCAGAAACCTGGGCGGACAGCGCCGCCCAATCCCGCAGCAGGTTCCGATGCAGCGCGTATTCGGCGTTGGAAGGGTCCAGGGCCGCCGCGCGCGTGTAGAGCTGGTAGGCCTGGAAGCTGTCTCCCGAGCGCTGGACGCGCTGGGCCGCCCGAAACAGCCGCCCGGCCTGGTCCTCGGCTCTCAAGCCCGCGCAGAAAGCCAGCAGAATCAATCCGGTGATGAGTCGAGACAGAGTTCGAGCCACGGATAAAGATTGACGTTCCCCGAGGTCTAAACGTGCAATAAACCCCTACCTTACTACTGCCGATAGTAGTTGAAGAGACTAATCCTATGGCCACCTTTGCGCCCGTCCGCTCCTCGTTTCTACCCAAAGTGCCCCAGAACTTCTCCGATTTGGGCATCCCCGAGTCGCTGGTGCTCGACCTCATGCTCCGCCGGATGATGATCGAAGGCTTCTCCAGCATGGCTGGACTCAGCCGCTCGCTCCGGGTATCTCTGCCCATCGTCGACGCGGTCTTCAAGCACATGCGCTCGCAACAGCTGGTCGAAATCAAAGGCATGACCGGAAACGATTACCAGTTCACGCTCTCCGCCGCGGGAAAACAGCTGGCGGGCGAGCGCTTTCAAGTCTCGCAGTACGCAGGCGCCTGCCCGGTATCGCTCACGGAATATCACGCGGCCACCAAGGCGCAAACGGCCCGGATCAGCGTGGACCGGCGGGTGTTGCGGCAAGCCTTCTCCGACCTGGTCATCTCCGACAAAATGCTCGACCAAATGGGTCCGGCGATCATTTCCCAGACCTCCATCTTCGTGTACGGGCCCACCGGCAACGGAAAAACCAGCCTGGCGGAGCGCATGCTTCGCGTGTATCAGGACGCGGTGATGATCCCCTACGCGGTGGAGGTGGACAACCAGATCATCAGCGTCTTCGATCCGGTGGTGCATCACCCTCTGGATCACAGCGACGAGGACGTGGATCCGCGCTGGATTATGTGCAAGCGGCCCTGCATCGTGGTGGGCGGCGAGCTCATCCCCAGCATGCTGGAGCTGCGCCTGGACGATTCCTCGGGCATCTACGCCGCGCCCCTTCAGATGAAGGCCAACAACGGCATCCTGCTGATCGACGACTTCGGACGCCAGCTCATGTCGCCGCGCGACCTGCTGAACCGCTGGATCGTTCCGCTGGACCGGCGCGTGGATTACCTCACGCTGCGGTACGGAATCAAGTTTCAGATCCCCTTCGAGCTGATGGTGGTGTTCTCCACCAACCTGGAGCCCGCCGACCTGGCCGACGAAGCCTTCCTGCGGCGTATCCACAACAAGATTTACGTGGAGGCCGTGGATGCGGCCAGCTTCGACCAGATCTTCGGCCGCGTGGTGCAGGCCCGCAATATCGAAGCCGAGACCGATAGCGCCGAGTACCTCCGCAAGCTGTGCCTGCGCGAGGGCCGGACCGAACTGCGCGCCTGTTATCCCGCCGATATCTGCAACATCCTGCTGTCCATCGGCCGCTATGAAGGCCGCCCGCCCCAGATGACCAAGCCGGAGCTGGAACGGGCCGCCGCATTGTACTTCGCCCGCAGCTGATGTCTCGAGCCCGTAAGGCGTCTGCCGTTTAGGCGGCTGGGCGGGTCATTTCGAGATCCAGAACGATCTCGACATTCTCGCTCAGCATCACGCCGCCGCCGGCCGGCGCGTTCCAGCCCATCCCGAAGTCTTTACGGTTAATGGTGGTCACGGCGGACAGGCCGCGCCGCTGCAGGCTCCAGGGGTCCGTGACTTCGGGCGAAACCGAAGCCACGCTCAACGTGACCGGCTTGGTGACGCCGTGCAGGGTGAGATCGCCGGTCACTTTATAGCCGCTTCCGTCGGCTGCGACTTTCGTCGAGCGAAAGGTAAGGGCCGGGAACTGGGCGACGTCGAAGAAGTCGGCGCCCTTGACATGCGCGTCGCGCTGCGGATCGCCTAAGTGCAGACTGTTGGCGTCGATAGAAGCCTCGATGCGCGACTGGTCGGGCTTGGCCGCGTCGAACTCGACGGTTCCAGAGACGTTGTTGAACTCGCCTCCCACATTGGCAATCATCATGTGCCGGATTTTGAAACGCGCGGCGCTGTGCTTCGGGTCGATTTGATAAGTCATGGTTTTTACAAGATAGCGTTCCGGTCTACACGATAGCAAGGCCACCGCGCCACGGACGTCAGGGAAGGGGGGAAGCGCCGGCCGGCGGAGCCTCCGGTTTCTCGGCCACGCTGGCGGCGCGCTGGGGGCCCAGCCCGAGCGCGATCAGCGATAACGACCCGATTTTCCCATCATCGTCGATGTTCTGGTCGCGCTGGAAACGTTTCAGAGCCTCCACCGAATCCGGCCCCCAGGTTCCGTTAGCCGGACCGGCGAAGTAGCCCTTATCCGCCAGCGACTGCTGGATCTCCTGGTAGCGCGCCGGATCGGGCTGTTTCTGGGTGGTCCGCCGGTAGCGGGTCGATGCCCGCTTCGCGGTTTTCTTGGAAGAGGTTCGCTTGGAGGAGGATTTCTTGGAGACGGTTGCTTTCTTGCCCGCCGTCTTCCGGGCCGCGCTCTTGGATTTGGACGTCTTGGCCGCGGATGTTTTCGCCGCAGTCTTTTTTTTCCCAGCCGGCTGGGTCTTTTTGGCGGGCGTCGCGGCCCACAGCGCCAGCGCCGTGCTCAGCGCCAGCAGGATGACGATCGCTTTCGATCGCAACGCCTAGCGCCCCGGCAGGATTCCCGACAGGTAGGTGGTTTGCGCGTCCTCGGAACGCGCCTGCACCGTGGCGCGCTTGGCCGCGCGGGACGCAGAGGGCAGCGGAGAAGCCACGCCTCGCGTGATGTGAAACGCCACCGCATCGCCCGGCTTGAGCGTCTGCTGGACCTTCTTAATATCCTCCAGGGAATTCACCGGGTGGCGGTTGATGGAATCGATCACGTCGCCCACTTGAAGGGCGAGATCCTCGGCGAAGGAGTCCTGCTCCACCAGCGTGACCATGACGCCGCGGTGGGTCAGGACGGCGTCCCGTTCCTGCTCGGTCAAGGGACGCGGCCGGAAACCGAACTTCACTTCGGGCGGGGGTTCGGCCTTGCTGGTAATGGTATCCGGAGACTTGACATCGCAAGCGATATCGGACCGGTCTTTATAGAGCTCGCTGCGGTCCGCGATGGCGACTTTGAGGCTGACCGGGGTTCCATCCCGGTCGATGCTCAGCGTGGCGGGAGCGCCTACCGTTGCATCGGCGACGTGCGAGATCAGATCGTCGCCGTCCTTCACCGGAATTCCGTTGATGCCGGTGATAATGTCGCCCGGTTTCACTCCGGCCTTTTCCGCGGGACCGCCCTTCGATACGGTCTCGACGATCGCTCCGTGGTCCACGCCCAGCGCCTTCAGCGTGACGCGCGGCTCGACGCTGCGGTCCAGGCCCACGCCCAGCGAGCCCCGGGTCACCCGGCCGAGCCGGATGATGTCGTTATAGGCGCGCGCGACCATATTCACCGGCAGCGCGAACCCCACGCCTTCGGACCCGCGCCCGCTGGTGGCGATCATGGTATTCACGCCGATCACCTCACCCCGGATGTTCAGCAGCGGTCCGCCGCTGTTGCCCGGATTGATGGCCGCGTCGGTCTGAATAAAATGCTGGAACGGCAGTGCGTTCAGTTCCGCCGGACTGCGTCCGATGGCGCTGACGATCCCGGCCGTCACGGTCGCTTCCAGGCCGAAGGGCGAGCCGATGGCCACGGCCCAATCGCCCACCTGCACCGAATCCGAATTGGCGATGTTCACGGGCTGTAAGGGCTTTCCCGCGTCGATCTTGATCACCGCCAGATCGCTCTCGCAGTCGATGCCGATCACCCTCCCGCGGTAATCTCCGGGATCGCCGTGCAACCGGACCATAATCTTCGTGGCGTTCTCCACCACGTGGTGGTTGGTGACGATGTAGCCGTTCTTGTCGACGATGAAGCCGCTGCCGGAAGCCTGACGCTTGGGCGTCTCCGGAACATCCTGCCCGCTGCCACTGCCATCCGGGCCAAAGAACTTTCGGAAAAATTCGGGGACGTCGTCGCTGTTGTCGTCGGGGGCTTGACCCTGGGCGGCGCTCTTGGGCGGCGGCGCGATATCCACGGTGATGTTGACCACGCTCGGCTCGAGCCTCTTGGCGAGCGCGCTGAAATCGTTGCCCAGCGCGGTCAGTCTCGGCACGGTCAGGGGCGTGGCGTCGGGAGCGGCATTCTGATCGCGAGCCGCGTTCACCTGGGTGTTGATCAGCGTCCCGATCAGGATGCCTATCGAAAGGGTGAACAAGATCAGGGCCATGGACATCAGTTTTTGCTTGCGCATCTTTTCAATGAGCTTCATGGCAGTCTCGTTTCTCCCGTGGCTTGACCTGTATCGGGCTGTCGATTTCCATTATACGGGCCTCAGCGGGATGGACGCGAGCGGGTTCCCCGAAGTTTCCATCCATGCCTGTGTCATTCCGCCAGGAGCAGCACGCCCAGCGCCAGCAGAACCCGGCGCAGGCCCAGCTCGCGGCCCTCCGGATGGAACCACTCCGCCGGAGTGTGGGCGCCGCCGCCCTGCCCTCCCGCGCCGATGGACACAGCGGGAATTCCCAGCGACAGCGGGATGTTGGCGTCGGTGGAGGAGCAATCCAAGCGGCTGCGAATACCCAGGAACGCATCCACCGCCAGAAGGCAGTTCAGAATCGGAGCGCCCTCGCGCAACTCCCCGCCGGGGCGGGAACCGATTTCCTTGAGACGCGCGCTCACGCGTCCGCCGGTGGCCCGGCTGTTTTCCGCCTCAGCCGCTTGCGCCACGCTGGCCGCCAGATGCGCGGCCATTTCGTCGATCCGTTCCCGCTTCTCCGACCGCAGATCCACCTTCGCGCGCGCTTCCGTGGGGATGCAGTTGATGCTGGTCCCGCCCTGGATCAGCCCGAAGTTGACGGAAGACCGCGGCGCGGGATCGTCCGCCGCGCCGGACGGCGCCGACGAGGTGAACTCGGCGATCGCGCGGCTCAATGCGTGGACCGGATTGCCGGCGCCGTAGTCGCTCCAGCTATGACCGCCGGGGCCGGTGACGATCGCTTCAAAGCGGCGGCTGGCCAAGGCCCGGCAGGTGATGTGATCGGTGTTGGGGCCGTCCAGAACCAGGAATGCTTTCGGCCGGGAAGCATTCGAATTCCGGCATAGAAAACGCATGCCGCCCAGATTGCCCTCGCCTTCCTCACCCACGTTGGCGATCAGCAGGGGAGCCAGCGGCGCATCCGGCAAGGGGAGAGTAGCGCTCCAGGCCGCGGCCAGCGCCAGCAGCGCGGCCAGTCCCGCGCCATTATCGGCAACGCCGGGTCCCAGGAACCGGCCGTCGCCGGACAGCTTGATTTCTTCCGGGGCGCGGGGCGCGAGCACCGTGTCCAGGTGCGCGGTCACCGCCACCGTGGCGCTGTCGCGGCGGCCGGGCAGCGCGGCCACCACGTTGCCCGCGCGGTCCAAGCGCGACTCCCAGCCGAGTTCCCGAAAGCGTTCCGTCATCCACTCGGCGCGCTTTTGCTCGAGGAAGGTCGGCGCGGGGACACGGCACAGCTTGAGGTGCTGCTCGTTGATCCAGGCGCGCTCGCGCCGGAACCAGTCGAGCGCCGCGCGCAGTTCCGGCGAGCGGGCAAGATCAGCGACCGAACCGGCGACCAGCGGCATACGGAACTCTTAGTCTACCGTGCCGGGAAGGGCATAGCTCAGATCTTCCGTCCGGGGTAGCGGGCGCGCATCCACTCCACGAATTTCTCCGGCGCGGCCATGGTCGAAAGACGCCCCTGGCGCACCAGCGCCCAGTCCGTGAATCGGCCGCTTTGTTTTACTTCCGCCAGGGTTGTGGCAGGGTCCAGCCGGCTGAGAAACGCCAGGTCCACCAGCGCCGATTTTGGATTTTTGGGATCCGGGCGCCCGGCCGAGCGAATGGCCGCCAAACCCACAATTCCTGTAACGCGTCCGCCCGAACCGCTTCCTGAATGATAGAGGAAGACGCGATCGCCGGGCTGCATCGCGCGAATCGCCCGGACTGCCTGGGGATTGGTCACACCGTCCCAAACCGTCTGTTGTTCGCGCTCCAGGTCGTCGATAGAGTACGTATCCGGGTCGGTTTTAGCCAAATAGTACGTCATAGGGATCGCGGCGTGGCCTAAAGTCCCGGTACGGTGGTTACTGGACACGTTCCAGACGCCGAAGTCTAATCGATAGTATCAGTCTGGCACTGCACAATGACAACGGTTTACAATAGAAAGTACTTACGACCGGCGACGCTGGAGGAGGCGATTATGGCGACCGCCAAGACGATTTTCCCATTCATTTTCCTGGGCCTGGCCGCGCTGCCCGCGTGGGGGCAGGCAGGCAAGAATGCGGCCCCGAATGTCCCGGAGGTGGTGAGTGCACCGCAGGTGCCCACCGCGGCGGCGAATGCGGCTGCGCAGCCGACCGCGCAGCCGGTGGATCCCAAAACTTATCTGATCGGGCCGGAGGATGTCTTACTGATCGAAGTATTCCGCGACGCACAGATGACCCGGTCGGTCAGCGTCCGCCCCGACGGTAAAATCACGCTGCCGCTGGTCCACGACTTGCAAGCGGAGGGCTTGACGCCCGAGCGCCTGGCCGAGCAGGTCACGAAAGCTCTTTCTCAGTTCGAGAACAGCCCGCAGGTCAGCATATCGGTCCTGGCCGTCAACAGCAAGTCCTTCACCGTAACCGGTCGCGTAAACCGCGTCGGCCGCTTTCCCCTGGTTACCCCTGTCCGGGTTTTCGATGCGATCGGCCTGGCCGGCGGCTTTCAGGATTTCGCCGATCAGAAACACATCGTCATTCTGCGCGGCAGCGATCGCCTGGAGTTTAATTACAAGGATTTCGTCAAGGGCAAGAAGGACGCACTTGCTCAGAACGTCTTTCTCCAAAACGGCGATACGGTCTACGTTAAATAGCCCCGAGGACTTTTTAAGAATGCAACCGACAGAAAATTTCAGCACACCCCGGCGCGCACTGGACGTCGAGGATTACATCGACATCCTGCGCCGCCACAAAGGCTGGGTTTTTGGGCCGTTTCTGCTGACCCTGGTGGCCAGCGTGGTGGGAGTGTACATATGGCCCGACCGCTACGAATCCGTGGCGCTGGTCAAAATCGTCCCGCAGCAGGTGCCGGAGAACATGGTCCAGTCTACCGTCACCCAGGATATGGCCGACCGCATTACCTCGTTGGCTACCACGGTTCTCAGCCGCAACGTGCTCACCAACATCATCAATAATTTCAGCCTGTATCCGAATGAACGGAAGCACTTGCCCACGGACGACGTGGTCGAGCTGATGAAGAAAGACTTGCACATCAATCCGATCATCGCGGGATCGAACGGCCGCAATGTCCCGGCCTTCACCGTACAGTTCCGTTATGAAGACCGGAAGCTGGCGAACAAAGTCGTGCAGAACGTAGCGGACCGCTTCATCCAAGAAAGCCTGAGCAACCGCTCCAGTCAAACCAGCGGGGCGACGCAGTTTCTGAAGGATCAGGCGGACCAGGCCAAAAAGGATCTGGACCAGGCGGAAGCGAAGCTCTCCGCGTTCAAGGCGCAGAACGCCGGCCGGCTGCCGGATCAGGTGGATATGAACGTGCAGCAGCTGACGGCCTTGCAGACCAATTATCAATACCTGACCAGCTCGAAGAACGGCGCCGAACAGGACAAGCTGCAGCTGGAAACGAATCTGCGCGTGGAGCAGGGACGCAAGGCGGAATTGTCCAGACAGGCGCCCCAGGCCGCGAGCGCGGCCGCGCCCGTCAAGAGCGACCGGCTGCTGGAAATCGAGCGTGACATACGGAACTTGGAAGATACGCTGAATATCACTCTGCAGAAGTACACGGAGGCCCATCCGGATGTGCAGAATATTCGGAGCCGCCTGGAGCTGGCCAAGACTCGAAGGCAGGAGATTCTGAAGGAAGATGCCGAAGCCAGGAAAGCGGCCCCCCCGCCGCCAACGGCGGTGAACACGCAGTTGCGGCTCCAGCTGCTGGACGTCGAGGGGAACATTCAGCGTCTGGAATCCGCCAGCCGGTCCAAGGACCTGGAGATCGCCAACCTGGACACGCAGATCAAGCAGGTGCAAGCCTCCATCAGTAAGTTACAGGCGCAGATCAGCGCGGCGCCGTTGGGAGAACAGCAGTATAGCGACCTGCTGCGCGAGCGCGATTTGGCCAAAGCGAAATACATTAACCTGGACGGGACACTGAACAAGGCGGAGCTTTCACAAGACCTCGACACCCGCGGGCAGGGCGAACACATGGAGTTGTTGGATGCGGCGTCGCTGCCTCTCTATCCGATCGAGCCGAATCGGCCGATGGTTATAGGAATTGGCGCCGGCCTGGGGATCTTGTTGGGAATCGTCATGGCTGCCGGGCGCGAAATGAAGGACACCTCGCTCAAGAACCTGAAGGACGTGCGCGCTTATACGCAGATGGCCATCCTGGGAAGTGTCCCTCTGCTGGAGAACGATTTCGTGGTGCGCCGCCGCAGGCGTCTGGCCTGGCTGGGGTGGACCACCGCGTGTCTGATCGCAGCGGTTACGATGGCAGGATCGGTCGTCTATTACTATGCAACCAAGGCATAGGCAGTTCGGAGGACAAACACAATGAGCCGAGTTCACGATGCGCTCCGCCGCGCTGAAAGGTCCGGGGCGCTGGCTCCGCCGGCGGGCCCCGACAACGCCCCGCCCAACGCAGAAACACGGGGGCCCGCGGCTACGCTCGATGTGGCGGCAAGCCTGCCGGGGTCAAACCTGTCCGGTTCAAACCTGTCGGGTTCCAACCTATCGGGTTCAAATCTGGCGGGTTTATTGGAACTGGTGGAAGAGGTTCCTTTCCGCACCACTGCCGATTCCCTGCTGATTGACGCCACCCGGCCGCACGAAGCGCCGATGGAGGAGTTCCGCACGCTGCGGACGCGGCTCAATCACATGCAGAGCCTCCAGCCGATTCATTCCGTGGTGATCACCAGCGCTTCGCCGGCGGAAGGCAAGTCGCTCACCGCGGCGAATCTCGCCTTGGCGGAGTCGCACCTGGCCGGCAACCCCACGCTGCTGGCGGATTTCGATTTCCGCCGCCCCATCATCCACACGCTGTTCGGAATCGACCGCGGCCCGGGCATCACCGATTACTTGCTGGGGCAAGCGCCGCTGCACAAGGTGATCAAGAGAATCGCCGGAACCAGCCTGTATGTCATGCCGGCCGGACAAGCCGTGATCAATCCGCTGGAACTTCTGAACCTGCGTGAGGTCAAGCATCTGATGGACCGGCTGCCATCCCTATTCCAATGGGTGATCATGGACAGCCCGCCGCTGCTGTTCGCCGCCGACGCCAATCTGCTGGGCACGCTGTCGGACGGGACTCTGCTGGTGGTGCGCATCGGGCATACCACCGTCGATTCGGTGACGCGCGCCATGCAATCGCTGTGCAACAACAACGTGCTCGGAATCGTAGTCAATGGCGCTCGCCGTGGAGAACTGTACAGCAAGTACACCTACTATCACTCCTACTACACACCCAAGGAAGAGGGCGACCACGAGGGTGCGGATGACGCCGGGCAGGAATTAGCGGCGGTCTCCGCCGCGGGCGATCCGCCGAAAGAATAGGCCTGCCGGTCAGGGGCGCCTCAGAACCAGCGCCGAGTTCTTGCTGCCGAAAGCGATGCAGTTGGCGACGGCGTATTCGATTCCGGCACGGCGGCCGGTTTCCGGAACGTAGTCCAGATCGCACTCCGGATCGGGGACCTCGACATTGACGGTGGGCGGCAGAACTCCGTCGCGCATGGCCAGCAAGGTCGCCGCCACACCCGCCGCTCCGCAGGCTCCCTGGGGATGCCCGATCAGGCTTTTAAGCGACGATCCCGGCAAGTGAAAGGCATGCGGACCGAAGGCCAGCTTCACGGCGCGGGTTTCGATGCGGTCGTTCAGCTCGGTGGCGGTGCCGTGGTAGTTCAGATAGCCGACGGCCTCGGCGGGCACCCCGGCCTGTTCCAGAGCCAAAGTGATGGCGCGCGCGGGCTCTTCGCCGCACTCTTCCAGGCGAACGCGATGATACGCCTCGCAGGTGGAACCGTAGCCGGCGATCTCGCCTAAAATCGACGCGCCCCGGGCGATCGCTTTCTCCCGCTCCTCCAGCACGAAGAACCAGGCGCCTTCGGCGATGACGAATCCGCCGCGGTCGCGCGAGAAGGGGCGCGAGGCGCGCTCGGGCTGATCGTTCCAGGCCTGCGACATGATCCGCATGGCGATGAATCCTCGCAGGATCAGGGGTGCGATGGGCGCGTCCACGCCGCCGGCCACAATGGTATCGAGCCCGCCCGCGCGGATGGTCTGAAACGCGTAGCCCAGCGCATCGGTGGACGACGTGCACCCGGTGGTGACCACATGGCTCAGGCCGCGCAGCCCGAAGCGCATCGAGATCTCGCTGGCCAGCGTGCCCATGGTCGAAGTGGGGACCACATAGACGCTGCACTGCCGCCACTGGCCGGAATGGTACAGGCGGTATTGCTCCTCGGTGAACTCGACGCTGCCGCCGCCGGAGCCGAGGATGACGCCGATCCCGCGCAGTTGCTGGCGGCTCATGGCGGCTGTGTCCAGACCGGCCCACTGTAGCGCTTCCGTCACGGCGGCGATCGCCAGCGGCGTGGCGCGGGAAACGTGCGGACGGTCTTTCGCCGTTACGTAATCCTCTTCACGGAAGTTCTTGACCTCGCCCGCCACACGGACTGCCAGGCCGGATGCATCGAAGCGCGTGATCGGTCCCACGCCGCTGACACCCATGCGCGTGGCGCTCCAGAAGGCTTCGGTTCCGATGCCGTTGGGGCTCACCACACCCATTCCCGTAATGACGACGCGACGTTCCATGGTTTAGCGCGGGAGCAGATCCCCACGGAGCGGAGCCCGCGAGGGACTCTGTTAGTATAAGAAGGTTCCTAACGTGCAAGGGAACGTCGTGCAGGGGAGAATCCATTGGTGGCAACCCACGCAGGCCGTGCCGCGCCTGCTCAGCGGTATCGAAGCCGGCGTCCTCGGCGGAATCGCAATGCTGGCGCTGCTGGTTTCCGGAGCGATCTGGCGGGGCGATCCATGGTGGATGCCATCGAATCTTCTGGGCTCCACGTTCTACGGAGCGCGCGCGTTACTGGCCGGCCCCAATCGGGCGACCCTGGCCGGCGGCGCGCTGCACATCTTCATCACCGGCTCGGTCGGAGCTGCCTTCGGACTGGTCTGCGGCGGAATCCGGCGCAGACGCCGGCTGGTTCTGCTGGGAACGGTGGCCGGCCTGGTATGGTATGGCCTGGCAGATGCGTTGCTGTGGCAAACGATCAATCCGCTGGTCCCGCTGTACTCCGCGCAGCCCGCCGCGCTTCTCTCGCATGCCCTGTTCGGGGCGTGCCTGGGCTACATGGGATACGCGGGCCCGAGTGTTCCCGCCGCGCGTCAAGAAGCGCCGGGGGAGTGGGATGGGGTAGAATAACCGTTTACGTTGCCGCCGGATCCCCTGGGGCTTTAGCCTTGTGGGCCGCGAGCTTATGCGAAACCCAGTCTGGCGGCAGAGCGTCAAAAAACAATAGGCGCAGAGTGGAAAGGAACCCGGTCTAGATGCAGTTTTCCAGGCCTCGCTGCCTGCGCGCGCCGATTCTCGGCCTGCTGGCGGCGTTACCCCTTCTGAGCCAGCAACAGCCCGCGCCGCAGCCGCCCAAGGCTCCCAATCCGTTCGAACAGGTCCCGCAAGCCGAGGAGCCGAAGCCGCAGCCACCCAAACCCGAGCCGGCGAAGCCCGCGCCGCCCGGCGAGCCCGCCGCTTCCAGCACCGCCAACAAGCCGCCGACCGACACCATCGAAGCCATCGACTTCCGGGGCGCGCGCCGGGTGCCTCAGGACACCTTGCGCGCCATGATCTTCAGCAAGAGCGGCGACATGTACGACGCCGAATCTTTGCACCGCGACCTGATCACGTTGTGGAATACCGGCCGGTTCGACAATATCGAAATTGAAAGAGAGCCGGGCAAGACCGGCTGGATCGTGACCTTCGTCGTCACGGAACGGCCGGTGGTGCGCACCATTAAGTACGACGGGCTGAAATCGATCACCACTTCCGAAGTCCTGGACCGGTTCAAGGAACGCCGCGTCGGATTGACGCCCGAGTCCACCTATGACCGCAATAAAGTCCAGCGCGCCCAAGTGGTCCTGGAGGATTACCTGGCCGAGCGCGGCCGGCAATTCGCCACCGTGACGCCGGAACTGGAACCCCTACCCCCGTCTTCCCTGGGCATTACGTTCAAAGTGGATGAAGGCCCCAAGGTCAAGGTCGGCAAGATCGATATTGAAGGCAATACGGTCTACAACGACCGTATCGTGCGGAGGGCCATGCGGAATCTGCGCCCCTTCGGCATCCCGTATTCCATTGTGGCGGAAGGCCTTTTCGCCAGAACCTACGACTCCACCAAGCTGGACGAGGACGAGCAGCGGATTGTTCAGTTCTATCAATCCAAAGGCTATTTCGCGGCCCGGGTTACGGGCCAGTCGGTGAACATCGTGGACGCCGGTGGCGGCAAGTTCCGTCTGCCCCTGATTCATCCCAACCGGCGCGGAAAGAACGCCGAGATCTCCATCAGCCTGGAAGAAGGCCGCTTGTATCACCTCAACAACATCAATTTCGTAGGCGTGAAACTGTTCCGCACGCCGGAGGAGCTGTTTCCCCAGATCTTCCAGATGAAAAAGGGCGACCTCTTCTCCACCGAAAAGCTGCAGAAGGGCATGGACGAGCTGCGTAAGTTGTATGGCAGATTCGGCTATATCAACTTCCTGGTGGAACCCGAGCCCGAGCCGATCCCGGGCACCGACCAGGTCAACCTGACGCTGCGCTTCGACGAAGGCAATCAGTTCTTCGTGCGCCGGATCGATTTCTCCGGCAACACCACCACGCGCGACAAGGTGATCCGGCGCGAACTGCTGATCGATGAGGGCGACCCGTTCAACACCGACCTGTGGCGGCTCAGCATTCTGCGCCTGAACCAGCTGGGGTATTTCGAGGAGCTGAAGGAAGACTCGTCGGTCGACATGAAGACCGACAACAACACCCATACCGTCGACCTGACGCTGAAAGTCCGGGAACGCGGCAAGAACACCATCCAGTTCAGCGGAGGCATCTCGGGGATCTCGGGAAGCTTCGTGGGGTTCCAGTATTCCACCAACAACTTCCTGGGATTGGGCGAGACCCTGAGCCTGTCCAGCCAGCTGGGCACCCGCACCACGGACGTGAGCTTCGGATTCACCGAGCCCTACTTCCTGGACCGGCCGATGCAGGTCGGCTTCACGGTCTTCATGAGCCGCTTCAACTTCGACCAGGCGCGTGAGGCCTCGGTGCTGGCCGGCGCCGACCTGATCCCGCTTTACAATTCGCTGGGCTCCCAGAACCTGCTGAACTACGTTTCCAATACCCGGGGATTCACCGCGTTCCTCAACTACCCGCTCCGGCGGAGTTTCCAGCGCCTGGGTGTCAGCTTCGGCTATAGCGTTCAGAACGTGAGGACGTTGACCGACGCGGCGGCGCAATATTACACCTATCTGAATTTCCAGCAAATCAACGGGCCGGCGGCGAATTCGCTGGACGGGATTCGCACTTCCAGCATCACCCCCACCTACAGCTACAACTCCGTGAACAATCCGATGACCCCCACGGCCGGCACCGGATTCCAGGCATCGGTGCAACTGGCCGGCACCTTCATGGGCGGCAACGTGAATCAATTCGAGCCGGTGATCGATTTCCGGCACTTCCGCAAAGGTCTCCGGCCGGGCCATGTGATCGCCATGCACCTGCTGGCGCGGTACGTGACGGGATACGGCGGCAAGGTAGCGCCTCCGTTCAATCGTTTCTACATGGGCGGCGAAAACGATGTGCGCGGATTCGACCTGTGGGGCGCGGGTCCCTGGGCGTTCGTGCCCAATTCGGCGCCTGCAAGCGTGCTGAATACCGATGGTACTCCCCGGCAACAGAAGTACATCGACCCCACCACCGGGGCAGCCAGCCAGCAGAATGCCTCGCAAATCATACCCTCGTATCAGATGGTGTTCCCCGGGGGCGACACCAACATCGTGGCCAATTTCGAGTACCGGATTCCGATCGTCGGGCAAACCGTCACGCTGGTGCCCTTCTTCGACGCCGGCATGAACCGGATATCGAACAAGAGCCAGTTGCGGCTGAACCCGAGCCGCATCACCGACCTGAACACCCAATTTCCCGAAGCGGCCTTCGGCGACTCGGCAGTGGTGGCGCCCGGGACCCAGGTCATCCGCACTTCCACCGGAATCGAGCTGCAAGTGTTGATGCCGGTCTTCAACCAGCCCTTTCGCGTTTACTGGGCCTACAATCCGACCCGCGTCTACGAATATCTGCAGCCGCCCATCGTGGCGGACCGGAGCTATTTCCCGAATCAGGCGTCTTTCGTGAACTCCATCCTCACGTTCGGGCAGCCGCAGCCGCTCTTTGAGAGACGCTCGCAGTTCCGCTTCACCATCGGAAGGACCTTCTAGTTGCTTCCCGGAACGCGCATGCTACGATGTTACAAATAGTCGAAAATGAGGAGTTCCCTTGTGAATAAGTACTCTGTGACCGGTCTGCTATGGGCCTCCGTCGCGCTGGTGGGCCAAGCACAGGCCCAGGCGCCCGCGCCGACCCCCACCAAGATTTGCGTGATCAACCTGCAGAGCGCCATGCTCAGCACCAAACAGGGGCAGGCCGCCGCGGAAACCTTTCGCACCAAGTTCGCCGAGCCCAAGGAGAAGGAACTCCAGGCCAAGCAGGCGGAAATCAGCGATCTGACCGACAAGCTCCAGCGCGGCGCCAACACCATGTCCCAAACCGCGCAGGACGACATGAAGAAATCCCTCGACCGGAAGAACACCGAATATAAGCGCGCCGTGGAGGACTACCAGTTCGACCGCGACGAAGAGCAGCGCAAGCTGCTGGACGACCTTTCCTCGAAAATGCAGTCGGTGATCGACCGGTTCGCGCAGGAAAACGGCTGCGCGGTGTTTCTGGACGTGACTAACCCGAATTCGGGAATCATGTGGACCTCGAATGCGGCCGACATGACGCGGCAGATCGTGGACGCCTACGACAAAGCGCACCCCGCGGGGACGACCAGCCCGGCCGCCAAGACGCCGGCTAGCGCAAAGCCGCCGGCCTCGGTAAAACCACCCGCCACGACACCGGCCAAGCCGCCCGCCGCGCCTGCGAAGCCGTAGCTTCGCCCGGGCGGGTTTACATGACCTCTTCGGTCCAGTTCTCGAGAATGGACTTGACCTTGGCCGTGAACTGATCCCCCAGCGCGCCGTCGATCAGGCGATGATCGAAGGTCAGCGCCAGATACGCGGTCGAACGGATGGCGATGGCGTCGTCGATCACCACCGGCTCCTTCTGCACGGCTCCGATCCCCAGGATCGCGACCTGCGGCTGATTGATCACCGGCGTCGCAAAGATGCTGCCGAAGCTGCCGAAGTTGGTGATGGAGAAGGTCCCGCCGGTGACCTCATCGGGACGGAGCTGGCGCGAGCGGGCGCGCGTCGCTAAATCCACAATCGAGCGCTGCAGGCCCACGATGTTCTTTTCGTCGGCGTTGCGGATCACCGGCACGATCAGGCCGTTCTCGAGCGCCACCGCGATCCCCAGGTTGACGTCGCGGTGATAGATGATGTTGGTGCCTTCGATGGACGCGTTGAGCAGCGGAAACTCGCGCAGGGCAGCCACCGCGGCGCGCGCCATGAACGGCAGGAAGGTCAGCCCGAATCCGTACTGCGCCTGGAAGCGGGCCTTCAACTTTTCGCGCAGCTTGGCGACCTTGGTCAAATCGGCCTTGTGGACCGTGGTCACATGCGCCGAGGTGTGCTTGCTGTAGGTCATGTGCTCGGCGATCTTCTGGCGCATGATCGTCATGGGCTCGACGCGCATGGCGGGAGGGGCTCCCGGCATGGTCGAGGGAGCGAGGCTGGAGACGGGCGCTGCCGCCGGTGCGGGAGCGGCGACCGGAGCAGGCGCCGGAGCAGGCACCTGAGTACGTGCAGGAACGGCCGAGGGAGCCGGGGGTGGTGCAGGCGACGCAGCGCGCACGGCCGCAACCGCGGTTCCGCTTTGGCCTGACAGATAGGTTTCCAAATCCTGCTTGGTGATTCGCCCGCCGACGCCCGTGCCTTTCACCCGGCTCAGGTCGATATTATTCTCGCGAGCCATCTTACGGACCAGCGGCGAAAGCGGACCGGCGGTTTCTTCGACCACCGTTCCGGTGTCTTGCGCGGAGACCGGAGCCGCTTGCGGCGCGGCGTCCGCATGAGAAGCGCCATCCGACTGGGCCACGGTTGCCCGCGCCGGCGCCGGAGCAGGTGCGGGCGGCGCGACTGCCGGAGCGGCGGCCACAGCCGGCGCCGGAGAAGAACTTGCTCCGTCGCTGATACGTCCGACCACGGTGTTGATGCCTACGGTCTTCCCTTCCTCGACCAGAATCTCGGCCAGGGTTCCCGCCACGGGCGAGGGGATCTCGGTATCCACTTTGTCGGTTGAAATCTCGAAGAGCGGCTCGTCGCGTTCCACCTTGTCGCCGGGCTTCTTCAGCCACTTGGTCAGGGTTCCTTCGATAATGCTTTCGCCCATCTGGGGCATTTCTACGTCGATCATTCTCTCTCCATTTTCGCACCGCGCACGTCGCGCTCAAAGACCCGCCCGAAGGACGCGGCCACCGACGTTGTGACCGCCGCGCGGCTGGCTGTGCAACCTAGAACGCGCAGGGACGTTACCGGCTGGGTCAGCCCGCACGGCACGATGTACTTGAAATAATCCAAATCCGTATCGAGATTGAGCGCGAAGCCGTGGGAGGTCACCCAGCGGCTGATATGCACGCCGATGGCGGCGACCTTCGCGCCTTCCACCCAAACTCCCGTGGCCCCCGGCTGCCGGCCTCCGGAAACGCCGAAGCCGGCCAGTGCTTCGATCAGCACCTGCTCCAGGGCGCGCACATATGCGACTACGTCGCGCTTCCATTCGCGCAAGTCGAAAATCGGGTACCCGACGATCTGGCCGGGACCGTGATAGGTCACGTCGCCGCCGCGGTCGGTGTAATGCAATTCGATGCCGGCGCGCTCGAGGATGTCGGGCGAAGCCAGCACGTTTTCCATGTGTCCGTTGCGGCCCATGGTGACGACGTGAGGATGCTCGACGATCAGCAGTTGGTCGGGGATTTCGCCGCGCTTGCGGCGCTCGACCATATTGGTTTGCAGCGCGAGCGCTTGGGCATACCCCATGCGGCCGACGTCAGTCAATTCGCAGGTTGCGGCGGCGTCGACCAGACTAGGCATTGATGGCCAATCCGTATACGGCGTTGAACGCCTCGCCCATGGCCTCGTAGAGCGTCGGATGCGCGTGGATGGTGTGCATCAGGGTCTCGACGGTGGCTTCGGCTTCCATCGCCAACACGCCCTCGCTGATCAGTTCGAAAGCCTCCGGGCCGATGATGTGGACGCCCAGGATCTCGCCGTATTTCTCGTCGGCGACAATCTTCACGAATCCGTCGTGCCGGCCGAGGATCGAAGCCTTGCTGTCGGCCGCGAAGGGGAACTTGCCGATCTTGACGCTATACCCCTGCGCGCGCGCCTGCGCCTCGGTGAGCCCCACGCTGCCGATGCCCGGTTCGGTGTACGTCGCGCCGGGGATCCGATTCCTGTTGATGGGAACCACGGGCTTGCCGGCGATGTGGCCGATCGCGACCATGCCCTCGGCCGTCGCCACATGCGCCAGCTGCGGTGTGCCCGCGACGATATCGCCGATGGCGTAGACTCCCGGCTCGCCGGTGCGCTGGTAGGGATCCACCTTGATGAATCCGCGATCCAGCTCGATCTTGGTCCCTTCCAGGCCGATATTCGCGGTGTTGGGCTTGCGGCCGATGGCGACCAGAAGCGCATCCGCCGCGACGGCTTCGGTCTTTCCGTCCGCCAGGGTCGCCTGAAACCGCACGCCGCTGCCGACGTTTTCGACGTTATCGACGCGGGCGCCGGTCTCGACGCGGATGCCGTTCTTCTTGAACAGGCGGGCCAGTTCTTTGGAAACTTCCTCATCCTCGACGGGCACGATGCGCGGCAGCATTTCGAAGATCGACACTTTGCTGCCGAACCTGGAGAAAGCCGACGCGAACTCGACGCCCACGGCGCCCGCTCCCAGAATCGCCAGCGATTTCGGGATCTCGCGCAAATCGAGGATTTCGATGTTGGTGAGGATGCGGCGGGCATCCGGCTTGAGGCCCGGCAGCATGCGCGCTTCCGAGCCCGTGGCGAGCACGATGTTCTTGGCCTCCAGGATCTGTTTCCCGCCGTCGGTGGTCACTTCCACCTTGCCGGGACCGGCTTGCCCTGAACCAACTATGCGCCCGTAGCCCTTGATCCAGTCGACCTTGTTCTTCTTCATCAGGTACTCGACGCCCTTGGCGTGCTTGGCGACGATCCTGTTCTTGCGGTCGCTCACCAGGGGGAAATCGAGCCGGGGATTTTCGCAATGGATCCCGTCCTCTTCCGAGTGCAGGAACCGCTCCCACACGTCGGCCGCGTGGAGAAATGCCTTGGTCGGGATGCAGCCGACATGCAGGCAGCAGCCCCCCAGTTTCGGGTCTTTTTCGATGAGCGCTGTCTTCAGACCGTATTGGCCGGCGCGGGCGGCCGCCGAATAACCACCGGGACCGCTCCCGATGATGATCACGTCGTATGTCATGGGGTGAATCTCCAGTTTAACAGGGGGATGTAAGATTCTGGAACTCTTGGCGTCGCAGCCGTGAAATACTAGCGAACACGTATTCGATGATCCCGACGGACACAGCGTTGCTGGAGCAGGCCCTCACGGGCGCAGAAGACGCCTTTACAGCGCTTTACCGGCGGCGGCAGGGAGGCGTCTACCGCTTTGCGTTGCAGATGACCGGGAGCACGGCCATCGCCGAAGACGTGACCCAGGAAACCTTTTTGGCGGTCCTGCTGCACGGGAAACGATACGACGAGGCGCGCGGGACGGTGGCATCGTTCCTGTACGGAATCGCACGCAACCTGGTGCTCCGGAGAATCGAGCGGCGTCCGAGCGCCGAAATGGAAATCATCGAGGAGTGCGCCGGGCCGGAAAACCTGCTGGAGGACCTGACGCGCAGGGAGTCGATCGAGCAGGTGCGGCAGGCGGTCCTGAGTCTACCGCCTGTGTTTCGCGAAGCTGGTGGTTCTATGCGACTTGCAGGATGCCAGTTATGAGGAAGCCGCGGTGGCTCTGGATTGCCCGGTGGGGACCGTGCGATCCAGGCTGAGCCGGGGCCGGGCGATGTTGGGGAAGAAGCTGCGGGGAGCAGCTCGCGCCGGAAGGAGTATCGAATGTCCGAAGAGTACATAACTTCCGCTTTACGGGCCTTGGCGGAACAGGATCGCGACCGGGAAGCGCCCGAGGAAGTCGAAATACGCGTGCTCCAGGCATTCCGGCGCAGGCGCGCTCGGGGGAAGCTCAAGGCGGTGGCGCTGGCAGGACTGGCCGCCGCGGCGGCGATTACGCTTTTTTTCGCAAGACCCCAGCCGAAGCAGGCCGCACCGATCCCGGTGAGACAACAGCCGGTAGCGGTTGCCGCTGCGCCCGCGCCGGAGCAGAAAGCTACGCCCAGGGCTCGCGCGGCAAAGCGGCAACCTCGTGAGATCGTCACTCAGTTTTTCCCATTGATGGACGCACCTCCGCCCTTCGAGCGCGGCGAATTGTTGCGGGTGATGGTGCCGGCGTCGATCATGCGGCAGGTGGGACTGCCGGTGAATGAGGATCGTCTCGGAGACCGGGTCTACGCGGATGTGCTGGTGGGCCAGGAAGGGCTCGCACGAGCCATTCGATTCGTGAGTTATGAGCAATAGGAGATCCGTATGAAAACGATGTGGATGGCAGCGCTGACGGCGGGATTGGCGTCGACGTTGATGGCGCAGAACGAACCGGTCAGACCCGTTGAGTTCAACCAGCAGACATTTGCGTTCGTATCCAGCCAGTTGATCTCCGGACCACCGGTGAAGGGTGCGCCCTATTCGGCGGAAGCGGTGAACGAAACGATCCAGACGCTGGCGGACGGCAACCGGATCGTCCAGCATACTTCGGCAATGCAGTATCGCGACAGCGACGGACGCGAGCGGCGCGAAGAGACCTCGGCGATGGGCGTAATCTTCATCACCGACCCGGTGGCAGGCGTCCGCTACACGCTGCACCCCGAATCCAAGACGGCCGAGAAAGGTCCAGCGGCGGGTGGGTTCAACATCACGACGACTACGGCGGGCGGACGAAGCGTCCGTAGTGGAGTTGTCACCGCGGCGGTCGCTGGAGCAGTACCCGTACCGCAGGGTTTCTTTTATGTCAACGCCGGCTCCGTCGCGAAGCTCACCAGTCCTGGCGACATCAAGACGGAGCAGCTCGGCAACATGTCCATTGAGGGTGTCCAGGCGCAGGGAACCCGCACGACCACCACGATTCCCGCAGGCGCCATCGGCAACGACCTTCCTATCGACATCGTGGACGAGCAATGGTATTCGCCCGACCTGCAAATGACCGTCATGACCAAGCACAGCGACCCCAGGACCGGAGAGACCAGCTTCAAGCTGACCAACATCAACCGGTCCAGCCCGCCGCCTTACCTGTTCGAGCTTCCTGCCGACTACACCGTCAAGACAGAGCCAGGCCCGGCTATCACTTTAAGAAAACGCGAGTAACCGGGCGCGGCACGGGCGCGTCCCACCGGTGTGCTTTATGCCACGATGGGGACAGCTATGCGCGCCTGTCTAATCCTGCTCCTCGGGCCGGTCCTGTACGCGCAGGCGCCCAAAAAGTACCCGCTGGAGCACCTGCAAATCCAGGGGAACCAGCATATTGCGCCGGAGCGGATCGTGGCTGCCTCCGGGCTCAAAATCGGCACGCCGGTGCAGAAGGCCGATTTCGACGCGGCCCGCGAGCGGTTGCTCGAGACCGGGGCGTTTGAGAGCGTCGGCTACTCCTATAAGCCCAGCGCCAACGATGCCGGTTACGACGCCACATTCGATGTTGTGGAGATCTCGACGCTCTATCCGTACCGGTTCGAGGCGCTGCCCGCTACCGCCGATGCGCTGCGCGCCGCGCTTCGCAAGCAGGAACCGCTGCTGGGAGATCGCATTCCGGCCACGCCCCAGGTCCTGAACCGCTACACCGCGGCCATCCGCCAATTCTTCGACGGCAAGCTGGAAGCCAAGGGCGAGCTCAGCGCCGACTCCGGGACCCTGGAGATCGTGTTCCGCCCGCCGGGCCAGCGGGCCAACGTCGCCGAGGTCCATTTCACCGGCAATAAATCGATCCTGACGGCGCTTCTGGTCCAGAAGCTTTCCGAGGCCGCCATCGGGATTCCCTATAGCGAGCCGCTGTTCCGGCGCGTGCTCGATTCCGTCATCCGGCCGATGTTCGAGGAGCGCGGCCTGATCCGGGTGGCCTTTCCCGAAATCACCGTAAAGAAAGCCGAAGATAATGACGGCGTGGTTGTGACCATCGCCGTTAACGAAGGACCCGCCTATAAATTGGGCACGGTCGCTCTCGCCGGTTTGCCGGCCTCCGAAGTCGAGCAACTTGCCAAATCGGAAGACTGGCACAGGGGCGATACGGTCAACTTCACTAACGTCGACGCGAATCTCGATAAGATCCGCCAGCGCCAGCGCGCGCAAGGGTATCTGCGCGCCCAGACCAGCGTCGTGCGCGATATCCACGACCAGGATCACACCGTGAACCTGACGGTCAACGTCGAGCTGGGCCCGCGGTTTACGTTCGGCAAGCTCACCGTGGAGGGCCTGGACCTGATCACCGAGCCGGTGATCCGCAAGATGTGGAAAATCGAGGTTGGACAGCCTTTCCAGGACGGGTATCCGGAGGCGTTCCTGAAGCAGGTGCGCGACGAGGGTATCTTCGACAACCTGGGCAAGACCCATGCGGAGAGCAACATAGACCAGGACACCCATAAGGTCGATGTGACGCTCTTCTTCACCGGCGCGGGAGCCGCCGCGAAGGACAAAGACGGAAAGCGGCGTTAAAACCTCTGCACTGATATCCTGAAGTGCAGTGTCGTCTCCGCTGAACTTTCATCTCGAGCAATACGATGGTCCGCTGGACCTGCTGCTGGACCTCATCCGGAAGCAGGAGATCAATATCTACGACATCCCCATCGCCCGGATCACGCAGCAGTATCTGGAATACATGCAGAAGGCCGCGGAGATGGACATCGAGCTGAGCGCGGAGTTCGTCTATATGGCCGCCACGCTCATTCACATCAAGTCGCGCATGCTGCTGCCGCGCGACCCCGAGCTCGATAAGCTCCTGCCGGAAGAAGATCCGCGCCAGGAACTGGTCGACCGGCTGCTGGAGCACGAGCGCTTCAAGAGCGCCGCCGAAATGTTGCAGCAGAAACGCGTGGTGGAAGAAGCGGTGTGGTCGAATCCGCAGATCGCGCAGTTCCGCGCCGAGGATGACGATCCCGGCCTGGCCGTCACCCTGTTCGACCTGGTGAAAACCTTCCAGGCCGTGATGGATCGCGCCAAGCACCGGCCGGTGTATGAGATAGGAACCGAGGAAGTCTCCGTTCCCGACATGATCCGCTATCTGCGGGGCGTATTCGAACAGGAGCGCGGACCGGTCTCCGCGCGCGAGCTGTTCGAGCGCCAGCGCAGCCGCCGCGCCATGATCTGCCTGTTTCTGGCGCTGCTGGAACTGGTGAAGCTGCAAGCCGTCGGGCTGACCCAGCCGGATCCGTTTGGCGAGATCGGGCTGAAGCGGCTGAAGGGGTTCGAGGCGGCGTTTTCCGGCGGAGAAACCCTGGCGGCAATCGAGCAAGGATATAACTGATGCAAGAAATGGACGGGGCCCAACTGGCCCCCCAACCAGACGAAGACCGCAGTTTTGGCGGAGACGACGCCCAGCTTCAGGCGATCCTGGAAGCGATCGTCTATATCACCGACGAACCCTTGACCGCGCAGCAGATCGCCGCGGCCATCGGGCGACCCATAGATAAGATTAAGAGCCTTCTAGATCAGCTCGTAGAAGAGTTCGCCAAGCCCGAACATGGGCTGAGTATCCGCGAGATCGCCGGCGGCTACAAGATGGCCACCAAGGCCGAGCATCACGAGGCCGTGCGCGCGTTCGTGAAAAAGCTGACGCCGCCGATGAAGCTGTCGCTGCCGGCGCTCGAAACACTGGCGGTGATCGCCTACAAGCAGCCCGTGACCACGCCCGAGATCATGGACATCCGCGGCGTGCAAGGCGCGGGAGTGCTCAAGACGCTGCTCGACCGGAAGCTGATCTCCGAAGCCGGCCGCAAGGACGTGGTGGGACGGCCGCTCACCTACAAGACCACCAAGGAATTCCTGGTCCAGTTCGGGCTGAAGGATTTGAAGGAGCTGCCGACGCTCAAGGAGTTCGAGGAGCTGGGACGCCTGGAGCTGGTGGAAGAATCGCAGCCCGAGACGGCGACGGAGAATGCGCCGCCAGAACCCCCGGCAACCGATGCCTGAGGAACGTTTACAAAAAATACTGTCTCAGGCCGGAATCGCCAGCCGGAGAAAATCCGAGGAGCTGATCCAGGCAGGGCACGTGTCGGTGAACGGCGCCGTCATCACCGAGCTCGGCTCGAAGGCCGACCTGGAACGCGACCATATCAAGGTCGACAACAAACTGCTGCGCGCTCCCAAGCGTCACACCTACATCGCGCTGAACAAACCCAAGGGCTGCGTGACCACGATGTCGGATCCGGAGGGCCGGCCAACCGTGATGCACCTGCTGCGCGGCGTGAAAGATCGCGTGTTCCCGGTGGGCCGCCTGGATTACAACAGTGAGGGCCTGCTGCTGCTGACCAACGACGGCGAGTTCGCGCATCGCATCACCGCGCCCGCCAGCCACTTGATCAAGACGTACGTGGTGAAGGTGAACGGGCACCTGACCGCGGATCAGGAGAAGCAGTTCCAGGAAGGCATTTCGCTGCACGGCAAGCGGACCTCGCCCGCCCAGCTCAAGCGGATCAAGCACGGAGTGAACCCGTGGTATGAGGTGCGCATCGCCGAGGGCCGCCAGAATCAGATCCGCATCATGTTCAAGCACTTCGGCCGGCTGGTGGAGAAGCTGCGGCGGGTGAAGATCGGATTCCTGGAGCTGGATCTGCCGCCGGGACGCTACCGCGTGCTCACGCCGCGCGAGATCGAGCGGTTTCGCAAACTGATGAAGATGGAGACGCCGGAGTAGATGCCGCTGTTCGCGCAGCCCTTGCCGCTCGGCACACCGGCTCCCGATTTCTCCGTGCCCGACCAGGACGGCAGCCGCGTGACACTTTCGGCGCTGCGCGGCAAGAACGTGGTCCTGGTGTTTTATCCGGCCGACGACACCGCCATCTGCACCCTCCAGCTGTGCGAATTTCGCGATCACTGGGCGAACGCGCGGGACCGAAACGCCGTGGTGTTCGGCGTGAACCCGGCGCGCAGCGCGGTGCATCAGAAATTTCGCGACAAATACAAGCTCCCGTTCCCCTTGCTGATCGACGAAGGCCAGAAGATCGCGAAGCTGTACCAGGCAGGCGGCTGGCTGGGGCCCAAGCGCACCGTGTACCTGATCGGCCCGGACGGGCTGATCCTCTACGCCCGGCGTGGAAGACCGTCGCCCGAGGAAGTGCTCGCGGCGGCCGCGTAGTTCATGGTTCTGCCGCGGTTTTACCCGATTCTCGATACCGAGGTCGCGCTGCGTCGCGGTATCGATCCGGTGAGGGCGGCCGAAGAGATTCTCGCAGGCGGGGCGCGGATTTTGCAATTCCGCCACAAAGGATTTCTGTCGCGGGAAGCGTTCGCGTGGCTCGAACGGATCGCCGAACTGGCGCGGGCGCGCCAACGCGACGCTGGTCATCAATGATCGCGCGGACCTCGCCCAGCTCTTTGGCGCCGCACTGCACCTGGGCCAGGACGATCTGCTGCCTTCGATCGCACGACGCGTGACCGGCCCGCATGCGACGGTCGGCTACTCCACGCATAACGAAGCGCAACTGCGCGCGGCGTGCGCGGAGCCGGTGGATTATCTCGCCCTCGGCCCTGTCTTCGGCACGGCAACCAAAGAAAACCCGGACCCTACCGTGGGACTCGCCGAGCTGCGCAGGCTGCGGCCGCTGTCTCCTTGCCCGTTAGTTGGGATCGGCGGGATCACGCGCGCCAACGCGCGACAGGTGCTCGAAGCGGGCGCCGATTCGGTGGCCGTGATCGGCGACTTGTTTCCGGACGACGGAAACCTTCGGGTACGCGCCGAAGAGTGGATTCGAATTACCAGCCCCGGCGGTCCTTGAACGAATAAGGAATCTGGTCGGTGTCGATCGGCAAACGATACACATCCGGAGCGGAATGGTTGTAGGCGCGCGTCGGCATGCTGATGAACAGTGCATCGGTGGCTCCGATGTTTTCGTGAGCGTGAAACACGTGGGCCGGAATCACCATGATGGTGCGGTCCTGCTCCGTGCGAAAGATTTCGTTCACGCAGCCGAAGGTAGGTGAATCGGGACGGTTGTCGTAGAGAGCCACTTTCACGTGCCCCTGGCTGATGAAGATGCGGTCGTCGTGCAGATGATGACTATGCCAGCCCTTGATTTTTCCGGGACGAATCGTGAACTGATACACGTAGACGAGTGGGGCCGGATGCGGAGGCCGGTAAGGGCTCATGATCTCGCACAGACTGCCGCGATCATCCTCATGGGTGACGGAGGACTGAATCACGACTCCCTCGATGAGACGGGACACGCTCGCGCCGTCGGAGGTGACGGTTTGCGTGTCTTGAACAGCGTTGGAAATCACGGCTCTGGCCTGTTTAGGAACCGACGAATCTGGCATAACTCTTACTCCAATCCACGGAATTTACGATAGAACGGCAACTGCCAGCCCTTAGTGTAGGGATCAGGCGGCGGTGGGATCACCAGTTCCATTTTCACCGGCAGGCGGCGAAGGTGCACTCGCGAAATGTCGATTACTTCTTCGAGCATTGCTGTCTGGCGGCTTTCGATGCGCCCGACACAAGCCAACTGTTCGTGAAACGGCTTCTCCAGGTAGCAATTCTTGCGCAGGGCGGAGTTGAACTTGAATACCGTCAGCTCGCCGGTGGAAACGAATTTCATCCCCGCTTCCACTCCTCGATACACGAAATCCACGTCCGGATTCCTCCAGACGGTGCGATAGTCCCGCCACTCGCCGATTCGCGAAACCACATCGCGGCGATGCAAAACTCCCGAAACGGGCAGGCCTTTCGCGCCGGTATAACCGCCCTCCGGATAGATCCCAGCCACTTCGCGATAGTTGCTGCCCTTCGGCCCGATCATCTGGACCAGAGAGGAGGCGAAATCCGCTTTGCCCCGGCCGATGGCGGCCACCAGCGTCCGCAGGTGCCCGGGATGCCAGATATCGTCATGGCCGAGGTAAGCGACATAGCGGCCGCGAGCCAGCCTGAGTCCCGCGTTGTTCGGCGCCGTTTGATGCCCGAAATTACGCGGCAAATTATGCCAGTGGACGCGGGCATCGCCAAAGGATCGAACGACAGCTTCGGAATCGTCCGTGCAGCCGTCGCCCACCACCAGAATTTCGAAGTCCTGTTCCGTCTGCCACAGGACGCTGTGGATGGCGAGACGGAGCACGCTGCTCCAGTTATACGTGGCGATGATGATCGAGACCAGAGGCTCGCCGGCAGGGCGCGCGCGGACGATCCGGATCGCGGGACGGGAGCGGGTCGCGTACTTCAGCGATCGCGCCGCCAGGACCAGCAATTGTCGAAATGAAAGATAATCCACGGACCCGTTCATTCTACCGTCTTCGCCGGAAACACCGCGACAGCCGAAAATTAGCCCTTGACACTCTAACGACTTCGTACTAACGTTTTAGTATGAAGAAGGCCAAGACCACCCTCACCGGGCAGGAACTGGAAATCATGAAGGTGATCTGGAAGCTCGGCACGCCCACCGTGCGGCAGGTGTATGAAACCCTGCGGGAGCGCCGGAAAGTGGCCTACACCACCGTGATGACCATGATGAACATCCTGGAGACGAAGGGTTATCTCAAAAAGCGCCAGGGGGACCGGGCGTTCGTGTACGCGCCCAGCAAACCGGAGAAGCAGGTGATTCGCGACATGGTTCGAGAGTTCGTCGGCCGGGTATTCAACGGCGCGGCCGAGCCGCTGCTGCTGCATCTTGTCGAGGATGAACAGCTCACCAAGGAAGAGCTGGACGAGATCCGGAGGAGCATACGACGATGAACTCTTTCCTGTTCGGCAATCTCCTCGCCTGGTCGGCCCAAGTCTCGATCCTGGTGATCGTCGCCGCCGCGGCGGTATACGCGTTGCGCCAGCCCCGGGCGCGGCTTTACTTCTGGCAGGCGATTCTAGCCGTCTCTTTGCTGCTGCCCCTTCTGACTCCTTGGAAGGAGACCATATCTGTGCCGGCCGCGACCACCGTTTCCTTGCCTCTAGCGACACAAGCCGTGGCGGCGCCACCAGACACCCCTACTCCCTTGCACTTTGACCCGCTGCTGGTGCTGTTGGCGGCCGGCGCGGCGCTGCGACTGGCCTGGGTAGGCGTGGGATTGCTGCGGCTGGCCTTCATCCGCAAGAGCGGCCAGGTAATGCAGCAGCCTCCCGTCGCATTCGGCGGAAGTGCGCGCTGGTACGTGTCGGATGAGGTAAGCGGACCGGTAACCTTCGGCTGGCTGAGGCCGACCATCTTACTTCCGAAAAAGATGCTGGAGCTTCCCGCCGGCGCCCAGGAAGCCATCGCGAGTCACGAGCTGTTTCACGTCCATCGCCGCGACTGGCTGTTCGTGATGGCCGAGGAGCTGATCCGCAGTGTGCTGTGGTTCCATCCGGCGATTTGGTTCGTGCTGTCGCGCATCCAACTTGCACGGGAGCAGGTGGTGGATCAGGAAGTGGTCCATGCGACACGCGATCGAGCGGGCTATCTGGAGGCTCTGGTGGCGGTCGCCGCACAGAGGCTGCTGCCGGACGTCGCGCCGGCTCCGTTATTTCTAAAAAAACGCCAGCTTGCGGTGCGCGTGCAGGCGCTGCTGAAGGAGACCTCCATGTCCGCATCCCGTCTGACTGCCCATGTTTCCGTCGCCACATCCGCAGCCGTCCTGGGCGCGTTCGCCGCGGTGTGGCTGTTTCCGCTGCGAAGCGCCGCGCAGGTGGTCCCGGACGATCCCGGCATCACGGTCGACGCCGGCGCAACGCTGGCGCATCGCGCGCCGGTACACTTCCCGCGTGGAACCATCGTCACCGGCGACGTGCTGCTGGAACTGACGCTCGATTCCAAAGGCGAAGTCGCCGATGCGCGCGTGCTGAGCGGTCCCGAAGAATTGCGCAAGGCGGCGCTGGCGAGCGTGCTCGAATGGCACTACCTCGCGGATACGGCCCCGTCCTCCGTCATCCACGCGACGATTCACTTCGGGCAGCGCCTTGCCTCAGATGCACCGCCACCACCACCGCCACCCCCGCCACCGGGAGCAGGCGGACGTGGGGGAAGAGGTGCTCAAGCGCCGTCGCAGATGAAGACTGCCGTTGTTCAACGGATCGATTACTCCGCGGGGCTCAATCCGGAATTGCAGCAGCGCATCATGAATCGCCTGACAGTACGTATCGGCGATACGCCCGATCCGGCGCAACTCAGCAGCGAGTTACAGGGAATCGACGAGCACTTGCGATTCAACTACACATTGATTTGTCCGTGCGACGCGGAACGCGCGAACGTAATTCTCAGTATTATGTTGCAGCAGGGCGTAGAGACACGCTTGCCCGTAGTCTCTGCCGCGCTGCCGCCGGGTGTTTACAGGATCGGCGGAGGCGTGAGCGCCCCTGTCCCGATTTCCCGGGCCGAGCCTGAATACACCGAACAAGCCCGCGCAGCCAAGTGGCAAGGTGCGGTGCTGCTGCAAGTGACCGTCGACGAAAACGGCGTCCCGCAGAACATCCAGGTTATCCGCCCCCTGGGCATGGGTCTGGATCAGAAGGCTATCGAAGCGGTGCAGAAGTGGCGCTTCAAGCCGGGTACGAAGGACGGGCAACCGGTACCCGTCCTGGCGAACATCGAAGTCAATTTCCGCCTTCTGCAATCGCCTGAGCTGGGCCCCGGCGCACCGCCCGTTCCGGGAGCTGTAGCGGTGGGTAGCGCCGTGATGGAAGGGCGGCTGATCCAAAAGGTCCCACCCGAGTATCCGCCCACCGCCCGGATCGCCAGAATACAAGGCACCGTCCAGATCAACCTGCTTGTCGGAACCGATGGAAAAGTTGAGAACGTACAAGCGATCTCCGGTCCCGCGATGCTGACCCAGGCGGCGATGGAAGCCGTAAGACAGTGGGTCTACCAGCCTTACTTGTTGAACGGACAGCCAGTCACGGTGCAAACGACTGCAACCGTGAACTTCGTACTGCAGTAGAATCCCAGACGGTGACCGTGTTGGGCGATAATATGAATTCCGCCCAACATGCCCAAAATCACCTACATTTCAGACGCCGGCGACTCGCGCACGATTGACGTTCCCGTTGGCGACACCGTCATGGAAGGCGCCGTACAGAACGGCGTCGATGGGATCGTCGCCGAATGCGGCGGCAACTGCCAGTGCGCCACCTGCCACGTTTACGTCGAAGAGAAGTTCCTTCCGATCCTGAAGCCGAAGGCCGAGGACGAAGACGCGATGCTCGAGACGACGGCATCGCCCCGCAAATCCAATAGCCGCCTGAGCTGCCAGCTCCACGTCAAGGCCGAGTTCGACGGCCTGGTGGTCCACACGCCCCCCACGCAACAATAGGCGCAACAGTAGTGGGCGTCGTCATCATTGGCGGAGGACAGGGCGGCTTTCAGACCGCCGCGTCCCTGCGCGCCGAGGGGTACGAAGAGTCGATCACGCTGATCGGCGAAGAGTCCGGCGTTCCTTACCAAAGGCCTCCGCTCTCGAAGGGTTTTCTTCTCGGCAAGCAGGAGCAGCGCCATGCCGAACTGCGCCCGGCCGCGTTCTACGACACCCAGCGCATCACGTTGGTAACCGCGCGCGCGACCGCAATCGATCGATTCGCCAGGAAAGTGGTCCTCGATTCCGGGGAGCATATCGACTACGACACGCTGGTGCTGGCCACGGGCGCGCGCAACCGGATGCTGCCGGAAGAAGTTGCGCCTCCCGGAAGCGTCTTCTATCTGCGCACGCTCGACGAAGCCGCGGAGCTCCGCCAGCGTCTGGCCGACGCGCAGGATGTGGTGGTGATCGGCGGCGGATTCATCGGCCTGGAGGTCGCGGCCGCCGCGCGCACTCTGAGCAAGCAGGTCACGGTGATCGAGGGGCAGGACCGGCTCATGGCACGCGTGGTGGCGCCGGTGGTGTCGGAATATTTCCGCGGCCAGCATGAGAACAAGGGCGTCGATATCCTGCTCAACGCGACGCTCGGCGGGATTCGCGGAAAGGAAGTGCTGCTGGGGGAAAGACTCCGCCGCCCGGCCGATCTGGTGATCGCCGGGATCGGCGTGGTGCCAAACGTGGAGCTGGCGCGCGCGGCGGGTTTGCCGGTGGGGAACGGCCTTACGGTGGACGAGTACTTGCGGACGCCCGACCAGCGCATCTTCGCGATCGGCGATTGCGCCGAGTATCACAATTCCTTTGCCGAGGCGTTCGTGCGCCTGGAATCGGTGCAGAACAGCGTGG
The DNA here is from genome assembly GCA_963761045.1 of Terriglobia bacterium. GTDB lineage: Bacteria > Acidobacteriota > Terriglobia > Bryobacterales > Bryobacteraceae > Palsa-187. The sequence continues at coordinate 248,187 of CAVXFR010000032.1, read as the reverse complement.
ATCAGGCGGTCTCGGTGGCCAAGTCGATCGTGGGCCATGGGGCGCCCTATGCGGCGGTACCTTGGTTTTGGAGCGATCAGTACGATATCCACCTGCAGATGGCGGGCTTACCGGCGGGATTCGACCAGGTGGTGACGCGCGGCGATCCGCACACCCGCAAGTTTTCGGTGTTCTACTTCCGGAGGGAATGTCTGTGCTCGGTGGACTCGATCAACAAGCCGGCGGATCATCTGACGGCGAGAAAGCTGATCGGGGCCCGCACTGCGCTGAGCCCCGACCAAGCTAAAGATGAAAGCTTCGACCTAAAGACGGCTGCCAGTTAACGCGGCTTAGCTTAGTTGACGCTCGTGCACTGGCAGGTGGCGTAGATTTCGTCCAGCGCGCCGTTCAATGCGTCCAGCACGCGATCGGCGACCGCGGCGGCTTCGGCAGCCGGAACCTGGTGACGCTCGATCAGCGCTTCCCATTGTGCGGAGTGCTCCACGTCAGCCGATTCGTGCACGGCGAAGTAGCGCAGCGTGGGATCGTCGGTGATCTTGTAGTTGGCCTTGAGACCGTCGATCTTGGCGGCCGACACGGCCGGAATCTGGTTCTCGTAGCAGTACAGGCCGGCGGCGGCGAGCCCGGTGTCCATCTTGGCGATGGCGCGGAATGTCTCGACCAGCGCTTTCATCTTCGGACCGGCGGCCTGTCCGAGCACGGCCTCGCGCGATTCGCCCAGTCCCGAAGCGAAGTCCAGCCACAGTTCCGGATGGGTGGGCGTGGTGGCTTCTTCGTCGGCCAGGTTCGCGGCGATGGTCTGGCGCGCGGCGAGGTCTTCGCAGCGGCTGTGCATTTCGCTCAGGTAAGCGGGAAATGCCCGGACGTGCGTGAAGTACTGGCGCGCGTAGGATTGCAGGTCTTCCAGAGACAACTCGCCCTTGCTCCAGGCCACATAGAACGGGTGCTTCAGCAGGTGTTTGGCATCAATCTTTTGGTTTAAAACTTCGATGGTCGAGGACATATGTGCTGTATTCTACCAGAATGTGGGTCGCCTCCATAGTGATGATGGTGTGCTCCTGGCTGTCCTACGTGGACCGCCAGATTCTGGCCACCCTTTCGGTGGTGATCCTGGCCGACACCGGGTTGAGCACCGAGCGCTACACCCAAGTTGTCTCCGCATTCTCCATCGCCTATATGCTCGGGAATCCGCTGTGGGGATCGCTGCTGGATTACGTCGGACTGCGGAAGGGGATGCTCGCGGCCGTGGCGATCTGGAGCGTCGCCAGCGCGACCCACGCGTGGGTGGGTTATGGCGCCGCCGCTTTTCTGGGATTCGCCGCGGCTCGCGCCCTGTTGGGGCTGGCCGAAGGCGCTACCTTTCCCGGAGGATTCCGCACGGCCATGGATTCCCTGCCCCCGAACCGCCAGTCGCGCGGCATGGCGATCTCCTATAGCGGTGGATCGCTGGGAGCGATCGTAACGCCGTTCCTGGTGATCCCCATCGCCGCAAGGTTCGGGTGGAGGTCGGCGTTCCTGGTAACCGGCGCGCTGGGATTGGCCTGGCTGGTCCTGTGGGCCAAAGTCGCGCGGCCGCCGTATCTGCCGGCTCCCCAGCGCAAGCCGGCGAAGATCGTGTGGCCGAATTTGCTGGAGCGGCGATTCTGGGCGCTGGTGTGCGGCTATTCCCTGGGAGCGTTCGCGCTGGGACCGATCCTGTATCTGGGTTCGCTGTACCTGAATCGCGTGTTCGGCGTCACGCAGAACGACTTGAAGTATTACTTGTGGGTGCCGCCTGCGGGTTGGGAAGCCGGGTATTTCTTCTGGGGTTGGGTGGCAGACCGGTACGGCGCCCAGGACCGCCCTGCGAAGCTGTTCGTGCTGCTGGCGATCCTGGGGCTGCCGCTGGGGGCCGTGACCTGGATCGCGTCTCCGGTGCTCACTGTGGTGATGTTCTTCTGGTCCATGTTCGTAGCGGCGGGATTCATCGTGATGGCGCTGCGCTCGGGCGCACGCGCCTATCCAGCGGGACAGACGTCAATGGTGGCGGGGCTGGGAGCCGGGACGTGGTCGGCGCTGGTGGCGGTGCTGCTGCCGCTGCTGGGGCGCTGGTTCGACCAGCAGCGCTACACCGAGACGTTCCTGTTAGTGGCGCTGATCCCGGTGATCGGGACGTCGCTGTGGCTGTGGCTTACGAGACTGCAGGATGCATCTCCTGGTAGTGTTTCCGGTACGGCCGGCGCGTCGCCAAAATAACCAGGAGCATCAAAGCTCCGGAGACGGCCATGGTCAGCGCCAGCCCCGCTCCGATCATCTTGGGATCGTGAAACAGATAGTCGGTGAAGACACCGGGCATCAACGGCCCCAGCGTCAGGCCGCCCAGGTTCAGGATGAACAGATACAGCGCGCTCACCTGCGCCCGCACCTGATTGGGAAAGATCAGTTGCAGGGCCGCGCCCGCGGTGCCCATCGGCAGCACCAGGAAGAAAAGTCCCGGACCGATCAGCGCCAGCGACCAGGCCGCGCTGGGCATCAGCATCGCCGGAACCAGAAACAGCACAATCCCGAGGGCGCAGGGAATGCCCACCACCAGCGGCGCATCCACCATGCCGCGCTTCTGCCAGCGCTCGCTGAACCATCCGCCCAGGTACAGGCCCAGGGCGCCGAAGGGAAGAATCAGAAATCCCAGAGCGCGTCCCGTTTCGCCGATGTTCCAGCCGTGGACGCGCAGGAAATAGGTGGGCACCCAGGCCGTGAAGGCATAGTTGCAGGCGGCCTGAAAGACGAAGCCGATCGAGATCCCCACCACCGATTGCCAGCGCGAGCGGATCTGGGCAAACGTTTCCGCGATGCTGAGCTTGGTGGCGCCGCTGGAGGTCCGCGCCAGGTTCTTGCGGATCGGCTCCTTGAAGGTGTAGACCAGCAGGGCGAAGAGCAGCCCCGGCAATCCCAAAATCAGAAAGGTCAGCCGCCAGGACGCCATGGCTCCCAGAATCGGCACGATGATCTCGGGCTGGCGCGTGACCGCCTGCACGGCCGTTCCCCCGACGATGAGAGCCAGGCCGGAGCCGAGCATCTGGCCGATGTAGAACACGCTCAGCGCGGCTCCCAGACGTTCCTTGGGAAAAAGATCCGACAGGATCGAAAACGCCGAGGGATTCAGGCCGGCTTCGCCGATGCCCACGCCCATGCGGGCCAGAAAGAGCGTCGTGTAACTGCGGGCCAGGGCGCATCCCGACGTGAAGATGCTCCAGAACGCAATGCAGATCGAGATGAGATTGCGGCGATTGGCGGAATCCGCCAGCCGTCCCAGCGGCAGTCCCATCGCGGCGTAGAACAGCGCGAAGGAAAATCCCTGCAGCAGGCCGACCAGGGTATCGTTGATCTTGAGATCGGCCTTGATGAACGGCACCAGCAAGCTGAGGATCTGGCGGTCGACGAAGGAGAGCGTGTAGCACAGCATCAGCACCACGGCGGCGTACCAGGCGGTGCGGGAGGAGACCGCGGCCGGCGCGCCAGAGTCGGGAGTGGTGGTTCGGGGAGTGGGCGTCACGTCCGAACCAATATACTGCAATCGTGATCTTGACAATCCCCGAACGCGCCCTGGTGCTGATGATCGGCCCGGCCGGATGCGGCAAATCGACCTTCGCGCGCAAACATTTCGCGAGCACCGAGATCGTTTCCTCGGATGCGCTGCGGGCCGCGGTTTCCGACGACGAGAACGACCAGAGCGCCTCGGCCGATGCGTTCCACCTGCTGCGGCTCATTACTGCCAAGCGGCTTCGCAGGGGCAGACTCACGGTGATCGACGCCACCAACGTCCAGAAGAATGCGCGCCGCAACTTGCTGGCCCTGGCGGCCAAAAACTCGCGGCCGGCCGTGGCCGTGGTGCTGAATCTTCCCGTGGCGGTCTGTCTGGACCGCAATCAGTTGCGCCGGGAGCGGCCGGTCAGCCCGGAGGTGATCGAAACGCAGGCCCAGGATCTGCGCGGTTCGCTCCCCGGATTGGAGCGGGAAGGCTTCGAGCACGTGTATGTGATGGATAACATGGAGGATATCGATTCCGCCCGGGTTCTTCGCGAGCCCGCGAATCCGTAATCCTTTTGGCACTGGCTTGGAACTCCAGATTCCAGGTAACATTACACGTTAGGACGTTCTCGCTTGAATCTCACGGCACTATTCATCAAGCGGCCGGTCATGACCGCACTGGTCATGATGGCGATTGTCATTTTTGGCATCGCCGGATACCGCACGCTGCCGGTCAGCGATCTGCCGAATATCGATTTTCCCACCCTGCAAGTGCAGACCACCTTGCCGGGCGCCAGTCCGGAGACCATGGCCGCGTCGGTGGCGACCGTGCTGGAGCGGCAGTTCTCGACGGTGCCTGGTCTCGATTCGATGACCTCCACCAGCGTGCGGGGGCGCACCAACATCACCCTGCAGTTTGTGCTGGACCGCAATATCGATGCCGCGGCGCAAGATGTGCAGGCGGCGATATCGGCGGTGGTCCGCCGGCTTCCCACGGGAATGCCGGACCCGCCCCAACTGCGCAAGGTCAACCCCGCCGACCAGGCGATTCTGTTCATGGGGCTGAACTCCGCCACGCTCTCCCCGCAACAGCTGGATGAATACGCCGAGACGCTGGTCGCGCCGCGGATCTCCACGATCAACGGCGTCGCGCAGGTCAACGTGTGGGGCTCGCAAAAGTTTGCCGTGCGGGCTCAGCTCGATCCGAACCAGCTGGCCGCCCGCGGTATCGGCATCGATGAAGTAGCGACCGCGATCCAAAAGCATAACGTCAATCTGCCGGCGGGGATCTTATGGGGAGCGAATCAGGCCTACACGGTCCAAGCCAACGGCCAGTTGACGGACGCCGCCGGGTACCGGTCCCTGATCGTCTCTTACAACCACGGATCGCCCGTGCGCCTGGGTGAACTGGGGCGCGTGATCGGCGGCATCCAGGACGACAAACAAGTCGCCTGGATCAACGACATCGGCCGGGGCGGCGGCGACACACCCTCCATCATGTTTCAGGTGCAGCGCCAGCCCGGCACCAACACCGTCCAGGTCGTGGACAGCATCAAGGCGCTGTTTCCCGAGTTTCGCGCGCAGTTGCCGCCCTCGGTCAATTTGGACATCGTCTATGACCGCTCCACCTCGATTCGCCAATCCGTGGACGACGTCAAGTTCACCTTGCTGCTGACGGTTGGGCTGGTGATCCTGGTGATCTTCATCTTCCTGCGCAACGTCTCGGCCACCATCATCCCCAGCCTGGCCCTGCCGCTCTCGATCATCGGAACGTTCGCGGTGATGTACCTGCTGGACTACAGCCTGGACAACCTGTCGCTGATGGCGCTGACGCTGGCGGTGGGATTCGTGGTGGACGACGCCATCGTGGTGCTGGAGAATATCGTCCGGCACATGGAAATGGGCAAGTCGCGCATGGCGGCGGCCATTGAAGGCGGCCGCGAGATCGGCTTCACGGTCCTTTCGATGACGCTGTCGCTCACTTCGGTGTTCATTCCCGTGCTGTTCATGGCCGGGATCGTCGGCCGGCTTTTCCATGAGTTCGCGGTGGTCATCAGCGTGGCGATTCTGATTTCCGGATTCGTTTCCCTCAGCCTGACGCCCATGCTGTGCAGCCGCTTCCTGCGGCCGCCCACCGAGCAGCACGGCAAGCTGTTCCAGTTCACCGAACGGGGGTTCGACTCCCTCCGCGATTTCTACCGCTGGACGCTCAACGGCGTGATCCGGCACCGCTTCATCACGCTGATGACGGCCGTGGCCACCCTGGCGGTCACCGTGTATCTGTACGGATTGGTTCCCAAAGGCTTCATCCCCAGCCAGGACACCAATCAGATCAGCGCCTCGACCGAATTCTCCCAGGATGCATCCTTCGGCATCATGGGGCGGTTGCAGGAGGAAGTGAACGTTGCGATCGCCAAGAATCCGAACGTGGATGCATACTTCTCGCGGGCCGGTGGAGGCGGAAACCAGGGCGCCGGCAACGCCGGAAATCTGCAAATTCGTCTGAAGCCCCGCTCCGAGCGGACAGCCACGCCGGAACAGGTCATGGACCAACTGCGGCCGCTGGTGGACCGGATTCCGGGCGTGCGTACGTATTTCCAGAATCCGCCGCTGGTGCGCATCGGCGGCCAGCAAAGCCGGAGCTTGTATCAATACACGCTGCAGGCGCAGAATCTCGATGATCTCTACCGCGCCTCGAACGATTTTGAAAAGCGCCTGAAGGATATTCCCGGATTGATCGACGTCAACAGCGATCTGCTGATCTCGAGCCCTTTGGTGCAGGTGAACATCGACCGCGATCACGCCTCGTCGCTGGGGGTGACCCCGGATCAGATCGAAAATGCTTTATACAACGCCTACGGCACACGCCAGGTATCCGACATCTACGCCCCCACCGACGACTACCAGGTGATCCTGGAGCTTTTGCCTCAGTATCAGGCGGATCCGAGTGCGCTCAACCTGCTCTACGTGCGGTCCGCCAGCGGAAAGCTGGTTTCGCTGAACACCGTCACCACGGCCCACACCACCGTGGGAGCGTTGGCGGTGAACCACCTGGGCCAGATTCCGGCGGTCACGATCTCGTTCAACCTCGCTCCGGGGGTTTCTCTCGGCGATGCGGTCGACCGGGTCCAGCAAGCCGCCCGCGAGACCCTGCCGGATACGGTTCACACCACCTTCCAGGGCGTGGCGGCCGCCTTCCAGTCGTCCCTGGTCGGCATGGGCATGCTGGTGGTCATGGCGATCCTGGTGATCTACATGGTCCTGGGAATTCTCTACGAGAGCTTCATTCATCCCATCACGATTCTGTCCGGCCTGCCCTCGGCGGGCATGGGCGCTCTGGCCACGCTCCTGTTGTTCCGCGAAGAACTGAATATCTACTCCTTCGTCGGCATTATCATGCTGGTCGGGATCGTGAAAAAGAACGCCATCATGATGATCGACTTCGCGATCGAGGCGCAGCGCCTGCATAACGTGCCGCCGTCGGACGCCATTTACGAAGCCTGCCTGGTGCGCTTCCGGCCGATCATGATGACCACCATGGCGGCGCTGATGGGCACCTTGCCGATCGCCATGGGTCTGGGCGCCGGCTCCGAGTCGCGCCGTCCGCTGGGCCTGGCGGTGGTGGGCGGGCTGGTGGTTTCGCAGCTCCTGACCCTGTATATCACTCCCGTGGTTTACATCTATATGGAGCAGTTCCGCGGGTCTTTCGAAAAGCTTCGCCCCCGGCGGACCAAGCGCACCGAGCCCGTACCCGCTCCGGCCGGTGTGGCCGGCGATTAACGGCGGCGGCGCTCGCCGGATACGCAAGTTTACACTACACGGAAGAAAGTTCCCGCACTATTTCCTCAGCAACCTGAAGCCGCTTTTAAGGGAGATACCTTAGGCTGGTTCGCCTGATTCCCGGACCAAAGCCGCAGCAAGTGCTGAGGAGTGAACCAGCGCTCGGACCAGCGGGACTGCGGCGAGAGCTTCACCTTGACGAAGAATCCCAAAGGCTGCTGACGTTTGCAATCTTCGACAACGCCTTCTAACTGACGGGCTTTGCTCACGATCCGCACCACGGTATCGCGCGGAAAGGCGCACTCGGTGAGCACTTCCGCAAACCACTCCCCGATCTCTTCCAGATTGCCGAGCATGGCTTGTCGTCCCCGGCGATCGGCGCGGGTAATGAAGACCAGCTCGGAACACAGATTTCTGCAAACCGACTTCGAATCGCGCATGACTCGCTCCCTATCTATGCGAGTGCACGTACTAGACCATTTCCCCGAGGACGGTGGCGGGTCATTCCTCTCAGTACGAGGGCCCGGCAGGTACCGGGAGGCGCCCTTTACGGCGTCAGGCCGCGCGCGGTATTGATGAGCCCGACATGGGAAAATGCCTGGGGGAAATTTCCCAGAAAACGCCGGCCGGCAACGTCGTACTGTTCCGGCAGCAGACCGACGTCGTTGCGCAGATCGAGCAGCTGTTCCAGGATCCCCCGGGCTTCCGCATGCCGGCCCTGCTGAGCCAGATTGTTCGCCAGCCAGAAGCTGCACAGCAGGAACACCCCTTCTCCGGGAGGCAACCCGTCCACGTGCAGTGCGGCGGGATAACGGTGGACGAAAGGGCCGTCCGTAAGTTCCCGCTGGATCAGCTCGACGGTTCCGCGGATGCGAGGGTCGTCCGGGGGCAGAAATCCAACCAGCGGCAGCAGGAGCAGGCTGGCGTCCGGACTCTTGGAGCCGTAGGACTGCACGAACGCATTTCGTTCCGCATTGAATCCATGGCGGCAGACATCGTCATGGATTTCGCCGCGGAGAGCCCGCCAGGCTTTCGCATCGGCGCTCTCCTGAAACTGCTCCACCGTTTTCACGGCACGATCGACCGCGACCCACGCCATGACTTTGGAATGCGTAAAGTGACGCCGGGGACCTCGCACCTCCCAGATCCCCTCGTCCGGTTCTTTCCAGCCGGATTCCAAAAAATCGAGCAAGCCCTGCTGAACGCGCCAGGCGTCGTCGTTCTCGGACAAGCCGGCTTCGCGCGCCACATGCAAGGCATCCATGACCTCCCCGTAAACGTCCAACTGAAACTGGCTATGAGCCGCATTCCCCGTGCGCACCGGTGCCGATTTTTCATAACCTCGCAACCAGCCCAGCTCAATTTCCGTAAGGCGGCGTTCCCCGCGCAATCCGTACATGATATTGAGTTCCGAGGGCGTGCCGGCCACGGCGCGGACCAGCCATTCCCGCCAGTCCTTGGCTTCCTTGGTGTATCCGCCGTCGAGCAAAGCGCGCAAGGTAAAGGTGGCGTCGCGCAACCAGCAGAAGCGATAATCCCAATTGCGCACGCCGCCGATCCGTTCCGGAAGAGACGTGGTGGGCGCAGCCACGATCCCGCCCGTAGGCGCATAGGTCAGCGCCTTGAGAGTGAGCAGCGAACGCACCACCGCATCGCGCCACTCCCCGCGATACTTGCAGCGCGCGGCCCATCGACGTCCACCACTTCTCGGTGGCCGGAAGGCTTTCTCGCCAATCCTGCTCGGCGGATTTCCCGCGATGGCTGCGGCACCAACTCAAGGTGAAGGAAACCGTCTGCCCTTCCGCAACCGTGAAATCGGCGACGGTGTGCATGTCCTCGCCGCGCATGGGAACGTCCGAGCAGCAGTACAGGGTATCCGGCCCGGCCTGCGCGCGGATTCCGCGGTCGATGCGGCGCACCCAGGGCACGATGGAACCGTAATCGGTGCGGATGGCCAGGTCCATGTGCATGGGGACTTCACCGCGCCGGCCTTGGACCAGACGCACAACGTCCAATGCCCGCCCGTTCATGGGCATGAAATCGATGAGCGTAGCAGCCCCGTGATCGGTCTCGAAATCGGTTTCCAGGATCAGCGTATCGCCGCGATAGCGCCGCCGCACGGCGCGGATCTCCGCCGCCGGTGCGATCTGCCACCGGCCGTTCTCCGGGCCGCCGAGCAGAGCGGCGAAACAGGCGCCGGAGTCGAACCGGGGCAAACACAGCCAGTCCATGGAGCCTTCGGATGAGACCAATGCAGCGGAATTACAATCGCCAATCATGGCGTAGTCTTCGATTCGGGCAGCCACGTAGATGAAGAACTCCTGATTGCAGCATAGCGCCGCGAAAGCAGACCGAGTACTACTAGTACAATTTCGATCATTCCAGGAAGGCCCAATCGAATGGCTTCGGGTATACTGTAAAACACCTAGGAAGTCTTAAGGTTGCTGGACAAGCGGAATCTGGACGTAAACAGACATGGCCAGTTCACTTTCTCGAAGGAGATCCCAAGTGTCAAAGCTGTTAGCCCTTGTATTACTAAGCGCGGTGCTCGCCGTCGCGGGGCCGATTACCTACACGCTCAACAATGCGGTTGGCGCGGGAAACATCTCGGGCAGTATTCAGACCGATGGCACCATCGGCGTGCTCGGCGATGCCAACCTCCTCGACTGGAATCTGCTCTTGGATGACGGCGTCGGCACGTTTAATCTCCTAGGTCCGTTGAGTGGCAACAACTCAGGGGTCGACATCTCAGGATCCGATCTCAGCGCGACAGCGACCCAGTTGCTTTTCAATTTCAGCGGATCCGGGTTTGCGCTGTTTCAAAACCCGAGCATTGGTTCAGAGCATCAATTACTTCTGCATCGAGGCCACGATTGGTTGTACGGGTGCCCCGGTGGGAGAATCCCTGGCACTGGACGGCTCCCGGCAATTCACGGCGTTTAGCGGAACCCAAGTAGTCGCTACCGCGGACGGTAGCGCCGTACCGGAACCATCCACGGCCGGACTCCTGGGTTTGGGAGCGGCTGCCCTGTTGGGATTCCGCAGGAAATTCTTCGCTCGCTAAGATCGGCGATACTCCGCACGTTTCAGGAAAGCCCAAATCGCGCCCGGCGTTCAGGATCTGACACGACGTGTAAGATCTAAGAAGACCGATGATGGCGACGATCCAGCCGTGACCAATACCACGGGAGCGGAAACCGCACACGGCGTCGCCCTGCGCCTGGAGCGCGTCCGGCGGGTCTTCGAGAACGACCTGGTTGTCATTGAGGGGATGGACCTGCGCATCGACGCGGGAGAGTTTCTCGCGGTGCTGGGACCATCCGGATGCGGCAAGTCGACGCTGCTGCGGATGATCGCCCGGCTGTCGCCTCCCGACGGCGGCCGCATCGTCACCGAGCCCGACCAGTTCCAGACCGCGTTCGTGTTTCAGGACGCGCACCTGCTGCCGTGGCGGACTACGCTCGATAACACCGCGCTTCCCCTGGAATTGATGGGATTTGGACGTGACGAGCGCTACGCCAAGGCTCGCGCGGCGCTGGCGCAAGTGGGATTGGCCGAGGCCGAGACGCGCTATCCGGCGCAGCTCTCGGGCGGCATGCGCATGCGTGTGTCTCTGGCCAGAGCGTTGGTCACCGAACCCCGCCTGCTGCTGATGGACGAGCCCTTCGCCGCGCTCGACGAAATCACGCGGTTCAATCTCGAGGTCCAGCTTCGCGAGCTGTGGCAGCGCCGCGGGATGACGGTGATCTTTGTGACCCATTCCATCTCGGAAGCGGCTTTCCTGGCGAATCGTGCGGTGGTGCTAGCTCGCCGCGGCGGGAAAATCCGCCTGGACCGGCGCCTGGAGCTTCCTCCCGGTCGCAGCAACGATTTGCGCTCCGATGCGCGCCTGGGACAAGAGATGAAGCTCCTGATGAGTGCGATGGAGGAAGAGTGAAGAAATTCCTGCCGCCTCTCATACCGTTGGTGGTGATCACGCTCGCCGCCGAGCTCATCGTGCGCAGCGGAGCGGTCCCCAGCTATCTGGTCCCTGCCCCCAGCGCCGTGCTCCGCGCCCTGCTCGACAATCGCGATGAATTGGGAGCGGCCCTCGCGAAAACCTCGGCCGCCGCACTGATCGGTTTCGCGATGAGCACGCTGGCCGGAGTCGCCATCGCCGTGCTGCTGTCTTCCTCCCGCGCGATCCAGCGGGCGTTTTATCCGTACGCGGTATTCTTCCAGACCGTGCCGATCATCGCCATCGCGCCCTTGCTGGTCATCTGGTTCGGGTATGGAATGGAAACGGTGATCGCGGCGGCGTTTATCGTGTCGGTTTTTCCGGTGATCGCCAACACGCTCACGGGGCTGCTCTCGACCGACCCCGCTCTGCGCGATCTGTTCCGCCTGTACGGCGCCTCGCCCACGGTCACGCTGTTCAAATTGCGATTTCCCGCGGCTTTGCCGCAGATTCTGACCGGGCTGCGCGTGGCCTCGGGGCTGGCCGTGATCGGCGCGATCGTGGGAGAGTTCATCGGCGGACAAGGACTGGGATCGGTGGTGGACGTCGCGCGCACCCAGCAGCGCGTCGATATCGTGTTCGCGGCCGTGCTGCTGGCCTCGGTCCTGGGACTCGCGCTATTCGGGCTCATCAACCTGATCAGCGCCGTCACGCTGCGCCGCTGGCATGCGTCCGAGCAACAATAGGAGAGATGAACCGACGGACGTTCTTAGGCGCGTGCGGCGCGATTCTGGCTTCCTGCCGAAAGCCATCCAGGATCCGTCTGGCGCTGAACTGGAAACCCGACCCGCAGTTCGGAGGATTCTACGCCGCGCCCTACCAGAAGCACGGACTGGACGTCGAGATCCTGCCGGGCGGCGCCGGCACGCCCACCGTGCAGATGATCGGCGCGGGATCGGCCGAGTTCGGCATCGTCTCGGGCGACGAGCTGGTGATCGCGCGCGCCCGCGGGAACGACGTGGTGGCGCTGTTCGCCGTGTTCCAGAATTGCCCGCAGGGGATCATGGCGCACGCCTCGCGCCAGCTGGCGTCGATAGAAGATGTACTCAAGGAGGGGACGCTGGCCATCCAACGCGGCCTGCCCTACGCCCGCCTTCTCGAAAAGAAGTACGGATTCGATCGCGTCAAGGTGGTTCCGTCGCCGGGCGGCGATATCAGCGCTTTTCTGCGCGATGACAAGTTCGCGCAGCAATGTTTCGTGATGTCGGAGCCGCTGCAGGCCCGCCACGCCGGAGTGGATGTGAAAGTGTTTCCGGTCTCCGATATCGGCTACAACCCCTACACTACGGTGCTGGCCGTCAGCGGAGCGCATCTCAAGAGCAATCCGGACCAGGTCACGTCAATCACCGCGGCGGTACGCGAAGGCTGGCGAGCTTACCTAGACGATCCCAAGCCGACCGATGCGCGTATGCACGAATTGAATCCCTCGATGGATGCCGCGACCTTCGCGGAAGTGGCCGAAGCGCAGAAGCCGTATATTGAAGCTGGCGTGTTAGGGAGCATGACCGCCGAACGGTGGACGACGCTCATCGGCCAGCTCGCGGAGCTGGGCGACATCCCGCAAGCGATCCCTGCACAGGATTGCTTCCGAAACATGTAGCCGGAAAATGTTCGATGGGAGGTGACTAGGCCTTCCCCTTCGGCCGTTTTGCGCCGTAAAGGGAACGGGACTGCTTGCGGTCGGTGACCCCGGCCGTGTCCAGAGATCCGCGCACAATGTGATATCGCACGCCGGGCAGATCGCGGACCCTGCCTCCCCGGATGAGCACAATCGAGTGTTCCTGCAGATTGTGACCCACGCCAGGTATGTAGGCGGTGACTTCCCGGCCGTTGGTCAGCCGGACGCGCGCAACCTTGCGCAGAGCCGAATTCGGCTTACGGGGTGTGGTGGTAAACACCCTGGTGCAAACTCCGCGTTTCTGCGGATTGCCCTCCAGCGCGACCGAATTGGCCTGCTTCGCGATTTCCTTGCGTCCTTTGCGGACAAGCTGGTTAAAAGTGGGCACGTGATTCCAACTGAAGGATAGCATCGCGGTCAGACATGGGTCAAGGTGAACGCCCTACGGCATGGCTCGAGGTACGGGTCTCAGCGAGTCGAAGCGGACTTATTCCCCTACGATCCAATCGGTTAGCGCGAAATCGGCGAGCGGCCGGGAGACTCTGCCGGGGTTGCCGCCTGCGGTCGGCACCGGCATTGGTGTATGCTTTTAGCCGGATGCGGTACCTGTTTCCTTCCCGGCGCTGCGGCGTCCCGTGCGCTTTGATCCTTCTGGTCATGCCCTTGGCATCGACTCGTCTGGCCGCTCAGTGGATGCATTATCCCACCGCGGGAGTGCCACGGAAGGCCGACGGCAAGGTAGACATGTCGGCGCCGGCCCCTCGGATGGCGGACGGCAAGCCCGACTTCTCGGGAATCTGGGCCACGGGAACCCCCGACGTCCCGCTGGACGGGAACTCGGCGAGCGACAGCCCTGTCGACCCCGGTGCCATCAGGGGCTCGCGTCAAATGGCGAATATCGGCGTCGATCTTCCGGGAGGGCTGCCGTATCAACCGTGGCTTGTGCCCATCGTCAAGGAGCGCACCAAAAACCTGGCGATAGACGACCCCCACATCCGGTGCCTGCCGGATAACTTTATTCGCGCCTACGGGATGCCGCATTTGCTGAAGTTCGTCCACACGCCGAATCTCTTGGTGGTGCTCGATGAAATGAACGCCGGATACCGCCAGGTATTCACCGATGCGCGGCCGTTGCCCCAGGATCCGACCCCCTCCTGGCAAGGATATTCGTCGGGGAGATGGTCCGGCGACACTCTGGTCATCGACACCATCGGACTGCGCGACGATACCTGGATCGATTGGAACGGAAGCGTGCTGACCGAAGCAGCCAAAGTGCGGGAGCAGATCCGGCGCCCGGACTTCGGACACCTCGAGGTCCAGGTCACGGTCGATGATCCCAAGGCCTACACGAAGCCGTGGACGGTCACATTAAAGCAGCGCATCGTCGTCGACACAGACCTGATCGACGAGATCTGTCTGGAAGATGAGCAGTCCCTCAAGCACCTGAAGTGATCTCCGTTCTGCTCCCAAAGAGCGAAAGGCCAGTCGCGGATACCACCCGAATGGCCCGGCGGGCAAGGGCGGACCCGGAAAGGGCAAAGGCGGCCCGACGAAGTTCAGCTTTACCAAGCAATAGGAATTGGCAGTCTCCCGGCCGGAGCGAACCTGGCCGCAGATTTAGGTAACTACTTACTTGAAGCCCCGCATCGTGATGTGCGAATACCCCTAACGCGGCTAATAGATAAACGCCTTCAGATGATTTGGTGGGGAGAAAAGAACCTGAATGCCCTGCATCGGTACGTGTCAGAACGCTACGGTGGGAATCTGGTTGATTTTTTTACTCTCGATTTCATGCGCCCGCGCGAAGATCAATTCTTGATCAGCCTCAAGGATGGAGAGTAGGTGGGCTATGAAACCATGAAGCCTGCCACGCGCGAGATGGTCGAAGGCCCGGAAGCGTTCAGCCGCTTCCGCGATGCCGTCAAGAAAGTGCTGACGGTCCCCAAGAGCGCGGTTCCCAATCCGTTTGGCAAGCGCAAAAAGCAAGAGAAGACGCCTACCAACAGATCCCTCTAGTCGGGCGCTATTCTTTCCAATGCGCGAATACAATCCTTAACCACGTCTAGTTCGTCCACGGTCATCGCGTCTAGCTGTGCGATCCGGCGATCGCGCTCGCGTTCCTTCTCATCGAAACTCCGTCCGTCATCTGGCGGTTGTGTGTCGAGGAGTACTTGCAGATGATGCATCACTTTCCCTTCGTCGATGTCCCGGTCTTTTCGAAAGAGGTCGATCATTTTCAGGATGGCTGCATCGCGAGTCATCTTCTACGTTCTCCTCCTTTTTATTACCACTTCCGCTTCGCTTCCCGCGTTTCTGGCGCTTCAGTTCCCTCTCAGTTCGGCCACGTGGGAGGTTCGGGGGTCTTGCCGATGACTTGATCCCAAGCGAGACGCTTGCCGACGATCTGAGACGCGGCCAGCTTGAAGCGTTCCCAATCGTGTGTGTACGTTGTCTCTCACATACTCCACGGCGTGATCTACAACCTTGTGGGCGTAGTCCCCTGCCAATCCCTCGTATGAGAGAAGGAAGTCGGTATTATGGGCGGCACGACACAAGACCTCGCGGCGCGTAACGGTCATCTCAAGATCCCTATGGCTTCGGTGCGATCCGAGATCGCATCTAGTGAGCGCGCCGGCGAACAGCCCCGCACGGGACCCGCAGAACGGGGTGGGCTTACTTCGGCGGGGCCGCCGGTCCGTTGCCGATCGGGATGCGCACCGAGCCGATGTATCCCGAGGCCCGGTCCTGGACGACGATGCGCAGCTCTCCGTTTGCACCTTCGGCGTTGATCACGCGCCGCAGCAGGAAGCCATTGTTCAACGTTTCGCGCAGCCGGTCTTCGGTTAGACTGATGCGGACCGTTTCCAGGGTTCCCGTGAGCGTCGGAGAGGGCGAAAAATGAGTGCCATAGGAGATCGACCCTATCCAGCGGTCCTTCACATGGTCCAGGTGCAGCTCATTGACGTTGAGCCTCACTTCCAATTCGTAGGCTCCGGGGTGTCCTGCCAGCGGAAGGGCGGACGCGCGCAAGCCGAGCTCCGTGGCGTCGAGCGGGTTCTGAACCGCGTTGTTCACGCCGTCACGCCGCTCTCGAACCGTGGTCAACCTCGTGTCCAGGGCCAGGTATCCCTGCCGATGGTGCACTTCGACTCCCTTGCGCTCGACCTTGACCGAGAGCTTATGATAGGAGCCGTCCATTTTTTGGTCACCGGGGTAGAATCCGAGCGTGTAGACGACCTGGTCATCGTCCATCACCGTCTTCATCGCGCCAATCAGATCGTTGCTGCCGTAAATCGCGCGCCCGCCGGTGCCGCTGGCGAACAGGTTCATGCCCGCGATATTGGGAGCGTTGAGCCCGACCGGATCGGGCTGCTGGATTTGAGCGAACATGCTTTGCCCGGTCTGGGTGTTCTTGGCGGGAATCACGGGGTTGGTTCCATACGCCACCAAGCCTCGGGGATCAATCGCGTAGACCGCTACGTTGGAGTTGTTCAACGCATGCACGGCCTGCGCGGTCTCGGTACCGAATTCGTCGTAATGCCGGGAGTTCACCTCGAGAGTGCCGATCGGGAACCCCCCGGACACCCACACCAGCTTCTTGCGGCCGGGCAGACCGTGGAGGTGCTGCGCGATATCCTCCAGGGCCCGGGAGGTGAGCAACGCGCGATCCTTCTTTTCAGCGTCCTCCATCTCGGTGATGGCATTGGTCGCCATCTCGCTCATCAGCGCCATTTGCGCCGTCGAGTTCGCGTCGGTGGGATCGGCCAGTGCGGACATGGAGTTCGCAGTAGCCGTCTTCAGCGCCGACTCATCCGAGGAGGCCAGGGAGACTGACTGCTGAGCGCCCGCGTGCGACGCGGCTTGCTGGAGGCGCAGGGGATCGTCCGTGAAATCCTGCACGATCCGCAGGCTCTTGAGCAGGGAATAAATGGCAACATGCTCCCCGGGTTGCAGGGTCTTGAGATACTTGAGCAGCTGCTGGCCGAAGTATGACTGGTCTTCCACGTCCGTGTTGAGCCGGTCCAGTAGAATCACCGTCGCGGCAACCGGCTGTTCGCCCCGCGGGCTCACGCGGTTGGAGATCACTCCGGGGGGGAGCGGCACCTCGGTCTCTCCTCCCGAGGCCGACCTCGACTTCACGCTGAACGTCGCGATGTCCTGGCGTTTCCCGTTATCCAGGACCTGAAAATCTTTCTTGGTCAATCCCTTCACCGGGCCGTTCGCGGAGCGGACCACCACGTCCACCTCCACCAGCCGCGTATTAATTCGAAAGGTGGAGGGCTCCTGCGCGCCCATCAGCAACCCGGTCAAGCCAATCAGTATGGTCCAGCGGAACATATGTGCTCCTGTGTGCTCCCGAGAATGATTTAGGAGAATTATTTAGGTGCGATCGGAAGGCGAACGGATCCTGCCGCGCCGCTCACCTTGTCCTGCACCACGACCCGGAGCACCATGGGCTTTGCCGGACTCGGAACGGTATTGCTAACCAGCAGCCCCCCAGCGAGAGCCTGCTTCAGTTGATCGTCCGTGAGGGAGAGGTTCAAGGTCTTCACGCTCACGTCGGTGGATGGCTGCCCATTGGCCTCTTGCAGCTGCAGACCCAGATCAAACGATCCCATCCATTTGTCGGCCTTGTGCTCGAGCGTCAGGTCCGCCAAGTCGACCTTCACCTGCACGTCGTGAATCCCCGCCTGGTTCGGCTTGGGCGCCGTAGCCGCCACGATCCCGATGGCCGATGCATCCAAAGCATCTCCCGACAGCGTGGCGATCGGGGTGTGGGGTTGCTGCTTGGCAAGCGTTTGATCGTTCAGGGCCATGTAGCTCTTGCGATAACGGAGCGAGGCCTTCCCGGTCGGCAGGTTTTTGGCCAGCTTCACGGTCAGGTCGTGCTTTTTGTTATCCAGGGCCTTTTCGTCGACGTAGAATCCCAGCGTATAGGTGATCTCGGTGGTGTCCAGAATCTCCCGCAGCGCTCCCGCCAGATCGTTGGTGTTGTAGTAGGCCGTGCCGCCGGTATCCTCCGAAATCTGTTGCATCCCTTGGGTGCCGGCCAGAGTATCGGGAGTATTGTCCGAGGTTCGGCCCGCCCTCCCGCCTAAGAACTGGCCACCCCCGGAATTCGTATCGGTGGTGGCGGCGGCCAGCACATCACCGGCGCCGGCGCCCCGGGGGTCCACCGCGTACACCGCGACATTCGCATCGCTCATGAGATTTTCCATCCGGTCCATCTCGGCCTTATCGTCCTGCCGGCGTTCCGCGCCCACGCCATACGTGAAGGGAATGCTGGCCGTCAGCCAGATCAGATTCTTCCGTCCCGGAAGGCCGTCCAGATGCCGCACGATGGTGTGGAATGCTCCCATGGTGGCAGCCACCCGGGTGGATCCGTCCACTGCCTGCTGAAACGTCGTGAGGGAGTTCTGAAGAGCAGTCGCCAGCGCCTGATCCTCCGGCGTGCCGCCAGCCGGCTGGGCGCCCGAGGTTTGCGGGTCAAGCGATTTCGCGGCGCGCGCCAGGGCACCCGCGCTGCCGGTGAAATCCTGCACCATGTTCAATCCCCTGTCCAATGAGTAGAAAGCAACCCGGTCGGTGTCTTTCAAGGAAGCCAGCAGAGCCAGCGTCTGCTTGCGGGCCGCCACTTGATCCCCGCCAGGCGTATTCATTTTGTCCAGCAGGATCACCGTGGCCGTGGAGGTCGCCAGGCCACTGTTGTTCATCCGGTTGGAGGCGACATTGGGAGGCAACGCGGCGGATTGGGCGGCCTTATGGGCCTCGGTGACCGAAAAAAGCGCAATATCCCGCTTTTTTCCCTTGTCCTCCACCGTAAAATCGTCCTTGGTCAGGCCCCCTACCGGGGCTTTGTCGTTCAATACCACGACATCCAGCTGTACCAGCCTGGTTCCGACACGGAAGGTCGGCTGCACCTGGGCGACGGCCAACCCCGAAAGACCCAGAAATAGGAACCACTTGGACATGCGAGACGCCTCCATTCTTCGTTTAGACGACGGGCGAGTGCCCGAGGTTTCCTATCGAGTCTATTACAGATCCGGCACCCATTGTATCAAAAATACTGATGGAGGCAATCACGCATAGACCATGAGTCTGACGTCGTCGCTGGGGATACGCGACCAGCCGGGGTCCCCCCCAACCGGGAGACCCGGGGGTTCGGGTTCGCCAGGGAGGCGATCGATCGTGATGGCGCGCAGCGCGGCGGCAGGCGGCCGTGCCTTAAAGCGAAAATCTAGAAATCGAAACGCGCATTAAAGGTTATTGTCCGGGTTCCGGTCGCCGTGGTAATTCTGCCAAACGACGTGGAATTGATGGCCGTATTGGGATTCCCCCATTGCGGCTTGTTGAGCAGGTTGATCACGTCCGCCCGGACGGAGAACGCCCGGCCTTCGCCGATCGGAAACCGCTTATTGATGGAGCCGTTCAGGCCCAGCAGGCCGGGCCCCCTCATGGAAGGCAGATTGAAGGCGGTGTTTCCCGTGGTGCCGGGCCCCGGATTCGCGAAAATGACATTGCCGGAGCCATCCACCACAACGTTGTTGGTGAACCGGCCGGGAAGCGTGGCGTCACCTCCAAAATTCGGCAGGGGCGCGCGCGTCGTGGAGAGCCCGGGGAAGTATTGGACGAAGCCATTGCCCTTCTGAACCTGTCCCGCATTGTCCGGGATGGCGCCCACCTGGTCCACCGTGTTGGTACCGCGGAAGTTGAGAGTATTGGTCAGCGCCGTCGTGGAGGTACCGGCATACAAGGTAAGGGGCGCGCCGGAAACCCAAGAGAGGCTGGAGGAAATCTGCCATCCCCCGATCACCTGCCGCCCGATGGCATTGTTGCCGAAAAGTTTCCCCTGGCTGCCCCACGGCAGATCCCAGGTGACGTTTCCTTGGACAATATGCGTCCGATCGATGTTTAACAGGCCTTTGCTTAACGACAGGTTATTCTGGTCGCGAATGGTATTGTCGCCCAAAGCCTTGGAAAACGTGTAGCTGAACTGGCCGCTCAGGCCTTGTGAAAAACGCTGGCTCACATGGGCTTGAAACGAATTATAGGTGGAGTTGCCATTGTTCCCCACCAGCCCCACGCTCGCGAACTGCGGATTCACAACAAAGAACTGCTGCGGCAGGTTTCCGTTTGTCAACATTCCACCGTTGACGCCGGTGGAGGTAGGGGTGGTATTCAGGAAGTTTGCCAGTCCACCGACCGAGCCATTCGCGATGAGCTGGTTGGTCGTACTCAGTTTCCGCAGAGCTTGAGAACCGGTAAGGGTGGTCCCGTTCACGACGCCGGCTCCGGGAATGTTGAGGCCCTTCAACATGGTGTCGAACAGCGGCGCGTTGCCGCCGGCGCGCGTCACGTTGAATGCATCCAGGAAGCCGTTGGAAAAGATGTTGACGTCGTTGATCTCCTGATTCGTAAGCAGCTTCGAACCTTTATTGCCGATGTAGCTCACATCCACGGTCAGGTTCTTAGCGAGTTCATGCTGGATCGAAATGTTGAAGCTCTGAATATAGGGCGTTCGCAGCTGGTCGGCGTAGCCCCTGATGTTTCCCGCCCGGTTGGTCAGGGGTACCGGGCTAAACGGCACGGCTCCGCCGGTCGAGATCGGCACCAGGCTCGAATCCACGTGCGCCAGATCCAGATAGGTCGAAGGCGTGTACGTCACATTCAGCGTCTGCCCCGGGAGGTTTCCAATATTGGTGTTCAGGGTCAGAAAATCGACGTTCCCGACATAGTTCACGCCGTAGCCGGCGCGGAGCACGGTGCTGCGTTTGAACCAGGGCAGGGACCAGACAGCGCCCACGGAAGGACCGAAGTTGTTCCAGTCGTTGTTATAAACCAGCGTGCTCGGGTTGGCCGAATCCTTACCGACAAATTCAGTCGTGGTCAGGGCGCCGTTATTCGTGTACGGCGTGCCGGTATTTGCGAAGCTGGTGCCGGAAATGCCAAACAGTCCGGCCTGGCCGCCCGTGAAGCGTCCACCCAGCCCATTGCTTTCGTAGGGCGTGCCAAAGAAATCGTAGCGCAAGCCCAGATTCAACGTGAAGTTTCGCGAAACCTTCCAGTTGTCTTTGATGAAACCCGCCCAGGCGTTGGAGTGGTTGCTGCGATGAAACAGAATGGATTTGGTGTAATCGGTCCAGTCCGTCTGGTTCGGACTGTCTACATAGAACTGCTCCTGGATGCTCGCGACCGAACCGGCCATATTCGCCAGCAGATCCTGAGCCACCGAAACGTCGAGCGCGTTCAGGCCCGGGAAATTGGTGCTGTTGATGTTCGGCACGGGGATGGAGCCGACGCCCAGCGTCACGAAGGGGCGCGTCGTCTGCTGCCCTCCGCTATTGGCCGACGTGGAACTCGTATAGTCCGCCTCGAAACCGGCCGTGAAGGAGTGAGCCCCCTTGCTGAAGCTAACCGTGTCCGCGATTTGGGTAAACGGACTGAGGGTCTGCCGTGGTGACGCAACGTTCATTCCGGCATACAGTCCCAGTCCCGAGGCTGTACTCCGCTGCGTATAGAGGAATTGCCCGCCGACTTGCGGGAAGCTGGCCCGCGACGTTTGCGCCGTCTGCGCCAGGTCCGTCTCCTTGGCGCCATTCCAGCAACATCCTAAATCGTTCGCCGACGTTCCCTGCCAGGTGTCCCGCTTGTACCCAAACCGGAATTCGTTCAGGATGGTCGGGGAGATGACTCTCGACCACGAAGCCGTGTAGAAATTCGGGTACCGTTGAACATCGCCAAAGAACCCCGCGGGATAGTCGGGAAGCCCGGTCTGGCTGTTGACTCCGTAGTCGTGCTCCCGGGTCATGATGAAGCTGAACTTATTATTGTCGTTGAGCTGGTAATCGAAGCGCGTGGTGATGTGATTGCGATTGGGGTCGGGGCTTTGGCCCGTGGAGCCGTCTATGCCGGAGTCTCTCCGCTGCCACCGGAAGCCCGCCGTGTTCAGCCCGTCGCCGACCGTGTAGTCGTTGGGCAGCGGCATATATTTATCCACATATTGCGGGCCGAACCAGGTTTGGTCGATCCCCGTGCGATTCGGGTCCTTGACGTCGGTGAACAGATTGAAGGAGTTCAAAAACAGCGGAACGCCGTTCGCCGAGGTCAGAATATTGCCGTTCAAATCCACCGACGGGGTGGTCGAAAACGCATTACCGTTTCGCCTGCTGGTGCCTCCGGGCGAACCCGATGTGAGATACCGGAAAATTCCCTGCCTAGCCGGTGCGGTCAGTACGGTCGAAACCACGTTAATTTTCTCCACGTAGCGCTGATCGTCCAACAGGACAAAGAAGAACGCCTTGTTCTTCTTGATCGGCCCGCCCAGCCGGCCGCCGAACTGGTTCCGGTTCTGGTAATCCTTCTGGGAGCCCGTCAGATTCTGAAAATAACCCAGCGTGTTAAACGCGGAATTGTTGTTGGTGTAGAACAGCGCGCCGTGGAAATCGTTACTGCCGGAGCGGGTCCGCATCTGCACCTGCGCGGAGCCGCGGCCCAGCGTGGGATCGATCGAATTCGTGCTGATCCGGACCTCTTCGACCATGTCGGGGCTGGTAAAGGTCGCCGAGTAGGTGCCGTTATTGTAGCGGCCGTCATTGGTGACCATGCCGTCGCGCGTGGTGTTGACATCGCTGGTCTGGGTTCCGGCGAAGCTGGTGACCTGGCCAAAAGGACCCGCGACCATAATCACGCCGGGCGTGAGGGAAACCAGATCCAGCACGTTCCGGGAGGCGACCGGGAGGCTCAGAACTTCTTTCTCCGGGAGCACGCCGCCGACAGAAGCAGAAGTCGTGGCCAGCAATGTGTCCGCCGCCGCGACAACCTCCACGGTTTGCGCCGCGGCTCCCACCTGAAGCGTGAAGTTCAGACGTACCGGCTGACCTTGGCCCAGCTGGACATCGTTGTAGGTCGCCGTCTGGAATCCCGAAAGCGCCGCCGTTAGAGTATACGTTCCGGGCTGCAGGCTGGGAAACTCGAAGTTTCCAGTATCGTTCGTCGACCGGGTGGTCACAATCCCGGTGTTCACGTTCTTGGCCGTAACCGTCACCTTGGGGATCACTCCACCGTTGGAGTCGGATACGGTCCCGCCGAGTGTGGCGTTCACCTGGGCGAAACTAATGCCCGCCAGGAATACGAATAGTGCGGCATATATGATTGCAAAACGCTTCATGATCATCCTCCTCTGGACTGCAGAAAGAAAGGGCACACCTCTAGCGGTAACCTGTGGCGCAGACTCCGGACGCGAGTCTCACGCCGCAGTTCCACCGGAAACCTAAAGCCTTTTACTGTGCACCCATGCACAGACGTAGCGACGCCCCCAAGCACTGCCAAGATACTATAAGGCCGAATGATGGCGGAGTCGATAAATCTGCGCTGATAGCCAATATCTACGACAGTGATATTACAGGCCGCGGGGATCCGGGTGAGGAAATCCCGGTGAGAACGGGGGGCGGGTTAGCAAGGACTGGGGTGAGACGATATGCAGGCCGGCGGACCGTTGCGGTCCGCCGGCCTGAGGAGAAGGCCTGTTTTGGCGGGGAAGCGGTTACTTACCGACCAAGTGCTGCACGTCTTTGTTGTTTTCCTGGCAGATGTATTCGATCAATTCGCCACGCTGCATCGAAGGATGCGTGGTGAACGACCAGGGCTTGGAAAATGTCTTGGGATCGTCGATGATATTCTCGATTGTCAGATGCCCGTAGTCCGGACGCGAGATGCGTTCGGTAACCTTCATCTGATCGGAGTGGGGAATTCCGCCTGCATCGATCCAGGTGATATCGTTCTGCCCGACGGTTTCCACCACCAGGGTATCGCCTTCCCAATGCCCGATCGAATCTCCCAGCCAGGTCTCTTCCACGTTGGGGTCGTGCGGCCGTGCCGTCGAGGAATATTTTGCGCCAAACGTGCGCAGCCCCTTCGTACACGATCACCAGCATCTTCGGGGTCTGAATATAGGTCCAGGGATAGGGCGTCGTATTCATGCGGGGCACGCCGGGCGGCAAACAGCGGGATTCCGGGTCATCCTTGCCCAAGCTGTCCTTGCGCGTTTTGTAGAGTGCCGCGGCCCACGGCAGCATGGGGACCTGGACTCCCTGGCGAGCCAACACGCCGACCAAGTCGACGTTCTCGCGGATCGCATTGGGCGCCCAGTTTCCCGACAAGTCCGGCTTTCCGTCCGCCGTTCGCGGCGTCGGTCCTGCGGGCGGCCAATCGGATTTCGCGGCCCCCGGCCGGGGACCCCGAGCCCCGAAAGGCGGGGGAGTTCCTTTGGATTGAGCCAAGCCAAGGCCGGCTGCAACCGAAGCCGCTAGCGCAATCCTGATCGTCGTCGTTGTCCACATTCGCAGCGTTGTTCCTAGACGCATGAAATTCCCACCACCTTTGTAATTTGCCTCACAAAAAACCGTTTCGAGCGTGCCCCTGCGGCATCACTCTCATCTAGCCTAGCTCTCACGTCGCGCACAGTCGACGGACAGCTGTCAATAGCATTATATCAACCTTCCCGATCACAACGCGGGCGATGGATCCCGTCCCTATTTCTTGCCGCCTTCGCTTTCCGTGTAGTGCTTCAAATCCTGCTCGCCTTCCACGCAGGCGTATTCCAGGTTTTCGTAGTTAGGATCGGGATTGCGGTCTATCGCGAAGGCTATTTTCCACGGACGGGTGAAAACTTTCGGATCGTCGATTGTAGCTTCGTAGTTGATGGTGCCGGCATCCACCGGAGTGTAGCGCTCGACAATGTGCATCGCATCGCTGTGAAAATTCCCGGTCATATCGAACCAGGTTCTGTCGTTCAGATTCGCCACATCGACGATCAGAGTGTCCCCCTCCCAGTGGCCCCGGGAGTCGCCCTCGAACAGCTTGATCGAGGGACCCGGGTGGGAGTTCTGACCCAGGTGAATGATGCGGTAGGCATGGAACGCCTCGTAAAACATCACCACCGAACCCTCCGGCTGGAGAATCTGAAACCCGAACGGCGTGTACATCTGCCGGGGAACGCCGGAGAGGAAACAATGCGCCTGCGGATCGTCGGCCATATGATGAGCCACCAGATCCTTCTTTTTGGCCAGGGCCCAAGGTTGATACGGGATCTTGCCGTCCGCCGGATCTACAATGACGCCTTTTCCGGCGGGTATCTCAAAAGAGCCCTTCTCGTTGGTTTCCACATCGTACGCCGTGAAAAAATTGCGAGTGGCCCAAAACCCTTGCAGATTCGGCTTGCCGTCCGGCAAGCGCGTAAAAGGCCCGGCCTTGGGTCTGGCTTTCTGGCCCCGCTTGCCGCCCTTGAATGCTCCCGCTCCCTGACCGGCCACGGGAACCAGCCCGGCACACAGTCCGATCAGCACTCCCAGAACGATCGGCAGCACCTTCGAATATCGCGTAACGGCCGGCATCTATTTGCTCCCTGAGAACGTATCCTGGCGATAGGCGTGGCACTCGTACTCGAACAGCTGAGCGTTCGGTTCGACATCTTTGTAGAGCGGCACGCGAATCGTCCACGGCCGCGTAAACACTTTCGGATCGGTGATGGTGGCCTGATACTCGATGGTGTCCGGCGCCGTTCGGGTATATCGTTCCACCACGCGCAAATCTTCGCTGTGAAAGTCCCCGGACATGTCAAACCAGGTCTGGTCGTTAAAATCGGCGACGTCCACCACCAGCGTGTCGCCCTCCCACCGGCCGCGCGAATCCCCCATCCAGAACGCGGCGTCGGCATAGTGCTTGGTGCCGTTCATGTAGACGGTCCGCGTAGTGTGGGCGAACTCGGAAGCGATGGCAATGTACTTGGGCGTCTGAAAAATCTGCAGCGGGTACGGCATGTACATCACCCGCGGAACGCCCGGGAGGAAGCATTTGTTGACCGGATCGGCGGTCGCGCGGTCCTTGAAATTCGCATCCCTCTTGGCCAGCGCTTCGGGAAGGTAGGGAAGTTTGCCGTCGGACGAATCGACGATCACCGTTCTGCCGGCGCGCATGCCGGTGTCTGGCCCGTGGTCCTCCAGGCCGACCGCCGCTGTGTCCCGCGCCTGCCAAATCCCTTGCAGGTCCGGATGGCCGTCCCGCGTCCGGGGCGCGGTGTAGCCCTTCTTCTGGGCCGCGGCGGGCACCCCCGCCAACAGCCCCGCGGCGATCACCGCGATCGCCAGCCGTCCCCATCCCAAGTACATGCTACTTGGAATCCGATGTCTCGCGGGCCGGTGACCCGTCGTTGGCCGACCCGGCGAACATTCGTTTGCCGTCCGCCATTACCACCGAACGGGCGCTCATCGTGGCGGAAGCGTCCTTTGCGCGGAAGCCTTCCACCGTGATCTGGTCGCCCTTCTTCAAGCTGTTACGGGTCCAACCCTGGCGGAACAGAGAATTCGGCGGCGCGGTTTCGCATTGCCACGTCGTGGTTTTCCCGTCCGTATCGACCA
This sequence comes from Terriglobia bacterium, assembly GCA_963761045.1. Taxonomy (GTDB): domain Bacteria; phylum Acidobacteriota; class Terriglobia; order Bryobacterales; family Bryobacteraceae; genus Palsa-187. The sequence continues at coordinate 221,870 of CAVXFR010000032.1, read as the reverse complement.
CGTCCACCAGAACCCACGAATGAGGATTCACCCACTCGACCTTGTTGACCGTCCCCTTGATGGTGATGGCTGCCTTCGAGTCGTACTCGGCCGCGAACGAATGATGCGCCGCAGCCGGCAGGCCGGCCAACAGCAGTGCGGCCACCGGCATCAGCATCGCGGTGATACGCTTCACTTCGTTACCTCAACTTTTACTTTCTTCCTGGTTGCCGCGATGGCGGAATCCGGCACCCGAATCGGCTCCAGCGAGTCCACGATTTCAGAGTGGCGGCCTTCAAACCACGGAGGCAGGTGCAGCTTGGAGCCCAACTCGTCTTTGGTCTCATCCTTCTCGAACGATCCCGGAGCATTGCAGCAGCTCTCGACCAGAATTCCGCCGGGGCAGCGGCAATACATTGAGTAGAAGTAGAACCGATCCTTGATCTCGGAGGCGTCCGTATAGCCGAGTTCCTCATAGATCGCCTTCTGCTGGGCAAGGGCATCCTGATCAGCACCCCACAGCGCGATGTGATGAACCGTACCCGCGCCGAACGTCCAGCTTCCGGCCGGGCGCTCCGGCTCGTGCAAAAGCGTGACGGTTTTGTTCGCGCCGCCCGTTCCGGTTTCGAAGCGATGATACTTGCCTTCAGTTCCGGTCTTGCGGAAGCCCAATGCATCCACAAAAAACCGTTCTGTCTCATCGACTTCCCGCACGGAAAGGACCGCGCCGTGAAATCCGCGCGCCGCCTCGCCCTGGGTGATATCCGGGGTGGTCCAGCCTTCGCGCTGGTCGTCTTTGTCTTCGATCACTTCAAAAGACAATCCCGCTGGATGGCGGAACCGGATGAAGGATTGTCCGAATCGTTCGGCCACCGGGTCCTGGTCGACCTTGCGCCGCTTCAGATGGTCCCTCCAGAACGGCAAGGTTCCCTTGGAGACGGTAAAAGCCGTCGCAGCGACCTGACCCGAGCCAGGCCGCCCTGCCTTGCGGCTATAGGGAAACGAGGTCATAACCGAGCCGGGCTCCAGGTTGGCGTTGGAGTAGTACAAGTGATAGATAGGAATGGATCCATCCATCAGCACAGTCTGCTTCGCCATCCGTAAACCGACGACTTCGGTGAAAAAATCGACGTCTTCCTGAGCGCCACCGGCACACGCGGTGATGTGGTGGTACCCGGTAAGAGGGTAATTCATAGGGTTCTCCTCAGCAAATACACGACGTTCTTAACGTCCTTTAGGTTAGCTCCTCCGCCAACGGACGTCGATACATTCATCATGATACAGCAAATCAAGAGTGATGATCCTTAGGAAGACAGGAATAACTCGGCCATGATCGATCGCAGCCATCTGCTGGCCGGGTCGTGCGTGTAGCGTTCGTGCCAGTGCTGCATGATGTAGCAGGCGGGAACGCTAAACGGCAACGGAAGCACTTTGATGTTCCCCATACCGGCGAAGTGCCGCGCCAGTTGCTCCGGAAGGACGGTCAGGTAGTCCATGGTCGTGATGATGGAAATGACGCCCAGGGAACTGGGAACAACCAGACCAATCTTCCGGTGTAGGTTCTTCGCTTCGAGCGCTTTCTCCACAATGGCGTGTCCGGTCCCGTATGCGGCAACGGCCAAATGGGTTTCGTTCTGAAACTCCTCCACCGTCAAGGTGTCCCCGATCCTGGGATGATCGCACCGCAGAGCGCAGACAAACTTTTCCTTAAAAAGCCGCTGCTGGCAGAAACCGGCGCCCATCGGCGAGACGAATCCGAGCGCCAAATCCGCTTCGCCCGTCTCGAGAAGCTTGGGTGTGTTTTCCGAGATCCTCCTCAAGTCGATCCCAACGTTGGGGGCGATCTCATCGAGGCGCTGCATCAGGCGCGGCATCAAGGTGACCTGCGCGATATCGGCGGAGTATATTTTGAATCTTCGATCCGAGATCAAGGGATCGAATACCACGTGCAGATCGAGAGCCGTTTGCAGAATACCTTCGGCGCTTTTCAGCAGGTTGATTAACTCGACCGCGTGGGGCGTCGGGTCCATCCCGCGCGAGGTCCGCACGAACAGGGGATCGTTAAAGTGCTTGCGAAGCTTCGCCAGACTCATGCTGATAGCGGACTGGCTTAGATCCAGATTCTCCGCCGTTTGCGAAACGCTCCGGGTCCGGTGCAGCTCGGTAACGACGGCGAGAAGCTTAAGATCGATGTTCGTCACGGGTTAACCACGCCATTCGCGTCTTTCTGGCCGCCATGGCCGCCTGACAGCATATCACAACAAAACGGCGGTGCTAGGTCCGGGAAGCCCGGCCCGGCCCGAAGCTCCGGCAGAAGTCCGGATGGCGGTTAAGGCGTTCCTTATGAAGAGTTACGGAAGGATCGCCGCCGCGGACACCGGCAATGCGGATCGGCGGGAGCGGACGCAACGCGGCGCCGGATCTATCAAACCGCTTGATGGCGCTTATCATTCACTCCGGTCATTCGCCCCTGACGACGAAGAATCCGGGCGCTCGCCGGACTCGTCCAGGGGACGCGGTTTATCGACGCTGTTTATCAATTTATATCAACGCGGTTTATATCAACGCGGTCGGACCGGCTATATTCACACGCGGTCCCGCTCGGACAATGGGCTAAAATAGAGCGGGTGGCGCAGCACAAAGAGGCACGTCCGTTGGCGTTACGCCGCTGGATTACAGGCGCGGTTCTGGCAGCCGGAATCGTGGCGGCGGGCTGGGCCGGCAGAGCTTTCCTGCACCGCGCCGCGCCGGCCGGAACAAACGCCAGCGAGCCTTCCGCGAGCCTCTACGCGGATCCCACGACGTGCGCCGACTGCCATGGCGCGATCGCCGCCACGTACCGCAAAACCGGGATGGGGCGATCTTTTTCAAAGCTGAAGCCGGAGACCGTGATTGAGAATTTTTCGGCTCCCGCGACCTTCCATCACGAATCTTCCGACAGCTACTTCCAGATGATCGAGCGCGACGGCAAATACTTTCAGCGGCGCTGGCAGATCGGATTCGACGGCAAGGAAACCAATGTCGACGAGAAGCAGATCGACTTCGTCCTCGGCTCCGGCAACCACGCCCGAAGCTATCTTCACCTGACGGACCGGAACACGCTACAGGAATTGCCGCTCGGCTGGTATGCGGAAAAAGGGGGCTACTGGGGAATGAACCCGGGCTTCGATCGCGCCGACTACCCCGGATCGGTCCGGCCGATTTTCTACGAATGCATGTTTTGCCACAACGGGTATCCCAAGATTCCGGAGGCGTCCCAGCGGGATCGCACGGAAACGCAATACGTGCCGCCGCTGCCGGAGGGAATCGACTGCCAGCGATGCCATGGGCCGGGCCAGAAACACGTCGACATGGCGTCCGCCGGGGCCCCCGTCGATCAGATCCGGGCCGCGATTACGAATCCAGCCCGGTTGAGCCCCAAGCGCCAGATGGAGGTCTGCCTGCAGTGCCACCTGGAGACCACCAGTCTCAAGCTGCCGCATTCGATCCGAAATATCGACCGGGAGCCTTTCTCCTACAAACCCGGAGAGCCCCTGGGCGACTTCAGTATCGCCTTCGACCGCGCCGAAGGTCTGAGCGATAGGTTCGAGATCGCGCAGGGAGCCTACCGGCTGGGACTGTCAAAATGCTTTCGGAACAGTAAAGGACCGGACGGCGAGCCGAACCTGCGCTGCACCAGCTGTCACGATCCGCATAACATTCCGCGTGGCGAAGCGGCCCTGGCGCATTACAACGGCGTTTGCCTGAACTGCCACAGGGCTGAGGTGACTCGCCCGGGCGGATTCGCCGCTCACAACGCCTCGGCCAATTGCGTCGGCTGTCATATGCCCAAGCGCCGGACCGACGATGCGGTGCATACCGTCATGACCGACCATGACATCGTCCGCAGAAAGCCCGCCGGAAACCTGCTGGCGGATAAGCCGGAAGAAATTGAATCTCCCGCCACGGCGCGTCACGGCGAAGTGGTTCCATACTACCCCGAAAAGCTCCCCGATACGGTGGAAAACGCCCTGTACGTGGCGGTCGCGCAGGTCCGCGAACAATCCAATCTCAAGAATGGATTGCCGCTCCTGAAAAGCCTGATCGATCGAGATCAGCCCAAGCAGGCAGGTTTCTATGCGGATCTGGCGGACGGATACCTGGCGGCGGGCGATCCCGCGATGGCCATTCAGTATTTCGAGGAAGCCGCGAAGAAGGAACCCCGAGTGCCGCTGCGCCAGCTCTCCTTGGGCAACGCGTTCATGGAAGCTCAGCAATGGCCGCAAGCGGAAGCGGCGCTGCGGCGCGCCACGGATCTGGCGCCGGGCGACCCGCGCGGGTGGGGACGGCTGGGATGGGTACTGTGGCAGCAGAACAAGAGCGTGGAGGCCAAGGCCGCGCTGGAGAAAGCCCTGAGCCTGGATCCGGAAATACCGGATGTGCATAACAATCTCGGATTGCTGCTGTGGGGCACGGGCGATCCGGCAGGCGCCATCCAGGAGTTTCGCGCCGCGCTGCGGACCGAGCCGGGGATCGCGGAGTGGCGCTTGAATCTGGCGCGTGCGCTGGCATCGCAAGGCTCGATTCCGGAAGCGCGGTATCAGTTTCAGCAGAGTCTCCGGTTGAAGCCGGATTACGGCGACGCCCGGATCGACTACGCGCATTTGCTGGCTTCGCAAGGCGATGCGAATGGGTCCTTACGCGAGTTGCAAACGGCCACCCGGCTTCAGCCGGATCTGTGGCGCGCGCAGTACGAATTGGGCATGGCGCTGGGCACAAAGGGAGACGTGAAGAGCGCCGTTGAGCATCTCCGCATCGCCGCGGCCGGCGCGGATCCCCAGGCCCGCGCCGCTGCTCTACAAGTACTGCAGCAGTTGCGCCAGTGAAAACGGCGCGCCCGACACGCGCCTAGAAGCTGAGCCGTCCGCAAGTCCATCTGGAGGCCGCGCGCTTAGGCGGGGGACCGGAGGCCCACGGATCGTTCACGGCAACCCGGCAATCCAAGCGCCGGCGCGTCTGCTTCTTCCCGTCTCCTCCTGCATAGATGACGGCATCCTTTGATGAGAGCATCCAGCATAGATGACGGCGCCGGCTACCGATGGCAGTGTTGGGAGGTGCCAAACGAAACCGTCCGCATGATGCGGCCAGACCGCGCGCATCGAGACTCGCGCATCAGATTCCCAGTGACTTTCCAGGGTGTCCTGCATCTGGAGTGGGCCGCTGATGCGACACGATCGATCTTAGATCGCCGCGTTGATCCGCGATCGCATGGTGTAAAACAAAGCCTGGCGCAAAAACAAAACCGGCGGAACTCCTCACGGAGTTCCGCCGGCTTCCAGACCGAGTCTGTGACTTAGTTAGAAGGTGAAGCGTGCGACGAGCAGGCCCGTACGCGGCCTGGTTCCCGCACCGTTGACCGTGTTGATCGAGCCGTAGCCGCCGGTGACGATCCCGTTGGCAGAGCTGATCGCGGTGGTCGGATTGGTGGCGGTCGGCTTGGACAAGAACACCCGATTGAAGACGTTCTGGAATTCCGCCCGGACCTGGAGGTTATACTTGCCCTCCGGTCCCATGCGGAAATTCCGGCCCAAGCTCATGTTTTCAGAGGGCTGGCGCTGCCAGCGGTAACCTTCGTAGAAGGGCGCCGAAGCTCCCCACTGCCCGCCGGGAACATCCACCCAAGCAGCCGGGTTCAAAACCTGCGTCTGCTGCGGATCGAAGCAGTGGCAGTTCGGATCGCTGATGGCAAATCGCGGCTGGTCGGCCACGACGTTCCAGGGGGTGGTGCCGTTGTTGACGGCAGAGCCGCTCCGTCCCAACTGGGTAAGCAGTTGGTTGTTGGAGTTGGGAGACTGAATCAGGTCTCCGCTCTGATATTGCAGGACCGCTCCGATCTGCCAGTCCCGAACCACCTGCGACAGAACTTTCATCGCCATCCCGTCCCCGGGAGTCTTCGGAGTCTGGTAAGTCCCCGAAATGATGAGCGCAAGCGGCTTGTTCAGCTGGTTAAGCTGCTTGTTCTGCATACGGTTGAAGATGTCGTTCGTCACGGGCGTGCCGGGCAGGAAGTACGTAGTGTCGGAGCCCGATCCCAGGACATCCGCCTTGGACCAGGTGAAGGACGCCTGCATGTCCAGGCCATGCGAGTACCGCTTGGTCACCTTCGCTTGGAGCGAATCGTACCAAGTGTTGCCGTTGTTGGTACCCAGGTAAGGAGTCACGCTCCCGGCCCACTGCGGTACCGGACGGAGTACCTGGAGTAAGGTTTGGCTGAGCGGCATGCCGGGATAGGCCGGCCCGAAGCCGCGGGCGATGACTGCAGGATCGCTAAGCAGCTTGGTGAGCAGCCCGCGATCGGTGGCGTTATTGAAATCCAATCCGAATTGAGCCAGACGATCCGGCGTGAGGCCGTTGGTCGCCATGGTATCCAGCTTGGGAGCATAGAACCACGCCCCGCGGTTCCCGACGTAACTGACGTCGATCACCAGGTCACGCATGACCTCGCGCTGAACGCCAAGGCTCCATGAGGCGATCCGGCCCGGCCGGTTGTTCGGGTTGTAGTAGATAAACGGAGTCTGCGGAGGCAGCCCGGCCACAGTGCGTGTCGGGTATTTGCCCGAATCGAAGTTGGGCCAGGTCAGCTGCGGATTGCCATAGGGGTTGTTGGCGGCGTAAGGGTTCCCGCCCGCCAGGCCGCCGGTCGCTTGCAGCGGGCTGATGCCGTATCCGGCAGGATTGATCGTGTAGAAGTCCGCGACGCTGTAGGACGAACCCTGCGGGGTCGTGACTACGCCGTAGCTGACTCCAGCTCCGGCGCGCAACACGGTCTTGGTGTCGATCTGATAGGCAGCGCTCAGACGCGGCCCGATCGCGAAGGGATAGTTGTGCGACAGAGCGCAGTTGCAGCGCCCATCGCCATTACCTTCATAGACCACCGCGCCCAGCAAGCCGCCGACCGTCGGATTGGGAGTAGCGAAGGATGCATCCGCCATGCGGCCGTACTGTTCCTTCAGGTAGGTTTGATAGTCGTAGCGGATTCCGTATTCCAGAGTCAGCTTGCGGGTCACCTTCCAGTTATCCTGGGCATAAAGTCCCAGCATATGGCCGCCGACGCGGGTTTGCGTCGTCTGGCTCAGGCCCATGCTATCCGGGAGACCCAGCAGGAAGCTGGCGTAGGGGAAACCGCTGCCGTCGCCGTACTGCGTGGCCTGGCCGAACAACCAGGGCTGGCCGGTTTCGTTGGCGTTGAAGGTGAAGTTTCCATTCGCGCGCCAACTGCTATAGGTCGGATAACCTTCGCCGGTGTACTCGCCACCGAACTTGAAGGTGTGATTGTTCTTCACCCAAGTGAGACTCGTGTTGGCCGTGGGCTTCTGCTCCTTGATGACGGCCTTGAACGATCCGCCGAGGCCACCGAAGTTGGGGCCCCAGCCACCGGTGAAGAAGTTGCTCAGCCCGCCGAGGGTCGGGAAGACCGTCGTGTCATAGAATCCGCTGTTTCCGCTCGGCCAAAGCTGATTCTGGTCGTAGGTCGCGGGCAGATTCGGCCGCTGCGTCGTGAAGTAGCCGATTCCAACGTGGAGCAGCAGGGTCGGACGCAGGGTCTGGTCGTAGTTGAGACGGGTGGTGGTGTTGCGGTTGTCGTTGATGACCGCGCCGCCCCAGGTATCCGGGAAACCATTGGAGTTGGGCGTGAGCTGAAGCTGCCGCGAAAGATACAACGAAAGCTTGATGGTCGAGCTGACCGAGTGATCGATCTTGAACGACGGATTGGTGGAGTGCTGGTAGGTCGTGTACGCCGGGATGTTGTAGTTGTTGACCAGGGCGTTTATGTTCTGAGGCGGAAGCAGGTTCTGAATGTTGGCCGCAACCGGGTCGAAGTATTGGTAGTTCTGGGGGATGATGTTCCCAGGGAAGATACTCCTGACCGCCACGCCATTTACCAGTGTGGACGAATGCGGGTCGAAGATCGCGGAGTACGGGATCGAGTTCCCCAGGGGATCCACGACCGGCTTGCCGGCGATCGACAGGTTGCCGAACATAGCCGTGCAGCCGCCCGTCGCCGGGTTATACACGCTGCAATTGCTGGTGGAGAAATTTCCGTTGCGGTACGCGTCGGTCGGAACCGTCGTCAGCCCGTTCGATATCGAGCGGTTTTCCCGGAACTGTTCGAAATTGAAGAACAGGAAGGTTTTGTCGTGGCCGTCGTAGAGTTTCGGAATGACCACCGGGCCGCCGAAGGTGAACCCGTAGTCATTGCGGCGCTGGGCGTTGCGGACGTGGTTCCCGGCCTTGGCGCCATCGTTGACGCCTGCGTCGGTGAACGGCGTGCCGGCGTTCAGCACCTCATTCACGAAGTAGTCGTAGGCGCTTCCGTGGTACTGATTGGTGCCCGACTTCATCGTGAAGTTGAAGTACCCGCCTCCCGCCTGCCCGAACTCGGCGGCAAAGTTGCTGGTTTGAACTGAAACTTCTTGGATGGCGTCGACGCCACCCTGGCTGTCCTGCTGGCGTACCTTCCAGATGGTGCTGGTGGAATCCTGGCCTTCAATGCGAATCGCCTGGCTGTTGGCCGGCAACCCGTTCACCGAAAGCGTCTGATCGTTGGAGAACACCACGCCCGGGATGAGCTGGGCCGATGACAGCGGGTTGCGAATATTGCCCAACGCGGTTGCGCCATTCCAGGTGCCGCCGGACAGGCTCAAAACAGGAAGATTATCGGCTTCCTTCGACGTGACGACGTGGCTGACCTCGCCGGTCTCCGTCTTAAGGAGAGGCGCCGCATCGGTGACCGTCAGAGTCTCGGATGTGGCACCGACTTCCAGGGTTAGATCTTGACGGACGGCGGTGGCCGTGGTGACGACAAGATTCTTGCGGACAGACTTCTTAAACCCGGTCGCGGTGACCGTCAATTGATACGTGCCCGCAGGCACCGGAATCACATAGTTTCCGGTCCCCGAAGTTCCGCCTTGGTAAACCGCTCCCGTGTCGGAGTTCTTCACTTCGATCACAGCCGTGGGAATAACTGCCCCGGTAGGATCGGAGATGGTTCCAGTAATTGAGCCCTGGTTGCTTTGCGCAAAAAGCGCCGCAGTAGACAGAGCGAACAGACAAAGTGCTACGAAGCACCTAGTAATGGTGTTCACGCGAGACTCCCCCCCAAAAATTCAGAAAACTAAAGACCTTTGTTAAGTCTAAGCCATGGCGCCCAGGAGTCAATAGCGACTTGGTGATACGAATCATCAATTGTAATGATACATGCTCCCAGGTCGGGATAAGGCGTGCGCTATCACCAAATCACCAAATGGATTTTGTCAAACTTAGTTTTGGGCGATCGCCAAAACTGAGCTTTGGAGCCTAGGCGCAGCGCGCGCCCGGCGATGGTCCCCGCGCGCGATATACTGATTTGGGTTGAGAGGATTCACGGTGATGCGTTTCCACGGCATGATGTTCCTGATGGCGGGCGCGACGCTTCTGGCGCAGTCCCAAGCCGACCGCGACTGGCCCATGTTCAACCGCGACCTGGCCGGCACGCGCTATTCGCCGCTGAAGCAGATCGACACCGCCAATGTCGCCAAGCTCACCCAAGCCTGGCAGTACCGCTTCAACCGGGACGGCAAGACCATTCGCGGCAATAGTCCCAGCGAGCTGTACCAGGAAATCACGCCGATCGTGGTGAACGGCATCATGTATACGCCCGCGGGCGATCGCGTGGTCGCGCTGGAACCGGAAACCGGCAAGGAACTATGGACCTATGAGGTGACCGACGGCACCGCGTCGTTTCGCGGCGTGGGTTACTGGCCGGGCGACCGCAACAATCCGCCGCGTATCATCTTCACCACCGGCCGCAAGATGATGGCGCTGAACGCGCGGACCGGCAAGGTGGATCCGGGATTCGGCAAGGAAGGCTCGGTGGCCCTGGAAGTGCCGTATGACGGCGCGCCCACGATCTACAAGAACCTGTTGTTCGTCGGAACAAATTTCTACGGACCGGGCGAGCGGCACGTCAATCCGGCGCTGGACCAGGCAACCGGGCAGATTCCGGAACAGCACGCCTACGACGTTCGCACCGGCAAAGAATTGTGGACGTTTCACACCTTCCCGCAGGAAGGCGAACCGGGCAACGAAACCTGGGCCAAGGACACCTGGAAAAATCGCACCGGGAACAATGTCTGGGCCTTTGCGCTCACGGTGGACCAGGAGCGCGGCATCCTTTATATCCCGGTCAGCGGACCGGGCGCCAACTTCTATGGCGGCGACCGTCCCGGCGCGAACCTGTTCGGCAACACGCTGGTCGCGCTGGATGCGAACACCGGCAAGCTGAAGTGGTATTTCCAGACGGTCCGGCATGAGCTGTGGGACTACAACCTGCCCCCGTCCGCCGGCCTAATCGACATTAAGAAGGACGGTAAGATCATCCCGGCGATTTCGCAGGTGGGCAAGTCCGGTTACATGTTTATCCTGAATCGCGTCACGGGCAAGCCGATTTTCGGGGTCGACGAACGTCCCGTGGCGAAATCGGATGTGCCCGGAGAAGTGTCCTATCCCACGCAGCCGTTTCCGGTCAAGCCTCCCGCGATTTCGCGAACCAGCATGACCAGGGATGACATCGTCACCGCGGCGGACACCACCGCCGACCATGCCAAAGCGTGCCGGGAACTGTGGGATCGCACTGGTTTGTATAACTCGGGTCCGTTTACGCCCTGGCCGTATCATGCCGAGGGCTCGGATTCGAAGCCAGCGATCGTCTTCCCGGGAGTCACAGGCGGGGCCAACTGGGGCGGCACGGCCACCGATCCGAAGCTCGGATACATTTTCGTGAACACCAAGGACGCGCCGGCGGTCGGCTGGATGGTGGCGAACCCGAAATACGTTCCGGGGAACAAGGATGGGATTGAGCCGTTCATCCGGAGCTCGCCCCGGGGGCTCGGCAGTTTCACCGCTCCGGCGCACGACGAGAACGGCAAACAGATCGGAAACTACCCGTGCTTCAAGCCGCCATGGGGCCGCTTGATCGCCGTCAACGCCGCCACAGGAGATTTTGCCTGGCAGGTTCCCCTGGGGATCACCGAGTCGCTGCCGGAGGGTAAGCAGCATACCGGCACCTCGAACTCGGCCGGTCCCATCGCGACCGCGGGCGGACTGGTGTTCATCGGCTCGACCTCGGACAATCGTTTCCGCGCGTTCGACTCCAGAACCGGCAAGGAGCTGTGGACCACCAAGCTCGACTACACCGCCACGGCCGTTCCGATGACCTTCATGGGCAAGAACGGGAAGCAGTACGTGGCGATCGTCGCCGCGACCGGCGGTGGAGGGGGCAGGGGTGCCCAAGGCGGAGCCCCCGCGGCGAAGAATCAGGGAATCTTCGTCTACGCGCTGCCGTAACGGGTTGCCTGAGCATTCTCGACTCAGGCTGAAAATCAGGTTTGGGGATGGAAGTTGCTTCGCCAGTAGCATAGAATCAGGGAAGCAGCAACAAATGTCGGGGCGTAGCGCAGCCTGGTAGCGCACCTGCCTTGGGCGCAGGGGGTCGGGCGTTCAAATCGCCCCGCCCCGACCAAAATACCCAATAACAACGCAATTTTCTGGGGCCGGTGATCCGGCCCTTTTGCTGTTTCGGGTTTCTCGTAAGGCATTCGTAAGGCGGTTGGGCGAACGGACCCGTTCACGGAAGCCCGTATGGTCAAAAAACTCGAACTACCGTTGACCGAGTAAGATAGGCAGACAATGCGGAATAACAAATGGGCGCGGTTGCTCGCCTATGTGACTGGTTCGGTGAACCAGGAACTGCTTCTTCAAAGCGAGTACCTGGCGGCGGAGAATCGGATCTTGAGGTCCCGGCTACCGAAGCGCTTGCGGCTGTCTAATCGGCTGGGGGCTGAAGGGTCTGGACACAGCGGTTCGGACGCCAGAACATCCAACGCGCCCGGCGCTTATTCCTTCCAGCCTTCCGGCGGGTTACTGCCGCTCGCGATCTGGCGGGTCTTGTAGAGCCACTGGCCATTCACCTTGACCCACGTGGCGTACTCCTTCCCCTGAGTCGTAAACTTCATCGGATCGCCCACCTTCTCCTGCCGGTACTCGGTGAAAATGACCTGCGAGGTGGCCGTGTCGCCGTGCACGATGATCAGCGGATTCCCGATCGCCACGTTGAAAGCGGTCCTCTCGCGCGGGGGCGCCGCGGCGACAGCAGGCGCCGCTCCAGCCGCAGGGGCCGCGGGTGCACGGTTGTACGCCTGCTTGATGCCTTCCTTGCCCTTGTAGTGCCTCGTGCCGAGAATCAACTCGCCGTCCTCGGCGTAAAAGCTCTCTTCGCTCTGCCGGTTCGCTTTGCCGAAGTTGTAGTAGTAACGCGTGATCTGATCCAGGATCAGCTGGTGGTCAATCAATGTCTGCGCAGTCATCTTGTCTGCCGCACGCGCAGCTGGTGCGCTTGCCAGTACGACACAGGACAGGCCCAACGCGGCCGCCCGGACGGTCGCCTGACGAATGGAATTCAGTTTCATGACATCCCCCTGTTAACTTGACTGGTGTTCTCTTAATCGGAAATCAGCTTCATCGGTCCACCGATTCCTGCCCGATAGACCTTGCTGCACTTTAGGCAAATCATTTCCCTGCGCGGCCTTACAAGACAGCATCTGGAACTGCCGCGAGTTTTGACCATCCCGAGACATAGTAACAGAACGCTACGGAGACATGGGTTACACCTTTTCGCCCCGCAGAGCGCGGCGACTGAGAACGGCAATCCGATGTCTACGGGCAAGTACCGCGCTCTCCCTGTCGTCCGCAAAAAATCGCGTTTGCAGCGGCCCGAACTCGAAGAATCATCGTTTTTGAGTTTCTCAGACCGTGTGCGGACCCAAGCCCGATCCGGTTCCTGAGTGCCGATGTAGTCAAAATTGTAGCTGCTCAAAGCCCCTAGATTCCAAACCGCTCAATAGGTTTCAATAGGCTCGCCGCATCTGCTTGAAACATAAGCATCAGAAAACACGGGATTTCGGCAGGCCGCCGGAAACTGCCTTGGGGCAGGGGGTCGGGCGTTCAAATGGCCCCGCCCCGGGTCGCGATGCCCCAGCGTGTTCCAAACTTCAAGCGCGGAATCGCCTGGTATGTCGCCGCCTAGTATCCAGAAGAGATTCGGCTTGTCCTTGTAGCGTTCGGCCAGAAACCGCCCGTGCGGCGCTGGTTATCGATGGGGTCTTGGCGTAAGATTCAGGGGGATGCGCCATCTTCCAAAGCCCCCCAATCTTGCCGTTTTCGCCCAGCTTCTCTGCGTCCCGAGTCTGTGGGCTCAGGTGCTGTTTCCAGCCAATCATGCGACATCCGTAAACCCGGACGTGCAGCTAAGGCTGACGTTCGGAGGCAAGCCGGTGATCGGAAATGCGGGAACCATCCGCGTTTTCGACGCAGCCGACGGACGCCTGGTCGACGAGCTCGATATGAGCATTCCGCCGGGGCCCACCGCGCGCGCGACCGGCGCGGCCCTCACCGCTCCCTATATTTCCTCGCCCTATCCTTACGACAAGTTGCCGAAGGGTCGCACCAATGCCAATACCAAACCGGGCACGCCGAGTGCGGGCGCGTTACCGCCGGCCGATGGTTATCAGTTGACGATCATCGGCGGGTTCACCGACGGCTTCCATTTCTACCCGATCATCGTCGATGGCAACACGGCGATCCTTCAGCTGCACCATAATTTGCTGCAGTACGGGAAGACCTATTACGTCGAGATGGATGGTACGGTTCTGCATCCGCCCGGCACGCGCTTTGCGGGCATCCGCGGCCCGCAGGCCTGGCGCTTCAGCACGAAGTCCCCCGCACAAGCACCCCGCGCCGATGCAACCAAGCTCACCGTAAGCGCGGATGGCAGCGGAGACTTCAACACCGTCCAGGGAGCGATGGATTTTGTGCCGGACCATAGCACCCGGCGCATCATCGTGCAGGTAAAAAGCGGTATCTACCACGAGATTGTCTATTTTCGAAACAAAGACAACGTTACGATTCGGGGCGAGGCGCCGGGCCAGGTCAGAGTGACCTATGCCAACAGCGAGGTGTTGAATCCTCATCCGGTCAACCTCAAGACCAATGAACGTCCCGGCAGCTTCCCTTCGCGCCGAGCCGCATTCGCGGCAGATCATTCCAATGGCGTTCATCTGGTCAATCTGATTCTGGAAACCACGGTCTACGGCCAGGCGGAAGGCCTGCTGATCACGGGCAGCCGAAACATCCTGAGCCACGTCCATGTGATCGGCACCGGCGACGCATTGCAGGTGAACGGACCGACCTACATTGCGGACAGTGAGGTGACTGGCTCCGGAGACAGTATTCTCGGCCGGGGACCGGCATTCTTCGAACGCTGCACGATCCGGTCGAATGGCGTTTTCATGTGGATTCGCAATACCCAGGCGAATCACGGCAACGTGTTTAAGGATTGCAAGTTCATCGGAACGGGCCCGCAGCCCACAACGCTCGCACGCTCACCCAAGAACAATGCGAGCACGTATCCCTATGCGGAAGCCGTGCTTCTAAACGCGGTCCTCACCAACATCAGCCCCAAGGGCTGGGATGCCGCTGATATGGGCGGCAACGTGCATTTCTGGGAATACAACAGCCGCAATCCTGACGGTACCGCTGTGGATATCAGCCAGCGCGTGGCATGGTCCAGGCAACTAGATGCAAAGAAGGACGCTGAGCTCATTCGGAATTACAGCAATCCTTCCTATGTACTGGGAGGCTGGACGCCAGCCCTGGAACCCGGCGACCGCTAATACCTTCCACGATTCGAACCAGGGACTAGCGGCAAGGCAAGCGCAAAGGCCGCATCACGGAATCATCGCCAGCGTACTTCGGGTTCTTGCTTGCATTCGCCACAGTGATCCTCCCAAGGCACATCGACATTGACAAGTGTTTGATGCATAACTTCCATAAGAACCGGCTGGTCCGGTGTTACGCTTGCACCACTCTCCGCCGTGGCCGGGCGGGACAGGGTGGGCGCGGAAACGGGAGCACGAGCTATCGCTTATTTTTTGAAAGGCAGCACGTGGTGGCGAACGTCCTTCGAGTCCACCTCGCACTCATCCTCGAGCAGCTCGGCGCCGGATTGCCGGCGAAGCGTCAGGTGGATTTTCCAGGGCATCGTGAACACCTGGGGGTCTTCGATGGTGGCCTCATAGGCGATGGTCTTGGGGCTCGTTCGGGTATATCGCTCGACCACGTGCAGTTGGTCGCTATGATAATGACCCGCGGCGTCCAACCAGGTCTGATCGCTGAAGCTGACGACATCCGCTACCAACGTCGAGCCTTCCCAATGCGCCCGCGAATCACCCATCGCGTACGCCAGACCGTCATTGTGCTGCGGTCGATCCAAGTAGAGGATCCGGTAGGAGTGCGCGCGCTCATAAACGATGTACACCGCCCGGCCGTTTTGCAGAATCTGAAATGGATACGGCAGTGCGGTAGCGCGCGGGACGCCGGGCTGAAAACAACGCGCGTCGGGATCCTCAGAGGCGCGCTGCGCGAAGTTCGCGGCAACCTGCGCCTGCGCTTCCGGGCGGTACGGGATCTTGCCGGACGCCGGCTCGAAAATCACGCCGGGCGTTTCGAGGTTGAGGTAGGCTTTGCCTTCCGCCTTCCATATTCCGCGCAGGTCGCCCGGTTGGGCGTGTGCGAATCCAACCGCAGCGGCGAATAAGCATACCAGGCGCGCAGTCATCGGCTATTTCGCCCTCTGCCTTTGCAGATTCTGATGGTGGACCACGTCGCGTTCCCCCTCCACGCAGTCGTACTCAATCAGCTCCGTGCCCTTGGGTTGGCGGGCGAGCGGCAGGCGCATGGTCCAAGGCCGCGAGTACACGGTGGGATCGGTGACCGTCGCTTCGTAGACGATCCTATCCGGGCCGGTCATGGTAAATCGTTCGACCACATGTTCGTTTTCGTCGACGAAGTTTCCCGCCTGGTCCAGCCAGCTTTTGCCGTTCAGGCCGCTGACATCCACCACCAACGTGTCGCCCTCCCATCGGCCGCGGGCGTCTCCCTCCCAGGCCCAATAGTTCTTACGATGGGGCCGTCCATCCAGCGGAATAATGCGGACGTCGTGCGAGGTTTCCGAGAGGAGCACAAAGTAGTCCCCATCCTGGACAATTTCGAGCGGAAATGGCGGCACCAGTTCCCGCGGCACGCCGTGCGGATGACAGTAGCCGACCGGATCGAGGTCGCGCTCCGCCCAGTTTACTTTTGCCCGCTTGGTGGCCTCGGGCAGGTAGGGGAGCTTGCCATCGGGTGGATCGATGATGACGGATGGACCAGCAGGACTCTGAAATGTTGCCTCATGGGCCTGGATATCGAATGCCGGGGACAAGATCGCGGCACGCCAGACTCCTTGCATGTCCGGGTGTCCGCTGGGCAAACGGGGCGGTGAAAACGATTGTGCCCATCCCGAGCCGATAAGGCAAAACGATAGTAACGCTCGCAGCATCAACATAATACTAGCGCTATCAGTACATTTCGACCACCGCAGCGCCCCGACCGGCATCTGTGGTCCTCGATCGCGCAGCACCATGCTTGTAGCACCATGCGCTTTAGGAGCTTCCGCTACTCAACGCAGGATCACGAATCATGCGGAGACCCACCCTCAAGTAATCGCCCGTTGATACCAGGAGTGAAATCAGCAACACGACGTAGGCAACCGGCAGGATCGTTGTCAAGAGCGCTACATCAGCCTGCCCCAGAAACACAATGACAATTCCGATCTCGAGCAGCGTATTCAGTTTTCCGTAAACGGACGGCTTAAAACCGCTACTCCGGCTCGTGCGATAGACCAGGAAACTGCCGAAAAGTATGAGAATGTCGCGCAGGAGAACCGCGGCCATCACCCACGTCGGGATGCTGGAGAGACCCCCGCGAAATGCAGCGAGCACGATGAAAGCCGCGCCTGTAAAAAGCTTGTCCGCCAGTGGGTCGAGCAAGCGGCCGATTTTGGATGCCTGCCCAAATCGTCTCGCAATCGAACCGTCCAGAGTATCGGTAAGGCCAGCGACCAGGAAGAGGATCAGCGCCTCCCGATCCTTCCCCTCCATCGCAAGAATGGTGAACGGGACGATTGCCAGAACTCGCAACAGAGTAAGCGCGTTGGGAATGGTCAGCCACACGTTGCGCTCGGGAGCGCCGGAGGCCGGAATCTCCTCTAACGGCATATGCTGATGGTAGCTGATTCGCGCAAAATAGCCCTGAACAAATCCACGACTCGGCCATGTAGTCCGACGCAGGCCTGGACGACACGACTTAGGAGTAAAATCCTACGCTGGGAAATCGCAAGGCAGCGGATCACAACACTACCAGATCCGGAAGGGATCCTTCGCCGAGGGGCGATTATTTCTTGTCCTGCTTGGCGGCCTGAACGATGGCGTTCAGTGTCGGAATATCCTTCAGTTCGGGAGCTGAGCTCTTAAACGTCCGAATGTAGGCGTAGATATCCTTGGCCTGCTTGTCGGGCAACGAACTCGCTGCGAAATTCGGCATGGATTCCGAGGGGATCACCGGCGCCACGTTCGCGCGCCCGCGCAGGAAAGTCAGGAAAGTTTGCTCCGTTGCAAGGTTTCCCCAGCGCCCCACGAAGTGCCTCGCTCCGGTCTCTCCGTTGTAGCCATGGCAGGCATAGCAGCCGTAAGAAAAATACAGACTCTTCCCGCGTACAGCGTTCCCGGTGACCGGGCTGGTCGGCCGGGGAACCGGTTTGGCTGGGGCGCCACCACCCCGCCCCCCGCGGCCGCCGCCTTGAGCGTTCACAGGCACCACGCCAGGTACGGTCAGCGCGACCACAGCCAGCGCCACAAGCCAGAATCGATTGGAGTGTCTCTTCATGCCCGTCGTCCTTTAGCGCGGCTGCGTGATCACGTCGACCATATAGGGTTCGCCGCGCTTTACCGCGGCCACTCCCCGCTTCAGGGCCGCCGCTAATTTCGTTGGATCGGAAATGGGTCCCTCGCCGGCCATGCCGTAGCCCGACGCCAGCTTTGCATAATCCAGATAGGGATCGCGAAGCGTGCTGCCGATGTCCGCGTTGATGGCGCCGCGCCCGCGAACTCCGGCCATGTATTCCACGAACATATATTCCTGGTGCCACGCGCGGTTGTTATGCATCACGGTGAGGATAGGCAGCTTGTGATGCACGGCCGTCCAGAGAGCGCCTGGAGCGTAATTGAGATCGCCATCGGTTTGAATATTGATGACGATTCGATGGCGGGCCTTCGCGGCGAGCCCCGCGCCCACCGATGCAGGCAGGCCATAACCCATGCCGCCGGCGCCTTGCCCTCCCAGATAGCTATACGGCCTATCGTGGTCCCACAGTTGCGCATTATGGCCGCCGGAGAAGGCGGTGGGAGACGATAAACACCAGTCTTCATTCATGATCAGGGGCCACAGTTCCGCGTAGACTCGGGCCGTGCTGATCGGACTGCCGTTCCATCCGGCCCTCTTGCTCTCCACCGCCTGCTCGATGGCCGTCACACGAGCCACGTGGTTTGCGCTTGCGTGCCGGGCGGCGCGCGCCTGAATCCGAGCCTTGTGATCCCCTGTCAATTGGCGCTTCACTTCTTCGATCAGGAGCGGAAGGCTGGCTTCGGCGTCCGCCTCGATCGGGGGCGCGGTAATTCCACCACGGCCGCCTCTGCCCCCCCGGCCTCCACGGCCTCCGCGACCCTCGCCGGGAATGGTGCCGCCGAAGCCGATGTCGTCCTTGTCTCGAATCGCGGCAGTTTCCGCCAGCGCCGGACCGACGATGGAAACCTGCGCCCCGCCAGTTTCGAGGCCCACGGTGTAGTCGTATGCCGTGTCCGCGCCCGGGCCGCACAGGGGATGGCGTTGCGGGAAACTCATAGGCCCGCTCGTCGCTGCCGTGCTGGTCGATGCCGCCACCAGCTCGGCGAGTTCCACCGCGCGTTTCACGCCTTCCGGCGTTCGCAAACGGCCGACCGCGATCCTCGGGTTTTGAGCCTCGACCAGGCCCTTCGCGATTTCCCTCACGTGCGTGCCGTCGATGGTTACGAATTGCGGAGGTTTGTAGACCGGGATCTTCGTGTTCGGAGCGTTATCCTTTTGAACTTCGGACTGCAGCACCACCAGCGTCGGCCCCATCGGCGGCGTAATGGCTTCATTGTATGCGCGCTGAATGGCCACCAGCGCCTCATCGATGGTCTTCGGCTCCGCGTCCCATTTGGTATAGCTCCGAACCATCCCGGCCATATCGTGGGCGGTATGCGCGGCAATGAAATCCACGTCGTTGCCGGCGAGCATGACGACCGGCACGCGGTCGTAATAGGCCTGGTAAATGGACATGGCCCCATGCTGGATTCCGATCGTGCCGTGCAGCAAGGCCATCATCGGTTTGCCCTCGGCTTTGGCGTAACCGTGAGCCATGGTCACGGCCGACTCTTCATGCAGCGCGGTGATGAACTCGGGCATCCGGTTGGAGGGATTTCCGTAGTTGATGAACGACTCCTGCAGGCCCTCGAAGCTCGACCCGGGATTGGCGGCCACATATTCGATCCCGAGGTCGCGAATCGTCTGGACCATGAGATCCGAGCCGGCCCGCGTGATCGTGCGCGCGACTGCCGGAGGCCGGATATTCCCGGCTTCACGCTCAAGCTGCGCCTGGGTGGGAGCCGGCGCGCCTCCGGCAGGCGCTCG
This sequence comes from Terriglobia bacterium, assembly GCA_963761045.1. Taxonomy (GTDB): domain Bacteria; phylum Acidobacteriota; class Terriglobia; order Bryobacterales; family Bryobacteraceae; genus Palsa-187. The sequence continues at coordinate 202,229 of CAVXFR010000032.1, read as the reverse complement.
ACCGCCCGTTCGACTGTTTTGAGCCTGGGCTTCCACGGGCGGCGTCGCGGTTACCAGCGCCGCTCCGGCTGCTCCGGCGGCTGCGTTCTTCAAGAATCCGCGACGACCAACGGAGGTCTTCTGAGATTTCGCCATGGTCTCTCCTCTCGGCCCTGCCTGCGGGGTCTGCGAGCATCCGCAAACAAGAATTCCGTCATTTATGATATCAGCCTCTTCACGCTTGCTCACCTCCGTTTCCGACAACACTTCGAGCGCCTGCCGGCGGGTCAGGCGTTAGCGCCAAGGATTGTGAGGAAGAAATTGTAAGGAGGAAAAGGATCGTGAGCGGAATAAGATGCCGAGGGGCGAGGCCGGACTACGGGCTGCTTTAGCGCCCCGCCGTTCGCAAGACCCTGGCGGCGAACGCTTCGGCAGCGGCCAAATCGTCCCGGGCCGCCGAGGCATCCCCCGCGGCGATCTCGGCTTTCGCTTTCGCGAGCCGCCCGCGCATTTGAACCATCGCGGATTGCGTATCCGAATTCAGGATTTGGCCGCGGCTGGCCAGGCTTTGCTGCAACGGCTGGATCGCTTGTTCGGCGCTCTGAACTCTAGCCGTCGCGTTGATCATGCGATCGTTGAGATCCGCGCGGACTGCCGCCGAGAGCCCCGCGGGCACAGGCGCGGCTGGGGGCGCAACCGCCACCGGCGCGGCAACAGGCGGCGGCTGGGACTTCACTACCGGCGGAGCAAGCTTGGTTGGAGGCGGAGGTTTCGGCGCAGCCACGGGTACCGGCGCCTTCTCGGGTTCGGGCGGAGCCACATCGGGTACCGGCGGAGCAGTCTCGGCCGGAACCGTACTCACCGCCTGGCCGCCCAGCGCGACAATCCGCTGATTCACCATTTCCAGGCGCTCTCGCGCCTGGCCGTCGTCCGGATTCTCGGCCGCCAGCGTCACCAGCACAGCCGACGCTTTCTGATAGGTCTGGACCGCCGCCTCGCGGCCGCCTGCCTTGGGATCCTCCGTATTCTCCTGCAAGATACCGAACTGCTGATAGGCCGCGGCCACTTCGGAATCGAGATTCGCGTTCCTGGCCGGCGTCGCGTGCGCCCGATCCAGATAGCGAACTCCGCGGTCAAGCAGCGCATCGCGTGTCGAGTTCGGACCAGCTTTGGCGGCCGCTACGACGGGAAAATCCGTCGCGAACGCGGTCCTCACCTGCTGGACATCCTGACTGCGCTGGGACAGCTGCTCGGAGGTGACCGGCTGGTCCGCTGTGGCGGGCTGCCCGAGATGCGCTTCCACCTGATCGAGAAGAGCGCGGAGGTGGGTCTCCCGCGCCGCGACGTCCGTCTTCTGAATTTCCACGCGGCGCCATTGCCACGCGCCAAATCCCGCCAGCGCGATGAAGGCGACTAGCACGGCGATCATCGCCCGCTTCCGCTTTAGCAGCTTGAAGGAACGGTTGGCCGCCGACGTATGGTGCGCCAGCACCGGCTGGCCATCCAGGAAACGCTGCAAGTCGTCCCGCAGCTCGGCCGCGGATTGATAGCGATTCTTCGGGTCGAACTCCAGCGACTTCAGGACGATACTGTCGATCTCTCCCAGCAGGACGCGGCGCAACCCGGCCGTGGTGTCGCCGCCCGCGCGCAGATCCTGGCGAATGTTGCCGCTGGGCGGCGGCGGAGCCTGGCGCGTGAACAGCTTGGCCAGCTTGTCGTCCACTCCCTCATAGGGGAGCCGCCCGGTCAGCAGGCGATAGAGGATGGCGCCCATCGAGTAAACGTCGGAAGTCTTCTGCAACGTAACGCCAGAGATCTGTTCCGGACTGGCGTAGGTCGGCGTCATCGGACTTCCCATCGCACTGGTCAGACTGGGGTTCGCCAACGCCGCCGCTCCCAGCAGCTTGGCGATGCCGAAATCCAGCAACTTGACCGTGCCGTCGTTGGACACCAGGATGTTTCCGGGTTTCAGGTCGCGATGAACGATCGAATTCTGGTGGAGATACTCCACGGCGCCGCAAACCTGCTGGAAAATGCGGAGCCGTCCGGTGACGGCCAGGCCTTTCTGATCGCAATACTCATCGAGCGGCAGGCCCTCCACGTACTCCATGACGTAGTAGGGCATTCCGTCCGGTGTATCGCCGCCGTCCAGAATGCGCGCAATGTTGGGATGATCCAGCGCCGCCAGCACCTGCCGCTCCTGTTTGAATCGAAGGACGAATTCCTCACTCACTGCTTCCCGCAACAGTAACTTGAGAGCGACGTTCTTCCGGAACGTCCCATCGTCCCGCATGGCCAGATACACGACGCCCATGCCACCCCGGCCCAGTTCACGGACCAATCGGTACGGTCCGATAAAGCCCGCCTGTGAAGAAGACGCCGAAGAAGATGCGGACGGAGCCACCGGCATGGAGGCGGTGGGCGCTGCGGTACCCGAAGCCGGCAGCGGGGGGATTGCCGGAGGAGAAGCTGGAGCAGAAACCGGAGCAGAAACCGGAGGAGGATCGGGAGGCGCCACGGGCGGTCCCGAAGACACCCACGCGACGGTTGCTGGAAAGGCCTCGGCTGCCGGGACGGACTCGGGAGGGAGAGTGGGCGGTCCCGCAGGCGTGGGTAGCGGCGGAACGGCTTGCGCACTCACCGATTCAGCCTCGGAAGGCAGGCGCGCACCGCAATTTTCGCAGAATTTCAATGGCGCGGCGAGCTGCGCCCCGCACTCTTCGCAGAATCGAACCGATTCAGGGGCCATGACCGGATCCCGAGCCGCGCGGGCTCAGTCTCCCCCCAAGCTTTGGGTAAAACGTTGCAGCAAGGCCTGGACGCTGTCGAGCGCCTTGTTTGCCGCAGCGGGATCGGCGGCATCCACGGCCTTCTGCGCATCATCCAGGGCCGCTTCGATTCGCAACCGGAGCGCGACTATCTGGGGGTGCAAGGACAGCCCGCGCGCGTTCAAATTCGCCTCAATCGAATCGGCGGACCGAAAATTCGCCTCGGCGCGGGTAGCCAGCAGCCCGAGCCGCCGTTTGGCGTCCTTTTGCGCTTGGGTTTGAGATCGAGCCGGGGCCGGAACCCGCGGACCAGGAGTATCCTGCGCGAACACGACTCCCCATGCCAGGAGCAAACCTGCCACGAATTTCGCCATTGCGCCCGTCACTCGCTCTCCGCACGAAGTATATCATTTACTTAGTTCAAAATCGCGATTGCGTGTTTTGATAGACTGAAGCCAAAATCGGCAGTACCTGCTCAAGGAGTTTTCTATGGCCACGATCGTCGTTAACGGAGTCCGGCGCGAGGTTCAGTCGCCTGCCGATACCCCGCTCCTCTATGTGTTGCGAAATGATCTCGAATTGTCCGGGCCACAGTTCGGCTGTGGACTCGCGCAGTGCGGGGCTTGTTCCGTGTTGCTGGACGGCAAGGAAATCCGCTCCTGCGTCACGTCTTTTTCGGCTGCGGCGGGGAAGGAAGTCACGACGCTCGAGGGGCTCCCGGCAAGGTGGGCTCTAAAGAAAGGGCTATCCAAGTCGGACGCTGAGAAAACACTCCATCCCGTTCAGGAGGCGTGGATCGAAGAGCAGACGCCTTTGTGCGGCTTCTGCCAGAACGGCATGATGATCAAGGCGACCGAGCTATTGGAGCACAACGCTTCGCCGACCGTCGCCGAAATCAAAGCTGCATTTACGACCTCGGGTGCTTCGGCGCATCTCTGCCGCTGCGGAAGCTACACCGCGATTATCCAGGCCGTGCAGCGCGCCGCGATGGTCATGGGGGGTGCGCGATGAACCCGAAGCAAAGCGACGTGAACGTGTTCGGCGCCGCCCTCTCGCGCCGCGGCTTCGTCAAAGCGGGCGGGGCGTTGTTGGTCGGCTTCGGCATGGTGGGCGCCGACGGCTTGAAGAATTCCGCCCAGGCCGCCACCACCAGGAACTCGCTGGATGCGACGCTCCCCGAGTCGTGGATTGAAATTCATCCGGACAACACCATTCTGATTCGTACGGGCAAAAGCGATTTCGGTCAAAGCACGACCTTCACGGCGTACCGGCAAATTGTGGCCGAGGAGCTGAGCGCGCCGTTTGAAGCCATCACCACGGTGGTGATGGGGGACACCGATCGTACGCCGGACGGCAGCGGCGCTTTCGACTTTCTGGGAAGCGGCATGCCGAACATCCGCAAGGCAGCCGCGTATACGCACCAAGCCCTGCTGGATCTGGCTTCGCAGCGGCTGGGTGTTCCGAAGACCGCACTTTCGGTCAAAGACGGGATCGTTTCGGGCGGCGGCAAGAGCATGTCGTATGGAGATCTGGTGAAGGGGCAGCAGTTGAAGCTCACGATCCCCATAAAGGGCGATCTGACCAGCGTGATGGGACTGACGGTGGACGGCAACCCGCCCCTGAAGCCGGTGAGCCAATATACGGTCGTCGGCAAGTCCTATCGCAACTCCGTCACCGCTTCCAAGGTCGCCGCCAAGGAAATGTGGTCGACCGATATGCGGCTCCCGGACATGCTGCACGCGCGGATGGTGCATCCGAAGAGCCTGGGCTCGACGCTCGTATCCGTGGGTACGCTGGACAAAGCCAAGTTCCCCCACGCGCAGGTGATCGTGAAGGGCAATCTGGTCGGCGTGGTCGCGCCCACGGAATGGGAAGCCATCCGCGCCGCGCAGCAGGTGGCCGGCGCCACGAAGTGGACGGACTGGAAAGGACTGCCCGGCCACGCGGGCCTGTTCGACTATCTCAAGAGAGACGCGGATTGGAAAACCGCCCGCGTCACCAAAAGCGACAAATCCAAAGGTGACGTAGCGCCGGCGATGGCCGCGGCCAAAAAGAAGCTGTCCGCCACCTATCAGATGCCGTACATGAAGCACGGCCCCATCGGACCGACCATGGCGCTGGCGGATGCCCGCAAAGACGGGACGATTTACGTCTACACGCACAACCAGAACCCCCAGGCGCTTCGCGGTGAACTCGCACAGATGCTCAGCACGACGGTGGATAACGTCATCGTGCGCACGCTGGCCGGGCCGGGCCACTATGGGAGATCCAATGGCGGGAACTCCGGCGGGGAGGACGAAGCGGTGATCCTGTCTCAGGCCGTCGGCAAGCCCGTGCGCGTCCAGTGGATGCGGCCGGAGGATTTCCAATGGTCGACGCAATCGCCGGCGGCCATGTCGGACGTCGAAATCGGACTGGACGCAAACGGCAAGATGGCGGCGTACCAGATCGACCATTACATGCCCGCGATGCAGGATGACCGGCCCGTCGGCGCGGTGCTCGCGGGTCTGCCGACCATGCCGGCTCCCAACGAGAAAGGGGTGTTCGTCGGCTCGACCGTCAACGACATCTCCGACCCGTGGATCTACGATGGCGCCGTGACCCTGATGGAGCGCGGCCACGGCACATTCCAGGTCGGGCAGAAGGCTTCGCCGCTTACCGTCGGGCTGCGCGATCACAGCATGCGGACGCCGGGACAGTTCCAGCAGAATTTCCCGCGAGAACTGGCGGTCAGCGAAGCAGCGGCGCTGGCCGGCGCGGACGCCATTCAGTTCCGGCTCGACCACGCCAAGGAAGAGCGCGTGATCCGAGTGCTCAAGGCGGTCCGCGACGCGTCGGGGTGGGAAACTCGCCACTCGCCGCATCCGAAGGCAGCATCGTCCGGCGCCGCTACGGTGCGCGGCCAGGGCGTGTCGGTGATGTTCCGCTCGGCAACCTACTGGGCGTGCGTGAGCCAGATCGCCGTTACTCCTTCGACGGGCGCGATCAAGGTGGAGAAAGTCACGGTGGTCGTGGATCCCGGGATCGTCATCAACCCGATGCAGTTGAAGCGGCAGGTGGAAGGCGGGACGTTGATGGGGGTCAGCATCGCGCTGCTGGAGGAACTGCAGTTCGACCAGAGCGGGATCACCAGCCGCGACTGGCTCACGTATCCGATCCTGAAGATGGCCGATATTCCCGAGGTTCAAGTCGTGCTGCTCAACCAGCCGGAAGTCGGCGCCTACGGAGGCGGATCGGAGGCGGCCAATGCGCTGGCCGCGCCGGCGATCGCCGCGGCGCTTTTCGATGCCACCGGGAAGATTGCCCGGCGGCTTCCGTTGAAGGCCGAGTACGTCCGGGCACTGTTGAAAGCCTGAATGGTTCGCGGAGAATCCTAACATGCGTTTGTCCTATGTTTTCGTCGCCGGGCTTGCAGCCGTGCTGCCCGCGCTCGGCGCCACCTGTGATCGAGCCTGCTTGAAGTCGTCGCTCGACCAATACCTGCAGGCGGTTCTGAAACACGAGCCGCAAGCGGCGCCTCTTTTCCTCGGCTATCGCCAGACGGAGAACGCGAAGCTGGTGAAACTGGGCGAAGGAGCCTGGAAGTCGATCACCTCGATCGGCAAAGTAGACCGCCGCTACTACGATCCGGTCAGCGGGCAAGCGGCCTTCTTCGGCGTATTGAACGAAGGCGACGAACCCACGGTGACCACCGTCCGCATCCGCGTGGAAAATCGCAAGATCACCGAAGGAGAGTGGATCATCGCGCGGCGCGTGGCGGCGGGCATCAACGGTTTCGACGCGCAGGGCAAGCCGAGGGCGTACGCCTTCGGGCCCGACAACCTGGCTCTCCATCCGCCCGGCCGGCATCCGGTGCCGCCCGCGCAACGTCTGTCGCGGGACGAGCTCATCGCCATCACCAACAGCTACTTCGACGGCATCACTGCACATGACGGTTCCATGATCATGGCGCATCCCGCCTGTTCGCGCCTGGAGAACGGACAGACGGTCGGGGGTGATCCGGACGCTTATGCCGGTTCGCCGCCTCCGCCTGCTCCAGCTCCGGGAGCGCGTCCGCCGAGTTCCTGCGCCTCGGGTTTGCAGAACTTCAATCTGCAAAACGTGGTGGCCCGCCGTTTTCCGGTGGTCGATACGGAGGCGCAGATCGTGCTGGCCTACGCGGTGTTTATTCGGCGCCCCGGCTCGCCTTCGCGCCGCAATGCTTTCGCCGAGTGGTTCGAGATCGACACCAACAAGATCCGCCACGTGTATTCGGCCATGTACTATCCGCCCAACGATCTTCCCGTGCCGAACTGGCCGCCCTACGAAGGGAACTTTCCCTTGCCCGCCGAGCTTGCTTCGCCTCCGGCCGCGCAGGCCGGGCGTGGTCCCGCGCGGCAGTGAGCTAGGGCGGAAGGAGCCCGCGCTGGCTTCTTACTGGATGGGAAACTCAGGACAGGAAACTCAGGGAAACTCAGGGAAACTCGGGGAAACTCGGGGAAACTCGGGGAAACTCGGGACAGTACACTCAAACACAATTTGAGACAAGGAAGCCGTCTGCACCACTATCTGTTGGATGTCTCGAATCGCCCGGATTGTCCTGGAAGACATTCCTTATCATGTCACCCAGCGAGGCAATGGCCGGCAGCAGGTCTTCTTTGACGCCCAGGATTATCGTCTCTATCTGGACCTGTTGCGCGCTCATGCCGAGCAGGCCCGGCTGCGGCTGTGGGCGTATTGTCTCATGCCCAATCACGTTCACCTGATTGCAGTTCCGGAACGTGCAGACGCAATGGCGTCCGCCCTGGGGCGCACCCACGCCGACTTCGCGCGCCACTTCAACCTGCGGAAAAGGACTTGCGGCCATGTCTGGCAGGCGCGCTTCTTCTCCTGCCCCCTGGACGCGGCGCATCTATGGAGGGCGGCGGCTTATGTCGAGCGTAATCCCGCGCGGGCCCGCATGGTGGAACACCCCGGCCAGTACGAATGGTCCAGCGCGGCCGTACACCTGGGGCTGTCCGCCAATGCCGGCTTGCTGGATCTGTCGGCATGGCAGGCGGAGTATACTCGGCAAAGTTGGAGCACAGTACTGGAAGTGGGAGTCGAGGAGGAAGCCTTTGGACGTCGTCTGCAGGAGGCGAGCCGTCGCGGCCGTCCGTTGGGCGGCAACGAGTTCGCACGAGACCTGGAGCAGCGGACAGGCCGCGAATTGTGCTCCCTTCCCGTCGGGCGGCCATCAAAGCGAGGTCGCAGGGAGGGTGGGCAGCTTTCCTTGGAAATTGGTGTTTGAGTGTACTGTCCCGAGTTCCCCCCCGAGTTCCCCGAGTTCCCCGAGTTCCCAAAGTTACTACTTCACTTCGAGGCTGAAGCCTCCCTGGCCGGATCGGGTTTCGGTGGCGGCTTCAAGTTCTTCATCTTGTCCCGATATTCCGGATACATGGTCTCCGGTCCGCCCAGCGCCGCCTCCACCGGGATCTGGTGCTTGGCGGCGAATTCCGTTGCGAAAGGATTCTGGCCGGGCATGTAGCTGAAAACCGAGCTGTGCGGCGTTCCCGGCAGCTCATCCACGTACTCGCAGGGCCACAGCCAGTTTCCCTGGGAACTGGCGGCCAGTCTGTAGATCTGAGTCTTGACCAGCGGCTCGGCCAGATACACCGGGTCGGTTACGATGCTGACGTGGGTGAGCTGGTCGCCGTGACGGATGAAATGCTCGGTGAGCGTGATCCTGTCGCTTGAAGGAACCCCGTTGCGCCGGTGCCAACCTTGTTTGATATGAGTGGTGTACACGGTCAGGACGTTGCCTTCCCACTTGCCCGTGGAAAATCCCATCCAGGTGTGCGCGGCGTACTCGGGGGGATGCGGGCGGCTGTCCATCCAGATGGTCCGATTCTGCTCATAGGTGCTGATGTAGTTGCGGATGGCGACGACGTCCTGCGTTTGAGGATCTTTCTCCTCCCAGATCCGAAGCCGGTGGGGGCCGCCGTAGATGTAGGCGGCCGTGTGCACCTGGCACTGGTGCTCGGGCTGTCCCAGGCGGTCGGGATTCCAGCTGAGCGCCCACTGCCGGGCGGCGGCGTTGATGGGAAGCCCCGTATAATCCACCAGATCGGGGTTCCCCGTGGATTCTTCGTCGGGCGCCGGCTGCCAGGTGCCGGTCAGATCGACCTGGGCGAATGCCGGAATGCTCAGAAGCGCGGCCACCAGCACGAATGCCGGGCGCGCCAGACGAGTTCGATTCATTTTCCCTCTCCGCCTCCCATGCGAATCGCCTTCAGTTAATAGCACATGGTTCGGCCCGGGGCAAGCGGTTCCGCCGTCGCAAACGGTTCTGGGTTACAATCGCAATCGGATTCCGCTGATTCGAATCATGACAAAAATTTCCATCCTCCCCTTAAGCCTGCTCACTCTGATTTCGGCTGTGCCCAGCATGGCCCAAGGCCAAGCGCCGAGGCAAAGGCTCGGAACCGAGTTCGGTATCTCGGCTTTCGAGCAACAATGCACGAAGTGCCACGGCAACGCCGCGGTCGACCGGGCCCCCAGTCCCGCCGCGATCCGGCAAATGCCGCCCGAGCGCATCTACGCAGCGATCACAACGGGGATCATGAAAGAGCAGGCAGCCAACCTGTCGGACGAGCAGAAGCGGCGCCTGGCGGAATACATGGGCGGCCGGCCCCTGGGAAGCGCCACGTTGGGTGATGCGAGCCAGATGCCGAATCACTGCCCGGCCGGGAGCGCGCTGCCGGATCCCTCCAAGGGCGCATCCTGGAACGGTTGGGGCGTCGATGCCCACAACACGCGATTTCAGAGTGCCGCAGCCGCCGGACTCACCATGGCGCAGATCCCCAACCTGAAGCTGAAATGGGCGTTTGGATTCCCCCTGGGCGTTTCCGCGTTCGGACAGCCGTCGGTTGCCGCGGGCCGCGTGTTTGTCGGCTCCGACATCGGCTATGTGTATTCGCTCGATATGCACACGGGCTGCGTGCATTGGTCGTACCAGGCGAAAGCGGCCGTGCGCAATGCCATCACCATCGGGCCCACCAGCGCGGCCAACTCGTCCGGGTACGCCGTTTACTTCGGGGATATGCAGGCCAACGTTTACGCGCTGGACGCCGCCTCCGGCGCTTTGCTGTGGACCAGGCGCGCGGAAGAGCATTTCAGCGCCCGCATCACCGCGGCTCCCACGCTCTACGAAGGCCGGCTCTACGTGCCGATGTCGACTTCGGAAGGTTTTTCCGCATCCACGCCGGATTATCCGTGCTGCACGTTTCGCGGCAGCGTCTCCGCCCTGGACGCAGCGACGGGCGCCGTGATCTGGAAAACCTACACCATCCCGGAGTCTAAGCCGACCAAGAAGAATTCGATCGGCACCCAGCTCTGGGGACCCTCCGGAGTGGCCGTGTGGAATTCTCCGACCATCGACGCCAAACGCCGGGCGGTCTATTTCGGAACCGGCGATTCCGCCACCGAGCCCGCGCCGGATACGTCGGATTCGATTATGGCCGTGGATCTCGACAGCGGCAAAGTGCGCTGGGTGTTTCAGGCCCAACCGAATGACGCCACCCTGGGCGGATGCGGACCCACGAAAAGCGAAGCGTGCCCGGAGCACCCCGGCCCCGACTGGGACTTCGGCGCATCGCCCATTCTGAAGACGCTCGCCGACGGCCGCGATCTTTTGCTCGGTTTCAACAAGGGCGGGACCATCTTTGCCTTGGATCCGGATCGTAAGGGCGCGGTGGTTTGGAAGACCAACGTGGCCGAGAGACAAGGGGGCCGCGGCACCAACCTGGTTTGGGGCGGCTCGGCCGATCAGCGGAATCTTTACGTTGGATTAACGAGCGGCGCCATCACCGCCGTGCAGTTCGCGACCGGCGAAAAGATCTGGACTACCAAGCTCGCGCCGGCGGGGAGCCGGGAGTCGAATGCTGCCGCGAGCAGCGCCATTCCGGACGCGGTTTTCATCGGCGGCACGGACGGGAAGCTTCACGCGCTGGCGTCGGCCGATGGGCACGAATTGTGGACCTTCGACACCGCTCGGGACTTTACCACCGTAAATAAGGTTCCCGCGCACGGCGGATCGATCGGGTCCATCGGACCGACCATCGCGGGAGGCATGGTTTTCATCGGTTCCGGGTACAGCGTCGCCTCGGGAACGCCCGGCAACGTGCTGCTGGCTTTCGGCGTCGAATAAGTCAGAGACCTGGAAGCCCGCGACGCGGCGGCAAAGAATGAAGCTGCGGGGGGGAAATAACATGAAGAAACTCACGATCGGTCTTTTTTTCGCGGCGATTGCGACTGCACAGTCTGCTTCACCGACCAAGGCTCTCTCGCATTTCATCCATGCGGTGGACGATCTCGACACCACTCTCGCGTTCTATAACGACGTGTTCGGGTTGAAGGGAACCCCGCAGGATTTCGCCAATCCGGCGGTACCGCTGCTAACCAACGCGCCGGGAGTCACGCTGCGGCTTTCCATGCTCTCGCTGCCCGGCGGGATGCGGCTGGAGCTGACCCATTTCAAGGGGCTGGAACGCAAGCCCGGTCAGGCCAAGTACACCGATCCCGGCGCGGCCAGCGCGGTGTTCTACGTCCGCGACATCGATGGAGCCCTGGCGAAAGCCAAGGCGGCCCATGCGGCCATTGTGACCACGGGCGGCGAGCCCGTCGAGATCGCCACGGCCAAAGGCAAAGCCCGCTCTGTCATCCTGCGCGATCCGGATGGCTTCTTCCTGCAACTCGTCCAGGAAACCCCCGCGGCGGGGGCGCCTGCGGGGAATGTGCATCGCGTTTCGCTCGCCTACACCATGGAAAACGCCGCTGCGACGCGCGCGTTTTACACCGGGAAGCTGGGGATTGAGCTGACGGGTTCTTCCGCGTACTCCAAGGATCCGGCGATGCTGAAACTGGTCGGCGCGCCCGCGGGGACCGAATTCCGCAAGCTGTCGGGCGTGATTCCCGGCCCGCCGGCCTCGATCGAGTTCACCGAGTTCCGCGGCGTTCCGCGTACCAAGTTCCACCTGCGCGTTCGCGACCCCGGCGCGCCCGCGCTGTGCATCCAGGTCCACGATGAGACCGCCACCATCGGACAGATGAAGGCAGCGGGAGTAAATATCCTCTCCACCAACGGACAAATTGTGGACTTCGGCGGAGGCACGCACACCATCTTCGTCGAAGATCCGAACGGCATGAACCTGGAAATTTTCGAGCGCCCTGCAGTCCAGGGTAGAGGTAAGGGTAAGGCGAAGTGAGGATTTCAGCATGCGATTGAAGTGGATGATGATTGCGGTCTGTTGCGCCAGCGTACCGGCGCTGCTCGCGCAAACAGGCAAAAAAGCCGGAGCCGATTGGCCGATGTATAACCGCGACCTGGCCGGCACACGCTACTCTCCGCTGACACAGATCAACACCTCAAACGTAACCAAGCTGACGCAGGCCTGGGCTTACCGGCTACAGCCGAAAGACAAGATCCTGACCGGCGGGGAAACCTTTCAGGAAATCACGCCGATCGTGGTCAACGGCGTTCTGTACACGCCCGCCGGAAACCGCGTGGTCGCGCTGGATCCGGAAACAGGGAAAGAGATCTGGAGCTATGAGCTGCCGACGGGCCGAGCTTCCCAGCGCGGGATCGCGTACTGGCCCGGGGATCGCAACAATCCGCCGCGTATCATCTTCACCACCGGGCACAAGATGGTGGGACTGAACGCCAACACGGGCAGGATCGACCCGGGCTTCGGAAATGAAGGCGAGGTCCCGCTAGAGGTGACCTATGGGGGCGCGCCGACCATTTACAAGAACATGATTCTGCTGGGAACCAACTTTTACGGCCCCGGGGATCGCCATATCAATCCCGCTCTGGACCAGGCCAGCGGCCAGCTTGGCGACGTGCACGGCTACGACGCCCGAACCGGTAAGCAGGTATGGGAGTTTCACACCATCCCCCATCCGGGTGAGGTCGGTAACAACACCTGGTTGAACGACAGTTGGAAAAATCGCACCGGCAACAACGTCTGGTCGTTCTCTCTGACCGTGGACGAGCAACGCGGCATCCTCTATTTGCCCGTCAGCGGACCGGGAGCAAACTATTACGGCGGTGATCGCCCCGGCGACAATCTGTTCGGCGATTCGGTGGTTGCCGTGGATGCCCTCACCGGAAAATTGAAATGGTATTTCCAGACGGTCCATCATGGGCTCTGGGATTACAACCTGCCTCCGGCTCCGGGGCTGGTCGACATCGTGAAGGACGGCAAGAAGATCCCGGCGCTGGCGCAGGTCGGCAAGATCGGCTACATGTTCATCCTGGATCGCACCACGGGCAAGCCCGTTTTCGGCGTGGAGGAACGCCCGGTCGCACAGGGTGACGTGCCCGGCGAGCATTATTCGCCCACGCAGCCCATTCCGGTGAAGCCGCCTCCCATCGCGCGCGTAAGCTTCACCAAGGACGACCTGGTGACCGCGGCGGACACCACTCCGGAGCACGCCAAGGCTTGCCAGGAGTGGTACGACAAGTGGCAACCTTACAACGCGGGTCCTTACACGCCGTGGCCTTACCACGCCGAAGGCGCCGATACGAAACCGGGCTTGATTTTCCCCGGCGTGGACGGCAGCGTGAACTGGGGCGGCACGGCCACCGACCCCAAGCTGGGTTATATTTTTCTCGCCACCAAGGATGGACCGATGACGGGATGGTTGCAAAACAATCCAAAATACACACCCGGGAACACGGAAGGGCTGGTGGAATTCGTACACGGCGGGCCGCGAGGTTTCGGTTCCAGCGCGCCGCTGAAAGATGCGAACGGCCGCACGATCGCGAACCTGCCCTGCTTCAAACCACCATGGGGGCGTCTGATCGCGGTGAATGCCAACACCGGTGAATTTGCCTGGCAGGTTCCCCTCGGACTCGTGGAGGCGTTGCCGGAGGGCAAACAACTGGCCGGATCGGCGGACAGCGCTGGACCCATTGTGACCGCGGGAGGCCTGGTATTTGTCGGAGCAACCAAGGACGCGCGGCTCCGCGCGTTCGATTCCAAAACAGGCAAGGAGCTCTGGGTTACAAAACTGCCCTACACTTCGACGGCAGTGCCGATCACCTATCAGGGCAAGAACGGCAAACAGTACGTAGCCATTATTGCGTCGAGCGGAGCGCCCCAACATGGGGCTCCGAAAGATAGCCAATCGCTAATCGCGTTTGCTTTGCCGTAGGCGTATTTCCGCTAGTTCGCCGCATTCAGGCGCGCCGTGGCGCATTCTTCGGCGACCTTTAAAAAATTCAGCGCCTTTGCATTCCCCACGATGTAGGGATTCGGGGTGCCGGGCGCGCGTTTGGCCAGTATGGGCAGGTTGATCTTGGACCGGTCCCAATCGGTGTGGTTGGCCAGGATGATATCCGCTCCCGCCTGCTTCACGATGCCGCTGAATCGCTGCGCCGAACGGATGTAAGTCTGCACGGCTTCCTTGTTCGTATTGAGCCCTACCCCGCCCCACAGAGCCGCAACGTGCGGGGTCCCATTATCCTTGACCGGGAACACGACGGAGAGGGTGCCGGGCGTATGGCCCGGAGTGATGTAGATCGTCACGGTAGTATCGCCGAGCGTGAGTTTCTGGCCGTCGGTGGCCTCGAGATCCCGTTTGGGCTTGGTGCCGTTGGTTTTCTCAAGCACATCCCAATCCGCGGGCGACATGATGACGCGCGTGCCGTAATGATCCTGCAGGAACTTCGCGCCGCCGTCGTGATCGGGGTGAGCATGAGTGACGATGGCATACTTGATGTTCGCCGGGTCCAATCCCATCTTCTTCATCCCGCCGGCAACCTCATCCTCGACCGAATAGTCAAAGATGGTGTCGAGAACGATGATGCCGTCTGAGGTCGTGATCGCCCACACGGCGTACTCGGACTGGCCGAAAAAATACAGGTTGTCAAAGACTTTCACCGGTTCGGCATGCCACGTCGATCGGTCCGGCGGCTGTCTCGGCCCGCCTGCTCGCCCTCCGCCCCGGCCGGCGCCTCGGCCCGGTGCACCTTTCCCGCGAGCGCCCGCCGCAGGCGCCACTCCCGGCGGTGTTCGTTGGCCTCCCGGACCAGGCCCGTAGCATTGAAAGTTGAAAAGATTCTGAAAATCCTCGCCCGCCGCGGCTTTCGCGGCAGCGAAGTGCGCCTCGGGAGTATCGTTGGCGTCCTGAGCCGCCAGAGTGGAAACGGCCAGCAGGAAGCCGAGCGCAATCTTCATAAATCTCCTTGTGGAAGCCCAGCCTAACGCCGGCCTGTGTATTTGATCCGGTGCATCTGTTCTTTGGGATAATTGGTTAGCACGGCTTTGCTCCTCGCTTCGCGGTATGAGTGCGGGAACTGCCCGGTTCCGGGGACTCCGCTTCCCGGGGTTCAATATATCATGCCGACGCGATAGACTAGCTGGAAGGTCCAGGCCGCGCAAGGGAGGATAGCAAAGTGAAACAGGGATCGAGGATTCTGACGAATGCAGCCGTCGTGGCGGTGGCCCTGGCTGCCGGTGCGGTCGCGCTGTTCGCCCAGTGGCCGGACTATAACACGCCAGGTCCGCGGACCCCGAACGGGAAAATAGATGTCAACGCGCCGCCGCCTCGAACCGCGCAGGGGAAGATCGATTTCTCCGGCCTGTGGGAACCGGCGCGGGGTCCAGGACGAGGCAGAGGGCCAGGACGAGGCAGAGGGCCAGGCAAGGGGAAAACGGGCCCTCCTCCCGCGGCCAAATCCGCGGCCAAATCTACGGGCAAGGAGGATCCTCCGGTGGCGCAATTCTTCAACATCGGCGCCGGCTTTAAGGACGGTCTGCCATTCACTCCCTGGGCAGCCCAGGTGCGCGCCCAGCGCAAAGCGAATGACAATAAGGACAATCCCGATGCGCACTGCCTGCCCCTCGGGTTGACCCAACTGCACATGCACCCCCAGCCGAGAAAAATCATCCAGACGGCTCGGGACATCGTGATTCTCTACGAGGCCAACGGAAACGTCCGGCAGATCCTGACGGACGGACGGTCGCTGCCGAACAACGATCCGGTGCCGTGGTGGTATGGCTATTCGGTCGGTCACTGGGAGGGCGACACGATGGTGGTGGAAACCACCGGTTTCCGTGACGACGTGTGGCTGGATGTCGAAGGCAGCCCGTTGACCAGCACCGGCAAGATCACCGAACGCTGGACCCGGCCGAAGTTCGGCTCGATGCAAATCGACATCACCATCGAGGACCCGAAAGCGTACACCAAGCCCTTCACCGTCCGGGTGAATCACCAACTCATGCCGGACACCGAACTGATGGAGTTTGTCTGCGAGGAACGGGACGCCGTCCACTACGTCGGGAAACAGTGAAATCGGCTCGCCAAAACTTACAGCTCGGACAGCTCCTTGAATTGTCCGGTGCTGTCGCCTAGCGATTCGGCCGGTACACCGAGCTTATTCAGCAGCGTCAATTGAAGGTTCGTGAGCGGCGTGTGCTCCGGATAGATGAGGTGGCGGCCGCCCTTCAGCGTCCCGGCGCCTCCGCCCACGACGAACGCCGGCAGCGGACCGTGCGTGTGCCGGTCGCTGTTGCTGATGCCGGAGCCATAAAGAAGGATCACATGATCCAGCAGCGAGCCCTCGCCATCCGGCGTCTTGCGCAACTTTTCGAGATACTCGGCAAACAGCCCGATGTGATACCGCTGAATTTTGGCGCATTTGTCCATCTTCACCGGGTCGCCCTGGTGGTGCGTGATGGGATGGTGCGGTTCCGGCACACCGATCTGCGGATAGGGCCTCCCCGTCTGCTCGCGGCCATACATGAAGGTGATCACCCGCGTCAGGTCGGACTGGTAGGCCAGCAGTTGCAGATCGTACAACAATCGGACCTGCTCCTCGAACGTATCGGGGATGCCGGCAGGCTGTTGCACGTCCGGCAACTCCCGGGAACTCTGCTCCTCCGCCTTCTGAATGCGCCTCTCCACGTCTCGCAACGCCGCGAGATAGTCGTTCATCTTGCGATTGTCGGCGGTCCCCAGCTTGCGCTGGAGCTGATTCACGCGATCGTTCACGGAATCCAGAAGGCTCTTGTCCTGCTGGAGCCGTGCCGCGCGGACATGGGCGTCGGTGCTGTCGCTCGAACCGAACATCCGCTCGAAAAGCACACGCGGGTTGTTTTCCGCCATCAGCGGCAACGTCGGCGTGAGCCAGGAAAGCGTAGCGCTATAGGCACAACTGTAGCCCAGATCGCAGGACCCCAAGAGGCTGTTTTCGTCGGCCGTCATCTGCAGCGAGGAGAGCTGGGTCTCACGCTCGAATGTCTTGGCGGCGATCTGGTCCATGGAGACAGCGTTCTCGACGATGCTGTCCGATTTCTTGACATGCACGCCCGTGAGGTAGCTGCCGCACGCGCGCGAGTGGTCCCCGCCGCCATCTCCGAGCGGCTCTGCCTGATCGCTGAACAGGCCCGTGACGACAATCAACTGGTCCTTGAAGGGCTCCAGCCCCTTCAACGTGGGGGAGAGCTCGAATTCGGTGCCAGAGCCTGTCGGGAGCCATTTGTCGTAGATCACGCCGTTCGGATGGTAGACGACTCCGAAGCGCTTTACAGGAGTGGTGGTCGCTGCCGGCGCGAAAGCCGGAATCATGGCGTCGAGCAACGGCAACGCGACGGCCGCGCCTGCTCCTCGAAGTACCGTGCGGCGTGAAATGGTCTTCTTCGTTAAGAACATATTCCTCTCCTATTGCTTTCCGGCGGTTCTCACCTGACCCGTGGTTCTCATTTGAAATGGCGCGCTCTTCACGATCGCCATCATCAGTGACGACCAGCGGTATCCATCCTCCGCCGCGGCGCGGTCAATCTCGCGGACTGCCGGAGCATCGTAGTACTGCAGCCCGCGGCCCAGCGCGTAGGTCAGCAGTTTTTCGGTGACCGCCGTGGCGAATTGCGTTTTCTTCGCCACCAGGGCCTGCCGCAGCTCCCGCGGCCCGTTGACTTTCGTGCCGTCCAGCAGCACGCCGGATGCGTCGATAGCGCTACCCGCATCCGTTGTGCGCCACTGCCCGATGGCGTCGAAATTTTCGAGACTGAGCCCCAGCGGATCCATGTTCTTGTGGCAGCTCGCGCACGCCGGACTGGCGCGATGCTTCTCCAGCATTTCCCGAACGGTGAGCGGCTTGCCGTCCTTGCTGTTCGACTCATCCAGCGCGGGCACATTGGGGGGAGGAGGGGGCATCGGCGCGGCCAGGATATTCTCCAGCAGGTACTTTCCCCGAATCGTCGGCGAAGTACGCGTGGTGTATGAGGTGACGGCGAGCACGCTGGCCTTGCCCAGCAGCCCGAAGCGATTCTCGTCGGTAAGTTTTACGCGCCGGAAGTGACTCCCGTAGATCCCCGAAATTCCGTAATGGCGCGCCAGCTGTTGATTGAGAAAGGTCTCATCCGACGTCAACAGGTCGAAGATACTGTGGTCCGCTTTCAGCTGATCGTCCAGAAACAACTCCGTCTCGGTCACGAACGCGCTGCGGAGGTTGTCGTCAAACCAGGGAAACTTCGTGCTATCCGGATTGAGCAGCCATACGTTACGAATCTGCAGCCAATCTTCAAAGAAATTGTGGACCAGGGACGTGCGCGCGCGGGGATCGGCGAACATGCGCGTCACCTGCTGCTCGAGTACAGCCGGCTCATGCAGCTTTCCGCGAATCGCCAGATCCAGCAGAGTGTCGTCGGGAATACTGCTCCACAAGGCGAATGACAATCGCGAAGCCAGCTCGACATCGGAGACACGATAGACGCTACCCGGCACGGCGCCCGCGGGATCCGCTTCGATGCGGAACAGAAAATCCGGGCTCACCAGGACCCGTTCCAGCGCCGATCGAATCCCCGCGTCGAAGTTTCCCGTCGCGCGTGCACGATTATAAAAGCTGAGCAGCGTCTGCACGTCGTCGTCGGTAGCGCTACGCCGATAAGCGCGGCGTGCCAGGTTGGACAGGATCTTGGTCGCGCAGGGAACTTCGTCAACAGGATTCGCGGGACGGCAAACATAAAGAAGCTTGCGGCTCGGCGAGTCGAGCGGCACTTTGCCATCATAAGGACCACCAATCAGCAACGAGGCAATGGCGATGGGCGAAGTTGCATTGTCGGAACTGCGGCTGTAAGGCGAAAGGCGATCCGGGCCGCCGCCTTCCGGCTCCGCATCGTCGGCCTTCAGCATGGTCGCCATGACCTGGCGCAAGCCGGCTTTCACCGGCACGCGCACGTGCAGCGCTTCGTCGGCGTCGTACTGAAACGTCGGCCGCGGCGCTTTTCCGCCGCCGAGCGTGAATTGAGCGACGCGCACTCCATCCACCCGAAGTTCGAAATGCGTCTCCACGTTCAGGCCGCGGATGGGACTGCTCCAGGCGCGCTGCAGACGAAGCCGGAACTCATACTCCCCATCTACCGGGAAAAAGTGACGGGCAGCGACGCCGCCTTTGGTTCCCAGCGGAAAATCTTCGCCCAGGCGCTCCGTCTGGCTCAGATATGTCTGGTCGTTTGCGTTGTTTTTCATCGCGCCGTAGCGCACGAACGCCGGTGGCATGTTCGGATCGCCCACGGCCCGCCGCGCGACAGCCGCCGCCGCGGATATGTACCGGTCTAACAGTGCCGGTGGTATCGACAGCGCCTCCGCGTTGTTCTCGAATCCGAACGCCTGCTCATCCGGCGGCAGCATCGCTTGGGCATCCACGTCCACCGCGACCAGGTCCCGCACGGCGTTGGCATATTCGGCGCGATTCAGACGATGCAGGCTGGCGGTCCGGCCAGGGTTCACGTGAGTGGCTGCCGCCCGGTCGATTTCCGATTCCAGCCAGCCCGCAACCGAATCGTAGGTGGCGTTATCCGGGTGAGGCATTCCGGCCGGCGGCATCGCACGGCTTCGCAGCTTTACGATGACCTTCTCCCACACCTCTGCCGAGTTGGCGACGTTCTTGGAATCCGCACGATCCAACAGGAGGTTCGCCGTCTTCAGCTTCTGGTTATGACAGGTGACGCAGTACTTGTTGACCAGCGCGCCGGCGGGGGTGACAGCCGGCGTCGAGTCTTGAAAACCGAAGGCCGCCGCAGCGAACAGCGCCAGACAGCCCGTCCCGATCGCATAGATGCCGGGGCGCGTCATGCTCGCTTCCTCATGTGATTCCTCACTTCACTTCCCGGCAGCGATTCTGGGACTCGCAGGCAACTCCCAGCGTGGGATCCGCGCCATGCTTCAGGAGCAAATCCACGCCTTCCTTATTCACGAGGACGCCGCCGAGCCGGTCACCTTGACCGTTCGCCGCACGGTACGGCGTCGTGCCGGCCTTGCTGACCGAATTCACGTTCACGCCCAGGTCGATCAATTGCGCCAGGAGCGTGTTCCACCCGCGGTACGCCGGGCCAAACAAGGCGTTCTCGCCGACGATCGTTTCGCCTTTGGGGTCGAGGCCCAAATCCAACAGAAGCTTCACCGCATCGATCGCCTGCGCCTCCGTGACCAGAGACTCTCCGATGCCATGGTTCAGACCGGTTGCCGCCATGATGGCCGTCGCCTTCGTCGCCGTCGTGATTTTGGGATCGGCGCCGGCCGCAAGCAGGAGGCGCATCATCTCGACATCGTCGATCGAGGCGGCCAGCAGGAAGGGAGTCGCTCCCACGGCGTCCGTGTATCCGGTGGCAAACGACGGTTGGCGCTTGGTCATCCGCGCGTTCACATTGGCGCCGTGGGCGAGCAGGGCCTTCACCAGCCGCAGCTTAGCCTGACGATCCGGAATTCCGGACATGGGATCTTCAAAACCGTACACCGGATTCGAAGCGTAGCCTTCCCAACTGGTCGACGCCCAATGCAGCGGTGTCAAGCCCGCGGCCTCAATGTTGGGATCGGCGCCATGATCCAGCAGATACAGTGCGGTTTCCACCTGCGCCCGCAGGGTCGCAACCAGCAAGGGAGTGTAGCCGCTGGGCGGCGCACGCCTGCCGCGCCCGGGCGGACCTGGAACGTACGCTTCTGTATCACTGGAGTCGCCTTCGCCCGCCTGCGTCTCGAGGTTCACATCCACTCCGGCGGCCAGCAACAACTTGACGCTCTCCAGGTCGCCGACTCGCGCCGCGAAGTGGATCGCGGTGAACCCCTCTTTCGAACGGGCCTTGAGATCGGCGTGCGATGCGATCAGCGCACTCACCACGTTCGGATGCCGCTCGGCGGCGGCCCACATCAACGCCGTCTGCTTCTCCGTTGGCTCCTTCGCGTCGATCGCGGCGCCGTATTCGATCAGCAGACGGACTGCATCGGCGCTGCCGGTCTTGGCGCAGGTCATCAGCGGAGTTTCGCCGGTGGCGATCGCCGTGTTTGGATTGGCGCCCGATTTCAGGAGTAGCCGCACAAATTCGGCGCTTCCATTGGTGCAGGCTTGCGATAACGGCGTCATCCCGAAGTCATTCGCAGTGTTCGCGTCCGCGCCCGCCTTCAGCAGAAGCTCCGCGGTGTCTGCATCGTTCCAGTGCGCCAGCCAGAGCAGCGCCGTCGAGCCGTCGCTGGACCGCGCTTGGACGTCCGCCTTCTGGCTCAGCAGCGCGCGGACGGTTTTGGCGTCTTGCGTCCTGGCAGCTTCGACCAGCGGCGAAGCGCTGGTTTCGGCCGCGCTTGCCAACCCGGCGAAACCGGACACCACGAGCAGCGGCAGCGCCAAAGCTCTTACCAGGCAATGCTTGTCGTCGCGGTCAAACATGCCGCGCCCTTTCGATCGCCGCCTTTCGATCGATAGAGAAGAACGACAAAAATAGTGGCAAACCATCGGGCCCGGGGCCATTATACGAGATTTGAACGGTCGCCAAGGCCCCGGGAGCAAGGAGGTTAGCCAAGTCTCGGGAGACTTCCCTGCCCGCCACGTTTAGAGGTGCGCTCGCAGTCCCTTCGCTGCTCATGGTAGAGTTTCTGATCGGATGCCGCGCGTGAGAAGCGGCCAGCAGAAAGAGGAAGCCATGCGAACTCGGACGCTCCTACTTTGCACAGGGTTGCTTCTTATTCCGGCCGCCTGGGGACAAAACGACTGGCCGGTGTACGCCCACGATCCGGGCGCCAGGCGCTATTCGCCGCTGACGCAGATCACGCCCGGCAACGTCTCCCAACTGGTGCAGGCCTGGACCTACAACACGCAACCCACGGGGGCCGGCAATACGCGGGATTCCCGGACCACGCCGCTGGTGATCGATGGCGTCATGTACGTCGTCACGGGGTTTCAGAGCCTGGTGGCTCTGGACCCTGAAACGGGCAGGAAATTGTGGAGCTTCGAGCACCACCACAATGCCCGGCCGGCCAAGGGCATTGCCTATTGGCCCGGAAACAAGAATGCCCCTCCGACTCTGTTCTTCGGAACCGACGACGGTTTTCTGATGGCCGTAAATGCCAAAACCGGAAAACTGGTTCCGGGCTTCGCCCAGGAAGGCGAGCTTGAGCTGAGACGAGGCATGAAGGATAACTACCCAAAGGCAACGTACGGCCTGAACGGCACTCCGGCGGTTTACAAGAACCTGGTGATTACCGGGTCCCATGTCCAGGACAATGGCACTTTGGGCGGCAGAGGCGACGTGCGCGCCTGGGACGCCTCGAGCGGGAAGTTGGTCTGGACCTTTCACACCGTGCCGCGGCCGGGAGAGCCCGGCCACGAAACCTGGCTCGACAATGGCTCCAACGACGGGGGCTCCAACGACGGGAGTTGGAAGGACCGTTCCGGGGTGAACGTCTGGAGCACGTTTACCGTGGACACGCAAACCGGAACGCTGCTGATGCCGATCGGCTCGCCGAGCGACGATCGCTACGGGGGCGACCGTCCCGGCGCGAACCTGTTCGGCAATTCCCTGGTCGCGCTCGACGCCGCCACCGGCAAGATGAAGTGGTATTTCCAAACCGTGCATCACGATCTCTGGGATACCGACCTGCCGCCGCAGCCCACGCTGGTCGACGTAGTTCACAACGGCAAGAAGATCCCGGCGCTGATTCAATCCGCCAAGTCCGGGTTGATCTTTATCCTCGACCGGCGCGACGGTAAACCGATTTACGGGGTCGAAGAGCGCCCGGTTCCGAAAGGAGACGTGCCCGGCGAGTGGTATTCACCCACGCAGCCGTTCCCCTTGAAGCCTCCGCCGCTCGCGCGCATGACCTGGAAGCACGACGAGATCGCAGGGTTCACGCCCGAGCACCGCAAGTACTGCGAAGAGCTTTTTAAGAACGCCCAGAACGACGGGCCGTATGCTCCCGTGCGTATGACCGATACGGTGGTGTTTCCCGGCTCGGATGGCGGTTTCAATTGGGGAGGCGGCAGCTTCGACCCCACGCTGGGTTACTTCTTCATCAATTCAAAAGACCGGGGTGAGGTCGCGCGCATGGTCGCGCAGACCCCGGGGAGCCAGGCTAAGCAGAAGGGCGGCGGTGGGGCGAACGCCAGCCGGGTGCCGTTTGTGCGCAGAAGCGTGGGGAATATCAACGATCCCGCGACCGGATGGCCCTGCCAGTCGCCGCCGTGGGGCGAGCTTTTCGCGGTCAACGTGAACACGGGAGACGTCGCCTGGAGAATCCCCTTCGGCCGCGTCGAATCCCTGGAGGCTCTGGGCTTCAAGGATACCGGTGGATACAATATCGGTGGCTCCGTGGCCACGGCCAGCGGTCTTCTGTTCATCGGAGCCACCAGCGACCAACGCTTCCACGCCTATGCATCGAAAACCGGTAAGCTGCTCTGGGACACCAAGTTGCCGAAAAACGGGTACGCCAATCCCATCACCTACTTGGGGAAGAATGGGAAGCAGTACGTGGTGATCGACGCGGATGAAACCGTGGTGGCGTTTAGCCTTCCTTGACCGCCCCGGCGATCAGGCTTGTCCCTACCCCTGATTTCCTTGCCTACCCCTGGTTTCCTGGCGGAGCTCACGGTTCCCTCAGAACCTGATATTGTTTCAGATACGCCATGGTCACGCAGGGAGAAGTATCGCAACTGCTTGGGCGGATTCAGGATGGCGACCGATCGGCAGAAGGCCGCCTATTCGAGTTGCTGTATGCAGATCTGCGCCGGATGGCCGCCTACCAACTGCAACGGGAACGGTCGGATCACACGCTTCAGCCCACGGCCCTCGTCCACGAGGTATACGTCAAGGTTTTTGGACAGGCGCTGCCGGAGACCCGCACTCGGACTCACTTCATGGCGCTGGTGGCTCAGGCCATGCGGCACTTCCTGGTCGATTACGCTCGAACCAAGCAAGCGGAGAAACGGGGCGGCCGCCAGGAGTTTCTCCCCCTTGACGAGGTGTTTGTCTACGACACGCGCCACACCGGCGAATTTCTGGTCGTTCACGAGGCGCTCGAGCGCCTCCGCGAGTGGGCGCCGCGGCAGAGCCAAATCGTGGAAATGCGATACTTTGGCGGCATGTCAGAAGAGGAAATCGCGGATTACTTAGGCGTCAGTGCACGCACGGTCAAACGGGACTGGGCCATCGCCAGAGCGTGGTTACACGCAGAACTATCGGCATGACACCGGAGCAGTGGCGGCAAATCCAGGAGTTATTCGAGGAGGTCACCCAAAGGCCGCCCGACGAACGCCAGGCTGCTCTCGAGCACATCGAAGAGACCGTCCGGGACCCCGCTCTTTGCCAGGAACTGCGGCGCCTGGTGGAACACGCCGAACCGGACGCCGCGTTCCTTCGGCCGATTCCAGGACTACTCGCCCTCAGCGCAATTCATCCCGGAGATGTCGTCAGCGGGCGCTTCGAGATCCTCCGGCTCCTCGGCCGGGGCGGAATGGGGGAGGTTTTCGAGGCGCTGGACCGGAAGCTGGGCGGGCGCGTGGCGATCAAGGTCATCTCTCGCGAGTTTTCCCTTGACCCTGGACTACTGGAGCGTTTCCAGCAGGAAGTGCAGATTGCCCGGCGGATCAGCCATCCCAACATTTGCCGTATCCATGACTTGGGCGAACACGGCGGCATGCCCTTTCTGAGCATGGAACTCCTCGAAGGAGAGACGTTAGCCAAACGCCTGGAGCGGGGCCCCTTGCCCCTGGAAGAGTGGGAGCAGGTCGCCCGGCAACTCTTCGAAGGGCTTCGCGCGGCCCACAGTGTGGGGGTCGTTCATCGCGATCTGAAACCATCCAATCTGATGCTGGTCGGCTCGCGGCTGGTGATCCTGGATTTCGGATTGGCCCGGCCAACGCTGAGCCCTGAGGACAGCAGCCTCACTCGTACCGGAACCCTGATGGGCACGCTGGACTGGATGGCGCCGGAGCAACTGCTCGGTGAATATGACGAGCGGAGCGACCTATACTCGGCGGCGTACATCCTGCTGCAAGCCGCGAAAGAGAAGCCTGAGGGACAGAAGAGCAGTGGATTGGCAGGAGCGTTGCGCCGGGCGACCGGAGATACGGACTTTCGAAAGGTGCTGCCGAAAGGCTTGCCGGCGCCGTGGCGGTACGTGCTCTTGCGTTGTCTCGAACGCGATCCGGCGCGCCGCCCGGCGCGAGCGCAAGACCTACAGGAACTCCTCACGCAGCGACGCAGCTTGCTGTTCGACGCCCTGAGAAGCGTTGCCCGGAACCGTTGGACCAGGATTGCAGCAGCCACGGCGGCCCTGGTGGCCCTTATTGCATTCGGTTTCCGCTATCTAGAACGTCCGGGCTTGCAACCAGGTTCTTTGATCATGGTGGCTTCAACCATCAACGCGACGGGCGAAAGCAGGTTTGACGGCCTTACCTCCCTCCTGCGGGCCGATCTTGAGCAGTCGTCGCAATTCAACATTTGGGATGGCCAGCGTCTGGGCACGGTATTAAGATCGATGCGCCGGGATCCCCAATCGAGGCCGGAGGCGAAGGACTGGCGGGAAATCGCCTTGCGTGAAAAAGCTCCTTTCCTGGTCTTCTCCACGCTAAGCCGCGTGGGGGACGGTTATGAGTTGGCGATTAGCGCCGAACAGATCGGAAGGGCGCCTGAGGCTGTGCACTCCTGGAACCACAGCGTGTCAGCGTCCGGAGAGGCCGGGTTGTTTGAGGCCGAGCATGAAGCGGCGACCTGGATCAGGTTGACAGCGGGCGAGAAGGCTGCCGATCTTTCCGCGAACAACCGCCTGCCGCAAAATATTACGACCAACAGTTGGGAAGCGCTTGAACAGTACGACCAGGCCCAGTCGCTAAGTGTGGCCCGCCGCGATAGCGAAGCGATTCCGGTATTCCAACGAGCGGTCCAGCTGGACCCGCAGTTTGCCATGGGTCTCATGAGGCTGGGCGACCTTTTGAATGCCCAGTACAAAAGCGAAGAGGGTTTCGCAGACTGGCGGCAGGCCATCGCCCTGGCCCACAATCAGCACCTCTCCGAGCATGAGCAGTTGAACATCGAGAGCCGCTATGCACTGGAGACCGAGGACTTCAAGGCCGCGGAACCGGTCCTCCGCGACTGGATGCTAAAGTTTCCGAACGATCCGCTGGCGCCGCAGCTCCTCGCTTCCGCGTTGCTGGGGCAGGGGCGCTATGCAGAAGCGACTCGCCAGGCACGCGATGAGCAGAAGCGGTACGGACCCTCGGTGTTTGGGACTTCGGTCTTGATCCGCGCCCTGGCCGCAGGAAATCAACTGGCGGATGCCGACACGGAAATCCGAGTTCTGGAGTCGCTTTCGGCCAACACCCCGGCGCTCCGCTTCCGCGGAGTGGTTGCGGCGATGCGCGGAGATTACGACCGGGCGGCGCTTCGGTTCCGCGAGCTTGCGTCCACCGGCCAGGGCGAGGAGGCCTCTCATGCAATCGGCCTGCTGGCGATTCTGGAAGCCGATCGCGAACGGATGGAAGAGGCCCGCGGCATACTTCTGGATGGAATCTCCAAGGATCGCGCCGCGGGCGAATATGGATTGGCTTCCCAAAAGACTGCCGCTCTCGCCTTTCTTGAGGGCCTGAGGGGAGATCGAGAGTTAGCGCGCGCGCGGGCCCAGGAGGCCGTCTCCATCGCGGGACCGTCTCCCCAGGTCATCCTTGAGTCCGTGACCGTTCTTGCCCGCAACGGGTATGCCGACGATGCTGCGCGCCTCATGAAACGGTTCCCAAAAGGCGACGGCCCCGGATTCGACGCGGATCTTCAGAGGATGCAGGGAGAGATTGCGGCTGCCAGGGGAGAGTTCCAGAAGGCCGTTGAGCTTCTGGATAACGCGGCACGCACCGAACGGCCTCGCGAGCCCAAGGAGTATTTGGCGAGAGCGCTGGATCTGGCCGGCTACCGGAAACGCGCAAGGATGATTTATCAGAATATCGCCGATACTCCGTGGGTGGTCTGGTCGCCTGCCGAAGACGGCTGGCCCGGCACCCGTTTCATTGCCAGACAATACTTGAAAAAAACGAGAGGAGAGTAGCGTGAATCAGAATTACGGCACAACCGGCATCAAACACGCGGTCGCTATGCTGCTCATGATGGCGCTGGAAGATGAAAACCATCAGCACCAGAACATTTCGTACGTTTCATCCATGGCGACGCCTCCAGACGCAAGCGCCGTATCGGAAGCGAAGTGGCTGCGTGACCTGATGCCCATCATCGATCCCAAGGTTTACGAACAGATTCGGCTCCTGTTGACGGGGGGATTGGCGGTACCCGGGGGAGTCGTAGACCAGCAGCTCTTCGAGGACACCGCGAAAAACATCAGTCTAATTCTCCGCGGCTTGTCAGAAAGCTACCACGCCACGTACGCCATCACCGCCGCGGACGGATTGACGTTGTGGGATCCGGCGTGTTACCCGCATCCCTCCGTCTGGAGAATGCGCGAAGCCATCAGCGTTCTGCTGGCATAAGGCAAAGAGAGGAAGGAACGATGCGCCACCGAAGCTTGGGCGCAATCGTGGTCTCCTTAATCGGACTGGGCGCAGCGGCGCGGATGTTTTCCGGGACACCCCGGCAGGAAGATCCCCGCCCGGCGTCATGGAAACTGGCGAAAGACGTCATCCGAGCGAGCGGACCGCGGCGGGGCATTCCGGACTTCGTGAACTGGCTCACCGCGCGCGAAATTTACCCCTGCGGGCGGACACCCCTGAAACTGACGGCCGCCCGGGACCTCCTGGACGAAAGTTTTCATTACAACTCAAAGGCTGCCTCCAGATTATGTGGCCCGCTCACGCCCGCGCCGGGGGCGCCCGGCATGGACCGCGCGCTCGGTTTCTGGCAGCGCTCTAACCCGAAGCCCTCCACGATGGACCCGCCGTTTCCCTCCGGCGCGAAGCTCGGCGCAGCCTTCTGGAACCCCGTTCGGCTGCCCGCGGATCCCAGCCAGGGCAAGATCGTCGAGCTGCCGGTGCGTTCCGGGGATCAGACTGTCATCCGCAGAATCCGAATCACGATTCCGGACCAGCTTCGTGCCCGATCCGTGCCGTGCGGACCACCTTCCGGGCAAGGCCAGCCGGCCGCGGCCGGCGTGAAGGACGTTTCCATCGAGGATTTCTTTTGGGTGCGGCTCAATCCGGGTGAGCGTTACAACGGCGCATCGTGCGGCGATTTTGCCGTCTTGGTGGCCTTTCATCTGGTTCACAAGGAGCACGGCCGATGGTTGTGGACAACCTTCTGGTGGGACCCGGAATCAGAAGAGTTTGGGGCTGGACGCCCCCACGACTTTAAGGGCGCCGGAGACCAGCCTCGCGCGTGGGCCAACTACGCCATGGATGCATCGTTTGACTCGACCGGGACCATCTTTAATCCTTGGCGGGTTGAGGAACGGGGCAGCAACTGCGCGCGATGCCACGCACAGGTCACTACCTATCCTGATGAAACCGCGAACGAAAGCATCACCTTTGACGACGTTACGGCTGCACGAGCCCATTTCCACTAACCGGGTGCATCGGACATAAGCTGGTCCCCCTGGGGCAGTCTCCTAGGACCAGGCAGACTTATTTAAGGGTGCCCTGGCCCTTTTGGAACGTCATTTTCGCAGTTTGAAGCAGAAGCAGTGGGGGGGACAGCGATGCGACTAGGCGGAAGACCGTTCGGAGGACCCCGCACTTCTGAGGTTGTCCGAGACTTTTGTGACACCGTGTAGTAGTGTCGCCAGGAGCGTGCTCTTATGACCGGATTGAACGACCCTCAGCTCCGCGGACCGGGCGAAAAGGTCATTGTGATGCCAACTCGGGCGCAACCAGGCAAACGGACGAAGAGGCCGGCTGCGGTCCGCCGAGCCAACCAGGTCGCAATCATCCCCGCGGATGAGGATATCTTCGAACTGCTCGAGGAACTCCGCCTGGAATCGCGATGCATCAAGAAAGCCATCCAGGCTCTAGAACGCCTCGCGATCAACGATTACCCCAAGCGCCGCGGTCGTCCGTCCAAGTGGATTTCGGTGGCGAAGGCAGAAAGTAAGTCACCCGCCTCTGCTCAGCCCGCTATGGGAAACAGCGCTGCAGCAAAATCGAACGTCGCAGTGACGGCCTAGCCGTCTGGGCCGAAGACCATACCACTGTGCGCTAGGCGCTCTCTGCATGCTTCTTCCTAGCCGCCCATCGTTTCCTTTGCGACTCCGCCATCCGCTTTCGGGCCGCGGAACTGACCGTCCGTTTCTTCTGGAGGTCTGCTGAGCCGGCACCCGGTCCCTTCGCCTGTGACATCCACTTTGGCGGTCTGCCGCGGCGCCTGCCGCCAGCGGCCATGGCAAGCCGTTCCACCGCAAGGATTACTTCCTCAACACGGTCCCGCTCTGAGCGGAGTTCCGCAAGCATCTTGAGAACGTCCATGGTGGACTAATATCTCATTTTCAACCCGGGTACGGAAGGGGTGCGGAATCGCATCGTGTTGAGGCCACCCACGTTTGCCGTCCACGAAACCCCGGCCGCAATGGTTTCATCACTGTTGCCAGAGGATCCGCGCGGATTCCAATGGAACCGCCACTCCGGAGCGCTGGGGGATCACTCGCGCCGTGTAATCGCCCGCTGGACGCGTCGTGGGCGCGGTTGCGCGATACAGGCGGCGGCCGGATGCGTCCGGAGGCTGTGCGCACTTCATCTCCACTCGCAGGAGGGAGGCTCCGCCGTTGCTTCCGTCCGCATAAAGCTCAACTCGCACCGCATTCGGGTCCAGATCGTTCAGAAAGACTTCGACCTCGAACACATGCTGGTCCGCATTGGTTTGGACTCGCATGTCTCCGAAGTGCAGCGAACCCCACGCCCGATCCACCGCGTGCTGCCAATCGGCCACCTGCCTGCCCACTGCGCCTTTGTTGGCCGCGCGCTCACGGTAGGCTGCCGCGGCGGGAAGGTAATGCTCCTCGGTGTATTCGCGCACCGCGCGGTCGGCGGAAAAGCGCGGCGTCAGGCGCGCCATGCTCTCCCGTATCCGCGCAACCCAGGCGTTGGGAACGCCGTTTTGGCCGCGCGTATAAAACTCCGGGATGACTTCGTGCTCCAGCAGGTCGTAAAGTTTGGCGGCTTCGGCGGCGTCCCAGGCCGGATCGGCATCGTGTTCCTGGCCGTCTCCCAGCGCCCAGCCAACCTGGGGCGTATAGGCTTCCGCCCACCAGCCATCCAGTTCCGACAGGTTGATGCCGCCGTTGACGAGCACTTTCATGCCGCTGGTCCCGCAAGCCTCCCAGGGCCGCCGCGGCGTGTTAATCCAAACGTCCACTCCCTGCACCAGGTGCTCGGTCAACAGCATGTCATAGTCGCTCAGGAAAATCGCGTGGGGGCGCGTCTCGGGCCGCCGGATGAATTGAATCCATTCCAGGATCAGGGCTTTCCCCGCCTCGTCCGCCGGGTGCGCTTTGCCGGCAATGATGAGTTGCACCGGACGCTGAGGATTGCTCAACAGGCGAAGCAGCCGCTGCGGGTCGTGCAGCAGCAGGTTCGGCCTCTTGTACGTCGCGAAGCGCCGCGCAAAGCCAAGCGTCAGGACCTTGGGATCAAAAAGATGCTTCGCCTCTTCGATCTCCTCGGGCGGCGCTCCCGAAGCAGCGAGTTGCCGCGACAATCGTTCGCGGGCGTATTCCACCAGAGACCTGCTGGCAGCAGTGCGAAGTTGCCACAGTTTGGCCTCGGGGACGCAGCGAATGTCCTGCTCCAGTGTTTCTGAGGTCCCCAGCCAGCGCCCCTTGCCACAGGTTTCCGTCCATAAATCGTCGGCCGGGGCCGAGTCCCAGGTCGGCATATGAACTCCGTTGGTGACATATCCGATCGGGACTTCCTCTTCCGGCCAGTGCGGGAAGAGAGGCAGAAAGATTTGCCGGCTCACCTTCCCATGCAAGCGGCTCACGCCATTGACCGATCCTCCGCCGCGAATTGCCAGGTACGCCATATTGAAATACTCCGATGAGTCGTCCGGATTCTGGCGGCCAAGGGCCAGTAAATCGCGGATCGAAATCCCGAGCTTCTGTTGGGCGTAACCACCGAGGTACTGCTCCATGAGCGGCGGAGCAAAACGGTCAAAGCCCGCGGGTACTGCCGTATGCGTCGTGAAGAGATTGCCGACCCGAGTCGCGGCGAGCGCCGCTTCGAAAGGCTGGCCGGTCTCCTCCATGAAGCTCCGGGCGCGCTCCAGCACCGCGAAAGCCGCATGCCCTTCATTCAGGTGACAGACTTCCGGTTGAATCCCCAGCGCGCGGAGCAGCCGCCACCCGCCGATCCCCAGCAGCAGTTCCTGCGTCAATCGCAACTCCGGCCCGCCCCCATAGAGCTCGCTGGTAATCCCCCGGTGAACCGGGATGTTGGCGGCGTCGTTGCTGTCCAGCAAATAGAGCTTCACTCTGCCGACCTGGGCCTGCCAGCCGCGCAGCCAGACCGAGTATCCAGGCAACGCGATCTCCAGCCGCAGCCACTCTCCGTTCGGCTGGCGCAGCGGCGTGACCGGTAACTGTCCGGGATCGCTGTACGGATAAAGGGCCTCTTGCTCTCCGTTTTTGTCGATCATCTGGCGAAAATAACCCTGCTGGTAGAGCAGGCCCACGCCCACCACGGGAACACCCAGATCGCTGGCGGCCTTCAGTTGATCGCCGGCCACATTGCCAAGCCCGCCCGAATAGATGGGAAGAGCTTCACTCAACAT
Source organism: Terriglobia bacterium (assembly GCA_963761045.1). GTDB lineage: Bacteria > Acidobacteriota > Terriglobia > Bryobacterales > Bryobacteraceae > Palsa-187. Next base: position 170,500 of record CAVXFR010000032.1, on the reverse strand, counting down.
GAATTCCATGCTGAAATAGGCGGCGCGGGTCAGGGGAGCGTCCGGATGACTCTCTTGAAACCAAGCCGGCGCCTTCGCCGCCTGGCGGCTGGCTTCGACCAAATCATCCACGTTCTTCCGGAAAGCGGGATCGCCCAGCACGCGCTCGATCTGATCCCGCGAGACGGTCTGCAACACGACCCACGGATTATGCGTGATCTCCCACAGTTCGGGATCAAGCTGGCGCCACACTTCGTCGGTGGCGTGATTCCACGACCAGCGCATGTCCAGGGCGAGGTCCGCCAGGGAATCGAAGCCCTCGATTTCCGTAGGTAGAAGATTGTAGATCGGGTGGCTGACGCGGGTTGGTTCGCTCATGATTTGCCGCTCCGTTCCGGCGTCGCCGCCAAGGTATCGTCGACCATGGTCTGGGCTTCCTCCAGGATGCGCCGCAGATAATCCGCCCCGCGGAAACTCTCCGCGTAGATCTTGTAGATACTTTCGGTTCCCGACGGGCGCGCCGCGAACCAACCACTCTCCGCGACCACCTTTAAGCCTCCGATGGGCGCGTCGTTGCCGGGCGCGCGGGTCAGGATGGCCTGGATCTTCTCACCCGCGAGATCCGTGGATCGGACCTGTTGCGGCGAGAGTCTTTTCAGCATCTCTTTTTGCTGCGCGGTGGCCGGAGCCTCAACGCGGTCGTAAACCGGCTCCCCGAACTCGCGCGTGAGGTCGCGGTAAATCTCGCCGGGATCGCGGCCCATGCGCGCCGTGATCTCCGCCGCGAGCAGAGCCGGGACCATGCCGTCTTTATCCGTCGTCCAGGCGCCGCCATCCCGGCGAACGAAAGACGCGCCCGCACTCTCCTCTCCCACAAATCCCAGCGAGCCGTCGAGCAAGCCGTCCACAAACCACTTGAATCCGACCGGCACCTCGTACAGCTTGCGGCCGAGCTTGGCGGCGACCCGGTCGATCATCTGGCTGCTCACCAGCGTCTTGCCGACCGCCGCCTGCTCGCTCCACTGCGGCCGGTTCTGGAAGAGGTAGAAGATGGCGACAGAAAGATAGTGGTTGGGCGGCAGCAGTCCGGCGCTCCTGGTGACAATCCCGTGCCGGTCGTGGTCCGTGTCGCAGGCAAAGGCGATCTCGAAGCGATCCTTCAGGCCGATTAACCGCTGCATCGCGTAGGGCGAGGATGGGTCCATACGGATCTGGCCGTCCCAATCCACCGTCATAAAGCGGAAGGTCGGGTCGACGGCCTCGTTCGTAACCGTAAGGTTCAGCCCGTAGCGCTCGGCGATCGGACCCCAGTAGTGGACCCCGGCGCCGCCGAGAGGATCGACCCCCATGCTGATCTTCGCGCCGCGAATGGCGTCCATGTCGATCACGTTGGCGAGATCGGCAATGTACGTATGGAGATAGTCGTGCCGGTGCGTCGTAGAGGCGCGAAGGGCTCTCTCGTAAGGGATCCTTTTCACGTCCCGCAGGCCGTTCTCGAGAAACGCGTTGGCCTTCGCCCCGATCCAGTCGGTAACGGTGGATTCCGCCGGCCCGCCGTTGGGAGGATTGTATTTGAATCCGCCGTCATTCGGAGGATTGTGCGACGGCGTGATGACGATGCCATCGGCGAGTCCCTTCTTGCGCCCGCGGTTGTACGTCAGAATCGCGTGAGAAATCGCCGGTGTCGGAGTGTATTCATCGCCCTGCGCGAGCATGACTTCCACGCCGTTCGCCGCCAGCACCTCCAGTGCGCTGGCCAGAGCCGGCTCCGAGAGGGCATGCGTGTCCATGCCGAGAAACAGCGGTCCGTCGATTCCTTGTTGCGCCCGGTACACGCAAATGGCCTGGCTGATGGCGAGGATGTGCCATTCATTGAAAGCCTTGTCGAATGACGAACCCCGATGTCCCGAGGTGCCGAAGGCGACGCGCTGCTCCGGCACGGAAGGGTCGGGAACCTGCGCGTAGTAGGCCGTCACCAGTCTGGGTACGTTCACCAGCATGGACGGCTCGGCTGGTTTTCCTGCATGGGGGCTTATCTTCATAACTCTCTCGTCAAATGAGGCGGGCACCTGCTTCTCTTTCAGGGTATCCATAACGTGGAAGGCCGCGCCAACGCACGATGCTTGTCCTGCGCGAAAATGGCTTACACTGGCGTTTTGACAAACATATGGAACCGGTTCTGATCGAGAATTTCTTTCTGGGGTGCCTGGCGCACGCGTCCTATCTGGTCTCCTCAGGCGGGATCGCGGCGGTGATCGACCCGCAACGCGACGTCGACATCTACCTGAACGCCGCCGCGGAAAAGGGCGTGAAGATCGAGCACATCATCGAAACACACCTGCACGCCGACTTCGTCTCCGGTCATCATGAACTGGCCGAGCGCACGGGAGCGCGCATCTATCTGGGCGCCGGCTCCGGCGCGAAGTTCCCCCACACGGCGGTCAAGGACGGCGACTCGATTCAGTTTGGGAACTGCCGGTTCGATTTCATGCAGACCCCCGGGCACACGCTCGAGAGCGTCTGTATCGCCATGACCGACCTCGCCGGAGGTTCCCGAGCCGTGTTCACCGGCGACACGCTGTTTGTCGGGGATGTCGGGCGCCCCGATCTTTCCGGAGATCATACGCCCCAGGAACTCGCGGCTTTGCTCTACCACAGCCTGCACGAGAAGCTGCTGAAGCTCCCTGACGAGACCGAGATCTACCCGGCGCACGGCGCCGGATCGCTGTGCGGGCGGCAGATGAGCTCGGAGCGTTCCTCGACGATCGGCAAGGAGCGGCGCACCAATTATGCTCTTCAGGCAAGCACCTGCGAGGAGTTCATCCGTCTTCTGACCGACAATCTCCCGCCTCGCCCGGAGTACTTCGGCCGCGAAGTGGAGCTGAACCGGCAAGGTGCCGCGGCCTTGGACCGTATCCCGCCGCCGGTACCAGTCCGGGCTCCCGAGGTTTTCCGCCTGCAAGCGGAAGGAGCGATCGCCCTCGACACGCGTCCGGCGATGCAGTTCGCAGTGGCGCATGTTCCGGGCTCGCTGCATATCGCGCTGTCCGGGCAATATGCGTCCTGGGCCGGGCGGATCCTGGGCGTGGACGATCCCAGCTTGGGGAAGCGCATCATTCTGATCGGGGAAGACGCCGATCAGTTGCGCGAGTCCCAGCTCCGATTGACTCGCGTCGGAATCGAAAACGTGCACGCTTACCTCGAAGATGGAATCGCCGGCTGGATCAAAGGCGGCTACGAGCTGGATTACATCCCGCAGATCTCGGTCCAGGAGTTTGCGGAACTGGAGCAACAGGAACAAGATCGCATCGCGGTGCTCGACGTCCGGGAACCCGGTGAAGTCGAGGCCGGCGCGATTCCGAACTCGGTACGGATTCCCTTGGGGCAATTACCGGCGCGAACCGGGGAACTGGACCCCGGCAAGCTCCTGGTGGTCCACTGCCAGGGCGGCTATCGCAGCTCCATCGCGACCAGCATTTTGCGGCGCGCAGGATTTCGGGACATCGCCAATCTTACCGGCGGATTTGACGCCTGGAAGGTTCTGCGCCCCGCGGCGTGAAGTTACCTCGAGATCACTTCTTGGCGAGTTCCCGGTAGACGACTTCGGTGAAGCTCGCGAATGCCGGGCCTCGGCCGCCGCGTCCCTGGGCCGGAGCCGGGTCGCCCACGGCGGTCCTGATTTCATCCAGCGTCTTGCCCTGCGCCACCAGAGCCTTGATCTTCGCGCGCTTGGCGGCCACATCGGTGGCCTTCTTTTGGATATCGGCTTTGGTCAGCACATTCCCGTGCCCCGGAACGAACTGATCCGCGTTGAGGGCAGCGACCCCCTTGGCGGTGGTGACCCAGCCTGCCGATGAACCGTTCTTCTCCAGATGGATCAGCGCATCGGGCTGCGTGGTGATGATATCGCCGGTGAACACGATCTTCTCGGCGGGCAGAAAGACCACCAGATCGCCGCTGGTATGGGCCGGCGCCCAGTGCAGCACTTCGACTTTCTGGCCCTCGATCTTAAGATCCTCTTTATTCTTCGAGATCGTCTGCGTGGGGAGATGGCCCGCCGGAGGAGCGCCCCGGCCGCCGGCCTTGAGCGCGGTTTCCTGCTCTTTCTTGTTGTTCTCGTGGGCAATGATCGTGATGCCGGACGGGAACGACGCCAGCCCATTCACGTGATCCCCGTCGCTATGAGTCTCAATGACGGTTGTGACCGGTTTGGGCGTGATTTTGGCGATATCCTCCAAAAGCTCTTTTCCCGCCGCGGGAGTCGTTTTGGCGTCGATGACAATCACGCCCTTGTCTCCGACGATGACACCGCTGTTTCCACCTCCGCCTTCGATCCAGTAGACGTTCGGCTTCAATTGGTGGACCATGAGCGGCGCTGGGGCGGGACCCTGTGCCACTGCTAACAGTGGCAAGAGCGCTCAGACTGGCGATTATGGCGAATCCGGCAAAAAAGCCCTTTCGATACATACGCGGTATCCTCCTTCTTCAAGAAAACTGTATCATGCCTGAGAAGGCCCAAGTCGGCCGATATCGGGCGCCACGGGCAGCCAAGCGAGCGTCGCCTCGCGCTTCTCAAGAGCCCGCCGTCTGAGCCGGAAGAGCCAAATCGCCCATGCACGACGTTTCCTTACTGCCGGCATTCCTGTTCGCGGGCGACACCAAAGTCGCCGGCCTGGCCGTCACGATGCTGATCGTCTTCGGCTCCGCCAAACTCCTGGAGGAGCTATTTGAGCGTCTGGGCCAGCCCGGCATCATCGGTCAGATCCTGGCCGGCATCCTCATCGGACCGAGCGTATTGGGCTGGATCAGTCCCAACGAAGTGACCGGGGTCATGGCGGAGCTGGGCGTCATGTTCCTTCTTTTCGGAGTCGGGCTGGAGGTAGACGCCCAGGAACTTTTTCGAACCGGCGCGGCCGCGGTGATCACCGGCATCCTGGGAGTGGTCGTCCCCTTCGCCAGCGGTTGGGCGTTTTACCTGCTGTGGGGCAGAACCAACATGGAGGCTGTCTTTCTCGGTGCGGCGCTCACGGCCACCAGCGTCGGCATCACCGCCCAGGTTCTGGCGGCGCGCGGTCTGTTGCACCACACGGCTGCGAAAATCATTCTGGGCGCGGCCGTGGTCGACGATATTTTGGCTTTGCTCCTGCTGGGGTTCGTTACCAGCATCGCCCAGGGCAAAGTGGATTACCAGGAGCTGGCGCTTACATCCGGCTTGGCGCTGGTGTTTGTGGTGTTGGTGGGATGGTGGGGGAGGCATGCCGTCCGGCAAGTAGCCCGCGGCCGGGAGTGGAACCTGAAGGCGGGCGAAGCGGAGTTCGCTGTCGCCATGATTTTGATGTTTGGCCTGGCGGCTCTCTCCAGCAAGATCGGCGTGGCCGCGATCATCGGGGCGTTCCTGGCCGGCATGGCTTTGTCTCAATCCGCGCCCCATCGGGTACACGATCTCGCCAAGGGAGTCTCGGAGCTGCTGGTCCCGTTCTTCCTGGCCGAGATCGGCCTGCAATTCGACTTGAACGTTTTCCGGAATCCTACCATCGTGGTCTTGGCGCTCACCCTGATACCGGTCGCGGTGTTTTCCAAAATACTGGGGTGCGGGCTGGGCGCTTCCGGGTACGGACGCAAGGTGGCCACACGGGTCGGGGTAGGGATGATTCCGCGCGGGGAATTCTGCATGGTGGTTGCGCAGGCCGGATTGACCTTGAAGGCGATTCAGACGGACACCTACGCCGTCATCGTCTTCATGGCGGTCACCGCCGCGACGCTCGCGCCACCGCTTCTCAAGTGGGCATTTCGAAGCGTTCTCGATGAGGATAGCGAGGGTGCAGCCCATGGCGTCTAGTTCCAGCAAGGCTCCCAAGTTCCGCCACGGAGTAGTCTGTGGCCCACTGACGACGATGTTCCGCGCGTGGGCGCCGAACGCGAAAAAGATGGAGGTTACGCTGGGCGGCGGCTCCATCCTCCCGATGACTTCCGCTGAGGACGGTTATTGGGAAGCATCCGTGAGCGCGTCCCTGGCTGGTGAGGATTACCGGTTCGTGATCGATGCTTCCTCGGCTTGGCCCGATCCCGCGTCTCGCTTTCAACCCGAGGGCGTGCACGGTCCCTCCCGGGTCGTGGATCTGGCGTTTCCCTGGAGCGACCGGGACTGGACTGGTCCCCGGATCGAGGAGTACATCGCCTACGAACTGCACACCGGGACGTTTACGCCGGAGGGTACGCTCGCCGCGATTGGCGGATCGGATCGGACACTTGCGGGAGCTGGGCGTGACCGCGGTGGAGATCATGCCCGTGGCGCAGTGTCCCGGCCGGCGAAACTGGGGATACGACGGAGCGTACCCGTTCGCGGTGCAAAATTCGTATGGCGGGCCACGGGCGCTTCAGGAGCTGGTGGACGCCTGCCACAGGAATGGAGTCGCCGTCGTTCTCGATGTTGTCTACAATCATCTGGGGCCGGAGGGCAACTACTTCCGTGAGTTCGGCCCGTACTTCACCGACCGCTACCGGACACCCTGGGGCTCCGCGATCAATTTCGACGGGCCGTACAGCGACGGCGTGCGGCGATTCTTCATCGAGAACGCCCTGTATTGGATCTCGGAGTTTCACATCGACGCCCTGCGCCTGGATGCGGTGCACGGCATCTTCGATCAGTCGGCGTATCCTTTTCTCGAAGAGCTGGGGGATGAAGTCCACGCTCTCGGCGCGGAATTAGGCCGCAACGTGTATCTGATCGCGGAAAGCAACCTGAACGATCCCCGCCTGATCCAGGCGAAGGCTCGCGGCGGTATCGGCCTGGACGGCCAGTGGAACGACGATTTCCATCATGCTCTGCGTACCGTTCTGACGGGCGACACTTCCGGCTACTATCAGGATTTCGGGACCGTGCAGCAGATCGCGAAAGCCTACCGCGACGGTTTCGTCTATACGGGTGAATACTCCGAGTTCCGCAGGCGCCGTCACGGCCGGCCCGCTCCGGATATGCCCGCCGGCCGTCTCGTCGTTTTCAGCGGGAACCACGATCAAGCCGGCAACCGGATGCTGGGGGAGCGCCTGGCTTACCTGGTGACTATGGAAGAGCAAAAGCTGGCCGCCGGCGCAGTCTTGCTGTCCCCTTTTCTGCCGCTGTTGTTCATGGGCGAAGAGTATGGAGAAACAGCGCCCTTCCTGTACTTCATCGAGCATTCCGATCCGGCTCTGATCGACGCCGTTCGCCGCGGGCGGAAGGAGGAGTTCGAGTCTTTCGCCTGGCAAGGGGAGCCGCCCGATCCGCAAGATTTGGAAACGTATGAGATGAGCAAACTGCGCTGGCCCCTGCTGGACCAGGAGCCGCACCGAACGATGTTCCAGTATTATCGTGCACTGATGAAATTGCGAAAGGAATTATCGCCTGTGTTGCTTCACCCGAACGTATCGAAGGATGTCGTCGTGCGAGAAGATGCCGATATCGTGGACCTGTGTTACACCGCCGGAACGTCTTCGGTGAGGCTCCTGCTGAACTTCGCCAAGGAGATCGTCAATGTGGAGGCTCGCCGGCCGGGGCGTGGGGCCCTGCGGATCGATTCCTCCAGCGCGAAGTGGTCCGGCCCGGGAAGCCTGGCGCCCAGGCTGCTTGACGGAGACGCCCGCCAGGAAGTAAGACTACAGCCAAGGTCCTTGGTGCTATACGGAGATCTCGCTTCTGCATGAATCGCTACGTTTGTATTCACGGTCACTTCTATCAGCCGCCGCGGGAAAATCCCTGGCTGGAATACGTCGAATTGCAGGACTCGGCTTACCCCTACCACGACTGGAATGAACGCATCACCGCCGAGTGTTATGCGCCCAACGGCCGCTCTCGAATCCTGAACCACGAGGGGAAGATCGCTGAGCTGGTGAATAACTACTCGTGGATGAGCTTCAATGTCGGCCCGACGCTGCTGACGTGGCTCGCCGAGCAGGCTCCCGCTGTGTACCAAACCATCCTGGAAGGCGAACAGGAGAGCCGGCAGCGCTTCTCGGGACACGGATCGGCCATGGCGCAAGCCTACAATCACATGATTCTCCCGCTGGCAAATCCGCGGGACATCATGACGCAGATCGTTTGGGGTATTGAAGACTTCAAACACAGATTCAAACGGGACCCGGAAGGCATGTGGCTTCCGGAAACAGCCGTGGACACCAGGAGCCTCGAGGCTCTCGCCAAGAGGGGAATTCGCTTTACCATTCTGGCGCCGAATCAAGCCAGGAGAGTTCGCCCGCTGAGGGGAAGGATTTGGACGGACGTGTCCGGCAGCCGCATCGATCCGACCATGCCCTACGTCGTGCGCCTTCCGTCCGGCGCCCGCATCACGGCTTTCATTTACGACGGCCCCATCTCACGAGCGCTGGCGTTCGAGGGCCTGTTGGACAGCGGCGAAAGCTTCGCGGATCGTTTGACGGGCGCCTTCCGGGATGACCGCACCCATCCGCAAATTGTGAACATCGCCACCGATGGCGAAACCTACGGCCATCATCGGCGCCACGCCGAAATGGCGCTTTCCTACGCCACTCGCAAGCTGGCGGGAGACGATGCGGTCCGGATGACCAACTACGGAGAGTATCTGGCAGCGCATCCTCCAACCTTCGAGCTCGAATTCTTCGAGAACAGCTCGTGGAGCTGCGTCCATGGTGTCGAGCGGTGGCGCAGCGACTGCGGCTGCAACTCCGGGATGAATCCAAGCTGGCGGCAGGAATGGAGAGCGCCCCTGCGGGCCGCCCTGGACTACGTTCGGGATCAGCTTTCCATCGTTTTCGAGCAGGAGGGCCGGGAACTGTTTCGCAATCCCTGGAAGGCCCGGGATAGCTACATTGACGTGATTCTGGATCGCAGTCCGGAGAACCGCGCTCGCTTCCTGGCGGCGCAGGGCTTTCGCAAACCGTCGCCCGACCGGGAAATCCGCGCATTCCAACTGCTGGAGATGCAGCGCCACGCCCTGCTGATGTACACCAGTTGCGGCTGGTTCTTCGACGAGCTTTCCGGGATCGAAACCGTGCAGATCATCGCCTACGCGGCGCGGGCGCTGCAGCTTGCCGCCCAGATCACGGGGCGATCTTTGGAAGAAGAGTTCCTGAATCGTCTGGAGCTGGCCAAGAGCAACCTCGCCGAGCATACCGACGGGCGGGCGATTTATCTGAAGTGGATCAAGCCCGCCATGGTAGACCTCGGAAAGGTTGCCGCACACTATGCCGTCAGTTCCTTGTTTGAGCCGTATGTGGATAGCACGCGCGTCTATTCCCACCAGGTAGTGCGTGAAGATTACGCCGTTCACGCCGAGGGGCGGACCAAACTGGGGCTGGGTCGTATTCAGGTACGCTCGGAGATTACACAGGAAAACGCCACTTTCAGTTATGGCGTGCTGCACCTCGGTGGTCACAACGTCAGCGGCGGTGTGCGCCCCTACCAGGGTTCCCAAGCCTACGAGAATATGAAAGCCGAGATGATCGAGCTGTTTCAGCGGGAAGATGTACCCGACCTGATTCGCGCCGTGGACCGTCAGTTCGGCGACGACACCTACTCCTTGCGCTTCCTGTTTCGCGACGAACAGCACAAGATCGTGCGCATCCTGCTGGAATCGGCGCTCGAAGAAGCCAGCGGCTTGTACCGGTCTTTCTACAGAGAATACGGTCCCCTGGCCCGATTCCTTACCGAGATCGGCGCTCCCGTTCCTCACCGGTTCAGCGTGGCCATCGACTTCGCGCTGCACCAGGATCTGCAAGCCGCTCTCTCGCGGGACGACGTCGACGCCCGGAAGAGTCCGGCCCTTGCTGGAGCAGATCCGGCGAAGCGGCGTATCGCCCGAGGACGTGAGCCTGGAGTTCGCCTTTCGGCAGGTTCTCGAGAAGTGGGCCTTGAAGTGGCGGGCTTTCCCCGATGACGCGGACGCACGGGAGGCCTTGAGGCGGGTATTGGACGTGCTGGATATTCTCCCGTTTGCGGTCAATCTCTGGGTGGCGCAGAATGCGGCGTATGAAGTGCTGAAAGGCTCAGGCGCCCAGGTCTCGAAGGAATCCGCCGCCATCGCACTCCGGCTGGGGGTCGTGAACGGCCAGGGCCCCGCATGAGCAATCCGCGCATCCCCGTATCGACGTACCGGATTCAGTTCTCGCGCGACTTCCGGTTCAAGGATGCCGAGGATCTCGTGCCGTATCTCCACCAGCTGGGGATCACGGATCTGTACTCCTCCCCGCGTTTCCGCCCCCGCCGCGGCAGCTCCCACGGCTACGATGTCACCCATCCCAGGCGCGTGAATCCCGAGCTCGGCTCGGAAGAGGAGTTCGAAGATCTGTGCGCCAAGCTTAAGAACTACGACATGGGGCTATTGCTCGACATCGTTCCCAACCACATGGCCGCCAGCCGCGAAAACGAGTGGTGGGAAGACGTGCTCGAGCATGGTCCGGCCTCCTCGTTTGCGAATTATTTCGATATCGACTGGCACCCCCAGATCACCAAGGCAGCTTTCCTGCAAGACGGCAAAGTGTTGGTGCCGGTCCTGGGGGATCTGTACGGCGAGGTCCTGGTCTCCGGAAAGCTGACCCTGGGTTTGGATGAGCGCGGCATCTACCTGGCTTACTACGAACGGCGTTTCCCCATCGACTCCGGAACGTGCGCATCCGTGCTGGAGGCGTGCGCGGCTGCCGCGGCATCGGACGGACTCCCGGAAGCGGAAGCGGCTCTCCTGGAACTCAGCGGATTTTCCAGGAGCATTCCGCCGCGCGAAAACCTGCCGCCGGGCGGAGGAGCGGCTCGCGCTTCTCTCTGCCGCGAAATGGACGACCGGCTGTTTCTGCTGCATCGCGACAGCCTGGAGACGCGCCTCGCCATCGACCGCAGCCTGCACGAACTCGGATCGGATCCGGTCCGCTTGCACCAGTTGCTCGACCAACAAGCCTACCGGCTGGCGCACTGGCGCATCGCGGCGGAAGAAATCAACTACCGGCGGTTTTTCGATATTAACGACCTGGTCAGCCTGCGGGTGGAGTTGCCACAGGTCTTTGAGGCGCGGCATGCGGCGCTCCGGGAACACGTTGAGGCAGGCCGGGTGACCGGTCTCCGGGTGGATCACGTAGACGGCTTGTACGACGTGCTGCAGTATCTGCAGCGCCTGCAAACGCTGGTGGGTGGCCGGCCCGAGCCTTCTTCCTTTTACATCGTGGTGGAGAAAATCGTGGGGACCCACGAAGCCCTGCCCGCGGACTGGCCGGTTGCGGGGACCACGGGATACGATTTTCTGAACGCGGCCAACGATCTGTTCATCGATCCTGCCGGCCTGGAGCGCCTGGAAGACCAGCACCGCGACATCACGGGAAACAGCCAGCCCTTCGCCGATCTCTGTTACGAATGCAACCGCCTGGTGATGCGCAAGCTTTTCGCGGGAGAAGTGGAACGCCTCACGCACGAGCTTTCGCGCATCGCCGCCCGGCATTGGCTGGGCCGCGACGTTCCGGTTTCCGAAATCAAACGCGCCTTGGTCGAAGTCACCGCCTGCCTCCCGGTGTATCGCACGTATGCAACCGATCGCGGTATCGCGGATGCCGAGCGCCGAATGCTCGACCGGACGCTCGAAATCGCACGCCGGCGGATGGGTCCGTCCGTGAATATCGCGGCCTGGCAGTTTCTGCGGGAGGTCCTGCTCCTGGAGCCGCCGAGCTATGATCCAGGGCTGGGTGCGGAATATCTGGACTTCCTCCGGCGCTGGCAGCAGTTTACCGGACCGGTGATGGCCAAAGGCCTGGAAGATACCGCCTTCTATCGCAATGCCAGTCTGATCTCGAGGAACGAGGTCGGCGGCGACCCTTTGCGCGAGACGCCTCCGCGTTCCGTCGAACAGGTGCACCAGTTCTTCTCGGATCGGCGGGATCGCTGGCCCGATTCCCTGAACACCACCTCCACGCACGATACCAAGCGGAGTGAGGATGTACGGGCGCGCATCAACGTACTGAGCGAAGTCCCGGATCGCTGGGCTCGTTCGTTGCGGCAATGGCGGCGTCTCAACCCTTCGCTCCGTTCGACCGTCGACGGTCAGGAGGTTCCGTCCGCCGACGAGGAGATCAGGATCTATCAAACCTTGCTGGGCGCCTGGCCGTTCGAGCCGGAGGAGGAACCCGAGTTCCGGGAGCGGGTGAGCCAGTTCCTTCGGAAGGCTTGCCGCGAGGCCAAGCTGCATTCCGACTGGGTCGAACCGAACGAGCCCTATGAGGAGGCGCTCCTCCGGTTTGCGGCCGGCCTGATCGATGCGGATCCCGGCGCTCGCTTCAAGACATCGTTCCGCTCCCTGTGGCGCGCCGTCGCGTTTCACGGGGCATGGAACAGCCTGAGCCAGCTGCTGATCAAGATCACCGCGCCAGGGGTCCCGGACATTTATCAAGGCACGGAACTGTGGGCGTTTCAGCTGGTCGACCCCGATAATCGCCGCGCCGTGGATTATGCCACATACCGTGAGATGCTGGCCCAGGTCCGTGAGGGGCGCGCCCGCAAGAGCCGGCGGTTGTTGAAGGACCTCACCCGCACTTGGCAGGACGGCCGGATCAAACTCTTCGCGACGGATACGCTCCTCGATTTTCGCCGGGAAAATGGAGCTCTATTCGCCGGCGGCGGCTATATGCCCCTGCCCGCGGAGGGCGCGAGGAATCCATGCATCTTCGCATTTGCCCGCCAGGCCGGTTCGTCCTGGGCCGTGACGCTGGCGCCCCGCACCACCGCGGCGCTGGCCGCTGCCAGAGGCCCCCTCGGCGCCGGCGCGCAATGGGAGGATACGGCGGTTATTTTGCCCGCGGACGCTCCCTCGCGGTGGACCAATCTGTTCACCGGCGCGGATCTGGTGACCCGGAAGCAGTCCGGGGGCCAGGCGCTCGATATCTCAGAAGGTCTCGATGGATTTCCGATCGCTCTGTTGTTCGCCAAGGCGTAAATCGGCGCAGGAGTGAGCGATCACTCCAGAACATATTCCGTGCGATACGTCAGCGAATTTCCTTGCGCCGTCTCCATGGTCACGCCGATTTCCTTCTTGTGCACGGCCGGCAGAGCCACCCGGACGCTATAGTGCGCCAGGATGCGATCGAGAAGTTCGTCGATGGCCGATGGGATCTCCGCGATCGAACGGGAAATCGTGGCGCTCCCTCCCGTGGAGCCGGCCAGCGTGATCAATCCGGTCTGATACGCCACGTTGAGCTGGTCGGTGCGGTAGGACAGTTGCGAAATGAACACCGGCACCTGGGTCGCCGCCAGAGACGTGACCATTCTTGAGATGCGCTCTCTCACCAGAGTGTCCGAGTTCTGCCTGCTCAGATCGCCGTTATCGCTCGAGTTCACCACCGAGTTTTGGTAGTTTTCGCGATAATTCTTAATGTCGCTATCCGTCAGATACAGCACCGCAACCCGCACGCCCGAGCGCGAGATCACGGCGGAACCGATCCGTGCCGCCTCCTCGATCGTATTGAGCAGGCCCGCCCGGCCACCGACCGGATGGGAACGGATGGCGTTGCCGGCCGCCACACGGTCCGGAGAGGGCTCGGCGAGGACGCTCAAGCCGTTTTGATCCTGCATCACTCCCACGAAACAATTCGGGGGCAAGGCGTTGATGCGGTCGATCAGCGCCGTGCGCGCTTGTTCCACCGCCGCCAGATCGTCGGTAAGATCCAGCACCACCAGCAGCATCAGATCGTCTTGGGGCGAATGGACGCCCACGATCTTGGCCGGAGCGCCGTCGATCGAAACGGACAACGATTCCGCGGACAAGGACTGGCCGGGCTCGGCCCACACCGGAACCTGAATGCTCGCGGGCGGGACCTCTTCGAGCTGTCCGAAAACAGCCGCTGGAAGGAGAAGAACCAGCCAGAGGCGCCGCAAAACCCGCCCTGTCCAGTGTCCGTTGCGCGGGGAGTTCTTCAAAAATTTAACCTCAAACTCAATTGTACGATTCGGCCGCCGGACGACCCGATGATGTGCCCGGCGTTGAGATTGGGAGCCGACGCCGGACCAATCACGGTATCCGGGGAGTTCCAGTTGGCATGGTTCAGGGCATTGAACAGAGCCGCCGTGGACTCCAGCGTCCGGTCCCCGCCCAGGCCGAATCGCTTGCTGAGCGTGAGGTCGGTGTTCCATCCCCCCGGGTTCCGCAGATTCGAAAGGGTGCGCGGCGAGGTTCCGATCGAGAAGTCCGCCGGTTGTGTGAACGCCGCCGCATTGAACCACGCCTCGGGACCCTGGCCGGAGACCTGAGGATTTACGCCCGGGACCACGTCGGCCCGGAGATTCGGCACTACGCCGCCGGTGTTATTGAACTGCGCCTGCAACGAGATGGGACTGCCGCTCCAGGCGTTCGCGACGCCGCTGACCGCCCATCCCCCCAACAGCCGGCTCGTCCAGCCGTTACCCGCAAGAAATGATTTGCCCGGTCCCAACGGTAGTTCGTAGATGTAGTTTAGGGAAAGCTGGTGCGGGTTATTGAAGGAAGACAGTGCCCACTCGTTCTGGAGGTTGTAGTAATCCTGCACATGCTGAGAAAAATTGTCCATCTGCCTGGAATAGCGGTAGGACAAGTTCAGGGCCAACCCCCCGGACGTGCGCTTTTCCAATTGAAACCGGATCGAGTCGGACTTCATCAGACCGGCCGGAAAGAAGTTGGCGACCTCAAAATCCTGGTATTGGGGGAAGGGACGGAGGGACTGGCTGAAGCTCAGATCGTTGAGCTGGTCGCGAAAGGTCAGACCGGAAAGCGGGATGGCGTTGGGGTTGGCGGCATTACGCCCGACAAACTGGTTGCGGCGGTACTGGTGTTCGTAGTCGACGGTAAGAATCAGAAATGCCGCCAGCTGGCGCTGGATGCTCGCGCGGAAATTCTGCGCGGTCGGCTGGCGGTTCGACGTATCGAATACTTGCGCCACCGTCCCGTTGGCGGCTTGCGGGCGCAGATCGGGAAACGTCGGGCCGCCCTGCAAGCCGTCGGCGAGAACGGCCGCAGGAGTCAACTGCTGGTTCGCGGAGAGCCAAACCGGGCTGCCATTGAAGGCCTGGGTGCCGAATTGGACGGAGTTGATCTGCGGGTTGCCGTAGCGGCGATCGTAGTTGAGCCGCAGAACGGTGTTATTGTCCCCCAGCACGCTCCAGGCGATTCCCAGGCTCGGTTCGACCTTGGTCCAGGTCGGTGCAAAGGCGCGGCCGTACCCGCCCCGATTCGCCGCCACCAGAGCGCCCGGTCCGCCGCTCACCGGGTTGATCTCCTGGAAGGAAATGTTGGATTGGCGATCGTATTTATCGGTCCGCTGCGTGTAGGTCTCCAGATTCGCCCCCAGCGTGACCGTCAGGGACGGGGTGGCCTGCCATTGGTCGTTGAAGAGAGTGCGGTATTGGCTCCAGCGGAAATAGGAGGGAGAAGTCACCACGCTCTGCTCCGCAAATGCCGCTTCGCCCAGCAGGAAGCTGGCGAACCCGTGCCCCGTGTTGATGACGCCCGGCAGGCTGGTGAGTCCGGCCGTGAACTGAAAATGTCCTTCGGGATACTGGGGACGGAACGCGTTGATCTGAATGTGCGTGACCTCCTCACCGAGGGAGAGCCGATGGTTCTTCCAACGGGTGGCAAAGGTATCGGCGATCCGAAAGTTGTTGCGGGCCTCCCGGGAAACCGGGTGGCTGGCGCCCATATTCTGATACCCGTCGATCTGGTATCGGGGGAAAGGCTTCCCGGCCTCATCCAGGAGGCTCTGGTTGATGACTTCCTCCGAATCCGCCTGCGCGCTCAAGGAATTGATGTTGGTGGCGGAAGCGGTGAAAATGTGCTCCATCCTGATGCCGCGGTTGGTGATGTTCACCGGAGGGTTGTTCGGATTGGCGATGGTGGGGAATATGGCAGCGTTGCCATTCACCCCGTTGGAATGGTTTACCCGTACCGTCAGACGATGCTTCTCATGGAAGGTATGGTCCACGGTCGCAATGAATCCGGTGGCGCGATTAATCTCCGGCGAGACTATGAAATAGTTGTTCTGGAAAAACGGACCGGCGCTGGCGTTGGGCTCGGGATAATAACTGAGTGCCCGCTGCGCGGCGGCATCCAGGCGGTCCATCGGAATGCGGTTTCCGGGAAACTGCTGGCGGGTATATTGCAGATTATCGCTGCCGACCGGCAGGTCGGGCCGGTAGCCCGGATTGAGCGCCGTGCTGGCCGGGTCGTAAATGGGGAGCGGACTTCCGGCGGCGTCCACCACGTGTGACCAGTCGCCTGTGCGCTCCGCTACGGTCGGAATCGTGTTGAGCCGGGACTGGCCGATGGATTCACGCATCCCTTCGAAGGAGAACGTGACAAACGTCTTTCCCGAGCCGTCGTAGAGTTTGGGGATGTATACGGGGCCGGTGACATTGAAACCGAACTGGTTCCTGCGCAGCTTGCGCTGCTGGCCGTCCCGCTGGACGATCTCATGCGGCACCGCGTCGAAAAAGTCGTTACGAAGATTCTCGTAAATACGCCCGTGCCACGCCGGCCTCGCCCGGCTCGGACCGGCGCCGCTCGAATCGGAACCGCCCAGGTGGGACGTCTGGACCCGGAATTCGTCCACGGCTTGCTGCAGGGCAGCCGAGGGCTCCGGCAGCAGTGCTCCCAAGAGGCTGGGGACCATGCAACCGATTGACAAAACGACTCTTAACCCTCTGTAGATGGAGCGGCCCTCCAGGACCCAATGGGATAGTAGACGTCTCTCAACTCGTACGGTCACCTCTTACCAGTATGTACCGTCACACGTCCTGAGCATTAAGATTGTTTCATCGGGCCTCAAAACTGGAGGTGATACAGAGGTGATACAGACGATGGCGGCGCGGCGAAGGGAGAGCGCCGCGGGGCCTTGCGCTAGTGAGCCGGAGGCCCATGCGATACTGAAACAGGTGAGGTGATCCGGCAGAACCACTTCATTTGAAACGCTTCATCACCTTTCGCAGGCGGGGGCCTGAATGGGATCATGCGATGAATTCGATTGGAGTGCTGGACGGGCGACGAAGAGTTGTTATTGAAACAGTTCGTCCGGAAATCGACGGTGGCCGCTTCCCGATCAAACGGGTCCCGGGCGAAACGGTCGTGGTCGAAGCGGATGTTTTCGCGGACGGACACGATTCGCTCGACTGCGTCCTCCTGTACCGGAAGAAGGACACTCCGGAATGGACCACCATCCCCATGCGCCCGCTGGGAAACGACCGCTGGCGCGCCGAGTTCCTCCCCAGCCACCTGGGCCTTTATGTCTACACGATAGAGGGTTGGGTCGATCCCTTCCGGACCTGGCGGAAGGATCTGGTGAAGAGAATCGACGCGGAGCAATGCGCCGATACCGATATTCTCATCGGCGCCGAACTCATCGATCAAGCGGCCGGCCGTGCTTCCGGGGACGATTCCGCCCGGCTCTCGGGTTGGGCGCGCAGCCTTCGATCCGGCGCTTCTGATCCCGCCTCGCGTACCCACGCACTGGACGAGGAACTGGCCGATCTGGCGCTGCGCTACCCCGATCGCCGTCTCGCAGGGCGGTACGGAAAGGAGCTCACGGTGTTGGTCGACCGTGAGAAAGCGCGTTTCAGCGCGTGGTACGAGGTTTTCCCCAGATCCTGTGCGGCCGAGCCGGGCCGTCATGGAACATTTGCCGACTGCGCCGCGCGCCTTCCCTATATCGCCGGCATGGGCTTCGATGTGCTGTATTTTCCTCCCATTCACCCCATCGGACATTCCAACCGGAAGGGGAAGAACAACGCTCCCACGGCGGGAGACGGCGATTTCGGGAGTCCTTGGGCGATTGGCGGGCCGACCGGCGGCCACAAGTCCATTGATCCCCGTCTGGGAACGCTCGCCGATTTTCAGGCTCTCACCGCGGAGGCCGAGCGGCATGGCCTGGAAGTCGCGCTGGATCTGGCGTTTCAATGCACGCCGGATCATCCCTACGTCCGCGAGCATCCGCAGTGGTTTCGCCACCGGCCCGACGGCACCATACAGTACGCCGAGAATCCGCCCAAGAAGTACCAGGATATTTATCCCATCGATTTTGAGACGGAAGACTGGTGGGCGTTGTGGGACGAGCTCCTGAGCGTGGTGGTCTACTGGATTGAGAAGGGCGTTCGCATCTTCCGGGTGGACAATCCCCACACCAAGCCCTTCGCGTTCTGGGAATGGATGATCTCCAGCGTACAGGCCCGGCATCCCGACGTGATCTTTCTGGCGGAGGCGTTCACGCGTCCGAAAATCATGTACCGGCTGGCGAAAGCCGGCTTTTCGCAATCCTATACGTATTTCACCTGGCGGAACACCAAGCACGAGATCACCGAATACTTCACGGAGCTGACCCGGACGGAAATCCGCGAGTACTTCCGGCCGAATCTCTGGCCCAACACGCCGGACATCCTCCCGGAGTATCTGCAGGTAGGCGGCCGCCCGGCTTTTATGATCCGGCTGGCTCTGGCCGCTACGCTCGGCGCGAATTACGGCATCTATGGGCCCGCTTTCGAGCTGTGCGAAAACGCGCCGCGCCAGCCCGGAAGCGAGGAGTATCTCGATTCGGAGAAGTACGAGATCAAGCACCGCGATCTGAATTCTTCCTGGAGCCTGAGCGAGTTCATCACTCGAGTCAATGCCATCCGTCGGGAGAATCCGGCGCTCCACAAGGATGGGAGCCTGCACTTCCACGAAGTCGATAACCCGATGATGCTGTGCTACAGCAAGGCGACCGACGACCTCTCCAGCGTCATCCTGGTGGTGGTGAATGTCGATTTTCGGCACACCCAGTCCGGGTGGCTGGATCTGGATCTGGAGCGGCTCGGTTTGGATGAGGAGCATTCCTACCAGGCGCACGATTTGCTTGGCGGCGGCCGTTATCTCTGGCAGGGACGGCGGAATTTTGTGCAACTCGATCCCCAGGAACAGCCGGCCCATGTATTGCGCCTGCGCCGCAGAGTTCGCACGGAGCGTGATTTTGACTATTACCTCTAACAGGATCTAATGAGCGCACCCATCCTCACCGACTACGACCTATACCTGATCGCCGAGGGCTCGCACTACCAGAGCTACGAGAAACTGGGAGCGCATCCCAGAACGATCGACGGTCAAGCGGGCGTGGCCTTCGGAGTCTGGGCGCCCAACGCGCAGCGAGTTTCGGTCATTGGAGATTTCAACTCCTGGAATCGAGAAGCCACTCCCATGCGGCTGCGTCCGGAGGCCGGAGTGTGGGAATGCTTTGTGCCCAATCTCGGCATGGGCGCGCAGTACAAGTACTTCGTGGAGTCGCGCTATGAAGGCTACCAGGTAGAAAAGGCGGATCCGTACGGCTTCGCCGCGGAGATCCGGCCGCAGACCGCGTCTAAAGTCTGGGACTTGGAGCGCTACCAGTGGAACGACCAGCGCTGGATGGCGGATCGCCCCAACCGGCGGCTGTACGAATCCCCCATGTCCATCTATGAAGTCCACCTGGGCTCATGGGCGCGCGTCCCGGACGAGAATAACCGCTGGCTCACCTATCGCGAACTGGCGCACAGGCTGGTCGAATACGTTCATGAGATGGGCTTCACGCACGTGGAGTTCCTTCCGGTGACCGAGCATCCTTTCGACGGTTCGTGGGGATATCAGACCGTGGGCTATTTCGCGCCTACCAGCCGGTTCGGAACGCCGGACGACTTCATGTTTCTGATGGATGCCCTCCACCAGAAGGGCATCGGCGTGATTCTCGATTGGGTCCCGGCGCATTTCCCTCACGATGCGCATGGGCTGGGATACTTCGACGGCACGCATCTTTACGAACACGCCGATCCGCGCCAGGGGGAGCAGCCGGACTGGGACACGTTCATTTTCAATTTCGGGCGGACGGAAGTGCGAAACTTCCTGATCACCAATGCCCTGTTCTGGATGCAGAAGTATCATGTGGACGCCCTGCGCGTGGATGCGGTCGCCGCCATGCTCTATCTGGATTACGGCCGGCGCGAGGGCGACTGGATCCCCAACCGTTACGGCGGCAGGGAGAACCTGGAGGCCATCGATTTCCTGCGCCTGCTGAACGAGCATGTCTACGAGTCGTCGCCGGGCGTCACGGTGATTGCCGAAGAGTCCACGTCCTGGCCCATGGTCTCGCGGCCGACCTACGTGGGCGGGCTCGGGTTCGGATTCAAGTGGAACATGGGCTGGATGCACGACATGCTGGACTACATGTCGACGGATCCCATCTACCGCGGCTATCACCACAGCCTGATCACCTTCGGCCTGCTGTACGCCTTCTCGGAAAATTTTGTCCTGCCGTTTTCTCACGACGAGGTGGTTTACGGAAAAGGGTCGATGATCCGCAAAATGCCGGGCGACGACTGGCAGAAGTTCGCCAATCTCCGCCTGCTCTACGGATATATGTTCGGACACCCTGGGAAGAAGCTCATGTTCATGGGCTGCGAGTTCGGCCAGTGGAACGAGTGGAATCACGATACCAGTCTCGACTGGCATTTGCTGCAAAGCGCTCCGCACTCCGGGCTGCAGCGCTGGGTCCGGGACTTGAACACGTTCTATCGGTCCGAGGCGGCGCTTTTTGAGTTGGACACCGAGCCCGGCGGGTTCGAATGGATCGACTGCGACGACAGCCAGCAAAGCGTGGTCAGCTTCTTGCGCTGGAGCCGGCAGAGGGATCACGCTGTTATGGTGGTCTGCAATTTCACTCCCGTGCCACGCCAGAACTACCGGGTGGGCGCGCCGTTCGGAGGCTTTTGGAAAGAAGAGCTGAACAGTGACGCGCCGCTCTACGGAGGCAGCGGCCAGGGGAATCTGGGAGGCCTCGAAACGGCTCCACTTCCGAAACACGGGCGGCCGCATTCGCTGAGCCTCACACTGCCGCCGCTGGGGATGGTCATTTTCCGGAGCATCGCGCCGGAGGGCCAGGTTTGATCGACGAGGCCAAGGCTGCGGCCAGCACGCGGGATCCTCTATGGTTCAAGGACGCCATCATTTACGAGATGCACGTCCGTGCGTTTTGCGACAGCAATAACGACGGAATCGGCGATTTCCCCGGCCTGATCCAGAAGCTGGACTACCTCTGCGACCTGGGCGTGACCTGCCTTTGGCTGCTTCCCTTCTTCCCTTCCCCTTTGCGGGACGACGGCTACGATATCGCGGACTACCTCTCGGTCCATCCCAGTTACGGGACGCTGGACGACTTCCGCGCCTTGCTCAAAGCCGCGCACGAGCGAGATCTGCAAGTCATGATCGAGCTGGTGATCAATCACACTTCCGATCAGCACCCCTGGTTTCAGACGGCCCGCCAGGCCCCCGCCGGCTCGCCCGAACGCGATTTCTACGTGTGGAGCGACAACGTCGAAAAATTCCGGGATGCGCGCATCATCTTTACGGATACCGAAAAATCCAACTGGACCTGGGATCCGGTGGCGAAAGCGTACTACTGGCACCGCTTCTTTTCGCACCAGCCCGATCTCAACTACGACCATCCCGCCGTGCAGGCGGAAATCGAGAAGGTCATGCGTTTCTGGCTGGATCTGGGCGTGGACGCGCTCCGTATGGACGCCATCCCCTACCTGATCGAGCGCGACGGCACCAATTGCGAAAACCTGCCGGAAACGCACGCCGTCGTGAAGAACCTTCGCCGGGCCATGGATGCGCATTACGAGAACCGCATGATTCTGGCGGAGGCCAATCAGTGGCCGACCGACGTGCGCGCTTATTTCGGCGACGGGGACGAATGCCACATGGCCTTCCACTTCCCCCTGATGCCGCGTCTGTTCATGGCGCTGCGGCTGGAAGACAGGCATCCCATCACCGACATCATCGCGCAGACGCCCGACATCCCCGCCAATTGCCAGTGGGGGCTGTTCCTCCGGAATCACGACGAGTTGACCCTCGAAATGGTGACCGACGAAGAGCGCGATTACATGTACCTGGCGTACAGCGCCGATCCGCAAATGCGCATCAACATCGGAATCCGGCGGCGCCTGGCTCCCCTGATGGACAACAACCGCAGACGGATCGAGCTGTTGATCGGGTTGCTCTTCTCTTTCCCCGGCACGCCGATTCTGTACTACGGCGACGAAATCGGCATGGGCGACAATATTTACCTCGGCGACCGCAACGGCGTGCGGACCCCCATGCAATGGAACGCGGATCGAAACGCGGGATTTTCGCGCGCCACGCCGGCCAAACTCTACAGCCCGATGATCCTGGACCCGGTCTATGGCTACGAGGCTTTGAATGTGGAGGCGCAACAGGCCGATCCGTCCAGCATGCTGAACTGGATGCGGCACATGATCGCGCTGCGCAAGCTGTTTCAGGTGTTCGGGCGCGGATCCATCGAGTTCTTCGAACCTGCCAACCGCAAGATCCTGGCGTATATGCGCCGCGGCCAGGACGAGCAGATCCTGTGTGTCGCCAATCTCTCGCGCTTCGCCCAGCCGTTTGAACTGGACTTGTCCGCCTACGCCGGCTTGACGCCCATCGAGATGTTGGGTTACGTCGAATTTCCCAAGATTACGGCCGCTCCCTATTCCCTGACGCTGGGACCTTATGGATTCCTGTGGTTCGAGCTGCATGGCGAGCTGGCAGCCCAGACGAGCGAGAAGCCGGAGGGGCAGGAATGGACGCTGGCGCTGACGCCGTCGGCCGGCTGGGACGCCCTGTTCGAATCGGCCGCCCGGGAAACCCTGGAGACCTACGTATTACCGGCGTTCTTGCCGCAGCAGCGCTGGTTCGGCAGCAAAACCCGGAGCATCCAATCGACCCGCGTGAAGGACTGGGTTTGCTTGCCGGATTCGCCGGCGGCGCTCGCTCTGGTGCAAGTCGAGTATGACGAAGGCGCAGCGGAGCTCTACTCGGTGCCGCTTTCGTTGGCCATGGGAGAGGCTGCCACCGCGATCCGTGGCGCCTATCCTGCCGCGATCCTGTGCGAAGTCCGCAAGGGCCGTGAATCCGGCGTCTTATATGACGCGACCACCGATGAGCAGGCGGGACGGGCTCTGCTTACCGTCGTGCGCAAAAACACTGAGGTCCCGGGCTCGCTGGGGAAATTGCGGGGTGACGCAGGGGCCGCGCTTCTGGACTACGCCAGCCCCATCGCCGACCTCCCGGTCCGGCGCAGCGGGGCCGAACAGAGCAATACTTCGATCTTTTTCGGAACCCGCTTCATCCTGAAGCTGTACCGGCGCCTGGAAGACGGCGCCAATCCGGATTGCGAAGTGAACCGGTATCTCAGTGAAAAGGCCGGCTTCGGCGGCGTCCCCAAATTTGGCGGCGACCTCAAGTACGATCTGCCTGACGGATCTCCGATGACCCTCGCCATGGTACAGGAACTGGTCGAGAATCAGGGGGACGGCTGGCAGTCGACGCTGGAGGAGCTAGCCCGGTATTTTGAGCAGTGCGCGTCTGAGGAGAAGACCGAACCGGCTGTCTCCTTCGAGGTGCCGCCGCTGGGGGACTTGTGCCAGGGAGAGATTCCCCCGGGCGCGCGCGAACGCTTGGGCGTGTTCTACGATTCGGCTGTGAATCTGGGGAAAAGGACCGCCGAGATGCATCTCGCGCTCGCTTCGCCTACGGACGATCCGGCCTTCGTCCCCGAGCCCTTTGAGCGGGCCGATCTTCAGGAACTGGTGAGAGGGCTGCGCGAGCACGCCGCGGCCGTATTCGATGTGCTGAAAAACAGCCTGGCGCGCTTGCCGGACGACGTGACAGAAAAAGCCAGCTTCCTGCTGAGCCGGCGGCGGCAAGTGCTGGCGGCCCTGGCGAATCTGGGGGGCCTCGACGTGAAGTGCGCCAAGATCCGGGTGCATGGCGATTATCACCTGGGCCAGGTTCTCCTGGTGGCCGGCGACCACGTGATTCTCGATTTCGAGGGCGAGCCGGCGCGTCCGCTGGCGTGGAGAAGGACGAAACAGTCGCCCCTGAAGGATGTTGCCGGCATGCTGAGATCGTTCAGTTACGCGGCGCAGGCCGCCATGCTGGCGTACGCCACTCGCCGGTCGGAAAACGTCGAACGGATCGAGCCGTGGGCGGGTTATTGGGAGCGCGTCGCGTCCGCGGCTTTCCTGCGTTCCTATTGCGACGCCGCGGCCGGAGCGGCGTTCCTTCCCGCGTCCCCGGCCGGTTTCCGCCGCCTCCTGGACGCGTTTCTGCTCGACAAAGCTCTGTACGAGTTGCGTTACGAACTCGACAATCGTCCGGCTTGGCTCGGCATTCCCCTCGCGGGGATCCTGTCGCTGGAATTGACGGGGGATGCCGCCGGTTAGAGATTCCGCGAGACGCCTTATGCAAACGGAGACGGCCCAGCCCGAGGTTCAGCAGAAGATCGACGCCCTTGGTGCGGCCGACATCGTCATCGGCATCCCCAGCTTCAACAACGCCGCGACCATTGGCCATGTAGTTCGGGCGGTGCACCAGGGGTTGCGGCAATATTTCCCGGCGGCGCGCAGCGTCATCATCAATTCCGATGGCGGATCGAGCGACGGCACTCCCGCCCTGGTCATGGAGTCCGCAACCACGGACGGCGACGTGCTGCAAGTTCCGCACGAGGTGGCTCCGGTCCAGAAACTCTCCACTCCGTATCAGGGTGTTCCCGGAAAGGGCAGCGCGCTCCGCAACGTATTTCAACTGGCCCGCCGGCTCGGCGCCAAGGCCTGTGCCGTGGTCGACTCCGATGCGCGCAGCATCACGCCGGAGTGGATCCGGCTGCTGGTGGAGCCGGTCCTCGACCAAAGCTACGACTTCGTGGCGCCCTACTACGTCCGGCACAAGTTCGAGGGAACCATCACCAACGGTATCGTGTATCCCATGATGCGGGCGCTATACGGGAAGCGCGTCCGCCAGCCGGCCGGCGGGGAGTTCTGCTTCTCGCCGGTCATGCTGGACCGCTACCTTGGCCAGAATGTTTGGGAAACCGATATCGCTACCTTCGGCATCGATATTTGGCTGACCACCGAAGCCCTGCTCAATGGAGCGCGCCTTTGCCAGGTGGTCCTCGGTACAAAAACCCATGACCCGAATGATCCTGCCTCGGATTTGAGCACCATGCTGCTGCAGATTCTGGGCACGATGTTCGCGGAAATGGACCGGCATACGGCGGTGTGGCAAAAGGTTCGAGGTTCCACGCCCGTTCTGGTGCTCGGCGGGGCCCGCCAGGCGGAGACCGAGCCGGTAAAGGTCGATGCGGAAAAAATGATCGATTCGCTCCGGCTTGGGTTCAAGAACCTCTTCGAGATCTGGAGCATGGTGTTGCCGCCCGGTTCGCTGCTGGAGCTGCGAAAACAGGCGCAGCGGCCGCCCGGTGAATTCCGCATGGCGGATGAGTTGTGGGCGCGCATCGTCTACGACTTCGCCGTGGCGCATCATTTCCGCACCATCAACCGGGATCACCTGCTGCGGGCGTTCACGCCGCTATACCTGGGCTGGGTTGCCTCTTTCGTCATGGAGATGGAAACCGCCGACGCCCTTCAGGCGGAAGCCCGGATCGAGAGCCTGTGCTTGCGGTACGAAGCGCAGAAGCCGTACCTGATTTCGCGTTGGCGTTGGCCGGATCGATTCTGATTCGTGAACTTTGTGATATGAGTCCGGAAAAAAGGAGGTCTTCATGTGGGAGCAATTGAACCTGGCGTTGCAACAGTCCGTCAACCGGGTGATTTCCGGGGTAGCCGACTTTCTCCCCGGCGTGCTGGCCTTGATCCTGGCGCTCCTGCTGTCTCTGCCGCTGGCGTGGATCGTCAGCCGCCTGGTCCGGCGGTCGCTCAAAACCCTGCGCTTCGATGAGCGGCTGAGCAAATGGGGATTCTCCGGGATCTCGGAGTGGTCCCCCTCCCAGAGTCCGACACAGTTGGGCGGCCGCCTGGTCTTTTGGACCATCGTGCTGCTGGGCCTGCTGGTGGGTCTGACCGCGCTGGACGCCAGCCTGACACAGGGATTGGCGACGCATCTGCTGGCCTACTTGCCCAACGTTTTTGTCGCGATCCTGGTGCTCATGGTGGGAAGTTTTGTGGCCCGGTTTCTGGCCCGAGGCGTATTGATCAGCGCTGTGAATATGCAAATCGAGTCCGCGCGGCTGATCAGCCTGGGAGTCAAGTGGCTCATCCTGGTGCTGGCCGCTGCCATGGCTCTGGAACATCTGGGAATCGGGGGCAGCATCGTACGGCTGGCCTTCGCCATCTTGTTCGGAGGAATCGTACTGGCCTTGGCCCTGGCGGTCGGCCTGGGATCCAAGGACCTGGTCAGCCGCACCTGGGAGCGCAGGGAGCAGGAAACGCGCGAAACGGAGCAGCCGTTTCATCATCTCTAACCGCGTTTCCGCCGTGGCTGGCGTTGCGCGGAAGCGGCCACAGTCTATAAACTGAATCGCA
Organism: Terriglobia bacterium; assembly: GCA_963761045.1. Lineage (GTDB taxonomy): Bacteria > Acidobacteriota > Terriglobia > Bryobacterales > Bryobacteraceae > Palsa-187. The sequence goes on along the minus strand of CAVXFR010000032.1, from coordinate 144,192 downwards.
CTCATGAACATCAACCGGTATGCGGCTCGATTCGCGGCCCTCGCCCTGGCGTGCGCCGTCGTGGTTGGGACCACGGGACATCGCGCCACGGCACAAGCGCCCGGAAACGGAAAGGGCAAGGCGGCGCCCAAGGGACCCGCCGAGCCGCGTGGCTTGCGGCTCAAGACCGCCGCGGCGAGTCCCGGATACGTCCTGTTCACGCCGCTAACCTCCGACACCACCTACCTGATCGATAACGACGGACGCGTGGTTCACACCTGGAAGAGCGGCTTCATTCCCAGCGCCTGGCTGTATCTCATGGACAACGGCCACATCCTGCGCGGAGCCAACGATCCGGGCAAGTCCGGATTCAGCGGCGGCGGCGCCGGCGGCCGATTCCAGGAATTCGACTGGGACGGAAAACTGGTCTGGGATTTCGCGTTCCAAAGCGAGCAGCACCTGCCGCATCACGATGTGGCCATCTTGCCGAACGGCCATGTACTGACGATTTCCTGGGAGCGTAAGACGCCGGAAGAGGCTCGGCGGGCGGGACGCCGTGAAGGCTTCATTCCCTCGGCCGGCCTGTGGCCCGACATGCTGGTGGAATTCGAACCCCAGCGGCCCAGCGGCGCGAAGATCGTCTGGGAGTGGCACATGTGGGATCACATCCTCCAGAACACCGATCCGGGCTTGCCGGGCTACGGCGATCCTGCGCAGTATCCCGAGCGCATCAATCTAAATGGCGACCTGATCGGCACGGCAGACCCGCCCAAGGATCCTCCCGCCGATATGTTCCACACCAACGCGGTCGCCTACAATCCCCAGCTCGATCAGATTATTGTGAGCGTTCCGCGCTTCAACGAAGTGTGGGTGATCGATCACAGCACCACCACCCGGCAAGCCGCCGGCAGCTCGGGCGGCCGATCCGGCAAGGGCGGAGATTTACTCTATCGATGGGGAAATCCGCAGCAGTATGGCAGAGGCACGGCGGCCGATCAGTTGCTCGGATTCGAGCACGACGCTCGCTGGATCGATGCGGGGCTGCCCGGCGCCGGCCACATGAGCGTCTTCAGCAACCGCACGCCAGGCCCCAACGGCGCCTCCACGAAGGTCTACGAATTCGTTCCGCCGGTGGACCGTCAGGGCCGCTATACGCTGCCGTCGAACGGACCCTTCGGACCGGCCGAACCAGTATGGACCTACTCCGCTCCTGATCTTGAAGCGACCTATATTTCCGGAGCCCAGCGGCTGGCCAACGGCCACTCGCTCATCACCTCCGGTCCCCAGGGGCGATTTTTCGAGGTGACACCGGCGGGCGAAATCGTGTGGGAGTACTGGTCTCCCTTCCGAGGAACGGGAGGCAGCGGCGGAGCCAATGGCTCTGCAAACCCATATTCGGTATTCCGCGCGACCAGAATCCCGCCCGGCCACCCGGCCCTGAAGGGACGGAAACTCCAGCCTCTGGATCCGCAGCCTCCTCTGGTATCTCCGGCCCAGTAGCGCGAAAAGCCGGCTCGGCGAGCGCTCAGCGGCCGACGACCAGGATTTCGAAGCTGTTCGGAACCGGCGTGCGGTTCCTGCCCTGCTTGCCGTCCTTGCCCACCGCGGGCGGTCCGGACTCCGCGGCCGGCAGATACAGCTTGTGCGCCTTCTGATCGGCCGCAATCGTCCGCGCGCCGAATTGCGACTCAATCGTGGCTACCGCTTCGAACTTGCCGGGCGAGGTTTCGCCGACCATGGTGATGTTGCCGTCGCGCCCGTTGGCGCTGAAGGCGTATCCGCTGTCAAACGCCACCCCATCCGGTCCCGCGCCAATCGCCGGCGTCGCCAGCACCTTGCCCGTGGCGGGATTGCTGACGATCATCAGGTGGTTTTCGCAGACCGAATAGAGATTGGTCTTCTTCAAGTCGAAGGCTAGGCCGCTGGGGCTATCGCAGGGCGCAATCGAGTAGCGCTTGGCCACCAGCGCGTTCTTCGCGTCCACCTCGACGATTTCGTTCTTGTCTTCGAGGTTGACGTAAATGTGCCCCTTGCCGTCGATCTGCGAAAACTCCGGCTTGCCGCCCAAGGGGATCGACGCCGTGACCACTGCGAGAGTCTTGGCATCGATGGCAGTCGAGTCGCTGCTGCGGCCGTTAAACGTGAACACACGGTGCGAGGTTGGCTCGTAAATGATCGAATCGGGATTCTGGCCGGTCTTGATCTTGGTCTTGACGGCCAGCGTCTTGACATCGAACACGGTGACGTCATTGTCGCCGCCATCGCTGGTGAACCCGATCCCGAGATCGTCGGCGATCGCGATCCCATGGACGCCGTTGGTGCCCGGAATCGTGCCGATCAACTTATCTGTGTTGGTATCGATCACCTCCGTCTGCGTGCCATGCGAAACATACAGGCGGTGATTGTTGTTGTCCACATAAGAGTAGTCCCAGCGGCTCCCGCCGCCGATCTTGATCTTAGCGATGACTTTGTAGGTGGGCGCCGCGGCAAAAGCAGCCGCAGCGGTGGCGATCAGAAGAAGGGACGCTTTCATGGGGTTCAACTCCTCGTCACGTATAGCGCTTTAAGAATCCAAACCATTGTTCAGGCTACCGGCCCAAACTGAAGATTGGCTGAAGGAGACGCGGCCCGATTCCCAAATGACTGAATCTGAATCAGATTATGTCGCCGATGGGATTCGCGCGGCCTCGGCCGCCCGGGCCGGCCGGGCATCCCGGGCGACAAAATTCACGCGGAATCGGGACCACGAGCCCTCCGTGCTTTCGACCTCAATCGAAGCGCCGTGGGCACGCGCGATGCTTTCCGCCAGCGCCAGCCCCAGGCCGTGCCCGCCGCCGCTGCGCGCCTTGTCCGCGCGATAGAACCGCTTGAAGATGTGCGGCAGATCGCTTTGGCCGATGCCCACTCCGAAATCCTCGATGCTGGCCGAGACTCGCGATTCGCTGCTCTCCACCCCCACGATCACCTCGCCGCCGGGGTGTGAAAACTTCAGGGCGTTATCGAGAAGCACCAGAAACAGGCGGTGCAACGCCGGCCGGTTCCCGGCAACCACCGCCGCGCGATCTCCGCACGAAACCTTAACGCGAATCTGCCGCATCTCGGCCAGGCTGCGCATCTCATCGCAAACATCGGTCACCACTTCGCGCACATCCACGGCCGTCAGCGGCATCTCCGCCGTGGCGGTGTCGCTTCGCGCCAGGACGAGCAGTTCCTCCACCAGGCGCGTCATTCTTTCGGCCTCGGCGGCGACTTCCTGAAGCGAGTCGCGATAGGATTCCGGCGTGCGCGCGCGGCGCAACGCCAGCTCGGCCGTGGTCCGGATCACTGCCAGCGGCGTACGCAACTCATGCGAGGTATCCGCGACGAATTGCGATAGCGTCTTCACGGCGGATTCGAGCCGGGCGAACATGGTGTTCAGCACTTCCGTCAGCCGCGCCAGCTCGTCCCCCGTAGGCGGAACCGGCAGCCGTTCGGCCAGGTTTTCGATGCTGATGGTCAAGGCCGCCGCGGCGATGTCGTTCACCGGCTTCAACGCGCGCCCGCTCAGCCAGGCTCCTCCCAGGCAGGCGATCACGATCACCACCGGGATCATGCTCCATAACAGAAGGCGCAGCAAATCGAGCGTATGCATCGCATCCGCCAGAGGCGCGGCGATCACCAGATCGAAAACCTCATGGTTGAGGGTAAACTGCCGCCGCAGGGTTCGAACATTCGTCTCCGGCTGCTGCGGGTTCGCCGGATAGTGGAAGGTAAAACCGTTGGCGCCGCGCAATTGGATGGAATTGGAAGGCGGAAGCGCCTGGCAGAATTCTTCCAGTTCGTCGCGTAGATGGTCGCCCGCGGCCAGCGCGGATTCGCTGGTAAAATACCGCTCAAACCGGCTGGCGCTCCCCGCCAGATCCTGATCGATCTCCTCCATCAGCCGCTGGCGGAGCGATAGCCAGATCAGCGCGCTGAACAGGCTTAGTCCGGCGGCCAGAACCACGGCATACCAGACCGTCAATCGAAAACGAATCGATCGCCTGCTCATGATCGTCACGGCTCCCGCATCATGTAGCCGAATCCGCGCACCGTATGGATCAGCTTGGGCTCGCGCGTATCCAGCTTGAGCCGGAGGTGCCGCATGAACACCTCTACCGAATTCTCGCTGACCTCCGTGTCGAATCCCCAGACCGATTCGAGAATCGTGTCGCGGCTGACCGCGCGTCCCGGATTCCGCATGAGCAGTTCGAGCAGCTTGTACTCGCGCGGGGTGAGGCTTAACGGCTCCCCGTCCCTGGTGACACGATGGCGCGCCGGGTCGAGCGTCACGTCCGCGATCTGCAGGCACATCGGCTGGGGAATCGCGCCCCGCCGGCTCACCGCGCGCAGCCGGGCCAGCAGCACTTCGATCGAAAACGGCTTGGTCAGGTAATCGTCCGCGCCGGAATCGAGGCCGGTGACAATGTCGGCCGCGGCATCGCGCGCCGTCAGCATCAGGACGGGCGTCTGATTGCGCTGCTCGCGCAGCTTGCGGGCCACGGTCATGCCGTCCATGCCGGGGAGTGCGACATCCAGCAGAATCACGTCGAAAGCGGAAGAGCGGGCGATATCGAAGCCCTGGAGGCCGTCCCCCGCCAGCACCACCTGGTGGCCTTCTTCGCTAAGCGTTCGCTCCAGGAGTTCGGCCATGCGCCGCTCGTCCTCCACCACCAGAATCTGCATGCACCACGATCCTAACAGAGAAGCCTGAAAGAAGGCTGAAACACCTGGGAATAGCGTTCTTTTATAGCGCTTTGGGCCTTCAGCGTTCTTTCAGGATAGGATGGTTCACTTGAGGTAGGCCCACAGATCCCATGAACACCAGAGATTCCATGAACATAAGACTGCTCGGATGGATTAGCGCCATGAGTTGCGCGGTTCTGCTCCAGGCGCAGGCTCCCGCGAATGCGCCCACGCCGCCTCAACCGGCGCCGCTCACCTTAACACTGCAAGATGCTCAGGCGCGAGCCCAGGCCAATGCGCCCCAACTCCTCTCCGCGCTGAGCGACGCCAGCGCGGCTCACGAGGACCTGTTGCAGGCGCGGGCGGCCCGGCTTCCCACCGCCGGTTTCCAGTCGGATTACCTTGGCACGCAGGGGAATGGAGTCCTGTCCAGCGGCCGGTTCGTCACCAACGACGGCGTGCACATTTATCGCGAGTGGGGCGTGGTTCACCAGGATTTCACGGCCGCTTTCCTCGGAACCGGTTCCCAGCGGGCCGCGGCTGCCGAGACGCTGGCGCAAGCCCGGGCGGAGATTGCGCGGCGAGGCCTGGCGGTTACGGTCACCCGGGCTTACTACGCGCTCCTCACCGGGCAGCGCAGGTACGCGACCGCCCAGCAAGCCTTGGATCAGGCCAAGCGCTACTTGGACATCAGCCAAAACCTGGAACGCGGCGGCGAAGTGCCGCACAGCGACGTGGTCCGGGCGCAGTTCCAATACTCGCAGCAGCAACAGGCTTTCCGCGAAGCACAACTGGCGATGGACAACGCGCGGCTGGATCTGGCGGTCCTGCTGTTTCGGGATTTCGACCAGAACTTCACCGTGGTGGACGATCTCAGCCTGGCATCCGCTCTTCCCGCCTTCCCCGAGATCCAGACCATGGCGGAACGCGAGAATCCCGATCTTCGGGCCGCCAACGCTGCTCTGCGCGCCGCCAAGCTGGATGTTTCGATCGCGCGCCAGGCCTTTCTGCCCTCGCTCACCGCCGACGCGGCGTATGGCATTGAAGCCAACGCCTTCGCCTTGCACAGCACCGTGGCGGCTGCGCCGGAGCTGGGCCCGCAGCCGAACCTGGGCTACTTTGTGACGGTCTCCTTGAAGGTCCCTCTGTGGGACTGGGGTTCGAAGAGCAGCAAGGTGCGGCAAGCGCAGCTGAGGCGCGATCAGGCCAACGTGGAGCTGAGCGCCACCCAGCGAACTCTGGTCAGAAATCTCCAGGGCTTCTACCAGGAAGCGCAAACCTCCCGCGATCAAATCGACCTGCTCCGGCAGGCCATGGACCAGGCGTCGGAGAATCTGCGCCTGAACGGCCTGCGCTATCAGGCTGGGGAAGCGACCATCCTCGAACTGGTGGATGCCCAGACCTTGTTGACCGGCGCGCGCAACGCCTATGATGACGGATTGGTTCGCTATCGTTTGGCGGTGGCAAATCTCCAAACACTGACGGGGACGTTCTAGGATAACCATGTCTCAGCGAAACAAAGTCGGTATGTTCGGGCTCGTTGGCGTGTTCGTGGCCGCGGCGCTGCTCGCCGGATGCGGCAAGGCCAACGACGGAGCCGCCGCGGAGGAGGAAGTCCAGTTCCCGGTGATGGTCGAAACCGCCGTGCTCGGCGCCATCGATCGCGTGGTGACTGCCGACACGGTTCTCTATCCCGTCGATCAGTCCAACGTGACCCCGAAGATCAGCGCTCCGGTGAAACGCGTCCTGGTGAACCGCGGAGATCATGTGCGCGCGGGCCAGTTAATCGCCGAGCTCGAAAGCAGCGATCTGGCGGCGGCAGTCGAGGAAGCCAAGTATCAGTACCAGCAAGCCCAGGCCGCTTACGCGACGGTGACCGGCGCGACCGTGGTCGAAGACGAGACCAGGGCGAAGGCGGACATTCAATCCGCCCAGAGCGCGTTTGATGCCGCCAAGAAGCTGTACGACAGCCGGGTCGCGCTGCAGAAGGAGGGAGCGCTGGCGCAACGGCAAGTGGATGAGACCCAGCTCCAGATGGTCCAGGCGCAAACCCAATTGGAGACGGCGCAGCAGCATCTAAAGTCGCTGAACGGAGTCGGCCGGCAACAGGCGATCCGGGCCGCCCAGGCGCAGATGGACGCGGCCAAGGCGCATGTCGATACAGCCACCGTGCAACTTTCCTACGCCCGAATCGTGAGCCCCATCAACGGCGTGATTGCGGATCGGCAGGTCTATCCAGGTGAGATGGCCAACGCCGGCACACCCATCGTCTCGATCATCGATATCTCGCGCGTTCGCGCCGTGGCCAACGTGCCGGTGAAAGAAGCCGAATCGATTCGCGTGGGCCGGCCGGCTCGCGTCGCTGGGCCCGACGGCGACATTCCCGGCACGGTTACCGTGGTCAGTCCCGCGGCCAATCCCAATGCCACCACGGTCGAAGTGTGGGTGCAGATCCCCAATCCGGGCGAGCGGCTGAAACCGGGCGCGTCGGCTCGGGTGGCCATCGTCGCCGAAACCATTCAGAACACCGTGGTGGTGCCGGCCTCCGCGCTGCTCAACGGTGACGAAGGAAAGCAGAAGGTCATGGTGGTCTCGAGCGATTCCGTTGCCCACGAGCGCGCCGTAGCGGTCGGCGTGCAGCAAGGCGACCGGGTGCAGATTCTGAGCGGCGTCCAGGAGGGCGAGCAGGTGGTGACCTCCGGCGGTTTGGGCCTGGAAGACAAGGCCAAGGTCACGATCCAGGAGCCCAAGAGCGACGAAGACGAGGATGACTCGGGCGGCGAGGAAGCCAAGCCCGACGACGCCAAGGGCAAGGACGCTAAGGGCGCCAAGGCCAAGGGCACCCAGGAATGAGCGAACCGAACACGAATACTCCCGGCGGCGCCGACGCCGCTGCCGAGCATTGGACGGCGCACTTCTCGCGTCCCATCATCTTCGTCATTCTGACCCTGATCGCCAGCGGCGTCTATCTGGCATTCACCATTCCGGTCGCGGTTTTTCCCAGCACCGATTTCCCGCGGATCGTCGTCGGCATCGATAACGGAGTGGCTCCCATCAACCAAATGGAGGTGACCGTCACGCGGCCCATCGAGGAAGCGATGAACACGGTGCCGGGACTCGAACAGGTCCTGTCCACTACCAGCCGCGGGTCCGGAGAGGTGAACCTGTTCTTCAATTGGAACGTGGACATGTTCCAGACCCTGGAATACGTGAACGCCGCGCTGGCGCGGGTACAGCCATCGCTGCCCGCCACCGCGAAACTCACCGCAAATCGTCTGACCTTCGCCGCGTTTCCGATCCTGGCGTACAGCCTGACTTCCGACACCGTGCCGCAGACCCAGCTTTGGGAGCTGGCCAACTACACCATCAAACCGCGGCTCAACCGCGTCAATGGCGTCTCGATGATCGTGCTGCAAGGCGGGAATGTTCCCGAGTTCGAGATCCAGCCGGACCCGGCCAAGCTGCTCGAAGCCCAGGTCACGGTACCGGAAATTTTGGACGCGGTATCGAAAAGCAACATGATCGATTCGCCGGGCTTGATCGAAAACAATCACGAGCTCTCGCTGACGCTGGTGAGCGGGCAGGCGCGTAACCCGGCCGAAATCGAAAATATCGTCGTACGCACCACCCCTGCCGGGCTCCCGGTGCGAATCGGCGACATCGCCACGGTGCGCCCGTCCATCATGCCCGTCTACACCATGGTCACCGCCAACGGAAAGCCGGCCGTGCTGCTGAATCTCTTCCGGCAGCCGGATAGCAATACCGCGGCCGTGGCCGATGCCGCCAACCAGGAAATGGACCAGATCCGGAAAACCCTTCCGCCCGGCGTGAAGGTGCAAGCCTTCTACGATCAATCCACGCTGGTGCGCGATTCGATCGCCAGCGTGCGGGACGCGATCATTATCGGCCTGATTCTGGCGGCCATCATTTTGGTTCTGTTCCTGCGCGATTGGGGCAGTTCGCTGGTCGCCGCTCTGGTGATTCCCGCCACCATCGCAATCACGCTGATCGCGCTGCGCGCCATGGGCCAAAGCTTTAACTTGATGACTCTCGGCGGCCTGGCGGCGGCCGTGGGTCTGGTGATCGACGACGCCATCGTGGTGGTGGAGAACATCGTGCTGCACCGCGACTCCGGCCAGAGCCGCGGCCAGGCGATCCGCAGCGCGCTGCGCGAGATTCGCGTGCCTCTGGTCGGATCGACGATTACGCCCATTGTTGTGTTTCTGCCGTTGATTTCGATCACCGGCGTCACCGGGACCTTCTTTCGCGCGCTCGCCCTGACCGTAGGCACGGCGCTGCTGACGTCGCTGGCGCTGGCCCTGACCTGGACTCCCACTCTCAGCCATTACCTGCTCCGCCGCCGGAGATCCGGGCATCCGACCGAAACGTCCGATCGCGAAGGACACGCCGTTCCCACCGGATTCATGGCTCGTATCACGCGCGCCTACGAGCCCACTCTGCGATTCGTGCTGGCTTATCCGCTGGCGCTGGTGGTGGGCTCCGTCGCTCTCATCGTCGCTTCCTATTTCGGCTATCAGGCGCTGGGCAGCGACCTGCTCCCGGAAATGGACGAAGGAGGTTTCATTCTGGACTACCTCATGCCGGCCGGATCCTCTCTCGACGACACCAATCAGGTGCTGCTGGGGGTGGAGAAGATTCTCGAGTCGGCGCCGGAAGTCGAGAGTACCTCGCGGCGCACGGGGCTGCAATTGGGTCTCGCCGCCGTGACCGAGGCCAATAACGGCGACTTCTCCGTTCGATTGAAACGCGACCGGGACCGCGGAATCGACGAGATCATCTCGGACCTGCGCGCCAAGGTCACCGCGAAGTACCCGCAATTGGACATCGAATTCATTCAGGTTCTGCAAGACCAGATCGGCGATCTGACCAGTTCCCCCGAGCCGATCGAGATCAAGCTGTTCTCACCCGATCCCGCGCTGCTGGCTGAATGGGCGCCCAAGGTGGGCGATACGATCAAGAAGATCGGCTCCGTGGTGGACGTCAAGAACGGCATCGAGAACACCATCAGCGGATCCGCCATCGTCATGAACGTCGATCCGGTGGTCGCGGCGCGGGCCGGCTTCACGCCGCAGGAGATCGAACTCGACGCCAGCGCGATCCTGCAGGGTGAGCCTGCGGCTACGCCGGTGGTGGTGAACGATCGCGCCTACACCATTCGCGTGCGCTTTCCCGATAGCTCGCGCGCGTCCCTGGACCAGATCCGTAACACGCTGATCACCAGCAGCTCCACCGGGAAGACCGCGACGCTCGGTTCCCTGGCGAATTTTCAGGATGAAAACGGCCAGACCGAGATCATCCGCGAGAACCTGCAACGGCGTGTGGCCGTGACAGGCCGGTTTGAAGGCGTCAGCCTGGGCGAGGGGATCAAATCCGTGCAACAGGCCGTGGCCGGCCTGCATCTGCCGCCCTCGATTCGCGTCGAATACGGCGGCACCTACCAGGAACAGCAGAAGTCGTTCCACGATCTGCTGGTGGTGCTGGCCCTGGCCGTCGTCCTGGTTTTCACGGTCCTGCTGTTCGAGTTCCGCACGTTCGCGGCTCCAGCCGCCATTCTGGCGTCGGCGCTGCTTTCCACCTCCGGCGTGTTTTTCGCGCTCTTGGTGACGGGGACCACCTTCAACATCTCTTCTTTCATGGGTTTGATTATGGTGATCGGCATCGTGGCGAAAAACGGAATCCTGCTGCTCGATGCCGACCAGCGCTTCCGGGCGGAGGGATCTTCCGTTCGCGAGGCCATGGTTCTGGCGGGAGAGCGCCGGCTGCGCCCGATCCTGATGACCGCGCTCGCCACCATCGCCGGCATGATCCCTCTGTCGCTGGCCATCGGCCAGGGCTCGCAGATGCTACAGCCTCTCGCGATCGCCGTGATCGGGGGGCTGGTGGCTTCGATGGCCCTGTCGCTGATCGTGACGCCCGCGGTGCACTATTATTTGAGCGGTCACCGGCAGGCGTGAATCACCCGTCACCCGCCGAATATTGATATTCTGAAACGCGGACACGGGAGGGTTTTATGAAATCTGCGGGAATGCTTACGATTGTGCTGGGTGTTGCCGGTGCGGCGGCCGCGTTAGGCCAGGCGCCTCCTGCAGCGCAGCGGACGGGCCCTGGAGTGCAGGCTCCTCAGGACGCGAAATATGCGGACCTGATGGCATCGTGCAAGGTTCCTCCTCCGGCGAGAGGCGGCTTCCGCGGTGGGCCGCCCAAAGGGGGACGAGGTCGAGGCCCCGGCCCGGCGAAGGCAGGGGCAGGCCCCCAGGAGTACACGGTGGCCGGAATCCCCGGCGTGATCGCCGCCGGACAGCAATGGAAAGAAGTGTGGAAGGTCGAAGGCAACAACGCCGACGGCATCATCGCGACCAGTGACGGCGGCATTCTGCTCGCGCAGAACGATAACAGCGCTGTCGTGAAGCTCGATAAGAACGGCAACGTTTCGACCGCTTATAGCGGCTTGAATACCGCGGGTTCGGTGGCAAGGAATTCCAAGGGCGCCCTGTTCGTGGTGAACCGGGGACTGCACCAATCCATCCTGCAGCTCGAGCCGCAGCGCAAAACCCTGGTCGACAAAACCAGTGCCGGCGATCCGCTGGATTGCCTGGGCAGCATCCTCAACGATGTGACGGCCGACAGCAAGGGCGGCGTGTACTTCACCATGGGCGGCGTCTTTCACGCGGACTCCAAGGGCCACGTCACCAAGTACGGCGAGAATGTGAACCCCAACGGCATCATCCTCAGCCCCGACGAAAAGCATCTTTATGTCACCAATGGAGCGACGCTCGCCGCGTTCGACGTCCAGAAGGACGGCTCGCTCACCAACCAGCGCGAATTCGCCAAGCTTGAGGGCGGCGGAGGCGGCGACGGCAGCACGTTCGATTCCGCCGGGCGCCTGTACGTGACCGCAGGAAGCGGCGTGGAGGTGTTCTCACCGGACGGCAAGTATCTGGGGGTCATCCCGACGCCCCGGCCGGTGATCACCGTGACCTTCAGCGGCGCGGATCGGAAGATGCTGTACGCCGTCTCCAGGACCGGCAACACGGACTGGATCATCGCCATCCCGACCATCGCGCAGGGCCCCAAAGGCCGCGGCAAATAGCCTCGCCTTGCGGCGATGCAAGACCCGGAACAACCGCAGGCTCAGTAGTATATAATCGGTGATGGCATGAAGACTGTCATTGGACCCATGCGCAGGCGGATCGGAACGGCCGGCGCAGCGATCCTGGCCGTCCTGTTCGGCCTCAATACTCCGGCCATTCGGGCGCAACAGCCCGCCCATACCGCCTCCGCATCCGGGCAAAAGGCCCTGGTCGACAAGTACTGCATCGTCTGCCACAACGACAAGTCGCGCACCGGAGGACTGTCGCTCCAGAACGCCGACTTCAACGACGTTCCCAAAGGCGCCGAGACTTGGGAAAAGGTGATCCGCAAGCTCGGGGTCGGCGCGATGCCTCCTCAGGGCATGCCGCGGCCGGACCAAGCCGCTCTGAACGGGCTGGTTTCCTACCTGGAAACCTCGCTCGACCGCGCCTATACCGCCAAGATTAACCCCGGGCACGCGACCATGCACCGCCTGAACCGCACCGAATACGCCAATGCGATTCGCGACTTGCTGGCCCTCAATGTCGATACCACCGCGCTTCTGCCGCCGGACGACGAAAGCAGCGGGTTCGACAATATCGCGGACGTTTTGCGCGTATCGCCTTCGCTGATGGAGCGCTACCTGTCCGCGTCCTGGAACATCAGCCGCCTGGCCGTCGGCAATCAGTCGATCTCGCCCTCCACGGCGACCTATCGGGTGCGTCCGGACCTCTCCCAAGACCAGCACATCGAGGGGTTACCGCTAGGGACCCGCGGCGGAATTCTGGTCAAGCACGATTTCCCGGTAGATGGCGAGTACATCATCAAGGTCCGGCTGTGGCGTAATACCTTCGACCTGATGCGGGGCATGGAAGATCCGCACCAAATCGAGATCAGCCTGGACGGCGAAAGAGTGCGCCTGGTCACCGTGGGCGGCCACGATGATTTCATCAAGATGGCCGGGAACCCCGGAGCATTCGGCACGGATCTGGACCAGCGCCTGACCGTCCGCCTGCCGGTAAAGGCGGGTTTGCGGGCCATCTCGGCAACCACCATATTGAGGAGCCACGCCGAGAAAGACGACCTGATTAAGGCGTTCATGCGGACCACGGTCGACGGCGAGGACATCACGGGCGATCCTTCGGTCGACCGGATGACCGTGGAAGGTCCCTTCAACCCGACGGGCTCGGGAGACACGGCGTCCCGCCGCAAGGTCTTCATCTGCCGGCCGGCGTCGGAGAAAGACGAATTGCCCTGCGCGCGCAAGATTCTCTCCACGCTGGTGCGCCACGCTTACCGCCGGCCGATCCAGGCCGCCGATCTCGAGACTCCCCTCAGCTTCTATCAGCGCGGCCGCAATAAGAACGGCAGCTTCGACGCCGGAATCGAATCGGCGCTCCAATTCATTCTGGCGAGTCCGGAATTCCTGTTCCGCTTCGAGCCGGATCCGGCCAACGTGGCCCCCGGCACGCCTTACCAGCTGGGCGACTTGGCGCTGGCCTCGCGCTTATCGTTCTTCCTGTGGAGCAGCATTCCCGACGATGAGCTCGTGAACCTCGCCGCGCAGAGGAAAGCTGAAGGATCCCGCCGTGCTGGAGCAGCAGGTGAAGCGAATGCTGGCCGACCCGCGCTCGGACGCCCTGACCGACAACTTCGCCGAACAATGGCTGTTCCTGCGCAATCTCAAGAACTCCGCGCCCAATCTGGTTGATTTCCCCGATTTTGACGACAACCTGCGCGAGGCCATGCGCCAGGAAACCAAGCTGTTCTTTGAAAGCATCGTGCACGAAGATCGCAACGTGATGGACCTGCTCGACGCGGACTATACATTTGTAAACGAGCGTCTGGCGAAGCACTACGGGATTCCCAACATCTACGGAAGCCAGTTCCGGCGCGTCCCGGTGACCGATCCGGCTCGCCGCGGACTGTTGGGACAGGCCAGCATCCTGACGGTGACTTCGTATCCGAATCGCACTTCGCCGGTCCAGCGCGGCAAATGGATCCTGACCAACATCCTGGGCACTCCGCCTACGCCTCCCCCGCCGAATGTGCCGGCATTGACGGATAACGCCGCGGGTTCGCAGCCCAAGTCGCTGCGGGAGCGCATGGAGGCGCATCGCGCCAACCCGGTGTGCGCGGGCTGCCATAAGGTGATGGACCCGGTAGGCTTCGCGCTCGAGAACTTCGACGCCATCGGACGGTGGCGGACTTCCGACGAGGGCGTCAAGATCGATCCTTCCGGAACTCTTTTCAACGGCGCCCATGTGGATGGAGCCGTGGCCCTGCGGCAGTCGCTGACCAGCCGCCCCAAGGTCTTCGTCGGCGTGATGACGGAAAAGCTTTTGACCTACGCCTTGGGGCGTGGTCTGGAATACTACGACATGCCCGCGGTCCGCCGGATCGTGCAGGATGCGGAGACTCGCGATTTCAAGTTTTCCTCGCTGGTTCTGGGTGTCGTCAGGAGCACCCCGTTTCAAATGAAGATGAAGGCTGCGGCGCCTGCCGCCACGGTGGCCACGGCCGCCGCCACTGCCGCCAGTGAGCGGCGCTGACAAGCCAATCTACTTTCTTAAAAGGAGGGCCGTTCGTGACAATCTCGGCAAGTCAGCCGGCACGCACACCCCCCTATCCCGCCAGACTTCAGCAAGGGATAATAACTGGGGGTTGGGGTTTGCCCAACGGATCTGTCCCTTATAGAGCAAGGAGATAGCAATCATGAGATTCATCACCAAACGGCATCTTCCGCGCCGGACATTCTTACGAGGTATGGGGGTGACGCTATCGCTCCCGCTGCTGGACTCCATGATCCCGGCGCAGACGCCTCTGGCGCAGACCGCCGCCAATCCGCAGATCAAATTGGGGCTGTGCTTCATCCCCCATGGCGCGGTGATGACCAACTGGACGCCCGCCGAGGCAGGCGCCCTCAAGCTGTCCCGCACGCTCGCGCCGCTCGAACCGTTCAAGGATCAGGTGGTGGTGGTCAGCAACCTGGCCCACAAGATGGCCGGTCCCGCCGGACCCGGCGATAACGGCGGCGACCATACCCGCTCCCCTGCCGTGTACCTGGACGGCGTTCACCCCAAGCGCACGGACGGGGCGGACATTCACGCGGGCGTCACCATCGACCAGATCGCGGCGCAGAAGATCGGCCAGGAAACACCGCTGCCTTCGCTCGAATTGGCGACCGAGGATTACAGCGGGCTGGTGGGCTCCTGTGACGTGGGCTTCAGTTGCGCCTACATGAATACCATCTCCTGGCGCACGCCCACCACGCCGCTGCCCATGGAAATCAATCCCCGCCTGGTCTTCGACCGTCTGTTCGGCGACGGCGCCACGGCCGCGGAACGGCTGCAACGCATCGAACAGCAGCAGAGTATTCTCGACGCGGTCACCAACCAGGTGCGGCGCCTGCAGGGCGGCCTGGGCCCTAACGACCGCAATCGCGTGGCCGAGTACCTCGACACCGTCCGTGAAATTGAGCGGCGCATCCAGCTCGCCGAGAAACAGAACAGCAATTCCGAATTGAGCGTACCCAAGTCTCCCAGCGGGATTCCCGACAATCACGAAGAGCATTCCAAGCTGATGTTCGATTTGATGGCCTTGTCGTTCCAGGCCAATATCACCCGCATTTCCACCTTCATGATGGCGCGGGAAGTCAGCTACCGGACCTTCCCCATGCTGGGCATTTCCGAAGGGTTCCACCCGGCGTCGCATCATCAAAACAATCCGGCGCGGCTGGAAAATCTCACCAAGATCAACATTTATCATGTGGGCCTGATGGCTTATTTCCTCGGAAAGCTGAAGGCCACCCCGGATGGCGACGGCAGCTTGCTGGACCACTCGCTGATCCTCTACGGAAGCGGGATGAGCAACAGCAACATCCACAACCATTCCCCGCTACCGGTCTTCGTGGCGGGCGGCGCCGCCGGCAGGATGAAGGGCGGGCGTCACCTGTTGTATCCGGAGAACACACCGATGTCGAATCTGCTGCTGACCATCCTGGAGAAGGCGGGTGTTCCGCGGGAATCGGTCGGCGACAGCACCGGTCCGCTCTCGGAGGTCTAGCCTATGAGAAAACTTTCCGTCCTCCTGCTGGCTTGCGGCTTGGCAGGCGTCACGTTCGCCGGCAACGCCACCATCGCGGATGCGGTCCAGAATCGCGACATGGAAACGCTCCGCGCGATGGTGAAACAACACGCGAATGTGAACGCCACCCAGCCGGACGGCACCACCGCTCTCCACTGGGCAGCCCATTGGAACGATCTTGCTGCCGTCAACCTGCTGCTGGCCGCGGGAGCCGACCCGAAAATCGCCAACCGCTATGGCGCCACGCCGCTTTCCGAAGCGGCCTCCCTGGGGAACGCCGCCATGATCGAGGCGCTCCTCAAGGCCGGCGCGGACCCCAAGACTCTGACCACGGCTGACGGCGAAACCGTGCTGATGACGGCGGCGCGCGCCGGTAACGCGGACGCGGTGAAGGTGCTGCTCGATCGCGGAGCCGACGTCAACGCCCGCGAAAACTATAAGGGCCAGACGGCTCTGATGTGGGCCGCGGCGGAGCGCCATCCGGCGGTGGTCAAGCTGCTGCTCGAACACGGAGCCGACTGGAAGGTGGTCTCCTTCGATCGCCCGACCAAGATGCCGAAACTCAGCGCGGCTTCGTCGGTGAGCCCGATTGCCCGCGGAGGCTTCACGGCGTTCCTGTTCACCGCGCGCGAAGGCGACATCGAATCGGCCAAGGTGATGCTCGACGGCGGCGTCGATATCAATCAATCCGACGTGGACGGCGCCACCGCCCTGGTGGTCTCCATCATGAACAAGAAGTACACCTTCGCCAAGTTCCTGCTGGATCGCGGGGCCAATCCCAACCTGGCCGACGACAAGGGACGAGCGGCGCTATACGCGGCGATCGACATGCGCAATGAAGACTATTCCGCGCTGCCCTCGCGCAAAGCCGACGACCCGTTGCCGAGCATCGAGATCGTGAAAGCTCTTCTGGATCGCGGGGCCAATCCGAACTTGCAGCTGACCAAGAACCTTCCCGGCCGAAGCGGCATGGATACGGGCGACGTCACGCTGGACGCGGGAACCACACCCCTGATGCGCGCCGCCCGCTCCGGCGACGCCGAGGCGATGCGGGTTCTGCTCGCCAAAGGAGCGGACCCCAAGCTCACCACCAAGGAGGGAGACACCGCCCTGATGTTTGCGGCCGGCGTCGGCTATCGCGATAAGTTCACTCGCGGAACGGAAGCCGAGGCGCTCGAATCCCTGAAGGTGGCGATCGCGGCCGGATTGGATCTCGGCCAGACCAACACGCGCGGCGAGACCGCACTGCACGGAGCAGCGGACCGCGGAGCGGATTCCATCGTCCAGTTCCTGGTGGATCACGGCTCCAAGCTGGACGCCAAGAACAAGCGGGGCTTCACGCCGCTGGATATCGCCATGGGAAAGGCCGCCTTCGGCGGGCTGCCCGTTCCGCATGACAGCACTGTGGCCCTGATCCGGAAGCTGGGCGGGCACGAAGGCAAGGACGTCGAAGTAGCGTCAGGCAACGGACAGCGGACGCCGCAGGATGCGGGGGTACACCCGGAGCACTAGCGCTTCGGCGTCAACCGCACCAGCTGGTTCCCGGCGAACAGATAGATCGCTCCGTCCGGCCCCTGTTTGACCTCGCGGATCCGCCAGTTCCGTCCCTCCAATAACTTCTCTTCGGCCGCCACCTTATCGCCGTTCAGCACCAGCCGCACCAGGTGTTGACCGGCCATGGCGCCTACAAACAAATTCCCCTTCCACGCCGGGAACAGATTGCCGGTGTAGAACATCATCCCCGACGGCGCAATGGACGGGACCCAAAAATACCGCGGCTCCTCGACGCCCTCCATCGAGGTCTTCCCGGTGCCCACCAGGACATTCTTGCGACCGTCGGCTTGCCGCGCGTCATATTGCCGGCCGTAGCTGACATTCGGCCATCCGTAATCCTTGCCCGGCTTGACGATATCGACCTCGTCGCCGCCCTGCGGACCATGATCCAGCGCCCAAAGCTCGCCCGTTTCCGGACGGATCGCCAACCCCTCGGGGTCCTTAAATCCGTGCGCCCAAGTTTCCGGGAGCACGGTCGAGCGGCTTAGCCACGGATTGTTCTTCGGAATCGACCCATCCCGGTTGATGTGCAGAATCCGTCCCGTGAAGTTGCGTCGCTCGTCCGGATCGTCCAGGAAAGGACGCTCCATCCCATCCAGTTTCGATTCGTAGAACCGGAACCGGTCCGCGCTGGAGATGAACAGGCTGCCGTCGGCCGCCACCACCATCCGCCGCTCGCCGCCCCCGTCCAAAATCACTTCGACGTTCTCCAAGCGGCGCAGATCTTCACTCAGCCGCGCCCGAGCCACGCGCTCGGTGCCGATCCTCATCGTCCGCCGTTCGGCCAAGGGCTTGGTCCACACGTTTTCGTAGAAATACTCAATCGGCCAGTACCCGGGAGCCTCACCCGGCGGCGGGGCGAAATACGTGAAGTAGATCATCCGGTTGCGGGCGAAATCCGGATCCAGCACCACTTCGTGCAGTCCCTGCGCAGCCACCGACTTCACCGGAGGCACGCCCTCAATCGGCGCCGACACGAATCCGCCCGTCGGTCTCACGATCTTCATGGCACCGTCGTTTTCCGTCACCAGGAAGTTGCCGTCCGGCAGAAATGCCAGCGACCAGGGAGAGTTCAGGTGGTCCGTGACGATCTGGACTTCGAAATCGGCCGATTTGGGCGCCGCAGGAGCATGGGTTTACTCCGGAAATGCAGGTTTCGGATCGGGCGACTCCGCGAGCACAGTGGCGGCCATCGCCAACGTCGCCAGAACCGGGATGTGGAGCAGGTTCTTCATGCTTACAGATCCCAGCCGAATCCGGTGCCCAGCGGCGCCGCCATCATGAATGCCTCCACGGCGTGGATCTCGCCGCCATAGACCTTAAACATCTCCCACACCAGGAGGGTTCCTTCGCGGCCCATCAACGCGCCCGGCCCGAAGCTCATGCGCAGCCATACGATGCCCTGCTCCTCGTCGACGGCCGCGACGCGCGCGACGATCCCGGCCAGCGTCGGCAGGCGCTGTTCCTTGATGTTGGTGCAGCCGGGCATGAACGTGCACTTGGGTCCGGCCATCATCTGCCCGTTTTCCAGGCGATACGCATCCGGAGCGAATTGCGCGCCCGATTTGACAAAGCTGCCCACTTTGAGCCCGGCCGGATAGAGCAGCGCGAGCCGGATCATTTCTTCGCGCGAGTTGCGCTGGGAAGGCTCCGGCGTGATGTTCATGGCGGGACTCGCGGTCTTCAGCTGGTCGGGGCGGAAAATCATTCCTTCGGTCTGGTTGCGAACCACGGTCGTGTCGATCTCCGAAATCTTGCCGGCGGCCACCTTCAGCCGCACTTGGAACATGGCGGGGGCCCCTTTTTCCTCGAGGATGACGTGCGTCCCCGCGACGCCCTGACGCACGTCGAGGATATCCTGCCGGAAGGTGCCTAAGCTCGAGGCGGTCTTCCACAGCCCTTCCCCCAAGGGCTTTTCCACCGTGTTCTCGGTGAACCGAACGTTGGCAGCCAACGGGAGCGACTTGGGGTCGTGCGCGATCAGAGCGTTGAGGTAGTTCGTGAGCATGCCGCGCAGGCACTCCCGGTCGCAATTCTGAGCCGGGGAGGGGGTTTGCGCGGCGGCGGGTTTGAGCACCAACAAAAGACCCGCCAGAAACAGGATTTGTCGCATGGCACGACTTTATCACGATCGAATTGTAGCTGCAGGGATGCGCGCCCTTGCTCCCCGCCCTTTTGTTGTTCAATATGAGATGAGTATGACGCGCCCCACTCATTTCCCTGCTCGAACGTTGTACCGGACGTTCTTCCCGCTCATCGGCCTGGTTGCGGTAAGCCTTCTGGGCCAGCAGGCGCCCCCGCCGAAGAATTGGACCTCGGCCCAGGACCATCAGAATATGATGGACCAGCTCGGCATCAAGGCGCTGCGGCCCGGCCCCAGCGGTAATGAAAGCGCTCCCAATCACGCCAATTATGATGAGGCGACGGCCAACCCTTTCCCGGACCTGCCCGATCCCCTGACCTTGAAAAACGGCCGAAAGGTCACCAGCGCCCGCGTCTGGCGCGAGCAGCGCCGCCCCGAGATCGTAGAGGATTTTGAACGCGAGGTGCTGGGCCGCGTCCCGAAGAAAGTGCCGAAAGTGACCTGGACGGTGACCAACACCGTGACCGATAAAGTAGGAGCGCTTCCGGTAACCGGCCGGCAGCTGGTGGGCCATGTGGACAACACGTCCTACCCGGCGATCGACGTCGATATCCAGATGATTCTCGTCACGCCGGCCAATGCGAAGAAGCCGGTCCCGGTGATGATGATGTTCGGGGGCGGCAGATTGCCCGGCGCCCCAATTCCCGCCGGCCGCCGAGGTCCGCCGAAAGCCGCGGGTGGCGATCCTCCGGCGACCGAACAGCTCATCGCCGACGGGTGGGGGTACGCGTATATCAACCCCACCAGCATTCAGGCGGATAATGGCGCCGGACTGACCAAGGGAATCATCGGCCTGGTGAATCAAGGCCAGCCCCGCAAACCGGACGATTGGGGAGCCTTGCGAGCGTGGGCCTGGGGCGCGTCACGCGGGCTCGATTATCTGGAGACCGACAAGGCCATCGACGCGAAGCGCGTGGGCATTGAGGGCGTTTCCCGCTACGGTAAGGCCGCTCTGGTGACCATGGCGTTCGACACGCGCTTCGCCGTCGTGCTGATCGGCTCTTCCGGCGAAGGCGGGGCGAAGCTGCATCGCCGCAACTGGGGCGAGGCCGTCGAAAACCTCACGGGCACCGGTGAATACCACTGGATGGCGGGGAACTTCCTGAAGTACGGCGCTTCGGAAGCCACCTTTGGCTCGAAGAACGCGGGAGACCTCCCCGTGGACGCTCACGAGCTGCTCGCGTTGTGCGCACCCCGCTTGACGTTCATCAGCTACGGCGTCCCCGAGAAGGGTGACGCGAAGTGGCTGGATCACCAGGGCAGTTTCATGGCGGCGATTGCCGCGCAGCCGGTGTTCCGGCTCCTGGGCGCGAAGACTCTAGGAAGGTCCGACGACTACCATACCGAGAAGATGCCGGATGTGAACGTCGGATTGCTCGACGGCCAGCTTGCCTGGCGCCAGCACGACGGCGGGCACACCGATGCACCCAATTGGAAATACTTCATACCGTGGGCGGACAAGTTCCTCGGCCACTCCGCGACGTCACGATGACGATCAACAACCGCGGGGCCCTATTCCAAGCGGCGGCGAGCCTGGTGCTGGTTGCCGCGGCCTGGGCGCAGACGCCGGCTCCGGCAAATCAGCCTGTGCCGCGGCGCGATCGAAATTCCCTGACCGCACACACGCAGTTGTTGGCGAAGACCAAGCAGGGGCGCATCGACGTCTATTTCGAGGGCGACTCGATTGTCCGCCGGTGGGGCGCGACGGATTATCCGGCGGCGCTTGCAAACTGGAATCAGAACTTCTTCGGATGGAACGCAGGGGATTTCGGATGGGGCGCCGATCGGACCCAGAACATTCTATGGAGGCTCGAAAACGGGGAGTTGGATGGCGTGAACCCGAAGGTGATCGTGCTCCTGGCGGGGACCAACAACGTGGGGAACACCACACCCCCGGGCGGCGATGACGCGAAGGTCGCCGATATCACCAGCGGAATTCAGGCTATTTTAAGCACCCTGCGAAGCAAAGCCCCGAAGGCCACTATCATCGTGACAGCGATCTTTCCCCGCAATGACAACATGGCCGTGATGCCAACAATCGACAAGGTGAACGCGAACCTATCGAAACTGGCGAACGGAAAAGACATCCGCTATCTGAACATCAATGACCAACTGGCGGATGCGAACGGCAAGCTCTTCGAGGGCATGATGAACCCGGACCATCTGCATCCCACCGTGAAGGGATACCAGATATGGGCGGATGCCCTGAAACCCATGTTTATTGAACTGCTGGGGCCGCCGGCGAAGGAAGATCACGCTCCCCCGCCCACGGGCGATCCCAGCGCCGCGACTCCCCGCAAACGGGAACATTAGCGCCCTAGCGCATCCAAGGCCGCGCAATTATCGCGAATTTTCAGAAACCTCACCGTGGTGGGCCGCGTCAATTCGCTCATTACTGCTCCGGGGGGCTTTCTCATGTCGCAGAGTGACAGATTTAGCTGTGGTACGCGGCCTGCCATCGAACGGCTGAGCCGATGATTTTGAAGAAATGTCTATGGGGCGGCGTGTTGAGCGCCTGCCTCGGCATTCCTGCGCCGGCCATGACGGTGACGCTGACAGCGTCGCTTCCCTCCCCCGCCTACGTCGGCCAGGTGACGACCTGGTCCGCCAACGCTCCCGAAGGCGGGGATGTCCGGTATCGCTTTCGAGTCAGGCCGCCGGGAGGCGTCTTTCACATGATCCGGGATTACGGTCCATCGTCGACGCTCGACTGGACGGCCTCCGAACAAGAGGGCGTTTATGAAATCGAGCTCTCGGCCAAGCGAGCAGGCACAGCCGAAATCGCCACGATCTCACAAATGTACGAGGTACTGTCGCGAGTGAACGGCGCACAAGCCGTCGTCAATCCGACGGCGCACCCGCTGGTCTTCCTCTTCAGCGCGCCGTCCTGTCCTGCCGGCGCCAGAATACAGGTTGCGTTTCAAACCTATCCGGGACCGCCTCGGCAGTCGTCCTGGAAGAATTGCGCCCCTCCGGGGAGCATGAACTTTTACCTTGCCGGCCTTCTGCCGCAGACGACCTACCTGGCGCACAGCATTACGGATACAGAGGGGCGGCTGTCGATGGGATCGAATGTGACGTTTCAGACCGGGCAGATTCCGGCGTTACCGTGGCGGCAGACGGTCCTCGAAACCACTCCTGCCGGCACCGACCGAGGCGTGCTTCTGGGCATCGCCGGAGGCAGCCAGATCGCCACAGACTTGAGCGGAAATGTGATCTGGTACAACCTCTACAACCTCTCCTGGGCTACGCGCTTCGAACAAGGAGGATACCTGTGGGGAGTGTTGGAAGACCCCGGGAAGGATCTCCCGCAGCAAGCCATTCGCAAAGTCGATCTGGTGGGGATGACGGTATTGGAGACGAATGCGGCCCAGGTGAACGAGCAGCTGGTGGCCCTGGGACGCCGTCCGATCTCGGGCTTCCATCACGAAGTGCGCACGCTTCCCGACGGACGCATCGTGGCGCTGGCGGATGTGGAGCAGACCCTGACCGACGTCCAGGGTCCCGGCCCGGTGGATGTTCTGGGCGACATGATTATCGTGTTCGATCCCGATCTCCAGGTCCTTTGGACGTGGGACACGTTTGACCATCTCGATACCGCTCGCCTGGCTACGGGAGGAGAAACCTGCACCAGAGCCGGTGGCGGATGCCCTCCCTTCTATTTAGCGGATAAAGCGAATGATTGGACGCACGGCAACGCCGTTCAGCTCACGGCGGATGGCAACCTGCTTTATTCGGCCCGGCACCAAGACTGGCTGATGAAGATCAACTATGCCCATGGAGCCGGCGATGGGAACATCCTCTGGAGGCTCGGCAAGGACGGCGACTTCACTCTTCTCTCGGATGATCCTAGCCCTTGGTTCTCGCATCAGCATGATCCCAACTTTGAACTGTCGGACCCATCGCGGCTTGCCGTGTTCGATAACGGCAACCTGCGGGTTCTCCATTCCAATGTGCCCGTCGACAGCCGCGGACAAGTCCTCCAATTGGACGAGGCCGCCCGGACCGCGAAATTAATCCTGAATGTGGATCTCGGCGTCCTGTCCCTGGCGTTAGGCACGGCGGAAGAACTGAGCGACGGCAACTATCACTTCGATGCCGGTACTGTGTCAACGCCGGACGGACCTAGGGCGTATGCCATTGGAGTCGATGCCTGCGGTCAAGCCGTGTCGACAATGGAGGCGAACACGCTACTATACCGGTCCTTCCGTATGAGCGATATGTACACGCCTCCGGAAATACGGAAGGGGGTACGAGGCCGTCCTTCATCCGCGCGGCCGATTCCACAAAACCAAACTCGCGGACCATGCTGACGGGCGCAGGAGCCGGCACTTGTCAGCGCGGGAGAGTCACCTCGGCCGCGGCGACGCCCTGTTCTCCGCAGATCGTATAAAACAGGAACATCTTTCCGTCTTCCACATACAAGTTCGGATCGCGAAGCTGCTTGGCGGGACCGTAAATCTCGCCGACTGCGGAACGCGTCTCCGGCAGTTCCGGGCACTCGTAGGATGCTTGCGGGGTCAGCACCTGGTCGTAACCGGACGTCTTCCACTGGGTCCAGTCGCCATCCAGCGCCATGGTGGTATGCAAGATGCCCTCCGGCGCTTCCCCGATCGCCGAAAAAAAGATCTCGAGTTTGTTGCCGCGCGGCAGCAGGGTGACGTGGCGCACCCGCCTGGAATACGGGCCGTCGCGAAACGGATCGGGGCCGAGTTCGAAGCTCGCAAGAGGATCCTTCGTGCCGCGCAGCAGCTGCCCCAGCCTCGAGATGGCATAGAATTTGCCGTCATGCTGGAAGACACGCAGATAGCTCTGTTTGCTGATCGCCGGCTGGGCTTTGAAATGAATCCCGTCGGTGGACACGGCCGCCTGCGTGTATTGCGCATAGCCGTTGGCGCGCAGCCAGGTCCGCGCCTCCGCCAGCGGCGCAGGCCACCGCTGGCCCTCGGTCCACATTCCGTGGAACCACAGGATGATGCGTTTGGCGCTCTGGTCGACGTAGAGTTCCGGCGAAGCGATGTGCGTGTAGACGCCCGAAGGAGTGGGGTCCGGATCGGGCTGGGGTCGGGAAAGGGCCGTATCGGCGACCTGCATTACGCCCGGCTCGTAGACCTTCCAAGGACCATGCGGCGAATCGGCGTACGCCATGCGAATGAACTGTCCCTTGTGATGGGCGAAATACATGTAGTAGCGGCCCAAGGGGTGCTCGACCC
Organism: Terriglobia bacterium; assembly: GCA_963761045.1. Taxonomy (GTDB): domain Bacteria; phylum Acidobacteriota; class Terriglobia; order Bryobacterales; family Bryobacteraceae; genus Palsa-187. Next base: position 119,421 of record CAVXFR010000032.1, on the reverse strand, counting down.
AATCCGGCACGCGGATCACGGAGGGACCGTTCAGGTTGTCGCCCAGCGAAGGCGACGTGTTTACCGTGATCAGCGGATTTTCAGGAAACCGCGTGGCCTGGATGTCCGCGGACCATCCGCTTGCCTGCAAAAAAACGCCGCCTAAGCCGAGGGCTGCCAACCGGACGAGCACATTCGTAGGATGTATCATCCGCCGTTTCCGAAGCTTAGGGGGCAGGCTCGATCTTGAGCACTACTCCGGGATCTTCGTCCGTCAAAACGTACAGAAACCCGTCAGGACTCTGGGCCACGTCGCGAATCCGTTGCCGGAAGTCCCGGAAAAACGACTCGCGGCGTATTTCACCATCCTTGTTCAGCACGATCCTCTGCACCTGGCCGGTGTTAGGAATGCGGGCCTCCACCATCCCGGCGACAAACAAATTCCCCTTCCAGGCGGGAAATTTATCGCCGTTATAGAAAGTGATCCCGGCGTTGGCGATGGAAGGCACCCAATAGACCACGGGAGCTTCGAAATCCGCGCGCCACGGCTGTTTGGTCATGAAGGTACCGTCGTAATCGCGCCCGTAGCTCACCACCGGCCAACCGTAGTTCTTGCCTGGAAGAATGATGTTGACTTCATCGCCGCCCTGCGGTCCCTGCTCCCCTTCCCAAAACGCGCCGGTGTCCGGCTGGATGGCGAAGCCGGTCGGATTGCGGTGCCCCATCGAGTAGATTTCGGGCAGATAACCGGCTTTTCCGATGAAGGGATTGTCCGGCGGCACGCTTCCGTCCGGGCGAATACGCAGGACTTTGCCGGCGTCACTGCCGGGATCCTGCGCCCGCATGTCCCCGTTTTCGCCGGCGCCACCCACGCTGAAGAACAGGTTGCCGTCACGTCCGAAAATCAGCCGCGAACCCGCCTCTCGCTTTCCGCCGGACGGGTCCGTTACAAATACGTCGCGGGTCTCGACCAAGGCCGTACCGTTCCAGCGCCCGCGGGCGACCGAAGTCGCGACTCCCTTGTCCGTGGCCTTGGAGTACGTGAAGTACACCAGGTGATCCTCTGAGAACTTGGGACTGAGCGCGATGTCCAGCAGTCCGCCCAACGACGCCGCGTGCACCATCGGCGCACCCGCGACGGGTTGAGGATCGAGCACGCCGTTACGGATGATGCGCAGCCGTCCCGGCCGTTCGGTGACCAGTATGTCGCCGCCCGGCAGGAACGCCATCCCGTAGGGATGCGAAAGTCCTTTGGCGACAATCGAGACGCGGATGCGCGTATTCGGCTCGAAGGTGTCGAAAGTCCAAGGCCCATCGCCCAGCGGCGGCCGGGTGCGAGCCTCCTGCGCCCATGCGCCCGTGGCGGCCAGGACAACAGCGGCAATCGCCGCTGCAAATCGGATCCGATTCAATTTCATGCATGCTCCTCTAGGGATGCCACCCGAAACGGGGACAAGCGCGGAGGAAGGGCACACAATCTTACCCTGAAGAACGCGGATGGCATTGGGACCTCCACCCCCAGGCCGCGGTTGGCCCTGGATCAAATAGATTCTAGTTTCTGAAGCCAGCAACCGTCTACGTTCAACACGTTAGAACGCGAGGTTAGGCGGACGGAGGCTGGAAGATCACGTCGAATCAGACTCATACCTGCTGTCATGATCTTTTTTAGATCTTACGTCAAACGCGGGTCAAGCGGTACTCAGCGGCGAAACCGGAGAATCGGTGCCGGCAAAATAGGCGCTTGCGCATGGGTTCCGAAAGTGGTAAATTCACTGGGCAAACGGGGGGACGATGTCGAGTATGCCATGTGCGGGGCTCCCTGGTGAGTCCCCGATCTCAGAGTTTGAGAGCCAACGTATCCGGGCCCACCTGGAAGAGTTGCTGGGAAGCCGGCCATTCGCAGGCAGCCGCCGGAGACAAGCCTTTCTGCGCTATGTCGTCGAAGAAACCCTGGCGGGGCGAGGCTCCGCCATCAAGGAAGGCAACATCGCCGTTGATGTATTCGGGAAGGGCCGGGATTTCGATGCTCAAGGCGGTTCGCTCGTCCGCGTGACCGGCGGGGACGTGCGGAAGTGCCTGGCGCAGGCCTACTCCTCGGGCTTGGGACAAGACCTTCAGATTGAATTGCCGCTGGGTGGCTATCAGCCCACATTCCACTTTGCCAGCCAACCCGTTGAATCGCCTGAACCAGATCCCAGCCCCGCAACCATTACGGCGCTCAGCGGGGTGCTCCCCCGGCGTGCCTGGACCTGGATGGCAGTAGCGGTTGGAGTCCTGGCGGTCGCGGGCGTCTCGGTTCGTCTGTTGGGCGCGTTCCACACTCCGACCCCTTTGGATCTGCTATGGCGGCCGTTCCTGGACAAAGACCGGCCCGTCCTGGTTTCGATCGTGGCTCCCACCTTGCTGAAGCTAAACCCCCTGCACCAGAATAAATGGCTGCCGCTCGACGGCGACAAGGCGATCCCGGCTTCCGAACTCCTGGTCCTGAGAGATTCCTACGTCGGTACGGGCGGGGCGATGGGAGCGGCGCGCTTCGCGGAGCAGCTCACGAACCGCAACCAGGGATTCGATCTCAAATTTGGCAGCGATGTCAACTTTGGAGACCTCAAGAATTCTCCGACAATCCTGATCGGCATCTCGTTTCTGACCCAGCGGTTGACGCACGGTACCCGTTTTCACCTGGAGATGGTACCCGAAGGAATCAAGATCATCGACTCCAAGCAAAAAGACCGGGCCTGGGGGCTTCCCAGAAGGAATTACGCGTCGCCCCCGCGGGCGGACGGCTACTCCCTGATCACCCGCTTTGTCCACTCGGATTCAGGCCACCCCTTACTGATGATTGAGGGCATGGACTCGCACAACACCCAAGCTGCTGTGGAATTCCTCACCAAGAACGACTTATTCCGCCAGTTCGCCCAGTCCGCGCCCGCGGATTGGTCCACCAAGAACTTTCAAATCGTTTTACACAACACCATCTACGGAAACTCAGCCGGATCCCTCACGCTCGTCGCATCAGCGGTTTGGTAGGCCGGTAGCGCCCGCCGGGGGCATCCGCCCTTCGCTGACGCCCCCGGGAGGATCGGGGGACGACTCTTGACCCACCTTTGACGTGGCCCCTATTGTACTGATTCCACAACACATTTCTCTTCGGGATGGTCTAACGTCGGATTCTAACGTGCCAAACGTAGACGTACCCGAACCAGAGAGGCATAATCTCCCTGGTCTCCACTTCACATTTTCACATTAAGCGGCATTGCTCGAACGATGTGGTTCGGACAACACAGGGGAGGGAGTTTTTTCATGAAATGGACAATTTCGCTGACAGCGATCCTTTTTAGCTTTAGCGCGGCCGCCTTCGGGCAGTCGGCCGGCACGATCACGGGCTTAGTCACGGATGCGAGCGGGGCGGTGGTTGCGGGGGCCAAGATATCGGTCCAGAATCCGAACACCGGTGCGATGTATGCGGCGACCTCGACCGGCACGGGGAATTACACCGTGGCTCAACTTCCCACCGGGACGTATACCCTCCAGGTCTCCGCCAGCGGCTTCAAACAGTTCGAACGAAAGGGCCTGGTGGTGGAGGTCGCCAACGTCCTGCGTATTGACGTTCCGATGCAAATCGGCGCGACGAGCGATACGGTCACGGTCACGGCCGAGACCCCCATCCTCAAGACCGAGAACAGCGCCACGTCGTACAACGTCAACTTCACACAGCTCGAGAGTCTTCCGATTCTGCCGGTGAACGGCGGCGGCACTGGCGCAGCCACCAATGGCCTTCGCGACCCTTATGCCGCAGTCAAGACAGTGCCCGGAACGCGTTACACCCCGAGCTTGGGTATGAGCGCGAACGGAAACAACGGCATGAACATCCTCATCGAGGGTATGACGGGGAACATGCAGAATCCCGCCGGCATCGTCACCATGCAGACCCAGCCGAGTGCCGAGGCCGTCCAGGAAGTGGCCGTCCTGACCAGCAATTACTCGGCGGAGTTCGGCAACATCAGCGGAGCGGTCCTGAACGTGACCATGCGGTCCGGCACCAACCGCTATCACGGAACTGCTTACGCGAACGCGGTAAACGAAGCCCTGAACGCATCGCAGCCCTACTCGGGATTGAAGAACAAACAGCGCCGGTATGACTACGGCGGCAGCTTCGGCGGACCGGTGAGAATTCCCAAGCTGTATAACGGCACCGACAAGACCTTCTTCTTCTTCAGCTACGAGTCCTACCTGGAGAACGGTACGATCAATACCACGTCGGCCACGGTCCCCTTGTCCGACTATCGCATCGGCGACTTCAAAAGTCTCATTTCGCTTTCGGGTAACCAGTACGTCAAGGTTGGCAGCGCGAATTATATCGACCCGCTGGGCCGCAGCATCCTCTCCGGCCAGCTTTTCGACCCGACCTCGACCCGGACGGTCATCTGCGACACGGCGGCGGTTACCGCCGCCAACTGCACAAACGGAAGTCCGGTGCAGGTGAGGGATCCGTACGTGAACAACTACATTTCCCCCACTCTTTTCGATAATGTGTCGAAGAAGATCCTGGATTTGGTTCCTACGCCTCTCGGCCCCAACGCGGACACCGGACGGCCGAGCTCGAACTACCAGCATGGCTGGACCGACCAGATGAACACCTACCTTCCGTCCATCAAGGTGGACCACATGTTCGGCTCCCGAAGCCACCTCTCGGCCTACTATCAGACGGTGCGCTACCATTCGCCTCTGGTCTACCCGAATGGCGCGGCCACGGGCTTGCCGGAGCCGATCGAACCGGGCCGTGGCGCGACTTCCGCCTCCCATACGGCCCGGTTGACCTGGGACTACACCATGACCCCCACGCTGCTGCTGCACGCAACGGCCGGATACAGCGATCAGGGAATCTGGCTCGAACCCCCGGTGACCAACTACAACGCGGTCACCGAGCTGGGCCTTCGCGGGGCGACGGTCAACCGCCTGTTCCCCAACATCACCACCGCGGTGAGCACCACGACGGGCGGAATGACTACCATCGGGCCCCAGGGCGGGTTTCTCACCACCCAATCGTCCGCGCAGATCCCCGAGGCCCAGTTCAACGCAACCTGGGTCAAAGGCAATCACTCCATCAAGGCCGGCTTCGACTGGCGGTTGGAATTTCAACCGGTCTCCTCGCTCACCAATACAGCCGGCAACTACACGTTTGGCCCCAATGGCACCCAGCAGATCGCGCTGCAAGGTCTGTCGCTTTCCACCGGGAGTACCGGATTTGAGTTCGCGAGCTTCCTGCTCGGCGACGTGAGCAATGTCCGGATCAGTGCGCCGGCGAACTACCGGGATCAGAAGAGCCAGACTGCGGCGTATGTGCAGGACACCTGGAAGGTCACCCGCAGCCTCACGCTGGACTATGGCTTGCGTTATGACTACGGCACCTATCTGCGGGAACGCCACGGCCGCGAGGGAGCCTTTGACGTGAACACGCCCGATCCCGCAGCCGGAGGCCATCCCGGAGGCGCGATCTACGAAGCCACCTGCAACTGCAGCTTTGCCAAGAATTACCCGTGGGCCTTCGCACCACGAATTGGAGCGGCGTACCAGTTGGGTAAAAACAACGTACTGCGGGCCGGATTTGGGATCGTGTACGCACCGACCAACTACGCACAGGGAACCGTCGTCTCTGCCTCCGACAGCGGGACACCGGGTTACGGCGACTACGTGTTCCAGCTCCAGGACGGACTCCCCGACGTTCTCACGCCGGTTTGGCCGAATTTCAACGCCGCCGCGGGCGCTTTGGACGGTACCGTCGGCGCCAGCCCGGCCGTCTTGGGCCCGAGCGCCGGCCGGCCGTCTCGGCAGTATCAATGGAGTGTTGGCGTGCAACGCGCGCTGACGCGCAATCTGGTGGTCGAGGCCTCTTACGTTGGAAACCGCGTCATCTGGCTGAATGCCAACGGCCTCAGCACCCTGAATAAACTCTCCGTACCCCTGCTGGACCAGTTCGGATTCCAGGTGGGCAATCTCGCCGATGCGGCCGTGTTGCGCTCGAGGTGGGCGAGTGCCAATCAGTCGGCTTTGGCGACCCACGGCGTGGGCCTCCCCTATCCGGAGTTTCCAACCAACCAGCTGGTGCGGCAGGCCATCCTTCCGTTCCCGCAGTTCAACAGGCTGAACGGCGTGGCTGCGCTCGGTAACAGTTGGTACGATGCCTTGCAGCTGGTGGTCACCCAGCGCTTCTACCACGGCCTGACCGTGAGCGCGAATTACACCTACTCCAAGAATCTGTCCCTCACCAGTTCGCCCGATCCGTTCAACCGGAGCCTGGGGAAGAACCTGTCCGGGCTGGATCTCCCGCACCAGTTCCGGCTCTCGGCCACCTACACCGTTCCCGAGCAGCGGAGTGGACTGTTCGGGAGCAACAAGATCCTCTCCTATATCGTGAGCGGATGGCAGACCGGCTGGTATCTGCAATATCAGAGCGCGCCGATCCTGGCCCAGCCCGCTTCTCCGACGGCGACCCCCGTCAGCCAGTGGCTGGGATACGGGCCCGGCCCCGCACAGCAGGTGCCCGGCGAAAGCCTGTATGCCACGTCATGGACGGATAACCAGGGGGTCGCGCATACGACGCCGATCGATCTCAACTGCCATTGTTTCGATCCGCGAACGACTGTCGTGCTCAATCCTGATGCCTGGTCGGCCATTCCGGACGGAGAGTTCGGAGCCAATCAGTCCTCCATCCGGAGTTTCCGCGGATTCCGCCAGCCCAGCGAGGATGCCAACTTCGGCCGTAATTTCCGGATGACGGAAAAAGTCATCCTGCAGGTCCGGGCGGAATGGACGAATGTCTTCAACCGGCTCCTGCTGCCGCAACCGGTCACCAACTCCCCCTACAAGACCAAGCCGACCCAAGTCAACGGCATCTCCACGGGCGGTTATGGAACTGTGATTCCGACCGCGGGCAACGGTATCACCAGCATGCGTTCGGGCCAACTCGTCGTCCGCCTGACGTTCTGATATGAATCGGTGGTTGTTTCACCGAAGGTTCGCCCGCATCCACCGGGGTCTCGCCCGATCGATCGCGGCTTGAACAGCGGCGGGATTGCCGTCACGATCACTCGGACAGAACGGTTCTGCGTTGGCAGTAGTAGAATCGAGTCGTGGATCATTCGAAATCGATGTACCGGCGGCTGCTGGTCGCGGCGCTTCTCCTGCCGATTGGCGCGCCGATGAGCGCGACTGGCCAGTGGATAAACTACCCGGAAAAGGGCGTTCCGCGGCTCAAAAACGGAAAAGCGGACCTCTCCGCTCCGGCGCCACGAATGGATGGCAAGCCGGACCTGACGGGGGTCTGGGCGCACGAGATCACTCCGGTCGCCGAATTCAAACGCATGCTCGGCGCGGGTTACGAGGCCGCGTCCAACGCTGCGCTGATCGGGATGGAGCTCGAATCGATGCACAAGTATGGGTTCAACGTCTTCGCCGATCTCAAGCCCGGAGAATCCCTGCTGCGGCCGGCAGGAGAGGCGCTGATGAAGCAGGGTGCCGCCGAGCGGAGCCCTGACAATGTTTGCCATGGCGAGTATGGCTGGCCCCTGGCAGGGCTGCTTTCCGAACCAATGAAGATCGTTCAGGCGCCCAAAGAGACGCTGATTCTGTACGAGGTCGACAACCTTCGCCGCCAGATTTTCACGGATGGGCGCGACTTTCCGAAAGAGTTCGAGTTCCCGGCCTATCTCGGATATTCCACCGGCCGCTGGGAGGGCGACACCTTCGTCGTCGAGTCGCGCGGGTTCAACGATAAGACGCCGCTGGACGCCATGGGGCATCCCCGCACGGAGGCGATGCATGTGACGGAGCGTTTTCACCGGCGCGACTTCGGGCATCTGGATACCGAGATGACCTTCGACGATCCTCAGATTTACACCCGGAAGTTCTCGGTCAAGGTCGGCTACAACCTGCTGCCGGACAACGATATCTTCGAGATGTTCTGCACGCAGAACGAGAAGGATCGTAAGCACATGGTGAAGTAACGGCGGCGCGCACGGCAGGCAGCCGCATACGATGCGTTTTTCTCTCTAGGACCACGCATGAGCTTCGTCTCCTGTTCGCCCGATGGGCCACTACTGATCCATGCGTCAGATGACATCGCCACAAACTTATCTCGATGCGCCGCTTCACCGCGGGAAGTCACGCTCCTGGATCCGGCGGACGTCATCGGCCAGCCTATGCGTTTCGAGCAGGTCCGCCAACGATTAAATTTGGGGTCTTCGGATCGCATTCACTTGCTTCGCCGCGGCGCGCGGGATCCATTGCCTGTTGAATGAAGGGCAAAGGTCGCGCTCCCAGCGAACGCGCGCGTCGCACTCTAGAGTTCAAAATGAAAGAGGAAGCACCGATGAGGACCGCCAGGCGCGAGTTTCTTAAAGCCGGCGCGGGATTCGCCGCTCTCGGCGCGGCTCCCTTGACGTTTGCCGCCGGCGCTCAGGCCGAGGCATGGGCGGAAGTTCCCAAGATCCTCCAGCGAATCAAAACGCCGGCGTTTCCCAAGCGGGACTTCGACATTACCAAGTACGGCGCAGCGGGGGACGGCGTAAAAGACTCGACCGAGGCGATCAGCCGGGCCATTTCCGAGTGCAACCGCGCCGGAGGGGGCCGCGTGATCGTGCCGAGCGGCGTTTACTCCACCGCCGCGATCCATCTCAAGAGCAATGTCGATCTGCACGTATCCGCCGGTGCGACGCTGCGCTTCCTCCGCGACAGCTCGCGGTACCTGCCTCTGGTGCGTACGCGATGGGAGGGCACCGAGTGCATGAATTATTCGGCGTTCCTCTACGCCGACGGCCAGGAGAACATCGCCATCACGGGAGAAGGGACTCTGGACGGAAACGCCGATAACGACCATTGGTGGATCTGGACGCGTCGTGGCGGCGTCAACGCTCAATCCCTCGGCGAGGCAAGACGCCGGTTGCTCGACATGGGCGCTCGGGATGTTCCGGTATCGCAGCGGCTTTTCGGGGAGGGCAGCTTCCTGCGGCCGAACTTCATCCAACCGTATCGGTCCCGGAACGTGCTCATCGAAGGGGTGACGATTCACAACTCGCCGATGTGGGAAATCAACCCCGTCTATTGCACGAACGTGACCATACGCAACATCAAGGTGAGCAGTCACGGGCCCAACAACGACGGGTGCGATCCCGATTCCTGCCGCGATGTTCTGATCGAGAATTGTTCTTTCGATACCGGAGACGATTGCATCGCGATCAAGTCCGGGCGGAATCGAGACGGCCGCCGGGTCGGGGTGCCCTCGGAGAACGTGATCATCCGGAATTGCGAAATGAAGGATGGCCACGGGGGCATCACCATCGGCAGCGAAATGTCGGGCGGAGTAAGGAATGTCTACGCCGAAAACTGCAGGCTGTCCAGTCCCAATCTGAATGAGGCGCTGCGCTTCAAAACCAATGCCATGCGCGGAGGGACGATCGAAAACGTCTACTTCCGCAACATTGAAATCGGCGAGATCAAGGATGCCGTGCTGCAGATCGACTTCAACTATCAGGAAGGCGCGAATGGGCCGGAGCGTCCGATGGTGCGCAACATCGATATTCGGGACGTCACCTGCAAAAAGGCGAAGTACGTCTTGAATCTGCAGGGATTCGCCAATTCGCCGATCCGCGACGTTCATCTGGAGCGCTGCACTTTCGACAACGTTTCCGAAATGGACGTGGTCAAAGAAGTTCAGGGCCTCACATGGAAGGATGTCAAGGTGAATGGGAAAATCATGAGACGCGACTGATAGTATGAGACGACTGGCTCAGTAGCCATGGCAACCGCTCTCCCCAAGCCTCCGGTTCGCAACCCTGCCGCCACCGTGGCCAACTTGCGCTGGTACATCTGCGGCCTGCTGTTCTTCGCCACTACCGTTAACTACATCGATCGCCAGGTCCTGGGGCTTCTGAAGCCGGTCCTTGAAAAAGACATGGGCTGGACCGAAGCCAGCTACGGGTGGATCGTGTTCGGGTTTCAGCTCGCCTACGCCATGATGATGCCCGTGGCCGGCCGCCTGATCGATTATCTGGGCACACGGCTGGGGTACCTGATCGCCGTAATCCTGTGGAGTATCGCCGCCGCTGCTCACGCGCTCGCCGGCAGCGCATTGGGTTTCGGAGTGGCTCGATTTGCCCTGGGCTTTAGCGAATCGGCAAATTTCCCCGCCGCGATTAAGACGGTGGCCACCTGGTTCCCGCAGCGCGAGCGCGCCCTGGCCACGGGTATCTTCAACAGCGGGTCGAACATTGGCGCGCTGCTGGCTCCTCTGGCCGTTCCGTACCTGGCCGTGCATTACGGATGGAGATCGGCGTTCATTGCCACCGGAGCACTAGGGATTCTGTGGATCGTAGCCTGGCTGTGGCTGTACCGTGAGCCCGGCGAACACCCTCTTCTCTCGGCCAAGGAGTACGATCTGATCCGTTCGGGAGACGACGCGCAACCCCGCCAGCGGATTCCCTATCGGCTCCTGCTCAGCAACCGCGCGGCCTGGGCGTTTCTGATCGGCAAGTTCCTCACCGACCCGGTGTGGTGGTTCTATCTGTTTTGGCTCCCGGGCTTCCTGAACCAGACCTATGGTGTCGATCTCTCCAATTTGGGGCCGCCGCTGGTGGTGATCTACACGGCGTCCATGATGGGCTCGATCGGCGGCGGCTGGATCTCTTCCGCCATGATCCAGCACGGTTGGACCATCAATCGCGCCCGGAAAACCGCTATGCTGATTTGCGCCGTGGCAGTGACCTCGGCCATTTTTGTCGGGCAGACCGGCGGAAACCTGTGGCTGGCGGTCGCGCTCATCAGTATTGCCGCCGCTGCGCACCAAGGCTGGTCCGCGAATATCTTCAGCCTGCCCTCGGACGTGTTCCCGCAGAGCGCGGTTGCCTCGGTCGTCGGCCTGGGCGGCATGGGCGGAGCAATCGGCGGTCTGTTGGTTTCTCCGGCGATCGGATATTGGCTGGACTGGTCGCATGACGCCTATGGCCCGTTATTTGTGGTCGCGGGAACGCTCTACTTAGTCGCCTTGCTGATCATTCACTTGCTGGTCCCGAATCTGCAGAAAACCGCTTGAGCCCTCATGGCCTTTATCACGGAAGACTTTTTACTGACCAATCGGAAGTCGCGGCACCTCTATCACACCTACGCCGAGCAGGAGCCCATTCTCGACTATCACTGTCATCTCCCTCCGCGCGACATATCCGACAACCGGCAGTTCCATAACCTGACCGAAATTTGGCTCGAAGGCGACCACTACAAGTGGCGGGCGATGCGCGCCAACGGAATCGACGAGCGCTATTGCACAGGCGATGCCTCTCCCTTCGAGAAGTTCCAGGCGTGGGCCGGTACGGTCCCGTGTACGCTCCGAAATCCGCTTTATCATTGGACCCATCTCGAACTGAAGCGCTATTTCGGAATCGAGGAGCTGCTGAGTGAATCGACGGCTCGCGCGATCTGGGAGCGGGCCAACGCCGCGCTCGGAACCGACGGATTACGCGCGAAGGGCATTCTGGGGAAATTCAAAGTCGACGTGCTCTGCACCACGGACGATCCCACCGACGATCTTTCGTGTCACCGAGCCATTCAGACATCCGGTCTCTCTACTCGGGTGCTGCCTGCTTTCCGTCCCGACAAAGCGCTCAACGTGCATTCGCCGGAAGTCTTCAATCCGTGGGTGGACCGTTTGGCCGCGGCCAGCAACGTCGACATCGTTTGCTGCCGCGATTTTCTGGATGCACTGGGCTCCCGGCACGAGTTCTTTCACTCGATGGGCGCCCGCCTTTCCGATCATGGACTCGATCGTTGTTATGCCCGCCCTTGCTCCGATCAGACCGCCTCGCGGATCTTCGAGAAAGTGCGCGACGGCCAGGCCGCGGATGGCGACGAACACGAACAGTTCGCATCCTATATGATGCTGTTCTTCGGACGGCTGGACGCCGCCAAAGGTTGGACCAAGCAGCTGCATCTGGGCGCCCGCCGCAACGCCAACACGCGGCGGTTTCGTGAACTCGGCCCCGATTCCGGCTTCGATTCCATCGGCGACCTGCCGCAGATCGAAGCCCTGGGCGCCTACCTCGATCGCCTGGATGAGGAAAACTCGCTGCCCAAGACGATCGTGTACAATCTGAATCCTTCCGACAACTACGCCTTTGCCGCCATGATCGGGAACTTCCAGGACGGCAAGATCGCCGGCAAGCTCCAGTTCGGCGGAGCTTGGTGGTTCCTCGACCAGAGGGAGGCGATGGAGTGGCAGATTAACACGCTCTCGAACGTGGGGCTGCTGTCCCGATTCGTCGGCATGCTGACCGATTCGCGCTCCTTCATGTCCTATCCGCGCCACGAGTACTTCCGGCGCGTGTTGTGCAACTTGATCGGGCGCGACATCGAGAACGGCGAATTTCCCGACAGCGACGAGTTGGCCGGGCCGATGATTCGGAATCTGTGCTACGGCAATGCGAAACGTTATCTCGCGTTCGACGTCTGAGAAGACCAGAGGCCTGAGAACACTAAGCTATGCTTCAGCTTTCCAAGTACTCCCTTGGGGTCGGCGACCGTTTCGCGCATCAGGCCAAAGCGCAACTGCGTGCCTGCATGTTGGCCCAGGATCAGGGCGTTGCTATCGTTCCGGTGTGGAATAAATCGAACCGGGAACATATGATCATCGGTTCCCAGCCGCGCTCGGTTCGCGCCGCTGCGGATGCCGCCGTCGCGCAACTGGGCTGGACCAAGCCCTATCATGTGGACGCCGACCACATCAATCTCGAAACCGTGGACCGTTTTATCGATCCCAGCGACTTCTTCACCATCGATGTGGCGCATTTCATCGGGCAGAAAGCCGATGCCGCGGAAGTCGAAGGATTTCTGTCGCGCCACGGGGAACTCCTGGGGAAGGTGGAGATCGCAGGCATCCCGGAACCGTTCCACACCACGCGGGATTCCATAGCGCGGATCGCCGCCAAATACTTGACGGCCGTGAGGGAAGCCGGGAAGATCTATCGCCACATCGCGTCCCGCCGCGGCGAGGGGACCTTTATTACCGAGGTCTCCATGGACGAAACCGATGCTCCACAATCTCCGCCGGAACTTTTGGTGATCCTGGCGCTCATTGCCGGCGAGAAGATTCCGATCCAGACCATCGCACCGAAGTTCACGGGGCGTTTCAATAAAGGAGTCGATTACGTCGGTGACGTCTCGCGCTTCGCGGAGGAATTCGAGAGCGACATCGCCGTGCTTGCCCACGCCGTCAGACATTATTCATTGCCGGCGAACCTGAAGCTAAGCGTACACTCCGGAAGCGATAAGTTCTCCATCTACAGCGCGATTCGCCGTGCGTATCGCAAGTTCGACGCCGGCGTGCACGTGAAAACGGCAGGAACCAGCTGGCTCGAAGAGCTCATCGGACTGGCCGAAGCGGGCGGCGAGGGTTTGGCGCTGGCCCAGGACGTGTACGCCGAATCGTATGCGCACCGCGAGGAGTTGTGCCAACCTTATACTGCCGTGATCGATATCGATTATGCAAAGCTGCCACCGCCGGCGGAGGTCGCACAGTGGTCCGCGGAAGAATACACGTCCGCCCTGCGGCATGATCCCGCGTGTCCAGAGTTCGATAAGAACGTCCGCCAGCTCCTGCACGTCGGCTATAAGATAGCCGCCAAGATGGGAGATCGCTATTTGAAGATCCTCGACCAGAGTGAGGAGAGCGTTGCGCGCAACGTCACCCACAACCTCTTCGCGCGTCACATACAGCCGCTCTTTATTGATTGACGCCCGAGGCCAGAAATCCGCCGTCGACCACGATGCACTGCCCGGTGATGAAGCTGGCTGCGTCGGACGCCAGCAGGATCGCCGCGCCCGCGAGCTCAGGTATGCTGCCAAAACGGCGCATCGGGGTCCGCAGCAGAAGCTCTTTGCCCCGCTCGGTGCCCTCCAGCAGCGCCGCATTGATGTCGGTCTTGAAAACTCCAGGCGCGATGGCGTTCACGCACACTCCCTTGGGCGCCCATTCCACAGCCAGACTTCGCGTCAGGGAAAGCACGGCGCTCTTGGACGCCGCATACGCCGCGACCTCCACCAACGCGACGTAAGAGTTGAGAGAGGCGATGTTGATCACGCGTCCGCGTCCGCTCGCGACCAGCGGATCATAGAAGCTCTGGCAGGCGCGCAGCATGCCGGTTACGTTCACATCCATGAGGCGGTTCCACTCGGTCTCCCCGATCAAGTGGGTGGGCTTGCGAAAAATCTGCCCCGCGGCGTTCAAAAGAATATCCACCCGGCCGAATTGCTTCAGCACGGCATCGCGGAGAGCATCGACCGACTCCCGCTGCTGCACGTCGCAGGTCTGGCGCAGCGTCTTGCACCCGAGCTTTTCGATCTCACCCGACGTCTCGTCGACCAGTTCCTGCCGCCGGCCGGTCGCGATGACGCTGGCTCCAGCGCCGGCTAATCCCAGAGCCAGGCTTCGCCCGATCCCGGAAGTTGCGCCGATCACCACGGCAACCCGCCCCGTAAGATCGAATGGTCTGGTTGACATTGCCTTGTATTGTCGCGCCGGGCCGCGCTCCCGCCGCCCCCGTGATGGCCTCAAGGTCTCGCGCGATCACCGGGCCGATGGCCTACGCTTGGCCGCGATCGCTCCCTTTGGTTGCCATCGCTCTGAGCGTGATGCGGTCGATCTTGTTCGTGCCGGTACGCGGCAACGCGTCGATGAACGTGACTTCCACCGGGCGCTTGTACTTGACCAGATTTTCCTTGCAGTAGGCAAAGAACGCTTCCTCGTCCAGTTCGGCTCCGGTGTTCACCGCGACGAATGCTACGACCACCTCGCCCAAACGATCGTCGCGCTTGCCGACCGTGGCCGCCTCGTGGATCGCCGGGTGGTTGAACAGCACCTCGTCGACCTCGCGCGGATAGACGTTGTAGCCGCCGACGATAATCATCTCCTTCTTGCGGTCGACCAGAAACAAAAAGCCGTCCGCGTCGACATAGCCGATATCGCCGGTGTACATGTAGCCGTCACGGAGCGCAAACGCCGTCTCTTCGGGCTTATTGTGGTACCCGATCATCATTTGCGGGCCGCGCACGCGTACCTCGCCCGCTTCCCCCATCGGCAATATGCGCGTTCCGGTTTCAAGATCGACGACCTCGACCTCGGTCTCGGGCACAGGGTTGCCGACCGACAGGAGCTTGCGCTCGCCGTCGTAGCGATTGAGACAAAACGGAGCGCCTTCCGACATGCCCCAGCCCTCCAGGATCGGGCAGCCCGTGCGCCGGAGCCATTCGCGATGGAGGTCCTCAGGACAGGGCGCGCCGCCCGAGGGGCAGTATTTCAGCGCCGAAAGATCGACCTTGTCAAACAACGGGCTCCGCAGCAGCCCTATATAGATCGGCGCCGGCCCGCCGGCAAAGACGCTGACACGATGCTCGGCCAGTCCTTTCACAACCTCGTCGGGATCGTACTTCGGAATCATGACCAGGGTTCCGGCCGTGAAAATCGGCACCCAGGTCGCATACCCGAGACCCCAGATATGAAACATCGGCGCGACATTCAGAAAGACGCCTTCGCCGAAGGCGATCGGCCAGACACTGACGTGCTGAATCAGGCCCCACATCAGACCGCGATGCGTATGGTCGACTCCCTTCGGAACGCCGGTCGTGCCTCCGGTGAAAATCGACAGCGCCAGATCGTCGGCCTTGGGCATCTTCGCCGGCCGCGCGTCGAGAACGGAGTTAGGAGTCCATTGTGCTAAGGACTCACCGCCCTCGCCGACCGTGACGACATGAGCGACCCCGATCTTCTCCGCGACGGCCTTCGCTTTATCCCGCGTGCTCTGATCGCAGACGATGGCTTGGGCGCCGAAGCCGTCGAGCACCTTGCCGATTTCCGCAACGGTAAGGAACGGGTTGACGGGCGCGACCTGCGCGCCGGCGCTCATGACCGCCATCAGCGCGACGTCCATCTCAATGGAGTTGGGCATCATGACGACGATGGGCCCGGGGGGCAGCCCGAATGACCCGAGCAGCACCGCCAGCCCGTTGCATGCGCGGCCGAACTCCCGATAGGTGATGGACCGGTCCTGGTAGATCACCGCCACGCTATCCGGCCTGCGTTCAACGGCATGCCACAGCATGTGGACCAAACTTTCGTGAAACACCAGATCGCGGCCGGGCGCAATCTTCGGGCCGATTCTTGGACAGTGCTTTCTCGGGAGATGGATCAGTCATTTTGAAAAGAACAGTCCCCTATTTTCGCAGAGTTGCCGGATACCTCGGCAAAACCGAAAAAAGCCCGAGCACCGGCATAAGCCGCGATCGGTGCGAGATTCGCGTGGCCGCCGCCTGTATAATGATCAGGTTCGCGGCCGTTGGCAAGCCCAGGAAGCTGAGAGGAGCCCATGAAGAAGCTGACCATCCTGTTCACTGGCCTGTTCACTGCCCTTGCGTTCCTGCCGTCCGCTTTCGCCCAAAATCCCGACGACTACCGCGGCGGCTGGAAAACCGAGGTCAACGGCGTTCCCCGAACCTACGAGTTCTCCATCCGCGGCGAAACCGTCCGCGGCATCTACTGCACCTGGTGCGCCGACGCCACCACTCTCGCCTTCGTCGACGGCAAGTTCGGCCGCGACGGCCTCTCCTTCACCGTCACCCACGTCGATAACAACGGAAAGACCACGTTTAGGGACACAGGCACCGCCAAATTCGAGAAACCCAACCTGGTGGTTACGGGCGCCCTCGGCGGTCCCAGCGGCGGCAAGTTCCAATGGACCATGATCAAGGACGATCGCGGTCCTGACCCGCTCCCCATCCCCATCGTCATGCTGCCCCCTGGCCGCGAAATCCCTGTCCTTGGCCGCGGCGGAGGCCGGGGACCAGCCAGAGGCGGACCTGGGGCCGCAAAAGGTAGGGGACCCGCGGCGCCAGTTGGACCTGCCGGCCCAGGTGGCGGAGGCCGTGGTGGCTATGTCCCGCCCGGCCCCTGGCTGAAACTGACCCCCGATATCGTCGCCGGCTCCTGGCTCGGCTTCGGCTTCGGCGTCAACAAGCAGTACTTCATCGTCAAGAAGGTCGGCAACAAGCTCCGCGGCATGGTTTGCGGCCGCTGCGACAACCCCTACACCATGGCCGCGCTCGACGACTTCACGATCGATGGCGAAACCCTCCACTTCAACATCCTGCACGAGGACTGGGGCGATTACTCCATCCCCTTCTACAAGCACGTCACCGCCCGCATCTCCGGCAACGAGATGCGCATCGTTACTTCGCAGGACAACCTTCCGCCGGAGCTCGCCAACCGGCCTCCCAACACCAACCCCAACGCCGGCACCTCGCTCATCGGGCCGATCCCGCCCGAGGCCACCACGCTGAACCACTGGAAGTAGCCGGCCGCCGGTTCCACAAGACTCGATCCATTCGTGTATTCTGAGTGGTGTATTCTTAGCGCATGCGGTGTCTGTTTCATTCCCGACGCTCAGATTTTGTCACCGTTGTTCTTGTCATTCTGGGCACGCCCTTCGCATCGACTCCCTTGGCCGCTCAGTGGGTGCATTATCCTACCGCGGGCGTGCCGAGGATGGCCGATGGCAATGTGGACATGTCGGCCCCCACGCCCCGGATGGCGGATGGTAAGCCCGACTTTTCCGGAGTCTGGACCAGTGACGAAGTCGATCCGCGCCGGCCGGGAGTCCCGCCCAATCCTCATGACGCCACGACCTCGCGCCGCATGGTGAATCTGGGTGTCGAACTTCCGGGAGGGCTGCCTTATCAACCCTGGCTTCGGGAACTCGTGAAAAAGCGCACGGCCGACCGGGCGGTAGAAGACCCCCACATCCGGTGCTTCCCGGATAACTTTCTTCGCGCCTACGGGATGCCCCATTTGCTGAAGTTCGTCCACTCACCCAGTCTTTTGGTGGTGCTGGACGAATGGAACGCCGGATACCGCCAGGTATTCACGGATGCACGGCCGTTACCCCAGGATCCCAACCCCTCCTGGCAGGGATATTCGACGGGGAAGTGGTCCGGCGACACATTGGTGATCGACACCAACGGAGTGCGCAACGATACCTGGATCGATTGGAATGGAAGTGTGCTGACCGAGGCAGCCAAAGTGCGGGAGGAGATGCGGCGCCCGGACTTCGGACACCTCGTCATCCAGGTTACCGTCGACGATCCCAAGGCTTACACCAAGCCGTGGACGGTCACCATAAAGGAACGGATCATCGTTGACACACAATTGATCGAAGAAGTCTGTCTGGAAGATGAGAAGTCCCTCAAGCACATGAAGTGACTTCCGCCCTTGTCCCGGGGAGCGAAGCGCCCCGTAAGGTCATTTTCAACAGACTTACTTTCGCCGAGTAGCCGCCATGGCTGCCGGGCGGGCGAGTCCGGCCAAACCCTGGGTGAGTCCGTCCAACTGCGATGTGCCCATATAAACGGTATCCCCGTCGGGAGTCCGGTAATGAGTTACCTGTCCGGGTTTGGCTCCCTTACGGATGATTTCGTCAAGGTCGGCACCATAGAGGGTGCGGGGGATCAGGACTACCCATTCCGGCGCCTCCACCTCACAGTGCAACGCCGTCAGCGTTTTGGGAGCATCCGCGAAGCGCCAGATCATGAGTCGATCCGATTCCACCGCTAGCCTCCCTTTCTTCATCAACGAGTGCGAAGACACGAGCTGAACCATTTTGTCACAAAAATGTTGCTGCCGCACCCTCGTATTCTGGACGCACGCTCCTTTATTAAGGAGGTTCACCTGAGCCCAGAAAGTTCTCTTAGGGGACCTCGTGATTCTGCTCTTGCCAAAGCGGTACTGTCAAGGTAAAAACTGCCGATCAAGGTAGTTTTGCACAAGTTTTACGCTCTTTTTATTCAATGACTTAGAAGGAATTTCCTACTGAGAAACCGTGGATAAACCAAGTTGTAACCAGATTGTCAGGAGGGGACATTGCCTGGAGCAGCCGCCAAAGACCGAGGATCTAAGGTGCTTCGGTACTACCTCAGACCGGTCGCGAACGGGGCTCGCCTGAGCGTTTCAGCCTGTCCCGAACAGGCACTCGGATCATGTTCGTGTCCACTTCAACCGGGATGGAACGCCCTTTCAACACGATGCGGACTGTCGTTCGCTCGGGGGACGTAGAAACGACCACGCCACTTAACCCGGCAAACGGACCGAAAGTGATGGTGACTACTGTTCCTCTGGTCACTGTCTCTTTTGCACCGTACCCGTAGATTAGAGCGGCTGAAAGGGATCGGGAATAGTCCGGCAGTTCCCTTTTGAGGTAGTCTGTTCATCGAAAGGTACTGTAACTCGTCACGCGCTCCAGTTTCGCGATCCTGTGTGAAAATGAACTACGGGCTGAAACCTTGTTTTGTCTTCACTGTGGCAAACAAATCGCGGAGCCGCTTGGGCACCCGTCTGACTGGTTTTGCAGCTCTGCGCATCGATTCGAGTATCGCCGACGCGCGATGCAAGTCTCTGAACCCGCAAGACAGCTCGCCGGGTTTAAGCCGCCGATCGTAGAAGTTGATCTCGATGCGGGCCGGCCGGTGCTCGACTGGAAGATCGAGTGCAAGTTGCTCCTGCCGGGAGCCTGGTTTCTTTCCTCCCTGCCCAAGCGAGGAATCCCGTTTCCCGCGTCGTTCACGAACGTTCGGCCGAAACCCGCGCAGACGACCTCGCCACGGCCGGTATGGTCGCCGACGACGATCGTCTCAGCGCGTGCTGCGCGCCTGGTAACCGATCTTTCCAGGACCAGGTGGGATTTTCGGCCTCGTTCAAGATTTCGAAAGAGTGTATCCAGCTTCCCGCTGACGGTGACGCCCTTAGTCCGTCCGGTCACTGCGGGGGATCTCTCGGTCAACTCCAAATGGAAACGTGGCTGGCGCAGGAGCGGCTTCTTCCCTTTTACTCTCCGATTACTGCCTGAATTCCCCACGTTCAACCCAAAACCCGAAGAGGTTATTTGGCCGGAATACTGTTCACCGGTTTCAAAGCCAATCTGCGCCACGAACTGGGTCCGGCGGTCCCAACTTGCCCTACCCGTGGACCGCTCCTCGCGGATTCAAGGTCTGCAGACGAGAAAGGACCACGTCCCGCTCCGTCCCAAACCGGCTGCGTGGTCGACGAAATTTGAAGCCGCAGCTCAGGGTTCCGAACCTGGTCTGGCCATTACCGGCCTGACCATTATGGATTCGTGCCGGCCCACCCCAGCCTGCAGCTCCCCTACGGGCTTGGACATGTCCGGGCCGCTCCTTGCCATCCTGAATCCCGGTCCGACGCGTCTGCGCTCAGCGGTCACGCCGAGCTCGATCCGCCCCAGTTTGCAAAGCAGCGTTCCAAACACGCCATCGCTCCGGGAGGTCTCGCCCAGCCCGCACGTATTTGCGCTGCGGCAAATCCGCGACGATGCGATTCCCGAGGCTGAAACAGGTGCGGTTGGTCCACGACTATGGTTTGCTGTTCGAGTGCCGTCCCCGAACATGCTTGAAACGCCGACTCCGCTGGACTCCACAAAGCGGCCGCACTACGTTCCCGCGGACCGGCCTATTCGCTTTGCCGCCATCCCAGCGGAGCTGGTTGGGGATCCCGCCGGATTGCCAACGGCCAGCAGGCGGGCCTTGGGCGCCGCCCCGGACCTGTTTTCCGATTCCGCGGCTTTCCGGGCGTTTGGGCCATCGCGGCCCCGGGAAAGCGTGCCTCAAATCCCGGAACTACAGCCGCCGCCGGCGCCTGTAGTCCAGAGAGGGTTGGCGCCGGTCGATCAGCTTGCCGCGATGGCGGAGTCTTTCCTTCCGCATAACATGGATCGATTCCCCATGGGACCGGCAATCCTATGGACCTCGACCTTCGAGGAAGCATTTCTCAGAGAAGCCAGACCGTCGGGGGATGTCATCCGCCCAGTGCCCTATAGCATTGAGGAGTCCTTCATTCCCCACAAGGTAAATCGATTCCCCATCAGGCCGGCAGCCCCGTCGATCGCGACCCTGCACCAAACGTCTCTGCGAGAATCCGGACCAGCGGCGGACGTCATCCGCCCAGTCCCCGACAGGATCGAGGAGTCCTTCCTTCCGCACAAGGTAAATCGATTCCGGAGGAGGCCCGCAATCCCGTGGACTCCGGCCGTGAACGAGGCCGTTCTCCGGGAAACCACAGCACCCCTGCGCAGGGTCCTCCCGGTTCCGGACAGCCCCCAGGCTTTCGTTTTTCAGAATCGTTCGCGCTTTGGTCCATCCGGGGAGTTTCATTTTGCACTCCCGACAGGTGCGACGTTCGCGGCCTACCCGCCGCAGCCTTATGAACCAACCGGTGAACTCGGCGGTCCACCCGACGCCGCCCGCGTAATCATGCCGGAGAATGCCTTGAAGCCAGGGAGCAAGCCGGCGCTTGGCACTTCGGAAATAGAGGAGGTGCTGCGCCCCGTGCGGGTCGCACCGGCGCGGGCGTCGTTCTGTAAGATTGCGAACCCGGAGTCGATGCACTCCTTATTCGACACAGACTTGCGCGACCGTATTTTCAATCCGATTCTGCCGCAGCTTCCACGAACTCGTTTGCGCCCGGCTACGGTGGAAGTCGGCGGGTCCAGGCTCCAGGAATCACGCGTCTTTGCACCCGTGAGTTTTCGCTGGCAGCGGCAGCGGAAAGTTCGAGATCGCGGGGCGCCGTGGAAGATACCGGCCAGAATTGGTTTGCGGCCGCCGCCCGCGCCGCCGTATTGGCCGGGCTCGCTACCGGTTGCGGAGTGGGTCGATCGCCCAACCCGCTTCCACTGAGGAGCTACCCGGTCGGGGAACCAAGGCAAGCCGTACCAGTACTCTCAAGCATTGTCAGATACGCGAACCTAATGGATAATGATCTGAGGATCACTCCGATCGCTCATACTCACGGTGTCCGGCAGTCGGCGGCAGGAAATGGCTCGACGCGAATTGATCACGGATCAGGGTTCTTCACTTCCGATTCCTTCTTTTCAGGCACGCGCGGACGCGATTGCGACGCCGGAAAAGATTGCGAACCCTACGCTCGCCCGAGCTGTCTCATTGCATCTGGACGGTCAACTGACGGCGGCGGTAGCGGAACTCAAAAGTGCCATTGAAGGCGGCAGCCGCCAGCCTTCGCTCTATTCGGCCATCGCCCACATCCTATGCGAGTTGCGCGAATTCGAGCAGGCTGCGAAATATTACTCGACATTGCTGGAACTCGAGCCGGAGCACCAGACCGCTCAATTCAACAGGGCCGTGTGCCTGGCACGGATGAGCGAATGGGAGAAAGCCAGGGTCGACTTCGAGAGGGCTCTGCGGATTTCCCCCGGACGGATGGAGGCGCAACTCGGACTAGGCACCTGCTTGCTTCGATTGGAGCGTCCGGCGGATGCTTATCGGGCCTTCAGCCATTACCTGGCGGCTTTTCCCCAGCATGAGGAGGGTCTTTTCGGCAGCGCCGTGGCGTTGCAGCAGATGACCCGCCTGACAGAGGCCCGGGAGATCTACTCGCGGATTCTGGCGCACAATCCCGCCTCCCAGGAATCCCTGACGAACTTGATGGAAATTAGTCTGGCGGAGCAGGACTACGATCAGGTTCGAAAACACGCCGAGGCTTTGCTGGCGCTCAATCCGGACTCGCAGGAGGGGCTGGAGGCACTCGCCACCACGGCATTTGCCGGGAGCGATTTCCTTGCCGCGGTCAAGTACTGCGAGAACCTGATTCGAGTGGCGCCGGAGCATTTCGAGAGCTGGTTCAATCTAGGCGTCGCGCAGCAAAAGCTCAGCAATTTCAAACGTGCCGCCGAGGCCTACGAATTTGCCGCCAGCGTGCGGCCGGATTCCTGGGAGGCGCACCTGAACCTGGGCATTTCCCGGCATAAGCTCGACGATCTGGCGGGCGCGCGCGCGGCGTATGAACGGGCGTTGGAGCTGGATCCAAAGCTTCCCGGCGCACTTTGGAATCTGGCGCTTGTGCTCGAGCAGCAAGGCGAACAGGATCAGGCCGAGAAGCTCTATGGGATGTTGCCGGAAGATAATCCGGAATCGGCGGAGGCGCTGTTCCGAATGGGTTACCTGCGGCTGCTGCGAGGCGACTTTCGCGGAGGGGCGGAAGCCTTCACCGCGTGCCTCAAGAAACGCAGCTCCTGGCCGGAAGCCCAGCTGAATGTCGGAATCGCTTGCTGGAGGGCGGGAGACTTGGCGGAAGCACGCAGAGCGTTCGAGAGCGTGCTCGCCGTGCGGCCCGGCTCGGTCGATGCCCTGCGCGGGTTAGCCGCTCTGAGCCTGGACGAGGGCGACTACCCGCTGGCCTTCCGGCTCCATCAAAAACTGATTGAGAGCGGCGAGCGCAGCGCCGAACTTTTCTACAACGCCGGTCTCATCTGCCAGAAACGCAATGAGGTGCGGGACGCCATCGTATACTATCGCGAAGCGCTCAAAATAGATCCTGATTTTCCGGAGGCGCTTCTGAATCTCGGACACGCGCTGATGTATATCGGCGCCAAGGATGAGGCCCGGACCTGCTGGCGCAAAGCGATTTCCATCAAGCCTGAACTGGCGGAAGACTACTTCGATTCCGGGACCGCCTGAGCGCGACGGGCCGGGTTCGCTGCCCAGGCAGCCGCGCACTCTACTGAAACTTGAAGTTGATTGTGAACTCGGCGGCGATGTTTTTGCCGTTCAATTGGCCTGGCCGGAACTTCCATTTCTTCGCCGCGTCCAGAGCGGCACTCTCCACAAGGGCTTTACCGAAGGCGTCTCGCGGATTTGACGCAACAACCTCGGCGCTCTGCACGCTTCCGGCGGAATCCACCATAACCCGCACGGAAACGACCCTTTCCGTTCCCGTCGGAACACTACGCGGAGGAAGAGGAGCCACTCGCTCGATAGGTACCGGGAAAACCGGGCCCGTGGAAGCGGTCACCGCCGGTGCAGGCGCCCTTGATGCGCCTGGAACAGCCGCAGGGGCGGCCGCGGCGGGTGGCGGCAAGGGCGAAGCCGCCGGGGAATTCTGACGGATTCGCGCCGCTTCCGGCTTAGGCGCAGGAGCAACCGGGTTGGGCGCAATAGAAGGCGTCGGCTCGGTCGACGGCGTGTTCACGCGAGCTTTTGCGGCAGGCGGCGCCGTCGGGGGCTTCTCGGAGGTTACGGCGGGTCGCGATGTCTCGTGAACCGGGGGAGGCGCTGTCGCAGCCGCGTCCTGTTTCGGCGCGGGGTTGGGGGAGGATGGCTGAATAAGCGGCGGCAGCCCGCGGGATGGGGGAAGTTTTGGCCGTTGCCGGTCGCGTTCCGCTGGTCGCGGTGGCAGCAGGTGCGGATTTCGTGGCAGGGGCCGGCGTGATTGCGTCAGAAGCATTTTTCGGGCTCTCAGGCTTCGGAATCACAGGCCGGGACGCGGCGAGTTTAGCCGCCGGCAAGGGGGAAGGTGGAGTGGCGGCAGCGTTTGCAAAGATCCGTGCCAGGCTATTCTTCGAAGGATCGGATGGAGCGGCTGGCATTACGTCCGCGGACTGCTTCCCGCTCCAGGCCAGTACCCGGACGGACTCGGCTGAAGCCGTGCCCGGATCCGAGGTCCCAACTTCCAGCCTGAAATTCAATTCCTCGAACAGAGGCGTGTACAAGATCTGGCCCTCGTGAAGTTGCGCGCCGTCCAGGGCCACCGATCTGGTGAGTGCGCCGTCGTTTATCGTAAGGGTGCCCTCGGAGGCTTGCTGTACGGCCGCGGAAAGGCGATCCCACGAAATCTGGAAATCCTTGCCGCTGCGAACGACCTTCAGTCCCAAAACTCCGGCGCCCGGCGCGCTCTGTCCCGTCACTTCAGCCCGAGCCAGCCGAAACCACTTGTATTTGTATGCGGCAGCGGAGCCGCCCAGCAGGATGACCACGGAAAGGGCTGCGATGATCCAGCGCAATTTGTTCTGCGGTTGCGGATCCGGCCGTAGCGCGATGTCCACGGCTTCCGGCGCCTCCACGATACCGGTCAAATATCCGTTGCGAAGCAGGTACTCGTCAAAGGGGAACTCCAGCGCCGGTTCGCTCGGCGCTTTTTCCGCCTTTTCGTCCAGGGCGTAGAGCGCCGCCAGCCAGGGGCGATGCTGCGTGGTTTGGATCAACAAGAAAAACGGATCCGTACCCGGGAAGTTCCGTTTCGCGATCTCAAGATCGGCGGCTCTGATTCCGGGCCATCCTGTAACCTGGGTGCGGAAACATCCCAGCAGATAGGGCGCATCTTTGAGAGGGGTTTTCAAGCGGGCCCGGATGAACTGCTGAAGGGCTCCCTGCAGCGATTTCGGATCGCCCATCGTAGCCGGTGACAAAGCCAGCAGCTCGCAATGCTGAATGGAGCGGGCTTGCTCCGAGGAAGAGCCCAGCAACAGGCCGATCGTTTCGCCGTTTCCGTCAAAGCCCGCGCGCAAATCGCGGATCGCCGAATACTCAACGCGGAGGGGGACCGGCAGGCTCTCCAGGCGCACTTCGAAGAAGTCTTCTGGATCCGAGTCCGGTGCAACGTGGATTAAATCGTTGCCGCCCAATAGCCGAGCCTCCTTATTGAACAACCGACCTCATCCTAACAAACCACCCTCATGCGAGCTACGGTATTCGGGTACTCCAGGTACCATGAAGAGCCATCCGGTCAAACGCTCTCCTGCAAGAGCCCTAAGCGTCCAGTGCAGTTCTGGTCGAGGCGGCTCGCCGCTTATCCCGGAAGACGGGCGGTTTCCACCGGCAGCTTCGCGGACAGAATAGGGGAAAGCGCTCCGTTCAGCGCAGCGGCTCCGAAAATCAGGAGCAACCCCATGGCTGGCACCATGTAGCGCAGGATGGACAGGACTAAGAAAGTCATTCCCCAGAAGTAGAGGACGACGGCGAGCAGAGCGCACGTGAGAAAACGGCTCCCGGGGAATCGCCGCCAGGCATAACCGATGCCGAAAGAGATCAACAGAAGGTAGGCAGCCTGAAGCATCGCGATTGGAACTTCAAATGTCATGGCGTCTGTTCCGTACCAGCTCCGCACAGCCTTCAAGAAGGCCATTTCGCCCACTGCTAGAGGATCGCTCCCCAGTTCTCCAAACAGGTAGCGCGCGACTTCGCCCGTGGATTGCAGGGGAGGCTGATGCTGGTAGATCCGATGGGCCAGATCATCGGCGGCGGACGGCACCCAGGTGTGGGTCCTGCGTCCCTTATCGAAGTTGCGAGGAAAGGTCAGCCCATCGCGCACGCCGTGTGAGGCGCCTGTACTCAGAAGAATCAACTCGTGATTGTAGGAGTGCACCGCGATCTCCCACGGCAGGAGTATCAGAACGAAAGATCCCGCCAGCGCACCGGCATGGAGAATGCGTTTGGACATCTGAGTCCGCCTATCCAAGAGCAATAATGGCACTAGAATGACGGGGATGAGTACCGCAACGGGCCGGATCAGAGTGGCAACTCCCAGAAGGAGCCCGGCCGCCAGGAAGCGCGCGCGCGTGGGGTCTTTGAGGCCCCGCAAGAAGATCCAGAGTCCCAGGTAAAATACTGTAATAAAAGGAACTTCGCTGTTTGGCTGCTTCACCAGCCAGAGATTGAAGGGGTAGGCTGCCCAGAGAGCCGCAGCCAGCAGCCCGATTCGGGGCGTGAAAAGCAGCGTGGCAATCCAATCGAGGAAAACGCAGCCCAAGGCCGTAAAGACCACGTTCGCACCCGCAATCGCCGAACTTCTCGCGATTCCGGCATAATCGCTGAAATAGAACAGAGGCACCAGATACGCGGGGAAACCAGGTGGATACCGTGCCGGCAGCCTGCCGTTAAACACCATCCCCTTCCCCTCTACGATATGCTGTGCCATCGGAGCGTAAAAACCGGTGTAGTCCGAGTTGTCGTTGGCCCGGTAAGATTCCGGGAGCAAAGCAAGGAACGCAACCTGCGCCAGCACCGCGAAGGCGAAGAGCAAAGCGCTCTGTCGTAGGGCAGAGCCCTTAGCCCACTTGAACGGAACCGAGACGAATCTCATCGTACTGCAAACAAAAGACATCAATACGATTATCACTCCGACCCTAGGGGATTCTACTAAATCACCAGGAGCAACTCCAGTGGCCAATAGTACCAGGGTCTAGCCGGGAAGTCCTGATCGTCCTATAACTTACGCGTCCGGTGGGAAGAAACTTACTGAGAAGTCCTATATTGACTTTAGAACCTTGGTTCCCCTATACTTTAACTCCTGACGGAGGTAGCAATATGCGGGAGGATCAATTGACGGATACAAAAAACAGACTGGCTCTGATGACACGCAACCTGGGCTGGTTGACGAAATTTGTTGCGATATTCGTTTTCAGCGTGGCGACCGCGGTCAGCGCCCACGCAACCGTGATCTCAACCACGATCACTAGTGCGGTGAGCGGCGTCGCGGCCACGCCCTGTCTGGCAGGCACTGCGGTAAATTTCGAGTACAGCGCAACGGGCGCCTACTTGAACCAGTCGACGTTAGCAGGGTGCTATGTGGGAGTGAATTCTCCGCTTGCCCTCGCCTCAGAGGCGACGTACGTCGGAGGATTTACCACCGAAGGCTCGTCTACCGACTTGGCTGCTTTGGCCACCGGCTGGTACGGACTCTATGGCACGATATGCGTAGATGTCACCACCAACCAGTGCGTCGCCGCCAACTCTACCACCAACGCTTCTAGTTCGGGGATGGTTGAGTTGTTGGTGAATAACACAGGCAGTAACCAGGTTTTCCAGATTTATAACAGCAGTGGCACCGTCGACAGCATCTTCAATGTTCCCCCGCCTGCGGCAACGGGTTGCACGGTCGATGTAAACGCAAAGACATTCACGGTCGCCGCGAATACCATTTGCTTCGAGGACCTAAGTACCAGCGGATCGATATCGTTGAGCATAGCCGGATCTACCGTACCTGAGCCTGCCAGCATGACGCTGATCGGCGCCGGACTGCTGGGACTTGCGGGGTTGTCGCGCCGCAGGAAACGTCGTTCTTAGTTGATTTAGCTTTCTCGGCGGATGCGGAGAGCGGGGACAGACCAATGTCCTCGGCTCTCCGCGTTTGCGTTTTAGGTCGTCTGTTTACTGGTCCCCAAGATCGCCAAGCGTTCCTCCGTGGCACCCCGGCGCTATCGCCGGCCTACCTAGCCAGATCGGCGGCCGTTTAGCCGGACAAAGCATCGCCTCAATTGAGAGGTGGTTGCAATCACTCTCAGATCCGGACCAGCGAAATTACTTGTTCGGGTCAGGAATCACCGGTTTAAACATCACGCCGGTCCAGGACGCCTCAGCCAGCTTTGACCATCCGAGCTTGCAGTAAAAGGCAATCGCAGCTTGGTTTGACGGGTTCACCCTGAGCTGCATCCTGGAGAACTTGCCGTCGCGAGCGATTTGATCGAATGCCGCCATCAGCCGCCCCCCGTACCCTGAGCGCCCATATTGCGGATGCACTGCTATAGCTATGATACCAAGCGTTTTAGGTACCGGCCTCGGCACCCCTTCGGTCTTAACTTCACACCTCAGGAAAGGTACGATCGTCCGCACTCCAGCGACCAGCCGATCCCGATGAGCCCGCCTGGCCAGCACCCATGGGCGGAGCGTCAGGCTCCAAGCCAGCACCATGTAGTGTTTCTTGAGGAAACCACTTAAGGCCCCTCTAAAGACCCCTCCTAAGGCGAATCCGACGAGCTCCTGGTCACAACGCACTCCGAGAGCGGTCACCACCTCATGCGGTCCGGTGAGTAACCACTGATAGTAGCGCCGAACCGTCGCTGGCCCGAGAGCGGACAAAAAGCTTTCAGGGAAAGCGGCGCAGTGGACCATGGTGACCCGATCCAGATCGTCGACCGTTAGCGTTGCAAGGCTCTCAGATTGCAGGATCTGTGGCATATCCAGTTCCAATGGAGCGATTGGGTTCTTTTGAATCAATATCCTCACCTGGGCGGAAACTCTACTGCGTCACTTGTGCGGCTTGGCCCTTGCGAAGGGCCAGCAGAGGTCTTTGCGATCTTACTGATCACATAGCGGCGCTTGCCTCCGGGCGTCAGTGGGATCTCATCGACACAGTCGATTTCAATCCGCAAATCCGCGGCGCCGTTGCGCTGCATGGCGGTGACGACCTCACTCTTGGTCTTCCGGGTGAAACCGGCCCTGGGCACGACCTTCACGAGAATCGAGTCCAGAGTTTCCTGAATGACCTGGAAGGACTCTACTTCGGGGACATCGTCAATAATTCCGTTAAAGAACTCCACAATCAGACGGTTACCCGATGGGGTCAGCACCACATCTGTATCGCGCCCCAGAATTGCCTGCATCCGGTCCAGACCACGTCCGCACTTGCACGCAGACTGATCGCCCGCTACGCCGAGGTCTCCGACCCGATAACGAATGAGGGGCATCGGGCCAGGATGCAAGCGAGTCAGAATCAGATTGCCGCCTTGACCGGACGGTACGGGGCAACCATCGTCATCCAGATATTCAACGATACAATCCAGCGTATGGACATGGTAGTTGCCGTCGTGGCCGCACTGTGCCGAAACTTGAGTCCCTTCCCCAATACCATACGTGTCCGTCACGCTCACTCCAAACGCACCCTCTATCGTCTCCCGGTAGTGAGGATACAAATTATCGCCCCACGTGACGACGGAGCGAAGCTTTCGATTCCACCCTTTCTCGGCGGCGCGGCGCGCGAAGTAATAGAGGGATGCCGCATACCCCCAGAGGTGTTCGATCTTTCTGGAATCCAGTGCGTCCAAGGCTCTATCGATATGGTGATCGTTCAGATCAAACGCGGACACATAATGGCAGCGGAATAGGCGATCCTTCAGGCGGCGCGAGAGATCGCGCGTCAAGGTCATGCCCGTTTGCAGATGGGCCTCGCCGATTTCCCAACCAGCCCATTCAAGCGACAACAGAAAGGACGCCAGGTACCAGCCCTTGGTCTCCGCGTCCTCCAACACTGCGAAGTTCTGCCCGGTCGATCCAGAGGTATGGGCCTCGTAGGTCTTCTGACCTGTCCGGCGAGTGGTGAGATGAGGATACCCAGCCCGCAGCATGTCTTTGGTGCATACGGGCAGCCGGGAAAGATCGGAGACCGTCCGGATATCTTCCGGCTTGGTCTGCGCCTGATCCATCAGTAGCCGGTAGAAAGGGACCTCATGGTATGCCGTCTCCATCAACTGGCGGAGCTGGCGGTCGCGTTCGGCGTGCAGCCTCTCTCGATCCCACCACTGAGCCTGTTCGAGAAACTTCAGGCGTGCCAGCATTTTCTGCCCGAAGGCGACGTCCCCCAGGGGGAGCATGATATTACGCAGGAACCACGACCAGGTCTGATTCGCCAGTCCGCTTTCCGGATGGCGCACGGCCTCTTGAGCACGAGTTGTCACAAGCGTGGCTTCAGGATGTTCGATCATGGACATTTCGCGGACCTATCTGGACGCGATTGAAGAGACTGCTTCGCCGCCGGGCTTGATACCTTCCAGATAGAGCGAATCCGGCTTGTAGGCTCCGCCGTCGGGCTCCGTGTCGAGATGGTAGTCCTTCCAGCCTGCGATACGGCTTTCGAAAGCTGTGCATTCCCGAATTTCAGTGAACCCAGCTTCCTGAAGGCGCTGCGCTAACGAGTAGCGGTCGTACATCCACTTATGGATCTCGCCTGATTGACGGAACCGGCCGAGGCCAAGCGCACGGTAATCTCGCCCTGATAGCAGCAGGCGCAACCCAGCCTCTTTGGTTCTCGCCCGCAGCCGAGAAAACCCCTTGCGTACTCGCTCGAACCCCCTCGGGCTTCTGCGGGCCGAAGGACCGCCCCTGAGGGCCTCCTTCAGGAGACGAATCGGCTCCGCTCCCATGCGCTCCTGAACGAATTCTTGATTGGGAATAGAGGAGCCGCGGAAATAATTGGTAATACCGCCGCCCGGGGACTCGCGCACTACTTGATCGTACATCTCAAGCATGAGCCACTCATAATGATGCTGCCATTCTTCGGATCCGCGAAGGGATTCGTCGAGGGCTTTCAAATAGAGTCGCGCGATTTTTTCCAGATCCGGCACCACGACTCGAATAATCCCGCCCTTCTTGAGAACACGGAAACATTCCCGAAGGAACCCGGCTGCACCCGCGCGATCGAAATGCTCGAGAACGTGGGAATGATATACGACATCCGCGCTCTCTTCAGCCAGCGGAATCCCCCGGGAAAGGTCATGCCGCTGGATGGACGGGCTGCCGGACCAACTGTCAATATTCAGCCAGCCCGGGCGATGACGGCTTCCGCAGCCCAGATTTACATGCCGGACCGGCGTCGCGTTGGTTTCGACCGCGAGAAGGGGTTGATCAGGAGAAGCCGAGGGCATGTGCCTAACCGGCGCCTCTGTCTTGGATGCCTGTGACGCGTTCATCTGAATTTAGGAAATACGACGTTTCCACCGTCGCCGTACCACTCTCGAGCCACCGCCCGGCCGGAAGTATTCCCAAAGCGCCTTTATCATATCATCTCTTCGGCAGGAGGGCTAAATACTGTAGTTCCGGCCTGACTGTCAAGCTTTTTGGGCCTTTTGCGTCTTGCCGTCGGCGGTCACGCTTGGGAATGGAACGCTTTCGGGCTTTTTATAATCTCCGCGGCTGAAGTATTTCTCCAGCCAGCAATAAAGAGTTATAAACAGGTAGCGGCTGCCCATTTCCGATATCTTCAGCTTGGAGACGCCCGATCGCCTGTTCCGCCAGGTAATCGGCACCACGGTCCAGGAGTACCCACGCACGATAGTCTTCAGGGGGATCTCCACCGTCAAATTGAAATGCGGCGATAGAAACGGACGGCAACCCTCGATCACCTTTCTGCGATAGCCTTTAAAGGCGTTTGTGAAGTCGTTTAAGGGGACGTGGAACATGAACCTGAGGAACATATTCGCCAAGCGATTCACCAGCAACTTGTGCTGCGGGTAGTCAATCACCCCACCGCCCTTGATGAAGCGTGAGCCGAAGACCGCGTCCCAACCTTCATTCAACAGCTGCCAATAGACGACCACGTCGCGGCAGTCGTCGGATTCATCGGCCATCATGACGACCACGGCGTCGCCTTCTAAATGATCGAATCCTCTGGTGATCGCACGGCCAAAGCCGTGCTCACCGTTGTTCTTTACGGGGCGCAAGGTGGGAACGCGAGAGCGGGCCTCTTGGAGAACGTTCCAGCTAGAATCCGTGCTGCCGTCGTCGACGGCGACGATTTCGTGCTCGATGCCATGCAGTCTTAGCTCGACATACAGATGCTCGACCGTGGCGGCGATGCATTTCTCCTCGTTCCGGACCGGAATGACGACGGAAAGGAGCTGAAGGCGTTCCTGGACCGAGGGAGCCACTGGCTTTTTCATAGTCCGCTGACCTCCAACCAATTGGGATTGTGCTCGGCATGTTGCGCGATTTCATGGAGCACGTTCTCGACAGAGATTTCCGGGCGCCAACCGAAGTCGCGTGTCGCGTCACCGCTGTCCATCGCGATCCATGGAACATCATAAGGCCGCGGCTTTGGATCGGCAGCGGGCGCATGATGACCGAATCGCGCATCACACCAAGCAGTCAGCGCGGCGAGTGACACGGAGTTCTGCGGGCCTCCACCGGCAACATAAACACGCTGTCCGCCTGGACGCCCGGCACTGAATTGCGCAGCGATAAGACCTTCCAGATCGTAGGGATGAAGAGCGTCGCGTACCTGTTTTCCGGTTCCGTCAAATCCGATATAGCGCAAGGGACGGCGCCGCAAATGCGCATTAACCCAATAGCTGAAAATACCCTGATCGGGGGTCCCGAACTGGCCGGCGCCCGCCAGCACGCCGCAACGGTTAATCCAAACCGGAAAGCCGAACGCCTCAGCGTATTCCAGAGCGATTGCTTCCGACGCAAGTTTGAGACTGCCGTAGATAGAAATGGGCGCCTGCGTCGGAAAGTCAACGCCAATGCCATCGCCAGAAAGACCCTGCGGCAGCGGCGCGGAGACGTCCAATTCAAAAGCATTACCGCGGATGCGCAAAGGAAGCGAAACCAAGCTCGGTATCGAGTAGACCCGGCTGCTGCTGAGCAGGACAAGCCCCGCCTTGTGCGCCTTGCAGTACTCGAGTACATTCACAAGACTGGCGAGATTGTGCTCAAAGAGCTGCCGGCTGCTGAAGCCGGTTTTCAGTCCGGCTAACACGCTCGGATTGGCGGCGGCGTCGATTACCCAATCGACCGCCGGAAGAGATTCAAAATCGCTCGCGGCCCGGATATCGCCATGGACAAAGGTGACGCCGAGCTTAGAAAGACGTGCGCGGTTGGTCTCCGACCCCGGCCGCATCAGGTTGTCGATACCCCACACGGACAGCCCTTCGCGCCGTTCCCTAAGGCGTTCGGCCAGACGGCTTCCGACGAAGCCGCAGACGCCGGTGATCAGGATCTTCGTCAAGCGGTCCTTGTCCCGAGCCGTTCCGTCTGACTCGCCGCTATCTCCGCAAAAATGGTCTTCAGGGACTTGGTAATGCTCCAGGCTGGATAGTGGGACTTCATCTTTCTCAGATCGCTGTAGTAGCAAATGTGGTCACCGATTCGGTTTTCATCCACATACCGCCACTTCATCGGAGTGCTGGTGATCTCTTCAGCCATTCGGAACGCTTCGATAATCGAGCAGGCGTTCTCTTTGCCGCCGCCCAAATTGTAGACCTCCGCCACTCGTGGGGCCTTCCAGAACTCAAACATGAAGCGGGCAACGTCCTCGGAGTGGATGTTATCGCGCACCTGCTTGCCTTTATAGCCGAATACCTTATACTCGCGACCCTGGATATTGCACTTGATCAGGTAACTGAGAAACCCATGCAGCTCGACACCGGAGTGATTTGGTCCGGTGAGGCATCCGCCTCGCAAGCAGCATGTCGGCATGTTGAAATAACGTCCGTATTCCTGGACCATGACGTCCCCCGCGACTTTGGATGCCCCGAACAGTGAATGCTTACTCTGATCGATGGAAAACTCTTCCGGAATCCCGTGTTCGTAGGACTGATCGTCATAATCCCAGCGAGTCTCCAGCTCCTTCAGTCGAATTGTGTTCGGCCGGTCCCCATACACCTTGTTGGTGGACATATGGATGAACGGCGAAGTGGGGCAGGACCGGCGTGCCGCTTCCAACATGTTCAACGTACCCACGGCGTTGACTTCAAAATCGAGGAACGGAATATCAGCAGCCTTATCATGGGATGGCTGTGCCGCGGTGTGGATGATGAGGTCCGGCTTCAACTCACTTACGAACGAAAGCAGGGCGTCCCGGTCCCTGATGTCCAGGTTCTCGTGGCGATAATCCGGGATCTCGCTCCGCAGGTGGTCCAACATCCAGGCAGTATCGCCTTCGGGCCCGAAAAAGATGGCGCGATGGTTGCTGTCGATGCCACTGACTCGGAAGCCTTGACGGGCAAAGAAAAGGGCCACCTCGGAACCAATCAGGCCACAGGATCCGGAAACTAACACGACTGGATTCGACATATAGGAGTATTATGCCGGAGATCCGGCAGGTGGTTCCAATACTGCTAGTACTCAACCTGGCGGAGGCCCGACGGTAATGTTTGGTCGTTGGTTCGGGGCCGGCTAGGGCGCCGAAGACTTGCGGGTATGCATGACGACGAAGAATCGGACAGCCAGAGCGGTCTTGGCTTTCAGTCTACAGCGGTACGACTACAAAGACCCCAAAATTGGGCCCAATCGGCCCCGGCTGGTAGGATACGTTTCCAATGGCCGGCGAAACGGGCAGGCCCATCATCGGGATGGAAATCGTCCCCCCGGCGTACGTGCCCGCTACCACAGGGCTTCCGAAAATGTCCTGTGCGTTCAGCACCGAGAATGGACTGCCCACGGTCAAAATGTTGGAGACGTCAACGGAGACCGAACTGGC
The DNA here is from genome assembly GCA_963761045.1 of Terriglobia bacterium. Classification (GTDB taxonomy): domain Bacteria; phylum Acidobacteriota; class Terriglobia; order Bryobacterales; family Bryobacteraceae; genus Palsa-187. The sequence goes on along the minus strand of CAVXFR010000032.1, from coordinate 84,581 downwards.
GAGATCCCAGTTGTAAATCGTGATGTTCCCGCGGCCCGGTTCGTACTGATTGGGACGCGTAAAAATCCAGATACCGGTCGGGGGTCCCTGCGTCAGCGTGCTATTGGCATCCAACCCGGTGGCCGAGCGCCAGGTCGCGAACGTCTGGTTCTGCGAGTTGAGCTGAGCGAAGACCGTTGACTGACTAAAGTAAAAATTGTTATCCCAATTGTACGTGGACGGGTGAAGACCGCCCGCTGTAAGCGTGTACTGAGTCGGCCCGTACACTACTTCATTCGTAAACGTGGCGCCGCTCCATGCGTTGATGTCCAACGCCGGATTTCCCCCAATCCAGTAATTACCGCTCGCAAACAGGTTGGAGGCGGCGGTGTCAAACCCCCAAGGCAAAGAGGATTGTCCGTTTCCACGGGCTGGCTCGTGATAGGTGTAATTGTTCGTGAAGGTGATGTTTTGCGGCCCGCCGCCTCCGCCCGCAAGGAGCATGTTGTAGTCATCCGTGCCGGTCAGCAGGCCGGCGTTAAAGATAGTATTTCCATCAAACAGAAAATTCTGGATAGAGGCGGATGGCGAGCCGTAACATTGAATGCCCTCGCCGAAACCCTGGAAAATAATGTTATCGATGATCCACTTATATGAGGGAGACTGGTTCTGCACGTAGAAGCCATGTCCGTGCCCTCGATCGGGGCCATTCCATCCGATATTGTAGATCAGATTTCCATTGAACTCCGTGTTCACGGAGGCGGACCCTGCGAAAAAACCGTCCGCCGTGTCATGGATGATCATGTTGATGAATCTGTTCCCGGTACCGCTTGCGGCAAATACGCTGGGGGAGTTCGTTCCCCCGCCTGATCCTGGGATCTGACTTTGCCTCTCAGTCGTCGAATCAACCACTTCCAATCCCCAAAACCAGGAGTACGACCCATAAACAAAAAGGCCCATGGACGCACCCTTCGCTTCGATCGTTGCCCGTTGTCGATGGTAGTTGCGAACAACGATTGGATAGGTGCCTGTCCCGTTTAAATTGCTGCTAAACGCTCCATTAGGGGCCAGCATTGCAAAATAGGTTCCACCCAGGACCCAGATGACATCCCCAGGATGGACGGATGCCGGCTGGTTGAGTGCCGTTTGCAGATCCCAAGGGTGGTCGATGCTGCCGTCGCCGGACGGTGAGCCGCCTGGTCCTACGAAGTGCTGGGCACCGCCACCCGCACCCGTCGCGAGCATCAGCGTCACATCCACGGTCTTGACCGGAACGCCGGACACACGGAAGGTAATGGAGCCCGAAAGGGATCCGGGCGTGAGTCCGGCTGTGGCCGCGCCGACCCAAAGCGTCTCGGCGCCGGACCCGGGAAGCGACGACGATCCTGGCCCCTGGGGCGTCGTGGATAAAGTGACCCACGGTTGGTTCGCCGTGGCGGTCCAATCGGGGGCACCGCCAGGATTCGATACATTCAAGGGCAAGGGCGCCGGGCTGCTCAACTGCGACGGTGCCGCGAAAGCCACCGAGGATGGCGAGGCAACAAAGGAGGTCGCGGAGCTAATAGTGAGCGTCACGTTGACCGTTTGTGAGGACGGCGTAGCGTCGGGCGCGTTGATGGTCACCGTCCCTGAGTACCCCCCCGCGGCTAGACCAGTGATGTTCGCGCCAATCCTCAAGTCCTGTGAACCGGTTCCCGAGGTCGCAGAAAGAGTGATCCAGGGTTGATCCGCACTAACGGTCCAACTAAGGGTTCCCCCCAGGTCGGAGACGTTCAGGACTTGCGTCGCAGGATTGGCCGATCCTACCAACGCGGCCAGGACAACGTTCGATGAAGAGACCGAAAATGTAGGCGTGCCCGTCACGGCCGCAGACAGCGATGCGGCTCCAATCGTGTCGACATTGGACGTAAAGCCGGGGCCACCCGCAGCCACATATCCATTGCTCGCACCATTCGCGTCCGTACTCACCCAGAATGCGTAGAGTTCGCCGTTGGTAAGGGTGAATTGAAACCGCAAGGGCTGCTGCGCGGCCAGGCCGGATAGATCGCTAATTCCAGACCACGTCACCGGTTGCAAGGTGCTGTCCGCGGTGATGGGCAGAGAAGTCGCAAGCACCGTGCCCGCGGAATTCAAGACCTGGACCTGCAAAGATCCCTGCGGATCTCTCACATTTACGAAGAGGTCCTTCCCGGAGAACTGCAATGGACGCGTAGTAAGGGTACCAGGCGTCGATCCAGCGTCCATCGAGTAAAAACCATCGCGTCGCAGTGTGGCCAATCCGGTTGCTCCCCCCGGCGACGAGCTATGGTCGCCGGTGCGCCCGCTGAAGTAGAACCACAACTGATCGCCCACCACCAGGAAAGCGCCACCGGCCGATTGCGTATTTCCCTCGTTCCAGGTGTCTGGAATATTGGACGCCGGGATGAAAGCATTGCTCGGGCCGCCGCCGCGCGTCGGGCGCACCCAGTTGAAGCCGTCCCGGCTGAAGCCCACTCCCAGCTCTACGACGTCAGGACCGGGGGCACCGGCGGGAGATCCGTCCATAGGACCGGGATGGAACCAGCTGAACATTCCGACCATCACACTTTCATAAGCAACTGCGTCTAGATTATAGAGTTGCGGATACGTTCCCCCAGGGAGGTAGGGAGGATCGTTTTCATCCGGCCCGGTCCAGAAGCTGTCGGTGAAGTTGGAGGGCGACCACGTGGTCAAATCCGGACTTTCAGCGTAGAAGCGCATGCGCTCACTGGAACTGGCGCCGCGATAGGGTGAGGCGGCCACAGTGAATTGTTGCCGCATACTGTCCACCCAGACGCTACGGAAGGGATTCCAAAACAAGGTCGTGCGGTCCTGCAGCGAGTGGATGTTGAACTGTGGCTGACTGGTCCAGGTAATGCCGTCCGGCGAAAACCACGTCAGCATGGTCGTGACCGGTGAGGTCGGGTAATAGGCAAAAAGCTTAAATTTCTGGGCAGGATTCGGATCCTGAAGATCCATCCAGACAACATCGGAGTCGCGCCCGCCGCCGATCGGCCCCAGCACTACGTCGGTGTTATTCAGCGGCGCTCCGGGGATATTGGGCCTTGTCCAGCTCTTTCCGTCGGTCGAGGTAGCGTAACACACTTGAGCTCCGTATCCGCAAAAGAACCACATTTTGAATTGCTGGTCTTGCGGATCGAACCACACGCCGTCGCTGTAGGGAAAGGTCATATTCAACGTGTCTGCGTTCACGCCATTCGGTGCCAGGATCGGATTCCCCGGATACATCACCGGCCGGTGTTGCGTCCGAACCAGCGTAGTCTGCTGAATCAAGAAGTCATCCACAAAAAGCTGGCGGCCCACGTCGATGGGAATGACAGCAGGGGGATTCGCGATATACGGCGGAATAGAGTAAGCCTGCGTCGCCGGGCCGGCCGGCGGCCATTGCGACGGCAGGACGATTCCGTTGTAGAGCGTCGCACCACCTGAGTTGGCGACTTGCGTCGGTGCAATCACAAGCGTAACGGAGAGTGTTTGCGGCGCACCGGCCGACGTGATCGCTACTGTGCCGGTGTACCTTCCCAGGCCCATGCTACTGCTCGCCACCCCTACTGCAAAGGATTGCGCGCCTGTTCCAGAGGTCGTCGACAGCGTAATCCAAGGATCACTGGGCGTAGCCGTCCAATCCCCCAGGGGGCTGCCGCCCGGGCCGGCAATACTCACCGACTGTAGCGTGGGGTTTGGAGACGCAAGGGTTGTACTGAAGAAGAGGTTCGACGGTGAAACCGGGGGAGCCGATGCCGGATTCGGAGTCACGGTGACGGAGACGTTGATGGTCTGCGGAGACGCAGTGGCCCCCGGCGCTGAAATTGTCACCGTGCCGGTATATGGTCCGACATCCAGAAGGCCGGTCAGCGCCTGAATATAGATCGTCGCTACACCGGTACCCGAAAGCGGCTGTGCGCTATAGGAGCCGTTTGAACTGCTGGACATCACGATCCAAGATTGACTGGCCGTCGCGGTCCAGTCGTTCAATGTGCCACTGTTGGAACTCGAGATGACGACTGGCTGCGCGGGGGTTGGGACATTCGATCCCGAAGCGCCTGTGTAGGACAGGCTTAATGGATAGGCCGAAAGCGCCGGATCTGGCGGCACGCCGTCAGGCGTCAGCCCAAAAAAGACAGAATAGAATCCGGATGGGTTGCTCTGGTTGCTGTATTCCATCGCGATCCAGTCCGCTGACCGCGCTATGGTGGAAACTCGCGCTTCGTCCAGTGCAGCCTTCACCGTCTCGCCTCCTGCACCGTTGGCACCCAGGCGGAATCGTCCGGTGCTGTTGTACACGATTGTCCCGCCTAGCGCCTTCGAACTCTTGAGCACTCCGTTCACGTAGATCCGCATCGTGATGCCATCCCAGGTTCCAACCACGTGCGCCCAGGTCCCGTTCACATAAGGCACACCGGAATCCAAGAAGGTATCTCCGCCGGCGGTGGTGCTCAACTCGAACTCATATTTATTCGCGTTGTTCGTATTGAGACCTAACTTGTAGCTGATCCAAGGATTTCCCCGCGGCAAAATATAGTCTTGCACCAGGAACCCGGCATAATTGTTCTGGGTGGATGCCGTCGGCTTGACCCAGCTCTCCAATGTCAAGCCCGTCGTCGGCTGGAGCGTGGTACGGTTGGCTCCCATGTCCAGATACGCATTCCCGCCGAGGCCTGCGCCTCCGGCTATTTCGCCAGCGGCGGATGCCGCATTCGTGTTGCTGCCGTGGTTGCCGTTCGCAGTCGATTCCGTCGCCGCTCCGTCTGACAAGTGCCACACACCGCTGAAATTGTTATCCCAGGTGGCGTTCTTGTTGGACTGGTCGGTGGTCACCGCAGGGTTGCCGTAGAAAACGTAGAAGCTGGTGTTACTGGAGTGGGAAAGGAGCGGCACTTGAACCCAGAACGCTACCTGTCCCGTCGCCGCCGTATACGACTCTCGCTCAAAGTTCAGCCTGTTGAGACCGTTCGCATCAGAGGTGAAGATAATGTCATACCCATTGGGGTTGGTTACTTTTCCACCATTCCCCGTGGTGGCCAAGTCCGGATAGGTTCCCGCGAACAACACCGGGAAATTCAGTTTGTCCGCGGCCGGAACCTGGCTCGGCGGCACCGTGATCTTCCCTGCGTAACTGTATCCACTCGGCCAACTTGCGGAGACGGTTAGCGGAACATTCACGGCTGCCGATGGGTTGGTCCCGTTCGCCGTGATGTTCACCGCGCCCGAATAGGAGTTGGTCGCCAGTCCCGTTAAAGACACCTGCACGTAAAGTGTCTGCGCTCCGGTGCCGCTAATGCTCGTCTGTCCTGCTCCATTCGCCGTCGTCGCCAGCAGCATCCACGGCTGGCTCGCTGTCGCGGTCCAATTGAGCGTACCGCCAGCTGTATTACTGATGGCGAAGGATTGCGTGGCCGGGTTCGATCCTCCGAGGGTCGCCTGATAGGTAAGTGTCGTCGGACTTACGGAGAGAGTGGGCGTGGACGACAGTCCCCACACTGTTGAGTAGAACGCCGACGGGTTGATCTGATTGTTGTATTCCGTAGCGATCCAGTCAGCCGACCGGGCTACACTGGACACTCGCGCTTCGTCCACTACGGCATTCATAGTCTCGGCGCCCGCACTGTTGGATCCCAGACGGAAGCGTCCCGTGCTGTTGTACTGGACGGTGCCGCCCACCGGCTTCGACCCCTTCAGTACGCCGTTTACATAAATCCGCATGGTAGTGCCATCGTAGGTGCCCACTACATGCGCCCAGGTTCCACTAACGAATGGCACGCCCGAATCGAGCAAAATATCAGCGCCGATGGTGGTACTCAGCTCGAACTCATACTTGCCCGCGTTGTTCGTATTCAACCCTAACTTGTAGCTGACCCATGGAGTCTGACGCGGGGAGTATATATCTTGCACCAGGAATCCCGCATAGTTGCTCTGGACTGCCGACGTTGGCTTGACCCAGCTCTCCACCGTCAAGGCCCCCAGGGGATGCAGACTGGCCACGTTGGCTCCCATGTCCAGATAAGCAGTCCCTCCGAGGCTCACTCCTCCCGCGATTTCGCCCGGTGCGGCCGTCGCGTTCGTGTTTGTTCCATTGTTGGCGCCCGCCGTTGAGTCCGTCGCCGCTACACTCGCCAGGTGCCACACTCCTGCATAGCCGCCGCCCCAGGTGGCATTCTTGTTGGACTGATCGGTGGTCACCGACGAGTTGCCGTAGAACACATAAATTACCGTGTCGGTGGTGTGCGAAAGATTCGGCACCTGCACCCAGAACGACACCTGTCCCGTTGCCGCCGAGTACGATTCCCGCTCGAAATTCAGCTTGTTGGTCCCGTTGGCATCGGAGGTGAAGATGATGTCATACCCATTCGCGTTGGTGACTTTTCCGCCATTGGCGGTATTGGCCAGATCCGGATACGTCCCCGAGATCAACACCGGAAAGTTCACCTGGTCCGTGTTTGGCACCAGTGTGTGCGAAAGCGTAATCGTCCCGGAATAGCTATAGGTAGTCGCCCCTGCACTAACGGTCAGCGGAACATTCACGGCCGCCGTCGGATTGGTTCCGTTTGCCGTGAGGTTCACCGCGCCCGAATAGGGGTTGGCCGCCAGTCCGGTCAAGGACACCTGCACGTAAAGCGTCTGCGCTCCGGTTCCGCTAATGCTCGCCTGTCCTGCTCCATTCGCCGTCGTCGCCAGCAGCATCCACGGCTGGCTCGCCGTCGCGGTCCAGCTGAGCGTCCCGCCACCGGTGTTGCTAATGTCGAACGATTGCGCGGCCGGGTTTGCCCCTCCGGTCACTCCCGTATAGGTCAACGTCGTCGGATTCACCGATAGAGCCGGGGTTGCCGTTACGGTCAGCGGAACATTCACGGCCGCCGTCGGATTGGTCCCGTTTGCCGTGAGGTTCACCGCGCCCGAATAGGCGTTCGCCGCCAGTCCCGTCAAGGACACCTGCACGTAAAGCGTCTGCGCTCCGGTGCCGCTAATGCTCGCCTGTCCTGCTCCATTCGCCGTCGTCGCCAGCAGCATCCACGGCTGGCTCGCCGTCGCGGTCCAGCTGAGCGTCCCGCCACCGGTGTTGCTAATGTCGAACGATTGCACGGCCGGGTTTGCCCCTCCGGTCACTCCCGTATAGGTCAACGTCGTCGGATTCACCGATAGAGCCGGGGTTGCCGAAACGGTCAGCGGAACATTCACGGCCGCCGTCGGATTGGTTCCGTTTGCCGTGAGGTTCACCGCGCCCGAATAGGCGTTCGTCGCCAGTCCCGTTAAGGACACCTGCACGTAAAGCGTCTGCGCTCCGGTGCCGCTAATGCTCGTTTGTCCTGCTCCATTCGCCGTCGTCGCCAGCAGCATCCACGGCTGGCTCGCCGTCGCGGTCCAGCTGAGCGTCCCGCCACCGGTGTTGCCAATGGCGAACGATTGCGCGGCCGGGTTCGCCCCTCCGGTCACTCCCGTGTAGGTCAACGTCGTCGGATTCACCGATAGGGCAGGGGTACCTCCCCCGCCTCCACCCGGGATCAGCCCCCACACTGCCGAGTAAAATGCTGCCGGGTTGATCTGATTGTTGTACTCCGCAGCGATCCAGTCAGCCGACCGGGCTACACTGGACACTCGCGCTTCGTCGACTGCGGCATTCACAGTCTCGGAGCCCGCACTGTTGGATCCCAGACGGAAGCGCCCCGTGCTGGTGTACTGGATGGTCCCAGTCAAGGGCTTCGAGCTTTTCTGAACGCCGTTCACGTAGATTCGCATGTTGGCGCCGTCCCAGGTGCCCACTACATGCGCCCAGGTCCCGTTCACGTATCCCGTTGATGAATCGAGGAGCGTGTCCCCTCCGCCGGTGGTGCTCAGTTCGAACTCATAGTGGCCGCCATTGTTCGCATTTAGGCCCAACTTGTAACTCACCCACGGACTCGCCCTCGGAGAGACGTAATCTTGCACCAGGAATCCCGCATAGTTGGACTGAACCGTTGACGTCGGCTTCACCCAGCTCTCCACCGTCAAGGCCCCCAAAGGATGCAGGCTGGCCACGTTGGCTCCCATGTCCAGATACGCAGTTCCTCCGAGGCTCACTCCTCCCGCGATTTGGCCCGATGCGGCTGTCGCGTTCGTGTTCGTTCCATTGTTGGCGCCCGTCGTTGAGTCCGTCGCCGCTACACTCGCCAGGTGCCACACCCCTGCGTAGCTGCTACCCCAGGTGGCGTTCTTGTTGGACTGATCGGTGGTCACCGACGAGTTGCCGTAGAACACATAAATTGCCGTGTCGGTGGTGTGCGAAAGATTCGGCACCTGCACCCAGAACGACACCTGCCCCGTCGCCGCCGAGTACGATTCCCGCTCGAAGTTCAGCTTGTTGGTTCCGTTGGCATCGGAGGTGAAGATAATGTCATACCCATTCGCGTTCGTGACTTTTCCGCCATTCGCCGTGTTGGCCAGATCCGGATAGGTCCCCGAAATCAACACCGGGAAATTCACCTGGTCCGTGTTCGGCACCAGTGTGTGCGCCAACGTAATCGTCCCGTAGTAGCTATAGGTAGTCGGTCCACCTGTCGAACCGGGGGTGACGGTCAGCGGAACACTCACGGCCGCCGTCGGATTGGTTCCGTTTGCCGTGAGGTTCACCGCGCCCGAATAGGGGTTGGCCGCCAGTCCGGTCAAGGACACCTGCACGTAAAGCGTCTGCGCTCCGGTGCCGCTAATGCTCGCCTGTCCTGCTCCGTTCGCCGTCGTCGCCAGCAGCACCCACGGCTGGCTCGCCGTCGCCGTCCAGCTGAGCGTCCCGCTACCGGTGTTGCTAATGGCGAACGATTGCGCAGCCGGGTTCGCTCCTCCGGCCACTCCTGTGTAGGTCAACGTCGTCGGATTCACCGATAGAGTCGGCGTCGGCGTCACTTCACCGTTCCAAGTCTGTCCCCAGGCCGCCGTGTAGAATGCCGAAGGGTTGTACTGGTTGCTAAATTCGGTGGCAATCCAGTCAGCCGATCGCGCTGTACTCGACACTCGCGCTTCGTCCAGCAGACCGATCAAAGTCTCTCCTGCGCCGCTGTTGCCGCCAAGCCGGAATCGTCCCGTGCTGTTGTACTGCATGGTTCCGCCCAACGCTCGCGACGCTTTCAGCACGCCATTCACATAGATTCGCATCGTGGCGCCGTCCCAGGTACCCGCCACGTGCGCCCAGGCTCCGTTGACGAACGGTACGCCCGAATCGAGTTGGACATCCCCCAGAACGTTGGTGCTCATCTCGAACTCGTACCGGGCGGCGTTGTTCGCGTTCAGCCCCAACTTGTAACTAACCCAGGGACTCGCCCGCGGCGTGAAAATGTCCTGCACCAGGAAACCGGCATAGTTGGACTGAACCGTTGACGTCGGCTTGACCCAGCTCTCCACCGTGAAACCCGTGGCCGGGTGCAGACCGGGCACGTTGGCGCCCATGTCCAGGTAGGCGCTCCCGCCCAGACTCGCGCCGCCCGCTATCTCCCCCGTCGCTGCAGTCGCGCCGGTATTGGTCCCATTGATGCCGTTGGTCGTCGAATCCGTCGCCGCTGCATTCGCCAAATGCCACACGGCCCCGAAGCTGCTGTCCCAGGTGGCATTCTTGTTGGACTGATCGGCGGCGACCGAGAAGTTGCCGTAGAACACATAAATCACGTTGTCCGTGGTGTGCGAAAGCACGGGCACCTGGACCCAGAACACGGCCTGGCCTGTTGCCGGCGTGTATGACTCCCGCTCGAAGTTCAGCCGGTTGGCTCCGGCAGCATCCGACGTGAAGATGATGTCGTACCCGTTCGGATTCGTCACCTTCCCGCTTCCGTTCCCTAAGGCCGCCAGCTCCGGATAGGTCCCCGAGATCAAGACTGGGAAGTTCACCTGGTCGGTGTTCGGGACTTGACTCGCGGGAACGGTGATCGTCCCTGAATAGCTGTATCCATTGGGATACGGAGCCGCGAGGACGATCAGAGAAACGTCCACGGTCTGGGGCGATCCTGTGATTCCTGCCGCCGAAATTGTGATCGTGCCGGAGTAAGTGCCGGGAGTCATTCCCGTGCTGGCAGTCTGCACGTAAAGCGGTTGTGTACCCGCGCCCGAGACGGGCGGCGGGGTGGACGACCCGGTGACTCCGGGCGTCGTGGATAGAAGAATCCACGGTTGACTGGCCGAGGCTGACCAGTCAAGCGTCCCACCGCCTACATTTGAAACTGTGATTTGCTGCGTGGGCGGGTTGGATGCCGCCGTGCCCCGAAAAGACAGACTCGACGGCGACGACGACAGCCAGGGTATGGAAGAATCTCTGGTTTGCCCCCACGCGACCGAATAGAACGTAGACGGGCTGGATTGGGTCCGGTACTGCGTCGAAATCCAATCCCCCGACCGGGCAACCTTGGCCAGGCGAGGTTCGTCAACGTTGCCCTCGTAATAAAATGGATTGAATCCGTACGGGACCATCTCAAAAGGTGTGGTGTTCGCAAGACTCCCGACGAAAGGTCCTAGCGTCCCATTCGTAGCCGGCGCCGGAACCACATTGCCATCCACATACAGAACGGGATTGGAGCCGCTGGAATAGGTCCCGGCGACATAGTGCCACTGGCCATCCGTGATCGTCCCCGAGAGCGCGTCATATGTCGTTTGGAGAGTGCCACCGTTATTCCCCGCGGACATCTTAAGACGCAGAGTGCCACGATTACCATTCACAATGAAATAGTAGCCAGCACTTCCGTTCACGAAATCGTACTGGCTCATGATGGTGGGGATTCCGTCGCCAATCGACGTGTTAACCCACGCACTCACCGTCATGCTGGTGGTCGGGGTCAAACTGGGAGACGTGGACGTAAAGCCTTGATTGTTGACAGCGGAATGGATCGAGCTGCCAATTTCTCCGGGAACCAGACTGCTGGGCGACCAGGATCCAACAGCAGTCACATGGTTACCGTTCGAGGTGGAATCCAACTCTTGAGGGGCCGCACCGGCCGGGTTTCCCTCGAGATGCCACACGCCTAAATAGCTGCTGTCCCAGGCACCTCCAGGGGTTGCCTGATCGGTAGCGATGGAAGAGTTACCGTAGAACACATAGAAGACGGTATCCGCGGTGTGCGAGAGAAGAGGGACTTGCACCCAAAATACAATCTTGCCGGTGGCAGCAACATAGGATTGCCGCTCGAAATTCAACTTATTGAAGCCACCCGGGTCCGAGGCAAACACAATGTCATAGCCATTGGGATTTGTGACCCTGCCAGCAGCCGCGGCAAGTTCGGGATAGGTTCCGGTGACGAGGACCGGGAAGTTGATCTGGTCGGTATTCGACACTTGGGAAGCTGGGATCGTGATCGTACCGCTGTACTTATAGCCATTCGGCCAGTCTGCGAACGCAGTCCGGCACGATAATCCCAGCAATAGGACCAGAGCAATCTTCCCAAGTAACTTGTAACCCGTTTTCATGAGGCTCAACCGCCTTCGCCCTTCCATTTGCTCCGGGACCAGGCGCCGATCCGTCACCGTTTCGCTAAAGACACCCACTATCTCCGACTCCTTAAAGCGGACTTCACCCGCGAGATCCGTTTTCATGAACTTCTCCAAGATCGAATCATTACAAGTGACGTTGGTAGGACAAACACATTCTCGGAACTTCTGAGCGACGCCCTCTTTCGGCCCCTTTCACCGTGTTCGGGTGCGTCCTCCAGGTGGCTCGGCGATATCAACCTTGAACCGAGTAAGACTCTCTAAGAAACAAGTTCAACAGGCGGGATAAAGATGCGAAAACTGCCCCCATCATTACAACGACTGCAAATGGTGTCAAGAAGAAACTCTCTCCGACGACGTCAGATGAACAGATGGTCTTGGTTCGAGGCAAGTTCGGCCATTCGTCTTCGCTTTTGAAGACATAAGTATTCGAGTCTGCCCACGTTCGTATGCTCGAACAGGTGTTCTCGGTTAATCCCAACAAGCTCAAGGATCCTCCGATGGATCGACGGAGTCGGGGTCCAAATCGTCGTTCCATGTAGCTGGCTCCTAGGACCATCCGGGCAGGTCCCCGGGAACCACAGCTCAGCGATGGCGACAGCTTGCCTTGGCCAGGGCTAATCGTTCTTCGAAGTTACAAGGTACACTCTTCCGGCATCGTCTCCAGCGAGAAGTTCCACCGCGTAGTGTTCACGCGCCAGCTCAGAGGGCCACCAATCGCCCCGGAGGGCCGCTTTGTGAGAGTACAGCAGGAAGGCAGGATGGTCCGGGGTGAATGTCGACAAGTCAAAGACGTGAAGGGGGAGGTACTCCTGCAAAATACTTAGCTGCGCTTCGATGGAGTCGTTGCCGGTCGCTGCAATTGCTTTTTGCTGGTCCACGATGACAAACAGTCGTTTGCGCCATTCCGGTGACGCATAATGCGCAATCGGCAGATACAAAATGCCAGCGGAGATAACGACCGGAAGGTCGGAGCGACCGGTGGAATTTACCAGACTCTCCACGGAATCCACAGGTGAGCCAGCCTTGCCGGGATGCGACCGCCAAAACGACATTTCTTGGAGCGCCAGGGACAGGCCGAGGAAAACGGCAAGCACCATCAGTATCTGGCGTTCCAGTCGAGGAAGAACACAACCGGCGGCAAGCGGAATCCCCAATACAGCCGACAGAACATAGCGACTATTCATTCCGCCGTGGGCGAGTCTGGTAACAACGAATCCCACGAACGGCAAGCCTATGAGCGTCAGGACCAGAACATACTCGTGAAAAGGAATTTGGTCCGCCGGCTGCAGGACTTCGCGGTTCCAGTCCTTGAACCACACGATCACGACGGCCAGTGCTAGGGTAGCGAACGCCGCGACGCCCAAGGGGGTGGGCAACCGAAGGAACTCGCCATAGCTTTCAAGGATGCCCTCCAAACTCGGCTTGGACCAGAAGTGCGAGCCCATAACGCTTCCGAACCGCGACAACAACGGCCAGAACGCCGCCAGTGGAACCAACCCGGAAGCCAGCACGAGCCACACGCCCCACCGTATTCGCCGAGTTTTGAGGAGCAGCGCAGCTTCCGCGGCACCGAAAGGCACGAATGCGAACATCGCATAGTAGTGCAGCGACTGCGCGAGAGCCAGGCTGCTCGCCATCAAGACCATCCACCATACTGCAGGAGCTCGCTGATAGCAGACGAGCGCAATCGAAATACAAGCCACAACTAGGGAATACGGCCTGGCTTCGGCGGTAAAACCGTACAGCGTAGTCGCCAGTGGGATAGCGGCGCACGCGAGCGCGAGCATCCCGCCGCTTCTTCGCCTGACAAAGACGAAGACACACAGCACCACACAGCAGAACCCCAGAATTGAAGGAATACGATATGCGACTAGATCGTTCGAAACAAGCTGGCTGACCGCCCGTTCGATCAGGTAGAGTCCCGGCGGATTTCCGTCGGCGGCGTGTCCGAGGGCTTTCCACAAAGCAGCCACACTCGGTTGCTGTGCCATGGCCCATGTACAGATCTCGTCATACCAGAACGCTTTCGACAAGGCTCCGAACAAGCCTCGCACCGCCACATAAGCGATGAGCGCCAGTAAACCGAGGAATGCAGCCCTTTCCGTGTTCGCACCAGCCCGCCGATTCCGCGGATATGGAATCGGATCTGTATCGAGCGCGGTTTCGGTGTCGTAGGTTCTCATGAATGCCTAAAGTGGGCGCGCTGATGATGTCAGGCCTATCGAACGAGCGCCGTAAATGCGTCCCCCGGACCGCGGGAAATGGCAGCATCCCAGAGTCCACGGAGAAAACCGAAGCCGTACGAAAGATGATAGGCAGCAAAAACGAGCGGCATCATTGGGGCGAGGGAGAGATTCTCCGTCTTCCTGCAAGCGATGACACTCGCCGCGATGCTCACAAGCACGTAGGATCCGACCAGGACCTTCAGAACCCACGCACTAAGCTGAGCGAAAGGGGCGGTTATACCAAATACCAGAAGGGCTCCAACGAAAATTCCCGGCACACAGTGACGCCACGAACCCGGAAGCCTATGTTTCCTCATCACCCGCACCTTCCAGTAGCCGTATTGCGAATACTGCCGGGCCAAGGCTGTCAGCGAAGCCCGCGGACGATACCAGGAACGAATGCGGGGGGTTTGCCAAATTCTTCCTCCCCGCCGAATGAGCCGCAAATTCAGCTCGTCGTCCTGATTCCGGACCAACACCTCGTCGAATAGACCAAGTTGTTCCAACGTGGATTTATACCAGCATCCGTACGTGACCGTGTCGACGTCACCCTCGTAGTCCGGATCGTGGAAGCGGGCGCCTCCACACCCAAACGGACTCCGGTACGCCACGCAGATCGCTCTCTGCATGTAGGTCGTGCCCAGAGCCAGCGCGGGGCCGCCCACGTTGTCTGCTCCGGTTTCCCGCAATGTGACAACGCACTGGCGAATGTAATCGGGGGCATATTCCGAATGCACATCCATGCGAAGGATAATCTCGCCGCGGGCCTGACGGATCGCGGCGTTCAATCCCGCCGACACAGTAAGCGCCGGGTTGTCCAAGATCGCAAAGTTCTTGAATCGCTTCTGCCACTCCGCCAGCATGGCCCGGGTACCATCCGTGCTCATACCGTCCGCGATCAGAAACTCGCACTCGAGGCCCGATCCCAATTCCTGCGCCAGCAACGACTCGAGAAACGCCCGAATGTGACGGATCTCATTCCTGCAAGGCACGATGATGGAAACGATTTGCATCTGGGTCACCGTGGCTTTGTCTGGCTCGGCGGGGCGGCGGCGGCGCGCTGGGCCGAGGCCAGCCGCGGGCTCACATAGAGCGAGCCTTGGGCGTCGGTTGTCCGGAGCGTGAGATCCAGTGTCTGGACCAGCTCGGCTTCCGGTGGATACCATCGATTCACGCTGCTATTAAAGTACACGATCGCGATGCCCGGATCCTGCGACTCGCGATAAAGAGTGGACATTTCGCGTTCGTAATTCTCGTTTCTGCGCTCCGTTCTCGGGCTAAATGTGTTTGGCAGCTGCCGGACGGGCCGGCTGGTCAGAAAGCGGATCGCCGACGGGAGCGTTGCGTAGATCGGGACATCGCGGGGCGCCGAGCGTACCTGCGCAATGAGACTCGACGTCTGCCATCCCCGCGAAGAATAACCGCGGCCGGACCGGGAGGTGGTCAGCAGGTGGTTCGCGCTGCGAAGCGAGTTCGTAGCAAAGAGCAGTCCGATGATCACGAGCGGCAGGATTCGGGCCACCTGGCCGACTCCAGGCTGAAGACTGCGCTGCAAAGTCCAGAACAGCAGGAGAGCCAGTGGGGCGAACAGAGGAAGCAGCAACCGGTCGTCCAGGGGGGTAGTCCCATCGAGAACCAATACCGTGGTAAGCAACACTGCCAGGTTAGAGATCACGAAGAGACCGGCGACGGCGGGAAGCATGTCAGCCGCCGAGTCCGTCCGGCTGCGCCAGACGGCGTGAACGTAGGCGGCGAACAGTCCCAACCCCAGCGCAGCCGAAGCCGCAATCCGCAAGAATGACGGCACGGCACCGGGGAACATCCACGTAGAAGCCGTGTTTATGCCGGCGAGAATCGTATCAACACTCGCAGTGAGATTCAGCGCCTTACCGTTGAAGAAGTCGGAAGCCGACCCGGACTGAAGATGATTTCGAAGGAGCCAGGCGGCCACCGGCAAGCAACTCAGGAAGGAATACACGAAGGCATCCCGGACGGCGAGACTGACCTTCTTCCTTTGCACCAGCAACAGGGCAAAAACCCCCGCGAGCACCAAGGCCACTCCCGCATATCTCGTCAGGAATGCCAGAGCCGTTGCGACCGCCGCCAAAGTCAGTCTGGTCACGCTGGGATCATGCAGATGACGCAGCAGGAGAAGAAAGGCGCATAAGGCTAAGCAGATATAAAGCGGTTCGCTCAGGGCCATTTCGTGAAAGGCAACCATGGGAGTAAAGATCAGCGCGAGGAACGCGGCCGTTATCCCTAGAGCGGATGAATTCAGAATTCGCCAGGATGCCAGGCCCAACAACGTTGTATTGATTCCGAATAAACACGCGATGAGCCAGCGGGCCGCCACGAGCGTATCCACATGAAACAGCCAGCTCAATGCCGCCAGAAGAGACGGCAATAGCGGAGGATAGTGCACCAGTGGCACCGCCCGGCCAAGCGAATCCACGTCTTGCAGGCTCCCCTGGGATAGCAGCGAGCGGGCCGCTGCAATATAGACAGTTGAGTCCGCCGAGATGCCAATTCCCCATCGGGCGGTCGCCCAGAGCACCGCCAGCACAGCGGCGGCTCCCACACTGGCGATCGCAGCGATGGTCACCATGCTCCCTGCCTCGACTCGCTGGAGTGAGTCGTGGGCCTTCGCCGCCTGAATGGTTTGTCCTGATTGCATTGTCAATCGCCGGTCCCGCACGGCGCCGCATATCTCATGCGGACTTGGCAGAACTGGCCGCGGATGTCCGCGCCTCGCCCGGGCACGGAGTCTGAGCGGCGAACGTCAACAGTTGTTGCCACTGCGGCAGCACGACCTCCCAGTCGAACTGGCGCACTTTTGCAAGCGATGCATTCCGGATGTGTTCCGCCAGACCGCTGTCCGTCAGCAGGCGACGGGCCGCCGCAGCCATGGCGGCCTCATCATCCGGCGGAACCAGCAGAGAATCCTCGCCGGATGTGAGCAAGTCCGGAATCCCGCCGACAGCGGTGCTCACCACGCACATTCCGGAAGCCATCGCCTCCAGAACGGTCACCGGTGTATTGTCCACATTGGTGGTATTTAGAAAGATGTCGCCGCCGGAAAGAAAGCGGGGCACCGATGTCTTAGCGATTCCGCCCTCCACTTTCACGTGGGCCTGAACGCCGCACTCCTCTATGGCCGCGATCGTCTCGCGCTTGCTGGAGTCGTCACGGTCGGGACCAGCCATCGTCAGTTGTATCCCGGGAAACTCGCTGACAAGCGCGGCGACCGTGCGGACGGCCAAGGTCGGATTGTAGACCCGGTGATAGGCCCGCAGCCACAGGAGACGTGGCTGCAACTCATGCCGCTCCGAAGGTTCGTACGCGGCAACATCGAGCCCGTTCGGGATCAGTCTTAGGTCCCGCCGATAGCACGCCATACGGTTCAACAAGTAAGGAGACGGCGCGGTCACCGCGACAGCCGAATTCAGCAACCGCCGAACGCGCTGCTCGCGCCCGCGGGCAAATTCGGGGAGAGCGCCTCCGTGTAGCGTCAAGACATAAGGCCGGCCAATACGCCGCAGGAGCCAGCACACCGCTTCGGCCCACAGGAACGACGGACCGCTGTATACGTCGACTTGCGCCACATCGTAGTCCTGCCGGCGATTCCAGACAGCCGTTAGCATGTCGGCCAGACGCGCCGCACGGAAGCGTTTGCTCGAAGTGGTGAGAACCTGCCAACCAGATTGACGAAGCCGTGGCGCCAAATCCTCGCAGACTCCTCGGGAGCATCCATGGGAGGACAGAAAATTTCCGACAATCAGTAATCGGGGAGAAAGCACTCTCAGTTCCTCGACAAGGCTACGTCGTAAATGTCGCAGACTTGGTTCACGATCTCTGCCGGATCGAACGTTTTGCGGACGAATTCTCGAAATCGGCGGCCGGACTCGGAACGTTTGGAGCCTGATTCGAGGAGCGACTGAATGGCTGCAGCAAGCTGATCCGGCGCGTTCGGATCGACTAACAGGCCCGCACGTCCATGATCGAGAACATCGGCGCACTGGCCCACGGAAGTACTGACCGAGGGAAGTCCAGCCCAGCCATACTCGAGCAGTGACAGAGGCAAACCTTCGGAAGCGGAGCTCAGGACCCCCACATCGCAGGCCCGCAGCATCGAAGGAACCCCGGCGACCTGGCCGAGAAAGGTGATGTTCTTTTCGAGCCCCAATCGTGCGGTTTCCTGATGGAGCGATGCGGTGTAGGCGGCATCCAGCGGCGCGCCGACAATCAGAAGGTGTGCCTCCGGCCGATTCCGCGAAATCGCCGCCATTGCCCGGATGAGCGTCAAATGATCTTTCTGAGGGCGCAGATTGGCCACGCAGATGATCCGGGTTCCAGGAAATCCCGGCAGCGGAGGCAGTGCATCTGAACCTGCTTCGGCAGGCAGGACGAAATTCGGCACGTACCAGACTCGATCCGCGGACATACGCAGCTCGCGGCAAGCCCAATCCACCAGCTGCCGATTCACGGCGATCACACCTCTAGCACCGGAAATCGCCAGCCGATAGAGTCCCGCCGAGCGATCATTCAGCTCGCAGCGGCCATAGTGGTCGTGCCAAATCAACCGGACCCCCGCCGAAGGCCCAAGTAAAGACGCCATTCGTCCGAAGAACAAGGAACTGGCATGCACATGAAGCAGATGAATATTCTCGTCGCGGATGAATTTACGAAACCGGAGCATTGCAGGAATGTCCAGTCTCCATTTGCGGTTCAGGGCCAGGTGACGGACGTCCTGCCGAAGAGCGGAGGAGAGCGTGCCCCCCTCCCGCCCCGGCCGCGTACTGCATACGTAATTCCGGAACCGGTCGCGCGGAAGCCGGTTGGCAAGATTCACCGCGACAGTCTCGGTTCCACCTAGATCCAGAGAGTCGACTACCTGCATGACCCCGAAAGTTGAGCGCTTGTTCATTGGATCTCGGGGGCCTGCCCGGGCAATGTTTCGGAGAGTCTCCAAGAGTCGGCCATGAGTCTCTGAAGGGCGTCCCGAAGGTTCTCCACGGAGTACCGCTGTGCCCATTTGGACGCGCTCAATCTCATTTCCGTATACTGTTCGGGCGCCACGGCGACTTTTCGGATCGCATCGGCCAATTCTCCGACATTCCCTGGCGTGACGGTCAATCCCCGTTGGTCCGCCAGAAACGTTCGAATCAATCCAAAATCGCTTCCGATGCAAACCAACCCGAAGGCCATAGCTTCGGCAATCGATTTCGGCCAACCTTCCGACAGGGATGCGAGGACGAAAATGTCCGACCGTGCCAGGAAATCGGGAATCCGCTCGGGGGGAACCGCGCCGGTAAACTCGACTTGATCTGCAATCGCCAAACTATCCGCCAGAGTTCGAAGGGACTCGCGTTCCGGACCATCCCCAATGACCAGCCCTTTCAGAAGCACGCCTTCTGATTTGAGCGCCGCGATCGCTTCTAACAGCACGTGCACATTCTTCGCTCGCGAGAGACGGCCAGCAAAGGTTACGGTCATGACCGGGCTTACCCGCCTGGACAGGACGCAGGCACTCGCGCGTGCCAGCATGTCGGCCGTAAACATCGAGGAAAAGAAATTCACGACGTGGGCGGGCTCCGTGGGCTTCTTCCCGTATACCGTGACGGGCCCCCGCCACCAGCGCGACCGCAAGAGAAACCGCTGGAGGCGAACGGTCCACTCTTCTCCCGGAAAGCCGTCCCATTGGCCCGCATACTTCGCAATCAGGCGGCGAGAAAACAATGGCGCAAGCAGCGCACCCAGTAGGCCCAGATTGCCTGGGCACCGGACGTGAATTGCATCCGCCTTCGACATCTCCGGAATGAGGCCGGCCACGAGTGCAGGGAGAGCCAACACGATGCCGACTTTGTCCCGCCAGTGCTCTCCGCCGACCTCTTTCTGGGGAGCGACCCGGATATTTGACCTGTCGATGCGGGACGTATCCGCAGGCGGAGCTTCTTCCCGGAACGGCGCCGCGATCACAATCTCCGCGAACAGGTCCGCCCAGATTTCGATCTCCTTAGCATAGGCGCTATACGCGTAATACCGGTCTCCCTGACGGTAGTGCACGACATGTGAAACAATCAGCAGCCGCATGAGCGATTCCTGCCTACGCCGCTCCCGGAGAACCCGGAGCCGGCGCCAGATCGAACTCGTCCGTGTGCCCGGGGGAACGGCCCTGCCACTGGTTCCGCACAATCCATAGGTTGGAGCGGTTGCCAGCAATGAAGCCGACGCCAATCACTACTCCCCCCACAATTTCGAGTCCTGACACGGACATGCCGACCAGCAAGAAACTGATCGTCCCGAGCAGGGGGACGATTTCCCCGTACATAGCGAAGTGTCTCCGGGCTTTGCGAAAAACGCCCACCAGCAGTACGCCCAACAACGTCAGACCCGCCAGTCCCAACTCTGCGCCAATCTGAAGATAGAGAGAGTGGAAGATGATGTTCTTTTTCGCGTAGAACACGGAGGCTGTGCGACCGCCGCCTGGACCGACTCCCCAAACGGGTGAAGCCTCCAGGATCGTGGGTAATGCCCGCCACTGATCGATGCGGCCGGTCGTGCGTTTCTCGATCGATGTATCGGGCGAGAAGGTTTGGACTAAGTAGTGGTTCACGGTCGCCATCCGGGAGCTCAGGTTCAACGTGGCCACAAGCGTGAGGACGACACTGAAGGACGCCACGGAGAGCAGCAGGGGCTTCCTGGCTGCGGGGTCCTTGATCGCGATCACAATCAGGCCCACCAGCAGTACGACCCAACTCCCGCGCGATGTGGAAAGTAGCAGGAATATCCCGCAGGTTGCGACCATCGCCGTGCGCCAGGCGGGATGCTTATCTAAGTGGATCCATCGTCCGCGCTCCGCGATACACAAGAGCATGAAGAAAGCGGTGGGCACCCCGAGTACGACGGGATTCCCGATTCCCCATTCCAGGCCGTCGATGGCGCCGGACTTCCCTAGCCGGTCGCCGCTGTAGGGAAGCAGGATGACTCCCATGGTGATGGCCGAGATTCCCAGCCCCAGCAAAGCGGTGTAGAGATAAGACCGGCGTTCGCTGAGCACAAAAATGCCCGCTGCCGTAAGCGCCCACTCGATCGATCGAAGATTGCTGGCATAGTTCCCGGTCAGAAGGAAACTAGCTAGCCAGTAGATCGCGGCTGCTCCAACTAGGTAAATCAGATCTTTTCTCTTCCACAGTTCCTTGACTTCCCCGCGCGAAACGCCGATCCACAGAAAGATGGCACCGAGTGTGGCGACGGGCATGTTGAACGGCATGAAGGTCCCGCGCAACAAGGCGATAAGAGGAATCGACGCAACGAACAAGGAAAGTACGCGGAAACGGTCTTTTTGCGAGGCGTGATAGACCAGAAGCATCGCAAGACCGGCCGAGAACGAGTATCCGCCGATGGGCGCGCGATGGGCATAAAAACCCACGATCAGCGGGACGATGCACACTCCCAGTTGGATGAGGATTTCTTTGTGTAACTTAGGCGGCGCACTCGTCCGCGACGTCACCAGCGGCACCTGCCGGAAGTCGGAGGGAGCGCTGACGGAATCGATATTTACGCTTACGGCCGACATGACGCCTCGGGACCAGCCGCTACGCCGGTTTCCAAACTGAAGCGGCGGACCGGTTCGGCCTCCGTCCATTCGGGCGGAGAGAAGGCACACCGCGCGACGCCCCACAACAAACCGAAAGCGTGTGATAAATGATAGGTTCTCCAGGGGCGGGCGAGAAACCAGGCGAAATCCATCACGAACAAGAAGCCAAGATCGAGGTGAAAGCGGAGCTTGTTGAGGAGGCTCGCATGGCGCGAGTGCCTTTTCCAGATAAAGTATCGGTTTCTTACTTCCATTCGCCCCTTGGTGAACGCAGCGGGTCTTCCTCCCGGCGATCCGTGATGCACCACCGGCGCATTGCCGCAAGAGACCACTCTCCACTCCCGGCGAATGCGCAGGGCCATCTCCAGGTCTTCACCATACGAATATCCATCGAAGAAGCCGGAGAATCTCATCGAATCAAATATGTGTCGGCGGACCGCAAACGCGTAGCCGGGGAAAATGTCCACGTCGCGAATACCAGTGAACGGCTTCAGCAATCCGCTAGGGGCGGAGGTGCAGGCGTCGTTATAGATGAAGGGCTCATTCCTCGGAACGATTCGCAGGGCCCGGCGAACCCGCCACCTGCGGGGGATAGGCTTGTTCAACTCGTTTAGAGCGCACGCTCCGGCGGCACCGATGGTCTGGTCTTCCGAAAGGACGCGGCGCATCTCACTGAAATAGCCGTCGAGAGGCCGCGCATCGTCATCCAAGAAGAATACGAGTGATTTGGTGCTGAGATCCACTCCTGCATTTCGCTGGACGGTCAACCCTTTGGGGCTGCGCGCATACACCAGTTCGAAAGGCATTTGGATTTTTCGGGTCAGCTCCCGGAGCACATTTTCAGTCTCGTCACCGGGAGAACCGTCGACAATGATGACTTCGGAAGGAACGGCGTCCAAATGGGCAAGATGAAGCGTTAAATCCCTCGCGTCGTTCGGGCGTTGATAGGTCGCGACGATCAGAGAACAGTCCGTTAATCCTCCCGAGCTGCGGGGTGTGACCCGCCACCCTCGCAAGGAAGTCAGATTACCGGATGGGCGGTCCTGCATGGCAAATGCTGTCATTTTGGAACTCACGTGGCATCCCGAACGACGGTGCTCGACGGATGTAAGGGCGAAGCGTGATAGGAACGCACACACTCGCGATAAAATTCGATATTCTGTTCCAGCATCTTGCGGGGCGAAAAGTGATCCTCGATGCGCCGCCTTCCGGCCGCACCAAGTGCACTCGCTAGTGCCGGTTCTTTGAGCACGCGCACAATAGCATCGGCGATCTCGCCGGGGTGATCCGGTTCTACGAGCAAACCATCTACCCCGTGATGAATCAGCTCCGAACCGCTGGACCGACGGCTGTAGATCGTCGGGCAGCCCTCCGCCATTGCTTCCATTGGTGCAAGCGCAAACGCTTCCGCATAGGACGGGAACACAGCCACCGTTGCCGACCGGAATGAAGACCGCAGCTCGGAGAGTTCGACATGTCCGCGGAAGTGGACGGTTTCGCGAATCTCCGCCGGCAAGCATGAAACCATGTACGCCTCCATGGATCCACCACCGTCCACACGGCCGCCTTTCCCGAAAACATCCAGGTGCGCGTCCGGACATTCCCGAACAACACTAGGCCAGGCACGGATCAAGGAGATCACGCCCTTCTTTTCGGTCAGCGTGCCGCTGAACACCACGCGTCCGCGTACCCGCTCTGGCTGCTGGCCGTTGGACACGCTGGTTGCATTGTGGACGACGACGGCCTCGGGTCCGTGCAATTGAAACAGGCTCGTGGTCTTCTCGGCCGTATAGCGGCTTGTGGAGCAAATGAAGTTGGCTCGGCGTAAGGAGGCGCGTTCCAGAAAGAATGTCAGCCTATCGGGCTGCCGGCCCATCTCGACGGCAAAATAGCTTGACGAACCATGCAGACGCGCAACCACTGGGACCCGCAGCGCCGGCCAACCACCAACTGCTCCTTCGTAGTCGGGGGTCTCCGCGATGTCAATCAGTCCCCGGTCCACCCAGTCAGAGAGAGTTCGGTAGAGTTGGTATCGTCCCAGAATCCACGCGCCACGCGTTCGTCGCATTTTAATTCGCGAAACCAGGACTCCGCCGTCCGATTCGAACGAAGGAACCGGGTCGTTCTCCATGCTCAGCCCAATCACGCGCACCTGATGTCCGGCCTCTACTAAAGAATGCGCGAGGTTGTGCGTGGTTCTGCCGATTCCGCCCACTCTCACGGGTGGATATTCATTGCAGAGTAAGCAGATCTTCACAGTCCGGCCTCCCGACGCCAATAGGCCGTGACCACACTTCCATCCAGCGGGTATTCCGCCGCGAGCGCAGCTTCTTTCCGCTGCCACTGTTGCGACAAAGAATGGCGTGCATGGTAGCCGAGATGATCGCTGGTCGCCGTCCAGACCGAACGGAAGCCCGGCAGATGCGTGCGAGCGATCTCGTCCATGTCAAAGCCATTGAGACCAATTCGGAATTTTCCCGGTACTGCTTCTGGCCGGTGAACGTCCACCAATCGCCGGATTTCATTTTCCGCCAAGCGTCCGGTGAACCCGTAATGCTGCTGCAACACTATGTTTACTTCGTCCCAGAAACTGGCGAGTTGCCGCCCAATGAGCTTGCGGAACCGCCGGCGAAGGTATTCTGGCCGCAAGATGCGGCCCCACCTCCCCAGTTGCTGCTTGCGTAACTCTGCGACGGCCGCCCGACAAGCCGTATTCCGCCAGAAAGCGGCATTTGGCTCGTGACTCAGGATGAGTCCACCCGAGGGCTTCAACAAGAGGCGAACCGCCTCGAAAAATTGGCCTACGTCAGGGATGAAGTGGAGCAAGGAATGCGCAACGATCAAGTCGTAGCTGTGCTCTCGTCCGGCAAAGGTCTCCGGCAGTGAACGGAGAAGAACGGGGGAAAGGTCCATCGAGTCGATCCGGCGGTCTGCCGCGGGCTGGCAGATCTCCGCCACCGTGGGCACCGCGAATCCGGCGGTCTTACCGGCGAAACCTTGCGCACACCCCAGCACGAGAATGATCGGAGACGAGCCAGCGTCCCAACCCAGATGGAGCGCCGTTTCAAACAGGCCGAAGGAAGAGCCTGCGCGAAACGCACGTTCAGCCTCTTTAGGGGGATTTCTGGAATACACCTCTTGAAACGCCAGAGAAACAGCTTTGATAAACTCCGGCGGATCGAGCGTACATCCGGTGCGTTGCATGACGGAAGTGAGCTGAGCCATGCTCGCTTCGTGAGCCGCCAATCGGAACTCCGCGGATTTCGAATCGACGGACATCACGCTTTGCTCCGGAGCGATTTGGCCGCAATTCTTTGCAGCGCCTGGAGAATCAGGGAACTGGCCTCGCCCAGCGGCGCCCCCACTTGCATCGTCGCCAACTTTTTCCTTCCTTCGCGGTCGAGAGAAGGATCTTTCAGATAGGCATTTACGAACTGTGCCAGTTCCTCGGGAGAACGCGCCGGACGCGCCGCGCCCAACTCGACGACCGGCCGGTAGTGTTCGAAGAAATAGTAAAAGTCCCAAACGGGCATCCCAAAGATGGGCGGATCGGCGACGTCGAATGCAACGTTCACAACCGGCTTGTCGTGAAGTCCGAAATCCAGGGTCATGGTCGAACCAAGATTCACGTTGATGTCCGCGTGATGAGTCAAGTTTGCGAGGAATTGAATATCTTGGGCCGATGGGATCACTCGTGACCAATCCCCGGGGCTGGCATGTACCCAGCGTGGTTGTGCGTAGATCAGTTCCGGAAACTTCTTGCGTACCTGCTCGTAGCGCTTCCCGTCGTCAACGGGTACCGGACGCACGATTACCTGTGGGTTGCCGGCGATGCGTCCTGCCCGAATCAATTCCATCAGCACACCGACGTGCTGCGGATCTTCCGGGCACGTCCCCGCGTCGCCGCCTGAGTAACAGATCAGAGGCCGCGAAGGATCCCCGCCGAACTGCTGAAAGAATTCCTCGCGGCTCCACAGAAGCCCCTGGTCCGAATACGGATCGAACTGGGGAGATCCCACAATGTGGATGCGGTCCTCGGTCACGTCCGGGTAGTAGCGCTTCAGTTCAGAAGCCATGTGCTCGCTCCAGACCAGATAATGATCGAAAGGCGAGATAATTCTTCCTTTACTGGTGAGGTTGTCCCAGCTGAAGATAAACGTCGCCGTAGGGATCCCCAATTGACGGGCTGCGAGCACCGCTGGTAGCACCACCGAGGGACGTTGGTGCGAGCAGAACAATACCGACGTACCAGCTTCCGCAAACTGTTGCCGATACCGCTTAACCTCCGGCAGGCGGCCAACGCGAGAAATGTGGAGCGACTCCAAGGCCCTCATCCGCGCCGGGGAAGAACACAATCTCCCGGCGAACTTCGAGGCGCCATTGAACGCACGAGCGCGCCAGGATCCTTTGTTGGGCGTATTACGGATGCGCCGCATGGAGACCGTGTCCGCCCAGTACATTTGGGCGTACCCCAGCGAATACTGCAGCGCCATCAAGGCGCGGTTTGGCGCATATGGGTGCAAATCATGCCAATGAACCTGCCCGTTCAGGCCGCTGCTGACCTGCTTCAGAAGGTTTTGGGGCACTGTATGAAAAACGTCTGCTTCCGAACCCGGCGGCAACAACTTGAGCAAGTCTCCGAGCACAAAATTTCGGACACCCATTCCGTCCGGAACCAGCACTGCCATTCTCATATTCTTTAGAGATCCGTTCTGGGAAGTTCCGGACACGATCTTACGCTCCCCTGCGGTCCGATACGGCCATTTCAGGCGCGCTGGAAGATTCTGATTTCGAAGCCCGAGATTCGCGGCCCAGCCGAGTGCGAAACCAGTACAACTCCGCCTCCACCAGGGCTTTTCGGAACACATCACGCTGTGCGGCAAGAATCGAAAACACGGTGTCCTTCAAGGAAACCCGCGGCCGAATACCGGCAGCTTGCAGGCCGGCGGTCTCCTCGCGTCGGATCTTCTGAACCCACCTATCGGGCGAAAACGACCGGGTGTAGCAATAGGCCGCGTTCACCACGGGCATGACACAGTTACCGGCACGCAATACGCGGAGGGCCCATTCCTTGTCTTCGGCCCCGGGCAGTGATTCGTCAAACCGATGCGTGAGCCAGATGCTCCGGCGGATCACGGAGCCGCTCGCGACAGGGCCTCTTCGAAACACTTCCTCCACGCCACTCGTCGAATCGAGCGGCGCGAACGTGCCCATGTTCTTGAGTTCGGCCGTATTCGCAGCAATGGGGATTCGTATCGCCGCCACGCGCGGATCGGAAAACGGTGCAGTCACCTCGTCGATAAAGAATCGGCCGAGTGGCAAGGAATGCGAGCTGAGCATCACCACCAGATCTCCCGAGCAGTGCTCCAGTCCGAGATTCGTGGCTCGCCCGTAGCTAAATTGGCCGGTGGGCAAATGGACCAAGCGACAGCCGAAACTCTCGATATGCTGGCGGCTATCATCGGTCGAATCGTTGTCCACCACCACGATTTCGAGGTTTTGTGCATGCTGTTCCTGTAACCGGAGCAACAACCGTTTGAGATCGGCTGCTTCATTACGATTCCGGATCAGAACAGAAATGGGAGTTGCGGACATACGCCTAGGAGCGCGGCTCTGCCACGGACGTCATTTCCAATTCGGGCCGTGAACCGTTGGCGGCACTATGCAGAGCCCACTCGACGCGCGGGCTGAGTGCGGCGCCCCACCCGCTGCTGGCGCCACCAACATCCAGATGGAGCATATCCGAAACGTGTTTGCCGGATCCAGAGTCGCCCCAGAGTAGGAGTTTGAAGTAGAGTGAATACATCCCAGGTTCGAGCCATAGAGTTGGGAACTTGACCCTGAGCCGGTAGGACCCTTGCCAGCGCTTGGTCTCCGAAAGATTGCTGCTATCTTCCCGCAGATGACACACGCTCCTCTGGTTCATATCCTCCAGGCCACATACCAGCGTGAAACCCGCCACCTCGCTGGCCATGCGGATCGTGGTCTCCACCTCGAACGGATCACCGTGATCGATGGTCCCCGAATCATGGCTGGTGAGACCAATGTGGCCGAACCCCGACCGCTTAACGTTCTGCTCGGCCTCGACTTCATCGGAAGCGAGCGAATAGTACGTGTTGATCGCCTTGCTGATCGGGCCGAATTCCGCCACTCCTCCTTGATGCAGCACAAGACCGCGAGTGCAAAGCGACCGGATCGCCCCCATATTGTGGCTCACGAAGAGAACGGTGCGTCCCTCGCGGGCCACTTCACCCATGCGGCCCAGGCATTTTTTCTGGAACGCGATATCCCCGACCGCCAGCACTTCGTCGATCAGCAGGATTTCCGGCTCCAGGTGCGCAGCGACGGCGAAGGCAAGGCGCATATACATTCCGCTCGAATAATGCTTTACCGGAGTATCGATAAACCTCTCGACTCCCGCGAAGTCCACGATGGCGTCGAAGCAACGATTCAGATGGACACGTTTCATGCCCATAATGGCGCCATTGAGGTACACATTCTCGCGGCCGGTTAGTTCGGGGTGAAACCCCGTACCGACTTCGAGCAGTGAGCCCAGGCGTCCGTAAAGATCAGCCCGGCCGGACGTAGGCTCGGTAATCCGGGAAAGGACCTTCAACAGAGTGCTTTTTCCGGCGCCGTTCCGGCCAATGACGCCCACCACTTCGCCGGGCTGCACCTCGAACGAAATATCCTTCAGCGCCCAGCAAGTGCGGTCGTCGTCACCCTCCTTTTGCTTTTTTCGCCGGAAGGGCGCCGTAGCCATTCCAGTCAGGGACTCGCGTAATGTGCGGTACGCCTGCTGCCGTTCGCCAATGCGATAACTCTTCGAGATATTTTCGACCTGGATCGCCGGGTGGCTCATCAGATTGCCGTCCTTTGCAGAGAATTCTGGAGAGTCAGACCCAAACTGATCCACTGCCAGACGAAAAAGCTATTCGTACTCTCTCCGTTGCAGTACGTTCGCCAGGCATCCCAGGAGTCTCGCTTAAACCACGACCCGAGGTACTCGGAAAATGCGGATTCGATACAGCCGTGCGCCCAATCCTGGAGCGGTCCCGCGAGCCACTCGCGCTGCGGTGTCTGCACGGGGCGTTTCGGAGCTTCCACCACTTCGCACGGCAGTAAGTCTGCGGTAATTTTCCGCAGCATCCATTTGTGGACGCCGTCCTTGATCTTCCTCTCCGCTGGTTGCCGCAGCGCAAGCTCAAACAGCCGATGGTCCATGAACGGCTCGCGCAGTTCCATGGAGGACCGCATGGACACTCGGTCGTTAAACCTCAAGGCTCGTGGAATTTTCGTGTAGCGAGCGTCCAGATATTGCCGGTTGCGCAGAGGATCGGAGAACGGCTGGGGAGGAGCGAAGTGCATTGCGCCCGCCAGAAACTCGGGCGTCAGGCGGTCTGGCATGACGGCCCGCTGCTGCGTTCCTTGCAGCGGCGCAACCGAATCGGATCCATTCAAGCGCCCGTAGTAATCGTAACCGGCCCACTGCTCATCCATGCCTTGCCCGTCCAGCAGCACGGTTACGCCGGCCTCCCGCGCCACTTCAAACAACCGGGCATAAGCGAGCGTGGGGAAGCCGCCGAAAGGCTCGTCTTCGTGTTCCTGAACCGAGGCGGCCAAGCCCGGAATATCCTCGGCGGAGATAGGACAAACAAACAAGCCATGTCCCGTCCGATCCACCATCCTGCGCACCCATGGCAGTTCGTCGTAGCGTTCATCCCCGGAAACATACGTGAAGGCTTTGACGGAATCGGAGCAGCCGTGGGTTCGATGAACCAGCCCGAGCAGAGTGGATGAGTCCAGCCCTCCGCTGATGTTAATGCCAACCTCGACGTCGGAACGGAACCGGAGCCGCACGCTCTCGGCCAGCAGGTGCGAGTATTCCTCGTACACAATCTCCTGTGGCCGCCGGTCCAGTTCGGGACCGGTGCGCTCCGCCAGGTCGTACCAACAGCGAGTGTCGATCCGCCCGTCCTTCCAAGTCAGAGTATGTCCGGGCTGCAGGCTGAGAACGCCTTCCCAGAAGGTCTGCTCCGAGTGATCGTGGAGGCCGGACGCAAGATAGGTGGCCCAGACTCTTTCATTTGGAATCGCGGGAACACCCGCCGCGTGCAAGCCCCGGATCTCGCTGGCAACCCACAGTCCGCCGTGAGGCCGGGGAGCGTAGTACAGAGGCTTCACCCCGAACCGGTCGCGAGCGGCGAAGAGCCTTTGCTCCCGCTCGTCCCAGATCAGAAACGCGAACATGCCTATAAAATGCTCGATACACGCTTCGCCCCACCGCTCGTAAGCGGCCAGAATTACTTCGGTATCGGTCTTGGTGCGGAAGGAGTAGTCGTGCAACTCTCGACGCAATTCCAGGAAGTTGTAAATCTCTCCGTTGAAGACGATGTGGAGATTCCCTGCACCATTCGCCATCGGCTGATGACCGGCCGGGGAAAGGTCGATAATACTCAGCCGGTTATGACCGAGCCCGGCCAAGCCGGAGGAGTGCGTGGAAATGCCGAAATCATCCGGGCCGCGGTGGTGCTGCACACGAATCATCGCTTCCAGCTGACGCCGGTTCCAATCGGGTCCGAACAATCCTGCTATTCCACACATGTAAATTTCAACCTTGGGTCAAAGCCGGCTCAGAGGAAGCTGGCGCCTTATGCGACGAAGTTGGGGAGAGAGCCAGGACTGCCTTCTCGGCCAGGAACGCTTCGGTTTTGGCCAAGGATTCAAAAGTGCAGCCGCCGATATGCGGGGTGATCAGCAGATTGTCGTGCCGCTTGGCGTACTGGACCAAGGAACTCGCGAGAGGATCGCCGGCCTGTTCGTCCGCCAGGACATCCACGGCCGCTCCGGAAAGCCGTTTCACCTCCAGGGCCCGGAGCAGCGCCGGTTCCTCCACCAACTCGCCCCTCGAAGTATTGACGAACCAAGCTCCGCGTTTCATGTCCCTGAAGTCGTCCCACCCGAAGAACCCCCGGTTCTCCTCGATGAAGTTCACGTGCAGGGTTACCAGGTCGGCTTGGGTCAGGAGTTGATAAAGAGGAACGAATTGCACGGTCTTGACCGCAGTGCCATTGTCGAATCGCGGATCGCTGGCGAGCATGCGAACGCCGAAAGGCTCCAGATAATTCGCAACAATCTGCCCTAAACGGCCGTAACCGATGATGCCGACGGTCTTGCCATACAATTCCCTGCCCTTGAATTGGTCCCGGTCCCACTGACCCCGGCGAACGCTCTCGGTAGCCGCGGGAATGTTGCGAATCAGAGCGAGCATCAAGGCGATCGTGTGCTCGGCGGTGGCGTGCACGTTCTTTAGAAAATCGGTCTCCCCCCGCAGGCTCAGAACGGCGATTCCGCGGCGGGTGGCTTCTTCGACGTCCACGTGATTGAGACCGGTGGTCGGCGATATGATCGCTTTCAGCCGTGAAGCGCGCGCCAACAGCTTGGCATCGATGCGATGCCGCAGGCGCACCCAGATCACGTCAAACTCGGATATGACGTTCCATAACTGGGCGAAATCCAGGTCGGCTAGAGTCACCTCTCCCAGACGGCTTAACGCAACCCGGGCTTCGGTCGGGAATCCGGTTGACTCCGCGACCAGTATCTTAAGATTGGACTGCAAGAGACCTCCGCAGCAGCTGCTCGGCCATGTACAGATCGAAGGGCGTGTCGATATTACAGGCACGCTCCTCGGGCATGATCCAGGCCCGGCAGCGCCTGCCCTTGAGCGAATTCTGATCCATTAAAACCGTGCGCATCGTGAGATAGATGGAGCCATCCCGAAGATAAAGGGGGCTCAACTGCTGCCTTGGCTGGCCTTCGGAACTCTCGGCAAAGGGAGGATCGGCGACCCATCCACTCTCGTCGATCTCCTTCATCCGCGCCGGATGCTTTTCGCCCACCGGCACAAACGAAATCACCGAATCAGCGCCCGACCGTTCCAGCAAATCAATGGCGCCGTCAATGTCCTCGGGCAGCCGGAGCGGATTGGTCGGCTGCAGAGTCAGGATGGCATCGTATTTCCCGTCCGTAGCTTCCAGTTTTCGAACCACGTCCTGCAAGACCGGAATATGCGGGGTGTCGTCGCGGGCCAGTTCGGGCGGCCGGAGGAACGGCGTGTCCAGGCCAAAACGCTTCCCCACTTCCGCGATTTCCGGATCATCGGTCGATAGGACCAGACGGTCGATCCGGCGGGATGCAAGGGCCGCATCGGCCGTGTAGGCGATCAGCGGCCTGCCCAGCAGGGGAGCGATGTTCTTCCGAGGGATGCTCTTTGAACCACCACGGGCTGTAACAATCGCCAAGATCCGCATCTTTGTGATCCGCCTCTTTGGGGGAAGGACAATATCCAGGAAGACTACCGGCTCGCGGCAAACTGCGCTTCCCGGCGCCGCGAAAAGTCCACCGCGTCTCCGGCGCCATCGTGGATGTAGTGGAGCCGCTTCTGAATATACGGAGTAAGCCGGACCAGTCCCTCGCAGATCGCCTGCGACGTCCAGCCGTCGCCATAAAGCGTGCTCGAAGCGTATCGTCCGTGCTCCAACTGGAGATGGATCGCGTCCAGAATTTCGGAAGCGACCGGCGGGACCGGCGTCACGTGTTCGTCGATCTCACGGCCTCTCTGCCGGTCGCCGACCAGGACCACCGGCGTCCCAAAAAAGCTGGCATCTCTGACAAAGCTGCTCGAATTCCCCACCGCGCACGCGGCGCCGGCCAAGACCTGAAGGTAGTTCTCCGGTTCCAGGTTGATTAAGGTCCGAAGCCAGGTAGGAGCCGTCTTCTCCCGGAACACACGGATGGTCTTGCTGATCCGGTCGGAGCCCGCATCGATATTCGGCCACAACAGGATGGTGGGCATCGCGACACTGGCCAGGGATTCCAGCAACGCTTCCATCTGCCTTTGTTCGCCGCCGAACGTAGTGGTGGTCGGATGGTAGATCACCAGCAAGTAGGGCTTGCCAGGATCGATCCACGCGCCGCTGCCGGCGCCGTTGATAATCGTCCGGCGAAACGCAGGTTTGCATTGTGCGCGCGATGTCGCCACTGGGACAACCGACGTGCAGGATTGTGTCCGGCGCTTCCCCCATGCGGATCAAATAATCCCGCGAGCGGTCGGTACTCGGACAATGAAATTGAGCCAGTTTGCTGATCGCGTGGCGGGCGCTCTCATCGATGGAGCCGGAAACCTCACCGCCCTGCACGTGCACGATGCACAGATTCATGTATGCCGCGGCCAAGGCCGCCGAGAGCGCCTCGTAACGGTCTCCAATCAGCAGCACCAGGTCCGGCTTCAGACGTTGAAACTCCCCGGCGAACTCAATCACGCCGAAGCCGACCGATTTCGCCATGGTGGCAAGCGTGGAGCCTTCTAGCTCGATATGGATCTGCCCATCGATCCGGAAGCCATCCCGCCGCAGGACTTCCACGGGTTTGCCGAATCGTTCCAGCACCATGGCCCCAGCCGCGACCACCTGCAACTTCAGCTTAGGATGGGTTTGAATCGCGTGCATGACTGGCTTCAGCCGGCCGTAGTTCGCCCGGTCCACCAGTACCACACATACCTTGCGAAGCTTCTCTCTACAAACTTGCGAATTCATGGGAACTCTCCGATTGTTTACGCTGCACACTCGCTCTGCCGTTGCAGGGCCACTCTGCAGTCCATCCGCCGGATTGCGTAAAGATCTTCGTGAGGATGGTTGGTGTCGTTCTCCGTCGAAAAAGAACAGTCAAACCCCAGGTCCTTGAGCTTCCTGACGGTGGCGCTGTTAAAGGAATCGCACTTTCCGTAGGGATAGGAAAATGGCCATGCAGCCTGCGGCGAGAGGTGCTGATGCAGCAAAGTCCGGCACGACTCCAAGTCCCGGCCCATCTCGGGCTCGCTCAGTGTCGATAGGGGCGCATGCTGATGCGAATGCCCGCCCACGACCATCCCCTCCGCCTGCATGGTTCGCGCCTCCTGCCAGCTCACGTAGAATTGACTCGCGAACTCGGATTCGCCCCCGATATGGCGCGCGAAAAGCCTTCTCACCACGCCGTCGCGGGTCTCCGGTTTCAAGACAAAATTGAACGCGTATTTGAATTGCGCGACGTCCGGCGTGTCCCAGGGATATGTGCGGGCCGCCGTTTCGGCATGGTTGCCGGCGCGGACAGCCGCGCTGGGCGCCTCGGCAGCCAATGCGTCAAGAAACTCCCGTTGGTAAACCGCCCAATCCAGTTCCGCCATCAGGACATGATTCATGTGCACCGGCGCGACCAGGTGCTCTTCAAGGCACCGTGAGATCAGGAAGAAAATCCCTTGAATTCCGTGCTCGACAAGAATGGGCAGAACTTCGGCGTAGTGCTCCTTCACGCCATCGTCAAACGTGAGCAGGCACAGAGTCCGGGAAGGAGTGTATTCGCCGCGCAGAAACGCCAGGGCTGTTTCGAGAGTCGCCATCTCATGCGTGGCCGAAAGCCAGGAGCACTGCTGCCGGAAGTCCTCAAGCAGCATGGCCTTCATGCGAGGGAACCTCGACCTGGGCAGGTCGCGCACGTAGTGATACATGAAAACATCGAGCTTGGGTGTGGAACTCATTCGATTCAATTCGGGGACTTCAGTTGGGCCGGTCTTGGTCCGAATCGGACTTGGTCCAGAGCCAGGGACAATTATTGGCGGACCAGCAGCGGGTCACGTCTGGCTTGAGGAAAATCGCACTCAGAATGCCGCCGCCCTTGCCATCCAGGGGCTGGAATCGCGACGGAATGGCATTCCCGTCCGGATGATCGGTGGTGCACCGGAACCCCGCCTCTTGCAACAACATCTTGGTGGCGCCGTGGAATCCGTAGTAGTCGGCGCCCAGGGCTCCCGCTGCCCGCAACTCTTTGACAAACGCGCCCAGCAGTTGGAGGGCGTTCTCCTCCGATGCAGGCAGAAACTCCACAAGGCGCCCGATCCGTTCGACATCCACCAGACCCTGATCCGTTTTCCGGCGGATCGTTTCCAATCGCCACACCGCCAATCCTGTTCGGGACCCGCTCGGAATCGTCAGAAAACGGTACTCGAAGCGAGGATGGCGGCGGTAGCGCCACTCGAGAAAATCAGAATCGCGGGCGGCGCCGATCGTGGTTGCGGCGATCGCCGGCCAGTCCACCTGGTCCCAGGACGCAGGCAATTCAGAACTCGCAACGGCTCCAGGCAGGTCTTTGAGCGATGACACGAACGAGTCCGTGAGCGAAATCAGTCCGTCCGATTCCCGATCCGGATACACCAGCCGCAGCAGATCCGTCATGCGCTCGCGCGCCTCCGGAAGAACCATGAAATGCCGGGGGATCTCGGGCAGCACTTCGCCCCGCAGAACGCGATAGATCAAGGACGTCGCGGGATTGATTCCGAAAGCCACAACCGTCTCGAACTCCGGCTTACGGAACATACTGAGGAGCTGAAGTGCCAGCGTTCCCTTGCGGTGGTCGGGCCGGATGACGTAGTTCACGATCCAGACGCCCCGCGATTGCTTGCCATACTCGTTGAACGTGAAAGGCATCCCTCCGAGAATTCCGGCTAGTTTGCCATCGTCTTCCGCCACGGCGAAGCTGTACTGGCCTTCCGGCCAATGCGAATCCCGGCGAAAGGCCCATTCGAACAGGTCGGCCATGCGGCAATACACGTGGTCCTTGGCCCAGAACTCGTCCAGAAACTGGCTGAGCTTGGGATATTCATCCGTTCGCGCGAATCTCAACGTAGCAGCCATTATTTTGACTCCAGCACGGCCAACTTCTCGCCGACCATCGCCGCAACTCGTTCCGGCGACACCAGCAACTCGATCTCTTCCGGAGCGAACTGGACCTGGAATTCCTGTTCCAGGGCGAGGACCAGGTTCAAATGCTGCATTGAATCCCAGGTTTCAATCGTCTCCGGCGAAGAATCGGGGCGAATGGATTCCAGCGGAACCGCGAAGATGTCCGCGAAGATTCGCCTTACGGCTTCATCAACAGGCACGCTCATTCCTCGCTGCCGCCGGCCTGAGCAAGCACCGTGACCACTCCTTCTCCGTCCATGACGAGTTCCTCGTGCTGGTTTCGCGCTTCCAGCCGGAGGAGCAAGGTGCGCGTTCCTTCGGACTTATGCTTCACGATGACCGCAATCTCTAGCTGATCTTCGATGAACACGGGCGCCCGCCACTGGAATGTTTGTTTGGCCCAGAAACATCCGGGACCCGGGAAGTTCGTCCCCAGTAGCTTGGATACGTAGGCGGCCAACAGCGCTCCGTGCACCACCCGTCCGGCAAAGCCCGCCCCTTGCGCGAAGCTGTCGCTCATGTGAAGGGGATTCACGTCTCCGGATAGCTCCGCGAATGCATCCACGGCGGCACGGGTGATTGCATGCCGTTCCACCACCGTCTGTCCGATGGCGACATCCGCAAAGCCCGCGAATTTTGTAAGCCCGGGGGCGATCATGGCTTTCTTGTGGTCCGCCGGCTCAGAGAATGTCGGCAAAGCTTTTCTCCATGCGCCGGAAGTAAAAGGCTCCCCCGGCCAACACGAGGACGGCTACCGCCGCCGAGACGAGAATCATGGGCCCGGGAGCCGTATTGCTTTTTCCCAGCAAGGCCCAGCGGAATCCTTCGACCACTCCCGCCATGGGGTTGAACCCATACAGGGGCCTCCAAACCGCCGGAATCAGACTGCTCGGATAAGCGATGGGCGTCGCGAACAACCAGAACTGGACGAGAAATGGAAGCGTGTATTTCACGTCCCGAAACTTCACGTTCAACGCGGACAGCCACAGACCGGCGCCCAAGGCGGTGATGAAGGCGAGCAGCACCAGGGCGGGCAGCCAGAGAATGTGGATCGTGGGATGTACGTGATACCAGACCATCATGCCAAGCAGGACGATGAAGGTGATCGCGAGGTCCACCAGCCCGGCGCTTACGGCGCTCAAAGGGATTGCCAAACGGGGAAAGTAGACTTTCTTGATGAGATTCCCGCCGCCCACCAGACTGTCGGCCGATTGACTCAGCCCTTGCGCGAAGAACGTCCACGGAACCAGTGCGGTATAGACGAACAGCGGATATGGATTGCCGTCGGACGGCATCTTCGCCAGTTTCCCAAAGGCCAGGGTGAACACGAGCATGGTGAGAACGGGCTGGATGACCGCCCAGGCGGCGCCGAGCGCCGTCTGTTTGTAACGGACTCGGATATCCCGCCAAACGAAGAAGTACAGCAGTTCCCGGTACGCCACCAGGTCTTTCAATCGCAGCGAGACCCAGCCCCGGCTGGGCTCCAGCCTCAGGAAGTATTCCTCGTGCGCGGCGTTCATCGGGACGTCACTCATCGCGTCACCCGCGCGCTTGCGCACTGGACTGTCAGTTGAATCCACGGTGGACAGTCCACCGTCGCCTTGCGGAGATCGAGCACCCATTGGCTTCCTTCATCGGTCTGCTCGCGCAGCTCGAAATTGTGAGTTGAATACACTGATTCGGCGGGTTTATTCTTACGGGTTGGCCGATACCAACCTTCCAACCGGTTCATCCCCCGCGCCCGGGCCTCTTCAGCCAGGAATGAGAGGATGGCCGATTCCACCGTGCGCCCAATGACGCGGCAGCTCAGCAAAAGCGTGTCGATCTCGCATGCATCGCCGTCGGAGCGGGTTACACATACACCCACGAGTCCGTTGTCGCCAAAACGATCGGCTACGTTGACGGCGTATACGTCGCAGTTCGGGTCGTCCCCGAACGCCGCAACTTGAGCCTCGCTGTGCCGTTTCGTGGTCAGGTTGAATTGATTCGTCTTCTTGATCAACTCCGCTACGCGACGCAGGTTGTCCTTACCAAGCGGGACAATCTCCACCTTTTGTTCGAGGGAACGATAGAAATCTTCCAGCGAAGACATCTGTTTCTCCACATCCCGGCGTTGCCTTTGCTCGACATAGAAGCGGGATCGGTCGCGATCCTCGGCGGTCGAACTCGTGCGTTCAAATAGCGGGCACTCTCTGACGGCCTTCGCATAACCCATATGGTCCGAGGGCAGATCGATCACCGTGACTTCAGGCAATCCCAGGCGGATACTCTGCCGCTCCGCGCTGTTGTCGTCCAGGAACACCAGGCTATCGAGTCCCACG
This sequence comes from Terriglobia bacterium, assembly GCA_963761045.1. Lineage (GTDB taxonomy): Bacteria > Acidobacteriota > Terriglobia > Bryobacterales > Bryobacteraceae > Palsa-187. Next base: position 47,209 of record CAVXFR010000032.1, on the reverse strand, counting down.
TTCAGATCCTCGGCGATCTGCCGGAGGCTCTCCTGCTTGGGGTTCCAATTGGCGTAAATGGCCGCGAAGTGCTCCGGCCGCAATAGCATGTCCGGATGGTTCAAGGCCTCCAGCGCTTCTTCTTCGTTGTTCTTGCTGGAGATCGCCAACAGAATGCCTCGATTGTTAAGATCTAAAAGGACTCGTTGCAGGGCGCGATACCCGGCGCCCGGGTATTCACGACCCATCCGAATCCCATTGATTCCGTCCTCGCCGATGACGCCTCCCCAGAGGGTGTTATCGAGATCGGTGACCAGAACCTTCCCGATTCGCCCGGTCAAAGGATGCAGAAACCGGAGCCACTCGTGGGCCAGTGCGGCGAGATTTTCCGCTCCAATCGGCATCCGCATGGTGAGCCATTTCCGTTCGTCGTGCCATCCATCCCGGCCTCGCCGGCTCACCAAGCCGTCATAGTCGAGCACATGGACCCCTGGATTCTCCGCGGCCAAGTTCTGCAGCTCCATGTTTATTTCTCGAATGAGCTCGATTTGTCCCTGCCTGTTCTGGACATCCAGTATGCCTGCACCAGGAAACGCGGGCTGTTCCAACGTATGCAGGAGCAAGGAGGCTCTCGATCGGGACCGAAATGCTCGAACCCATTCGGACATCGCACCCATCAACTCCTTCACGCGGGCATCCCGTTGCTGCGCCGTAAGATCCGTGAAGCGATCCCATAAATCCGGTGCGATGTCCCTGGCCTGGACTGCGAAGATGACCACGTCGGGGTTAAAGGCGTAGAGACCGCTTGCCGGATCAAGGATCTGCTGCGAGTAGTTGTCGAAATCAGTGATGTGCGCCGTGACGTCGATCCCGCCGAGCAAAGCTGCGGCCCGCAGGACTGGCACAGCCGGTTCCAACGTGAACGATCGCAGGATGGCCAGCCGGCAGGGAGTCAGGTTCGCGAGCGGCCGCAGGCGCTCGTAGCAGGAGATTACGTAGGATGCTGTCGCCGGGTTGCGTTCTTCGCCCCAGAGTTCCTGCAGCGCCGCCCGGGTCTGAGCGAAGTCGCCCGCTTCGATGTGCCGGTCGATCGCGGCGCGGAGTTCCGCCCGTGAGTTTCTCGGCATCGTCATGCCACCACCGTCCCGCGGACGCAATCCAGCAGATCTGCTTCTTGCAGCAATTGGTCGGCTTCCACCGAGCAGCGCAACGTTCTCCCCACCAGTTCCGGCAGCCGTTCCGCCGGTATGCCGGTCCCGGGTTTCTTTGCAGCCAAGTCCGACGGCTGCAAAACCGTCCCGGCGGGGATGGCGGTGCGGGCGACTACACTCTTCATGAAAATGGCGCGAACCGGTTCGGCTTCCGATGCCAGCACGTCCTTTTGCACGGGATGCTCCAACATGAGTTGAATGGCGCGGACGCCGTCTACAAGCTGGCGCAATTCCGTTGTATCCAGCGAAGCCGGAACGTCCGGCCCGAAACACTGGTGGCTGAAGGTCACATGAACTTCCAACGCATCTGCTCCCAGTGCGGCCGCGGCAAGTCCGGCATAGATTTTCCCGGAGTGGTCGGACAAGCCCACCTTCGATCCGTAGCGTGCTCGAAAAAGAGAAAGCATGTTCAGCCCGACCTTCTCTGGAGGGCAAGGGTAAGTCGTCGTGCATTGCATGACGGTAAGGGGGAGCCCCCGGCGTTGGATTCGCTCCACGGCGCTGTCGATCTCGGCCAACCGGCTCATTCCGGTCGAGAGCAGAATCGGCATTCCAGTGGATGCCATGTACTCGAAAAGCGCCACGTTGCTGATCTCGCCCGATGCGACCTTCCAGGCGGACACTCCCACGCGTGCCAGAAGCTGCGCCGCCTCTATCGAAAACGGCGAGCTCAGGAACTGGAGCCCGCGTTCGCCGGCGTGCCTCTTCAATCCCGCCCACTGGTCTTCGGTAAACTCCATCCTGCGCCAATAGTCGTACCGTGTTTCGTCCTGCTGGCTGAAGCGCACGCGCCATGGTTCCGCAGGGGTGCTCTCAGCGGCGGCGATGTGGGTTTGAAATTTGACCGCGTCCGCTCCCGCGTCCGCGACGGCATCGATATACGCGTGGGCAGCGCCCAGGCTTCCATCGTGCGCCTGAGCCACTTCCGCAATGATCCAACAACGGTCTTGGGTATCCATTTCGGTACGAGAACGGGAATCTTTATCCGGCAACCCGAACCGGCATCCGCCGATGGCGCGTGACAATACGCCGGACCGAGGATGCCACGTATTTCACTTGTTCGGCCGTGAGCGACGGGTACAGCGGCAAAGACACCGTCCTCTCATAGATACCGAGGGCGCGGGGACACTGGTTCTGTGGAAGCTCCGCCCAGGGTGCGAAAAATGGATGCAACTGGATGGGGATGAAGTGCACGCTCACTCCGACACCGCACTGTTGCAGCTCGTCAATGAACTCATCCCGGTCAATGGTCAGGCCTTCGGAATGAAGACGGATAATGTAAAGATGCCAGCTGTGACGCCCGTCCTGGCTATCCTGAGGTAGCTCGATCTCCTCGATCCCCTGAAGCTCCCGGTTGTAAAGCTCAACCAAGGATCTTCGGACTTCCGCCATGGATTCGACTTTACGCAGTTGATGAATGCCGATCGAGGACTGGATGTCGCTTAAGTTGTACTTGAAGCCGGGCTCGAGCACCTGGTAGAACCATTTGCCTTTCTCCGTGTAGCGATTCCAAGCGTCTTTGGTAATGCCGTGCAGACACAACATGCGCATGCGCTCATCGAGAGCTTCGTCATTCGTGACCACCATCCCGCCTTCGCCGGTAGTGACATTCTTGGTTGCATAGAAGCTGAATGCAACGGCATCGCTCTGGTATTCCGCCTGATGCGAGCCTAGCGGAAGCCCGTGATACTGTGCTTCCACAGCGTGCGCGGCATCTTCGATCACTCGCAGGCCGTGTCGCTTCGCGAGACCCCAGATCGCCCGCATGTCACACGGCTTGCCGGCCAGATGCACGGGGATGATCGCCCGGGTCTGCGGCGTGAGCCGCTCGGCGATCGAAGCCGGATCGATGTTCCCGTCGCAACCCACGTCGGCCAGCACCGGCGTGGCTCCCACGTGCAGGATGACGTTGACCGTGGCGCAGAACGTGAGAGGCGTGGTAATCACCTCATCGCCCGGACCGATGCCGGACGCAGCCAGTGCCAGGTGCATCCCCGCGGTGGCGGAGTTCACGGCCAATGACCGCCGGCAGCCGATGTATTCGCGGAACTCGTGTTCGAATTGAGCCGTGCGGGGACCTGTCGTCACCCAGCCGGACCGTAAAGTCGCGACGACCTCGCTGATTTCTTCCTCGCCGATGGAAGGGCGGCAGAACGGGATGTATTCGGGACTATTCATTGGGTTGTCTGTGGGAAGGCTCACTGAATGCCAGCCGCGCTCGCTTTCAGCCGGGGAGCAGCCGCGATCTCCCGGGGAACAGGCTGAATCAGCTCGGACCAATACGGAGACGGTTGGTACTCGGGAACCAACTGGGACAGCGCTGTAACAATTCCGGCCTCATCCTCGTCGGCGATGAGCTTTTCGAGTCTGCTCATCCAGCTTTCCATAGCACTGGCGCTCTTCCGGGCACCGGAGAAAATGCGGATCTTCTTGTGATAGGTAGGCATAATATTCTCCCCACCCACCAGCACTTCCTCATACAGTTTTTCGCCCGGCCGGATGCCCACAAACCGAATCTCGACGTCGACGTCCGGCTCCCGTCCGGCCAACCGGATCATGTTGCGGGCCAGTTCGACGATGCGTACGGGTTCGCCCATATCCAGCACGAACACCTCTGACCCCTTGCCCATCGTCGACGCCTGCAGGACCAATTGGACGGCTTCCCGTACCGTCATGAAGAACCGGCGCATCTCCGGATGAGTTACGGTGACCGGACCGCCCGCGGCGATCTGCTGCTCAAACATAGGAACCACGCTGCCGCTGCTGCCCAAGACGTTCCCGAACCGTACCGCGCAGAACTTCGTCGGCCCGCCTTCAACGGGCAGCGGCATGGCCGTCACGATAAGCTCGGCGACTCGCTTGGTCAGACCCATGATGTTCGTGGGATTCACGGCTTTATCCGAGGAAATCATCAAGAACTGTGAAACCTGGTTGAAGTATGCGGCCCTCGCCACATTTCCTGTGCCGAGGACGTTGTTCTTCACGGCTTCCAGCAGATGCGCCTCCATCATCGGCACATGTTTGTAGGCGGCGGCGTGGAAGATCGATTCAATCGCGTGCGTTCGGACCGCCTTGGTCACAACCGAGTATTCCTTGATGTCACCCACCGATGGAACGATATTCATCCGCGGATACTTTCGGATGAGTTCCTGATGGATTTGAAACAAGGCCGGCTCCGACTGCTCGAAGATCACAAGTTTCCCCGGACCGAATGCCGCGATTTGCCTGCACAGCTCCGAGCCGATGGAACCTCCGCCGCCGGTCACCATGACGTTCTGGCTTTCTACGGCAGCGCGCACCAGCCCGCTGTCAAGATGGACCGGCTGCCGTCCGAGCAGATCGTCCACCTTGACGTTGCGGATCTGCTGAGTGAGTACCTGCCCGGAGAGCAGATCGCCGACACTTGGAATTGTCTTGCACGGTAAGCCTGCGGATCGGCAATTGGCCAGAGCATTGTGCATCTCGACGCCGCTGGCCGATGGCATCGCGATCACAATCTCATGGATGGGCAACCGCTTTCTCTTCGCCCGGTCCACAATCCGGGCCGCGTCCCGCCCGCGCCCCAGCACGATCGAACCTAGAAGATTCACGCCGGTCTTGTGAGTGTCGTCGTCAAGGAAGCCCACCACCTGGTAATTCAGAGCCGGATTCGACCGGATTTCCCGCAACAGCGTTCGCCCCGCGGTACCCGCCCCGTAGATGAGGACCCGCCGGTTGTCTGTCGTCAAGGGCCTTCTGCTCCGTTCGATGTACAGCCGGACCGACATGCGAGCCCCACTCGTCGCCAGGAAGCAGACCAGCAGGTCGATGCAATAAACGGAACGGGGAAAGCTCGGCCCGACCAGCCACAACATCGCGGCGGTAAATCCGATCGAGCCGGCGGCGTTGGCCCAGGCCAGACGGTACAGCTCCGGAATCCCGGTGTGACGCCAGGCTCCACGATCGGAGCCTGCGAAATGGAGCGCCAGCACCTTCGGCACAATGACGATGGCAAGACCCTGCCACACCTGCGGCAGCACCGACGCGGGAAAGGGGATCTCGAATCGGAGGGTCATCGCGATTACAAACGACAGCGCGATGAGCACTGCATCGAGTGATGTGAGCAGCACGCGTCTACAACGTATTAAGATGGACATCGCTTTCGTGTGGAAGATGGTGAGAGGCGCGGTTGCGATACCGGAAGCGGCGGCGGGATTCACTCCAACCGTCAGGTTCTGGATTCTTTTGGGGTCGGCAATACTGCTTGTTTGATCTGTTGGGTGGTGAAATCCGTGGGTACAAAGCTGTAGCGGATGGTCAGCGCAAGCAGCTTGATGTCGCTCCAGACCGAACGCTTCATTAAATATTCGCGGTTGAGCGCAAGCTTCGCCGGCAAGACCACTTCACGATATCCCCGATCGATATCCGCGTAGCCAGCCAGGATCTGCTCCTCGTTCCGGTACGCCAGCGTAGCCAGGTCCGTGAGTCCCGGTTTGACCTGGAGAACGACGCTCCAGGCCGGATCGGAGATGGCGACAAACTGAGGCACTTCCGGCCGCGGCCCGATCAGATTCATCTCGCCTCGTATCACATTCCACAGTTGCGGCAGCTCGTCAAGTTTGTACTTTCGGAGAATTCTGCCGAGCCGGGTGACGCGCCCGTCACCCTCCGCGGTGAGGGACTTCCCCGATTGACTCCAGCGCATGGAACGAAACTTGAAGAGTTCAAAACGAGTGCCGAAGCGGCCTACACGCACCTGACGGAACAGAACCGGCCTGCCGTCTTCCAGCCAGATCGCCGCGGCAATGAGCAGCAGCACCGGCGCGGCCACCAGGAGACCCAAACCCGCCAAAATCCTGTCCCACATGTCACGGGTCAGCGGTTCACGTCGTGAACATAGGGATAGTAATAATCGTTGTAGCCGTGACGCGCGGTGGTGTCCCATGCATTCAGGACGGTGCCGAACACGGGGATGCCGTCGGCCACCAGCCTCTGTTTCGCGCTGAGCGCCATGTCGCGGGTAGTTGTCCCCGCTCGGATGACTAAGATCGCGCCATCGGCCAGCCGGCCCACAAAGCGGGCGTCGGACAAGTAGGAGATCGGCGGCGTATCCAGGAGGATCGTATCGAACTCTTTGCGCAGCCGCTCCAGCAAAGCGGCCATGCGGCCTGAGTAGAGCAAGTTCGTGATGCTTACGGTTCCGGGCCCGCTGGGCAGCACATAAAGCCCTCGTATTTCCGTAGGGCGAGCCAACGCCTCGAGTGGACACTCCGCCAGCGACGTCTGTTCACGCAACAGGTCGGTCAGTCCCCAGCTGTTCGGCACATTGAAGATTTCATGGAGACGGGGTTTGCGCAGATCCGTATCCAGCAGGATGACTTTCTGATCGAGCTCGGCCAGAGCGATTCCGATGTTGCTCACCACCGAACTCTTCCCCTCGCCTCGCACCGCGCTCGTTACAAGCATCACGTGGGGGCGATTCACGACGCCGCGGAAGCTCAGCAAGGAAGCCAAGACGCTCCGAAATGATTCCGCTAAATCGGATCCTTGGGATTGCCAGGTTGCCAGTTCCACGCATTCCGGCCGGATTCCGTCTCCATTCTGCACATGACTCTTCGCACCCGGGGATATAAACAGGCCATTCTTGGACGGGGTCCGCAACCCGGATGCCGGTATCACTCCGAGCTCTGGCACCTGTAAGTGGAAAGCGGACTCTCCCGGCGAGCGCAGACTTCGATTGGCGAACTCTCTACCGATCACGACAACCACTCCCAGCAACGCTCCGCCCAGCGTGCCGATCAACAGATTTCTGAAAGGATCTGGTTCAAACGGTGCGCCAGGGGCCTCGGCTGCGTCCAGGGGATGCACGTTCGCGGCCGGCAAACCGGTACTGATCCCAATCTGCTTCACCTTGTGCAGCACTTCGTCATATAGTTGCTGACTGGTGTCCACTTCGCGCTTCAACAGGCCGTAGCGGAGCGCCTTGCGGGTCATCTCCGAAACCAGTTGCGACTGCTTTTCATAGGCTGAGGATAAGAGATGTTCCCGTCCCAGCGCCGAGTCATAATCGTTCTTGATGCGGGTGAGTACGCTGGCCCGTTCCCTCTGCAGCGTCGCTTCCGTCTCGGCAATCTGAGCCGTAAGGCTCTTCACCGCCGGCCACTCCGATGTGTAGGTGGTGCTGAGTTCGGCCAGGTTCCGCCGCAGTTCCGCGAGTTTGCTCTGGTAGCCGTTCAGCCGTTCGTTGTCCAAGACTTGCGGAACCGCGTCGAGGGGACTCGCGGCTGCGATGGTATAAGCCGCTTGCTTCGCCATTCGGTCGGCTTGGGCATCCGAAAGAGAGCTCTGAATCTCCTTGAGTTTTGCTTCTTCGATGGTCCCTGGATCCGAAGTGGCCGTAAGGCCCGCCTCACTGGTGTAGGCTTGTAGCTCGCTCTCCGATGCCTGGAGCTTCGTACCGAGCTCGTCCAATTGCCGGGAGAGCCAATCGACTGTCTTCTGTCCGGATTGCCAGGAAGACTCCAGACTATAGTCGATATATTCGCTCACGACGGTATTTGCGAATGCGGCTGCGTATTCGGGATCCGGCGACTGGCACACGATCTGGACAATCCGGCTGCCCTCTAACATCTCCACGCTCATCGTTACGGGCGGCACATACCCTTTAGGGTGGGCTACCGTTGTAGCGAATCCCAGTTCTCCGTCGCAAGACGGACAGCCGATCGGTCGGAGTGAATGTGGAAACGTGGTCCTCCTGCCGTAACTTGTTGATCACTCTCCGTCGCAGTGCCTGGCTTTCTAACACTCGAATCTGGGTCTGAAGGTAGGTCTCATAGGCGCCGCCATTTGCGGAATCCTCCAGTCCCACCAGGCTATCGCCGTTATTCGCGGTGATCAGTTCCATGGTAGTCTGCGCCTGATACAACGGCACCGCGCGCAGAGTTCGGAACGCACTGAAGAGCATTCCTGCGATCAGAAAAAGGATGAGCAGGATCTTCTTTGCCCAGAGCAGACGCACGTAATCGAGCAAGCCGGGCGCCTGCTTCTCCGTGGGCGTGGCCGTGTCTACCGGCTCAAGATAGAGAACTCTGGATTTGCTATCTGACTGACTCCGGTGCAGGATGAGATCCTGGGATCCGTTTCTGTCAAATGAGCTGGGGGGCTGCAGATCTGGCATTTAAAAAACCTGTAAGAAATCGCATCACGTTTCCCGGCTGCGCTACGCGGTCGGCTTGAGATCGTCCGGACCCCCGTTGCCCGACGATGTGATGCCGGAGTCAACGGTTCCGAGAATTTGGTGAATCCGCGCCCGCAAACTGCCCAGCTGCTTGTCCAACTCGGAGAGCTGGAGGCTCAAGGTCGCCAGGTCCGCCGTCAGCAGGCCACGTGGCGCGCTAAGGACAGCCACCCGATCCACGACCGCAGACCGAGCGAACTCGGAGATGCTGCGCACCTCGGATGCCGAGCAAAATGTCCTCAGAGCTTCGTATTCGTCAGTCGAGACGCGAAGCGTTACCATGCGCCTTCTGGGTTGTAAGGCCATCTCGCAAATCTCCCTATATTCCCGCCGGAGTGCCTAGTGCTACTTGGCACCCTAAGCTTTGATTCGTTCGCCCCACTCCTTGGGCAGGAGCCTTCCGCAGGTTCAAAATTTGGCCAGGATGAAGAATGCCGAGCCAATGCCGCTGGTGATCCCAGCGGTCGTCACGGTATTCAGGATTGTTTTCATTCGGCTAGAGGGAACCACGACGACGTCGCCCGCGGTCAATTCCAGGTCTTTAGCCTTCCCGTCCATGATGCGTTTCAAGTTAACGAAAGTACTCGAGGTCTGCACACCATCGGGATTTATGTGCATGATCAGAGTCTGTCCTGGGTTGGCATTAGTAGTCATTCCCCCCGCGACAGCCAGCACCTTCGACAAGGAGACGGCGTCCTGCGAGACCAGTTCTACGGCTCCCGGCCGGGCCACCTCGCCGGAGATGTGAACGAAGCGTTGGGGCTCCGCCGCCGACACTGAAATAACGTCGTGCGGCTGGATCTTCAACGTCGCCTGATCTCCCCGGCCCAGCATTACGTCTTTAAGATCGAGTTCCAGCGAACTGTAGCCGTCACCCTTGGTTTCCCGGGATCCCGAAAGACCGAGAGGTCCTCGATCCGAATCGCGTTTGATCGTCACCGTCTTGCCCGGGTCTTTGCTCGGGCCGCCAGCCTTCAGGAGAACTTCAAAAAGCGTCTGTTCACCCTCCAGCTGATAGACTCCCGGCTTCTCCACCGCGCCCGTGACCGTGACCGGCTGACTTCGCAATTCCGCCACGTAGACCGTCACTTGAGGATCGATAATGATCTTCTTGAGTCGCTCAGTGATGGTTTCCTGCAGTTGGCTGGGCGTCATGCCGGCCGCGGCGATGGTGCCCGCAAACGGCAGATTCAGGTCGCCGGTAGTGCTCACGCGCCAAGTCTTGCTGATCTCCTCGCAGTTCAAGGCGACGATCGTGACGGAATCTTCCGGCCCGATCACCACTTCGCGGCTGATATTTGAGCTGGACGAAGGAACTTGCGCGAATGCACCCCATGAGGCCATGAGCGCCAACCCGATCCCACGTCTCACGATCGAACGGAAACTCCACATAAACACCTCACTGCAAACTGGCGCTCACCGGGTCAGAGTTGCCTCTGGAATTGGTGGCCGTAACTGACGCGCTCGCGACCGCGCTCGCGTCGCCGCTGACGAGAATCGTCAAAGACACCGTAAATTGACTACCGCTTAAAGTCGAGGAAGCCGATTGATACCAAGTGGCAAAGGGCGTGGACACGTTGACGGTCAGGAGATTACCCTGAATCTGCCGGCCCGCAGCCGCTGTGAATCCGAGCACCAGTTGACTCAAGTCTCTTGGCGTCGAGTATCCGGTAATCAACAATTCGAAACTGGATGCCGTGCGCGTGCCGATGCGCAAAGTTTGCAACTGCGGCGCCGCGGGAGCGATCACGACGGTCTGCACGGGCGGGGAAGCGGGAGTCAGATCGACTTCGCCGATGGCGAAGCTGGGAGTGATCGTGATCGTTCCGCTGACCGTTCCGGTCTGGAACTGGACTTGCTTAGACTGGCCAAACATCGCATCCGTAGTGTTGGCGGGAATGATGAATTGCACCGTGCGGCCGCCCTGCGCAAACTGAATCGTCGGATCATCTACGAAGGACGTTGGGGTAAACGTAATCGTAAGGCTCCCGGTGATATCGATCGGATAGCCAGAAGCCAGGCTCAGGCCCAGCGCCGGCTGCATCATGGGACCCGCGGCACCCGCGTTTCCGGTGAAACTGTAGCTGGGAAGCGCTGCCGGAGCCAGACCGATGCCCCGCAGACTCAGGACGATGTTGTCGATGACCAGCGTGCCCGTGTTCGCTCCCACAACGGTCGGCGCGAAAGCCATGCTGAAATCGAGGGACTGTCCGGCGGCAATACTGACGGGCAGCGCCGGATCGACGATGGAAAACGCCGCACCGGTGGCGCTGACGCTAGTCACGGAGGCGGCGATGTTCCCGGTATTCGTTAAGGTCAGCGTCGCGCCTATTTTCGCGCCCACAGAAATGTTGGGAAACAGCACGGTTCCACCGCCGGGTATTTGCGTGGTCACGGAACTCACGGTGAACGCCACCGATAGGTTCGCTCCGAGCGAGGTCCCCTGAAGATTGATTAACTGACTGTCGACAACAAGCCGCCCCATCAGGTCTCCAATCGACGAAGCCGAAGGTGCGAACGTAAGGTTGAATGTGATCGATGAGCCTGGCTGCAAGGGCACCAGCGGCGGCACGTTGCTCAACACGAAACTGGAGCCGATAGTCGTAATTACGCTGGGCGTACCCACCGCATCCCCGTCATTCCTGACGCGCATGCTGAGAGTCGTACTTTGGCCCGCCGGGACGGTCGGGAACGTAAGAGTGCCTCCGTTGGGAATCTGCACTACGCTCGTTGTCGTGATGTTTTCGATGGTATAGGCAGGCCCGGTGCCGTGGCTGGACAACTGGAAGGTTTGATTCCCACCTTCGAGATTCAGTTGCAGGGTGCTGGTTGCGAGCCCTTTTCCGGACGGTATGAACGCTACCTGGAAGCGGAGTTCCGAATTCGGTTGAACACTGGCGGGGAGTAGCGGCAACCCGGAGATCTGGAACAACGGGCCTCCAACGGATACCGAGAGTACCTGACCAGCCAGAGTGCCGCGGTTCTGGATGACAACCGTCACCGTAGTGCCGCTGCCCACCAGCGTATCGGGAATGTTCAGCACGCCCCCGTTCGATATTTGTGTCTGATTCCCATTGGGGACGATATAACTCACGACGAACGATGGCGCGTTTTGTGCCGAGACGGTGCTCACGCACATCCCCATCACGGCCAGCAGCGCTAAGTCCGTGATCCTGCCTGTTAACGATTTGCTCATTTGAGTCCCGGCCGCCCTGCCGCGAGTCTCACCGCGGCCCGCCCACGACAATCGCTCCCGGCGATAGGACCGTGGGGGTCGATTGCGGACTCGAAGAACTGCCGCCGCGTCCTAACGCTAACGCCGCTCCTGCTCCGCCGGCTATGGCAGCGATGATGATCCATTTTTTCTTGCCGCCTTTGGCAGCCGCTCCCGCCAGCGTATTGCTCTGACCGACGAGAATCGATCCGGTCTTGTTCCCTTGGCTGGCGGCCACGACGATACTGAACCGGCCTTCAATCGTGTTCGGCCGAAACGCACCGGATGCGGCGATTCCGAGGGCGTCCGTTGTGGCGGACACCGTGCGCTGCCCGTTCGCGAACGTGCCTCCGGCTCCGAGCGCCGGCGCGGTGAAGGAGACCGTTGCGCCGGCCACAGGATTTCCATTCTCATCCTGTACTTCCACGCTCAACCCTTTTCCGGTGTGGCTTTTGATGTCGTTGAATGCGCCTTCGCCCTGGGTAGGGCGCAGCTTCAGTTCTCCGCCTTGCCCGAAGCCGGGAGCAGCCATGGCGAGGCTCATCGCGATCGCCACCCAATGGTGGAGCTTCGCGCCGCTGCTGGTTCGTGTCGCGTGCGTTTTCATTCTCGTAGCCAACACCCGCACCTCAATCCGCCGGAATAAACCAGACCTTCTGGGTGCAGTCGCCCCCCGCGGGCGCACCTGCTTCCAGAACGTATACCGGGCCGCTTCCTGCTTGGTTTAGGACAAAGTAGTTCTCGGGAAATCGATCCAGGCTAGCGGGCGGGACCGGGGCTACCAGTACGGAGTCCAGTCCGGAGTTGAGATCCAGGCACGTGATGCTGCTGTCGTCCGTTTGCCCCACCAATATCCGCGTGCTGCTCAACACCTGCAAACTCTGGGGCTGCCGGATTCCTCGCGAGGAGTCCGCCACCAGTGTGGCGCCGCCGCCGGAGCGGGCGTCGATTCGCAGGATCTGGCCGCCGTCGGAATCTGCCAGAAGAGCGGTCCGATCGCTTTCGAAAGCAATCGAGGACACTCTTTGAATCGAGGTCACGAATTCGGGTCCTTTGCCGGACGTCAATCGATACACCGAACCGCTTGACTCGTTCACCACCGCCATCAGGGCGAGATCACCGCCGCCGTTCAGCGCCAGTGCTGTGAGGTGACCTGGGAGTTCGTCTACGGCCACCGTTCCCGTGACCACCGGGTTGCCCGGCAGGCCTCCGAGAAACTGCACCTGACGATCGGCTTCGGAATAAACAAGACCGGCGGTTCCCTCGTCGTTCAGCACCAGCATATCCGCGGACCCCAGGGCCCCTTGAATCGGAGTCACCGAGACCGGCCCCTTCTTCAGACCGGTGACGACGGCAACCACGGGAGTGTCGGCGCCTCCCCGGATGAGCGCGAAATCCCGCTGAACGGAAAAACGTGCAGCCAGGACTGGCATGCCAACGTCGAGCCCTTGATCCTCGATCCAGGCGCCCGGATGGCCGATGACGGGACGAATCGATTGCGTTCGCGGGTCCAACACGAATACGCCTGCCACTGGCCGGAATCCGGATCCCGCAAATGCGGCGGAGCTCAGGCAATAGACTGAGCAAATCGCGAACACTGCGGTAAACTTTGTGCTCCGCATCTTCCGAGTAGCTCCGACTGTAGGTTGCATGGTGTTATAAATTACTGCTTTGGGTCCGCCCAAGGGGCGTGTGATCTGGAGTTTTCGGCAGGGCAATCCGATTCAGAAGGCCGCGGGAAACTCGAGATCTAAACGTTTGTGATCAAGGAGTCTTGCGGTGTAGCGGATACGTCCAGCGGCGAAACTTGAGGCGGGAAGGGGGTCCTGCGCTCCGGCCGAACCCAGTCGCGATCCAGATCCACCATTACGGATCTTTGAAGCAACGTCACCGAGAGCAGCAGTCGAGCAGTTTTTCGGATTTCGGCTACCAGACCCGTGAGTCCATTGAGCGGACCTCCGCAAATCTGGACGCGCTCCCCAACCTCAAGGTAAGGCCAGGGTTGACACATCAAACCGGATTCCACCAGGCGCTGGAGCGCTTCGATTTCCGCTGCCGGTACAGGGATGAGAGCCTTGCCAAACCGGACAATGTCGACAACCCCCGGAGTCTGTAGAATGGTACTCCTGCGATCGATGTCGAAACGGCAGAAGGCATAGCCCGCAAAAAGCGGAAGCTCAACGTTCTTGTAACGATCAGCCCATCTGTGGCGCGCCGTGTAGAGAGGGACAAACTCCTCGAAATCCCTGGATCTGAGGGCGTTAGAAACAGACTTCTCGTGGCGCGGCATGACCCGAAGGGCATACCAAGCAGTGGCTTCTTCCAATTCTAAGTGTCCTCCGAAGAACTTAGGCGGATTCCACAGCGCCAGACAACGAGGCTGAACGTGCTACCGCCATTCTCACTTACACCGGCTACTCTTGCACATACCGGCGAACTCGAAACCGAATACAGCAGAACGTAAGCCAGTGTCACTCGGAATCAGTGAGGTGTCAACACCCAAAAACTCAGTGGTAGTTCTAGTACGGACTACCCTGGATCCGATCAAGGTTTCCACTCGACTTCGACCAGACGGGCGCCTTCAAACGGCTCCACCGCCAGCACTTCAATGTTTCGAAGTCCTTGCCTGGCAGATAGTTGATCGAGATCCTCGCCGTAGGCTCCGTTCAAGAGAAACCAGGCACGATGCACGCCTCTTGATTCCAGGACCTGCACGCTGGCCTTGTCCGGCTGGGCACCAGTCCGGCGCCACCAGTAGTATTGCACGGGCAGATCCGACGTGGAACTGCGAAACACCTGATCGGGCGTGATGCCTCGTGCGGCCATAAAAGCCGCGATCCTTGGCGCACTCACCAGCACGCCGGTGTCTTTGGATAATAGAACAGATCGCTGATAATATACCGGCGCGCCGAGCAGCGCCGCGAAGACCACCGCGCTCGCCGCACCGGCAACCGCACGCTTCGGGGCGGCGACCAGACGTTCCAAGAGCCAGCCAAACGAGACGGCCGCCGTCATTAGATAGATGGGCAGGAACATCAGCCAATTGCGCGCGAAAGGAACGAAATGCCGCGCCGCAAACAGAAACAGAACCCAACACAGCAAACAGATCACGAGACGGCGCAGCCTGGGAGCGATCGCCAGGCCGCCCAGAAACGCGATCGTCATCATCACCGGCCACCAGCCCGGCAAGTCGCGATTCCACGACTGCCATGTAAGGCCGAACTGCGTAGCATTCCCCGCAAGAAAATCCTGCAAGTTCCGCGGAGCGACCCATTGGTTCCGAAGTAGCGCGCCGGTTCCGTTGACCGCGAGCGGGGGCAGGTACACCGTGAGTGTAGTCACTCCGGCCAGAGCCACCGCTATCGATGCGCGAAGCCAGTACAGCCGCCGGAAGCGGCGTTGCCTGCGCAGCGATTCCCAGGCCATCCACAACACCGTCCCGCCGAAGGGGATCAAGAAGATGGGTATAGTCCAGAAGCCGACAACCGCGGTTGCCCCGAAGAGAACAAACCACATCGGCGAGGCCCGGCGAAGGCTTTCATAGGCAGTAATCAGGAGAGCGAGCGTGGCGCAGCAGATCAGGGTGTAGCCGCGAGCGTTGGTCGAGTATTCGACCAGAATCGACGACGTACCAACCAAAGCAGCCGTCCAAAGAGCGCTCCATCTTCCCGCCAGCCGGCGGCACAACGCGTACGCCAGAAGACCCAGGAGCGTGCCGAAAGTGAACGCTGGAAGCCGTACCGCCCATTCCGCCGAACCGGCCAGGCTCATGGCAATGTGCACCAATAAAGTGTGAAACAAGTGGTTGTTTGGTGCGTTATAGATCGAAAGAGCCAAATAAAGGGGCTTGGACGCATAGGACAAGACGGTGGCAGATTCGTCATACCGCATCGGTTGTCCGAGGAACTCGAGCCGCAGCAGCAGTCCGATGATTACGATCGCCGCGAGCGCCAGGGCGGTCATCGCGTCAACCTTCCGCGGGGATCTTCGCGCGTGCCGGATGCTCAGCAGAATGCTGCCTGCTAGAGAATCAAGCGCCCGCGCGCAGACCTTGCGGAAGACCGCGATCCCCCCGGCGGCCAGCAGCAGAAAACCTGCTCCGTAACGCAACCGCCACATCGCCGAAGCGTATACTTCCGGAGAAAAATAGCGGCCTGTACGATCGCCTCCGTAGAGTGCAATCAGCTGGCTTCTCAGCGTTTCGTAGGGCAACAAGTACGAAACGCCAAACAACAGAAGCGCTGCCAGCGTGGTCAGGACCATCAATGTGACGCAAGCTCCGGCCCCGATCCGAAAATGACCGGCATAAACAGGCGTAGAGCGAGATCCCGGATCTCGGGTGGATATCAACATGCCTTGATTCTGATCGGCTGTTCAGGAACGGGAGGGGCTGGTTACTTGATATCGTGAGACAGGCTAACGCCATTCTCACTTACATGTGCCGCGCTTTAGCATGCGTGCGCATTCAAAAACGCTTACGCTTCCACTGAAAACCAATCTTCCTCGAAACAGGGGGCATTGTCAATCACCCCGGGAAGGAACCGTGGACGTGGTACGGCTCAGTACTTGATGTGGTAGTAGAGCAACTTGATGTATTCGTTCTGACAACCGATCACGCCATCCTCGAGTTCCCACCAGTTGGCGGCTCCGTACTTGCGATCCGAGATGGGGGACAGCATCACCGTAACAGGCATTCCGGACAGAACTTTACGAAAGATGAATCGGGCGCGGCGGGAGTGCAAATCCGAGGTGACTACGATTACTCTGTGAACTGCGTGCTGCCGGATGTAGTCCCGCAAAGCGATGGCTTCATCGAAGGTGCTCGTCACTCCGGTGCCCCAGCGCAACTCCGTGATCTGGCTGTCCGGAATCCCGAGCTTCTTGAGAATGATCAGGTTAGAGTCCGTCACGTTGGGGTACGCTCCGAACCGGACTCCGGGGGAGTCCTCCGTCCGGGCGATCACGACCTTGGGCGCAAGACCCTGGCTAAACAGCGCGGCTGCGTGGTATGGACGAACGGTTGGATCGCCATTTAATACGTAGATAAGGTCGGCAGGCGCGAGTTTGTCGTGAATAACCAGAAAACCGCCGATCCCGGAGAGCACCTGGAAGCGGAGCACGTAGAGCAGGACCGGGAGCAGGACTACGCACGAGATAAATAAGATCTTCCGACGGGAAAAGAACCGCGCCATATGGGTTGCACGAGAGCCTCAGGCGGGCTGCCGCTCTACTCGATCATACAGCGCAGGTTCATCGCGGGAACCCCCAATTTCGCGGGGAATTCGCGATAAACGTTCCAGTACCAATAGGACTTTCCGGGCACTAGAGCCGCGCGGGCGGCGGGGCCCTGTTCGATCGGGTCCCTCTTCACGCACGTCTTCTCGTTCGCACCCCTTGATTGCCCGCCCCGATTCCGAGTGCTAACGCGATCAAGATGGATGGCGATAATCCCCGATAGAGCGCCTGCGAAAGTCGGGGAACCAGCAACGCGCCGATCAAGACCACAACCGCAAACAGCGCCGGCCGATGGAATCTGGACGGGGTCAAGAGAATCCACGCAATCGATAGAGCCGCGCCGACACCATACGCCAGGCCAAGAGCGGGGACAGAAAAAGGTATTCTCTTCGCGCCGAAGTCGTCTTGGCCGGCCAGATGGCCATCTATATAGATACTGATGTGCCGGCCATCGTAGACGGCGGCCACCAAGGTATCGCGGCCGGATTCCAACGGCGCGGGCACCTCGAACTCCTGCCCACTCTCGTAAGCCGCAAAGAGCGGAGTGCGCAGTTGAATCGCGATATGGTTGCCCTGCTGGCCGATCCAAAAATTATTGGACCGGACGCACGAGTAACTGATGATTCTGGCTCGTTGTTGACGCGAATCGGCGGTCCGGACCCAAAGCAGCGCGCTCAATTGATTTCGCCGGATGGCTTGATAATAGAGTGCGGCCGATTCCCTGTGTGGCGAAAACTCGGGATCCTCTCGCGTGTCAACGGGGCGTGTCACCTCAAATGCCGGGGGCTCTGGCAAGTCGCTCTTGTGCGCCGAGAGGGAACCTACGCCTTCCTTCGCGAGAGTCCTTATGAGAGCAGCGGGAACGGGCCCTGTCAGCAATTGTGCCTCGAGAATGTCTCCTTGCCACCTTCGGCCTCCGGCCAGCTCATCGCCGAAAGTGAGCTGACATGCCGAATCCCAGTTGGAGAAGTCGCCCGGAACCTCGTGTGGGGCCAGCCCCGCCAAGAAGATTCCGCCAGCGAGCAGGGCCACCCACCCGGTCCAGGTCCGCGCGGGGAGGCGCCGAAGATCCCAGCCCCCTCGGCGCAATGCCATCGCCAGCAGATAACCCAGCACCGCGCCCAGGACATTAGAGACGACGTCCAGAAGACCAGGGTAGCGGGAGGGCGCGATAAACTGAGTCAGTTCCACGCCGGCGGATACTCCAAACGCCAGCAGAACCGCCTTGCGGAAGCGTCCCGGGGAAACCAGCCCCAGCGGGATATAAAGGAGGGTGTTCCCGGCGATGTCATTCCAGTTCCACTTCACATAAAGGAGACTCAGCGACGGGTGCCGGAGTCCAAGCGGGATGACCGTTACGGCGAGAATCGCACCCAGGATGAGAGGGAAAGGCCGAATCACTTGGGATGCTTTTCTCACTCGGGGTCAAGCAAATTATAACCTGAGAGATCGCCACACCCACGCAGCTGTGGGAGAAGATTTTGATATACTTCCAGGCGGGCCGGATGAGTCCGATCCGGCGTCGATCTTGCAGATACGAGGTTCTCATGCTTTCAAGAACGCCAACCCAGTTTGTGGTGAAATGCTTAATCCCGATCGGGATCGCTAGCTGTCTGATGGCCCAGCAACCCGGAAAGGGCCAGGGCCGGGGAGGTCCTGGTGGAGCGGCGCTCCGCGACCTGCCCGCGACTGCACCCCCGCCATTGTTCTTCCGCGAGGACTGGAAGGAAGGCGCCAAGAAAGGTGAAGTCGCCGCCACTCAGGACAATGTTGCCAACGCCAACCTGGAACTGAAGCTGTATGGCGTCGACGGAAAGGATTTTCAGGCCACCGGAATCGCCGGGAACAAGGGCAACCCCATGCACCTGTGGACGGGTCTGTGCCCCTCCCCGGTCGGCGCCTTGCTGCGCGACAAGAACAGCTATGTCGATCTCACGGGCATTGCATCGATCAAGTGGGTGACCAAGGTATCGGGTTTGCACGCGATCCATCCGATGATCAAACTGGCCGACGGCACCATGCTGGTGGGCGATCAGCAGAGCGGGTCCCTGGCTGGCTGGTTGGAAAACGAGCTTTCCTTCTCTGACATGAAGTGGCTTCGTCTGGATCCCGAAAAGCTGGTCACCAAGGGCGGCTGGGTACAGCACCCGGACCTGAGCAAGGTGGACGAGGTAGGTTTCGTCGATCTGATGCCCAGTAGCGGTCATGGCCCCGGCGGCTGGGCGGACGTGGCGCAGATCGAAGTGTACGGGAAACCGGTCCCTCGCTAACGAAGGGCCTGCTTCAGGGGCTGTATATGAAGAAGCCCGTCCCGGCGGAATCTGCCTCCGCATTGATCGACCAGAAGATCAAGGAACTTTCTTCCGGACCGGACGAGGGGAACTGGCGCGGGAAGATGCTCGCGAAAGTGCGCAAACTCATACACGAGGCAGACCCTGAGATCGTCGAAGAGTGGAAGTGGAGGGGGACTCCCGTCTGGTCCCACGGAGGCATCGTCTCCACGGGCGAGACGTACAAGAAGGTCGTCAAGATGACATTTGCCAAGGGAGCTGCGTTGAAGGACCCCTCGGGTCTATTTAACTCCAGCCTCGACGGGAATGTCAGGCGCGCCATCGACATCCACGAAGGCGAGAAGCTCGATGAGGCGGCCTTGAAGGATCTCATCCGCGCTGCGGTGGCGCTCAATCTCAAGGGCAAGAATCAGACGAAGCCCAAGCCGAAGCCCCGGGGAGCGAGCGGCAAGCGAGGATTAATGATGATAAGGAAGGCAGCGCGACGGTTTCTTCGCACCGCCCGGTAGCCCGCATGAGCAGCGCACGCACCACCCAACAATTTGCCGTCGGGTCCAGCGCCGATGTTCCCGAAGGCGGCCGGCTCGTAGTAGACGCCGGCGAGAAAACCATCGGCGTCTTTCGTGTCGAAGGCCGGCTCTATGCCTACGAAAATACCTGCCCGCACCAGGGCGGGCCCGTGTGCCAGGGCATGGTCATTCCGGCTGTGAACGAGGTCCTGGATGAGCAGCGCGCCTCCACCGGCTTCGCCTTCGATGAGGGCGACCTGCGCGTCGTCTGCCCGTGGCACGGATTCGAGTTCAGCATCCGAACCGGTGCCATCCAGCTTCGGCGCACATCAAGCTGCTTTCCGTGACCGTGGAGGAGCAGGACGGGACGATCTATGTCAGCTTCTGAGTCACCTTCTGAGGCTGTGGCAGCTCTGGAAGCCATGAATCGCGGCGTCCCTCACGCCGGACGATATCCGTGCGGTCCTGAGCGCCGCCACGCGTTGGTACGCGTCGGCCGTGGAAGGTTCCGGACAGGAGTTCCGCCCCGTCGATGCCACCATCTCAGCCACCGAAGCGGTGACGCTCGCCTGCGCGCTCCTGCGCTCGCAGGACCTCACGCCGTTTGACCTCGCGCTGTGGTTTTCGCGCGGCGCGCCCGCATCCGGAGAGCAACCATGACCCCTGCCAAAGAATCTCAAACAGCCAAGCGCCGCCAGGTCCAGCAGATCACGACCCACACCGATTCGCGCGAAATCCTGGCCAACGCCAAGCGCGATATCGAGCGCTACAACCTTCACGACTACTACATCGTGGACGTCGATTCGCACCACGTCGAGCTCGACTCCTGGAGCGAAGTCCTGGATCACATCGAGGATCCCGTGCTGCGCCGCAACGCCAAGGTGATGGCGGAGATCTGGCCGAATACGCGCCAGCTCGCCTTGAGCAACCATCCGCCGGGCCTCACCTTCCAGGACGTCCACGGCCGCATTCCCCATCAGGCCGGATTACGCGAGCCGGTCGACGTGAGCGACGGGCGGCATCGCGATGTGACCCTGGTGCGGCGCGCGCTTGAGTCCATGGGGATCGACATCCAGATCCTGTTTCCGCAGCCCATGCTCGAAATCGGCATGCACCCCAACGCCGATATCGAGATCCAGCTCATCACGGCCTATAACCGCTGGTTCACGGAGCGGATTCTGCGCCACGAGCCGCGCATCAAGTCCATGCTGGCGCTTCCGTTCGGCTCGCCCGAGGCCTGCCTGCGCACCATTGATGAATTTGCCGGCAAGCCCGGCGTAGTCGGCTTCCTGGTCACCAGCCAGCGGCAGGCCGCCGTCTTCCGGCCCGAGTATTTCCCCGTGTACCGTGCGCTGGAGGAGCGCGGACTGCCGCTCGGTTTCCACGCCGGCCCTGATTACTTCGTCGGCAAGCAGCTCAATCGCTTCGTCTCCGTGCACTCGCTTTCCTTCGTGACCTGCAACATGGTGCACCTCACCAACTGGGTGATGAACGCGCTCCCCGAACGCTTTCCGAAACTGAACGTCATCTGGATCGAGAGCGGACTGGCGTGGCTGCCCTTCATGATGCAGCGGCTGGACCACGAATTCCTCATGCGCCAGTCCGACGCGCCGCTGCTCAAGAAGCTGCCCAGCGAATACATGCGCGGTTTCTACTACACCTCGCAACCCATGGAAGCGACGAATATGCGCCTGCTCGAGGCCACGCTGGAAGCCATCGATGCAGAAACCCAGCTCTTGTTCTCTTCCGATTGGCCGCACTGGGATTTTGACGTTCCCGGAAAAATCGCCGGACTGCCGTTCCTCAGCGAGCAAGCCAAGCGCAACATCCTCGGCGAAACCGCGCGCAAGTTGTTCCACCTGGAAGCTGCGCCCGTTCGGTCCTAAGTAAGCCGTCGCTGCCTTAGATGAGTCCGGCCGCGGCCCAGCAGTTGGCTCCCCATCCTGGACAACACTAGAACTCGCAGTTTTAAGACTCGGTAGAAGCGACGGGATAACGGGATTCAGCTTTCCAGGCGCGTAGCTCATGACGGGCTCACGGACAACAGGCTCAGGCTACAATAACGTTCGAGAAAGACCATGGCTCACCTAAATCTGGAACCTCTCTTCACTCCGTTTGCGATCAAGGGCATCACCTTGCCCAACCGCTTCGTCATGCCGGGAATGCAGCGCCAGTGGTGTGATGACGGCGTGCCGCAGCCGCGGATGGCCGAATACTACCGGCAGCGAGTAGAGGGCGGCGTGGGACTGATTATTACCGAGTCGTGCGCTGTCGATCACCCTTCCTCCACGCAGGTGCCGTTTTTCTGTCGAATTAACGACCAAACGATGAGCGCTTGGGAGCGTTGCTTCGACGCGGTCAACCGCGCCGGGGGCCGCATGTTCCTGCAGCTGTGGCATGAGGGAGCAGTTCGGAAAGAGGGCGGCGATGGTCCCTATTCTCAGTTCCCCACGTTAAGCCCTTCCGGGTTGGTTCACCAGGGGAAGCCCAACGGACGCGCAGCCACCGGGGAAGATCTGAATGCGATTCGCGATGCCTTCGTCCGCGGAGCCCTGGCCGCCAAACAAATCGGCGCCGCGGGTGTGGAAGTTCATGCTTGTCACGGCTATCTGCTCGACCAGTTCCTTTGGGCGGAAACGAACGGGCGCACCGATGGCTATGGCGGCGAGGATATCCGGGCCCGGGTACGGTTTCCCGCAGAGATTGTGCAGGCGATACGTCAGGCCGTGGGTGAGCAATTTCCGATATCGTTTCGCTTCTCTCAATGGAAGGAAGTAAACTACCAGGCGCGCATTACGCCAACGCCGCAAGACCTTCAGACCATGCTGACGATTCTGCGCGCCGCCGGCGTCGACGTGTTTCACGCCTCCGCACGCTACTTCTGGGTCGCGGAATGGCCGGGGTCGGATCTTGGCATCGCCGGGTGGACCAAGTCTATGACCGATGCCCCAGTGATTGCCGTCGGAAGCGTTGGCCTGGATACGGATGTGATGGACAACTTCTTTGGCAAAGAAGCCAAGTCGACCGGCGAAGCGGGTCTCAGCGAATTGCTGCGGCGCTTCAACAACCGCGAGTTCGATTTGATTTCGGTCGGCCGCAGCCTCATCGGCGACCCGGAATGGGTGAACAAAGTGCGAGATGGCCACTTATCCGAAGTCCGTATGTTCACGAAGAAGGACGTGCTGGGCGATCTCGAGATCGAGGGTTTTGTCGCCGAGGCCCATGCGGGCGAAGCTTGACGCGTCGACCCATAGAAAGCCTCTGCTCCGGATAACATCCGGGTGAAGACAGACCGCCCATCCAGGCTGGGTACTAGTTGGATAACTTCCGAGTACGCCGTCAATCAGGAACAATCCCGAGGATCGCCAACACTACGGGACTGTCTGGCACGATCCCCAAAAAGACGTCATACTTGCCGGGCTTTTCCGTCGAGCCTGATCACTACCTCTAGCGCGCCCTAGCCGCGACGATCGCCGCTGCCATCGCGACCTTGTGATCCTTGCCCCAGAGCGACCCGATGGACCTCCTCAGCTGGAGGAAGTGGGCATCGAGGTCCTCGATGCGAAGCGCCTCGCTCGCTACTTCAAACACCTTCTTCGCGTCGTACCAGTGGACCGCCCAACCGCGCGCCTCGGCTGCGGCGGCGAGCGCCTTGCGGTACATCACCCAGTCGGCTACGTTCTGCGCCCGGTAGTCCTTGATCCGCTCGGCAATGGTTGGCGGCAGCCCTGGGCACTGGCGTAGCGCGACGCCGAGGATGCGCCCGGGCACCGTCATCGCGACGGCGTCCAGTCCTAGTTTCGCGTGCCGTTCCGCCGACACCCGCACGCGCTCCACCAGCGCCACTGCCTCCTGGAGCGGAAGCGACTGCGCTTCGCTGTGGTGCGGAATCTTCGGCAGGTCCTCGTCCACCAGTTCGACCCGGCGCCGGTCGAGGAGCGTCACCGTCGCCCGCGACCGTCACCAGCACCGCCCAACCGCCGTGATCCGATACCCCGATGATCCCGTCGTTCTTCTACATGATGTTTCCTCCCGCGCGAGTGCTTTCAGGCTAGGAGTCGGTTGATTGGCGCCCGTACGATAACTCGACGAAACCGTTCTTGTAAGCGACTACGTTCTTCAGGTGCCACTTCTGCTCGGTACCGTAATCACCGAAAAGGTGCAGCCCTTCACCCATTGTGACCGGGGCTATCATCAATCTGATTTCATCCACTAAGCCGAGCCTGAGAAACTCTGGCCTAACATGGCCCCTCCCACCAGCCAGATGTTTCCGTATCGAGGCGCGAGTATCTCACCCACCAATCTCTTGAGGTTGCCGTAGTAGAACTCGACGCTCTTCCTCGTGGACGGCAGTTCTCTATTCGTCACCACGACCGTCGGAGTATCGCCATAAGGCCAGCCGAGTTGCAGCGCGTGCTCATAGGTGCGAGAACCTAGCACGTAGCAGTCTATCGCCTGGATGACCTCCGCGCCTTCGTCAATAACACCTTTTTCGTAGACGTCATGTACTGTCCATCCACGAAATACTGTTGTCCTTCTTGGCGATGAAGCCATCAAGGCTCTAAACTACGTGCAGCGTTACGGTCGATCTCATCACGCAGTCACAAGGCTCGCGAGATACTCGCTGGGACAGCCAAAACCTTCCACCTTGACTCCCAGGCATCGCAGCGCGTCCATCGCGAGCATCCGTCTGTAGGAATTGAATGTAATCACGTGCGCGAACATGCCGCCAAAGGCAAAAGTCTCCGGCTGTTCGCACAGCGCATCTACAAACTTGTCGTCCCAGTCTCTGCTGTTGCGCACATCCTTGAGTACCCCGTGGAACTCCGCGTCAGCTCTCTCTAGGCGCGCCAGCATAGCCTAAGGAGTGCGAGCCGCCGCCTTAGCAGTATCCATCTGGGTCATGCTGCTGCCCTTAAGCGCCGCGGCCCAGACTTCCTTAGTCGCCACCATACGGTCTAGAATCTGGCGCATACTCTGGTCCTCGCTATCCCACTGAAAGACCTTCACCTGATTGTTCTATGGCCTGTCAAGCTCTTCATCTGTGAGCGTCTTCGCCAGATCTAGTAGACTGCTTGTGGCCAGGACTCCTGGCCGTAGAAGATATCAAAGAGGTCCATGAATTGACCAGCTCCTTTCTTGTCATCCTTACCGTAATGGTGGTGTATCCCGTTCGTCTCGTGCAGGTGATTTGTACGTCACCCCCATGCGGCGATATAAGCTCTGTGAAACTGCCGAACTCTTTTCCGAACTCCCTATCTTAATCTTCTATCTAGCCATTATTTTCTTCTCATACTTATTTCTTTTACCTATAGTTTCTTATTATACTACTGCCATACCTCTCTTTCCTACCTTAGCCTGCGGCGCATGGCAACCGTCGTCTCCTCATCATTGCCCGGAACATACCGATAAAATTGCTTCCTTCTTCTATAAGCTCTGCTATCTATTCCCTTATCATCCTGCTCTTTTTCTAGCTATTCTATTACCACTCCGTACAGCCTCTGAGCCTCTTCCACACTATAAATATACCATTTCTATTTTCATACTCTTCTTATCTGTCTTCCCTATATTCCTCTTCTGTGCTATCTATTACCTTCTCCCACTTTCTTCTTTCGTGTTGTCGTTGTGCCTACTATCAACCCATAATCCCTAACATCTTATTTTACCTATCTCTCCTCTTCAATCCCATGTGGGTACCCAAACCTAGGGCTTACCCAGCAGTTCTGCTGAACTAAGCGTCCTGTTTTCAACTCTTATTGCTTCTCCCTAACCTACATCTATAACTCCTCTTTTTATCTCTCCCTTATCTACTTTTTCCTACTCCTCCCCCTAACCCGGCCCTCGAACCGTTGCACTAGCCCCTCTATTTTGTGCGTGCTTCAAATTCGCGACAATGGTCCACGAACACCATGACGCGACGCACCCTTCTCCGCACAGCCGCCGGCTTTCCCACGCTCCTTACCCTGCCCCCTTTGACACGTGCGGTACGCGCCGCTGAATACGACCTGGTGATTCGCAAGGGCCGCGTGATCGACCCTGCGCAGAACATTGACAGGCTGGCCGACGTCGCAATTCGCGCCGGCCGGATAGAATCCATACGCCCGAACATCCCGGCAGAGGCCGCGGTGGAATCCCTGGATGCAAAGGGCCATCTGGTCGTGCCCGGCCTGATCGACATTCACCTGCACGCGCGCGATGCCACGCTTCTTCCCCCCGAAATCCTGTCCACCGGCGTGACGTCCATGGTGGATGCCGGCTCGCGCGGGGCTGACAACATTGGACCGATTCTCGAAATCGCTCGCAGCGCGCCCAACCGAATGCGCATTTTGATTAACATCAGCCGCCTCGGCAACAACCCGAACCCGGACCCCGCCCGCCGCGGCGAGTTCCTGGATGGAATCGAGCTTGCCGACGTCGCCAAAGCCCGTACCGCGATCGAACAGAATCGCCAGTGGATCGTCGGCATGAAAGCCCGCCTTTCGCGCAACATCGCCGCGAATCACGACCTCGAGGTGTTGCGGCTAGCCGTCGAAGCCGCGACGCCATCGGGCGTCCCCATCATGATCCACATTGGAGACACAGCCTCGCCCTTTCCTGAAATCCTCAAGCTCCTTCGCCCCGGCGACATCGTCACCCACTGTTACGCCCCGCCTCCGCACGGGATTCAGGACGACGCTGGACGCATCCTCCCGGAAGTTCGAGCCGCACGCCGCCGCGGCATCCGCTTCGACTTCGGCAACGGCCGGAACGGGCACTGGACCTGGGCGATTGCCCAAAGCGCATTGGCGCAGGGCTTCCCGCCCGACACCATCTCGACCGACCTTGAAGTCGTCGGCCGCACCGAACAGGTCTTCGACCTGCCCACGGTCATGTCGAAATTCCTGACCCTCGGCATGCCCTTGAACCAGGTAATCGCGTGTGTCACCTCCCATGCCGCCCGCTCCTTCCGCGAGTTTCGCGATTACGGAAGCCTCCGAAAAGGGGGCGTGGCTGACGTCACAATCCTCGAGCTGACCAAAGGAACTTTTGACTTCGTAGACAACTATAAAAACACGCGAATGGGTACGCAAAAACTCGTAACCCGCGGTGTCGTTGTTGCCGGCAAGCGTGTAGCCTGAGTGCCGAGGCTGTCCGAATTGTCGGCAACCCGGAAGCTCTAACTTCTTGCGAGTGGAAGCGCCCTGTTTTCAACGCAGGAATGTGTGGCTCCCCACTAAACACTAAAACTCTCATCAAAACATCCACTCAACCATAAAAACCTTTACTATTTAACATTCCACAAAAACCACCATCCATATTACCCAAACCACAAAACTAAAACTCTTCATCCCGCTTCACTCGAGACCTCTGGCAAATGTATTAGCGCCCGTGGTTCCAGCAACTCCCGTGGTGAAGGCGCTCCACGAGGAGGAACGTGGCGAGCAGCATGCCGCTTTCGTCCAATCCAGTGGAATGTTGATTACATGTTTCTTCGCATCTGTTGTTTCGAACCATCTGCTCCCTGGAGAAACTCGCCGGCTGCTTCAAGTACCGGAATAGGATTGAGCTGAATGTCACGCTCAAGGCTGTTATGGCACTGACCAAATTCGCACAGATCAATGGTGTCGAGAAGTCATGCGACGTACTAGACGCCATACTGTGATCAGACGTGACGTCGGTGCCTCAGTCAGACACCGTTGCTCAACCAGACCCGTTGACGACCTTCGCGCAGCATGCTCCTAGTTGCTTGACCAACATTGTCAGGAAGGCGCAGCACCAAGCTCGGCTCCCCTGAGCACATTACGCACAGACGAACCACTACTGCGCGAATACATCTGTGTTCGAGAAAAATGAGCCCAGCGAACCAAAACGAAGCATTGGCACGTATCGAGGTGGTGTCCTTCAGCATCCCGCACGCTAAACCGTGCGATTCCATGTAGATCCGTCTCCGTATCGTAAGCAATTCCGCTCCCGCAGCCCAAGTTACGTCCGCGCTTGATCGCGCAAGAATGCGCACCGTACCAGTCTTGCTGGAATAGGTCACGAGAAACGGCGACGAGCCGACGCGATCGTTCACCAGAGTCTGTTTCTTCAGTTCGTCGAGCGGGTAGGCCTTGTGAGCACACCCCTCTTAAGACCAGCGATCTGGTCGAAGCGTGAGCGCGGAGATCTACGCGGATCGCGCCGCGAAGCGCTGAACGCCGTAGCCAGCATCGGTTTGTAATGCGCGTAGCTTTCTTCGCGGCCCGGTGCGGCAGCATGATCAGCGCGTGCGTGCTCCGCCCGCCATTCGCCCCAGTGGTTGGATGAACGTCACCATCGTCAGGCGGCGGCCCTCGGCGGCCTCGATCGCCTCGCCCGTGGCTTGCTGCCAGAGGTCCCCGTTTCCTGGTCTCCCAACACACGTTCGTCCCACCATCCCACATGCCGAACCTCCCCGTTTACCGTTGACATCATTCTTATACGCCACGCCGGTCCCGCACAAAGCGCACCACGTGACCAAACCGTGTGCCGTTGAAATCGTCCTGGATGACATGTGCCATGCGACGTAGTGCGTAGGATACGCTTTAGCGATGCCGTTGACGATGACGCCTAAACGCGATCCGCATCTCCAATGCTCGCCTTGTCCGCGGAAACGAAGTGAGATCATATAACGCTGGAACCGCAGGAGCGTGCCCGGAGCTAGCTTGAAGACGCCGTCGTTTCTCCTGTGTTTCTCCCGTCCGCTGCGAGACCCGCTTGGCGCCTCGCTCCAACCGTTGTAGGAGAAACGCGAAACTAGCGCGAGCGCTGCGTACGCGCGTCGATTGATACAGAACCTCACTTCCTTATTGCGCATTGCGCCTTCGCGAGCAAGTATATCAACTCCGAAGTCTGACGTTGCCTCCCCATCCTGACAACACTAGAACTCTGTCGCAAAAAAACCTCCATTCGAACCCATAGAAAGCCTTTCCTTCTTATAACATCGCGACAAAAGACCACCATCCATGACGGGTACACAAACCAGGACAAGACTAGAACTGCGGCGCGAGACGGATCGAGCCCACGGCGCCAGCTTCGCGAAAGTGCGTCTATGGAACCGGCGATACCGCACACGCAAAGCTCGCCGCATCGTTTGGATCCCCCGTCCCGCTGTAGCGCGCCACCTGCGGATATGGACACAGCGGCCGTTAGAACTTACTTGTGTCTCCCACGACAGTCCCGGTCGCGATGATCTTATCCGGTGCGACGCCTGTCTCCACCCATCGATCTAACGCGCTGAAAATGTCGTGATCAGCGTCCTTCTGAAGCGATGCGCCGTTTCCAAAGCTGTTCGCTCCCACCCCCCGCCGCAGTGCCCCATACCGGGAACCATGAACAGGCGATAGAACTCCTGCGTGCTGCTGGACGCCTGATGTCTCGCATCCGGAAATCTGTCAAGAAACGCGCGGACACTGTCGTAATAAGCAATCGAGCTGAGCGGCGAAATTGCGGGATCGCCCCAGCCGTGATACTGGATGAGTTTCCCTCCATTCGCGCGGAAGCTTCTGAATCCGGATTCGTCGCATTCAAAACCGGTCCCGCCTTCTGATCGCCGAACGCGACGTCCGTGTCGAAGTTCAAGCTGCGGTAGTCCCACTTTGGATCCTCAAAGACCGCTTGGCCGTAGTAGGAGCTTCCGAAACCATATTGAATCGACGACGTGACGAAGCCGGCGCAATCCACCCGACCATCCCGCCGGTCCTGCCTCCGTGCCGCGTGCATACCCGGGAAAATCGAAGCACCCTGCGCGGGTTCTTCAACCCGTCATAAATCTTCCGAAGAGCTTTCACCTGGGGCGCTGTGAGGCGTTCGGGACCCTCCGCCCCCTTGCAAGTCAAAGCCGAGGGATCGAAGTGGCATGCGCGCGGATCCTGCAGGAGGCCGTCCTTGACGCCGTCGAGAGCATCGCATGCGGCCATCACTGCTTTTGATCAGCGCAAGCTTGGCGGGCGGTATTGCGCTGCCCGGCGTCTCCGTCAACGCTCGCGCGTTCCATATGAAACCGGTGAAGAGTGCGACAGTCGCTCGCCGGCGACTCCGGCAATGATTCCGTCAAAGTCTTCCGGGTACCGCTGGGCTTCCATCAGCGCCTCACGTCCGCCGTCGGAGCATCCGTTGAAATAATTGCGCTCCGGCGCGCGGCTGAAAAACGCACGAATAATGGCATTCGATTGCAAATGTGTTTCATGCACCGCACGAGACCCGAAATCAATCAGCTTCTCCGGTGCCCGATGGCCCATGTCGCGCCGGCGCCGCCCTGATGACCGTCGTCGGTCGCCGCCGCGGCATAACCGCGCTTTAGAGGCTCGGCCAACCCGGCGGCGTTGATCGCCCCTGCCCAGCCGCCATTGCCAAGTTGCACGTATTTTCCATTCCAGCCGCTCGCCGGGAGCCACAGCTCGAAATGGATCTCGGAGTCCTTTGGTCGGCCTGATGATTCCCTGCACGGCGCAGTGCGGGCAGCTACGACGGGAGGACCGCCTCGCCCGCCCCCGGCCACAGGTCCTTCCGGAACAGCCGTTGCAGAAGTAATGGTCGCGTGTTCAAGCGCCAGACTCGTGAGTCCTTGGCACGTCTGCTGTGCGAACAGTTGCGCGGCCGATACTCCCAGGAAAACAAGACCGACTAACGAAATACGACGCATACACTTCTCCTTGGCTAAGAGCAATCGCCTAAATACCAGATTTGAACATACAATAACTTGGTGGAACGCGGCGCCACTGCCCGCGTGTAGGGAGGAGCGATGCAAAGTTATGCCCGAGGTCCAAAGGGTATCATCGTCCGAAAAACGATAGGGAAAGCTTTCCTCGAAACTGCGGATCGATTTGCCGAACGCATCGCGCTTATCAGCCGCCACCAGAACATCAGGCTCACCTGGGCGGAGTACGCGCGCCAGGCGCAGCGCGTCGCGGCGGCTTGCGGGCCCTTGGACTGCGTTTCGGCGATCGCGTGGGTGTGTGGGCGACTAGCTGCGCCGAATGGCCGATAATTCAATTCGGCTGTGCGCTGGCTGGGTTGTCCTGGTAAACGTAAACCCCGCCAATCGCACGCACGAGCTGTCCTTCGTGTTGCGAAAATCCCGCATGCGCGCGCTTTTCCTACACGCTCAGGGCCGATCACTCGAATTACAAATCTATCCTCGAAGAATCCCGCGCGGGACAGACGCTGGCTCTTGAGCACGTTATCTATCTCGATACCGCAGAGTGGGAAGATTTCCTCTGCGATCCAGACGGGATCACCGCAGACCCAGATCCCGATGAACCAGCGAACATTCAATACACCTCCGGCACCACCGGCCAATCCAAGGGCGTGCTGCTTACGCACGTGAACCTGGTGAACAACGCTCGTTTCTTCGCCGACTGCATGCGTCTCACCGCACAAGACCGCGTGTGCGTTCCCGTGCCTATGTTTCACTGCTTTGGGTCCGTCATCGGCACGATGACCGCGGCTATGTCAGGGGCGGCCTGCATCTTCCCCGCAGCCGCGTTCGATCCCTCTCGCTACGCTTGGAGCTATCGACACCGAGCGAGCAACTGTCATCTACGGTGTCCCGGCGATGTTTATCGCCGAACTCCAGCATCCGGAATTCGTCCGTTTTCAGTTGAACTCGCTTCGCACCGGAATCATGGCGGGCGCGCCCTGCCCGATCGAAATCATGCGCCGGGTAGTCGACACGATGCATTGCCGCCAGATGCTGGTGGTCTATGGTCAACAGAAGCTTCGCCCGGTATCACGAGTTCCCACGTGGACGACGACCTGGAAACGCGCTGTACCACGGTGGGATGCGCTCTGCCCGAAACCGAGGTTCGTATCGTTTCTCCCACGGGTGAGACCTTGCCTGCCGGTGAGCAGGGGGAATTAATTGCCCGCGGCTACATGGTGATGAAGGGATACGATGACGAACCGGAAGCGACCGCCCAGGCCGTGGATGCGGACGGGTGGCTTCATACGGGCGATCTCGCGTTGATGCGCCCCGACGGCTACTTCAAGATCACCGGACGCGCGCGCGACATGATCATCCGCGGTGGAGAAAACGTATACCCGCGCGAAGTCGAAGAGTTTCTGTATACTCATCCCGCGATCGCCGACGCGCAAGTGGTCGGCATTCCGGACGAGCGCCTGGGCGAGATCGTAGTCGCATGGATCCGGCTCAAGGCCGGCCAGACTGCAACGGAAGGGGAGATCCGTGCGTTCTGCCGCGACCGATTGGCTCTACTACAAAGTCCCGCAGCACATCCGCTTCGTCGAAGCCTACCCGATGACGCTCAGCGGCAAAGTTCAGAAATTCAAAATGCGCGAGTTCGAGATCTCCACTCGGGGACTTGAAGCCGTCGCGAACCGGCAAACCGCCTGAACGGCAGCACGGGCCTAGGCCGTGGCAGTTGGAAGGCGAGCGAGCTTGTTCAGGCCGTCCACGTAAGCCTTGGCGCTCGCCTCGATAATGTCGGTCGAAGCGCCGCGGCCCACAACTCTGGAATCGCCCTGTTCGAGATGAACCGTTGCTTCGCCTAGCGCCTCCGTACCGCTGGTCACCGATCGAATCTCATACTTCTGAAGCTTCACCGAACTGTGAGTAATCGCTGCGAGCGCCTTGTACACCGCATCTATTGGTCCGTCTCCCGTGCTCGTCGCCTCGCGGGACTCGCCATTCACCCTCAGCCTCACCGACGCGGTCGGCACCGAGGAAGTGCCGCCGCTGACGTGCAAATCTTCAAGCTGGCAACGCTCGGAGGTGGGTTGCAATTCTTCGTGAATCATAGCCATCAGATCCTCATCGAAGACTTCCTGTTTCTTGTCGGCGATAGATAAGAAACGCGCATATGCCTGGTTCAGTTCCTCGGGCAATAACGTAAAGCCGAGTTTTTCGAGTCTGTCTCGCAGCCCAGCCCGTCCGGTGCGCGCTGTCAGCACCACCCGACTTTCGTGAAGACCAACATCTTCGGGCCGCATGATCTCGTATGTTTGCCTGTTCTTGAGAAAACCGTCAACATCGATTCCGGAACTATGAGAGAAAGCATTCGCGCCGACGATTGCTTTGTTTGGAGGAACAGGGATTCCCATTAGCTCCGAAACTAAACGGCTCGTCCGGCTGAATTCACGCGCATCGATATCCGTCCGGAGATTGAAGTAGTCCGCGCGAGTCCGGATCGCCATGACGACCTCTTCGAGCGACGCGTTGCCCGCCCGTTCGCCGATTCCGTTTATGGTGGCTTCGACTTGTCGTGCGCCATTCTGAATTCCCGCAAGCGCATTCGCTACTGCCAGCCCGAGGTCGTCGTGGCAATGCACGCTGATTGTCACACGGTCGGCATTACGTACCTCGGCGCGTATATCGCGAATGAGCGCGCCATATTGCTCCGGAACCGTGTAGCCGGTCGTGTCGGGAATATTCAACACGGTGGCGCCAGCGTCGATCGCGGCTTCCAGCATCTCGAACAGATAAGCCGGTTCCGACCGTCCCGCATCCTCCGCATAGAACTCGACGTCATCAGCGTAGCTTTTGGCGAGCTTCACTGCTTCGGCAGCCATCTTCAAGATGGTGATTCTCTTCTCGGCGAGCGTCCTTCCGTATTTGTCATCGCGGAACTTGCCCATGATGTGAATGTCGGACGCCCCGATCCCGGTATGGATCCGCGGGCGCTTGGCTTTCGCCAAGGCTTTTCCGCACGCGTGAATGTCGTCTGGCACCGCGCGTGAGAGAGCGCAAATCGTAACGTCCTGGATCTCGCGCGCAATGTCTTCCACCGCCTGGAAATCCTCAGGCGACGAATTCGGATAACCCGCCTCGATAATGTCCACCCTCAACTGCGACAGCTG
Source organism: Terriglobia bacterium (assembly GCA_963761045.1). Taxonomy (GTDB): domain Bacteria; phylum Acidobacteriota; class Terriglobia; order Bryobacterales; family Bryobacteraceae; genus Palsa-187. The sequence goes on along the minus strand of CAVXFR010000032.1, from coordinate 13,736 downwards.
CCTTGCGATGCTTAGTTTCTCGCGCCGTCCCAGACGGGTCCCGGCTGCTTGTTCGCCATCGCGCAACGTCGTATCGAATACGTACACCTTCTCAGGTTGCATAACACTATCCTTTTGGGAATTGGATTAGCGCCAGGCGCTAACTGCGTTTTCGATTCGCCCCGTCAGTGACCGTCTCAAACTCGCTTTGAGAAAGCCTCTGAGGGGCCGCTAAGCGACAGAAGGAGGGTAAGAGCAGCGATGCCGGTTGCGCGATCCGACATACAGATGGACGTAGGCATCTAAATATGATCCTAGATCAACCGGGTCACCGATGCAACGATGACCACCAACGTGATCCGCCAATCCTGCTTATCCGGGCATGGTGATTCCCAGCAGTCCATTTGGAGATGCCATATCCAGTGTTGCGGTGATATCGAGCCTGGCACCATGGACGTCGCCGTGACCCATGCTGGATTCGAACCACGTTCCATGGGACTTGCGGAAAATTCAGCGCATCCAGTTGCTTTGTTTTCAACGCTGGGTTGTGTGGCTCCCCAGAAACCATAGTTTCCAACTGCCTCTCTCATTCCAAGTCATTGATTCCACGGGTTAGGCTCAGGATCGGCAGCCCACCTTTACCCAGGCTCATCGCTTCCGCGCGAAAGTCTAAAGATAGAACCGCATCAATTCCCCGGACAAGGCATCATCCAAAGGGATCGGGTTTACTGGAACCAGTCTTATTCATCTGACAGCGTCTTTCAGGTCGTCTCTGCTTTCGCGGAAAGAGTCAGCGCGACAGCTGCCTCGGTGGTGAGCAGCAGAAACGTGAAGGTCTCCTGCAGATAGAGCCGGACAGCATCATCGCTGTGGCTCAGGTAGCCGATGGAAACATCCTGGCCGATATGCAGTTCGAAATCGCCGCCACGTGTGGTGATTACGAAAGCTCCGTCTATGGCAGGCGCCCAAATGATTTTATCGTCGACCAGGCGCTTGACGTGCTCCAGCACCGGGTAGCCTTGATCGCTGGTTTCAGCCAGTGCGGTATAGGCCTTGGCCCCGAGTAGAACCGCATACGGGCCATTGACGCCGACAAGCCTCAATTGGCTCAAGGCTTGAGCAATGGCATCCGGGTATTGGCGAACGTCGGCGGGAAGCGGCTTCTGCGGATTACTCGTCCCCTGGCGAATTCCCACGATGCCGGCGGCCGTGTAGCCCTCAAAAATCGCGCCGTCCTCGGCAAAGGCGATCTGGCGCGCTGCGTCCTTTGCGGGTTGCCAATCCGAGTCATTGGCTCCGCGTTCGACGTCGTCGATCGCCTGGCGATCGAGTTCAAAAGGAAAGCGCAGTTCCACCAGCGCCTTCACCTCGCGCTGCCGGGCGAGAATGCCATCCTTCTGGCCGGCAAGCGGACGCAGGTGGCCCGTGCCGACCGCGGAAAGGACCGTGCCTGCCGGTCCCCGCACGTCGACCACACGCCGTCCTGCGAGGTAGCGTTTGAGAGTGCGAGTTGTTTCCTCTTCAATCCGAGCCCACGCCGCATCCGAAATGGGGGCTAGCTCGCGGTGCAGATTATTCATGCGGAATTTCTCCTTTGAGGGAACCAATGCCCAGCGAACCGTCACCTCGCCGCGGGCTGGATGAAGGACCATCGGCCGCCGCCGGGTCTACGGCAACAGGCGCAGCCGCCGCTACGGGCTGGTCGTCGCCCACGGCTTCCAGAAATGTTGCGGACGGAGCAAAAAACATATTTCCCGTGACGGCGCGGCTGAAATCGAGCAGGCGATCATAGTTGCCGGGCGGCCGGCCCACGAACATGTTTTCGAGCATCTGTTCGATGGTGCGGGGCGAGCGGCTGTAGCCGATGAAATACGTGCCGAATTCACCGTGCCCGGCTCGGCCGAATGGCATGTTATCGCGCAGGATCTTGATCTCTTTCCCGTCCTCGACGATGGTTGTGAGTGCGTTGTGCGCCGAGGTCGGCTTGACGGAATCGTCCAATTCGATATCCGACAGCTTGGTGCGGCCGATGATGCGTTCCTGCACCTCCGTGGACAGCGCATTCCACGTGTCAAGATCGTGGAGATATTTTTGCACGATCACGTAACTGCCGCCGACGAACGCGGCGTCTTCCTCGCCGACCACCACGGCGTCGACCGCCGCCTCACCCCTGGGATTCTCCGTCCCATCGACGAAGCCCAGGAGATCCCGGTCGTCAAAATAACGGAAGCCATGCACTTCGTCCACCGGCGAAACAGCATCTCCGATACGCGCCATGATCTGCGTGGCCAGCTCGAAACACAAATCCATGCGCGTCGCTCGGATGTGGAACAGCAAGTCGCCTGGCGTCGAAACCGCATGGCGTTTTCCCGCGCGAATTTCGCGGAACACGCGCAGTTCCGCCGGCAGCGGCGGTCCAAAGAGCCGGTTCCACGCGTCGGATCCAAAACCTAGGACGCAGGAAAGGCCCCCTTCAAGGTCCCGAAACTCCACTGCACGCACTAACGCGGCAAGATCTCCGCAGAAGGACCGCAGGATCGCACGATCGAAATCGGAGTTAAGTGTCGCGACCAGGAAGATCGCGGCGCGAGTGAGCGGCGCAGCTACTGGCTGCGCAACGGCCCGCGGGCCGGGTACCGCTTCGGGCGCGCTCATAGGATCGGGCTTCACCTGACTGTCATCCTAGCAAGGCGCAGCGTTTTGAGGGCAGCGCTCGGCGGTCGCATGCGCTTGAACGCGTCTTTCCTGACGGAGAGCCGGGAACCTCGGGCGCCAGCCTAGCGCCCGATTTGGCCCAGGTAGTATCCGAGTCGATTTTCGACATCCCCCGGCTTGTGGAAGCCCCGCGCCATCAGGGCCTTGATCCCCTCCTGGGCGGCAGGCCGCCCAAGCGAAGCGATGCACGCGTCCCACCCGGCGCCGAGCTCGACGTCTGGCGGAAGGCTGGTGTTGACAAGGCGCTTGGTGTTGGCGATCGCCCATTTGTCAAACTTGGCGATCCGGATCGCGAGCGCCTCTACGAACGCATCCAGATCCGCGTCGGGGAGGGTGCGATTCACGTAGCCGTAGGCTTCGGCCTGCTCTCCCCTGATGTCTTCCGAGCTCAAGAGCACCTCGAGAGCGCGGTTTCGACCGATGAGCTGGGGTAGCCGGGCCATGGGACCGCCGCCGGCGACCATCCCCACGCCCACTTCCCATTGCGAGATGATGGCCTTCTCGCGGCTGGCAAAACTCATGTCGCAGGCCAGCGTGATCTCGCTGCCGTTGCCCGTCGCCCGGCCACGGATGAGGGCGATGGAGGCGACTGGCAGGCGGGTCAGACGCACAAGAAAATCCGGCCAAGGCGGCAAGCCCGTGGGACCCGACGGCATCGAGGTCAGGTCGTCCAGCTTGGCCGTGAAATCGGAGTGATTCAGGAAGTAGTCGTCGACCGCGCTGTCGAAGACCACGACCCTGACATGCTCGTCGGCCTCGAGAGCATTGATGACTTCCTGGAACTGCCGGACCATTTCCGGACCCATGACGTTGATCGGCGGGTTGTCGATCGTGACACGCCAATAGGCAGGCGACCGGCGGGTCAGGCGAATCTGTTCCTTCGTAGCGGGTTTCGTCGCTGCGTTCACACTTGTCATGATTTCTCCTTTGATGGTTTGTCTGCTCGAAAGTTGTCCTGCAGTTCGGGGCTGACCAACAGGAGGTGGAGCCCGGCTGCGGTGACTGTAAGGGCACGCTTCGAGCCAGATTTTCGAGCTCGGTCGGAAATGCTGGAAACTGCGGTGATGTGAGAGGCTTAGCGTAAACGCTTGCCGGGCGGGCGACGTCGACAAGATATCTGGTGTCGGAGGATTGGCACCGCGGGCAGACTCTCCAGCGTGCGCTGCTGATTCTACGCCGAGTGTTCCACGCTGCGTGCCCAGCTTCGAACGCCGGCCAAGCGGGGGAGATCGCTCAGTGCGTGACACAGCGCCTCATCGACCTCATCTCTGCTCACATTCAGAATTCCAGAACTCATTTCCAGGGTGAGCCCCATCAGTATTCGCAAGACGAAACAGTTGCGACCCACCGAAGAAAGCAAAAACAACCGCTGAAGCTCAGGAGGCAGACCGGAAGGCATCTCCGCCCGCGGCAAACCTCGATCCCGGAGTCGAATCGCGCACTTCGCCGTCGCGACGAGCAGTTCATCCAAGGCTCCACCGCATCCTGAAGTGGCGATTGCCTCCGATACCGCCTGTTCGGCCGCTTGGATGGTGCCGGTAAGCATCAGAGCTGCGAGAAAGGCGTCGCGGATCGTGGTTTTCTACTGCCATCACACGACTTCTCGCAACGCGCGGCCCTGTGGCGAAGAGCCGTTCATTTGACGAAACCAGGCCGGCTGATTGACGCTTTTGGCAAGGAGTTCGAGCACGCGATCGGGGCTCCCAAGGTCCGTCCATCCCGAGCCAGAGTCGCGAAGTACCAAGAGTCTTTTCGCCTGATGGACCAGGATATCGCGCGAAAAGTCGACGCTCGGCAATCGAGCGTACGTGGGCGCCAGATCGCTATCGGCCAGTGCGCGTGTCACCGAAAGAACCACCTCGGGGACCTCGGAACAAAGCAACTCAAGGAAAGTGGCCGCGCTACCTATGGTGACCAAAGTATTCCAAAGGCAACCGTTTTGTAAGAGAGCTCGCGCGTGAGGCAACGATGGTTTTTCCCAGAATCGATTGACCCGACACAGCGGCCTGACTTGTGTTTGCGATACAGCTAGCCCCGGTTCGATCCACCCGTACTCAGTTTCCGCGTACTCGGCCTCGGCCCCGACGATGACGAGTGACTGAGGGAATCGCTCCGCACATGATATTGCCGATCTGACGATTGACCTGAACGACTCGTCATCAGAGTAGTGATGATCGCAAGGAAATAATCCCACGACTGCGTCAGGATCAGCCTGCATGACCTGAACGAGCGCGACGATGATTCCGACCGCGGTGCCCCGGTTCATGGGTTGTGCAATGACGAGTGAGTCTTTGGCGTCCGCAAGTTCCTTGCTGTAGTAACTTTTATGGGCACAAGAGACGACGAATACCTGTCGATCGCCAGAAAAGAGTGGATCGAGACGAGCGCGTGTCTGACTCAAGAGGCTCTCCGCGCCGACGATCGGGCAGAACTGCTTCGGGCGATGGTCTCCCACGATCCTCGCGGTGAGCTCTCGCAGCCGAATCCCGTCGCCGCCCGCCAGCAGCACCGCCCACAAGTGCCGGGGCATGCGCGAGGCTAATGCCGAACTCGTCGCCAAGTCCATCACCGGGCGCGTCCCACCAGAGCCGGGGCCGCGGCGCCGGCAAACGATTTAACCAACATGGCAATCTCATCGGCGGCAGTGTCAAGCGCGAAATGGCCCGCATCGAGAACGTGTATCTCAGCATTCGGTACGTCCCTCCGATACGCTTCGGGCTCTGTGAGTTCGAATGAGAGATCGTATTTTCCCCAGATCACCAGCAGCCGCGGTTGCCTTTCGCGCATCCAAGCCTGCCATTTCGGGTACGATGCAACGTTGGTCTGGTAATCGTAGAAGAGATCGCTTTGGATCTCCGCCTGTCCGGGCTGGCTGAGAAAGGCGAATTCATCGCTCCAGAGGTCCGGATCGTAGCGTTCCACGGCTGGATCGTTTCCGACATGCCGCGTGCGTGTGGTCGCGAGCGACAGAAGATTTGCGCGGAGGGCGTTTTCGTTGGCGGCTCGGTCGGCCCAGAACGCCCGGCGGGTTTTCCAATTGGCGCCGAGTCCTTCGTCATGGGCGACAGCGTCCTGAACGATGAGAGCCTCAATGCGGTCGGAATGCCTCAATGCGATTCGAAAGCCGACCGGGCCGCCATAGTCCTGCATGTAGAGCGTGTAGCGATAAAGCCCTAGCGCTTCGGTGAAGCGAATCATGATCTCTGCGTAGTTGTCGAAGGTATACGCAAACTGCTTGGGGTCCGGCCAATCGCTATGCCCATAGCCCGGATAATCGGGAGCAACAAGATGGAAGTGATTGGCAAGACGCGAGAAGAGAGGCTCGAACATCCGTGACGACGATGGCAATCCATGCAAAAGCACAAGTATGGGGGCGTCAGCCGGGCCGGCCTCCCTGTAAAAGATGGACAGACCATCGATCTGGATCGTTCGATAAAACGTCGGGTATTTCATGACCTTTCCTTGTGTCTCGATCCCGCAGAGTGTCTCACTACCGCGCAACTTCGAAAATGAGTTCCAGTTCAACCGGAGTCCCGAGCGGAAGGCTTGCAACGCCGTAAACAAGACGGCTCGGATTCTTCTCTTTTCCGAAGACGTCCTGCAGCAATTCCGATGCTCCGTCGGCGGCCTTCGGTTGGTCGCGAACATCTCCTGAAGTCGCCACCGAGACGCCCAGCCGGACAATGCGGGTCACCTTATCGAGCGACCCAAGGTGCTGGCGGGCGACGGCGAGGGCATTGATCGCCGCGAGGCGAGCGGCGCCGCGCACCTCTTCGGCATTCAGTTCCGCACCGAGCCGCCCGACGAATTTAGCGCTGCGGCCCTCTGTCGGAGGCATGCCCGTCAAGAAAAGCAGATTGCCCGTCTGCACTGTCTCCGCGTAGACGCCGAACGGCTGGGGCGAAGCAGGCAGCTCGATACCAAGCCGCTCTAAGCGGAGCTCTGCGCTGTCAGTGGTTGTAGATGGTTTCAAAGCTGTTTTCATTTGCTGCTCCAGCGGATTCCTGCGATCAGAAGTGTTCATATTCCGGCCCGTGCTACCACTTCCCGTTGTGCGCGCCTCCGTCGACGTGCAGGACCTCTCCTGTGACATGACGGGCTTCCGTTAGATAAACGATCGCGTCGACAATGTCGGCAATATCGGATATCTCGCCCATCGGAGAAAGGCTCTTCAGGAAGTCTTTGGGGTCGTCTTCATGCATGTGCGTATTCACGACTCCCGGAGCGACGGCGTTGAACCGTATGCCTTCCTTCGCGTATTCCATGGCGAGGCTCCGCGTGATCGCCTCGAGTCCGCCTTTCGTGACCATGGCTAGCGAAGCGTTAATTCCCGCGATGGGATGCTCAACCATGGCGCTGGTCACGCAAGTGACGCTCCCACCGCTGTTTTGCGTCAACATTTGCTTGACGGCGAGTTGCGTGATGTTGATGTAGCCTTCCAGGTTCGTTCGGGCTAGCTTTTCGAAATCCTGTACCGTGTATTCCGTAAACGGTTTTGTGAAGAAGATGCCCGCGTTATTGACAACACCGTCTATCGAGCCAAAGGTCTTTATTGCCGTCGAAGCGATCTCGTGCGCGGTCGCAGGGTCGCCGATGTCACCCCGTATCACAGCCAGCCTATCCGTCGCCGCGAAGGTGGATGCCGTGATGCTGAGCGAGTTGGCGACCACGTTATAACCACGCCCGATGAAAGCGTTCGTAACGCCGGCTCCAATTCCTTGAGAGGCGCCGGTCACAACCATCGTTTTGCGTTTTGCCTGCATTGTATTCGGCGACTCCTTCTCGTTCCGGCGGAGCTGCTTGCACTACGACAGAGGCAATCGAGAGGCCGTCGCTAAATCACTGAAAACCAGCGGTCCCGCTCGCTAGTCGATACTCGCACGTCCACTATGTGAGTCGGTGGTTAGACGCGAGAGGCGGACTTAGCGGCTGTCTGCTTGATAAAACCCGATAGTAAGCTATCGGCAGAATGCGGCCGCCGAAGACCTTTCCATAAAAGGCAGTCGATCGGTCAATGTCGGCTACAGTGATGAAATGTGTGACGGTGAACCCGTCGCGCGGGGGCATCTCATAGCTCTTCTATTCGCTTCGTACGCTGCTCATTGACGACTCCACATTCGATGAACAGTGCTCATCTGGGCCGGTGGCACACACTTCAGGCGGCATCATCGAAAAACCGCCGAACGCACCAAAGGTGGCCAGCCCCCTTATGCCGCTGAAACCGACTCCTTCTTCCGTTTGAGCGCCGGTAGAAGAAGGTTCAGAAGCGCTTGATCAGAGAACGGGTTTTGACCTGAAATCACCTCGCGATCTTGAAGGACGTAGCTCTGCCATGGAGCGACCACGCTTACATCACCGCCGGCCGTACGCAAGGCGAAGTCCGGGTAGAACAGCACCTTGCCACCAATCTCAAGCGGTTCCCGCTGCTGCTCTTCCGCTGTCGAAAAGACAGTCATCTTATACCCAGAATAGATCCAGCCTTGAGCCTTTGCCCGCGCTCCAGCGGCATCGCCCGCCGACAGCGCGGCCACCACTTCCGTCGAATTAGGAAGCGCCGCGAGAAGTGAAATCCCGCCATGGCAGAGCACCGCCGTAGGCTTGGATGTTTTGTGAAAGTGTCTCAGCACGGTGCCCGCGTCGGGATCATCGAGAAGATCCATCATCGGGCCATGGCCGCCGGGGACGAAAACAGCGTCATATTGATCCAGGCCCGATGCGATGACATCCGAGATACGAGTTGGATTTTTGAGCCCAGTCAGGGTGTCGCGGAATTTTAGATAGTCCTGAAGCTTAGCCTCGTCTCCACCGAAGAAGTCGGCCACAGCTGAATGGACGTCCATTTGCGGCGTGTTGCCTTTTGGGTTGGCGAAAGTGATTTCGTAGCCCTCTTTCATCAGGGCGCGAACCGGAACCGTAAGTTCGTTGAGGTAGTAGCCAGCGCCGGTATAAACCTTGCCATCTTTCAAGGGCAAGCCATGACCGCTCGAGACTAACACCAAGATTTTTCCTTTAGTTGTCATCTTGTTCTCCTTTTTGAAATTGAGTCTGTTTCCGATATTGGCGAGTACATCAGATCTGAGATCGGTCGCGCGCCGAGCTGTTGCACACTCGGAACCACAGCTCGGGCAGACGGGACGTTCATTAATTCCATTCCTTGAAATTGCCTAACGTTCCGTCCGCCCACGTCTCCCTGGACGATCCAAGACACCAAGCGTCACGTGCAGGACTTCGATCGGGTGCAGAAGACCAGGAGCTGTTCGATCAGATGACAGAGCTGTACCCGCATTGGGTAGCCAATCAGTCGTGGTTGATGTTTGGATTCCGGGGGCATGACCTACATCAACCGCTGATAGCCCGTCCTCGCGCACTTTGGAGGGAACGGCTTCCTGTGACCGGCGACAACAATCGCCGGGTTCAGCCACGCTAGCTGCTTCTGCGCTGCCGTATCCTGCTTAAATCATTCCATCGCGGGAGTTTGATTCTCCGGGCGATCGCTCTTTGGATCGATCGGAGGCTGTCCTCCTCTCTTGGCGACGCCAGCGTCAGTTCGACACCAGTTTCCCGAACACATCATACGGAGACGCGACTTCCTCCAGTTAGAAGCCGGTCTGGCGGCCAGTGTTACCCAATCGATCATGGGACGTTAGCACCATCAGTATCTTCATGTTCATTCTCTTTTGTTTTCGTATCCGGCTTGTTCGGCCGTCCTCAGTTGGTGCATGCAAGTCGCATGCCACAGCGAAAGTGTGGAAACGAATACCAGAGCGGGGCCCGTCACACGCCACTGTTCGCAGACCGACTCAGCCGGTCGACGCGATCCGACTTTGCAAATCAGGTCGTCGGGGAAGCTGTGCCTTTGTCTTCCGTCAACGCCCCGACACTGACTGCCGTCACCTCCCGCTAATGTTCCGCTCATCTTTCAGATTCCAGGCGCGGAACGGGTGGAATCAGATTTGCAATCACCCACTTACCTCGAAGCATCGACGCACCGGCGAGAAGCGGCTTCGAGAGAATAGGTGGCAGCTCGTTCGTTCCGCCGCAGGTATTATCAGGAAGGCATCCGATGGCACAACTTCTGTCAGTAAATGTCGGGCTTCCTCGCGACGTCACATGGAGAGGCGAGAAAGTCTACACCGCGATCTGGAAGCAGCCCGTGCAGGGCAGGATTGCAGTCCGTCGCCTGAATGTGGAGGGCGATGGACAGGGGGATCTCGCTGGGCACGGAGGCGAGCAACGCGCGGTGATGGTGTACCAAATGGGAGCGTATCGCTACTGGGAGGCTCAGCTCGGCCGCAACGATTTTTCATTCGGACAGTTCGGTGAGAACTTCACAGTAGTCGGCTTGCCTGATGACGAGGTTTGTATCGGCGATCGATACCGCATTGGGAGCGCGCTCTTCGAGGTCACTCAGCCGCGTGTCACATGCTATCGCGTGGGAATCAGAATGGCCGAGCCGGCAATGGCTGCTCTGCTCGTGTCACATCACCGGCCTGGGTTCTACTTTCGCGTGCTGGAGGAAGGTGAAGTCGGCACTGGCGATGAAATCGTGAAGGTCGCGGACGGCCCTGAACGCATTACTGTGGCAGACATTGATGCGCTCCTGTATCTACCAAACCCCTCGCGCGAACAACTGGAACGCTCGCTGCAAGTGCCGGCACTCAGCCCGGGCTGGAAAACGTCCTTGAAGACGCTCGTAGAGCGAGGCACTTCACAGACAGGGAATCCCGGGCTCAAGGCTTCAGGCGGGCCCCCACCAGCGTGGCCAGGCTTTCGGCCGATGCGCGTCACCCGACTGGAGCGTGAGACTACCAGCGTGGTGTCGCTGTACCTCGAACAACCCAACGGGGCATCTTTACCTGCTGGCCTAGCTGGACAGTTTCTGGTGTTACGGGTGCGCACCACGCCTGACGGCCCGACATTGCTACGAAACTACTCGATGTCGGGCATGCCTGGCACAAAGGCTTATCGGCTGAGCGTCAAACGCGAAATGCACGGGGCAGTTAGCTCGTATCTTCACGATGATGTACACGCGGGCGATATCTTGGAGGCGAGCGCGCCTCGGGGAGGTTTTATTCTGAGATCCGGCGATGCTCCAGTCGTCTTACTCAGTGCCGGAATCGGGGCAACCCCCGTACTCGCTATGTTGCACTCGCTGTCCTCCGCGGCGTCACGTCGTGGAGTCTGGTGGATCTACGGAGCGCGTAACCGGGCGGAGCACCCGTTTGCGAAAGAGTCGCGGGGCCTCTTGCAAACGCTCGCGAACGGTCGAAGCCATATCGTCTACAGTAAGCCTAATCCCGAGGATGAACTCGGCGTGGATTACGACTCGGTTGGGCATGTCGATACGCCCCTGCTCGATCGGCTCGGCGTAGCTCGCGATGCGGATGTCTACCTGTGTGGTCCGCCGGCATTCCTCCGCGACCTGACTGCGGGCGTGAAGACATGGGGCGCCGATTCTACACGGATTCACACGGAGGTGTTTGGGCCGGAAGCGCCGATCACACCCGGAATTGCGCGATCCTCCCGCCCGCCAGTTCACGCTCCCGCAGGGGAACCCGGCAGCGGCCCACAGATCTCATTTATACGAAGCGGGCTCACGGTTTCGTGGGATTCACGGTTTTCCAGTTTGCTGGAACTTGCGGAAGCTTGCGACGTTCCCGCACAGTGGTCATGCCGCACAGGGGTCTGCCATACCTGCGAGTGCGCATTGATTGGAGGAACTGTCCAATATCAGCCTGATCCGCTGGAACCACCAGCCCCAGGCAACGTGCTTATCTGCTGTTCGAAACCATCCGGCGATGTCGAAGTCGACTTGTAAATCGCCGGCGGAACGTCCAAACTAAGCCGCTTTTGCACGCTTGTTCCATCCATGAAACGCCGACAAGTCGCCCGCGTTCCAGACCTCGCGGAGTCCGGGGACGCTCAGATCCCAGTTGGGGCGGATTTCGCTCGTCACGGCCCGCAGGTCGTGCCAGAGATCGACGACAGAAGGCCGTCCCCAGAACCAATAGCCGTTGTAGATGCTGTGGATGATAAGTCCTGGCTTGAGCACGAACGTGTGCGGAATCATCGGATTACGCTCCGGATCGGTGTACTCCGCGATGTCGAGGTCCTTCTGAACCGTTCTGTCGGGGTCGGAGAGGAACGTCCACTCCGCGCCCACCGACGCGCGGAACTCCTGGAGAGTGTGGTGGTCATCGGTGGAGATGGTGACGATCTGGGTGTAACCCACAGCGATCTTCGGATAAAACGCGGCAAGACCCAGATGCTGCTGGTGTTCCTTCGGGCAGTGGTGGCCACGCGAGAGTGTCAGGATCAGCGGGTCATCGCCGTGGAGTTCGCTGAGCTTGCGCGGTGTATCCGTATGATCGGGCAACCGATAGTCCGGGAAAGCAGTCCCGGGTTTGAGGTCAGAACGCATAATCGGATTCCTTTCACAAATGCGAGTGAAGCTTGGCTTGCGACGCCTGGCAGCGCTGATGCAAAGCTTCACCTATTTGTTCGTCTGGCATGATCATCTGCCTTGTGGAATGAAACCCGGACTGCCGGTCTTCACTACTTCATTGAACCTCTTCCTCGTTTGAATTCGATTGATTTCATCCAGCGCGTCTTGGGGAAGTGCGGAGATGTCGAAATTCTCCCGCGCGCGGACCGCGGTTCGCGGCGTGGTAAGCAACGCCGTGCCACGCTGCACCGCCCAAGCCAACAGCACCTGCGCGGGCGTTTTTCCAACTCGTGCGGCAATTGCCGAAATGACCGGATCTTCAAGCGGCCCCGGCCTGATTCCGTGACCCAATGGCGCAAAAGCCAAAAACACGATGTCGTTCTTCTTGCAGAAATCCAGAAGCTCCGTTTCCGGCAGATACGGATGTGCTTCGACTTGGATCACGGCCGGCTTGATTCTCGCGGATTTGTAGATGGGTAACAGTCCGTCCAAGGTGATGTCAGACAGTCCGATGGCCCGGCACTTTCCACCGTCCACGAGCCGCTCCATCGCCCGCCAGGTATCGAGCAAGGTCACCCCGCGATCGTAGAGAATATTGCCGCTTTGATCCCGCGGATCCAGCTCATCCCCCGGTTGAAACGCAAATGGAGTGTGGCTCAGATAGAGATCCAGATAGTTGAGCCTGAGCCTGGCCAGACTCGCCTCGAAAGCCGGCTCGACGCGCTCAGGCCGATGATTGGTGTTCCACAGCTTTGTGGCAACAAAAATGTCTTCACGCGGAATCCCTCCGGCGGCAAGTCCTGTCTGTAAGGCTTCACCCACCTCACGCTCATTCCGATATCGTTCCGCACAGTCGAAATGTCGAAATCCAGCTTGCAGCGCGTCCCTGGTAGCACTCATCGTCGCGGCTGCATCGGGAATCAGAGTGCCAAAGCCGAGTACAGGTATATGGCCGGTTCCGTGGTGGAGCGGTATGCTTTTCGTCCGAAGATCGGATGAGTCAATCATGATCCCACCTTGCACGTCCTGAGACGCGCCCCCTCCTCAACAGTTAGCGGCGGCATAGCACTGTTCATCCGCCAACTGTCGAATGGGGCGCGCTCTCGAGGATCGGCGTGGTTCAATTCCAAGCTTTCGCATCTTATAAATCAGCGTGGTGCGCGGCAATCCAAGCCGATTGGCCGCTCCGCCCTGCCCTCCGATCATCCAGTCGGTTTGCTTCAATGTTTCCAGGATATGCTCCCGATCGGCGTCGGCAAGCGTACGCGAAGCGCTCTCCGAGGGCTGCTTCACCGTCTGCTTCAAGTCCAGCGGCAGACGCAGCACCGACCCGGGCGAAAAGAGCACCGCGCGCTCGATGAAATTCTGTAGTTCCCGAATATTGCCCGGCCAGTCGTGCGATTTAAGAATCGCCATCACTTCATTCGGAATCAGATCGATAGGCTTGTTGAGAGCGGCAGCATATTTTGCCACGAAGAACTCCGTCAGAGGCGGGATGTCCTGAACGCGCTCCCGCAACGGAGGCAGGAGGAGTGGAATGACGTTCAACCGGTAGAACAGGTCTGCCCGAAACAGCTTCTTGCTCACGAGTCGCCCG
>CAVXFR010000031.1:0-113884 GCA_963761045.1 Terriglobia bacterium | reverse complement strand
AGCAGCTCCTCCAGTGCTCGTCGCACCGCTTCGATGGCCTCGCCCTCGGAGTGCGCGCTGCGGGCGAGATGGGCGAGGCGCTCGGCGACGCCGGGATGGCTGGCCGGGGTCTGGTCCGAGAGGGGGTCGCTGATCATGCCTGCGCCGGCCGTGAAGTTCGTCGTCGGCTCGATGACGATGAACGCGCCGGTGCCGCGCTGTTCGCGATAGCGATCGAAGATCAGCGCGCGCGAGGTCTCGACGGTCACCTGGCCGATGTCGCTCATCAACAGCCGGACGTCGAGTTGTGCGGTCGTCGTGCCGGACGAGTGCTTGACGACGTAGAGCCGGTTGGGCTCGAGTGGACGCTCGTCCATCCAGACCAGGTCGGCCTTGAAGCGGCGGCCCATGTTGATGTGCCCGTCCACGAGGATGTCGCCGCGGCTGACGTCGATCTCGTCGTCGAGGACAGGGTCACCGACATCGGCGCGGGCGCCATCTCGAGGTCGCCGTCCCAGGTGACGATGCGCTTGACGCGGCGGTCCGGCCCGAGGGCAGGCGCTGACCTGTCGCCGACGCGATCGTGCCCGAGGCGACTGGCCGCCGAAGCCGCGGAAGTCCTGGTCCGGGCGGATCACGTGCTGCACCGGGAAGCGGAAGGTCGACGCGCGGCCGCCGCGACGTGCACCTTCTCGAGGAAGTGGAGCAGGCTCGGGCCGTCGTACCAGGGCATGTTGGCGCTGCGGGTGATCACGTTGTCGCCGTCGAGCGCCGCATGGGGATGGGTGCAGCCCTGTCGTCCGGGAGCAGCGTCGAGAACTCGGCGGCGATGGCGTCGAAGACGTCCCGGTCGAAGCCGACCAGGTCCATCTTGTTGACGGCCACCACGAAGTCGCGGATGCCGAGCAGCGAGCGCGATGAAGGCGTGCCGCCGCGACTGCGTGAGCACGCCGTGGCGGGCGTCGATCAGGATGATCGCCAGGTCGGCCGTCGAGGCGCCGGTCACCATGTTGCGCGTGTACTGCTCGTGGCCGGGCGTGTCGGCGATGATGAACTTGCGCGCGGCGGTCGAGAAATAGCGGTAGGCCACGTCGATGGTGATGCCCTGCTCGCGCTCGGCCCCCAGGCCGTCGGTGAAGCAGCGAGAAATCCAGCGGCCCGGCGCTGCGGTTCGCCGAGGCCTTGCCGACGGCCGCGAACTGGTCCTCGTAGATGGCTTGGACTCGTAGAGCAGCCGTCCGATCAGCGTGGTCTTGCCGTCGTCGACGCTGCCGGCGGTGGTGAAGCGCAGCAGCGAGGAGGCGCCATCAGAAGTACCCCTCGCGCTTCTTCATTCCATCGAGCCGTCCTGGTCGTGATCGATGATGCGGTTCTGCGCGCTCGGACCGCCGGGCGGCGATCACCTCGTCGATGATCTTCGGGACCGTGTCGGCGTCGGACCGGATGGCCCCCGTGCAGGGGAGCAGCCCAGCGAGCGCATGCGGCACATCACCAGCTGCGGCTTCTCGCCGGGCAGCAGCGGGACGAACGGCTGCTCGAGCGGAAGCAGCGACGTTGCCGCGGACCACGACCTCGCGGTCCTTCGCGAAGTACAGCGGCACGACCGGGAATCGTTCCAGGTGGATGTACTGCCAGACGTCCAGCTCGGTCCAGTTGGACAGCGGGAAGACGCGGACCCTCTCGCCCGGCTCGCACGCGGCCGTTGAGAGGTTCCACAGCTCGGGCCGCTGGTTCTTCGGGTCCCACTGGCCCTCGTCGCGCAACGAGAAGAACCGCTCCTTGGCGCGGGACCTCTCCTCGTCGCGCCGCGCGCCCCCGAACGCCGCGTCGAACGCCCCCGGCCTGGCCAGCGCGTCGAGCAGCGCCGCGGTCTTGAGCAGCCGCAGCAGCGCTGCGTGCCCAGGCGACGGATGGGCGCCCTTGGCGATCGCCTCCTCGTTGCGTGTCGACGATCAGCCGCGCGCCGATCCCCGCCGTGTACCGGTCCCGGAACTCGATCATCTCGCGGAACTTGTACGCCGTGTCGATGTGCAGCAGCGGGAACGGAAGCGGCCCGGGTAGAACGCCTTCTGCGCGAGCCGCAGCATGACCGACGAGTCCTTGCCCACCGAGTAGAGCATCACGGGGTTCCGAACTCCGCGACCACCTCCCGCATGATGGCGATGCTCTCGGCCTCGAGGGCGCGCAGATGATCCAGCCGCGGCGCAGGAATCGCCTCGGCGCCGGTCCCGACGATGACGGTGTCAGTGGTGGGCATAGATGATGGATATCGCTTACGGCTGGAAGGTTCGAAGGAGGTTCGAAGGTTGGAGGGGCCCAGGGTTTGAGGGCTCCAGCCTTGAGCCTTCGAACGCCCCCTGAGCTCTCCGAACCCTCAAACCCTCGAACCCTCAAACCCTCGAACCCTCAAACCCTCAAACCCTCGAACCCTCAACGGGTCAACAAACGAACTCCTCGTCGAACGCGGATCGGTCGGCCTTGAGGCGCCACGAGCGGCCTTCCTTGGCCTGGCCCTGGCGGACCGAGACGATCAGATAACTCAGGTTCGGCCAGGCGTGATCGAATCGAACTGCGAGGGCTCGGCCGGATGATCCGGATGGGAGTGATAGAAACCCAGCAGCGAGAGCCCGGTCTCGGTCGCGCGGGCCTCCGCGCGCCGGTATCGTCGGGGCCCACGAGGAACCGCCGACGCTGCCCGTCCGGGAACGTGTTGTCGAGCGGGTAGGCCTCGGTCACCGAGCCGGGCTTCGGTCCGAGCAGCGCGCCGCAGCACTCGTCCGGATAGATCCGGGCGGCGTGCCGCCGGATCGCCGTCATTTCCGCGTCGGCAATCGAAAGGTGCACCGGAGCCTCCTCGTCGGCCGTCTCCTCGTCCCTCACGTCCCAGAGCGCATCCGACAGGTAGCGGTCGCCCCCGTCGGGGAACATCGCGACGATCACGCCGCTGGTGATGGTACCGGCAATCTGCCGCGCGGCGGCCAGCGCGGCGCCGCTCGACGGACCCACGAACAGGCCCTGCTCATGCGCCAGCCGGCGCGCCAATTCGTGCGCCTCGTCGGTCGACACGCGGGCGTCGATGTCCGCCAGCGCGGGATCGTAGATGGCCGGAACGATGGCCGAGGCCATGTGCTTCAGGCCCTCGAGGCCATGGAACGGCGAGTCGGGCTGCACCGAGACGAGCGTCACCCCCGGACGATCCTGCTTGAGCCGGCGCCCGGTGCCCATGAAGGTCCCGCTCGTGCCGAGTCCGGCCACGAAGTGGGTGACACGCCCGTGGGTCTGTTCGAGGATCTCGACGCCCGTTGTGTCGAAGTGCGCGCGCCAGTTGGCGGGGTTGCTGTACTGATCCGGATAGTAGTAGCGATGCGGATCCCGTTGGTAGATGGCGCGAACCTGGCGGATGGCGCCGTCGCTGCCTTCCATGGGATCGGTGAGGACCAGATCGGCGCCGTAGACCCGCAGCAGGCGTTTGCGCTCGGGGGTCACGTTGGTCGGCACGCAAAGCCGCACGCGGTGGCCGCGCGCGGCCCCCAGCATCGCGTAGGCGATGCCGGTGTTCCCCGACGTCGCGTCGAGCAGGATCTTGCCCCTGCCGAGCCGTCCCGTCCGCTCCCCCTCGAGCACCATCGCCAGCGCGGCCCGGTCCTTGACCGATCCGCCCGGGTTGTACATCTCGAGCTTCGCGTAGATCTCGACACCGGTCGTCGGCTCGAACCGCGGCAGGCGGACGAGGGGCGTTGGCCGATCAGCTCCGGAATCGACGAGCCCATGACGCGGCGGACATCGGTAGCGAGCTGGGACATGAAAGCCTCGAACAACAAAAAAGCCCGGAACCAAGAGGTTCCGGGCCTGACATCTGGCGCCGTGTTTCCGCGATCCTGTGCGACTTACACCATGCGGATCGCGTGCGCCATCGGGGTCAGGCCCTTGGAGGACCGACAACAGAGACATCCGGTGGCACAACAGATCACGAACGGCACTGGACCCATTAGACCTGCACCGCACGCGGGTGTCAACCGGGGCTGACGGCTCGCGCCCCAGGGCCTACGGCTTACGGAGTGCAACCCTGTGCACGCCTCGCGAGCCGCCGGCTGTACGCCCCAAGCGGCGAGCCGCGAGCCGCGTTTGACGCCCCGCGGCTCCGGTGCTACCGTGGACGGCATGCGTCGTTCCACGGCCTGCTGTTGTTGCTCCTGTCCCCGCCTCGTGTGGCGTGCCGGGTGACGTGCGGGAGTGACCTCAGGGTCGGCGACAAGACGAGTTCTTGAAGCCCGCGAATCCGGCAAGGGGTTCGCGGGCTTCGTGTTTTTGGGGAGGGTGCGCAGCGCGATGAGTCTCGTGCGAGCCATGGCGAGCGAGTCGGCGGATCGGAGCGGGGCGACGGGGCCCCGCGAGCGATGCCGTCGGCGGGGGCGCAGGGCCGAAGTCCCTCGGACGTGACGATGTCACCGACGTTGCTGCCGCTGTTCGTCAACCTGTCCGGCCGGCCAGTGCTCGTGGTGGGCGGCGGGCCCGTGGCGGCGAGCAAGCTCGAGACGCTCCTCCCGACGGGTGCCGCCATCACCGTGGTCGCGCCAGCCATCGAGGAGTCGATTGTCCAGGCCGGCGTTCGCACGGTCAGGCGGGAGTTCCGCGACGCCGACCTCGACGGTGTCTGGCTCGTCGTGGCGGCCGCCACGCCGGCGGTCAACGCCGGGGTGGCGCGGGCGGCGGCGCTCCGGCGTGTGTTCGTCAATGCCGTCGACGATCCGCTCAACGCGACCGCGTACCTGGGGGGCGTCGTCCGGCGCGGCGACGCCACGATCGCGATTTCGACGGGCGGCCGCGCGCCGGCCCTGGCCGGGTTGTTACGGGAGGGGCTCGACGCTCTGCTGCCGGAGGACGGCGTGCTCGACGGATGGTTCGCGCAGGCCGACGCGCTGAAGCGGCACTGGCGAACGACGGGCACGCCCATGGCCGACCGTCGTCCGCAGTTGGCCGAGGCGATTGCCTCGCGGGTACTGCGGCACGCTGGCGAGCTGCCGGGCCGCGCGTGACGATCGTCCATGAGCGGCGCCGCGGCGCGTCGGTCGCGGCAGACGGAGCCGGCGCTCGTGTCGCTCGTCGGCGCTGGCCCTGGCGATCCGGCGCTCCTGACGATCCGCGCCGCGGAACGTCTCGCGCAGGCCGACCTCGTGTACTACGACGGCCTGGTGCCCCGGGCGATCGTGAATCTGGCCCGGCGGGCGCGGCGGATTTCGGTGGCACGGCGCGTCGGGGCGAAGGCGCTGACGCAGGCGCAGGTCAGCGCCCGGCTGATCGCCGCGGCCCGGCGGGGACGCCGTCCGTGCGCCTGAAGGGCGGCGACCCGTTCGTGTTCGGCCGGGGCGGCGAGGAAGCCCGGGCGCTGGCCGCCGCCGGCGTCCCGTTCGAGTCGTGCCAGGCGTGACCAGCGCGCTGGCCGCGGCCGCGCTGGCAGGCATTCCGGTCACGCACCGGGGCGTGTCGTCGGGGTTCGTCGTCCTCAGCGGACATGCCCGCGGCGGCGCTACGCGCCCGTGTTGCGGTCGCTGGCCCCGGGCGCGGTGACCGTGATCGTCCTGATGGGCCTGGGTGAGCGTCGGGCACTGGCTCGCCGGTTGGTCCGCGCCGGCTGGTCCGGGCGGACGCCGGTGGCCGTCGTCCTCAACGCGTCGCAGCCCGGGCAGCGCGTCTGGACGGGAACGCTGGCCACACTGGGGGTACGAGACACGGTCGGCGCGCGGGACGGCCCGGGCGTCATCGTGGTGGGTGATGCGGTCGGGGAGGCGTCGCCCACGTCGATTGTGTCGGCCCTGTTGACGGTAAAGGAGTGAAGGAATGGCAGCCCACGACGATCCGAAGACCCTTGGCCGCGCGCGCCTGTCGTTCGCGAAGGAATCCGACATCGACGAATTCGCGGACAAGCTGGCGAAGTTCGAGCGCGGAGACATCACCGCCGACGAGTGGCGCGCCTTCCGGCTCCTCCGGGGCACCTACGGGCAGCGGCAGCTCGACGACGCGCAGATGATGCGGTCAAGGTTCCGCAGGGCATGCTGACCGCCGATCAGCTGGTGGCCCTGGCCGATGTCGCCGACCGCTTCTCGCGCGGGTTCGGCCACATCACCACGCGCCAGAACATCCAGTTCCACTTCGTGAAGCTGCACGACGCCGAGCCGGCCATGCGCCTGCTCGCCGCCACGGGGATGACGTCGCGCGAGGCGTGCGGCAACTCGGTCCGCAACATCACGGGGTGCGCCTACGCCGGGATCTCGGCGAGCGAGCCGTTCGACGTCACCCCGTATTCCGAGATGATGACGCGCTACTTCCTGCGCCATCCGCTGAGCTCGTCGCTGCCGCGCAAGTTCAAGATCGGCTTCGAGGGGTGCGCCGAAGACCACGTGAAAGCCGCGATCAACGACATCGGCTGGCTGGGCCGCATGCAGAACGGCCGTCGGGGGTTCCGCGTGCTCGTGGGCGGCGGAACCGCCACGATGGCGGTGAGCGGCATGGTGCTGTTCGACTTCCTGCCCGTGGACGACATGCTCACGGTGGGTGAGGCGATCCTGCGTGTCTTCCACAAGCTGGGAGACTACAAGCACAAGCACAAGAACCGGATGAAGTTCCTGATCAAGTCTCTCGGCTGGGAGAAGTGGCATGCCGAGTTCGAGACGGCGCTGGCGGCCGTGCGGGCCGAGGGCGGCGTGCCGCTGCCGGTCAATCCCGCCAGCCAGCCCGAGGAAGCGCCCCCGGCGTGGGCACGGCCAACGCCTCCGTCGGTCGAGGACATCGGCCTCCGCGTCGTCTCCGGCGAGGTCCGCGGGCCTGGCATCCGGCCCGATCCGCAGCCCATGCCGATGGCGGAGGACGCCTACGCGCGCTGGGCCGCCACGAACCTGAGGCAACAGAAGCAGCCGGGCTACGTGGCCGCGATCGTCACGGTGCCGCTTGGCGATCTGTCGAGCATGCAGTTCCGGATTCTGGCCGACCTGTCGCGGGCCTACGGTGACGGGACGGTGCGTGTGACCCCGACGCAAAACCTCGTGTTCCGCTGGGTCCGTCGCCCGGATGCCCCGGGGCTCTACGCGCGGCTCGCCGCCGCCGGGCTGGGGCAGGGCGACGCAGAGACGATTGCCGACGTCACCAGTTGCCCGGGCGCCGAGTCGTGCAAGCTCGCCGTCACGCAGTCACGCGGGCTCGGTCGTCTGGTCCAGGATCACATCCGTGCCAACCCCCGCCTGATTGCCCTCGCGCCGACCCTGGACGTCAAGGTCAGCGGATGCCCGAACGGATGCGGTCAGCACCACATCGCCGCGGTCGGGTTCCAGGGGAGCCTGCGGAAGGTCGACGGCCGTCCCGCGCCTCAGTACTTCGTGATGGTCGGTGGCGGGGTCACGGCCGACGGCGCGACGTTCGGGCGGCTGGCGGCGAAGATCCCGGCACGCCGAGGCGGCCTGGCGGTCGAGCGGCTGGCCGATTCTGTACGCCGCCGAA
This sequence comes from Terriglobia bacterium, assembly GCA_963761045.1. Taxonomy (GTDB): domain Bacteria; phylum Acidobacteriota; class Terriglobia; order Bryobacterales; family Bryobacteraceae; genus Palsa-187. The sequence goes on along the minus strand of CAVXFR010000031.1, from coordinate 106,414 downwards.
CATCGTCCGGACGAGTCGCCGGCGGCGTTCTTCAACCGCGTCGATCTCGCCGTCGTCAAGACCTTGCTGGCCGATCTCGAGCCGCTGACGGCCGAAACGGCGCGGCCCGAGGACTTCATCGACCTCGCCGAGGACCACGCCTTCCGGCCGGAGACGATGGAGGGGGAGTGCGCGACGTAGACCGCGGCGCGTCCGAACCGGTCGTGGACGTCTTTCTGCTCGGCGCCAGTTTCCGCACGACGCCGGTCTCGACGCGGGAGCGTCTGGCTGTCGCGGCCGGGGATCCACGCCAGTGGCTGCGGGCGCTGGTGGCAGGTTCGCCAGCCGTCGCCGAGGCCTTCGTGCTGTCCACGTGTCACCGCTTCGAGGTGTACGTGGCGGGCGCGGCCGGGGCCGCACCCGCGGTGCGCCGGGTCCTCGCCCGCGCGGGCGCCGAGGCGGGGATCGCGTGGTACGAGGGCCGGGGCAGCGACGCCGTGCGCCATCTGGCGCGCGTCGCCTGCGGGCTCGATTCCCTCATCGTGGGCGAGGCCGAAGTCGCAGGGCAGGTACGGCGGGCGGCCGTGGCAGGCCGCGACGCGGGAACCCTCGGGCCGTATCTCGAGGCCGTCGTGGCCGGGGCCCTCGCCGCAAGCGGGCGTGCCCGACGGGACACGGCAATCGGACGCGGTGTGCTGTCCGCAGCGTCCGCGGCGATCGCGCTGGCGAGCGGGACGTTCGGCACGCTTCGCGGACGCACGATCGCGATTGTCGGGGCCGGGCAGATGGGCCGCGAGGCCCTCGCGCGTGCCGCGCGCGGTCCGCACGGGCGCCTCGTCATCGTCAGCCGGTCCGAACGTCATGCGCGCGACGCGGCGGATGCGGCTGGTGCCGAGGCCCGTCCGCTGGCCGACCTCCCGGCCGTGCTCGCGGAGGCCGACGTGCTCATTACCGCCGTCCAGCACCCGGCGGTACTCGTGCCGGCGGCACCGCTGGCCGCGATCGTGGCGTCGCACACGATTCCGGCCGAGACTCATCGTGGACCTCAGCGTGCCCCGCGTGGTCGATTCCGGTGTCGCCGACATTCCCGGCGTGACGCTGCGCACGGTCGACAACTCGGCGACATCGCCGAGCGATCGCTCCGGAGCCGCGCCCTGGCCGTGCCGTCCGTCGAGAATCATCGCCAACGACGAGGCCTCGCGCGCCTACCGGAGGGTCGTGAGGCGATCGGAACAGGTTCGAAGGGCTGGGGGGCCAGCGGGCTGAGAGTTCCTCGTCAGCCTTCCAGATTCCAGCTCCACGACGACCGCGGTGGCCGAGCGCAGCGCCGGGAAGTGGACTTCCAGTCGGGCCAGCCAGCTCGGCTCGCCGGTGATCTGCAGGCGCGCCCCGCACCGCTGCGCCACCATCTCGAGCGCCGGCGCGCTGGCCGGCAGCTGCAGGCCGTAGCCGGACGCAATCACCGCGAGCACGATGGCGGCGGTGGGCTCCTTGCGCCACCCGGCCCCGGAGTGCCCGGGGGACGCACCTCGAGGGTCAGGGAGCCTCCCCACCCGCCGGGAGGAGGTCGCGGCCGACGTGACGAGCGACGTCAGCAGCTGATCCAGGTCGTCGCGATGGACGAGGACCGGCGGTGCCGGAGCCAGCACGGCCGCAAAACTGATGTAGTTGCCCACGAGGCGGACGAGTACCGGTTCGGTGCGCGTGACGGCGTCGCCGAGAATCGACGAGGTCGGCCTCGCGGCCCTGCCGGCGGCTGAAGGTGGCCAGCTGCCGCACCAGGGCATTCACCTGGGCGCTGATGGCGACGATCGCGTCGATGTCGCCGGCACCCACCTGAGCCTCGTGCAGCACCCGCCGCAGGTCGTGACTCCGCTCGTGGACCGTGGAGATCAGCGTTTCAATCTCCGGCGTCATGGCCGTGGTCAGGGCTTCCACCTCCTCGAGGCGCTGGGCCTGGAACTCGTCGCGATCGGGTGTGACGATCGCGCCCACGACGACGTGTTCGACGAGCGTTTCACCATCCGGCTCGTCGGTGTCCGTCAGGAGCGTCACCAATTCGACGATCCGGACGGATTGACCGTCGACCCGCTCGAGGCACGACTCGACCTGATCGACGTGCCCATCGGCCATCAGCCTCGACTGCAGGGCCATCCGGCCTGCCAGGCCCGGGAACAACCGGCCGGCGGTCCGCGTCAAGGCGTCGGGTGCGTCCTCGAAGCCGAACAGCCGGGCGAACGCGTCGTTGCAGCGGACCAGTTCGCCCTGCAGCGTGGTCACGGCGTAGCCGAACAGGTCGGAGGCAATCAGCCGGGCGTGGCTCTCGGAGACCCGCAGATATCGCCCTGCAGCGTGGCGCGGGTGCGGTCGGCCTCATCGCTCGCCGCCTCGAACTGCTCGGTCTGTCGCGCGAGCTCGTCCTCCAGCTCGTGGAGTCTGGTCTGGTGCGCCGCCTCGCGCTCGCGGATCCGCGCCTCGACGTCCTGCGTGACCTGCTCGAGGCGATGGTGCGCGTCGGCACGACGATGCTCCGCCTCGGACACGGCGCCGCGGAGGGCGTCGATTTCCGTGCAATCGTGCTCGCGAGCGCTTCGCTCGCTGGCCAGCGACTGCACCATCGTGGCGTAGTCGGATCGGAGCGCATTCAGCGCCTCCTCGAGCCGGGCGACCTGCGACGCGGCCTCCTGCGTCTCCTGGAGCCGTGCCTCGAGGGCGGCCCGTTCGGCCCGCCACGCATCCCGCTCGGCGGCCAGGATGTTCTCGATTGTGCGGCGCTGGTCGTCCAGTCCGGCGCGCGCGGCGTTCCACGCGGCGCGCTCGGCGGCGTGCGCCTCGTCGGTATGCCGATCTCCGCGCGGGCGGCGTCGAGCGCGAGTTGCAGTTCGTCCCTGCCCGCACCGCGGTCTCGGCGGCCTGGAGCGCCGCCGTGGAGTTCCGCCACGCGCGACTCCCAGTCGCGCTGGGTCTGTTCGGCCGCGAGCCGACGTTCGGCGGCTTCCTGTTCGAGCGTGGTGCGCACGGCTTCCCACTCGGCGCGCTCCCGGTGGGGCAGCTGCGTGCGTCCTGGCGGTCGGCCTCGAGCTGGGCCTGTGTGGCCTCGAGTTCCCGCTGGAGGCTGTCGATGTCGTCCTGGGCCTGCCGGAGGAGGCCGTCCAGGTGATCCCGCTGCTCGGCGGCCTGCCGTGCGGCCTGCTCGGCAGCGATGCGCACGGCGTCGAGTTCCATCTGCCATTGCCGGCGGCCCGCTTCCGCCGTCTGCTCCAGGGCGGCCAGGGCTTCGGCTGACTGCGCCCGGACCGCCGCCAGTTCCTGCGCCGTGGTCTCGACGCGCGCGCGCGCCTCATTCCGCCAGTCTCGAGCGTCCGGCGGGCCTCGTCGGCCTCGCGGCGGACCGTGTCGAGCTTGCACGGTATCCCGTCTGCGCGGTCCTGCGCGGCCTGCACCTGCGCGGCCAGCGCCGTGCGCGCCTGGTCCCACTCCCGCTGCAACGTGCCGTGCGTCTCGCGCAGTCGGTGCAGTTCGTCTTCCAGACCGGCCCGCAGGCTGTCCCAGACCTGCCGGGCGGCGTCGTGTGACGCCCGTGCGGCATCGAGGTCGGCGCTGGCCTGGGCCAGGGCCCCCTGCCAGTCGGCGTGTTCGCGGTCGCGCTCGGCCTGCCACGTCTGCCTGGTGGCATCCTGATCGGACCGCAGGTGCTGCAGATCCCGATCGAGCCCGGCAATCCGTTCGTGCGCCTCGCCGAGTTGTTGCTCCAGCGAGCCCCGCGCGGATGTCCATTCCGCGCTGGCGCCGGCGTGCTGGTCGGCGGTCCGCTGGTACGCGGCCTCGAGGTCGGCGCGCACCGCGTCCCAGGCCGCGCGATCCTGCACGTGCCTGTCGCGCGTCAGGGCCGCGTCCTGCTCGAGGTGCCGGCGCGTCTCGTCCCACGTGGCACGCTCCTGGTCGAACTGCGCCTGCGCCTCGGCCTGCGTGCGATCCTGGGCGGCTCGCAGGTGCTCGATTTCGCGCTCGAACGCGGCCGCCCGCTCGTGCTCCTGTTGGAGGTCCTGCTCGAGCGCCGCGAGGCGCTGTGCACGTTCGGCCTGCGCGGCCTGCGCCGAGGCGGCGGCGTCGAGGGCCTGCTGGCGCTCCCCGGCGAGCCGCTGCCGGTCCTGCTGCCACTGCTGGTGCTCGGCCTCGAACTGGGCCCGGGTCGCCTCCCAGGCGGCGCGTTCCTGGCCGACCTGCTGTTCGAGATCCTGACGGGCGCGGTCGACGGCGGCGCGTGTCTCGTCGAGCTGCCGCTGCCGCTCGTCGGCGTCGGCTCGCGCCTGCCGGACCTGCTCGTCGAGCGTCGCGATGCGCTCGTCGCGCTCGGCCTGCGCCGCGGCGGCGGCGTCGAGGGCCTGCTGGCGCTCCTCGGCGAACCGCTGCTGGTCCTGCTGCCACTGCTGGCGTTCGGCCTCGAACTGGGTGCGGATCGTCTCCCACGCGGCGCGTTCCTGGCCGATCTGCTCTTCGACCCCCTGGTGGGCGCGGGCGATGGCGGCGCGTGCCTCGTCGAGCTGCCGCTGCCGCTCGTCGGCGTCGGCTCGTGCCTGCCGGACCTGCTCGTCGAGCGCCGCGATGCGCTCGTCGCGCTCGGCCTGCGCCGCCTGCACGGCGCTGGCCGCGCCCTCCGCGTCACGCCACGCCTGTTCGAGGCGCTCGCGATCCCGCTGCCATGTCTGACGGTCCCGGTCGAGCTCGATGCGTGCCGCCTCGCCGGACCGCCGCTCCTCGTCGAGCTCCGCGCGCCACCAATCGCGCGCCTGATCGAACGTCTCGCGGAGCTCGCCCAGCTCGGCCTGGAGCGTGTCGGCGCGATCGTGCGCGTGGCGGTGATCCTGTTCGAGCGCGGCCATCTGCGACTCGTGCGCGGCGCGCGCGGCCGCCGCCGACGCGTCGGCCGCGCTGACCGCTTCCGTGAGTCGCGCGCGTTCGGCCTCCCACTGCTGCCGGTCCTGTTCGAAGACCGAGCGCGCCTGCTGCTGATCCGTGTCGAGCTGCGCCGCAGCGAGCCGAGGTCCGCGGCCAGTGCGTCGGCGCGTTCGGCAAGCTGTTCGCGTTCCGTCCGCAGGGCCGCGAGGGTGGCCGCGTCGCCGTCGCGGCGCTCAGTGTCCCTGCCGGACCTCGGCCTCGAGCGCCTCGCGGATCCCCGCCCATTCGGCCCGCTCGCCGGCGAGCGCCTGCCGGAGTTCCCCGAGTTCGCGTTCGGTCTGCAATCGTGCGGCCTCGCGCTCACTCTGCTCGGTCCACAGGGCCTCGCGCGCGCCGCGAAGTTCGTCCTCGAGACGTGCCACCTGCTGCGCGGACTCGTCGCGTGCGCGCAGCAGGGCCTGCCGCGCGTCTTCCAGTTCGCGCTGCACCGCGACGAAGGTGGCGGTTTGCTCCTCCTGTTCGCCGCGGCGCTGGTCCAGGGTGCGCAGGCGCGCCTCGAGTTCCTCGCGAATGGTCTGCCAGCCGCTGCGCTCCAGGTTGTGCGCGGCGACGGCCTGCCGCAGTTCCTCGCGCACGGTCTCGAGTGTGCCCCGCCGCTCCACGCGGGCGTGCTCCACCGACGTGGAGTCCTGCGCCCGGGCGTCGAGTTCGTGCAGCCGGGTCTCGAGTTCCGTCCGTTCGCGCGCGAACGTCTCGTTCGCCCGGGCCAGCTCCGTGCGTACCTCGTCGAGCCGCACGCCGAGGGTCTCGCGCTCGGCGGCCAGCCGTTCGGCCGACTCCAGCCGGGCCGACAGTTCTTCACGTTCCTGCGCCCACGCGGCGCGCTCGCGCGTCCGCTGATCCTCGGAATCCGCGTAGTGCCGCTCGGTGTGTTCGACCGAGTCGCGCAGCCCGTCCAGATCGGCGGCGTGCACGCCCGTCGCACCCTCGCCGGTGACGCCACTGACGCAGGCGACGACACCCTTGCCGCCGCGCGCGTCGCGTTCGAGCATGACGCCCTGGAACTGCACGGAGGCCGTGCCGCCGTCGAGCGTCTGCGCCCGGACCGACGTCGACGCCGGCTGGCCCGACGTCACCTGCTGCAGGAAATCACTGACGGCGTCACGGTCGGCGGCGTCGACGAGCTGGCGGACGTCGCGGCCCACGAGGTCCCGCGGCTTGACGGCGCCGAACAGCCGTCAAGCGCCGTCGCATTCATCGCGAGAATCGTGCCGTCGCCGGCGATCACCGTGATGCCGGTGTGGGCACCGTACTCGACGATCTGGCGCAGTCTGGCCTCGCGGGCCCGGGTCTCGGCCTGCTGCGTGCTCGTGGTCGAGCCGTTGGTGGATGCGGCGAAGCGTCGCGATCAGCCGCCGGCGGAAGATGCCGGACTTCACGACCGTGTCGTCCGCCCCCAGCTCCAGCGCCGCCGTGGGGAAACGTCGCCGGTCCCCCGTCGACGTGAGGACCACGACCGGCAGGTCGGAGGCCTGTGCCTTGACGGACTTCAGCACCTGCAGCGGATGGGCGTCGCCGGGTTGTTCATCGATGACGACGGCGTCGCACCGGAGCGGTCCCGTTCGGATCCTCGTCGGGTCCTCCGGGGGCAGTGCCTCCGGACCGATGACGATCCGTTCGGCCTTCACGAAGGGCACCTGGTCGAGGAGATTCCAGACGAGCGTGTCCCGGCCGGCGTACAGCACGGCGATGCGCCGGCGCTGTTCGGCGGGGAAGAGGTGCGGACTCTGCCGGATGCGCGGATCGTCTCGGCGACGTTCAGGAGCGCCTTGCCGCGCCGCAGGAGCACGTCGTCGGCGCCCGACGCGACGGCCGCCGCGTACAGCTCCTGGTGGACCTCGTCGACGATCGGCACGATCGCAATCGGGACGCGATCGCGACGCAGGCTGGCGATGAGCGCGAGCGTTTCGTTCCGGGGCAGGCCAGGGGACACGAGGACCGCGTGCCACACCAGGGCGCGGCGCAGTTGCTCAGGGCCTCGGCGCCGTTGGCCACGACGGTCACGTCGAGCTCCGGCGCCTGCGCCCGCAGTTGCAGCAGCGTCGCGTCATCGACGTCCGAGCTGGTGCCCTTGACGTAGAGCACCTTGAGCGTGATGTCCACTGCCGTCGCCATGGGGTTCCGCCTACCAGTCGTTACCGTTGAAGAGGTCGAGCAGTTCGTCGGCCGTCTGATCGACCGACGCCGTGACGGTCATGGCCGCCGGTGCGGTCGACACCGTCGCCTCGAACGCGGCGGCCTCGGCCGGGCTGACGTCTCCCGTGACTTCGCTGGGGACGAAGTCCGCACCGCCCTCCCCGGCGGGCCGGGACTCGGCCGGAGGCGCCGTCCCATCCGCGGCCGTGTCCTCGAAGAGGTTCTGCAGCAGCTCGTTGAACGACACGGCGACGTTGTAGCCCAGGCCGCCCCTCTCAGCCGCACGATCCGCGACCGCACCACCCGGCCACTGACGACGAAGGTCGTATCCGGCGTGACGAGTCGCAGCGAAATCGTCGAGTTCGGCAGGAACCGGCGGTCGCACTCGAACTGGGCCCCGCCGCGCGACAGGTCAATCAGCCGGATCTCGGCCCCGCTGGCCAGCCGCGCTCCCAGGTCCTTGAGGTCCTCGGCGCGCAACCGGGCGTACGCGCGCCGGTTCCCCGACGACGCGCCAGCGCCGTCGCTCATCGCGAGTTCTCCGTGCGCCTGCTGGTTCTCAGCCACTGCATCTGTACCTGTGACGTCTGACGGTTCGGGACCGTGTCGCCCAAAGAATTCTGGCCACCCAGAGGCAAGACGGGTGCCACGACCGACCGCGTCGCGGAGGGAGCCCCCACGCCCGCGGGCGCCGGACAGAACTGCACGTCATGGCCCAGTTCGGGCACCGTGATTGGCGGGTTTTCCCGCCGGGGCTGGAGTCGGCGCCGGCGGAACGGCGCGCGGTGCGGCGCGGGCCGGCGGGGTTCGTTCGCGCGGTGTCGGCCGACCGACGTACCCCGGCCGCCGATTCAGTGTCCCGACGTGTCGCCCGCCAGGTGTTTGACGACGTCGCCGACGACCTGCTTGGCGTCCCCGAACAGCATGAGTGTGTTCGGCGCGTAGTAGAGCTCGTTCTCGATGCCGGCGAATCCCGGATTCATGCTCCGCTTGATCGCCAGAACGTCTGGGCCTTGTCGGCGTCGATGATGGGCATGCCGAAGATCGGGCTCTTGTCGGTGCGGGCGCGGGATTGACCACGTCGTTCGCCCCGATGACGAGGGCCACGCCGACCTGCGGCATCTCGGGGTTGATGTCGTCCATCTCGACGAGCTGGTCGTAGGGGATGTCGGCTTCGGCCAGCAGGACGTTCATGTGTCCTGGCATGCGGCCGGCGACCGGGTGGACGGCGAACCTCGACGTCGACGCCCCGCCGCGTCAACTGGTCGTAGAGATCGCGCACGCGATGCTGCGCCTGGGCCACGGCCATGCCGTAGCCGGGGATGATGACCACGCTGTCGGCGTTGGCGAGCAGCTCGGCCGCGTCGGTCGGGGTGGCGCTCTTGACGGTCCGCTGTTCGGCGTGGCCGTCTCCGCCTGGACCGTCCGAACGCGCCGAACAGCACGTTGGTCACCGACCGGTTCATCGCTTTGCACATGATGACTGACAGGATGAAGCCCGACGAGCCGTCGAGCGCGCCGGCGGTGATGAGCAGCTTGTTCTCCAGGACGAAGCCCATGGCGACGGCCGAGAGGCCGGCGTAGGAGTTGAGGAACGAAATCACGGTCGGCATGTCGGCGCCGCCGATCGGGAGGATCAGGAGCACGCCGAAGACCATGGCCAGGCCGATGACGATTGGGAAGGCCCAGGACTGCGTCGGGTCGATCGTCAGCCAGACGCCGAGCAGCGCGGCAATCCAGTAGCAGGAAGCTCACGACGTTCTGCCCGCGGTACGTGACCGGGCGCGTCGTCATCCATTCCGCCAGCTTCGCGGCCGCCAGCAGACCGCCCGTCGCCGTGAGGCAGCCGAGGATGACCTCCCCGGCCACGACGGCCATGCGGAAGTGGGTGAGCTGTCCCTCGGAGAGCCAGAGGTAGTACTTGGCCGTGCCGACCAGTCCGGCCGCGAGCCCGCCGAACGCCTGCGACAATCCGTCCGCTCGGGGACGGCCGTGAGCGGCACCCGCGCGAGGGGCACGCCGAGGAGCGTGCCGGCAACGGCCGCCCACCGCGATCCACCGGTAGGAGACGATCTCCGGGTTGAGCAACGTGCCGCCGACGGCCAGCAGCATGCCGGTGACCGCGGACGCGACGGCCCGGCGCGCCGTCTCCGGCTGACTCATCCAGCGCAGGGCCAGGATGAACAGCGCCGCGGCGACGAGGTACAGGGCCTCGGTGACCGTATTCACGAGCGCGGGCCCTCTCGCCGGCGGAACATCCGCAGCATCCGGTCGGTGATCAGGTAGCCGCTCACGAGGTTGGTCGTCGACGCGAAGACGGCGATCGCGCCGAGCCAGGTGCTCAGCCGATCGTGCGCCTGCCCGGTGATGATGAGCGCGCCGACCACGGCAATCGACGAAATCGCGTTGGTCAGGGCCATGAGCGGGGTGTGCAGCAAGCGGGACACCCGCCGGATGACATCGAGCCCCAGGAACGTGGCGAGCATGAACACGAACAGCGCGGTCAGCAGGTCGAGCTTCATAAGTCCGTCGTCACTTTAGCGCAAGCGGCGCGTCGATGAGCCGGTGCGCCGCCCGGGGTCAGCACGCCAGCGACTCGGGGCCAAAGCGGCGCAGGTACTGTTTCATCTTCAGCTTCCTGACCGTGTTGGCGGAACTCATGTACCGGATGGTGCCGAAGATCGGCCGTTCGGGGCCCCAGGGCCGATCGTACCGGCCGAGCGTCCAGCCGTACCCGGTGTAGGAGTTGGGGTCGCGGCCGTCTGTCGCCAGCCGGTCCATGATCGCGATCATCGCGTCGAAGGCGGCTTCGGGCGACGGCGACCATTCCAGGATCTTCTTCCCCAGAGCATGCGGAGGTAGTTGTGCATCCAGCCCTCGCGGAGGAGCTGTCGCTGGGCGGCGTTCCAGACCGGATCGTGGGTGGCGGCGCGGGAGAGCTGGTCGACCGTGTAGGTCCAGGGCGCGGATCGGCGGCGTGCGCGGCGAGCGTCGCGCGCGCCCACGAGGGCAGGGACGCGTAGCCGCCGTCCCGATCGGGCTCGAAGGCGCACCGGTTCAGGCCCAGTTCGCGCCAGGTCACGAGCTGGTCGAGGAACGCCTCGGCGTCCGGTGACGCCACCACCAGCCGTCCCGCTTGCCGCCGGCGCGGGAGGACAGCTTGCGCGTGGTCCATCGCTCGGCGGTCATGCCGCTAAAGACCTCATGCGTCGACAGGTGGCCGAAATGCAGGTAGGGCGACAGGCCGCTGGTGCCGTCGGCATCCGGGTCGTTGCGCCGCACCGCGTAGTGCCGCAGACGGTGCTCGATGAACGCGGTGAGCACGCGCCGCGCGGCATCCTCGCCGCCGGTCGTGGCGACCGGCGCGACGGTGTGGTCGATGGGCAACCTGGCGAGGAGCGCCGCGGGCGCGAGCAGGTGAGCGACTGGCGTCGGCCGAAGGCCCTCGTCCGGCGGCAGGTCGAGCCCGATCGGAGGCGGGAGGACTCCCACCGAATGTCGGCCGGCCAGGCCGACAGGTGCGGGCGGAGCGTCCGCTGGAGATGCGCGCGAAACGCCAACGCCGTGGGGAAGCCCGCGGCGCGCTCCGGACCGGCAGGAGTCCGTTCGAGTCGACCGCCTCGAGACGGACCTCGACGCGGCCGGCAGCGCGCGCGATCGCCTGCGGCAGAAGAAGGCCGGCGAGTCGTCGTCACGATTGCCGCCGCGCGAGCCGCCAGCCAGTCGAACAGCCGGGCTCCGTCGCCCGCGGTCCGCTCCACGTGCGGCAGGTAGACGACGGGCAGTGTCGCCAGCGTCCGGGTCTGCGCCGCCATCCCGTCGATGACGAACCGGTGCAGCCGGTCGCTGGCCCAGCGGTAGTCGGTGCGCAGCGGTTCGAGGATCACAAGCGGCCGGCCCAGCGTGGCGGCGGTGTCGACGGCGTGCTGCAGGGCGAAATTCGCCTGCGTTCGCCGGGCAGCAATCATCCAGTAGAGGACGAATCGTCCGTGTTCCCGCACGTCGCGCGGGTTCACCTGACGGATGCGCACGCCCGGGACCGTCGTCACGGCGTCTATTTTGCGCGATTCGGCCCGTCGTCTGGGCCGCGCGCGCCGTCGTTTCTCCAGGGTCCCCTAGAAGAGATGCGTCGCGTGGGCGTGTGGGCCGGGCTGGCCGGCATTCTGGCGGGGGGCCTCGCGCTGTCGGGTGCCGGGCGGGGCGCCGTGAGCGCCCAGACGCTGGACCGGCTGCGCGGGATGCCGGGTGTCGAGGCCTACGAGGCGATGCAGCGCCGGCGGCGGGAAGGGCCCTGTTCGTGTCGGGCGCCGTCAACCCGCTCTGGGCCGCCGACGGCCGTTCCTTCTCCTACCTGCGCGGCGGCGAGCGTCACCGGTTCGACCTGGATACGCTGGCCGATACGGTGGTGCCGGACGACGCCGCGTCCATAACCGACGCCGCCGCGCCCGGCGGCGACACCGCGGCCGGGTCCGTGCCGGTCCAACCGGTTCCGCTGCCAGTGCCCGATTACGGTCGTCGACCGTGGCCGCCAGCGCCCGTGCGAGGGATCGCCCGACCTGAGACGCCGGGCGACCTCGCAGGACCGGAATCTTCACATCAGCGACGCCGACGGCGCGAACGAGCGGCCGTGACGACCGACGGCAGCGACGCGTCGCGGGTGAAGTACGGCACCGCGAGCTGGGTCTACGGCGAGGAGCTGGCGCAGACGACCGCCATCTGGTGGTCGCCCGACAGCAGGAAGCTGGCCTACTACCGCTTCGACGAGAGCCAGGTGCCGGACTACTACCTGCGCTGAACCAGACCGGGCGGCAGGACGCCATCGACGTCGAGGCCGTATCCGAAGGCCGGCGCGCCGAACCCGATCGTCGACGTGTTCGTCTACGACGTCGCGACGCGTCGGTCCGCGCGACGTCGACGCGCGCGACGGCAAGCCGTTCGACGAACGCGTGCGTCGGCCACTACGTGTACGACGTACGTGGTCGCCCGACGGCAGCGAGCTGCTGTTCTACCGGACCAACCGCCGCCAGCAATCATGGAGTTCGTCGGCGTGCGACCCCGTCGACCGGGCGCGTGCCGCGTGGTCGTGCACGAGGAATGGCCGACCGGGCTGGATCGAACACCGGCCGCCCTCGTGCCTGCTGCCGGACGGCCACCGGTTCATCTGGGAATCGGAGCGCAACGGCTGGCACAACTACTACCTGTACGACTTCAGCGGCACGCTGATCCGGCGCTGACACGCAACCGACGTTCGAGGTCGGGACGCATCGTCAAGGTCGACGAGCCGGCCGGACGTGCTGTTCTACATGGCGCGCGACGGCGACAACTACATGAAGATGCAGCTGCACCGCGTCGGTCTCGACGGCACGGGCGACGTGCGGCTGACCGACCCGGCCTTCACCCACAGCCGGATCTGCGCGCCCGACCGGACGCGGCACCTTCAGTCGACGTCTACCGAGACGCACGACCATCGCCGCCGCGCGCACGCCGGCTGCGTCGACGCGCGACGGCAACGTGGTCGCGCGAGCTGGCGAAGAGCGACCTCACGCATTTCGACGCAGCTTGGGCTGCAGGACGGCGGAGCTGTTCACCTACACGGCCGCCGACGGCCAGACGACGCTGCACGGCAGATCCAGTTTCCCGTCCAACTTCGACCCGGCGCAAGCAGTACCCGATGCTCGTGTCCGTCTACGGCGGGCCGGCGTTCGCGCAGAACGTGCCGACGCGAGAACGTTCGCCGCGCCGAGCGCGCTGGCCGAGTACGGGTTCCTCGTCGCTCAATCTCGACTCCCGCGCGGCGCCGGGCATGGGCAAGCGGCAGCTCGACGCGCTCTACCTGAAGCTCGGGCAGACGGAGATCGACGACATGGCGGAGGGCGTGAAGCGCTCTGGAGCCGGCCCTACTTCGACAAGGCGCGCGTCGGGATCTTCGGCACCTCGTACGGCGGCTACACGGCGGCGATGCGAGATCCTGCGCCATCCCGACGTCTTCCCGCGGCGTCGGCTTCGTCGCCGGCCGACCGACTGGCGCAACTACGACACGATCTACACCGAGCGGTACATGTGGATGCCGCAGGAGAACCAGGCCGGCTACGACGCCGGGCAGCGTCATGACGTACGCCGACGAACCTGCGCGGCCGGCTGCTGCTCTACTACGGCACCGCCGACAACAACGTGCATCCGAACAACACGCTGCAGCTCGTCCAGGCGCTGCAGGCGGCCGGCAAGAGCTTCGAGGTGCAGGTCGGCCCCGACCAGGGCCACAGCGGCGTCAACCAGCGAGCGGATGATGGAGTTCTTCATCGAGAACCTCGTGATCCGGCCCGCACGGCTGTTCGCCACGTCCGGGGAGGCTTCCGTCGCACGTGCCGTGTCCCGTCCATAACGCCTATGCGCCGAACGCTGCTCATCGTCGGATCCGTCGTCATTGCCACCGGCGTGTTCGGGATCGTGCTGACCAAGCGGCTCATCAGCACGTCGCGGCCCGGCGCCGCGGCCGGGGTCCTCGAGCGCCTGTCGCCGCGCACATCACTTGAGTGAATCCGGGCGATGCAAAGCGGCTGGGACTGCGCAGCCACGACTCGGTCGACGTGGTCTCGCGCCGGGGCCGCGTTCGCGGAGTGGAACTGCGGCTCACTGAGATTACGGCGCCGGGTCGGGTGCCCGTACCGAGTTCCATTTCGCTGAAACCAACGTGAACGAGGTCACCCAGGACGCTTTCGATCCCATCTCGCGTGAGCCTAATTACAAACAATTTGCCGTCCGGGTCGAACATTCTCCAGTAAACGCGCGCAACGGAACGCGGCCGCCGCGTCCTGCGCGTTGGAGAGCAAACGCATGAAGCAACAACTAGTAGTCGTCGGTAACGGGATGTCGGGAGTCGCCTGCGTCGAACAGATCCTCAAGCAGCCGCACGACTTTTGAGATTACGATCTTCGGTGACGAGACCCACGCGAACTACAACCGCATTCTGCTGTCCCTGGTGCTCGCGGGAGAAAAATCTCCCGAAGAAATCGTCATCAACGACATCGAGTGGTACCAGACTCACGATATCCGCGCGCGGCTGGGTGTGAAGATTACAGGAATCGACCGCGAAAAACGAATCGTGATCGACGAAGATGGCGGAGAAACGGAGTACGACAAGCTGATCCTGGCTACAGGAAGCAGCGCCTTCATTCCTCCGATCCCCGGCGTCGAAAAGAAGAACGTCCACGTGTTCCGCACGCTCGATGACACCAGGCTGCTGAAAAAGCGCGTCCGGGGTTGAAAACAGCCGTGATCGGCGGCGGACTCCTGGGTCTCGAAGCTGCTCGCGGCCTGCAGGTGCGCGGCTGCGAGGTGACGGTCGTTCATCTGATGGACACGCTCATGGAGCGCCAGTTGGACTCGACTGGCGGCGAGTATCTGAAGCGCAAGATCGAGAGCCTCGGTATCCGCGTCATGCTCCCGCAGCAGACGGCGGCGTTGTTCGGCAACGGGCGCGTCGATGGGCTGCGTTTCGCATCGGGCAAAGAGCTGGAAGCCGACCTGGTCGTGATCGCCGCGGGCATCCGTCCGAATGCGGATTTGGCGCGCAACGCGGGTCTCGAAGTGCGCCGCGGGATCGTCGTCGACGACTACATGGCGACCTCCGACCCCGAAATCTTCGCGGTGGGTGAATGCACCGAACATCGCGGACAAACGTTCGGACTGGTAGCGCCGCTCTTCGAGCAGGGTCGCGTGCTGGCATCGGCCATCACCGGCAATCGGGGATCGGCATTCACGGGCGCATCGCCGGCGGCCAAGCTCAAGATCATGGGCGTGGACATCTTTTCGGCCGGTTCGATCGATGAATCCGAACCGGGCGTCGAGACGGTGCGTTACGAGGACCCTTCGCTCGGCACCTATAAGAAGCTGCTGCTCAAGGACAATCGCCTTCACGGCATGATCCTGGTCGGCGAGGTCGAAGACGAACAGCTGTACATGGAGTGGATGCGGAACGGGACGGATCTCACTCCGTACCGCCGCCAGATTCTGTTTCCACCGCGCGATGCCGATCCTGGCAGGGAAGTTGCCGACATGCCGGACAGCGAGACGATCTGCGGCTGTAACGGAGTTCGCAAGGGCGAGATCATCGAGGCCATTCACGCCCACGGCATCACCACTCTGGCCGGCGTCAAGCGATGTACCCGCGCATCGACCAGTTGCGGAAGCTGCAGCGGCCTGTGCGAGAAGCTCCTACGCGCGGTGACGCCGGATTTCCAGGAAGAGACGCGAACTACCCTGTGCGCCTGCGTCCCGTTCTCCTACGAGCAGCTTCGCGACATTATTCGCGGCCAGAAACTCAAGTCCGTCGAAGAAGTTCTGAACGTCTACGGCAATCGTAAGGGCTGCGAGGTGTGCAAGCCGGCGCTCAGCTACCTGCTCGATATGGTGTGGTGCGGGGACCACGAGGAAGACCGGTCGGCCCGCTTCATCAACGACCGCGTCCACGCCAATATCCAGAAGGATGGGACCTTCTCCGTGGTGCCGCGCATGCGCGGCGGTGTGACCACGCCCGAAGAATTGCGGCGCATCGCCGACGTCGCCGACAAATATAAAGTGCCGATGGTGAAAGTCACCGGGAGCCAGCGCATCGATCTGCTCGGTATCAAGAAGGCCGATCTGCCGAAAGTGTGGGCCGACCTGGGCATGCCTTCGGGACAGGCGTATACGAAGGGTGTGCGCATGGTCAAGACATGCGTCGGCACGGAGTTCTGCCGCTTCGGCGTGCAGGATTCCACGCGCGCCGGTATCGAACTGGAACGGCGTCTTGAGAATCTGTTTACGCCGCACAAGTTCAAGATGGGCGTGGTGGGCTGCCCGCGGAATTGCGCCGAGGCCACAGTCAAGGATTTGGGACTCGTCGGCCAGGAGGGAAGCTGGCAGGTGGTGGTGGGAGGAGCCGCCGGTAAATCCGTCCGCAAGGCCGATCTGCTGATCACCGTCGAAACCACCGAGCAGGCGATGGAAGCGTGCGATCTCTTCTTCCAGTACTATCGCGAGAACGCGAACTACCTGGAGCGCAGCTACGATTTCGTCGAACGCATGGGCATCGAGAAAGTGCGCAAGGAAACCGTGTATGCCCCGGAGGCGGACAAGAAGAAAATACTCGACCGGCTGGCCCGCTCCAAAGCATTGGCGAAAGATGCGTGGCTGGAGCGCGAAACACCCGTGCATCCGACGCAGTTCGTCCAAATTCAACCCATGGAGGGTCAAACCACATGAGCACTGTGCGCGGCTGGACGCCCATTACGAACATCGAAAATGTGCCGCTCCGCGAAGGACGCGCGGTGGCGGTGGGAGATGCGGAGATCGCGATCTTCCATCTGGAGGGCCGCTATTTGAGCATCGAGAACAAGTGCCCGCACAAAGGCGGCCCCTTATGCGACGGCATTGTTTCAGGCACAACCGTGGTCTGCCCCCTGCATGGGCAGCGCTTTGATCTGGAGACTGGCATGCCCGTGCTGGCATCCCAGCCCGCCTGCATAGCGACGTATCCGACGCGCGTCGAGGGCGGCATCATTTTTGTGGATTTGGGCGGCTCGCTCAAGTTGTCGGAGGAAGCCGCCGCTTAGGTACGTTGTCCCCGCAGTTTCCTCCACGTCTGAGGATCCTCATTCAGCCCAGCGGATGCGAACGGGTGTCCCGAATGCTCGATGACTCTCCCCGTGTGAGCCGATTTGAATTGAATCTAAACAATCAAGGAGAACCGACTCAAATGACACTTCGCAATAAGGCAACCCGGATCCGTCTGGCAGACTTTTCCAGCGCTCCGATGCGCGCGTTCCACATGTCGTGGATCGCGTTTTTCCTGTGCTTCTTCGGATGGTTCGGCATCGCACCGTTGATGCCCATCATCCGGGACGAATTACATCTCACCAAGGCCCAAGTGGGCAACTCCGTGATCGCTTCCGTCTCGATCACGATCCTGGTTCGGATTTTAATGGGCTGGCTGTGCGACCGCATCGGGCCGCGCCGGGCCTACACGTGGTTGCTGGTCCTCGGATCGCTGCCGGTCATGGCAGTCGGCCTCTCGCACGACTATACGTCCTTTCTCGTGTTTCGGCTTGCGATTGGTGCTATTGGCGCTTCCTTCGTGATCACCCAATACCATACGTCGGTCATGTTCGCACCCAACGTCGTGGGCACCGCAAATGCCGCGTCGGCCGGCTGGGGCAACCTGGGCGGTGGCGTCACTCAAATGGTCATGCCCCTGCTGTTCAGCGCTTTCGTGGCTGCCGGCATCAGCACCTGGTGGAGCTGGAGACTGGCCATGATGGTCGCGGGCTTCGCCTTGCTCCTCACCGGAATCGCCTACTATTTTCTGACGGAAGATACGGCGGACGGCGATTTCAAGAAGCTTCGTGAGGAGGGGAAAATAGACCACGCCTCCAAGGCGTCCGGCGCCTTTGCGGAGGCTTGCAAGGATCCACGCGTGTGGGCGCTTGCGCTCATCTACGGCGCTTGTTTCGGGATCGAACTGACGATTGACAATGTCGCCGCCCTCTATTTCACGGACTACTTCCATCTCTCCCTCACCATCGCGGGCGTGGTGGCAAGTACGTTCGGCATGATGAACCTCTTCGCTCGGGCGCTGGGCGGCATCGTGAGCGATCGCTGCAATAAGCGCTGGGGCTTGCGGGGACGGGTGCTGTTACTCGGCTGCACTCTCTGCGCCGAAGGTTTCGCGATGATGCTGTTCTCCCAGATGCGATGGCTGCCGCTCGCCATTGGGACGATGATGTTGACCGGACTCTTCGTGAAGATGTCCAACGGAGCGACCTACTCGGTGGTTCCCTTCGTAAACAAGCGAGCACTGGGCGCAGTGGCAGGCATCGTTGGCGCCGGAGGAAACTTCGGAGCGGTCCTCGCCGGCTTCCTGTTCAAAACGCCGAGCCTCACCTATCCGCAGGCCTTCATGATCCTGGGGTTCTGTATCGCGGGTTGTTCCGTGCTTGCATTCGTCGTGCGTTTCTCGGAGAAGGACGAACACGCGGCCAAGCAGGAGACCGAGGCGCGTCTTGCCGGTGAACTCGCTACCGCTGGAGCGATGGGAGACTAGAATGCGCAACATTATTCTTCTTCCACTACTCGCCGCGACCGTTACGTTTGGGCAGTCGGTGGACACGCCCATGAAGCTGGGTGACGTAACCGTCACAGGCACTTTACGGGTTCGGCTCTACGGTTGGGATTGGTTCGAAGCCGCCTCCGGTGACAACCAGTACGCCTACAGCGGCAACCTGCTTCGAGTAAATCTTAAAGAACAACGCAAGGGTTGGGATTGGAACGCTGAGTTCGCGGCTCCATTCCTGCTTGGATTGCCGGACAATGCTACCGCGCCGGCGCCCCAGGGAGCGCTCGGCCTCGGTCCAAGCTATTACTCGGCGAACGGAAACAGTCAATACAGCAGCATGGTATTCGCCAAACAAGTCTATGTGCGCTTCAAGGGCTTGGGACCAAGCGAAGCCGGCTCGCTGCAAGTCGGACGATTCGAGTTTCACGATGGCTCGGAACTCGTCCCCAAGAATGCAACTCTTGCAACACTCAAACGCGATCGCATCAGCCAGCGTCTGATTGGAACCTTCGGATGGTCCGACGTCGGGCGCAGCTTCGATGGCGCGCGTTTCTCCTACTCCAAGCCAACCAACGACTTCACGTTCGTGGCGGCGACTCCCACGCGCGGCGTGTTTCAGACGGATGGTTGGGGATGGAATCGGGTCGGATTCGGCTACGCTTCGTTCACGCACGAGTGGGGCAGCGGGAATCACGCCGCTGACACGCGTGTGTTCATGATCGATTACGACGATTGGCGGCACATCCTGAAAACCGACAACCGCCCCGTCGGCGTCCGGCGCGGTGATATGGAAAACATACGTATCGAAACCTTTGGCGCGCACAGTCTGCACGCTTTCACGACCGGCGCGGGAACCATCGACGCGCTTGCCTGGGGAGCCGTGCAAACCGGCCGCTGGGGGACGCAAACCCAGCGGGCTTACGCTCTCGATTTTGAGGCCGGCTTTCAACCCAGGGTGCTGAGGCGACTGAAGCCCCTCGCGAAGCTAAAACCATGGATACGCGGCGGTTATACGATCGGTTCGGGCGACGGCAACCCGGGCGACGCGCGTCACGGGACGTTCTTTCAGGTGCTCCCTACGCCGCGGCCCTATGCGCGCTTCCCGTTCTTCGACATGATGAACACCGAGGATCGCTTTGGCGCGCTCATTTTGCGGCCGCACGCCAGAGTCACGGTCTCCAGTGAATTCCACGCGCTCCGCCTGAGTAACGCGAACGACCTGTGGTATGGCGGCGGCGGAGTATTTCAGCCGTGGACCTTTGGCTACGTTGGCCGTCCGGCTTGCCGGGCGACGCTCGCTCAGCAATCTGTACGATACCAGCGTCGAGTACCGCGCCACCCGCCGCGTGACCTTCACCGGCTACTTCGGCTACGCGCAGGGGCTGGCAGCGATGGCGCAAATCTATCCAAAAGGGAAAAACGGCGAATTCGGATACGTGGAAGCCGCGTTTAAGTTCTAAACTGGGGAAAAACCTGTTCGTGTTCTGATACATGCCATTTGCAGGACTTCGCGTTCTCAGTCTGGAAAGCCGCCGCGCCAAGGAAATGGAAGCCCTCATCCGCAGGGAGGGGGGCGATCCGTTCGTCG
The DNA here is from genome assembly GCA_963761045.1 of Terriglobia bacterium. Taxonomy (GTDB): domain Bacteria; phylum Acidobacteriota; class Terriglobia; order Bryobacterales; family Bryobacteraceae; genus Palsa-187. The sequence continues at coordinate 86,660 of CAVXFR010000031.1, read as the reverse complement.
CGCCATCGGTCCAGGAGCGCGCGCTCGATGACCATGGCGAAGCCATCCACTTTGTGGAGCGCCTGGAGGCCGATGAATTCGACATGGTCATCTGCATGACGGGTGCGGGGCTCGCATTTCTTCGCGATCAGGTCGTCGCGCAGTCTTCCGCGGCGCGGCTCGGAGCGGCGCTGCGCCGCGTAGCCATCGTGTCTCGTGGCCCCAAGCCGCTGCCGATTCTGGGCGAATTGGGCGCACGTGCGCAAATTGTGGTCCCGGAGCCCAACACGTGGAAAGAGATCGTGGGCGCCGTAGCCGTGCGCACGGAGCGGCGGATTGCCGTGCAGGAATACGGCCGCCCGAATGCGGAAATGAATGCCGCCCTCGAACAGCTAGGCGCTTCCGTCACTCCCATCGTGCTTTACCGGTGGGAACTCCCCGCCGATGTCGGACCTCTTCAGGCGGCGGCGCGTCGATTAGCGGAACGCCGATTCGACGTGATCCTGTTCACGTCCTCGATCCAACTCGACCACCTTATGACGATCGCCAATGAGCTTGGACTCCAGGACCGGGTATCCAAGGCGCTGCTCGGATACACGGCCATCGCGTCGGTCGGGCCGGTGATGACCGCATCCCTGGAGGCCGCCGGCTTCCCGGTTGACATCGTTCCGGTGCACCCGAAGATGGCGGCCCTGGTCAAGGTCGCGTCAGAAATGGCCGACGCGGCCATGGCGCAAAAACGCGAGAGGTTCGATATTACAGCTCCAGCCCGACCGGCCTGAAGCTGAGATTTTTCTTTATAGCAACACAAGCGCGCACTGGCGTTTGCCGGAACACCAGGTGAAAGACGATCAAAGCGCAAGTTGCGCGTTCGCGAAATCAGAAGGGCAGTGTCAAAACGGCTGCTTTGCCGAGTCAAACCGTTGACTGATTCGGCGGACCAGAAGCTGCCCCTAGAGAAGTCGTGCCTTGCATCCAGGCCGATCTGGCAACCAGCAGTAATCCTCTCAGACGTGAGCTTCCGATAAGGTTGCTATCTGGATCATTGCCGGCACTTCGTATACGGGACGCCTGCGAGACGGCCAGTGGGATGCAACCTGCGCGAAGATTGGCCGGCTACTATTGGCCCTGCCTAGGGGCTTCCTGGTCCGCGAGAGCCTTGCGAAGGATGGCCGAGGCTGGGGGGAACTCTTTTTTCGCGTTGGCGAAGAAGACGCCCTCGGCCACCATCAACGGAGTCCAGCCGAGCTTCGTCTTCATGTCCACCCGCGCGCCGTGATCAACCAGATATTGGACGATAGAGGGCTGCCCCGAGATCACGGCTCCGGTCAGCGCCGAGCTGCCGCTCCAACGCGGGTCCCCTACGCCCAGGTCCAGCAATTGATCGATGTTCAGCGGGTAGTAGAGCAGCGTGTAGGAGGTGTCCCCTTCCATCTTGTAATCGCCAAAGTCGGCCTGGGCGTTGATGTCGTTGCCGAGCGACAGCGCCAGTTTCACGGCCTCCAGGCGCTCGGCTTCCGAGACGCCGGTGAATGGGCCGGGCGCCTCGCCCTCCCAATAATCGAGACCGGCGGCGACCATCAGCGGAGTGATCCCGGTCTGGTTGGGGATCTTCGGGTCCGCACCATCCGCCACCAGCACGCGCATCAGCGGGGCATCGCCGTTCTTGGCGGCCACGTAGAACGGGGTCGCACCGACGTAAGTCAGGAAGTGCCGGCCCAGTCGAATGTTGGGTGGATTGCGCGTGGTTCCCCCGAGCTTGCTGAAGCGGGTCTCCTTCCAGCTGATGCGGGCATTCGGATTCGCGCCTTTTGCGAGCAGCTTCCTGGCGAGATCCAGGGCCGAAAGATTTCCCGTGGGAGGAGGGGGTCCGTGCGGCGTGTTTCCGACGCCGGCTGCGCCGTCGGTCCCGGGCTTGCGCAGCCACGCGATCGTATGGAGGGCGGATCCGCGCGGATCCGGTGCGTTCGGATCCGCACCATGATCGAGTAACGTCCCGGCCAGTTCGAAGTAGGCGTTGACTACGGCCATGTTCAGGGCGCTGGTGCCGTCGGGAGCGGCATCGTTCACGTTGGCGCCGTGCTCGAGCAAGGCTCTCGCGGTTTCGATGCGGCCATCGCGAACCGCGAACAGAAGCGGCGTGAACCCGCCCTTCGACTTCGCCTTTAACGATGCGCCGAACTCGAGCAGGGTCTCGGCGGCGGCCGTATTTCCTTCCGAAGCGGCCCACATCAGCGCGGTCTGTCCGCGATACGGCTCGGCCGTGTCGACCTTCGCGCCCCGCGATAAGAGCAGTTTGACCACGTCCGTATTGCCGGACAGCGAGGCGGTCATCAGCGCCGTCTGGCCCTGTTCGGCTGTGCCGTTCGGATCGGCGCCCGCCTTCAGCAGGCTTTCCACCATCGAGAGATTGCCGTTCAGGCAAGCGAAGTAGAGCGGAGTGATGTTGTACCGGGTGGCCACATCGACGTTCGCGCCCGCGGCCAGGAGCAGGTCCACGAGTTTCGCGTCGTTGCGCTGCGCGGCCCAGTGCAGGGCGGTGGAACCGTCTGCTTCGGCTGCGGTAAGGTCGGCCTTTCGCGCCAGCAGGCCATCGACGGCAGCCATGTCCTGACGCTTCACGGCGTCGATGAGGTCGATGCCCGGGTTCGCGGCGCCGGCCGCGATGCCACAACCGACGGCCAGGAGCACAAAGGAGCGACGCAAGGGCATAATCCGCGCCCAGTATATAACAAGTACAATTTCTTTATGCGGTTTTTCGGGCCCGCCGTCGTGGCCATCGTGTTTGCGGCAGCCGCGGCCGCGCAATCCAACTCTCCCACGGCTTCATCGCTGCTTGCCCGCTACTGCACGGGCTGCCACAACGCGAAGTTGAAAACCGGAGGATTGGTCATCAATACCGCGGATCTCGAGCGGATCCCGGCAAACGCGGAAACATGGGAGAAGGTCGTGGCGAAGCTCGAAGGCCGTGCCATGCCTCCCGCGCAGGCGCCGCGTCCCGATGAAGCCGGCTACAACACGATCCTCCGCACCTTAACCACGGAACTGGACCGCGCCGCTCGAGCGAATCCGAATCCGGGCAAGCTGCCGCTGCTGCGCCGGTTGACGCGCACGGAATACCAGAACGCGATCCGCGATCTGCTGGGGCTGGACGCGCTGCCCAAGGAGTACGACATCTCTTATCTTCTGCCACAGGACAACGTGAGCAGCGGCTTCGACAACATCGCGGACCTTCTGTTCATGCCTCCCGCGACCTTGGACCGCTACCTGGACGCCGCCCGCAAGATCGCCAGGCTGGCCGTCGGCGACACGGCGATGCCCGTAATGGTGAATATCCACCGGATGGATAACGAGCAGCCGCAAGACGCGCGCGCCGGGGATCTGCCGTTCGGGACGCGCGGCGGGCTTGCGATCCACAGTTATTTCCCGGTGGACGCCACCTACGCGATCAAGGTGGAGCTGGCCTCGCAGCCGCGCGACCTTCAGGAGCTGGAGATCACGGTGGACGGCGAGCGCGTGCAACTGTGGCGGCTCGGGGAAAACGGCGGTGGGAGAGGCGGCCGTGGCGGGCGGGGAGGCGCTTCCTCCGCCCCTCTGGAATTCCGGCTCCCGCTGAAGGCGGGGCCGAAGCTGATCGGCGTCGCCTTTTTGCAGCGCAGCGACGTGCGCGACGAAGCGACTCTGCGGCCGCAGATGAGAAGCCGGGGCACGCTGCCGGCGATTGCCTTCGCCACGATTTCCGGACCCTACGATGTAACCGGCCCCGGCGATTCGCCCACCCGCCAGCGTATCTTTGTCTGCCGGCCCGCGACCGCGGGGCAGGAACTGCCCTGCGCGCGCCAGATTCTTTCGACGCTGGCCAAGCGCGCTTATCGCCGCAGTGTATCGGAAGCAGACCTCGACGACCTGCTGCCCTTCTACCAGGCAGGCCGGGCGGAGAGGAACTTCGACCTCGGCATTCAGCGCGCCGTGGAACGGCTCCTGGTCAGCCCGCAGTTCCTGTTCCGCATCGAACACTCGCCGGCGACCACCGGCCGCGTCACACCGGTCGAGCTGGCCTCGCGGCTCTCCTTTTTCCTGTGGAGCAGCATCCCTGACGACGAGCTACTCGAGGCCGGCATCTCCGGGCGCCTGGCGGATCCCGCTGTGCTCGAGCAGCAAACCCGCCGCCTGCTGGCCGATCCACGCGCCGAGGCGATGGTCACCAATTTCGCCGAGCAGTGGCTCTATCTGCGCGACATCGACGCCAAGGTTCCGGATGAGATCCTGTTCCCGGATTTCGACCAGACCTTACGCCAGGCCATGAAGCGCGAGACGGAGCTGTTTCTGGACAGCGTGCTGCGCGGGAAGGGCAGCGTGCTGGAACTGCTGACGGCGAACTACAGCTTTTTGAATGAGCGGCTCGCCCGGCATTACGGCATTCCGGGAATTCAGGGGAGCTACTTCCGCAAAGTGACCTTCCCTCCGGATAGCCCGCGCGGAGGCCTTTTGGGACAAGGCAGCCTGCTGACCATCACTTCTTACGCCAATCGCACGTCGCCCGTGTTGCGCGGGAAGTGGGTGCTGGAGAACCTGCTATCGGCTCCGCCTCCGCCGCCTCCGCCGAACGTTCCGGCGCTCAAGACGGAAGGCTCGGAACCTGGAACGCAGCTCTCGATGCGCCAGGCGATGACCTTGCATCGCGCCAATCCGCCCTGCTCGACGTGTCATGCGCGCATGGATCCCATCGGGTTTGCACTCGAAAACTTCGACGCCACCGGCAAGTGGCGCGATTCCGATGAGGGCGGCCGCATCGATGCCTCGGGCACGCTGCCCGGCGGCGGCGCTTTCGAGGGCGCCCTTGGATTGAAGCAATTGTTGGCGCGCGATGCCGGACCCTTCTATTCCACGGTGGCGCAACGGCTGCTGATGTACGCGCTGGGACGCAATTTGCAGTACTACGACGCGCCGGCCGTGCGCGCCATCGTGCGCGGGGCGGCCCCCGGCAACTACACCTTCACGGACTTCGTCCTGGGCGTGGTCCGGAGCAACCCGTTCCAAATGCGCGCGGCTGCAGTGGAGTAATCTTTTTAAAGGAGGCGGCATGTTCATCACGAAGAAGGCTCTTTCCCGGCGTACCATGCTGAAAGGCGTGGGAACCGCCGTCGCATTGCCGTTTCTGGATGCGATGTCGCCCGCGCTAGCCGCCCCCTCGCCGGCTCCGATGCGCTTCGGGTTCCTCTATCACGCAAACGGCGTCATTCAGAATCAGTGGATCCCCACGGCCACGGGCCGCGGGTTTGCATTGCCTCCTATCCTGGAACCGTTCGCGAACGTGAAGGACAGCATCAGCGTCATCAGCGGGCTGGCGCACCTGCAAGCGGACACGTTCGGTGACGGAACCGGCGACCATCCGCGTGCGTCGGCCGCCTGGCTCACCGGGGTCCACGCCTATGACCGCACGCGTCCCGACGTGCAGGTACGGCTGGCGACGACGGCGGACCAGTTAATCGCGCGCCAGGTAGGCCGCGGCTCGCGTATTCCGTCGCTCGAAATGTCGGTGGACTACCCGACGCAAGGCGCCTGCGATACCGGTGATTGTTTCTACGTCAATACCATCTCCTGGCGCAATGAGACCACGCCCAACCCGACGGAGATGAACCCGCGCGTGGTCTTTGAGCGCCTGTTTGGGGACGGCGGCAGCGCGGAATCCCGGCTCGCACTGATGCGGCAGACCGGCAGCATTCTGGACTCGATCGCCGGCGAAGTGGGGCGTCTTTCGAACACCCTGGGCGCGGGCGACCGGTCGAAGCTGAACGAATACCTGGACTCGGTACGCGAGCTGGAAGTCCGGTCCAAGAGCCCGGAAACGCAACCCACTCGCGAGGTCGAACTCATTGCACGTCCCACCGAGGTTCCGGACACGTTCGATGCCTACGTGAAGCTGATGTTCGATCTGCAGCTACTGGCGTTTCGGACCGACACCACGCGAGTGTTCAGCATCATCATGGCGCGCGAGCTCAGCAGCCGCACGTTCGCGTTCATCGGCGTCCCCGACCAGCACCACTCGGTTTCGCATCATCGCAATGATCCGGAGTTGATCGCCAAGAAGGCCAAGATCGACACGCATCTGACGTCGCTGTTCGCCTACTTCCTGGAGAAGATGGCCGCGACCCCGGATGGCGATGGCTCTCTGCTGGATCACTCTCTGATGCTTTACGGCGGCGGCATGGGCGATGGGAATCTGCACCGCCATTTCGACCTGCCGACGCTGCTGGCCGGCAAGCTCGGCGGCCGGATTCGCAGCGGTTTTCACCAGAGTTATCCCGCGAACACACCCATGTGCAACCTGCTGCTCACCGTCATGGACAAGGCCGGCGTTCGGATCGATCACTTTGGCGACGGCACTGGAGGCTTGCAGCCGGACCCGCTCTCCCTCTAAAGCTGCCGACAATGCGTGGTATCGGGATCCTTGAAATCGGGTTCTTCTAACACACGGGCTTCCCCGTGCTGTCCAACAGTGAGTCCAAAATCACGATGGATCCGAAGCTATCCCGCAAATAAAAACTTAGTGCATACCCTTCTTCGGTGACTAGCCTCAGGTCTTTCCGGATGGGTAGCTCGCCCACCACGGTTCCCTCGATCTTCTTCGCGTTGGGCGTCCAGTTGGCTCCGTGATGCTCGTGATCGTCCGGATTCTCCTCGTAGATCTCGAGATCGTACTCTGCGATATCCACGAGCTCTGTTCCCAGGAACACATTACCGATCCCGGCTAACTTTCGAACGGGTCGCAGCGACATCAGACGAAGAATACACCCCGGTCCGGCCAAGGGCAAGCGGCACCCACGAGTGAGCGTTGAGCGAGCTGATCAGTGGCCGTAGACGAGGAGTTCCTTGCCGTTGGGAAGGATGACGCGCTCAAGCTTGATGATCTTCTGGCCATCGGAGTACTGATAGCCGATGCCGGTGATCACGTCGCCGGTCTTGACCGTGGTCTTCGTCCAGCCGTTAGCCTCCATCCGGTTGAGAGACGGGCCGCCGACCTGCCATTTCTCCGTGTTGCCGTTTGTGGCCGGAACTGCAAGAGTGATCATCGGGTGCGGGTTGCCCCACTGGAAATCGACAACCGTACCCTTCACCGTAACGAGCCGTTTCTGGCTGACAGGCCATGAATGATGCGCCGAAAGTGGCACTGGACCCGGGATCAGCGCAAGTGTTATCCAAGCGGAAATACAGAAGGCTTTCATCGTTCCTTCCTTCCTGCGGGCTTACTTTCTTCCAGGCTGGCTTCCTGGCAGCCATTCTAGAACAAACGTCGCCCACGCCGGTGAAAAGTCGGCTTCCGGGATACTCGCAAAGTTTCCGGCAACGCCTCAATTCGGAACAGCGTAAACAAGCAGTTTCGGATTGTTGTTCGCCACAGCCGCGTCCGACCCCGGAGGATTGTCTCCGCCCTGAGTTGCGGCAGCGGTCGGCTCAAAAGGCGCTGCACCCGCTGGCGGCGCTCCGCGTCCGGGGCCTCCAGCGGCGCCGGGCCCTGCGCCACGTCCGCCGCGCCCGCCCCGTCCACGTCCAGAGGCGCCGGTCCCGCCCATGACGGCGATGTATTGCTTGCCGTCCAGCATGTAGGTCATCGGCGGGCCGACGCCGGAACTCAGCGGCAATGCGATGTCCAGAAGCTGTTCACCGTTGTCTGCGGTAAACGCTTTCATGCGTCCGTTGCCCAGCGTTTGAATCACGAGGTTCGAAGCCAGGGACAGCGTGCCGCCGCCGGACTGTCCGCCGCCGGGTGCGAACCAGCGTTCCTTTTGAGTGGCGGGATCCCACGCGCTGAGTATGCCACCACGCACTTTGCTTCCATCCGGATTCTTGCGGTCGGGTCCATGAGGAGGCGGGGATGCCATCGGTACGCCGCCCCGTGCCCCGCCCAGGTTCAGTCCGAAGTTTTGGCTCCCTGGAGTAGCAGCGTAGGCCTCGGCCGCCACGAAGCTGAAGGTATTATTGACGGCAATGGGAACGTAAATCAGGCCCGTGTTCGGATTGAACGACATCTGTGACGTATTGTGCATCTGCACCGGATATACCGTCACGCCCCTCTTCGAAGAATAAAGCGCGTCGGGGTGAACATTGGGCCGGCCGGTTTTTGGATCGAGCCCTGTGGCCCAGCTCACTTGCGACATTTCGGCCGCGGAGATGAACTCGCCGTTGGTGCGATCGATCACGTAGAAGTAACCATTCTTGTTCGCCTGCATGACGACTTTACGATCGCGATTGTTGATCCGAATATCCGCAAGCAGAAGGTGCTGAATCGCGTCGTAATCCCATTCATCGCCAGGTGTGCACTGGTAGTGCCACTTCAACTGACCGGTGTCCGCGTCGATGGCGAGGATAGAAGCGACGTAGAGATTGTCCGGGTTCGTTGCTTGCCTGCCACCGTTACGAACGTCCGCTGCCCAGACCGTCGCATTGCCGGTTCCGACATACAAAAGGTTTTCATCGGGATCGTAGGCCATGCCATCCCACATGGATCCGCCGCCGCCCATCTTCCACCATTCGCCCACCCATGTTTTTGCCGCGGCTTCCATGGCCTTGTTCTCAAATCCCTTGGATGGATCGCCGGGGGTTGTGTAGAACTTCCAGAGTTCTTTGCCGGTGTTTACATCGAAGGCGGAAACGTATCCACGAAACGGAGGAAACTCAGCGCCGGCATTGCCGATAAACACCTTCCCCTTGGCGACGCGTGCCGCCATCGTGAGGGAGTATGAGGAGATCTCGCCCTCTTTCGGCTCCGGAATCGCCCAGGAAGACCACAGGAGCTTACCGGTCGCTTGGTCAAGAGCCTGCATACGTCCGTCGATGACGGGGACCAGTACCTTGCCCTCGTACAGGGCGACGCCCCGGCTATTCACACCACAGCAAAGGCGAGATTTTCCGAATTGCGTCATTGTCCGATCCGCCTGCGGGTCATAGCGCCATAGCTCTTTGCCGGTTTTCGCGTCGACGGCCGCGACAATGCTCCAGTTCGTCACGGTGTAGAGGACCCCGTTCGAATAGAGAGGAGTCGCCTGCTGGTTACCCCCACCGGGACCGAGCTCATACGACCACGCAGGTGCGAGTTCGCTCACATTCCCGGGATCGATCTGAGTCATTGTGCTGTAGCGCTGCTCACCCCAATCCATCCCGTTCATGGTCCATTCGGTGCCGGTTCCCGCGGTCTTCAGTACCTGGTCGTCAATCTTTTTGACCTGTCCCGCCGCCAATGTCGTCCAGATAAAAAGACCGATCCCAAGGAATCCGACCGGAAACAATCTCATTCGCTGTGATGTCATATTCTCCACGGCATACACCCAACTCAGTCGGGCATCAGATCTCTTGGCCGCCAAGGTCGGCCCCTCCACCAGCTCCATCACGAGGTAATTCGGCCCGACGTCCAATAACGTACAAATGTTGGAATGGTTGAGCGAGGAGATCAGCCGGCCTCGCGGGGGAAGTTGAGACAGTTCCGTCTGGTGACACGAAACAAACCTTGGCGCGCCGGACCTGTGTCCCGCCAACCGCATAATCCTAAATGGCTAGCTCGCTACTCCTTGGTGTAGCTGAACTTGTTGGCGCCGCCGCCTCGGCCGCCCTTTGCCGCGCCCTTTGCGCCGCCCTTTGCGGCGCCCGGGGCAGGAGTGCTGGACATCTCATCGGTGTAGTTCTTGCCGTCTGCCGACAGCGTCCAGACATCGTGCCACTTCGTGCCATTCGCCTGGATGGTGTCCACGGTGAGGACGTCGCCTTCCATCTTTCCGGTCGCCGTGGCGCCAGCCCAAAAACCTTTGTCCATCGTCGCCGTACTGCCGTCGGTGGGGTACTTGCGAATCATGACCGTTTCAGGCCCGCCGTTGCGGCCGGGTATATGCTCGGTCATCACGATCACTTTGCCATCGAGTGCCAGATCACGGGTCATGGTGGGGGTGCCGGGATCGCTCTTCCACGAACCCACGAAGCCTTCCGGGCCTGCGGCCGATAGCATCCCTGCCGTAGTCAGCAACAAGGCCGGATAAATCAATTTCTTCATACCTTCTCCTTAGGAGTCTGCCCAGTCAAAGTTGGCTCACCGCACCGGACTATGGTTGCATGGACGGATCCATCGTTACGCCGATCCCTTGCATCCAAGCCTCAGTCTACTGGTATATCACAGAGTACTGGGGGTTCTTGGGATTTCGGCTCCACCCGGATTCCGGCCCCGCCAGCAGCGCTCCGGAGTCGATGGCCGCTCGCCGTCCGGGCCGTAGCGGTGCGATTCGGGTATACTTTTGACGCTGGAGGGCTTTCATGAATCGTGTAACGCTGATCGCAACCGCTGTCATAGCCGTGGGTACTGCTTCCGCTGCCATCAACGATCCGGTGCATTTGGATACGGGTCTGGTGTCCGGCGCGGCCACTTCCACTTCTGATGTACGCGTATTCAAGGGAATCCCGTTCGCGACGCCGCCGGTTGGCGATCTCCGCTGGCGTAAGCCGAAGCCCGCCGCGCACTGGGACAGCGTGCGCAAGGCGGACGAGTTCTCTCCGGTGTGCATGCAGGATACGGCAAGCCGTGACCCCCAGAAAATGAGCGAGGATTGCCTGTATCTCAACGTTTGGACCGGCGCCCGGACGGCGCGCGACAAGCGTCCCGTCATGGTGTGGATCTATGGCGGTGGCTACTACCGCGGCTCTGGCTCGCTGCCCATGTATGACGGCGAGGCACTGGCCAAAAAGGGCGTCGTGGTGGTCACATTCAATTACCGGCTGGGTCCTTTCGGTTTCTTCTCCTATCCCGGGCTGACCAAGGAGTCGGGCGGGCGTGGGGCGGCCAATTTCGGCGTGATGGATGCGCTCGCCGCCCTGCGCTGGGTGCAGAGAAACATCGCGGCCTTCGGCGGCGATTCGAAGCGCGTCACTATCTTCGGCGAATCGGCCGGCTCCGGCATGGTTGCCAACCTGATGACCGTGCCGCAAGCCAAAGGTCTGTTCCAGCGCGCCATCGGGGAGAGCAGCGCCTGGGCCACCACCCGCGTCGCACGCCTGAGCACGCTTGCCGAAGCAGAGCAGGCCGGCACAAAATTCGCCGCCAGCCTCGGCGCCCACTCGCTCGCGGACTTGCGCGCCAAGCCGGCCGAGGCCCTTCGTACCGACGGGCGCGGCTCTGAGCCCGTGGTGGATGGCTGGTTGATCCCGGAGGATCCGGGCAAGGTCTTCGCCGAGGGAAAGCAGATTCCGGTGCCCGTTTTGACCGGCTCGAACCGCGATGAATCCTTCGGCGGCAACACGCGCACCGCCGCCCAGTTCATTGAACAGGCGCACAGCCGGTACGGCGACCTGGCGGACGCCTTTCTCCGGCTGTATCCGGCGTCTTCCGAAGAGGCGGCGCGCGAGTCCACTTTCGCTGCCGGCCGTGATGAGATGGCCTTTGTGATGCGCAACTGGGCGCGGCTGGCCTCCGCTTCGGGCAAGGCCAAGTCCTACGTCTATTACTTCACCCAGCAGCCTCCGGTCCCGCCCAATGCCCGAGGGCCTCGGGCGCCCGGTTCCCACGGAACTGCGACCCACGTCGCCGAGGTTCTGTACGTGTTCAACCACCTGGATGGCAGCCGCATGTGGACCGACGCAGACCGCCAGGTCGCCGACATGATGTCCTCCTATTGGGTGAACTTCGCCGCGACCGGGGACCCCAACGGCCAAGGTCTCGCGAAATGGACCGCCTACGACGGTAAGGCAGCCACCACCATGGTGTTCGGGAATAAGCCCGAGGGCGCGCAGTCTCCCAGCGAGGCTCAGCTCGCGTTCTTTCAGTCGTATTTCGAAAGGCTGAACGCGAAATAGAGTGGGGAAGACCAACCCAGTGCGCCTCGGCGAGGCTCGCTAGGGATCCGCAAGAGCCATGGCAGGCGTCAAAGCGCTGGCTTACTTCGCGATGGGGGGCTTGCCTCGGCGGGGCGGCGTCCTTACGAACACTACACTCCCAGCGATCAAGAGAAGGCGGAAGGCAGCGTGGCGCGCGCAATGTTGGCGTTAATTCTGTCCTCCCGCCGCCGCACTCCGCTGTTCACTCCGCCGCCGATTCATGATTTCCTCAAGGACTGCCCGTCCGGCTGCGAGATCCAGCAGTTCCTTGCCGGTCGTTACCCAAGCAGAGACATCATGGGAGCTCACGTTGACGCGCATGAAGCCATCGGGGTGGCGGGCCGGTTCTCCCACTTCGTACCCCTGGTCCCTTAAAGCCTGAATGGCATTTGAGTCGTGACCGTCGAAGTTGGTTTCCGCGTCGCGTACTGGCTTCAGCGCGGGCTCCGACTCTTCCGGACTCGGCTTCTGAATCTCAAGGAGCGCTTCGAGACGTTTCGACTTCGCCCACCTGGCTGCGGCAGCCCTCTTCCCCTGCTTGCTGAGCTCTTCTGCTGAGAGAGTGGCCGCTCGTTTCTTCCCACCGAGGCGACCCAACGCAACTGCTGCCGGATTCTTCTTCCTCTCTTCAGTCACTTAGAACAGAATATCCCCATCCGAAGCGCTACGCAAAAAAAGATTCACGACTAGATGCATAGCGCTACGGTCAATGTGTGCATAGCGGTAGGCACGTAACCTTCGGCGTAGAAAGGCTATTATCTCCAGTGGGCTTTTCCCTTAAGACGCGAGCAGAGTGAACGACGCTGGCTCGCCGGATCTCAACTTCGAGATTTGCAGTCTCCGCCCTCTTGGACGGACACCTATACAGGCATAACGGACCGCGCAGGCCTGGAGACTGGCGGGACAGCTCCCCCCGCTCCGCTGAATGCGGATCCGCCGATGGTGACGGTCAGCCCCTCCACAGCGGTGTCCCGAACCCTGCCCGTAAAATCTGTGTCCCTGGCTTAGTCCAGGGCGCAGGCAACGAAGGCGAAGCCGAAGCCGAAGAGTAAGCCGACGACGCGCTAGCTGGATTGTTTTTCCATCCGCCAGCGTCGGCGGAGTGATGTTGTTGCCAGGATCGCTAGACCGCTCCCAAATAGCCAGATCGTCGAAGGCTCGGGGACTGCCGAAGACGCGATGAAGTTCGCGCTGTATGAGCTGTCGACCGTTCCACCTGCCAGAATCGTGGAAAGGACCTGCTGGTAATTCACACCCGCGAACTGCGTGCTGTAGGTGCCGATAAAGTCCGAGAAATCGGTACCGTGCTGGATAACGCCCTTCACCTGGAACGAAGCCGTGGAACTGGTGGCAGTCGTGTTGGCGAAGTTGAACGGGGAGCCTGCAAACGGAGTGCAGGTCTGGCCTGCCGCAGGAACAGCGGTACAAGCCACCGACGTATAAGTGCCTGGGAAAATGAACTCCAGATGGAACAGAATCGTCGGATCGGCCGCGAACGTCAGGAACGCTGGAACCGTGAAAACCGGTCCGGGATTGTAGGCACTACCCACGGGATCGGTCCCGCTGGTCAGATCGCGAGAGCTACCTACCGTGCCCGCCAGGGCCACGAAGTCGCCCGTCTGGGTGAAAGCATCCACGGCGAATATTCCCACACCGCCACCACTCGGCAGCCAGTCGATCACCGTGGCCGAAAGGCCAACAGAGCCTGAGATATTCAGCGCTACCTGTAATGGGCGAGGCGCTCACTGTAGTTGCCGCTAGCGTCAAAACGCCTAGTGTCAAGAAGGCGCTCTTGAACGGTTTCATCTTTAGAATTCTCCTCCTCCATTTGCTCGACTTCAAGAACCGACCATTTAACGATCCGCCATTATCCCATTGCTGGGCCTAACAAACAACGCAATAGGTCGTCTCCCGCACGCGGAAAGTACTAGTACATCTCCACTCCGCCAGGGTCGCTCGCTTCAACACGCCCCGCCTGTGAGCGTATGTAAAAGTGCATAAGTCATGGAATTGGCGTCAGCCGAGCCCAATGGATGAAGCGGACAAAGAAGTAGACTATCCCTACGTCCATCGCCCCAGGTTGGATAGGTCGGGCGTCCCCCGCATTTTTAAATAGATGGCCGGATAGCGGATGTATGGTCGGCCATGCTTCCATAAACAATCTCATGGAGGGGTGAGCGGACTTTATGAGCGACAGCCAGGCTCGATGAGAGACCCAACGGGGCGAGGAAGTTGGCCGGATTAGTAACAGGAAGTCGGCTTGCATCGGGCGATCCGGTGCCGGAACCAAAATCGAGATTACTCCCGTGAAACGCCGTTCATAGCAGCACTTGGTTAGTGCGTGGGCCGAACCCTCATTGAGGCGTCGGAATCACGCCCAACGCGCCGCATCGTGATTGGCTGCTCTCTACGACTGCCACGGAGAGTGGTGCCAGTGGTTCCAGCAGAGGAGCAGCAGCTATTCGAGTGAAACCCGAGTTTGGACTCCATTTGGACTCCAGTGAGGCGCTCTGGCGACGCAGAGATCGCGCTAAGTCTTTGAAAACTTGTGGTGGCCAGATGGGATGAGAAGGCCGGTCCCTCGGCGGGATGCGTTACGCTCCCAATGAGAATCGCACTCGAAGGTGCAATCGAAAAGGAGACCGGCCATGAAAAAGCGTATCACTGTGAAGACTCGATTGACAGGAGAGAAGACCCGGCGAGAGAAGCTCACGATCGGGTTGGACTTGGGAGATCGCAGCAGCCGCTACTGCGTGTTGGACGAGCAGGGCGATGTGATCCTAGAAGGAAGTGTGGCCACGACTGGAACGGGTCTGGATCGAGTGTTTGGAGCCATGACTCGATGCCGAATGGCGCTGGAGGTGGGAACGCACTCACCGTGGGTAAGCCGGCATCTGGTGCGACTCGGATACGAGGTAATCGTGGCCAATGCGCGGCGGGTGCGGCTGATCAGCGAAAGCAGTCGAAAGGACGACAAGCTGGATGCCAAAACACTGGCGCGCCTGGCTCGCATCGATCCCCAGTTACTGTCGCCGATTCGCCACCGCAGCGAACAAGGGCAGGCGGATCTGACCATGGTGCGCGCGCGGGCGGTGCTGGTGGAGGCACGCACAGCCCTGATCAATGCGGCGCGCGGACTGACGAAATCCTCTGGTGAACGGTTGCCGAGCTGCGGGACCAATCAAATGGGGCGAGACGTGGCGGAATCGCTCAGCCCTAATCTGCGGACCGCGCTTGATCCGTTGTTGGAAGAGGTGGAGGAAATAACAGAACGGATCCGCGAATACGACCGAATGCTAGGACAGTTGGCCAAGGAGCGATACCCGGAAGTGGATCTGCTCACCCAGGTCCACGGCGTAGGAATACTGATTGCTCTGACGTTTGTGCTGACGGTGGAAGATCCACATCGATTCCGTCGGAGCCGGGACGTGGGCTGCTATGTGGGATTGCGGCCGAAACGCAGGCAGTCTGGGCAAAGCCGGCCGGAACTGGGAATCAGCAAAGAGGGCGACAGTTATTTGCGGAAGCTGCTGGTGCAAGGAGCGCACCACGCCTTGGGCCCGTTTGGGGCTGACAGTGACCTACGCCGATGGGGTCTGAAACTGGCCGGCCGCGGCGGGAAGAACGCGAAGAAACGAGCCATCGTAGCCGTGGCTCGGAAACTGGCGGTGTTGCTGCACAAGCTGTGGGTCAGTGGAGAAAGTTACGAACCGTTGCGCGTAGCCAACCGCCAGGCACAAGTCGCAGCATAAGAATTTGTTGAAAGAAGGAGTTCGCCGAGTTCAGGTGACTGCGGCCGTCCCTGGGGAGTAGTTGAGCCCGTTGGCCAGATAGCAGCACCTACTGAATCAAGGACCCCAACTAGCATGGAGCCGTTTGGCTCACGATCAATGCGGATGGAAGCAGGGCGACAGAGGCGAGCACCTTCGATTAGCGGAAGCAGTATCTAAGGATGAGGTCAGCAGCCTGCCATTTCCTCCTTCAATACAGGATCTGGCATCGCGCCACCCGTCCAGGCTTCCCTTCGGCTCGCGGTACTCGGCCTGGACTGGGCCCGGACGCGATGCCGACAGGACTACTAATAAGGAGGAAATGCCAGGTAGCGAAACGGGTTTTGCTTGACACCGACCGGCCTTCTCATGGAAGGGACGGAATTGCACAGCATTGCACACAGCTTTCGAAGCCGCTCCTGGGTATCTACCTCGATCCTAGACTGGACCAATGGGCGTAGTACGCATGAGCAAGGAAAAGCCTGCGCAAACAGCTCTTTGGCATCGAAGCACTACGCGGTTCGCGGCTCGGCTGCGGAAGAAGCATGGCACAATTGACCGAGCTATGGCTCACCGGGTCGCCCGCCTCCTCGTAGCGTCGTTGGTACCGCGCCGAACACCTGGCCGCAAACCAACGACGCCGGTTCTCACGGCGATTCAACTCCTTGAGCGGGGAGCTCGGTGGGTGGAAGTATACCCTCAGGCGATCCCGAACTTGAAGGTAAAGCTATTCGTCCGCGAGACGCAACTTCCCTTCCAAAAGGAAGTTGACAGCTTTTACCTGCCGGTCCCTTCCAAAAGGACCTGAGGGGCCTCTTTCGTTCGCCGCCGCACGGCTCGCGCTTCCCGCAATACCCTCCGCAGATGCTCCAGAACTGGAGTTTCTTTACTCGCTTGCCAGCGAGAATGACCGCCGCACGAAGCTCATCGTGTGAGCGGGGTAGCTCCTCAAGCCCTGGCATGCCGTAGGATTGGTGGTACTGGACCAGTAATCCTCTCAGGCGTAAGCTTCCGATAATGAAGATTATCGGGCAACTTCACACAACCGGACTCCTGTACCGCGTGCCGTAGACTTATCTTGCATGAAGAAGATTGGTTTTCTCTCATTCGGCCATTGGACAGCTACTCGGCAGTCACGAACGCAATCGGCGGCTGACGCGCTTCTGCAGTCCATTGACCTCGCCGTGGAGGCCGAGCGCCTGGGAATTGACGGCGCGTACTTTCGCGTGCATCACTTTGCGCGGCAACTAGCGTCACCGTTCCCGCTCCTTGCCGCCATCGGCGCTAAGACGCGAACCATTGAAATTGGCACCGCGGTGATTGACATGCGGTATGAGAATCCTCACTATATGGCGGAGAATGCTGGCGCTGCGGATCTCATCGCTGGCGGGCGCCTGCAGTTGGGAATCAGCCGCGGTTCTCCCGAGCAGGTGATCGATGGGTGGCGCTATTTCGGCCACCGTCCGGTTGAAGGCGAGGACGATGCAGGCATGGGGCGGCGGCACGCCGAAGAATTTCTCGAGCTACTGGGCGGCAAGGGCTTCGCTCAGCCGAACCCACATCCGATGTTTTCCAATCCGCCAGGGCTGTTGCGGCTTGAGCCGCACGCCGAAGGACTGCGCAACCGTATCTGGTGGGGGGCGGGTTCTGATGCGACAGCCGCTTGGGCCGCCAAGCTCGGAATGAATTTGCAATCCTCAACCCTCAAATTCGACGAGACCGGTGAGCCGTTCCACATCCAACAAGCCGCGCAGATTCGCGCCTTTCATGCAGCCTGGAAGGAGGCTGGCCACGTCCGCACCCCGCGCATTTCCGTCAGCCGCAGTATCTTTGCCTTGATCGACGATCGTGATCGTGCCTATTTCGGGCGAGGAGTTCAGGAACAGGACCAGATCGGGTTTCTTGATAACGCCACACGAGCGATTTTCGGCCGTGGCTACGCAGCGGAACCAGATGTTCTGATCGAACAGCTTAGTAAAGACGAGGCGATCGAGGCGGCAGACACGCTATTGCTAACGGTCCCAAACCAATTAGGTGTGGCCTACAATGCTCATGCCCTAGAGGCAATTCTGACCACCGTCGCCCCCGCTCTCGGTTGGCGCTGAATCTCCGTCCGCGCCGCTCCACATCGTGGACGCAATACAGTGGTTGCGGCGACTATTTCTGGCCCGCCGCTTTCTGCTTGGCATCCAGCTCGCCCGCGTAGTGGATCGCGTCCCGATCCTCGCAGACCGACTCGAAGAGTTCGGTGTCGCGCATCAACTGCTGCCTCACGCGGACAGTAAATGGTTCCGTATACGCCTTTGGATCCTCGATAGTGACGTCGATTTGCAGCGTGCCGAAGTTGGGGCGCGTGAAGCGTTCCACCATTTTTCCGCTGCTTGTCAGCGGACTACCGTTCACATCCAGCCAGACATCATCACGGAATCCTACGGTGGTGACCACTAAGGTGTCGCCTTCCCACTTGCCCACCGAGTAGCCGTACCACCAAGGCGCAAGTTGCGGACCCACCTCCGGCAGAGTCTGGCCATTCGTAAGGATCTGGCGGACGTCATTGTTGGCGTTGTACATGATCACGATCGTTCCCGGCCCTTGCACGATCTTCTTCTCATAAGGATGTGTGTGGAGCTGCATTAGTCCCAGCGGCTTGCAGTGGGCGTCGGGGTTGTCCTTGCTATTGTTTGCCTTGCGCTCGTCCCGCGTCTTCCGGCCCCACTCCGTGTAAGGAAGTCCATGCTCAAAGCCCGCACCCAGATCGCCGAACTGCGCCGCAGGCGGCTCGCCGGGCGCACGTGCCGGCGCACCTTTGGCTTTGCCCTTGCCCTTCCCTCTTAAGTTGCCGAAATTCAGGCGCATCGGCTGCCACAGACCCGAAAGATCGGGATGTCCGTCCGGCGCCTTCGGCGCAGGCGCCTTCAAGTCGAGTTCACCGCTCTCGGTTCTTGGCCCGTCCGTGCGGTGTTCCGGCCACTGTGCAAGCAGCATGGTCGCGCCCGCAACCAGCGCCACCAAGGCCGCCGACATCATGGAAATGCTGTTGTTGTATCTCATCTGCATCTTCGGGCTCACCCAGCTTTCTTCTTTGTTATCACGCATTGGGTATGGATGCTCGTGTGCTTCACATCATACGACGCCCGGTGCCGAACCTGCTAGCTCGCGGTCAACTGAACTACGATGTCAGCGTGCTCGCCAATCCTCGTTGCGGACCAGTAGTTCGACCAAGCTATGAAAGCCAACATCAATCGCGATCAAGAGAGGGGTTGCTTTCGTCTGGGATGCTACACACGTCGATTTGCCAGACGCGATCCACTGGTCGATCTCGTAGGGTTTGCCGGCGCGACAGAGCGCGATGAGAAGTTTTGCATCTGCCGATGTCAAAGACTCAGACCCGTTTTGCCTTGGAAGTAGGATCTCATCGACCGGGGGTCGAAAGTAACCTCAGGTGCCGTAGTTACTTCGGGCGTCAGTGCGAGGTGCTATCTTCACCCCAATACTTCGCGGCACCTTTGGCTACCGATAATGCTCGATAACGGGTCGCATTGCACGCTTGACCTTCCCTGCTATCCTCCCGTTAGCGGACCGAGATGGTTACGGTGTTCGAACGGAAGTTGCCCATCGTCAGCGTTACCGGGATATCGTCCCCTGGACTGACAGCGTCCGGGACCTGCACGTTCACGAGGTACACCCCCACCAAAGTTGGCGCCAGCCCCGAGAAACTCACCTTGGCGTCCACGCCTCCAATCGTCACCTTCGGACTGGCAGTGGTCGTCAGGAAGGGGCTCAAGGGCGTCGCGTCTCCATCCTGCGGAGGATTTCCGTCTACGGGACCGAGTCCCGTGCAATAAATCGATATAAATTGTCCACGTTGAACCGGCTGCGCTGGCCGCGACGTGGATGCCGGTCCCGCGACTAAACTGGTGTTGGAAATCAGAATCGCGCCCTGCCCCTGGCCGCTCCCATCCAAGCTGAACAGGCCCGGTTCGACGTGCGTCACCAACACGTCCAATCCAGCCGACCGCGTGCCATTGCGAATTACCGTCAACTGCTGCTTGCCTGCATTCAGGGCCACCGGAATTAGAGCATTGATCTGGCCCGAGCTCACAAAGTAGAGCGGTAGCGGCCGGTTCTGTATCAGAACCTGCGTGTCCGATAAAGTCTTCGGATAAGGGACTGTATCGGCTATCGTCGTTGCATCCGCCAATCCCGTTCCCTTCAGCGTCACCCAGGCTCCCGCCGTAATCTCTCCCGGCCTGTCATTGCTCGCAGCGTTCGCGGCCGAGATCACCGCGCCGGCCGCATCTGCTATAGCCTCATGAACGGTCCCAGAAAGAGCCGCCATGCCCGATAGCGCATTCGTGCCAGCCAAGGATTTATTGACCCTCGCGAGCAAACTTACGCCGGATGCCCCCATGGCTGGAGTCCAGGTCGCGGTCCAAAGCCCGCTTCCCTGCTGAGTGAGAGGGATCTCGATGTCCAGCGAGTTTGGAGCTTGCACGACAACATCGGCTGCTGCGCCACTCGTAACCGCGCTTCCCTGGCAATCGACGGCCAGCACTTGAAGCGGAACCGGGTGACGGGCGGGGACTTGAAAGCCGTCTTCAGGGCCCTGAAACACTACCGCCAAATCAGCGCTCGGGTTGCAGCTACTGGACGTCACCGGCGGCGCCGCTCCCTGAATACTGGTATTCGAGCCGTTGTTTGTGCTGCCAGTCGCCACCAGAACCACTCCTACTGTTGCCACGGTTCCATCGGAAAAAGCTACCCGCACCGTCCCGCGCCACAAACCAGCGTTCAATTCAGCCAAGCCGGCTTGAACGTTTATCTGCGCCGTACCATTTTCCGGTACGCTGCCAATAGTCGGGACTACTGTCAGCCACGGCTGTCCATCCTCAGTCACGGCTGTTGACGTGTAGGTGAGCATCGCGTCACTGTGATTCAGCAGCGCTATTGTCTGTGCGGCGGCGGTGGCCGACCCGGCCTGGCCCACCAGGATCAGTCCAGACGGGGTTGCCTCGGGCTCAGGAGACTGTCCCGGATCTAACACCGTCAGCGATACGGTCACCGATTTCGGGCTGTTTCCGGCACTCGGGGCGTCCACCTCCACGGTCCCGTAGTATTGCCCCGGAGCCAGTCCCTGAGGGTCCGCCGTTACGCTCACCAACGATGCCGTGGGCGCTCCTCCGGCCGCCACGCCGCTCGTTGGGGTGATCTTCAGCCATCCTGTCCCCGACGGCGGGATGCTCCAGCTCATATCTCCTGTGCCCGTGTTCACAATCCCAAACGTCTGGGCCGTCGGCAGCGATCCCGTCGCTACCTGAAAATCGAGGCCAGTCTGCGACAACAGGAGAGAGTGTGATTCGCCGCTGATCACCATCGTGACTGGAATGGTCTGCTTTTGATCCGCATCCCCGGTCACGATGATCTGCCCGGCGCACGTTCCCGGGGGTAACCCCTGCGGATCCACGGTAAAGTCGATCACCGATGGGACTCGGGGCGTGGCGCTTCCATTTCCGTTCACGGGCGTGAGCCAGGCTCCACACGAACTGGTCTCTGCCTCGAAATCGAACCCCAGAGTGCCCGCCCCGAGATTGGAAACCACCAGTTGCTGATGGTCTTCTGAAGAGCCTCCTTGCACGTAACTCAGCTGAAAGCGTGAGGGGGAAACTCCCAGAACCGGCGGAGAATCACCCACAAGAGTAAGCGTCACCGGAATGGTGATCGCAGTTGGCAGCGTATTCTCGCCGGTGATCGTAACCTGGCCGCTGTATGTCGTATCGTTGGCTAGCCCATCTTTATTTACGGAGACCACCAGGTTTCCGGGCGTCTGCCCTGTTCCTGAACTCACCGTGAACCAGTTCCCTCCCGAGGTGGTCACTGAAAAATCGGTCGTGGCGTCGCTGCTGAACACCGAAATACTCTGCGGTGCCCGCGAGGTGGAGTCATCCTGGTGGACGATGAAGCTCAGGCTCCCCGGATCGACGGTAAGTACGTTGGTCCCGGCCGCCGGTCCATCGATGCCTAGGACGTAGTTGACCGCTCCCGTCACGCCGTTTGTATCGCTCGCTTGAATGCGGATTCCGTACGTTCCGCGCGTCGTCGGTGTTCCCGACAGCACGCCCGCGGCGGAAAGGGATAGGCCGATGGGCAATGTGCCCGTAGCCGAGAACGTGTAAGGCGCCTGTCCGCCAGAGGCTGTGATCGCAACGGAATAGACGGTGGCAACCACGGCGGATGGGAGGCTCGCTGGCGCGAACGTCAGCGTTACGGCCCCGGAGCGCAAATTGATCAGGAAGACCCGGCTGCCGGTGGAACCATTGGCATCGGCCGCTTGGACGGTGAAGCTCAGCAGCGCGGTGGTTCCCGCGGGTGGCGTGCCGGTAATCGTTCCGTCAGGATTCACAACCATGCCGGCAGCCCACATGGTGGCCGATGGCATGGTGAAGGTGTAGGGAGCAGTCCCCCCCGATGCAGTAAGCTGCGCAAGGTAGGGCTGGGTTCCAAACGCATCCGGTAGCATAGCCGGACCGAGTGTTATGGAGTCACCGGCAATAATAAGTTGGTAGCCTCGCGACGCCATCGAGCCCACGGAATCAGTGGCGGCGATCGTTACACCAAAAGTGCCTGATTTCTGAGGCGTTCCGTTCAAGCTGCCGGCCGCACCGAGGCTTATCCCGTTGGGCAACGTTCCTCCCGTGACCGAAAACGTGTACGGCCCCGTGCCGCCGGACGCAGTCAGAGTGGTCGCGTAGGGTTGATGAAGCGAGCCAGCAGGCAGTTGAGTCGGCGTTATCGAAAGAGTCGCCGCAGCGATGGTCAACTGATAATCCCGCGCCCCTTTCGCGCCGGTGCTATCGGTGGCTTGGATCTGGAATCTTGCGTAGCCCGCGACGACAGAGGTGTACTGAAAGGATCCATTGGAGGAAAGCGCCAGTGGCGAAACACCGATGGAGCTGTCTTCATTGAATAGGGCGAAAGTGTAGGGGGGCGTGCCGCCGCTCGCAGTGAAGTTGACAGTATATGGCACCGAAACGGTGCCGGTCGGCAAAGACGCCGGGCTGACAGAAATCGCCGGCGCCACGATGGTGATCGAATAATCCCAGCCGGAGGTCAGACTGCCGGAATCAGTCCCCGTCAGGTGAAACGGGTATATGCCCGCTACAGTCGGCATACCCTCGATCGTTACCCTGTCGGGAATACTCGTATTCTGGGTTAACCCCGGTGGAAGAGAGCCATTAGAAACCGCCCAGTGTACCGGCAACGTCAGATTGCTTCCGAATGGAGCTTCTGCAAAAACGGTCTGGCTGTAACTCTGGCCGATCGTCCCGCCGGGCAACGAGAGCGGAGACAGCAAAAGGGTGTTATTTCCCGCGATGGTGAGTGTGTACGTCCGGGAGCCTACAGCCCCGGCATTGTCTTCCGCCTCGATCCTGATCGTGAAGGTGCCGGACACGCTCGGCTTTCCTGAAAGAACCCCTGTATGGGAATCGAGCACTAGGCCCGAGATATACGCCAGCGACAGATTGTATCGGTAGGGTGGGGTTCCTCCCGAAGCGGAGAAGGTGACCGAGTAGTCCTGCCCCACGGCGCCGTTCGGAATTGTCGTGGGTTGCACGGTGGGAGCAGGGGTATTGATGAGGATGCCTATATTTGCGGTTCCGGTTCGGCCCTGCGAGTCGACCACATTCACATCGAAAGCGTAAGATCCCCCTCCAGTAGGCGTACCGCTCACAAGACCCGCTGCACTCAACGTAAGCCCAGGCGGAAGCGTGCCGCTGGTCTTCGTAAAGGTCAGGGGAGGCGTGCCATCCTGCGTGCCCAGACTCTGTGAATAGGGCTCCCCAACCATGCCGCTCGGCAATACCACAGGAGTCACGCTCAACGGCGATCCTCCCCCCGACACAATCGTCAACGAATAGGCGCGATGGACCGTCAACTGGCCGCCGTCCGTTGCAACCATGGTGAAATTGAAGGTGCCGGGGGTCGTCGGGGTTCCCTGGAGGGCGGTAAGACCGCCGCTCGGAACTAGTGACAGCCCGGGTGGGAGCGTACCTGATGCCAGCGCCGCGGCAACCGCACTAGGAAACCCCTGCGGGAAGAAAACCTGCTGGTACGGGGTCGTCACAGTCCCGCCCGGTAGCGTCCCTGGCTGGATATCGAGGACCGTCATTGAGATCAGGAACGCGCCGGTGCTGCCAACCTGGTCAGTAACGAAAATCTCGAAACTATCCGAACCCCCGCTACTGGGCGTACCCGACAAGACTCCTGAACTGAGAGTCATCCCCGGCGGAGGAGTGCCTGAACCACTTAACAGCGCCATTGTGTAGGGAGCAACGCCGCCACTGGCGGCAAACGTCACAGGTGGATAGGGCACACCGACCTGTGCGGCCGAGAGATTGAAGGGCGTCAAAGACAGAGGGAACCCGGCGATTGGAATGGTTAGGCTTGCGGTGCCCGTCAAGGCATTCGCATCCGTTACCTGAACCTGGAAGTTGAAAGTGCCGACGTGCGCCGGAGTACCAGTAATGGCTCCACTACTGCCGTTCAACTGCACTCCCGGCGGCAGAGCCCCGGAAGCCAGTGCGAAAGTATAAGGCGGTGTTCCAGTATAGACCGTGACCTGCGCCGAATAAGCTTGGCCCGGCGTACCGGTAGCGAGAGTGTAGTTTGTAAGTACTGAAAGCCCGGGGATCACCGTGACCGTAAAGTTGCCCTGGACAATCTGTGGCGTATCGGAGTGATCGTAGACGGTCACGTCGAGTGGAAAGGTACCCGCTGTCGTAGGTGTACCGTAGAGCGCACCACTGCTCACTTCGAGGAAGATTCCCGCGGCCACCTGCTCGGCGATCGGTATGGAGTAGAGATAAGGAGGTACTCCGCCTGAGACGGCAATCTGCCCGCTGTAGGGAGCCCCTACTTTTCCGCCGGGCAACGATGTCGTCGTCATCACAAAAGGTCCTGGTGGCGGTGGTTCTATGTCAACGAGGAAGGAGCTAAATCCGCTCAAGGGTGTAGTCGAGCTGTCGGTCACGGCAACCAGGAACGGAATCCCCCCTACATAGGGAGGCGTACCCGTGAGTTGCCCGCTGTCGCTGAGCTGGAATCCACTTACTGCCTGGTCGAGCACGAAGTGATAGGGCGATACTCCGCCGGTAGCGGTGAACTGTCCTGTGTATGGGACTCCTTGGGTTCCCTGCGGTAAGGCTCCGCTTATCGTCAATTGAGCTGACACGCCGGCCACTAGTACGGCCATCAGGACAAGTACTTTCAGAAGGACATAACGAGCGCGGAACATCTCGCCTGCAGGCACACCGACCGCGTGCGATGCGATAAATACTGACATTTCTCGCAAAGTGCTCAGAATTGATTATAAGCGCTTGGAGGGAGATCTGGATAGACCTTGCGATGTAGGGAATATAGCCGCGATTCCAGTCGGTGCCGGCGATTACGTCGGCTAACCCGGCCTCGTCTTTTGCCGGTGGCTAAGCAAAGGGCCTAATTCGCTCGGCTCTAACTCGTGCATTCAGAATATGAGCACGCGATCCCCGTCGACTTGACAGTCCGGCAGCGTCACACCAGAGCAACAATTGATCCGGGACACCTATGCCCTGATCCAGTGGGTGCGGTACGCAACTTCATTTGATGTCCTCCCCGTACAGAGGTAATGTCCACACACGACTACGCTTCCGTTAATGCCCAACATCGGAAACTACTTATGCCTGGGTCGGCCAGCGAGATGCACTGGTCCACTGAACGAGCCTGTGATTGGCGGCGTTGAATTCGGCTAGCCGACGCTCCGCAGCCCCGTGTAAGTGATCGTATGTTCGTCCGCGAACACGGCCCGAGCCATCGCCGTGATCCACACCGCCATCGCCTTGACACCATAGCGGCATGTGGATCACCGGCGTTCCGGTCGCCACGCAGGGCACATTCAGATTCAGCCGGATGTAGCCGGCGTACTTCTCTGGCCTGGCGATGGCCTCCGTCATTTCCGATTCGATCGCGCTGTCCGCCAGAAAGCCGCCGTTGTCTTCGTGCGATGGATTAGCGGCTACGCGCGCCTCGCGGGACTTCCAGTACTCGGGATCGCTCTCGATGCGCTGCGGATCGGCCTGGTAGATCGCGGCGTAGTAACTGCGGTCCTCGATGCTGCCGTCGAGCACATGCTGCGCGTATTCGTATTCGGAGAACCAGAGAGGGCATTCCTGCTCATCGCCTGAGGTCGTCGTCTGGATCATCAGTGGTTCGCCCTGCTGGACGCCGTTGACGACCGGCGAGCGCGAGATCATTCCCTTCAAGAGCACCGTGCGGACGGTCTCCGCCTTCTTCCGGGTGAAACGGTGGAGCTCGTCGAACATCAACAGGCTCGGGCGTTTGCCATCCTGAACATCCCCATCTGCGGAAAGAACGGTGTACAGGCCGCCGCCATCGCGTCGGATAATCCGCTTGGTGCTTTCAAGAACCTTCAGCCGCTTCCGAAGTTGTGGATTGCCTTCGACCAACAGCGCTGCGGCTTTGTAAACGATGCTCGCCTGATCCCTGGCCGAGGCGATGCCATAGGCTTCCGGCTGCGGTTCGTCTTCCATCAGAAGGTGATAAATCGGGAGGCCGCCCAACAGAAAGCTTTTTCCGTTCTGCTTGGCTACTGAAATATAGGAGCGTCGGTATTGGCGGAGACCGGTTCGCGCATCGACCGAGCCGTAAAGCGCGCGCAGAATCTTCCGCTGCCAGCCCTGCAGCTTGTACCCGAGCGGCGGATATAGCACCCGATCGAAAAACCGTTCGACCTTGCATGCCCGGCACTGGGCCGTCCCGTCCGATCGCGTCTCGCACCACGTCTCGGCACTGCAGTAGGCGCATGTGGCTGGCCGGTACTCAACCACATAGCGCCTGTTCGAGCGGGTCGATAAACTGTGCGCCTCCCCCGGACGCCTGCACCCGGGTGCTGGAGCTGGGTGTCAATCCGAATTCACGCCGCTGAATGATGATCTGGGCCGACAGTTCCCGAATCGTGCTCAATGTGCGGCGCCCTTCGGTGGTGCGGCTCAGCGCGGTGAGAGCGTTTCCGGAGATCTGCTGCTTTTTCTCCTTGGCCTTCTTGGTGATCTCGCTCGCCTGGGCAGCCAGACCCTTGCGCAGGGTATCGAGCATCGCCAAGTCCTCGCAGAGCATCGCCAGCGCTCCCCCATCCACTCGGCGCAACACCCCGGAGTTGGCCATCTCGCTCACCAGCCCGTCCCACTGCTTCCGTGCGCCCGCGCTCATGCCCGTGGGGCGATCCGGGATGCCGGGCGCGAACTGCGGCTCGTTGGCCGGCAGGGGACGGCGCGACGGGTTGCCGTTCAAGATGCGGATTTTCGTAGGAGTAGGCAGTGTTCCCGTCTCGATCGTATCCACGCTCGGTGGCCGTGCCGCGACGCTCGTCGTGTTCACGCTGTCGCTCTCGACGGTGGGACTCGCAGGGACCGCCGGTGGTCAGTTCGGGACACCGCGGGAACGGGCATGGGCGCAGTACGCTCGGGCGTGCTGCCGTCGTTTGAGAGATCATGCCTCAACCTCAGCAAAGAACTGAGTTGTGGGAGGGATCTGTCGGAGGGCGCGCTTCGTAACCGATCTCGTCCGCAACGGCAAGATGTCGTTCGCTCCAACCAAAACGGCCAGCCTGGCGAACAGGTGGCGATTCCGCAAGCGGCTGGCAGGCGCATAGCGTCCGGGGGTTCCTGAGCGGAGCCTTGGGCAAGAAGATGGGCCTGAAGATCGAGAGCACGAAGTCCGACGCCGGGGACCGGGTGTACCGGCTCGGGAAATAGACTTGCGCGAGCCTCACGCCGCCGGCCTTCGGGCTGGCGGCTTTTCTCGTCTTCGGCAGTGTCTTGACGCCCCGCGAGTTCCGCGTCGAGGATCCTGATCTCCGCGCTCCAATCCGACAATGCCAGGCAAAGGCCCGCCACATCAGGATGCCCTGCGAGGAGCGCTGCCTCGATCTGGGCGATCTCGCGCTTACATCGCTTGATCTCGTCCTGGATGCTGGTATTCATCGATTGAGCTTCTCGGGACCACTTCGATCCACTCCCTCAGTACCACCTTGCGTTTTGAGTCGTCAACAGACGGGTGTAGGGCTGCCGACCCCGCCAGTCAGTCGCGCTCTTCCCTGCGTGAGGGATCGGGATCGGACGGCCCAGAACACTTGCTCGAAGCCTCTGGCGTAGACGGCAGTCTCGGGGAGTCGGGCCGCAGTCGATTTTATCTGACCAGTTCTTTCCACACTTCGGTAAGCTACAGAATATAGGCGATCGCCAAGTAGTCCGTCTTGCGGGTACGATCGCGAATCATCATGGCTAAACCAATCGCAGTCCTTTTTCTCATTGTTTTGATTCTGGCAGGCGGTGCCGTGGCGTTGTTTGCCATGTCCTCACACTCCAGTTTGGTATTCGATCCTCCGCCAACTACGCTGGGAGCAGCCACTCCAATCGTTGTGCGGATCACGAATCCGCATGGCGTTCGCGCCATTACGGCACGCATCGAACAAGATGGCAGCAGCACGATAGTCGATCAGGAAGCAAAGCCGGCCACGCGATTTACTTTCTGGCGAACTCACGCCGGGCCCGAGATCGTCCACTTCACGGTCGGGAAAGATCGAGCCTCCCGTTTGAAGGAAGGGAAGGCTCGTGTGATCGTCGAGGTTCAGTCGAACGATCTGCGGGCCTTGACGGACAAGATTGCGATCGACACAGACGTGGTTCTCCGCCCACCCTCCGTAACCACGGATGGATTTCAACACTACATTAATCAGGGCGGTTCGGAGTTCGTACTTCTCACTCCCGCAGGCTCGTGGCAAGAGGCTGGGGTTCGCGTTGGCTCGGCCACGTTTCGTAGCTTCCCCGAGCCCGGGCAAACCCAGCAGCGAGTTTCCCTCTTTGCCTACAGTTGGGACACCCCTCCCGACACACCTCCGGTGGTCTTCGCCAGTAACGGTGCTGGGACTGAAGCGACGGCGCGCTTCTGGTTCAAGGTCTTCCCCAAGAAGTTTCGTTCGCGGGAATTATCGATCGATGACGCCTTTCTGGAAAAGGTAGTCAACCAAATCGATCCGGGAGGGTTCTGGAGATCTTGTCACCCGCTTCTTGAAGATCAACGGAGAAATACGGCGCGCGAATAACAAGACGCTCTCCGATCTGCGATTGAAGACAGCGGGGCGATTTCTGTGGACCCAATCGTTTCTTCAACTTGCCGGTTCGCAGGTAGAATCAGCATTCGCGGATCTTCGGACCTATGTTTACAAAGGTAAAAAGATCGATCAACAGGTGCATCTCGGATTCGATCTTGCGACAACTCAGCACGGTCCTGTGCTGGCGGCAAACGATGGGAAGGTGATTTGGGCGGCGCCGCTTGGTATTTATGGCAACTGCATCGTTTTGGACCATGGATACGGACTGCAGTCCATCTACGGCCACCTGAGCGAGATCTCCGTTAAGGAGGGCGAGATGGTTAGCCGTGGTCAACAGATGGGGAAAAGCGGATCCACAGGTCTGGCGGGTGGGGATCATCTTCACTTCTCTATGCAGGTAGATGGCGTCCAGGTAAATCCAGTCGAGTGGTGGGATGACCATTGGATCAACGATCACATCCGTAGCCGCCTGAAAGGTCCCTAGCCTCCGTTTACCCTTCAGGACCCGTTTGACAATCACCATTCCTCAAGAGTTCAAGTCTCTCTACCGGACCGCTTGTGCACGGCAATTGTCGACACCGGATTTCTGAATTAGCACCACGCTGAGTCCAGTTCTTTCTACACTGCTCACGAGATCTCCGGGTTGCCCGCCGAAGTTTGACGAACGACGATTAGCGTGGGCCATAGTGAAACATCGGTCTGCCCAGTTCGAAGGCTCCCAGGTCCGGCGTTTTACCTGTGAATCCATCCGTAATCGTCGGCAACGTCACGCCGGCGTCAACGGCTGCCGAGCCGGCCCGCAGGCTGAAATCGAGCCCGTCGGGCGTGTATACGTGCTGGGGATCGGCCGGATCAGGCTTCGGTACGTGCGCAAAAACATCGTAATCGACTAAAACGCTGTGCTGTTCCTGTCCTGTGGCTTCCCGGAAGTCGCGGAGATTGGCGTAACGGCGGTTGACTGTGGTTTGACCGAACGCCGACGCCACTCCGAATGCGGGCGAATTCCACTCGAACGAATCCGCAACGTTGGGGTTCGGCCGATACCCGTTATAATCCGAACTCGAATAATTCGTATACGTGGTGACGGCGAAAACGGGATCGAAGGCTCCCTGCGCCAGGATCAAATTGTTGCGGAAATGCTGATTGGAGGCAGGCCCGGCGCGTCCTTCGCCGATGATGGTGTTGTTGTACGTCAGGATTCCCGATGATCCCTCGATGTACTTCAGAGATCCCGTGGGCGCGTTATAGACCAGGTTCTGGTAGAAGTACACGGGTCCGCCGAACATCGGCTGAACGCTGAGCGCCCCCGCGGCAGAGTCAAAACAGCGATTCCGAAACACGCGGATGTTGCGCGCGCCGCCATCGGTTTCAAAACAGTTATCGCCCATGTTGACGATATCGTTGCCGTAGAAATCGATCGCCAGGGGGACGCGGTCCGGAATATCGTTAGGAGCGCCGTCCGGTGTGCCATAGGTCGCGACATCGACTCCGTCGTGCCAGTTGGCGATGTAGTTGTATGCCACGACATGCCCTTGTCCATACACCTTGATCGCGTATTCGGATGTAAGCAACTCGGGGTAACCGGGGAACTTCTCCCAGAGTGCGCCAATCCAGCCCATCATTTTGTTGGGATCGTGGCGTCCGATGAGCGTGTTGTCGGCGATGTAGAAGTTCTTCGAGCCAGACCAGTCGTCCTGAACCACTCGTCCAACGTCGTAGACTTTGGAGTGTTTCAGGGTGAACCCGCTTGCTCCAGCGATGCCTTTGATGCCCAGCAGGAACGCCACGTTCGTGTTCCGCACCGTGATGTTTTCGAAGTATTGATAGTTGCCGCCCATCAGGTTGAACAGGTTCTGGCAGCCGTCCCCATCGAAAATCACCTCGCCATCGCCTGCCCCCTTGATCACGATGGGTTTTTCGGCCGTGCCGCTCTGGGTCAGGTAATAGGTTCCATCGAAGACATTTCCCATGGCGAGATAACCTGGGCGCGGTGCGCCATTCATGTAATGGTGGCGGTCGCCCACATACAGACCGGCGTGGACCAGAATGGTGTCGCCCGGCTGAACGCGCGGGGGGAAAGCGTTCTCGTAATCGAAATGGGCCAGGCCCATGTAGTACGCGGCCATCAAGCCTGTGAAAGCTGGCTCTTGCTTGGCTCCTGTCCACCCGACCGGATAGACATGGTAAGTGTGCCCACCTTCGCTGGGCTTGGGCTCGCCCCGCGTACGCACGGTGATTACTCTCTCGGTGTTACCGGTTACGCCGTCCGGATCTGACAGCACAAAGCGACACTCATATTCGGTATCGGGATCAAGATTGAGAATGCTGCCGGAAAACATGTTCGCAGCGGTATACCGGAATAAAGGGTATCGCCCCGCGTTCCCAGCGCCTGGCCCGGGCGCAGTGCCGATCTCCTCACGCTGCAGCCTCATCAGCGGCAACGCCGGCCGCCAATCGGATTCTCCTTTCTCCCGATAGTAGGTCTCCACCTTGGCGTTGCGGTTATCGTCGCCCGTAATCCGCCATTCAAAGCCCAGCGAGACCAGCGTCGGCGGCTCGGCCGTGAACTCGCCAGCAATGGTTGAGGTCTGCGCGGACAGCGCACCAGCGAACAGCAGGCCAAGTGCGATTGGAACCACCGTTTTCCCGTTAATCATTCCCACATTGTAGTTCTTGAGTGCCACCGTCGATGTCACCATTCGACCGACGACGTTGAGGCCGACAACAGGTGTGCAGGCCCCGCGCCGGGCTACTGCACAATCGTCGTTGCGAGCTTTGTGTCGGCGAGATTCGTCCGTTCGTCCGATGGAATAGGTGATGCAGGTCGGCCAGCTTGCGTGAGTTTTTGCTGAATGCGCCGCGTCAGCTCGTTTTGTCGTTCGGGCGCGACGAAGGTATACTCACCGGTCATTTCCAGGTCGCTGTGCCCGGCGATCTTCGACGCCTCGATGGAGCTACCGACGACCTGTTGCCGCCAAGTAATGTTGGCTCGCCGGAACGAGTGGGGCCCAGGCCGGGGAAGTCGCAACCTTCTGCCTCTGCGGCCTGATGGAGTGCGTCACGGACGTCCGAGTCCCATAGCGGACGCTCCGGTGCGCGACGTTTGATGGAATACCCATGAATCCGGCTTGTCGCCTGGCCGGTCTAGGCGGCAGGTTCATTTTACAAACGACTCATCGGCGAGAGCAAACCCAAGCGTGAGGACTGGCCTTCATTCGGGAGTCCGAGAGCTGCGTTTCTCGAACAACCCCTGCCGTCCCTCATATTGCGAGTAGTTCGGGTTTCTGATCTTGAGCCAGTCCACGCCATACGCAGCATCCTTGCGTTTGGCGACGATGCCTTCCAAGTCTCGCTCGCGCACGATATTGAACAATTGGGACCCTAACGTATCCACATGCTGGGCGATCCTTGTGGGCGACTGGCATGCCTGTTACGTGTCCGCCCAAGGGGGCGGAGAGATTGCAAATAGCGTGGCCCAAGTTTCCGGCGTTTTCCGCACTCTAATACATCAGGCCCGCTCCAGTTCGGCGAGCCCGAACGTTGATCCCAAGTACCCCCCGCAGCAGGATGGCGAAGATAAGACGAAATATGATATCGTCTCCACGTGCCCGCCCGGTCCTGTCTAGTTTCATTCGCCGACTCTGATGGTCTTCGTCACAGCACCGAGGTTCAGGCAGAAACCCTATACGAAGCTGCTGTCCTAGCGACGCAAGCGTTCAACGAACAGGACTGCGCGCCAGGTCCAGCCTCCATCCTTGAAGTGGAGATCCGAAGAGCAAGCGTAGTTCACTCTGTCCCGATGCGGAAGGTGCGTGACTGGCTTGAGGGCGCCTGCAAGAGTCCGAGTGAGAAAGTGGTCAAGGAGCGGCTGAAGCGGTTGCTCACGCCGTAGAAATGCCAGTGGAGACAAAGGCCTTTGTGTGCCGTTGATTATATACGTACCGCTATGTAAATATTAACCGTGGCGCTATGCATTCGCCGCGAGCGTTTGTTTGCGTAACGCTTCGGACGGGGATATCCTGTTGCAGATGGCTGAAGGGAAAAAGAAGAATCCGGCTGCAGTCGCGCTCGGCAGGCCGGGCGGGAAGAAGCGCGCGGTTACTCTCTCGGCAGAGGAGCTTAGCGAGCAAGGGAAAAGAGCCGCGGTAGCTATGGCAACATGCCAACCAGAGAGACGGGCCACGAGTTAATCCGCTCAGGCGTGAAGGAATTGTTCCGATAGTCCGCCCCAGGGTCACGGCAGGGTCACACGTCGGGCCTTCACCGGCGCAAAACCGCTAAACAGCCAGATGACCCTCGACGTGTTTGCTACGAGTTACCCCCTGTTGGTACACGTTGGAACAGTGGACAGCACGTTCGATTCCCGTTAGCGCTTTGCGATGCGCTGGTGGAACTGTTTGACAAGAACTACCGCTGACTGCCGCCAAGGAGGACATGCCATTGGCCCTGACACGACAATACGTGCTGTCGAACCATGGACGCCCCATGATAACTCGTCAATCCGTCGAACAAGTCGCCGTTGCTGAGCGCAAAGGAACGATGATGCAAAAGCTTACGTCGCCACGCCAAAGGCCCGGCCAGTTGTGTTGCAAGGAGCGTCATCGTTTATGGAAGCGCTGGTTTAGTCTCGGGACATGGAGGCAGAAGTTTGCCATGGCGATGGTCTTAGGACTCACCGCTGCCCCGGCTTGGGCGGATGATCTGCAGATGGCGTATCAGCAAGCAGTGAATACATCGCCAGTGATCGCCCAGGCACGCGCCCAGATGGATGCGGATATCGCGGGCAAGTCTCTGGCGCGCGCCGATCTCCGTCCCCACATCGGCGCTGGTGCCGGCGGAGGAATAAATTCTGGCTATGTCACGGGTTTTGGTGCAACACCGATTTCCACGGGATATCACTCCGACATCTTAAGCGTTAGCTTGACGGAGTCTATCTTCAACGGTCAGACCCTCAGCGCCCTCAAACAAGCGGATAGCCGGATCCAGGCGAGTGAAGCAGCTTTAGCCTACGCGCAGCAATCCATTGCGTTGCAGGTCACGCAGGCATACTTCGGCGTCCTGGAGGCGCAAGCCAACGAGCGCGTGGTGCAACAGCAGACCAGTCTGCTGCAGAGCATCGCCGATCAGACCAACACAAACCTGCAGGTCGGAACAGGAGACATTATTTCCGTGCAAGAGGCGCAATCGCAGTTGGATGCCGCGAAGGCCGACCTGATTGTTGCAAAGAATGCCGTGGCCGTCGCGCAGAATCAATTGGAGCAGTTGACTCACCAGCCAGTCGGGACGCTGCGTGATGTAACGACCTTGCAGGCGATGGGTCCGCAGCCGGACACCCCGGGTCCCTGGATCGAGACTGCACTAAAGAACCAGCCTCTTTTGCAACAAGCCAAGGCGACGCTGCGAGCATCGGAAGAACAGGTGCAATTTGAGAAGAGAGCGCGTTGGCCAACCTTGACTCTGAGTGGCATCGGGCAGCATGCCGCGGGCACCTTGCTCCCGCCCGTGACTTTCAATCAGGCTGGCGCCGCGCTGAACCTGTCAATACCGATCTACGAAGGAGGGAGTACGCGCGCGGCGATTCAACAAGCCGAAGCACGCTCGAGAGCCAGCCGTGAAAGTTCGAGAACTCTTCAGGATCAGATCACGTTAGCGACTCAGACGGCGTTCGTCAACCTGCAGAACAGCGTCGCGCAATTGCAAGCGAGGCAGCAATCGGTTGTCTCAGCCCGGGTGGCCCTGGATGGGACACGCACGGGATATGAAATCGGGACTCGCTCCATCGTCGATCTGCTCACCGTGACCACGAACTATGCGGCAGCACAGCGGAACTACTATCTGGCGCTGTACACGCAGCTTGTAGCGCGGGCGCAGCTCAAGGCAGCAGCGGGTTTACTGACGCCGCAGGATATCGAGTCGCTCAATGCTTTGCTCGATGGGGGTCATTAGAGTGAAACTCGTGGAGTTGGAGGCGTGATCGATGGTTGCCAAGAAAAAGATCGCTTTCAGTGCAGTCGCAGTGATTCTCTTGATCACAGCGGGGTTCTTTGCCCGACGCCGGCTTTCACAAAGGCATGTTCCCGCCACCAGCGTTACGTTGTATGGCAACGTGGACATCCGCCAAGTGCAGCTTGCCTTCAACGACAGTGAACGCATCGACAAGCTGCTGGTGGAGGAGGGTCATGGCGTCCATGCTGGACAACTTGTTGCCCAGTTGGTTCCACAGCGCTTTCAGGATACGGTGGCACAGAATCAAGCGAACGTGGCTGCGCAGCAACAGGTTGTGGACCGCCTTCTGGCGGGGAGCCGTCCGGAAGAGATTGCAGCGGCGCGAGCGGATGTCGGCGCCGCACAGGCGGATGCCGGTTACGCACAAGCGGATGTCGGTGTCGCAGAGGCGGATATCGGTGGCGCAGAGGCAGATATCCGTGCGGCGCAAGCCAACCTGACGAATGCCGAGTTGCTCTATCGGCGCCAGCAAACCCTGGCGGGAAAACAATATGTTTCCTTGCAGGTCAGGGATGATGCACAACGTGCCATGCTAGCCGCCCAGGCCGAGTTAGCCGGCAAGCGGCAGACTCTAGCCGCCGGGCAGAAGGCTCTGGTCGCTAAGCAACAGGCTATGGCCGCTAAACGACAGGCTCTAGCCGCCAAGCAGCAGGTTTTGCAACTGGCTGTCATTGGTCCGCGCAAGGAAGATATTGCCGCGGCCCAGGCGATGTTGAAATCCGACCTCGCTGCACTGGCTTTGGCGCAAAAGGAGTTGGCGGATACGCAACTCTATGCTCCTGCCGATGGTGTGATCCAGGACCGCATCCTGGAACCCGGTGCTATGGTGACCCCGCAGACCCCGGTATTCACGTTGGCCCTGGACAATCCTCTTTGGGTGCGCGCCTATCTGCCAGAGCCTGAGATGGGCAAAGTCGCTCTCGGCATGCGCGCTTGGATTGAGACAGATACCTTTCCCGGACAGCGCTTCCCAGGGTGGGTCGGCTTCATTTCACCGGTAGCGGAGTTTACTCCGAAGAATGTCGAAACCACCCAACTGCGTTCGCAGCTTGTCTATCGCGTTCGTGTTTTTGCCTGTAACCCGGATCATCGCCTGCGTCTGGGAATGCCTGCCACGGTTGTCATTCCACTCGTAGACAATCCTCCGCATGCCATAGCGGCGCAGCCCTGTGAGACGAACTGACATGGACGCGGTCGTGGTCCACAATCTGTGTAAGTCATTTGGGAAAGGAACGGAGCGCAGGGATGCATTAAAAACTGTATCGCTGCAGTTATCTGCGGGGAGCATGACGGCCCTCATCGGCCCGGATGGTGCAGGCAAAACCACTCTCTTGCGCATGCTGGCCGGCATCCTGACGCCGGATGCCGGGGAAATTCGCGTCCTCGGTCATCGTTTGCCGCAGGAGGCACCGGCGCTTCAGGATCAGATCGGCTACATGCCGCAGCATTTCGGGCTTTATGAAGATCTGACCGTCGAAGAAAACCTAAATCTGTTTGCCGACCTGCACGGCATACGCCACGAGATGCGGGAGAGTCGCTTTGCGGAGTTGCTCACCATGACGGCTCTGGGGCCTTTTCGCAAACGGCGAACCGGACAGCTGTCGGGCGGCATGAAGCAGAAGCTTGGTCTCGCCTGCACGCTGGTCCATCCCCCACAGATGCTGCTCTTAGATGAAGCGAGTGTAGGCGTTGATCCTATTTCGCGGCGGGAACTCTGGAGCATCATCCATCAAGAAGCCGCCAGCCAGGGAGTGACGGTCTTGCTCAGCACCGCTTATATGGATGAAGCAGAGAGCTGTGATCATGTCATCCTCTTGCACGAGGGGGAGATCCTCGCGCAAGGAAGCCCGGCACAACTCTCCGCACCCTTCAAAGGCCGGTGTTTTCTGCTGCCGGATGTTCCCCAGGCTCCACGCAACCTGCAGTCACGGATTGCCCAGCTGCCGGGTGTTGTGGATACGGTGATCCAGGGAGATGGACTGCGAATTGTGATGCAACGGCCGGGGCCACCTGCCCTGCCCGGCGATCTTGCGGTGTATGGAACGCCCACGGCCACGCCCGCCCGGCTGGAAGATACGTTTGTCAGCCTCCTCTTCAGCCGCGTTGCTCACCATTTAATTCCATTGCCACAGCGATCTATAGAGAAGGATAAAGCCGCCATCGTAGTAGACGTTCACGGCCTCTATCGCTATTTCGGTGTTTTCGCCGCGGTCAAGAACGTGAGCTTCTCCGTGCGTAAAGGAGAGATCTTCGGACTTCTGGGCGCCAATGGCGCCGGCAAATCCACAACGTTCCGCATGCTCTGTGGACTCCTTCCATCATCGTCCGGAACGCTGGAAGTCGCAGGCGTTGATCTGCGCAAGGCTTCTGCTGCAGCCCGCGCGCACATCGGTTATGTGTCGCAGAAATTTTCTCTCTATGGGGCCTTGAGCGTGCAGCAAAATCTGGCGTTTTTTGCCGCTGCCTACGGCCTGGGCAATCAACGCAAAAAACGCCGCGTTGCCTGGGCGCTCGAGGAATTTGAGCTCAACGACTACGCCCCAATGAACGCAGACAACCTGCCACTAGGCTACAAGCAACGTCTGGCCTTGGCGTGTGCGCTGATGCACGAGCCCAACCTCCTCTTTCTGGATGAGCCTACCTCCGGGGTCGATCCCCTGGCGCGCCGCGAGTTTTGGGCCCGTCTCAATGCCCTGGCGGAGGAAGGAACGACCTGCCTGGTGACGACTCACTTTATGGAGGAAGCGGAGTATTGCGATCGTCTGGTCCTGATGTCCCTGGGGGAGGTCCTTGCCCAGGGAACACCCGATGAGATTAAAGATAAAGCC
The DNA here is from genome assembly GCA_963761045.1 of Terriglobia bacterium. GTDB lineage: Bacteria > Acidobacteriota > Terriglobia > Bryobacterales > Bryobacteraceae > Palsa-187. The sequence continues at coordinate 49,059 of CAVXFR010000031.1, read as the reverse complement.
CGTTCCTCAGACCGACCCAAACCAAGCATGCAGGATGCGTTTATCTCTCTCATTGAGGAGCACGAACGGGTAACCCGGAGGGCATCGTGAAGGCCATGCGTCTGATCGGGTTGATGCGGAAAGAGGCCTATGAAATCCTTCGCGACCCTTCGAGCATCGCCATCGCGTTCGTGCTTCCGCTGATTCTCCTCCTGATATTTGGCTATGGAGTCTCCCTCGACGCTCGCCAGATTTCCACCGCAGTAGTCGTCGATAATCCAACCCGGCTCACAGCTTCTTTTCTGGCAGAACTACAACGCTCGCCATGGTTTCGCCCGACGACGTATTCAAATGAAGCACGAGCCGAGCAAGCCTTGATGGATGGACGCGTGAACGCCATTGTAAGGCTCCGGGGCGACTTCACCCGTCTGTCCTACAGTTCGGGAAGCGCTCCCATCCGCCTCACCGTGAATGGTGTCGATGCCAATCAGGCGCGTATCATCGAAAACTACTTGAACGGCGCCTGGCTTGTGTGGCTGCAACAGGAAGGTACCCGGCAAGGGGGGCATTTGTCTGCGCCGGTCGTAGCGGACGTTCGGGTCTGGTTCAATCCTTCCCTCCGCAGCCGCGATTACCTGATCCCCGGGCTCATCGCCATCATCATGACGCTGATCGGAGCTCTGCTGACCGCGTTGGTAGTATCGCGGGAATGGGAGCGAGGAACCATGGAGGGGATCATGGTAACGCCGGTTACCAAGACGGAAATTCTTTTGGGTAAGCTGATTCCATATTTCGTGATGGGTATGGGTGGATTGCTCTTGTCCACTGTCATGGCGGTCTTTTTGTTCGATGTTCCCTTGCGCGGCTCGCTACTTGTGTTGTTGGCCGTCTCGGCACTGTTCTTGCTGACGGCTCTGGGAATGGGCCTGCTGATCTCGGTTCTTGCCCGCAGCCAGTTTGTCGCAGCAATGGTGGCCATCGTGACTACTTTTCTGCCCGCGTTTATCTTGTCCGGCTTTCTGTTCGATATACGTTCGATGCCCGGTATCATCCAGGCCCTGACTCACCTCATCGCCGCACGCTACTATGTGACCCTTCTTCAAACTCTTTTTCTGGCTGGGGACATATGGCCGGTGATCCTGCGCAATGTTGCCGGCATGGCCCTCCTGTGTGTGTTTTTTCTGGGCATCGCGCTTTTTCGTTTTCACAAGAGGTTGGACTGATGCGATTGGTAATCCAACGTGTCATTGGGCTGGCGATCAAGGAACTGCTGTTTCTCCTGCGCGCCCCTGCAAGCAGGGCAGTCCTGATCGGCCCACCCATCATTCAACTCGTAGTCTTCGGATATGCCGCAACCTTTGATCTGAAGCACGTACCATTCGTTGTATACGATCAGGACCAGGGACGCCTTTCGCGCGACTTCATCGCTCGCTTTGCAGGGTCTCCTAGTTTTGATTTGGTTCGCACCGTGAATAGTCAAGACGCACTGGCGCAGGCCATCAACGAACGATCGGCGCTCATGGCGATGGATATTACTTCTAACTTCACCTCGGAGTTGGAGCGGGGGAGAACCGCCCACGTGCAGCTCATTCTGGACGGGAGGGATTCGAACACTGCGGGCCTTGCGTCGGGCTATGCGCAATCCATTGTGACTACTTTTAATGAGGCACGAATAGCGGAACATGGAGGCACAGCGCCCTCCACGGTACTTTTGGACCGGGCATGGTTCAATCCAAATCTCAACTCTCAGTGGTTCATTGTCCCGGGCATTGCCGGCATTCTCACGCTGCTGGTGAGTATGTTAACGACCGGGCTTTCCGTGGCACGGGAGCGCGAGATGGGTACTTTCGACCAGCTCCTTGTTACTCCGATGCACCCGGCTGAAATTCTTCTTGGGAAAGCTCTGCCTGGATTTCTCGTTGGCGCGCTTGAGGCCTCGTTCATTATTCTCGTCGCAATCTTCTGGTTCGGTGTTCCCTTCACCGGAAGCATTGCCGGGCTGTATCTCGGCTTATTCTGCTTTCTATTGGCTTCGGTTGGTATTGGCCTCATGATCTCGTCATTGGCCGTTACTCAGCAGCAGGGCTTGCTCGGAGTGTTTCTGTTCATGGTGCCTGCTATCGTTCTTTCGGGCTTCGCCACGCCAATTGCGAATATGCCTCGGGCTGTCCAGTACATCACGCTACTCGATCCCCTGCGGTATTTCCTGATCATTCTGCGCGGCAGCTTCCTGGAGGGCGCCGGGCCATCTCTTTTCTGGCCCCAATACTGGCCGTTAGCCGTCATTGGCCTGGTAAGCATGATCGTGGCCGCCTGGCTTTTCAGACGCCGCCTTTCGTAAGGAGCGAGGGTTATGCCAAGGAGCAAACCTGTGGAGTACACGGTAGTCGCGCGCATCGGCCGGGCATCCATCCGATGTGCAACCATGCGGCCGTCACGGATGATCTTGGCTCACGGCACTGGTTTAGGGTGAGCGCGGACGACTCGGCCTTCGAGCTTCGTGCTTGCCGCGACGGTATTCGAGATCGTTCCAAATTTTCGGACGTTGGTGTGTAACAACTCCAGCCTGTGATCGTTCTCGTCGGTATCGATGATAATCTCGTAGTCGATCGAAACCATCATTGGTGGGCTGTCCTGCCGCACCCCGTGCAGATTTACTTCGACGCTGCGTAGACTGAACTTCAACATTGGCGTGACGCGCTCAATCCCCTTGATCATGCAAGCAGCAACTGCCGCCAGAAGAAGTTCCGCCGGGTTGAAGGCGTCCGTACGCCCGCCCACGTCGGTATCGAGGACAATCTCGGCATCCTTGCACCGCGCTACGCTGGTATGCGCATCCACGCGTTTGGCGTTTACCTTGTATTCGAGCATTGAACCTCCTGGGATATGGGGAATACGGGTCAGCGACGCTGCGCCTCGTTGATGGCCTCTTGTTCTTCGGCAGACGCCGTGCTATCGGTCGGCAATCCAGCGCCTTGCGGTCGCTTTGTGGCGGTAAGGGATGTTGAACCTCCTATCGCCACTGCGATCTACGATATAGGCTATCGGAAATGAATGAAAGGCACTTAAAACGATCTCGGCGGCGATGACCACCACAGGCAACCTGCATGCGACGTTCCTGTTGAATTTCTTCGATGAAGTGCGGCGCAAAGTGCCCGCGGGCAAGTAACTGAATTCTCAGATAACTGGCTCATTGGAAAATGGGTTGCTGGGATAGCTCCCGGATTGTCGGCCATCTTCCATAAACAATCTAATGGAGGGGTGAGCGGACTTTATGAGCGACAGCCAGGCTCGATGAGAGACCCAACGGGGCGAGGAAGTTGGCCGGATTAGTAACAGGAAGTCGGCTTGCATCGGGCGATCCGGTGCGGGAGCCTGCCAAAAGCCAGGAGTGGAGGCTCTATGAACGATCAAGAATCTAAAGGGCCGTCGGTGACTGCTGAAGCTGTTCAGAAAACAGATGGTTTTGGCAAGCCCCATTCTCCCGCTCTGCCTCCGGGTCGTCGGACGCTGCCACCAGAGAAGTACCGGAAGTTGCTCCGGCACTGCAAGACCTTCGCAGGGACTCTGCGGCGTGATCGGGACTTCGCTCAGGCGATCCACGCTGATCCCGCAGGCTTCCGGTCCGATCTTGAGCGGGCCATTCGTGGCCAGTTCCCGATGAGACGGGGACGGCCAATGGACCCCCAGGTAGACGCTGCGTGCCGGATGGTGAGGGAAGGAAAGTCAGTGCCCGAAGTGTTGCGTTCTCAGATACCGGGTTGGGATTCGCTCGATACGTATACGCGATACTTGCTCGCGAAGGGCTTGCGCCAGGCCGTGGCCCGGAGGGGAAGGGGGTAAACGGAGCATCTTCCTAAACTAGGCAGGGGTTGCGCAGATGTCCGCCACCTTCTCACGCACTCCTTCAGCGCGGCTATGATCTGCTTATGATACGGGTGCGGTCCAGTGGGGCCTACTTGCCTGAAATAGGGTAGCCCTGCCACACATATTCCAGCGCTTCCGGCAGCGTCTGACTGATCACTTTCCGGTCGACGTGACCCGCGTTCTTGGCATACACGAACTGGTAGTGATAGCCTTTGGCTTTCAGCACGCCTGCAAGGCGCTGGTTCGCGATCACCCAATTGCGCCGATCGGCCGAGGCGGTTTTTGCGCCTATATCGTTTTCTGAAACATGCATCCAGATGCGGAGCGGCTTCACCGGATTATCGGGAAAGAAATGTTCCGGGTATTCGTAAGCTCCGTGCGGTGCCTCGGGGCCCTCGCGCAGATCAACAAAAGTGCCGGAATAGGACAGCACGCGATGGTAACGCTCCGTGCGGAACCAGGCCATGGTGAGCGCCATCGCCCCGCCGGAACTGCCGCCGTAGGTCATACGGCCATCCGGGTCCGTGGTTAGCTTGACACCGGTTTCCTTCTCAACGCGGGGCAAAATTTCGGTTTCAACAAAATCGGCGAAGACAGGCGACACCGTATCGTATTCAAGGCTGCGCTCTGGGCCGCCGTTGGCGACCATCACCGCCACCATTACAGGCAGGCGGCGATCAGCAATCATGTTGTCTAGGATGTTCGCGAGTTGACGGTCCCGCAGGCCGTAGGAGTCAGCCGAGAAGATAAACGGAGCAGGCCTTCCCGGAACGTACTGGGCCGGAATATAGACGGAGACGAGCCGCTCAAACGGGCCGTTAATGCCGGGAAACACCTTGCTGCTGGCGGAGTTCATAAAGAACTCGATCAACTTGCCGTGCGGAATCCCGACGCGTTGCGTTTCTTCGGGCGCAGGGGTGTAGTCGGGACCGGTCGAATAATCCCCGTCGCCGGAGCCCTTCACCCAGGCCGGCAAATTCGCGAGCTTTGCGATTTCCGCGAGATCTTCGGGAGTCGCGGGGCTGCCCGGCCGTTGGCCGCCCTTCGCGGCGCCCTTTCCGGCAGGCGCGGGCTGTGCCGGGGCTTGAGCAAGAATGCTGCCCACCGAAGCGCCCAAGAAGCACGTTATAACACTGGCGAGGAATCGTCGATTCATTATGACCTCCGTGGATTGAGAACCGCCCTCGTGCAGGCTCGATGCCAGTTGGCAGTCTAGCAGAGATGGGGTGGTGGGTACGGAACTCAGAGTGCGAGATCTCGTGGAGAAGAAGACCGCATTTGAAAACAAGAAATCTTCAGACCGCCTGACTCCCGAAGAGGAACTCTCATTGCCGGTAAGTCCTATCAGTCGTACATTGATGAGTCGAAGCGGATTGTGCAAGAACTCGATAGGATCGCGGAAGAAGTCCGTCCAGGCTTGCTGCACGAAGTCTGGCCAATGTTGCGGGCCCTGGAGATCGATTACGTTCCGATGCCATCGGAACTTGCCACCGAGTTTAGGCGGTACCCGGCCGTTTTTGCGGAGGAGCGAATCTTTCCTCCCGAGCCGGGGGCCAAGAGTGGACGCCAGAGGGTGGACAAGAGCTTTGAGACCATTCTGGAGTTGGCTGGGATCAAGGACTTTCGGTTTCACGATCTCCGGCATACGTTCGCAAGCTGGTACATGATGAACGGAGGCGATCTGTACGAATTGGCCAAGATCCTTGGCCACTCCAACATCAAAATGACCGAGCGTTACGCCACGCTGGCAAAAAGTCACATCGTCAGCACGGGTAGCACGGCAAGCAAGATGTGGAGACTGATGGACGGAGAAATGGGGAGCAAGGTATCGGAAGCGGGGGCTTGAATGTTCCCGTATTGTTCCCTCGACTAGAAACCCTATGTTCTTGGCTGCAACTAAGTTGTTTAGAATGTGGTAGCCAGATGGGATGAGAAGGCCGGTCCCTCGGCGGGATGCGTTACGCTCCCAATGAGAATCGCACTCGAAGGTGCAATCGAAAAGGAGACCGGCCATGAAAAAGCGTATCACTGTGAAGACTCGATTGACAGGAGAGAAGACCCGGCGAGAGAAGCTCACGATCGGGTTGGACTTGGGAGATCGCAGCAGCCGCTACTGCGTGTTGGACGAGCAGGGCGATGTGATCCTAGAAGGAAGTGTGGCCACGACTGGAACGGGTCTGGATCGAGTGTTTGGAGCCATGACTCGATGCCGAATGGCGCTGGAGGTGGGAACGCACTCACCGTGGGTAAGCCGGCATCTGGTGCGACTCGGATACGAGGTAATCGTGGCCAATGCGCGGCGGGTGCGGCTGATCAGCGAAAGCAGTCGAAAGGACGACAAGCTGGATGCCAAAACACTGGCGCGCCTGGCTCGCATCGATCCCCAGTTACTGTCGCCGATTCGCCACCGCAGCGAACAAGGGCAGGCGGATCTGACCATGGTGCGCGCGCGGGCGGTGCTGGTGGAGGCACGCACAGCCCTGATCAATGCGGCGCGCGGACTGACGAAATCCTCTGGTGAACGGTTGCCGAGCTGCGGGACCAATCAAATGGGGCGAGACGTGGCGGAATCGCTCAGCCCTAATCTGCGGACCGCGCTTGATCCGTTGTTGGAAGAGGTGGAGGAAATAACAGAACGGATCCGCGAATACGACCGAATGCTAGGACAGTTGGCCAAGGAGCGATACCCGGAAGTGGATCTGCTCACCCAGGTCCACGGCGTAGGAATACTGATTGCTCTGACGTTTGTGCTGACGGTGGAAGATCCACATCGATTCCGTCGGAGCCGGGACGTGGGCTGCTATGTGGGATTGCGGCCGAAACGCAGGCAGTCTGGGCAAAGCCGGCCGGAACTGGGAATCAGCAAAGAGGGCGACAGTTATTTGCGGAAGCTGCTGGTGCAAGGAGCGCACCACGCCTTGGGCCCGTTTGGGGCTGACAGTGACCTACGCCGATGGGGTCTGAAACTGGCCGGCCGCGGCGGGAAGAACGCGAAGAAACGAGCCATCGTAGCCGTGGCTCGGAAACTGGCGGTGTTGCTGCACAAGCTGTGGGTCAGTGGAGAAAGTTACGAACCGTTGCGCGTAGCCAACCGCCAGGCACAAGTCGCAGCATAAGAATTTGTTGAAAGAAGGAGTTCGCCGAGTTCAGGTGACTGCGGCCGTCCCTGGGGAGTAGTTGAGCCCGTTGGCCAGATAGCAGCACCTACTGAATCAAGGACCCCAACTAGCATGGAGCCGTTTGGCTCACGATCAATGCGGATGGAAGCAGGGCGACAGAGGCGAGCACCTTCGATTAGCGGAAGCAGTATCTAAGGATGAGGTCAGCAGCCTGCCATTTCCTCCTTCAATACAGGATCTGGCATCGCGCCACCCGTCCAGGCTTCCCTTCGGCTCGCGGTACTCGGCCTGGACTGGGCCCGGACGCGATGCCGACAGGACTACTAATAAGGAGGAAATGCCAGGTAGCGAAACGGGTTTTGCTTGACACCGACCGGCCTTCTCATGGAAGGGACGGAATCGAACCGCCGCCGCCAGCCTTTTCAGGGCTGCAGCCTGCCAGATCTAAGTCGTTGTAAAGATTGGCAATATTGCATTTTTAAGGCTCCAAAAAGGGCCTCTAAGTGCAACCAAATGCAACCAACGGCTCGTTCGGATTTGCTCATGTTCAACAAGCCGCGTGGACGAGCTCAAAGGGCAAATTCATCGGATCCCCGATCCTCCGACGCGGAAGCCCCGCCATTCTTTCCACGGAAAGCGTGGCGCAGACCGCGCCAGGGACGGTGCTCGGCACCCGCGTACATGGCACCGGAGCAGGCGCAGGGGACAGCTGAAAGCAGACCGAAATCCTAAGAGCAAGCGGTGTGGTGGCGTACCGGGGAACGGAATCGGCGGGTGCGGAGCATCACCTGCGTGGCCTATGAAGAGGGCCTCATCCATCACTCGATGCACTTCGCTCACTGCAATGGAAGCAAATGTCAGGGATCACCTTGACCGAGTCTCGCGTTCCGCCTCAAGCCAGTCTTGATCTGCCTGCCTTTCGTCCCGAACTCGATGCTGGTAGAGTTCACACGGCCATGCGGCGATCCGCGGGAGAAAGGCCGACAACCTTTTTGGCCAGCAGCGCGGGTCTTGTCGGATCAAGAATGCGATAAGTGAGCAGTTTCACGCGGTCATTCACCAGGAACCAAACCAAAGCATAGCCCCAAACGAACGCCGCCCAGCCCCAGCCGAGGGGCGTCATAAACAGTCCATAGACAGCGATCAGAGTCGCCACCGTTTGGGTGCCGAGCACCGCCATCCATAGAATTCGCGCGGGGCGTATGGACCAGAACGGGCCACGCGTGCGCGTCAGGAAGATGGTCAGATGTCCGGCCACGGACAGCTTCAAATACATCAGGGTCTGGATGAGAGCCCGATCGAGATGGAATACGCGCTCGCCAAGATAAAATAAACCGAATGTCGCCACCACACCGGTGACGCCCAGCGCGGTGGATATTCCCAGTACCTGTCGCATGTTCCAGGCCTCGGGCTTATCCTTGTAATGAACGTTGTCATAGGCGATAGACAGGATTGCTCCGTCATTGAGCAAAGCCAACATCACAAGCATCACCGCAGTCAGTGGATAGAAGTTAAACACCAGGATCGCCAGCGTCATGAAGAACAGCACCCGCAGCGTTTCAGCGATGCGGTAGATCGCGTAGCTGTTCATGCGCTCGAAGATTCGACGGCTCTCCTTAATGGCGTCGATGATCACCGAGAGACCCGACGCCAGCAGCACGATGTCCGCCGCCGCGCGCGCCGCATCCGTCGCGCCGGAAACGGCGACGCCGCAATCTGCCTTCTTCAGCGCTGGGGCGTCGTTCACTCCATCTCCGGTCATCCCGGCGATGTGGCCGCGCTGCTGAAGGACATCCACGATGTGGAATTTATGTTCGGGGAACACCTGGGCGAACCCGTCCGCTTGTTCGATCGCCTCGGCCGACTCCGCCGTCTCGTGATACTTCGTGTCGCCCAATCCGCTGGCATCCAGGATGTTCGCACCCATTCCCAGTTGCCGGGCCGTTTCTCGAGCGATGGCGATTTGATCGCCCGTAACCATCTTTACGTTCACGCCCATCTGACGCGCGCTCGCGATGGTTGCCTTGGCCTGTTTGCGCGGCGGATCGAATAATGGCAAGAGGCCTGCAAACTGCCACAGACCTTCCTGATCCGCCCGGGCCACGCCCAACGAACGGAATCCGCGCGCCGCAAATTCGTTGACGGCTTTTTCGACGGCGGGCTTCACCTCTCCGGCATTGGTCGATATCTCCAGAATGACTTGCGGTGCTCCCTTGGCCACGTAGAACTGCTTTCCGTCGGCGCCTTTGACGGTTGCTTCGGTACGCTTATGCACCGGGTCGAACGGCTGGAAATGGATCACTTGATAGCCCAGCAACGCTTGATCGTCCTTCACGCCGCCGATCACGGCCAGATCGATCGTATCCTGGTCTTCGGCTCGCGAAGCGAGTGCAGCCCAGAGAATAACCTGATCGGAGGGAATGCCGTTCACGGTGAACGGATCGCCCAGCTTTAGTTTGTTCTGGGTTAGCGTGCCAGTCTTGTCCGAGCAGAGCACGTCCACGCCGGCCAGTTCCTCGATAGCCGCCAAGCGGGTCACAATGGCTTCTTTTTTCGCCAGCAGCCGGGCGCCGACCGCCATGGTCACGGAAAGCACCGTAGGCATCGCTACGGGAATCGCCGCTACGGTCAGCACTAAGGCAAACTGCAAGGTGGAGAGGATCGGGTCGCCACGGAAGAGGGCGACCATAATAATCAACGCAACCAGAGCCACGGCGAGAAGGATCAGATAATCGCCGATCTTCAGCACGGCACGCTGAAAATGGCTGACGGTGTGCGTCTCCTCGACCAGTTGCGCCGTCTTCCCGAAATAGGTCTCCGCGCCGGTGGCGTACACGATCGCTTCGATTTCGCCCCGGCGAACAATCGATCCCGAAAATACCGCTTCGCCGGATTTGCGTTCGATGGGCAAAGATTCTCCTGTTAACGCGGATTGATCGACCTCCAACGGGTCACCTGCGAGCAAGCGCGCATCCGCCGGCACAATGTCGCCCAAGCGTAGGCGGATAACGTCGCCCGGCACCACCTCACTCGCTGCCCGGTTCGTCCACTTGCCGTCCCGTTTCACTTTGGCTTTGATCGCTAGCTTGGCCTTCAGGGCAGCGATCGCGTTGCCCGCCTGGTGTTCTTCCCAGAATCCAACCACGGCGTTGGAAACAAGCAAAAGGAGGATGATGAAAAAATCCGGCCAGTGCCTGACCATGCCCGACAAAACCACCGCGACTTCGATCATCCACGGGATCGGACCCCAGAAATAGCTGAGGAATTTCAGGAACGGATTGGTTGCTTTCTCGGCGATCTCATTGGGGCCATATTCGGTGAGCCGTTTCTGCGCGTCGGCTTGACTGAGGCCGCTCGGCGACGAGTCCAGCGTCTTCTCCACCTCCGGCACGGGAAGAGACTTCAGATCGTTTTTGGACTCAGGCTTGGCCGCCGGCTTCGCCTCGGGAGCCTTGATCTGGTCGGTGGCGAGTTTCATAAGGTTCCTATTTCCCGGCAGCGCTCGGCAGAGGCTGAGGCCGCCGAAAACGAGGCAGAAACGCCAGGTTATTGCTCACTACATAGATCGTCATCGCCAGAAGCATAAGAAACAGCCCGACCCAGAACCACCAGTGACGATGCGCCTGCCTCCAATAAGGACCATCGCCAGGATGGACCACTTCACGAGCCACCCCTTCGTTCCCGTGATTGTGCGTGCTCATTTACCTGCTCCGGGCCTTTTCCGTCTTCACCGACTCTGGAATGGATTGCGGGATGCTTGGCGATGTCGTTTCCATCGCCGCATTGTATTCGCCACGTCGCGCGGCTCGGTTGCACCGGGCTCGATGAGACAGAGCCCGCTGTGCGGCCAATACATTCGACTCCTGGCCTCGCCAAAGCTCCAAAGCCGGTTGCTGGATGGCGCGGGCAAACGAAAACGCCAGCGCCCAAGGCAGTCGCGATTTGAATCTGACATTCATGGCATTCAAACGGGCCGAGGCCAGTTCATTGGGTTGGCCACCCGACAAGAACGCAATCCCTAAAACGGCGGCGGGAACGGCTCGCAAGAGACACCTCACTGTGGTGTCGGCCACCTCGCCCACCGATCCTTGCTTGGGGCTGGTCAAACCCGGAAGCACCATGTTGGGCTTGAGGATTAGGCCCTCCAGCATCACGCGCTGTGTGTAAAGCTGCGTGAAAACCGTTCGCAGGACTTCTTCGGTTACCTCGCGGCACCGCTCGAGCGAGTGGTCGCCGTCCATGAGCACTTCAGGCTCGACCACGGGGACGAGCCCGGCTTCCTGACACAGGGCGGCATAGCGAGCCAACGCGTGTGCGTTCGCCTCGATCGCAGCCCGGCTGGGAATCCCATCGCCCACGGCAATCACCGCGCGCCACTTGGCAAAACGCGCGCCCATTTGAAAGTATTCAGCCAGGCGAGGGCGCAAACCGTCCAGACCTTCGGTTACTTTCTCTCCGGGGTGACCTGCCAGGTCCTTTGCGCCGGTGTCGACTTTGATGCCGGGAATGATTCCCGCATCGATAATGACCTTAATGAAGGGAGTGCCATCTTTTTTCCGCTGACGGATGGTCTCATCGTAGAGGATCGCGCCGCTAATGGACTCACCGAGACCGGGCGTGGTCACAATCAGTTCTCGCCAGGCGCGCCGTGCCTCCACCGTCTGGGGAATCCCCACCCTGGCAAATCGCTTATTGCAGGTGGGATTGCTTTCATCCATCGCCAGCAAGCCCTTGTCATCAGCGAGCATTTTCCGCGCAGTATCCATCAGCTCCTGCGTATTCATTTTGGGGTGCCCCACTTCCAGTTCCGGATTTCCGGCATGTCTTGCCCGTGCTTGTCGATATAATGCTTGTGCTCGATGAGCTTGTCCTGCATCCTCTGCTTCAGGTACGACCCCCTGGAGCCCAAGTGCGGCAACCGATCGATCACGTCCTCCACCAGATGGAAGCGGTCCACGTCATTCTGCACCCTTATGTCGAAGGCTGTCGTGATGGTGCCCTCTTCCTTGTAGCCGCGGACGTGCAGGTTGCGATTGGTCCGGCGGTAGGTCAGGCGGTGGATCAGCCACGGGTATCCGTGGAAGCCAAAAATGATGTGCTTGTCCTTGGTGAATAGCGAATCGTAATCCGCTTCGCTGAGCCCATGCGGATGCTCGCTCGCGGACTGGAGTTTCATCAGATCGACGACATTGACCACCCGGATTTTCAGATCGGGCAAGATGCTCGCGGAGGATGGACACGGCGGCCAGAATCTCGAGCGTGGGCGTATCCCCGCAGCAGGCCATCACCACGTCCGGCTCGACGGCGTCCTGGTCGTTGCTGGCCCATTGCCAGATGCCGATGCCTTCCGTGCAGTGCACCACCGCGGCGTCCATGGTCAGCCATTGCGGGAGGGCGTGTTTACCTGCAACCACCACGTTGACGTAATGCCGGCTGCGCAGGCAGTGATCGAAGACCGACAGCAGGCAATTGGCGTCGGGCGGCAGATACACGCGCACGATATCGGCCTTCTTGTTGATCACGTGATCGAGGAAGCCGGGATCCTGGTGCGTGAAACCGTTGTGATCCTGCTGCCAGACGTGCGAGGCGAGCAGATAGTTTAGCGATGCGATCTTCCGGCGCCAAGGCAGCTCCAACGTTACCTTCAGCCACTTGGCGTGCTGGCTGAACATCGAATCGACGATGCGAATGAACGCCTCATAGCAGTTGAACAGCCCGTGCCGCCCGGTGAGCAGATATCCTTCGAGCCAACCCTCGCACTGGTGCTCGCTGAGCATCGAGTCGAGCACGCGTCCGGCGGGGGCGAGGAATTCGTCATTCTTCACTTCCCGCGCGTCCCACTGACGGTTGGTGACCTCAAAAACCGCATTCAGCAGATTCGAAATCGTCTCATCGGGACCGAAGACACGGAAATTGCGCTGATCCTGATTCAGCTTGGCCACGTCACGCAGGAACTTACCCAGCACGAGCGTATCCTGGCCGTTGACGGCGCCGGGCGAAGGGAACGTTCACCGCGTGGACGTGGAAGTCCGGCATGCGCAGGTCGCGCAAGCAGAATGCCGCCGTTGGCGTGGGGATTGGCGCCCATCCGCCGGTCGCCCTTCGGCGCCAGATCAGCCAATTCCGGCATGAGCCGGCCGCTTTTGTCGAACAGTTCCTCGGGCTTGTAGCTTCTCATCCAGCTTTCCAGCTGCTTGACATGATCTGGATGCTCAGCGTCCACCAGGATCGGCACCTGGTGCGCGCGGAAGGTGCCCTCGACTTGCAGGCCGTCGACTACCTTCGGTCCCGTCCAGCCCTTGGGCGACTTGAGGACGATCATGGGCCAGCGCGCCCGCGTGGTGTCGTTCCTGTCCCGGGCATTACTTTGGATTTGCTGGATGTCCTCAATGGCCTTATCCAAGGTGGCGGCCATGAGTGGATGCATCTTTTCCGGGTCGTCGCCTTCCACAAAGTAAGGCGTCCAGCCGCAGCCGCGCAGAAACTGCTCCAGTTCCTCATGCTCGATGCGGGCGAGCACGGTCGGGTTGCTGATCTTGTAGCCGTTGAGATCCAGGATCGGCAGCACGGCTCCGTCGGTAATGGGGTCGAGGAACTTGTTGGACTGCCATGCAGTCGCCAAGGGACCTGTTTCCGCTTCGCCGTCGCCGACCACGCAAGCGACGATCAGATCGGGATTGTCGAACGCGGCACCGAAGGCATGGCTGAGCGAGTATCCCAGTTCGCCGCCTTCGTGAATCGAGCCCGGCGTCGTCGGCGCAACATGGCTCGAAATCCCACCAGGAAAGGAGAACTGCTTGAACAGCTTCTTCAGCCCGGCTTCGTCCTGGGTGACGTTCGGATAAACTTCACTCCAGGTGCCTTCGAGGTAAACGTTGCCCACGATCGCAGGGCCGCCGTGACCGGGACCGGCGATGTAGAACATGTCCAGGTCATACTTCTTGATGACCCGGTTCAGGTGCACGTAGATGAAGTTCTGGCCCGGCGTCGTGCCCCAATGCCCGACCACCAAGGGCTTCACGTGCGACAACTTCAGCGGCTCCTTCAGCAGCGGGTTGTCGTAGAGATAAATCTGGCCGACCGACAGATAGTTGGCGGCACGCCAGTATGCGTTGATCTTGCGGAGCAGTTCCGGTGTGAGCGTGTTGGCTTTCGTGCCGGCTTCGGTCACGGCCCCGGGGTTCTCGTAGAGTTGTTCAGAAGTGAGAGTCTGTGTTTGTGTTTTCATTGTTTGCACCTAAAATCATGGCGTTGGGAATTGCAGGTATCTTTTACGGCCGGGTGTGAACGCATCGTTCATTGTTTAGACAGCTTGCTGATAGCGACCACCAGGAAGACCACCAGCAGCACGCCGATCACCGTCCAAAGCCACATCCCCCCGCCCATCCATCCATGGCCTCCGTTCATCCATCCGTTCATATAGTTCATAAAGCTCCTCTCGTTGGTTGTTGTTTAAGATCCCGCACGCACCGCATGCGCTTTCGATCCGATACAAGCCATCAAATCCTTCCACGATTTGACGAATCCTTCGGCACCCTCTCGCTGGAGCTGTTCGGCCAGCTTGCCGGGGTCAATGCCGCCGCGGGCGAATCGGTCGAGCACCGTCTCGCAGTCCCCGCCATGGACGGGTAAAGGATTCGGGACTCGGCCGTGATCGGCAAACGCCAGCAGGGTGGCCTCCGGCATCGTGTTCACCGTGTCCGGAGCCGCCAGACCGCTAATGTAGAGAGTGTCCGAAGCTTTCGGATCCTTGGTGCTGGTGCTGGCAAAAAGCAGGCGCTGGGCGGAGGCGCCTTTAGCCGCCAGTTGCAACCACTGCGGTGAAGTCAGCAGATCGCGATACGCCTTGTACGCCTGCTGGGCGACCGCAATGCCAAGACGATCTTTCAATCCATCGGGCTCCCTGCCGGCAATCGCCTTATCCCAGCGGCTGATAAAGATGGACGCGACGGAATGGACAACAGGATTGAGACTGGCCTGGATCCGTCTTTCAATCCCCCGCATGTAGGCGCCGGCAGCTTTCAGGTACTGATCGCGCGAGAAGAGCAAGGTTACATTGACAGGAATACCGGCGAAGATGGCGTCCTCAATCGCGGCGAGTCCTTTCGGAGTTCCGGGAATCTTGATGAACAGATTCGGCCGGCTCGCGGACGCGAACAACTGCTTTGCAGCCTCGAGCGTCTTCGATGGCTCGTCCGCCAAGAGCGGAGATACTTCCAAAGACACCCAGCCGTCCACGCCCTTGGTCGCATCGTGAATGGGACGGAACAGATCGGCTGCCTTGGTCAGATCCTCTAATGCGATCTCGAAGAAGAGCTTCTCGCCGGGCTTCTCACCGGCTGGGGTGGCCTTCATCTTCTCGCGAATCGCCTCATCATAGAACGCGGTGTCGCGGATGGCGTGATCGAAGATGCTCGGATTTGAGGTGAGCCCGGTGATGGATAGCTCGCGGATGTAGCGTTCGAGCGTGCCGCTCGTGAGTAGTCCCCGTGTAATATTGTCGAGCCAAAGGCTCTGGCCCATGCGATGCAGTTGTTCCGTGGCTTTCATGTTGGTCTCCAGGCGCCGGTGAAAATCATGGGCGTCCACTGCCGGACGCCCACGCCCCAATCTCGGAGCTACCTTGCGCCTACGGCCGCTACTTCGGTCGAGTGCAATGCCGACTGGATGGGCCGGGTGGTCCCGATGATTTCTTTGGCTTTCGCGACGTGGGCAGCCGTATCGTGCACGACGAGCAAATACTGATCGGTCTTGAGCGCCAGTTCGTACTGAACAACGCTGTCCTTGGGAATTCCGATGCTGACGAGTCCCGCGCCAACCGCGCTCAATCCGCCCACGACGACGGCGCCTTCCAATGCGCCTACGATCCACGCCACTAATGGTCCCGCCACCAGCAGCGGACCGATGCCCGGAATCATAAAGAAGGCCGACCCGAACAGCATTCCCCACAAGCCTCCCCAAAAAGCGCCGGTTTTGCCCCAGTGTTTCATCCGGTCGCCGGTGTTGTAGTACCCGACGGCCTGCTCATCGGTGTGGGTACCCTTTCCAACGATGGACAACGTGTGCAAATCGATTCCTCCGCGTTCAAGCTGCTTCACAGCTTCCTGGGCTTCGACATGCGTGGCATAGACCGCCACTACTGTGCTTAGGTCAGACATTCCCGATCTCCTTAAGTATTGGCGTCCGCTTGTGAATCTACTGACGCCTATTGGTAAAAGCGTGCACGCGCAGCACCAACATCCGCGGTACGAGAACAGCCATTTGGCACAGACGGGCTTGAGCCGGTCTGGCTGATGCGGCGGGACGCGCCGAGAGGGATCGTCAGGAGGATCGCACGCCAGAGCGGAGGACTCGCGACCGTACTTGGTCACGTGACCGGGGATGGTCATCTGCAAACCTCCGAAACTGAGTTGTGGTTCCTTGGGTTCGCCGGTTCCATCGATGACTCAGTGGTCCTTGTACAATCCGAAAGCAGCCAGTTTCGCGCGGGTGGACCGGTAATCCGTGTGAAGAATGCTGCGAATCCCCAGACCCTCGGCGATCTGGACGAACATCGGGGTATTTTCGATGTAGACTGCCTGCCGGGCCGGCGCCTGCGTGATGTCCAGCGCGAGCCGGAAAATGTCTATGTCGGGCTTGCGGATATGGACGAAGCAGGAGGAAATGAAGGAATCCACCAGCCGGTCCAGCTTGAATTTGCGAATCCGGTACGCATTCAGCTCGCGCGCTTCGTTGCTGACCACGGCGATCTTCAGCCCGTGCCGGATTTTTAGCTGAGCGGCCAGCTCGATCATCTCGGGGTAAGGTTTCGATTGCGCGAACATGAACCGCTTGAACTGCGCCCGGGTGAACGGCCGCTTTTGATGGAAGACCACCCGGCCTAAATACTCCTCCAGCGTGAGCTTCCCCTCTTCGTAGGTTGCGAAGTTCAGGTTATGGCGATCCTCCATTTCGGCCCACTTCAGTTTGAAAATCTTTGCCGCGCGTTTGCGGGCAAGATGGTCCCACCCGTTGGTGAGCAGGACACCGCCGACATCCACAAGCAACGTCGTGACCGGAGCGGCTTGCCTCACCGGCCGCCCTTTCCACCCGCCAGGAGTATGGCGCTGGATCGACCGCCCAGATGGTAACTGTGCGGATCTTCGCAAAGCGGTTCCTCGCCTGCGGCAAACAGATCTTGCGGCGCTTCGCGAGAGCTGTCAACCGCCAGATGCCATCGGGCGCCGGACGGCACGGAGGGCAAGCTGAAATCAACCGCATCGGCGCCGGCATTGAACATCAAAAACAGTGCGCGCTGTTCCTCTTCATGAATCAAACAGGCAAACTGTTTTTCTTTCGGGTCGGCCCAGTTGGGCGATCCTCCTTGCGGGCCAAACCAATGGATCTCGTCGTTTGTGTAGAAGCGCTCGGCGCTCAGAATCGGATGGGCATCGCGAAAGGCGATCATGCCACGAGTGAAGCGATAGATCTCCTGATGCTGTTTTAGATAGGTCCAGTCGACCCAACTGGTTTCATTGTCCTGGCAGTAAGCGTTGTTGTTGCCACGTTGCGTGCGGCGAAGTTCGTCTCCGCCGAGCAGCATCGGGACCCCGCGTGAGATCAACAGAGTCAGCAGGAAGTTCTTGATCTGTCGTTTCCGGACGGTCTCGATCCCGGCATCCGTGGTCTCGCCTTCCGCGCCGTAGTTCTCGCTGAAGTTGGCATCGGTCCCGTCACGGTTGTTTTCTCCGTTAGCATCATTGTGCTTGTAGCGATAGCTCACCAGGTCGTTGAGCGTGAAGCCGTCGTGGCAGGTGACGAAGTTGATGCTGCCCTCGGGGCCCTTGCCCGACCTGGCGTAGATGTCGGCACTGCCGCAGATGCGGCTGGCAAACAAACCGAGCATCCCGTCATCGCCGCGCCAGAAACGCCGGACATCATCGCGGTACCGGCCGTTCCACTCCGCCCAACGCCGCTCTGAAAAACTACCCACTTGGTATGCACCGGCGGCGTCCCAAGCCTCGGCAATGAGTTTCACGTCTCTCAAGATCGGGTCCTGGGCGACCCTTTCGAGAAGCGGGGCGTCGGCCAGCAGATTGCCGGAGCCGTCGCGGCCGAGAACCGACGCCAGATCGAACCGAAATCCATCTACATGCATCTCGACCATCCAATAACGGAGCGCCGCCAGAATGTGGTCCCGAACTACGGGATGGTTGGCGTTGATCGTGTTGCCGGTCCCGGTGTAGTCCTTGTAATAGCGTTTGTCGCCCGCCAACGTGTAGAAGATCGCGTTATCCATCCCGCGGAAACAGAGCGTCGGCCCCAGTTCGTTTCCCTCCGCCGTGTGATTGAACACCACGTCCAGGATCACCTCGATTCCGGCATGGTGAAACGCCCGGACCATTTCCTTGAACTCCAGCTTCTGCTGGCCCAGGCCTCCGGAACCGCTGTAGGTAGCTTTCGGGGCAAAGAAAGCCACCGGATCGTATCCCCAGTAATTCCGGAGCTTCTGATTGGTTTGCGGATTCCTGCGCGTCACAGAAGTTTCATTGAATTCCTGCACGGGCATCAGTTCCACGGCGGTCACTCCCAGGGTTTTGAGATAGGGAATCTTTTCCATCAGGCCGTGGTAGGTTCCCGGATGGTCCACGCCCGACCTGGGTTGAATGGTGAAGCCGCGAACATGCGTTTCGTAAATGACAGTCTTCGACCACGGATGCCGCAGCGGCAGGTCGCCATGCCAATCGAAGGGCTCGTTGACGAACACGCATTTCGGCATCGAGACGGCGTTGTCCAGCTTCGAGGGAACCAGGTCTTTCTCCGGAGCCAACGGGTCGTATCCAAGCGCCGAACCGAAATCCCAAGGGGGCGATTGCGAAATCGCGGCAGCGAAAGGATCCAGGAGAAGCTTGTGGAAGTTGAACCGATGTCCCTGGCTGGGTTCGTAGGGGCCATCCACGCGGTAAGCATAGAGTTGACCGGGGCGGATCCCCTTTACCCAAACGTGCCACACGTCGCCGGTGCGGTTGCGCGCCGAATCCAGATCGATGACGCGGGCGGGCGCGGCGTCTTCGGGATGGTCGAACAACTCGAGTCGAACGCGGCTGGCGTAGCGGCTGAAAATTGCGAAATTAACGCCTCCAGCCCTTTCCTCGGTCCCCAAAGGCAGGGGAGAGCCCGCCCGAACCTCAGCGCGCTCGGAGACCTCCGAGATGTAATCGTGCAACTCGCGTTGGGGCGTTTTTGTCAACGTTGCCATAAGATTTCGAGCGGCTTCCAGCGGAACCGCCACCCCGGGGTGTCGAGCCGAACGCTCCTTGGTTTCGGGCAACAGCCCAAACAAGAAAACTATACGCCCACACGCTTAGGAGGGCATAAGGAAACAATTATATTTTCCTTTATGGCAGTATCTGCTCCTGGTCCGATACGGTTGGTCTATCCGGCAGCAGCGACTATCTGACGCCGCTTCCGACGGGTTGCCCGCGTTCCGCCGCGTGCAATGTAACTTCCACAGGGTGTGTCGTCTGCATGATATCCCTGGCCTTGGTAACTTCATCCGCTGTGCCATGAGCCAGAAGGACGAACTTGTCAGACTTGAGCGCCAGCTCGTATTTCACGACGCTGTCCTTGGGGATGCCAATGCTATACAGCCCTGCACCGATCGCGCTCAATCCGCCCACCACAACGGCACTTTCCAGTGCGCTGACGATCCAGGCGACCAAGGGCCCGGCCACCAATACTGGCCCGATGCCTGGAATGGCGAAGAAAGCGGCTCCGAAAAGCATTCCCCAGATGCCACCCCAAAATGCGCCGAGTTTTCCCCAGTACTTCATGCGGTCGCCGGCGTTATAGTACCCGACCACGTGTTCATCGGTCTGATAGTCCTTGCCGACGATGGATAATTTCTTCATATCAAACCCTGACTTCTGCAGTTCCTTAACCGCTCCTTCTGCTTCAGAATGGGTTTTGTAAATTGCTACAACCGAGTTCGTTTTAGACATGATGCTGTTTCCTTTCTTTCCAGATCGAGTGTGTTGTATTTCCGGGTGAGAGCGTTCGATTTCAAAATGCTATATGCGCCCAGCTCTATGCCATTCGTCCGCTTTCGAACAGGAACCAGATGCGCGGCTCCGTTTCGTCTATCCACTTCTCCAACAGGCTTGTGGTGGCTACGTCGTTCGATTCATCACATAGGTCATGAACCTCGCGCATGCTGGCGAGAACCGCGCGGTTGTCCTCGCGCAATTCGGCCAGCATATCGAGGGGATTGACGTAGTCCGCATCGTTGTTGCTGAGGCGTTGCAGGCGGGCCACGTGGCCGATCGATCGGATCGTGGTGCCTCCGATTTTCCGCACGCGCTCGGCGATGTCGTCGGTCATTGCAAAAATCTGGCTGGCTTGCTCGTCGAGCAACAGGTGGTAGTCGCGAAAGTGCGGTCCGCTGACGTGCCAATGAAAGTTCTTGGTCTTAAGATAGAGAGCGAATACATCGGCCGGCAGAGCATTGAGAGCGCCGGTGATGTTCTTGACAGTTTCGGCGTCGAGGTCACTAGGCGTCGCCAGGGCGGCCCGTCGGCGCGTTCCAAGTGCTTCTTGAGTAGTTGGCATTGTTATAACTCCTTTGAGGCCAGTAGCATTTTGTGTTCCGTGTACGTAGACCAACCCGCACTCGGATTCATCCAGGCCGAATGCGTCGGAGCACCGGAAGCTCCTTTCCAGAAATCCAGCCAGACTCCGTAGCCTGAGGAGCTAAGCCGCTCCCAGGCGCGGTTACCGCAACCCGTCTGACTTTTGACAGGAACGGCCATTTTACGGTGCAG
Source organism: Terriglobia bacterium (assembly GCA_963761045.1). GTDB lineage: Bacteria > Acidobacteriota > Terriglobia > Bryobacterales > Bryobacteraceae > Palsa-187. The sequence goes on along the minus strand of CAVXFR010000031.1, from coordinate 28,295 downwards.
ATGAAGTCGGTTTGATCGTCGGTGAGCCGAACGAAGACTTGTTTTTCGAACAAGGTTGTGATTCTCATCATCGTCGCTCCTGATACGTAACGCTCGTACGCTTATCCTGTAGCACTTGCGTTTCCATTTAATGCCTAGTGACCTGTTCCACGCTCATTGTTGAGCCCCGATTGCCACTGGCCCAGCGGGTTCTCCGGCCCGATTTCCAAAGAGCATGGCCGGCGTATGACGACGCGTTCCTTACGTGGCCGGGCCAAACCTTCAAGTTTTCGATGAAGGGGCAAGCAACTCGCTAAGTGTCCTTCGAGGCCGCCACCTGTCGTCATTCCGACGAAACGAGGTGGCGTCTCCGTCAATGAGCCCTACCAGCACCTCCGCCACGATCCGGGCACCGACCGGACCAAGACGATGACCGCCTGTACAGGCGTCCCGCTTCGCGGAGAATGTAGTACGACAAAGGAGTCTCGCCATACCAGCCCGTGGAAGCGACGCCAATCTGGTCTGCGTTGAGAGGGGCGATTCCCATATGACGGGCTACCGCCTCGCCAGATGGTAGACCGACACACTGCCCGCGTTGCAGATCACGCATCGCTAGAGAATGATAGTCCTCAACCTCGCACTCACCAGTGATGGCTACCGGCAATTGAACGAGTGCGCGCACCAGCTTTCCATCGATCTTCTTGCACCGCTGCGCCGATGTCGCACCGGGTGCGTCGAAGAACAGCGTCCAGTCGACCGTGCACTCGCGCGGTACCGCGCAGAATCCCAGGAGGTCAGGAAAGAGCGGCACGGGATCGGTGTGCGCGTTCAATTGGTAGCGGTGGCAAATCTGAGAGTGACCGTACCGATAGGCGGCGTGGGCAAACTCGAGCGGTATAGATCTGCCAGGCTCAGGGCGAAACCACCGCGGACCTTCCCGAAGCGCCTGATCCGCTAGTGTCTGGCCCACGAGCGCAGGAAGAAACTCGTTGAGAACCAGCCATTGATAGTGCCAGCGTAATTGACGGGCTGCTTCGTCGAACACGTTCGTCGCTCCGGCAAGCCGCGCTTCATCAACGAACGCATTGTGAGCCTTGAGCATGGCGAGATGCATTTGCGACACGAGCATGTGCGAATCGTTGCGCGGATCGCCGATAAGCGCGATGCCTTCTGCGTTCCTTGGCAGATCCACTCCATCCAGACCAAGCAGAAACTTCGCTGGATCGTCGCGTTGGTAGAGGAACGGCTGGCCCGTCGGCCCGTCCCCGTATAGGCATTCAAGGTTGAGTTGCGGGCTACGTGCATTGTGCAATTCGGCTGTGTTGGCAGGCATGCGAAGAGTCGTCCGAACAAATGCGTACGATGAGGCAGCTATGAGGGTGGCGATTTACTTACGCGTCTCAACAAGAGACAAAGGCCAAGATACCGCCAACCAACTGCGCCAGCTCCAAGACTGGTGCGCCGCCCAGGGTTGGATCATCGTGCGGATTTACGAAGACCACGATTCCGGCAGCAGACCGGACAGGCCTGAATTTCGGCGAATGCTTGCGGATGCCGCGTTACGAAAATTTGACTTGCTTCTCTTCTGGGCGCTCGATCGCTTCACCCGCGAAGGTACTCTGGCAACGCTCAAGTATCTTGAACAATTGGAAAACTACGGAGTTCATTGGCGAAGTTTCACCGAGACGGGGATAGATAGCGCCGGACCACTCCGCGAAGTCATCATCAGCCTGCTAGCAAGTTTGGCTAAGCAGGAGCGGGTCCGCATCTCGGAGCGTGTCAGGGCTGGCCTGAGCCGGGCGAAAGAGGGAGGCACGAAAAGCGGCAGGCCGATCGGTCGGCCGCGCGTTGTCTGCCGACGAGACTTGGTCGTGGAACTCCGGCGGCAAGGATTATCCTGGCGGCAAATCGCGCGACAGGCTGGAACGAGCGTGGCTACTGTCCGGAGGATCTATCGTGCAACAGCAGGAGGCGAACTAGGCCAAAAACCGTTGTAAGGTTTTTGGCAGGGGTTCGTACGCTACTGGGCTGCGGCGTCCGCGCGGCTTTGTCGACCGGGAACATTGACCGTAAAACACAACGGCTCGCGAAACGGCTCCAGCATCCGAAGGTGGGCTTCGAGGTCCCACCTCCGCCAGACGTGTTCCGCAAGTTGCCGAGAGCCGCGCGGGCCGTCACGTCCCTGGCTGAACCTAGCCTCAGAGCGTTCAAGCAGCACGTTGAGGAATGAGCTTTCCGTGCGGACGTAAATTCTCTGGGCGTGGGGAGGGGTTCGCGCGATTTTATATATTATATAAAAAAGGCTCGCCGGAAGACGCAGTCGACGGTCCTGAGAAGGGCTGGTTTCAGAGCGAAGAAGGCTATTTCCGGGAGGCTCCTCCCGCCACAATACACTTCATCCGCCAAGTGACAATCCGTTTGCGGAGTAGTGTGTCAAAACGAAATGTTTTTGAAACAGCTCCCGAGGTCTCTGTTGGGCACTCTGCCCGTCCGCCAGGTGGCATTCGTGGGAACTGCCATGCAGTCTCTCTGTAACAGCGATTGACAGATGTTGCCGCGCGTGTTAAGGTTGCGGACTAGCGGCAGAGCTTAGAGAGCCGCCCCAGGCGAAATACGATTGTGTTCGCTTGGGGCGGCTTTTTCTTGCTGCGAAGAGGTGGCTGGATCCGGCTTGCGTAAGACGCGTACTTAATTTATGACTTCTACAATGCTTGGCGAGTTTATGGGCACCTTGATTCTGATTCTGCTAGGAAACGGCGTCGTGGCGGGTGTCGTCTTAAACAAGTCCAAAGCAGCGGGCGCCGGCTGGATCGTAATCACTACCGGCTGGGCGTTTGCAGTCATGGCGGGAGTGTTTACCGCTATCGCTTGTGGCAGTAGCGCCGCACATTTGAATCCTGCCATCACCGTTGGGTTTGCCATCGCGTCGGGGGATTGGTCGAACGCTCTCCCATTTATAGCTTTATAGCAGCCCAGCTACTTGGTGCATTTACAGGCGCCATTCTCGTATGGCTGCACTATCATCCTCACTGGGCGGAAACCCCGGATACCGACGCCAAACTGGCCTGTTTCTGCACCAGTCCGGCGATTCGCAGTCCGCTCGCAAATCTGCTCAGTGAGATGATCGGGACGTTCGTCCTGGTGTTTGTGGCTGCGGCAATCTTTTCCAAGCAGGCGGCAAGTGGAATCGTGAGCCCGGGGCTGGGTCCATACCTGGTAGGAAGTTTGGTCTGGGGAATCGGTCTCTCTCTGGGAGGCACCACGGGCTATGCCATCAATCCCGCTCGGGACTTCGGCCCGCGCCTGGCTCACGCGGTCTTGCCGATCTCAGGCAAGGGGGGATCCGACTGGAATTATGCGGCCGTGCCATTGCTGGGCCCTGTCATGGGCGGGGTGCTGGCCGGACTACTGATACGCGGACTGGGAATCTGAAGGCCGGCTAAAACTTCGGATCGGTCACTTTTTGAAGGGCAGCACGTGGTGGCGAACGTCCTTCGAATCCACCTCACACTCATCCTCGATCAGCTCGGCGCCGGATTGCCGGCGAAGCGTCAGGTGGATTTTCCAGGGCATCGTGAACACCTGCGGGTCTTCGATGGTGGCCTCATAGGCGATGGTCTTGGGGCTCGTTCGGGTATATCGCTCGACCACGTGCAGTTGGTCGCTATGATAATGACCCGCGGCGTCCAACCAGGTCTGATCGCTGAAGCTGACGACATCCGCTACCAACGTCGAGCCTTCCCAATGCGCCCGCGAATCACCCATCGCGTACGCCAGACCGTCATTGTGCTGCGGTCGATCCAAGTAGAGGATCCGGTAGGAGTGCGCGCGCTCATAAACGATGTACACCGCCCGGCCGTTTTGCAGAATCTGAAATGGATACGGCAGTGCGGTAGCGCGCGGGACGCCGGGCTGAAAACAACGCGCGTCGGGATCCTCAGAGGCGCGCTGCGCGAAGTTCGCGGCAACCTGCGCCTGCGCTTCCGGGCGGTACGGGATCTTGCCGGACGCCGGCTCGAAAATCACGCCGGGCGTTTCGAGGTTGAGGTAGGCTTTGCCTTCCGCCTTCCATATTCCGCGCAGGTCGCCCGGTTGGGCGTGTGCGAATCCAACCGCAGCGGCGAATAAGCATACCAGGCGCGCAGTCATCGGCTATTTCGCCCTCTGCCTTTGCAGATTCTGATGGTGGACCACGTCGCGTTCCCCCTCCACGCAGTCGTACTCAATCAGCTCCGTGCCCTTGGGTTGGCGGGCGAGCGGCAGGCGCATGGTCCAAGGCCGCGAGTACACGGTGGGATCGGTGACCGTCGCTTCGTAGACGATCCTATCCGGGCCGGTCATGGTAAATCGTTCGACCACATGTTCGTTTTCGTCGACGAAGTTTCCCGCCTGGTCCAGCCAGCTTTTGCCGTTCAGGCCGCTGACATCCACCACCAACGTGTCGCCCTCCCATCGGCCGCGGGCGTCTCCCTCCCAGGCCCAATAGTTCTTACGATGGGGCCGTCCATCCAGCGGAATAATGCGGACGTCGTGCGAGGTTTCCGAGAGGAGCACAAAGTAGTCCCCATCCTGGACAATTTCGAGCGGAAATGGCGGCACCAGTTCCCGCGGCACGCCGTGCGGATGACAGTAGCCGACCGGATCGAGGTCGCGCTCCGCCCAGTTTACTTTTGCCCGCTTGGTGGCCTCGGGCAGGTAGGGGAGCTTGCCATCGGGTGGATCGATGATGACGGATGGACCAGCGGGACTCTGAAATGTTGCCTCATGGGCCTGGATATCGAATGCCGGGGACAAGATCGCGGCACGCCAGACTCCTTGCATGTCCGGGTGTCCGCTGGGCAAACGGGGCGGTGAAAACGATTGCGCCCAGCCCGAGCTGATAAGACAGGACAATAGGAAGGCTCGCAGCATCAACATAATACTAGCGCTATCAGTAACAGCCGCCGCGTTGTCACTTTTGCCGGATTAACGTTTCGCCGAAGAACGGCAGAACCTTGGCGGCGAAGCGACTCTTGACGGCGCTCATGTGAGTCCCTTCGTAAGTTTCGAATGTATGCTGGATCCCCAGACGCGTGAGGGCTTCGTGCAGCTGCGTGTTTGTGGTCAGGAGGGGATCCTGCAACCCGACATCCATCGCGATCGCGCCATACTGCTTGAGGTTAGGTACGTACTGATCGACCATGACCAGCGGCGAGTTCGCCACCCACTTTGCCGCGATCAGAGGTTGAAGCTGGCCGTCTTTGGTCGGCAAGTCGAAGTACTTGGGCGGATTCATCGGATTGGGAGCCCACGCCGCCGCCTGCGCCGACAGAGCATTGGCGAAACCGCCTCCTCGGCCTTGTTTGCCTTTTGCCTTTTCGTCGTTTGGCGGCGGTTGCTTGCCTGCCCCCGGTCCCTGGCCCGGAGGCTGCGGGTTGTTCATCAAACAGCACGAGCTCATAGCGTACAGGGCGGAGAAAGCTTCCGGATGCTTCATTCCGATACGAACGGTTCCATAGCCACCCATGGAATGGCCCGCCAGCCCCCGGCTTCTACGATCGGCGATGGTGCGGTAATGGCTATCGATGTAGGCGATCAGATCCTTCGCGATGAAGTCTTCCCAATCTCCCGTGGTGAGCGAATTCGAGTACATGCTGCCACTGTAGATCGTGAACGCATCGGGATGAACAAGAATCATTTCGTGCGCCGATCCGTCCGCGATCGCGGCGTCGGCCGCGTCTGGCACTGTCATAAGGTTCCAGTACATCTCGGCCTTGACGCCGTAGCCGTGAAGGAAATACACCACGGGGTAGCGCCGGTTTCGGTTAGACGCATAGCTGGGAGGGAGGTAGACGAACACGTCGCGGTCCGCAGAATCGCCCTCCAGGTTATCTTCAAGGGATTTCCCGTGAACCTTAATTTTCTCTATCGTGCCCTTCTTGGGTGTTTCACGGCGCTTTTCGGTCTGCGCGCTGCTCCGAGGCAGCATGAACAACATTGCGCAGGTAGTGCTGGCCACGGCAATTCCGCAAGTCGCGGAGAAGTGTTTGAGTTTCACAGGTCACCTCCTTGAGTAGATTCTGTATCTGCCCAGTCCAAAGAACGAGTGACGGCTTTCTTCCACGTTTTGTAGAGCGTCCGGCGCATGTTGGTATCCATGCTCGGCGACCAGGTACAATCGGCTGACCAATTGGACACTAAATCGGAAGTACTTGCATAGAAGCCGCTTCCCAAACCAGCTGCGTAAGCGGCACCGAGCGCGGTCGTCTCGCGCGTCGCCGGACGCACCACCGTCCGATTCAAAATATCCGCCTGGAACTGCATGAGGACCTCATTCGCGACCATCCCGCCATCTACACGCAGGGTCTGCAAACTGTCTCCCGAGTCCTTTTCCATGGCCTCCACCACGTCGCGGGTTTGGAATGCCGTTGCTTCCAGCACCGCTCGCGCTATATGCCCCTTGTTTACGTATCTGGTGAGGCCCATGATGGCCCCTCTGGCCCGGTCGTTCCAGTACGGCGCAAACAGGCCGGAGAATGCCGGGACGAAGTAAACCCCGCCGTTATCATCGACCGTCCTGGCCAGAGTCTCGATCTGGTCGCTGGTCTGAATCATCCCAAGATTGTCGCGCAGCCACTGCACCAACGCGCCGGTAATAGCGATGCTGCCTTCAAGCGCATACCGCGCGGGTTGCCCCGCCAGTTGATACGCCACGGTGGTCACCAAGCCGTGCTTCGATGGCACGGGGCGTTCGCCGGTATTCATCAGCAGGAAACATCCCGTGCCATACGTATTCTTGGCTTCCCCAGGCTCAAAACACACTTGCCCGACCAACGCCGCCTGTTGATCGCCCAGAATTCCGCAGAGAGAGACTCCGGACAAGGCTGGATGGCGAATCTCGCCGAGCACCCCGCTGCTCGGGCAGATCTTGGGGAGCACTGCCTCGGGGATCTCGAACTCCTTCAGGATGTCGCGGTCCCAGGCCAGCGTATCGAGGTTCATCAGCTGGGTGCGGCTCGCATTGGTTACATCCGTGATGTGCAGGCCGCCCCGCGGTCCGCCCGTCAAGTGCCATGCGAGAAAAGTGTCCATGGTTCCGAACAACAGATCGCCCGACTCAGCCTGCTTTCGGGCGCCCGGGACGTTCTGCAGAATCCAGCGAAGCTTCAGAACGCTGAAATAGGTCGATATTGGAAGTCCTGTTTTGGCTCGGAACCGGTCCGCTCCACCGGCCTGAGAGAACTTTGCGACATCGTCCGCCACCCGAAGATCCTGCCACACGATCGCGTTGTAAACCGGCTCCCCGGTATTCCGGTTCCATACAACCGTGGTTTCGCGCTGATTCGTGATGCCCACGGCCGCCAGATCCGATCCACGCAGTCCCTTTTGCGCCAAGGCTTCCGTGATGACTTCGCCCGTGCGGCGCAGAATCTCCTTGGGATCGTGTTCCACCCATCCCGGCTTGGGATAGATTTGCTCGTGTTCCTTTTGCACGGAAGAGACGATGTTGCCGCCGCGGCCGAATACCATGAACCGGGTGCTGGTGGTCCCTTGATCGATTGCTGCGATGTATGGCGCCATTTAAGGGCGCGGCCCATAATGCGGGGGCGCCTGCCCCAGTTCGATCGCTCCCAAATCGGGAGCTCGTCCCGCGAAACCATCGGTGATGTTCGGGATTGCAACACCCCGGTCGATCGCGGCAGCGCCCGGCTTGAGACGGAAGTCGAAGTCTTTCGCGTCGTAGAGCTTCTGGACGGTCTTGACATCGCGCCCGTCCAGGCGCGGCACGTTCATGAAGACGTCGTAGTCCACCAGCAGACTGTGAGCATCCTGTTTGGTCGCCTGCTGATACTCCTCGAGCGTCTTGTAACGCCGCGTCTCGGTCTGCGCTCTGTGGCCGCGACTGGCATAGTCGGCGGGAACGTTCCAAGCCGGCGAGTTCCATTGAAACGAGTACGGCGCGTTGGCATTGGGGCTGAACCCGTTGTAATCCGACGAAGAATAATTCGTATAGGTCGTAAAACCGAAAACAATCGACGGCGGCGGTTCGCCGCCCGGGTTCCCGCCGCGTCCGGGGCCTCCAAAACCGGTAGAGTTCTGCGCCAGAATCAGATTGTTCCGAAAATGCGTGTTCGACGTGGTTCCGCCCGATACCTCGGCCAGCATCGTGTTGTTGTAGAACAAAATGCCCGACCCTCCGCCGAGCCGCGTCGAACCTCCGGGTGCATCGAAGGAGATGTTCCGTATCCAATAAACCGGTCCGCCGAGGGCAGGCTGGTTGCAGTACGGCTGCGAGGCGTTATTGATCATCAGGTTTCGCATGACACGCACATTGTGCATGCTTCCGTCGATCTCAAAGGCGTTGTCATGGAAATTCGTCATGTAGTTGTTGTAGTAGTCGAGCGATACGGGACGGCGGTCCCAATACTCCTTGGAAGGATACTTGGGGCCATTGATGGCGGCGGATCCGTCGGGGTTGCCATAGGTTTCGTTATCGATTCCATCGTGAAAGTTCGCCACGTAATTGTAGGCAATGACGTTTCCGGAACCGTACACCTTCACGGCGATATAAGAAGCCATTTTAGGCGGGAACACTTGGCCATCGACGCCGGCGAACTGCGCCCAGAAATTGCCCGCCCAACTGATCAGATGCTTGGGATCGTTACGGCCGATGAAGTAGTTGTCGGCGATGTAGAAGTTGCCGGAGCCGGAGTAGTTCGAGTAGACCCCCATGCCGATGTCTTCGAAGCGGCAACGCTTCACGGTCAAGCCCTTGGATCCCGAAATAAACTGCGTACCGGCCCAGATGGCGATTTCGGTGTTCCGAATGGTGAGGCCCTCAAAATAGGTGTAGTTCCCTGCCTTCACGTTGAAGAGATTAAATGCTCCGTTCCCGTCGAAGATCACCTCGCCGTCTCCGGCACCCTTAATGGCGATGGGCTTCTCCGGCGTTCCGCTAGCCGTCAGATAGTAGGTTCCGTCGAAAGGAACCGTGCTGATCGAAAGATCATTGGTGTAGATATAGCGATCGTACTTGTAGAGACCGGCATGCACCAGAATCGTATCGCCCGGCTGGACTCTGGGCCGGGAAGCCGTCGCCCAGTCCGTCCCCGAGCAGGTCAGGTAGTACGCGCACAGTAAACCCTCGAAAGCGGGCTGGATCTTTGTGCCCTTGTAGCCATGCGGATAGACGTGGAATGTCCGGCCGTTGGCGTAAGGTTTAGGCTCGGGACGAGTGCGTACCGTCACCGTCTTTTCCGCCGCGCCGTGGACTCCATCCGGATCCGACAGCACAAACCTGGCTTCGTACTCCGTGTCCGGTTCGAGATCCAGGATGCTTCCCGCGAACATGTTTGGCGAGACCACATCCAGCCGGTCGCCCTGATAAATCTCCTCGTTCTGCAACCGCAGCAGAGGCATGCCTTGCCGCCACTGGGACTCGCCTTTCTTGCGATAGGAGACTGCCACGGCGGCGTTGCGGTTATCGTCACCCTGGATCATCCACTCGAATCCAAGATTGATGAGCGTGGGAGGGTCGATGACGAACTCCCCCGCAGTGACGGATTTCGATTTTGCGTCCGCCGCGCGCGCTCGCGGCCCCTGCGACACGAGAGCTAAACACAGCGCGGCGCTGAAAGTAACAAGCCGGAATCTGTTCATCGCGTTTCCCTCCAAACCGTTGTTTTCTACGCGGTTTCGTACAGGTCTTTCTTAATGGTCATCCCGAGCCCAGGCCCTTGCGGCAAGCTGAAATAACCTTGCTTGTCGAGCACCGGAGGCTCCTCGAAGACCGAGAATGGATACGTATAGTCGCCCACGGGCACGTCGTTGAAGACTTCGATGTACGGACAATTCGTCCACGTTGCGATCAGATGCAGGTCGCAGATGGTACCCAGCCGCATATCGCCGACGTGCGGAATGCACATCTTACCGAGCCCATCGGCCAGCGCGGCAATCCGGCGCAGCATGGTGGGCCCTTCAGACATAATCTCCGGCTGCACGATGTCAAAGCATCCCTGAACCAGATAATCGCGGAACTCATGCAAACCGTGATTGCCTTCTCCACCGGCCAAGTTCATCGTGACCTGGCGATTCAATTCCGCCAAACCGGCCAAATCGTAACGCTCCAGGGGCTCTTCCAGCCAGAATACGTTCATCTCCTGGTAGGCTCTGGCGGTGGCGGCGGCGCGTGAAAAATCCCACACCACGCCGCGCGTGGCCAAGGGCGTCATGCCGGCCTTGTTGCCATCGCAAGTGATCATCCAGTCGTCACCCACGGCTTTGCGCGCCGCTTCCACCAGCTTGATGTCCTCTTTTAAAGTGGGGAACGAACAGCGGTATTTGATTCCCTGCCACCCTTCCGCCTTCATCTTGGCGGCCTGGTCGGCGCGCTCCTCGATGGTAGAGAGCCGCAACTGGCTGGAATAAGGCGCGACTTTATCCCGGCCGCCGCCCCACAGCTTATACAAGGGCTGATTCGTCAGCTTCCCGCAGACATCCCAGAGCGCGATTTCGACGCTCGCCGGCCCGCGAAAGCCCGTCCTGGGGAGGGATGCAAGCCGCGGCACGTGCGAGGCCATGTCAAATGGGTCGCCGCCAACCAGCATCATCTTGAGCCGCGGCAAAAGCGCCGGATCCACGTCGGGACCGATGCCGGTTACTCCCTGGTCGGTAGTGATTTCCAGAATGGCGCCGCCACCGACACGCCCGAATCTTGTCCCTCCCACCCAATCCGGGTAGGTTCCGATCTCTTTGGCAACTTTCAGCCGTTGTATGCGAATGTCGGTGATCTTGGCGCGTGATGCTCCCAGCAAGGGAAATGCGCCTAGAGTAGCCGCGCCCTTGATGAAATCTCTACGACGAAGACTTTTCAGATTCATAGAATCGATCCCCCAATAAAAAAGCCGCTCCCTGGAAACGAACTTATCCCCACGGAGCGGCTCTCTTAGGCTCTGCCGCTGACTACGGAACTATATCATCGGCCGATACGACTGTCAACGCTCGATAGTGACACACTTGGTAGTAGCCCGAGGAACGGATCGCGTTCCTCAAGACTCTCTAGCGTTACTTCTTCTTCTGGGTTGCGAAGAACGCGAAGATCTGCGGGACTGTCGGCGCAATCATAGACATATGGGTGCCGCCCTCGATCTCAACATAAGCGGTGGTCATTCCCATCTTCTTCATAGTCTCGATCTGCGCCTTCGCGTTCTCGGCCGTTGCGGTTTCGGTCGATCCCACGGCTACCAGAATCGGGACTCTGGCGAGCCGGTCCAAATGGTAGTCGGCATTGGCCATGGTACCGGACATCGGCGCGATCGCAGCCCACTTGCTCGCATACTTCTGCCCGAGGTAATAAGTGCCGAAACCACCCATCGAATGTCCCATCAAGTAGATGCGCTGCGAATCGACCTTGTACTCCTTGCTGACCAGGTCGATGACATTCATCACGTCGGCCTCGCTCTGTTCGCGCTCATGGGTAGCCTCTTCCGGAGTCTGCGTCGGGGGCGGCGGCTGCTTCCCGCCGGCCCGCGGCTGATTGCCGGGAATGGACAAAGGAGCGCCATACCAGCCTCCGGTCGAGTAACCCATCGGGGCGACGAGGATGAAGCCGTACTGCTCGCACAGTTCCGGGAGGTTCTTCACAAGAGCGGAGAAATAGTCCTGGTTGCCGCCATACCCGTGCAACGCCACCACCAGCGGCATCTTAGTCTTGCCATCGTACTTCTGCGGCACGACCAGATGATAGGGCATCTCCTGTTTGGCGGCTTCGAAATAGTAATGGCGTTCCTGATCGCCCTTGGCGCCCTTGGTTTGCGGCTGCTTGGCCAACTCCGCACTCGCCATCGGAGGGCCGAAACCGCGCGGGGCGGCCGGTGGTGTTTGCGCAGAGAGGGTGACCGCAACAACCCCCAGTAGTATCCACGTGATTCGCATCGTTTCTCCCTTCAGAATTTGAACTAGTGCTACTTGCCGCTACCGAACTTGGCGCCTTCGGGCGTGCGCCGCCATGCGAAGTAGGCGTCGAGCCCCTTGAGCGCTTCCGTATTGGGCACGGGCCCCTCATGGGCGGTTTTGGCGAAATACATGACGGAGGGATTTGCGTCGCTGAACGGCAGCCACTTGGGCACGCCTTCCCCGTTGGGATCGCCGCGCTTGGCGAAGTTCGTCCAGTACGTTGCCATGGCATCGGAAATCGCGTGATCCTCGGGCGTCGCTTGCGCATTCAAATGTTGGAATACGTAGCTCATCTCGGAGGCGTGCGGGGAGCCGAAACCCGCCCGGGGCGAGTCCGCCGGATAGTCCGGGTGCTGATCGAAATAATACAGAAACGCCTTACCCTTGCCGGTTTTCGATTGCAAGCGGACCCAGGTCCAGGTTTGCCAGCCGAACGCGGCATCGCGGGTCAGATCGCGCGCCGTCTTGGGAACAACTTTTTCCCCTGCCGGATACAGCTTGAGGAGGCTGTCGGCAAAGGGTCCGTAGCGTTGGCGGGTTGCCGTGATGTACGCTTCGGGCGTACGCGGAGGCTGGAAACTGGCACCTTCGTCCGAGTTGTAGCCGACCAGGATGGGCGTGTCGTTATAGCGTTTCGCCTCGTACAGCCGGTATTGATCGTCCGGGATCACCCAGCCGTCGACAATCGGCCATCCCAGACCTTGTTGACCGCGCGCCGTCTCGAGTACTTTCTCGGCCGGAAGCTTGCGAAGATCCGCGATCGACGCGGCTCCCACCGTCTTGGCGTAGGCTTCCCCTGCGCGTTCCGCATCGGCCAGGAGCACCATATTCTCACCCGGCATCCCGCCGGAGCGGGACGGTCCGAACGAGCCGCCACTCTCGGAAATCGCCCCGTGGAACAGCCCCTTGGCGAGCGGCGATGCGCACAGCTGGCTCACCGCGATACCGCCGGCGGATTCGCCCATGATGGTCACTCTGCCGGGATTTCCGCCGAAGGCCGCAATATTCTTCTGAACCCACTGCAGGCCCGCGATCATATCGAGCATGCCGTAGTTGCCGGACGCATGATTCTTAGACTCGGCGGTCAAACCGGGATGCGCCATGAATCCCATGGGACCGACGCGGTACGCGATGCTGACAAACACCACGCCTTTCTTGGCGAGTTGCTCGCCGCTGTTGACCGGAACCGATGTCGATCCGGCGACAAATCCGCCCCCATAAATCCACACCAGCACGGGCAGGCGATCGCCGGCCGTCTTCGCCGGGGTCCACACGTTCAGGTACAAGCAATCCTCGCTCGTGCCTGGTCCCTGCTGCTTGGCCTTCGCCTTGGCGTTGGCCGGAGCGGGCCCGCCGCCCTGCATACACGACGGCGCGAACTTATCCGCTTGCAGCGTCCCGGACCACTTCGCGGCCGGCTGAGGAGGGCGCCAGCGCAGATCGCCCACCGGGGGCGCGCCAAACGGTATGCCTCGATAGATCGTGAGGCCGTCCGCGACGGTCCCTTCCACGAGGCCACCTTCCGTCTTCACGGGCGCGGCGGCGGCGCTTGCCAGCCATGCCGCTCCCAGGAGGGATACCAAAAATGCGGTCTTCATCTTCACTCTCCATCCTCCAATCATTTTGGGAATACCGGAAATTTCAACGGCGCTTAATCTCCTCGCTTACGCGGGATGCGCCTGGAGGCGGCTCTCTTTGGGCTCTGCCGCCAACCGAAAGTTAACACTGGCCCCGGGCGGTGTCAATTGGGTATCGTATGGTGGTGCCCGGCGACAAGCGTGGCGTAACAGAGCGACCTCGGCGCGCAGAGGAAACGACGAGCATGCTCGCGAGCTCCCGTAATGTCGAGCATCTCTATCCGCAGTGGCGTGATGTTCTGGAAAAAAGGCACATCATTGCTGCGATCCGGAACATCGAAGCGCTGGCCGCGGCGGCGAAGTCGCCTACAGAGACTGTGTACCTCCTGTTCGGCAATCCCCTTAACATCCCGCACCTACTAACGACCGTGCGGGACCAAGGAAAGCTGCCACTGGTGAATTTGGATCTGCTCGCCGGTTTCTCCCGGGACTCCATTAACGCGGAATACCTCGCCTCGTGCGGCGCAGCGGGCATAGTGTCAACTCACTCCGAGGTGCTTCGAGCTTCGCGGAGGCAGGGATTGATCACGGTCCAGCGCACTTTTGCCCTGGATTCGTCAGCCATCGACGCAGGCCTTCGAACCATCAGTCAATTTGTCCCGGATGCGATTGAGATACTCCCCGCGGTTGCGGCTCCGCGCGTTGTGGCGCGCTTTCGTCAAGTTCACCCCAATCTGCGCATTATGGCCGGAGGCCTCATCGCGGATCTGAAGGAAGTCGAAACCTTGCTGGCGGCAGGCATCGACGCAGTTTCCGTCAGCGATCCAGCATTTTGGATCTGATACCAAGACCGCTCGAGCCGGCGCGAGTCCCATCATGACCAATCCGTTCGACATCCTCGGCCGCATGTGTTAGAGTTTCTGATCGAGGGCTAGAGCCTAAGAGAGCCGTCCCGTTGGAATGTTGTCGCTTCCACGGGCGGCTTTTTGTGTTTTATTCGACCTGGGGATGACCAATGATGACCTACCGGCGCAACAGCCGCAGAGAATTCATGGGCCTCGCGGCCGGAGCGGGCCTCGCAGGCATGTTCAGTGGATCGTGGCCCAACCCGGCGATGGCCGCCGAAGGCCCGGACGCCGATCTCGTAGTCTTCAACGCAAAAGTCTATACAGTCGATTCGCGCGCGCCCAAAACAGAGGCATTCGCGGTCAAAGCCGGCCGGTTCACCGCTGTGGGAACCAACGCGGACATTCGTGCGCTGGCCGCCAAGGGGACGCAGACGTTCGACGCCCGGCAGATGGCGATCGTGCCAGGGTTCATCGATTGCCATAATCACGCACCCGGCACCACCTTGCTGTATGAGGTTATGGTCGGCAATCCGTATGTGGTGGAGTTTGTGACCATCGCCAGCATCGTGGAGAAACTCCGCGCCAAGGCCCGTGAGACGCCGCCGGGCACCTGGGTGGAGGGGTATTTCTTCGACGACACCAAGGTCAAGGACGATCGCCAGCTGACCGTTCATGACCTCGACCAGGTATCGAAAGACCACCCCGTGGTGGTTCAGCATCGCGGCGGCCACACGTCGTACTACAACACCAAGGCCTTCGAGATGGCGGACATCAACAAGAACACGCCCAATCCACCCGGAGGGACCTTCGATCGCGACGCCAGCGGCGAACTTAACGGCCGTGTTACCGACCGCGCCGCAGTCAACCCGCCGATCGTCTGCGGAATATCTACGCACACAAATCCTTCGGGGACGAGCATTAGAGTCGGCGCCGCTTTGATCCCGCCCCACCGGTCGAAGGTGACTTCCCGGACATCGAACATCCGCGATGCCCATCGCACTCTTTCGATGATGACGTTCATGTCGATCTCGGCGCCGGGAGTCGTTTCGAGGAACCCAGTGCGCGTCCAGCTCGTCAACGGAGCCCTCGTGCGTCTTTCGATATCGGATATGCGTTCACTCGGCAGCCAGAAGAAAAGCAGCTCTTTCCACTGCTCAGATTCTTCGAGTGGCGGGAACAGAAGCGCGAGCGCTGCCATGTCCGTCGTCCAGGCGAGATCGATGCCGGCAAAACAGGTGCGTCCGGCCAGCCCCCATCTCGAGATCAGTAGGTCCGCGTCATACGTCGGCCACTCGCGAAGGTCCACGCCGCCATCGCCTTGACACCAAAGCGGCATGTGGATCACCGGAGTTCCGGTCGCCACGCAGGGCACATTAAGATTCAGCCGGATGTAGCCGGCGTACTTCTCTGGCCTGGCGACGGCTTCCGTCATTTCCGATTCGATCGCGCTGTCCGCCAGAAAGCCGCCATTGTCTTCGTGCGATGGATTTGCGGCCACTCGCGCCTCACGGGATTTCCAGTACTCGGGATCGCTCTCGATACGCTGCGGGTCGGCCTGGTAGATCGCGGCGTAATAGCTGCGATCCTCGATACTGCCGTCGAGCACGTGCTGCGCGTATTCGTATTCGGAGAACCACAGCGGGCATTCCTGCTCATCGCCTGAGGTCGTCGTCTGGATCATCAGCGGCTCGCCATGCTGGACGCCGTTGACGACCGGCGAGCGCGAGATCATTCCCTTCAAAAGCACCGTGCGGACGGTCTCCGCCTTCTTCCGGGTGAAACGATGGAGCTCGTCGAACATCAACAGGCTTGGGCGTTTGCCGTCCTGCACATCGCCGTCTGCGGAAAGAACCGTGTACAGGCCGCCGCCATCACGCCGGATAATCCGCTTGGTGCTTTCAAGAACCTTCAGCCGCTTCCGAAGTTGTGGGTTGCCTTCGACCAACAGCGCCGCGGCTTTGTAAACGATGCTCGCCTGATCCCGGGCCGAGGCGATGCCATAGGCTTCCGGCTGCGGTTCATCTTCCATCAGAAGGTGATAAATCGGGAGGCCGCCCAGGAGAAAGCTTTTTCCATTCTGCTTGGCTACTGAAATATAGGAGCGTCGGTATTGCCGGAGACCGGTTCGCGCATCGACCGAGCCGTAAAGCGCGCGCAGAATCTTCCGCTGCCAGCCTTGCAGCTTGTACCCGAGCGGCGGATATAGCACCCGATCAAAAAAACGTTCGACCTTGCAGGCCCGGCACTGGGCCGTCCCGTCCGATCGTGTCTCGCACCACGTCTCGGCACTGCAGTAGGCGCATATGGCTGGCCGGTACTCAACCACATAGTGCCTGTTCGAGCGGGTCGATAAACTGTGCGCCTCCCCCGGACGCCTGCACCCGGGTGCTGGAACTGGGCGTCAACCCGAACTCACGCCGCTGAATGATAATCTGGGCCGACAGTTCCCGAATTGTGCTCAAGGTACGGCGCCCTTCGGTGGTACGGCTCAGGGCGGTCAGAGCGTTGCCGGAGATCTGCTGCTTCTTCTCCTTGGCCTTCTTGGTGATCTCGCTCGCCTGGGCAGCCAGACCCTTGCGCAAGGTATCGAGCATCGCCAGATCCTCGCAGAGCATCGCCAGCGCTCCGCCATCCACCCGGCGCAACACCCCGGAGTTGGCCATCTCGCTCACCAGCCCATCCCATTGCTTCCGTGCGCCCGCGCTCATGCCCGTGGGGCGATCCGGGACGCCGGGCACGAACTGCGGCTCGTTAGCCGGCAGGGGACGGCGCGACGGGTTGCCGTTCAAGACGCGGATTTTCGTTGGAGTAGGGAGCGTTCCTCGTACGCCCATCAGCTGCTCGCCTCCCCGGCTGCCACCTGGCGGTTTTCCCTTACTTGCTCGAACGTCTGCCCGCACGAGCCGTCCAGCGTGGCTTGCTGACCGCTTAACTTCTCCCACCGCATCACAATCACGTCTACAAACTTTGGATCCAATTCGATGCCGAGACAGGTGCGCCCGGTCAACTCCGCTGCCGCCAATGTCGTGCCGCTCCCGAGGAACGGATCGTACACCAGCCCTCCAGATTCGGTGTGGTTTAGAATCGGCTTGCGCATCAGCTCGGCGGGTTTCTGCGTGGGGTGATCGAACTTCTCTTCCTCCGACCCACCCATGATGAACTTGGGCGATTCCGCGTCCCAGATCGTCGAGTTCTCGCCTGCCTTCCCGTACCAGGGAGCTTTCTTCTTGCGCACGTACCAGCACGGCTCATGTTGATACCAGTAGTGCGTCCGCGTGAGTACGGTCCGGCCTTTGTTCCAAATAATCTGCTGCGGATAGAGGAAACCGATTCTCAGTAAGCCGTCCAGAACCTCGCGAGTGAAAATCGAGGCGTGCCATACATAGGCGATTTCAAGACTTGGAACAAGCGCGAACGCGTCTGACCAATCGGCCCGCGTATCTCCGGAGATGGTGGTTTCCTGGTGGCCCTCGGTGCGGTGCTTCATGTAGCTGGGCTCGGCGGGTCCGTGGCCGTTCAACCCGGCCCGATCACGCCATTCGGAATCAAGCGAAATTCCGTACGGCGGATCACACACCATCAGAGCTGGCTTGCGGTCGCCCAGTAGCCGCGCCACGCTGGCGGCGTCGGTGGAGTCGGCACAGAGGACCCTGTGTGAGCCGAGTGACCATAGGTCGCCCAGCCGCGATGCCGGCGTAATGGGTACCGGCGGGACCTCGTCTTCTACTGGATTCGGCTGGTCAATCAGCGCGGAGAGTTCGCGCGAGCTGAAGCCGGTCAAGCCCAGATCGAAATCGAGCGACTTCAGGTCAAGAAGTTCCGTGCTCAGCAGATCCTCGATCCAGTCTGCCTCCTCGTGGGTCCGGTTGTCTGCGATGCGTAAAGCCCTGATCTCGGCGGGCGAGAGGCTCGACGCCACGTGCACCGGGACCTCGGTCAGCTGAAGGAAATAAGCCGCCGCCAGGCGCAGGTGCCCGATCACGATAACGTCCTCGCGGTCGCATACGATGGGCTGCACCCAGCCAAAGGATTTTATCGACGCCGCAACTTTTTCGACGGCGGATTGACCCCACTTGCGAGCGTTCTTGGGATACGGCTTCGGGCGGCCGATGGGCCACCAGACGACCGTGAGCGCGGCCGCGGAGTCGGCTATCGGTTTCTTGGACAGGCTTTCAACTTCCATTCCATCAACTCCTTCCTAACGGGGCCTCCGCACACCCGCTGTCGGCGGCGCAATTTAGAATCAAGCACTTAGCCGGGGGCGCCTGGAATTTCCTCAAAAACTCGCGAATTTTCTCGGATGGGCCCGCGTTGGTAAGGCGCATTAGGCCCTAGCTATTTGACCGGCCCTACCGGTCCCCCTCCTCGCGTCTCACGCATTGTCTTGGCGCGATGACAGCCATCGCATCGGGTCCGCATATTATCGAGATCGAGCCGCAAGTCCGGGCGCTCGGCAATCGGAATCTCGTGGTCCGCATGAAGATGGCGCTCACCGCGATTAAAGTTCTCGCGAAGCTCGGCCAGCACGGTATCGGTTGGCGGGGCACCAAGGCCTGCTTCCCGGAATACTTTGACAATCTCCGGTTCCCAATCGCAGTCAACACATCGCCAGCCGTCGCGTTCGAAGCAAAGGATCCGGAGCCGGCGGTGGTCTTGATCGTATCCACGCTCGGTGGCCGTGCCGCGACGCTCGTCGTGCTCACGCTGTCGCTCCCGGCGGTGGGACTCGCAGGGTCCGCCGGTGGTCAGTTCGGGACATCGGGGGAACGGGCATGGGCGCAGTACGCTCGCGCGTGCTGCTGTCGTTTGAGAGATCATGCCTCACCCCCAACGAAAACGGCCAGCCTGGCGAACAGGTGGCGATCCCGCAAGCGCGCGGGAAAGTGTTCGTGAGTTGCAGATTTCACTTGGCTTTCCGAGCGAACAGAGTGATGAATCGTCATGCGCGAACCAAGCGCAGAAAGGGTATTCACCACATGACCAACGCAGAAGCCAACACAGCCGCCACCGTTGCGGAACGGGGCGCGCACGTCGCGCCGGAGCGGGCCTCCTCGAAGAAAGGGGCCACCCGCAGGAAGGGCGCGCCCAAGGGCCGGGAAACCGCCAAGGGCGGCAAAGCCAAGCCGAAGAAGGAAACCAAGCCCGCCCGGGCGAAAGAAGCCAGTACGCCGCGCGAGGGTAGCAAGACAGCCAAGGTCCTGGCCCTGCTGGGGCGGAAGGAGGGCGCTTCGCTCGCCCAGCTCATGAAAGCCACGGGCTGGCAGGCGCACTCGGTGCGCGGGTTCCTCAGTGGTGCGCTGGGCAAGAAGATGGGGCTCAAGATCGAGAGTACGAAGTCCGACGCCGGAGACCGGGTCTACCGGCTCGGGAAGTAGCGGATCGGGCATTCCGAGCCGCCGGCCTTCGGGTCGGCGGCTTTTCTTGTCTTCGGCAGCGTCCTCAAGCCCCGCAAGTTCCGCGTTGAGGATCCTGATCTCCGCGCTCCAATCCGACAATGCCAAGCAAAGGCCCGCCACATCAGGATGCCCCGCGAGTAGCGCCGCCTCGATCTGGGCGATCTCGCGTTTGCATCGCTTGGTCTCGTCCTGGATGCTGACATTCATCGTTTGAGTTTCTCGGGACCGCTTCGATCCACTCCCTCAGTACCATCTGGCGTTTTCAGTCGTCAACAGACGCACGACGCGAGACGTACCGTCGCGAGCAATTAGAAGTGATTTTCAGCCCTGGCACCCGCTGTGTGGGACTATGGACCGAATGCCCGAGTTCGACGCATACTTGATGGTCGATTGGAGCGCTAACAGTAGTCCGAAACGCGGGAAGGACAGCATCTGGTATTGCCTGTTGAGCCGACGGAATGGGATCCTCGAATCCGTTGCATTAGAAAACCTGCCGACCCGTGCGGAGGCGGTCAAGGCTATCCGAGGTCAACTATTCCGGCTCGCACAGCAGGGATTTCAAACGCTGATCGGTTTCGACTTCCCTTACGGATTCCCCAGCGGTTTCGCCGCGGCGGCGGGACTACCGATGGATGAACGTTGGCGAAGTGCTTGGGCCTTTTTGCAGCAGTGCACCAGGGACGAATCCGACAACCGCAATAACCGGTTCGAAGTCGCGGCCGGACTCAACCGCACGATCAGCGGCGGGCTGTACCCCTTCTGGGGATGTCCGAGTAGTGCCGAAGGGCCATGTCTCAGCGCCAAAAAGCCGAAACAAGCAGGTGAAGGCGCCTTTCTTTCTGAGAGGCGGATTACAGAACAGCTGCACCGCGCCTCGCAGCCGGTCTGGAAGCTGTTCACCGCAGGCTCGGTGGGGAGCCAGGCGCTACTTGGTATTCCGAGAGTGGCCAACCTTCGATTCGATCCCGAGCTAGAGCAGGTCTCACGGATATGGCCCTTCGAGACCGGGCTCCGCAGGCTCCCGACGCGTGCCGAGCGAGAATGGTCGATCTTGCACGTCGAGATATACCCGTCACTCACCCCATCCAAGGCCGCTGATCGCGAAGTGAAGGACGCCGCCCAGGTGCGTGCGATTGCAGAAGAAATAGCAAGGCAGGATGAAGGGGAGGAGCTACAGGATTGGTTTGAGGGCCCGGCGTCGCTGTCAGTGGCGGAACGGGAACGCATCCGGACGGAGGAGGGTTGGATTCTAGCGCCTCCATAACTCGGACGACCAGCGCCCTTCTCAGCTGGTCCAAGTCCGTCAGACTTCACGGAGCCGGCAGAAATACCGTTAGGAGCGTTAGGAGGCCCATGAATACAGGCGTTCGTGCACTTTCTAAGCCGTTAGGTTGGTCTTTTCCTAACGCTTTACAAAAGTGCTTCAACCCCGCGCCAAATCGACGACCTAACGCTCCTAACGCTTTTCTTTTGGGAATTGGGGATTGGGGCAGTAAGACCGTCGGCGAGCCGCCGAAGGGAAGGGACCAGTGGTGGGTGGGCCGGCTTGAGGGCCGTGCTGGCGCACATCTTAGGCACGATTATAGCGGTGGGAAAAACATCCGTAAAGGGTTCTGAAAGCAGACAGTTAACCATTGATAGGAAGTGATCATGACTAGCGTTAGGGCCCGCGACGGCGCAAACACAACCGCTTACGCAGCAAGCATTTACCGTTCGACAAACGCATGATTTCCGTGCAGCCAATCCATGGCGCGTCGCTGCGTAAGTGAGCGTATGTGATGGCAGGAGTGCTCGGGAAACGGCCCGAACGGCGGACGCTTCGGGCGAACTCGGTGTCGTCAACTGATCCATCCACCCAGTTGCCGCGATCATCATCTTGGTCTTCACTAGGTCTCTGTTGGGGACTCTGCCTGACTCCAGGCACCATTCGGCAAAACTCTCCTTCCGATCCCGGAGTTTCTATGAAGGTTTCCGATTTCGGCAACACCCCACAACCTTTTCCGTCATGCTGCTAGTCCCCGCTGCTAGCGGGCGTGAGCATTGTTTCGAGCCGGGCCAGTCTCTCTTCCATGCGGGTGACCGCGCCTTCCAAATGGTTCGCTTGCGGTTGGCTTGAGAAGATTGGATTGTTCACCCACCAATCCATTCCCATCTCCCTCGCTTTGTCCACCGAGCAGATTACCAGCCGGATTTGGATCGACAACAGCTCGATATCTACCAGCTTCACCTTGATGTCCCCGGCAATGACGATCCCCTTATCGAGTACTCGCTCAAGAACATCGGACAGCGTCGAGCTCTGGACCGCGTGCGATACCGTATTTTGCGGCATTAGAAACGACCTCTCTACAGAAGCTTTCCGAGCGGGCCCAGGTCCAGATTTAAGTCTGCCTCTTCCAGCCCGAATTCCTTGCGCAATCGTTCGATCTCTTCCGCCTGCCGCATCAGCGTGAGGCCCAGGCGCTCGATCTGCCCCTCGTTCAAAGAGCCCGCGTCGATGCGGCGAATCGCCTGGCGCTCCAGCAATTCGTGCAGCAGCTTCACCAGCGTGAGTACCAGTTGGCCCAGGCCGTTCTTCACGGTGTCGGGGTCCAGGTTCAGACGAAGCCGGGCTGGCATCCCGCTGAGCCCGTGTTCAGCTCCTGCGGCGGCCGGCTGCATCACTCGGGCGAACTCCGAAATCGATTCAGACTCGACTTGCGTCATTCCGTCCCCCCGGCCGGCCCCCCGCCGCGTGCAGTCTCTACGGAAGAGAGCACCAGGTGAAGACTCAGATAGACCAGTTCCACATCGGCCACCGAGATGATCACCTCCCCGGCCACCACGGCGCCCTTGTTCAATACACGATCGAGCGTCTCGCAAAGAGAGACGCGCTGCAGGTCGTTGAGGCCGGCGAGCTCGAGGTTAGGCTGGGGCATAGGAACTTGCAACCTCGCGATTCTCCGTCTGGTACAGACTCTGCGCCAATTCCTCCAGCCGGTCCAGCCCCACCGGCTGCCCCTGCCGGTACACCATGCTTAGCTGCTGCTTGGGGAAGGCTCGCCGAAACTTCTGGACGGCCGCCAACTCCCTCCGCCGCAGGCTCGCGCACAGAGCGCATTCACTTGGCGGCGTCATGAGGTTGAGAAAGATGGCGGGCGCGACAATGCTCAGACGATCGCAGGCAGCCAGCAGGTCCTTGGTCTCCTCCCACGCCATCTGAGTGGGAATGCTGACCACGTAAAGAATGGCCCGGGTGGGATCGGTCAGCAGTCTGCGGAATTGCTTCAGGCGCTTGGAGAGTTCCACCAACTGGCCGGAAAAGCGCGGCAACTTCAATACGTGCTCGTACTTCAGGAGAACGTGGAAGAAGGACTTGAGCCACTCGTCGATAAGCGCGGGAAGCTCAATCAGCCGGATGAAGTGGCCTGTGGCGGCCGAATCCAGCACAAACAAGTCAAAGCGGCCGTGGACCAGAAGATCGAGAATGCGGGTCAGCGCCATCACTTCATCCAACCCGGGCGGCGCCAGATCCATCATCTTCTCCATCACCACGCGATCGAAGGTCAGGTCGAGCCCGCCGGCCACGGTTTCGAAGAACTCCTCGATGTCCTCCGCATACCGTTTTTTCAGCGCTTCAAACTCCGCAGGCCCGTCGATTTCCATGGCGCTCAGTCCTGCCTTCACCCGGACCGGTTCGGGACCGGCCTCCATGTTCAGACACGCAGATAGGGAATGGGTGGGATCCGTCGAAAAAAGCAAGACGCGCTTTTCGGGGAAATCGTGGGCCAGCCGCACTGCGGTGGCGCAGGAGAGCGTGGTCTTGCCGACACCTCCCTTGCCGGTGAACAGAACCATCTGGATCGCGCTCGAGGGCAGGATCGCCGGCGTCTCCACCCGCGCATAACTGGTCCGCCGCACCGGGGGTACAACGGCAGGGGTTCCCTCGATTGGGTGGGCGTTGTCCCAAAAGCGGGATAACAGTTCTGCGCCTCGAACCTCGTCGGCGAACAAGTCGATTCCCCATGCTCGGACGGTCTTGCCCTTCGAGCAAAGCTGCTGGATCTGCTCTTGTTCGCGCGCGTGGGCTTCCGAGCAGGTCCCGCAGGCGCCCGGCCGATGAAGCTGGTTCACGAGCAGATCGGTTACCGGGATTCGCCACCGGCGCAGTTCTTTCCTTAACGCCGCGGTTTCGCGCACACTGAGCGGTTCGGCGATCGCCACGGGCACAAACTGGCAGCAGGCCGGATCGCGCAGCAACTTGTCCATGCGCCGCAGCGAATCCCACCACTTACTGAGAAAAAGATCCAGCGAATCGGGGCTGTCTGACCGGCCGAAAACTTTTCGCATATACCGGCGCTTGGACAGCAGAGCGTCCATCATCGACAGCCAGTTCCCGATCAACGCGGGCATGCCCAGAAGCCGCAGCGTGTGACCACCCGGCGCTGTATCCACGACGATGCAGGCGTAACGGCGGCTTTCCACCCAGTCGACGATCTGCAGAAACGCCATCAGTTCGTCGAGGCCCGGCAAAGACAAGTTGAGGAACCGGCTGATATCTTCGTCGTCCAGGAACGTTCCGGCGGCGGCGATTTCCCGCAGTTTCCGGCCGTTCTCCGCCCGAAACGCGTCCAGGCACTCGTGCGCGTTCAACTCGCGAACGGTCAGGTTGGCGGGAGGGACCATGCCGGCCAGACTGTCCTCAAGCGAGTGGGCGGGGTCGGTTGAGACCAGCAGAAAGGATTCGCCGGACCGTTCCATCGCGAGACGCAGGGCCGCGGCTGTGGCGCAGGTGGTCTTGCCTACGCCTCCCTTGCCTCCGAAAAGCAATAAGTTCAATCTACCCTTGTCCAGGAAGGACGGCCGGGCCGTGCTCACGAACGAATCATCTCCTCGACTTCCTCTTCGTCTTCGGTTTCCTCTTCGTCCGAATTACGATCGGAAGCCGTGTCGATTTCGTCCAACCGGTCGAGCAGCACCTTCTCCTGCGAATCGAACTGCTGTTCGGAGATGGCGCTGGTTTCGAGTTGCATGTAGAGATTCCTCAGCTGCTGGGAGATGTCCTCGGGCTCATTGGCCAGCTCCTCTTTCGCGGCGTTGTGAATCTCCTCAAAGATCCACAGAACGCCTTTGGCGGGAGCGAGTAAGAGATCGTCGACGAGGAACATATTTTTCTCCGTTACGGCGCGAGCGTAACCTCGACAAAGTTGTGAGGCGCCCACGGGCCGTTGTAGTCAAACGCGAAGTTGTTATCGAACATCTGGGCGGCCTGGAACACGGCGTTACCGAACGCCTCTTGCGACTCACGCGCCACCAGACATGCGAGGTTCATCACTTCCTGCTCGTTGCGGCATTTGTTGCTCTTGACGTCGGAACAGGCCCGCGAGAGGATTTGCCGCACCCGTTCGGTGTGGCGCTCACGTTCTTCGCTGAGCAGGCGGTCAAACATCCGGCCGAGCTCGATCTTGTCTTCCTGGGTGGGCTGGCGATTGCCGCCCAGAAGGCGGTCCCGCGCCGATCTCAGCTCAGAGTTGGTGTTGACGAAATACTCGAAGATGTTCGGAACGTCCCAATGGACGCGCAGCCCCATTTCCACTTTTCCCGTGACGTGCTGTAGTTGCTCCAGAAATATGCGCTGGTTGCGCCGTAGGATCTTGCGGATTGCCTCGCCATCGTCGGCCAGAATCCCGAATGTCATGGGCAACGGGGTGGTGTGGGCCAAGAGCTGTTTCAAAACTTCCTGGTGTCTCGCCAGGTTGCGGCGTTCGGGACGGATCTTCGCGCCGGTGACGCCGCCGACCACGGCTGCCAGGCGTCCCTCGGTAATGACCGACACCTCCTGGTCGTCCATCCCGGGGCAGGTCGCATGGCTGGGCATCCGCCGCGTACACGACCGCGAACAGGTATTTTCGGGCCTGAGCCATGACCGTCGCTTGCGGGAGATCGGGTTCCTTTGAAAGGGTGGCGGTGCCGCGATTACTCATGCGCGCTCTCTCTTATCTATTACGGATAGACGCCCCACGGGTGTTCCTACGAGTGCCGAACCACGGGACTCCGCTTGAAGACCTTCTCGGCCGAAGGGAGCGGCTCACCCGTGACGAGCCTTACTTCTCGAATGCTGCCCTCATGGGCCGCGACCTCCATGGTCGCGCCACAAGCGAAGCACTTGATCGGGCCTTCGTAGTCGTCATAGGATTCGGCGAGTTCCACCTTGTACCCACAACCAAGACAGTTGACTTTCATCTTATTCTCCTCGTTCCTTTGCCGAATCCCGCGGTACGCTCATACCCGATTGGTCACGATTCCTCATCCGTGTTTTCGCTCGCCGGTCAACATCTCAATAACGGATTCGAAATCCCACCGCCCGTTTATGCGAGGAGGGCTGGACTTCGATGCCCGGCAGCCGCGAGGACGCCTTGGGGCCCGCCTGGATCGCATCCAGCAGCTCGCGCTTTTCCTTTTCGATCTCGCGCACGCGGGCATCGATTTCCGCGATGCGCTGCTCCGCGCTTTTCCGTTCTGCGCCCCTGCGGACCTTTTCCATCTCGAGGCACGTAATGCGCATGTACCCGCGATAGGCAAGGGCGCTTGGATCCACTCTGCCCGAGAGGGTTCGGATGTTTTTCAGGCCCCGGCTGGAGACTGCCATGCGGCGCCCTCCTTTCCGTTCGATACTTTTTCCGCGCGAAGCGTTGCTTTCGGCGATTCCTGAGGCCCCCTCATTCGTTTCCTCAAGCTTCCGCACACCGTTGCGATCGCTTCTTCCACTTTTTGCGGCATCAGCGATTGGCCCTCACACGTGACCTTGGCCGTATCCGTGTGCAAAACATCGCTGCACACCCACCGGAACACCGGATCATCCATGTGGGCATGGGCTCCACGGCGCTGCAGGATCTTGGCCATGGCGATCGAAGCGCGGATGGTCGGCCGGTGGTTGCTTACCCCGGTACGGCGCAGCTCCCGGACCACGTCCACGATGACTTCCGCGTCCTCCCGTCCGATACCCGACTTGGCGACGGCCACCCGGACCTCAGTCTCGCGATCGAAGTTGCCGATCCCAACCGTAATCATGCGGTCCATCAGGGATAACGCACGGGCGCAATTCTACAACCAGCCTGACGAGGAACACCGTCACACAACCAGGGGACAACAAAAAACCTCCCAAAGGTTCAAAACCTCCGGGAGGTTGGTCTCTCAACCCTTCAACAACTGCTGCGCGTTCCTCAACCGCTCGATCGTTCTGTCGCGACCCAACGCCACGATCGAGCCGAATAGCGGTGGCGAGACGGTCTTGGCCGTCACCGCCACGCGGATCGGCGTGAAGAAGGGGCCGGGCTTCAAACCGCTGGTTTCGGTGACTGCACGGAAGGCGTGCTCCAACGGCGAGCCCTCGACTGGGTCAAACGTGGGAGATCAACCGTTCGGCCTGCT
This sequence comes from Terriglobia bacterium, assembly GCA_963761045.1. GTDB lineage: Bacteria > Acidobacteriota > Terriglobia > Bryobacterales > Bryobacteraceae > Palsa-187. The sequence goes on along the minus strand of CAVXFR010000031.1, from coordinate 1,154 downwards.
TCAGAACTTCGAGCGTCTGCTCGGCGGTCATCTTCTTGCCGATGAGCGCTTTGGATTTGGGTGAAACGTGCTCTGCAAATAGAAAGTCCGTCGCTTCGACGGCATCCTTCAACGTCTCCAGCCGCTCTTGAATTTCCGGCGTGATCTTCCAGCATGCGATCAACATCTACTTCCATGCCGGCTTCGACCAGGAACGGATAGATGCGTTTCGCCAGTTTTTTACGGGCAGTGCGCGGATGTACATACCGTTCATCCAATCGAGTTTGTCGTACGGAAACGCCGCCGGCGCGGGGTTGACGTGCGCCAGATTGAATAGATCCATCAACTCGTCGATGGGCATGATCTCTTTCTTGATGCCGGAGCCGGGCGCCCAACCGACAAACGCCAGGAAGTTGCGCAGCGCCTCCGGCAAATAGCCTTCCTCACGAAAGTCCGACACGAACACGGCATCCGCCCAGTTGGCTTTGCGCTTGCTCATCTTGCCCTTGCCGCTGGGATTCAGAGATCACCGGCAAATGCGAAGATGGGGATGCTTTGCAGCCAAACGACTGATATATAAATAAATGCTCGGGCAGCGACGGCAGCCACTCGTCGCCGCGCAGCACGTGCGTGATCTGCATCGCGTGATCGTCCACCATCGCGGCGAGGTGGTACGTGGGAAAACCGATCGGATTTGAGAATGACGAAGTCATCCAACTTAGTATAGTCAACCGTGATGTCGCCGCGAATCAGATCGTGGACGGTCGTCGTGCCGTCCTTAGCGGTACCGCGATTCGCACGACGTGCGGTTTATTAGGATCAACTTCGCCGGGGTCGGGCGGATCATGCAGAGTGTATCCAGCGTGTTCTGCTCCTTGCGCGCCATTTGCTCCTTGCGCACTTGAGCGAGCCGCTCAGCCGTGCAATCGCAGCGATACGCTTTGCCCTGCGCCAGTAACTCGTTGACGGCGGCCTGATAAAGCGGCAGGCGCTGCGATTGAATGTACGGTCCAAACGCGCCGCCGACATCGGGTGCGCCATCCCAATCTTCATTAGCTTGCATTGACGGAGTTCGGCGCGCAACCCGGGCCTTCGTCCCACTGCAACCCCAGCCATTGCAAGCCCTCCATGATCGCGCGGACACCGCCGGGCGTGAAGCGTTTCTGATCGGTGTC
>CAVXFR010000030.1:0-50300 GCA_963761045.1 Terriglobia bacterium | reverse complement strand
CATTCCCCGGAAGTTGATACACTCGTGCCGTAATGCGTTCACAGAGAAAGAGAATCATGAACCGCCGGAATTTCGTCCGCGGGACCGGTGGACTGGCTGCATGGACCGCACTGAACGGCGGATTCAGCGCTTTCGGACAAACGCCGAAAGGCTCCGATTCCGGCAAGGACACCCGCATCACCCGGATCACCGCGACGGCAGTGTCGGTGCCTTGCGAATATCAGGCCGGCTCTTATAAGCGGCAAATCCGGATGAGCGGCACGGTGGCCGAAGTGGAAACCGCGGGCGGATGGACCGGGCATGGCTTCTCTTCGATCACCAATGATGCCATCGTCGCATCGGCGATCCGCGAAGTGATCGCTCCCTATCTCAAAGGGAAAGACGCGCTCGCGCGCGAAGCCATTTCCGAAGACTTGTTCTGGCAGCTGACTCCACGCGGACAAACGGGTCACGCGGTGCACGCGATTTCCGCGATCGACTGCGCTTTGTGGGACATTGCCGGCAAGAAGTACGGCGAGCCTGTTTGGCGGCTGCTGGGCGGCGCGCGCAAGGAGGTCAAAGTTTACACGACGTTCGGCATGAGCTTCCTCCATCGTGATGAGCTGGCGCAGGTGGCTCGGGATGTTATGAAAACCGGCCAGCGCAGATTGAAAATGGTGGTGGCGGCCGGCGCGGGCGCGCTGGACGCGGGCGGGAAAGCGGTCGAAGACATCCTCGCTGAGGACGTGGCTCGTATCCGAGCGGTGCGCGAAGCCGCGGGCGGCCAGGCTGAGGTTTTTATCGACGCCAATCAGAGCCTCGATGAATTCCAGGCACGTCACTTCGTCCGGCAGATCGCGCCCTACAACATCGGGTTCTTCGAGGAGCCTTTGCGCGCCAACGATATTCATCGGCTGGCGGACTTCCGGCGCGAGGCTCCCATGCCCATCGCCGCCGGCCAGAACGAGGGCGCGCTTTCGCGCTGGCGGGACATGCTGGAGAATAACGCCGTCGACGTTCTACAGCTGAACGTTTGCATAGGGGGTGGATTCACCGCGGGCATGAAGGTCGCCGGCATGGCGCAAGCCTTCGGAGTTCCCATCGAAAATGGCGGCGGCTACTCCAATTTCAACATGCACCTGCATGCCGGCGTCGCCAACGGGGGACTATGCGAGTGGCACCTGAACGCGGTCGCGATGGGCAAGGTCCTCTACAACGGCCTGCCCGATCTCACCGCGGGCGACCGTTTGGAGCTGCCGGAAAAACCCGGACTGGGATTCGAGTTGAATCGCGACGCGTTGCGGGAGTTCGCCGTCAAGCCGGCCTGACCGCCCACTAACAGCCCGTGGCAGAAATGGTCATCGCGCAAACTGGGGACTGCCTTCGAATTTTCGCGCGCACAGACTAAAAAAAACACGCTTACACAGTGCGCGGAAATTCGCTGGCTGTCCCAGGTTTGCCGGTGCAATCGTTTTCACCACGGGCTCCTAAGCTTCATTTGTTAATCGTCATTCGTGGTGGCCGTTTTTCAGGCATCATGGAATGATGCAACTCACCGGACCGTGGACCAGATGGGCCACCCTCAACCTCCTGGCTGCAACCGGCGCGCTCTACGCCGCCGATCCGGCCGTCATCTCGATCCCCAGTAAGAACCTGTTTCCCGAAAGCATCACCTCCACCGCCGACGGAGCCATCATCATCGGCAGCTTCGGCACCAGCACCGTCTGGCGCATTCCGCGCGGCGAAAACAATGCCTCCCAGTGGATCGACGCGAGCGGCAACAAAGGGTCATTGCTCGGCGTACTCGCCGATGAGAAGTCCGGCCTCCTGCTGGTCTGTCAGGCCGGCGTCAAGATCTTCGACCTCAAAACCGGAGCCGCCAAGGGAGCCCTCACCATTCCCACCGCCAACCCCTTCTGCAATGACCTCGCCGTGCGCGCCACGGACGGGTCCCTCTATGTCACCGACACCATCGGTGCCAAGATCTACAGGTTCGCAAAGGGCTCGACCACGCCCTTTGAGCCGACCGCCGTGGAAGTCGCCTCCGACCCGCTGCTGGCGGGAGCCGACGGCCTCGCCTTCTTGCGCGATCCCAACAAGCTCTACGTCAACAGCGTCACCACCAGCAAACTCCTCCGCTTGGATCTGGCCAAGGACGGCAAGGTCACCAAGATCACCGATCTCAAACTGTCGCGCCCGCTCGCAGGTCCCGACGGAATGCGCCCCATCGACGGCAAGCGCCTGATCATCGCCGAAGGAAGCGGCCGCACCGCCATGGGCGTCCCTAATGGCGACAGCGTCGAAATCACGACGCTCAAGGATGGCGGCATGGAAGGCGGCACGCCCGCGGTCACCGTCACGAAAGGCATGGGCTGGACCATGGAAGGTAAGCTCCGCCAGCGTGACGCCAAAAACCCCGACGCCGATAAGGGTCCCTTCCGCCTGTTCCCCGTCCCGCTGCCGAAGTAAGCAGGGCGTGCGCCCTACTGTTTTTGGAGGTGCACGCGGTCCTTCTCGTTTTCATCGCAGTAGCTTTCGAAGATGTCCGAGTCGGGCAAAAGATTGTGGGGTACCTTGATGGTGAAGGGTTTCGTGTACATCTTGGGGTCGTCGAAGGTCATTTCGTAATCCAAGTGCCCGAAGTCGCGGCGGTGGAAGCGCTCGGTAATGCGTAGCGCGTCACTGTGCGGGTGGCCCATGATATCGAGCACCGTTTTGTCATTGAAGCCCGCGGTTTCCACCACGAAAACGTCGCGCTCCCAATGTCCAGCCGAGTAGCCATAGAAGGCCGGAAGGTCAAACTCCTTAGGCAATACGCGTCCGTCGGTGTGAATCTGCCGATGCAAGTTGTCGACTTCATACAAGACGATCGTTAGCCGGGGCGCCTGCACGATCTTAATCGGTTCGGACAGGAGGTCGGCGAGTGGAAGGCCCACGTGCCCCGTGCAAACATCCGCCGGGTTGGGATTGGCCGCGCGCTCGAGGATATCCTCGGTTTCCGGCCGCATCGGCGATTCTTCGGGGGTGAAGTCCACCAGGATGTCGAAGGCGTACTTGTGTTGGGTGCCGATCTCCATTCCGGGTACGTCCACTTTGGCGGCGGAATCGACGCCCGGCCCGAACAGGCGCCGCATCTCCGCGACGGTAGTCAGTTCATGCATCCAGACGCCGGAGAGGTCCGGCTTGCCGTCGGCGGCGCGTGGCGCGGGAGCCGAAAGGTTGGCTTTGCCGTTGCGCAGCCGCGGGGTTCCCGGATCACGATAGTTCAACCATTGCGCATGCACACCCGTCGATAGAAGTGCGCACAGGACAAACAGCCGCCCGCTTCGCATTTCAGGCCTCCAACTATGCGTTCGAAACACGTTGACGAATGATAGCACTAGGAGGTTGCTGAAAAACCCTGAAGCGGTTGACAGAGGCTGTGTTTCGATTATACTGGAAGTATGGATATAGGGGCATGAGCAAACACGACGATGCTGAACTGACGGCCCGTTACGCGGACATGTTCTCGGCCATGGGGACCGAGCCGCGCTTGCGGATCGTGCGCCTGCTCCTCAACGCTCACCCGGAAGGGCTGGTCGTGGGCGACATCGGAAGTGAGCTGGAGATACCGCCCAGCACGCTTTCCCATCACCTCGACAAGCTGAAAAACGAGGATCTGGTGCGCGTCCGGCGCGAAGGAACATTCCTCTGGTATTCGGCCAACACCCAAGCCCTGCAGGATCTGCTCGGGTTCCTCTACGCGGAATGCTGCACCCGAAACAAGGCGATCCATCCGCAGAAGATTCTCTGCTGCAAATGAGGAGAGTTACGCCGTGACCAAGTCCCGTGTCCTGTTTCTCTGCACCGGCAACTCCTGCCGCTCGATACTGGCGGAGGCCACTTTCAACCACCTCGCCCCGGCTGGCTGGACTGCGATGAGTGCGGGCAGCAAGCCCACCGGGCAGGTGCATCCGCGTTCGCTGGCTCTGCTGGCCCGTGAGGGCATCTCGACCGAGGGTTATCACAGCAAGTCCTGGGACAACCTGCCGCTACCACCCAATGTGACCCCCGATGTGGTCATCACCGTCTGCTCCAACGCGGCGGGCGAAACTTGTCCTGTTTACCTGGGCCGAGTGGTGCGCAGCCATTGGGGCGTGGAAGACCCGGCACACGCAACCGGCACGGATGCCGAAATCGACGCGGCCTTCATGACAGCCTATCGCATCTTGCGCGCTCGTATCGAAGCGTTCCTCGCCCTGCCTCTGGCCGAGTTGAAAGACGACCCGGCGCGCTTGAAAACGGAACTGGATCGGATTGGCACGCTTTTACCCACCTTGGAAGGAGTCTCGATATGAACAACGTCAAAGACATTGTTATGGAGAAATACGGCGAGACCGCGCGACTGGTCGCCGCCGGCAGCGTCAGCGCGTCCTGCTGTGGAGCAGGCGCATGTTGCGACCCGGCCGACCCGATCACCTCCGGCCTCTACGACGAAGCGCAAAAGAGCGCTTTGCCGGAGAAGGCCATTCTCGCCTCCCTCGGCTGCGGCAATCCGACCGCGCTGGCAGAGTTGAAGCCCGGAGAAATCGTACTCGATCTCGGATCCGGCGGCGGCATCGACGTTTTGTTGTCGGCGAAGCGCGTCGGCCCGTTGGGCAAAGCCTACGGTCTCGATATGACGGACGACATGCTGGCCCTCGCGCGCGACAACCAGAGGAAAGCGGGCGTCGAAAACGTCGAGTTTCTGAAGGGCGAGATCGAGAACATCCCGCTGCCCGACAATTCGGTGGACGTCGTCATCAGCAATTGCGTCATCAACCTGTCCGCCGACAAGGACCGCGTGTTGCGCGAGGCGTTCCGGGTTTTGAAACCGGGCGGGCGCTTCGCGGTGTCGGATGTGGTGGTGCGCGGCAAGGTCCCGGAGGATGTCCGGCAGAACATGCTGCTGTGGGTCGGCTGCATCGCGGGGGCGCTTGAGGACGATCAGTACCGGGCCAAACTTGCCAAAGCTGGATTTGAGGGCATCGACATGGAGCCCACGCGCATTTACAGCATCGAGGACGCGCGGACGTTCTTGAGCGGCCAGGGTATCGACGTGGATGCGATGGCCCCCGCGGTAGACGGCAAGTTCATGAGCGCGTTTATCCGTGCCAGGAAGCCTGCCCGGCCCGAACGTCGCCCGGCGATCCAGATATTTGACCCGGCGCTTTGCTGTAGCACGGGCGTGTGCGGCGTCGATGTCGATCAGGCTTTGGTCACCTTCTCGGCGGACGTCGCCTGGGCCAAACTGAACGGCGCGCAGATCGAGCGTTTCAATCTGGCCCAGCAGCCCATGGCCTTTGCCACCAACGGCGCGGTGAGAGGGTTTCTGGAACGCTCGGGCGAGGAAGCGCTGCCGGTGGTTCTCCTGAATGGCGAAGTGGCCTTGGCGGGCCGTTACCCCAATCGTACCGAGTTGGCACGTTGGGCGGGCATTCCTCAGACTGCCCCCGAAATAAAACCGACCGGTAGCTGCTGTTCCGGCAACAAATGCTGCTGAACTTGCACATAACATCATGAAGTTCCTGGAACAGCCGCCACGCTTCCTCTTCTTCACCGGCAAAGGTGGCGTGGGCAAGACTTCCATTGCCTGCGCAACGGCCATTCAGCTCGCCGAGGCCGGACAGCGCGTGCTGCTGGTCAGCACCGATCCGGCGTCCAACGTGGGCCAGGTATTCGGTGTCAGCATTGGGAATACGATCACTGCCGTTCCGGGCGTTGCGCGCCTGGCTGCCCTCGAAATCGATCCGCAAGCAGCGGCGCAGGCGTACCGTGACCGCATCGTCGGCCCGGTGCGTGGTGTTCTGCCGGATACCGTGGTCAAGGGCATCGAGGAGCAGCTTTCCGGAGCCTGCACGACCGAGATTGCGGCCTTCGACGAGTTCACTGCCCTGCTGATCGACTCGGCACTGACCGCCGGCTACGACCACATCATTTTTGACACCGCGCCCACCGGCCACACCATTCGAATGCTGCAACTGCCGGGCGCCTGGAGCGGTTTTTTGGAGGAAGGCAAAGGCGACGCCTCGTGCCTCGGCCCCCTGGCCGGACTTGAAAAGCAGCGCGGCCAGTACAAGGATGCTGTCGAAGCCTTAGCCGACCCCCGGCGCACGCGCCTGATTCTGGTCGCTCGCGCCCAGCAATCCACCTTGCGCGAAGCCGCTCGCACGCATGAAGAACTCGCGAAGATCGGCCTGTCTCAGCAGTATCTGGTCATCAATGGCGTGCTCCCTCGCGGCGAAGCGGCGCTCGATCCACTGGCGGCGGCGATCTGCGATCGCGAACAGGCCGTTTTATCGGCGCTTCCCGACGTGCTCAAAACGCTGCCTTACGATCAAGTTGCCCTCAAGCCCTTTAATCTGGTCGGCCTGGATGCCCTGCGGCAGCTGCTCACGGAAACCGCTTCGCGTGAAGTCGTGAACAAAGACCAACAGGTCACCTTCGATACACCCAGCCTCTCGGCGCTGGTCGATGTCATTGCCGCCGACAAACATGGCCTGGTGATGTTGATGGGCAAAGGCGGCGTCGGAAAAACGACTTTAGCCGCGGCGGTGGCCGTGGAACTGGCCCATCGCGGCCTGCCTGTGCACCTGACGACCTCAGACCCGGCTGCTCATCTTTCCGAAACGCTGAACGGCTCCATGGACAACCTCGCGGTGAGCCGGATCGATCCGCACGCCGAAACCGAGCGCTACAGACAGCATGTGCTGGATACCAAGGGCGCGAACCTGGATGCCCAGGGCCGCGCGCTGCTCGAAGAAGACCTGCGATCGCCCTGCACGGAAGAGATCGCCGTGTTCCAGGCTTTTTCACGGATCATCCGCGAGGCCGGCCAGAAATTCGTGGTGATGGATACCGCTCCCACCGGCCACACGCTGCTGCTGCTCGATGCGACGGGTGCTTATCACCGTGAAATCACGCGCCAGATGGCCGACAAGAGCCTGCATGTACTCACGCCCATGATGCGGCTCCAGGACGAGAAGCAGACCAAAATCCTGCTGGTGACACTGGCGGAAACCACACCGGTACTCGAGGCTGCCGGCCTCGCGGCGGACCTGCGGCGCGCGGGCATCGAGCCGTGGGCATGGATCATCAACAACAGCGTTGCCGCCGCGCATCCGCGCTCGCCCCTGCTGCGCCAGCGGGCGCACAACGAACTGAGAGAAATCGAGGCCGTGGCCAAGCACCATGCTCAGCGCTACGCGGTCGTTCCGCTCCTGCGGGAAGAGCCGGTCGGTGTTCCTCACCTGTTGGAACTATCGGGCCACGCTGCGGCACTTGCGGGAACTCCGAAAGGCTGAAAACAGACATGGTGGACGCACAGACGAGGCCGCGGCTATCTTTTCTCGATCGGTATCTTACGCTCTGGATCTTCGCCGCGATGGCCGCGGGAGTCGGCCTCGGTTATCTTGTTCCCGGCGTCGTACCCTTCCTCGACCGTTTCAGCGTCGGCACCACATCCATTCCGATCGCCATCGGCCTGATCCTGATGATGTATCCGCCGCTGGCCAAGGTGAAGTACGAAGAGATGGGGCGGGTGTTCCAGCACCGCCGCGTTCTGATGCTCTCGCTGGTCCAAAACTGGGTGGTTGGGCCGATCCTGATGTTCGCGCTCGCCGTGCTTTTCCTGCGCGACAAGCCCGAATACATGACGGGCCTCATTCTGATCGGTCTGGCCCGCTGCATCGCCATGGTCATCGTCTGGAACGACCTGGCGCATGGCGACCGTGAGTACGCCGCCGGCCTGGTCGCGTTCAACTCGATCTTCCAGGTGCTGTTCTTCTCCGTCTACGCGTACTTCTTCCTGGCCACCGTTCCCCGCTGGCTGGGGCTCACCGCCGTCGAGGTGAACATCTCCATGGGCGAAATCGCGAAGAGCGTCTTCATCTACCTGGGCATCCCTTTCCTCGCCGGAATGCTCACCCGTTTCGCGCTGCAGAAGGCCAGGGGTCGCGAGTGGTACGAGAAGAAATTCATCCCCAGGATCAGCCCGCTCACCTTGATCGCTTTGTTGTTCACGATCGTGGTGATGTTCAGCCTCAAGGGCGAGATGATCGTGCAGTTGCCGTTCGACGTGGTTCGCGTCGCCATCCCGCTCACCATTTACTTCGTGGTGATGTTCTTCGCTTCGTTCTGGATGAGCAAGAAGCTGGGCGCCAACTATGCGGAAGCGGCCACGCTCTCCTTCACGGCTTCGTCCAACAACTTCGAGCTGGCCATCGCCGTCGCCATCGCGACCTTCGGCATCCACCACGGCGCCGCGTTCGCCGCCGTCATCGGACCGCTGGTCGAGGTCCCCGTACTCATTTCCCTGGTCAATGTCGCGCTGTGGATCCATCGGAAATGGTATGGCGGCGTGTTCGCCACCGGGAACGCAGCGTAAGAGACATTACGACGGATATTGCGGCGGGCGTTGCAACAGGCTCGTACGAGCCTTATCATGTACATCAGCCCTGCAGGTCCGATTGGCTGGGCGGACAACCACAGGTTCGGCTGAGAATCAGCAATCACAATCGACAAGGAGACTCTGATGACGCGGTCTACAGCGGCTGTTGGCGGCGCGGTGCTGGTTTTGGCGTCGGTGATCGTTCTAGCGGCGCCGTCCGTCTATCCGACCGGCACGACGATCTATCATCCGGACCGTACCTGGAACGGTTATACGGTGCTCTCGCCCTTGGGGACTCAGGCCGCGATCGTCATCGACATGAACGGCAACATCGTCAAGCGATGGGACGGCTACAATAGTTCCGCCGGCGGTCCGGTGCGCGTGCTTCCCGGCGGCATTGTCATCGGAGCGGCCGGCGCCAATCCCGGGCACCAGGAATCGCTCGAGCTGGTCGAGCGTGATTTCGACGGCAAGATGCTCTGGAGCTTCGACCACAACGAGCAAATCCAGACCCGCGACGGCAAAACGAAAGAAGCAAAGACGGTCTGGGCCTTGCGCCAGCACCACGACTGGCAGCGTGAGGATTTTCCCGCCGGCTACTACTCGCCGGAGGCAACGCCCAGCGCCCAAGGCGCCAATACGTTAATCCTGACCCACATCAGCCACGTGAACCCGAAAGTGTCTCCCACGGCGATGCTCGAAGACGACCGCATTCTCGAGGTCTCACCGGACGGGAAGATCCTCTGGCAGTGGGTTGCGAGCGATCACATCGACGAATTCCATTTCGACGACGACGCCCGCAAGGCCATTGCAGCCGGGCCAGCAGCAGGTCCGGCAGGACGCGGCGGACCGGCAGGACGCGGCGGGCCGGCAGGACGCGGCGGCCAAGCAGGACGCGGCGGGCCGGCGGGGCGCGGGTTCGACTGGATGCACACGAACGCAGCGTCCTATGTTGGTCCCAACCACTGGTACGACGAAGGCGACAAGCGCTTTGCGCCGAATAACATCATGGTCAGCAGCCGCAATTCCTCATTCGTCGTGATCCTGGCCCGCGACGGATCCGTAGTCTGGCAATTGGGACCCGACTTCAGCGTATCGCCGGAACTGCGCGCGATTCGCCAGATGATCGGCCAGCATAACGCGCATATCATTCCGAAAGGGCTGCCGGGCGCGGGCAATCTCCTGGTGTTCGACAACGGCGGTCCCAGCGGCTATGGAAAACCGACTGCCGTCGCGCTGAGGGGACAGGACATTTATGCCCGGGCTTCCTCGCGCGTGCTCGAGATCGATCCGGTCAACCTCAAACTCGTGTGGTCGTACACGGCGCCCAATTTCTACGCTTCCAACATCAGCGGAGCCCAGAGGTTGCCGAACGGCAACACTCTCATCACGGAGGGACCCAGCGGCCGCGTGTTTGAAGCCGCCAAGGACGGCACCATCGTGTGGGAATACATTAACCCCGCATTCAGCAAGGGCGCGCGGCCCTCGAACGCGGTGTATCGAGCCTACCGGGTGCCTTACGATTGGATCCCGCAGCTCGCGCATCCGGTGGAGCACGCTGTCACGCCGCCTGAGGCTGCGGAATTCAGAGTCCCCTGATCGCCTTCACAACGCGAGCGATGCCAACTGCGCTTCCCAATCGCCGCGGCTGAAGGTCATGATGCGCAGCGGCTCCTCCGGCCGCCAGCAGATGTCGAAGGCCAGCACCGGCGCCGCGACCGTCAAGCGATACGTTCCGCGCCAACCCGGGTCCTTGGGGATATCGGCGGGAAATACCGTGTGGGCGGGCACCGTGGCGGGTACGCCGGGAGTACTTAGGCGCGAACCGCTCAGGCGAATCACGAACTTCATTCCCTCCGGAGTCCTGGTCTGGAACTGCGTCTCAAACTGCCACACGCACTCCTCCGCCGCTTCGCCCTTTCGTGCGAGGATCGCGAGCGCCGACTCGGCCAGCATCCGCAGCGCGGGTGGAGTGGCCGTCGCGTGCGTTCCGGCGTCCAGACTGCGGTAGGAGAGCTCGCTAACGTTCGCCTTTGGGGGTTTTATAACCCTCCTCCTTGCGGATGTGCATGTATTGGCGGAACAGATCGCGCTTGCCGCCGTCGCCGTTCGCTTTGAAGATATAGGGGCAGACATCCACGCAAATGTGGCAGTAGGATTCCCGAAAGCGCGAAACCGGATAGCACTTTTCGATATCCGTCAGCCAGCGCTTGATGCCACTCGTGGTGATGTAGTCGTCCGGAATGGCGTCGCCAGGGCAGTTATTGCGGCACAGGTTGCAGGTCAGGCAGAAGTCCTGCACGCCGAATTCGTAGGGACGATCGTAGGCCAGCGGCAAATCGGTGGTCACGAACCCGGGCCGGAAATTGGCCCCCAGCACCGGATGAATCAGGCTGCCATGCCTCCCCAGCTCGCCGAAGCCAACCTCGTAAAACACCGGGATGGCCTGGATCTGAAACGAGCCGTTGTGATGGGCCACCGCCGGGTAGCCCAGCTCCTCGCGGATCTGCCGCGCCAGTTCCGTCACGATTTCGGCGCACCGCGCGTAGGCGCTCATGGCCTCCAGCTCCACCGCGTCGGGACTCTCCACCGCCTTGGCGTAGTCCTCGTAACAAATGATGGCGATCACGTTCTGGTGCGGGAGATCGACCCCCAGCTCGATAAACTCCGGCTGGAGCGCGGTCATGCCGGCGTCGTCCGCTCCCAGCTCGCGCGCCCGGCGCTTGATCTCCGCGCTCATGGCCGCCCGGTCGGCGACCTCCACCGGATGGGGGTTCACCGGACCGTCGCGCAGAGGAGTGAGCTCGTTCCATCGCCGGATCGCGGCGTCGCGCTCCGGAAACGAACGCTGCCATAGCGGCACGCCATCCATGCCGCGATCCTCGAGGCAGGCACACAGCAGCGCGTCCTGCATGCCTTGCTCGCGAATCCAACTGGTGCCGATCATGCGATAAAGCTAGCGGGCAGCGAGACTGGTCAGGAACTTCACCGCCTCGGTACGATCGCGGCGGCTAGTGCGGGCCGCATCGAGCGGGGTCTGTCCACGCTCGTTCTTGATCTCGAGCGATGCCCCGTGCTCAATCAGGTAACGGATCACTTCGACATCGCCGCGCCCGGTCACGGCGTCGTGCAGCGCCGTGTCGCCTCTCGCACCCTGGGCATTCACGTCCGCGCCCTGATCGAGGCACAGCTGGACGGCGGCGAGGATCTCCGGAGTGGTGCCGCGATCGCGCGTGGGGACCGCCATATTTCCGTCGCGATAGCCGAGCCCCGCCGCCAGCATCAGCGCGTTATTGCCATTCTTCTGGACCAGGTTCGGGTCCGCGCCCTTCGCGAGCAGCAACTTCATCACCGGAACATCGCCCGCCTTGGCCGCACGCATGAACGCTGTCGAACCCACGCCGAGCGAAGGGTCGCCGTCCGTGTGCGCGCGCTGCAGCTGAACGGCGGTGAGCCGCGCATTGGGATTGGCACCGTGATCGAGCAGCATCTGGATCAGCCGGACTGCGGTGATCTTGGATGGCTGGGCGATCTCCGGGCGTCCAAACATCCACGGCAGTGTGTTGATGTCGACGGCCGCGTAGAGAGCCCCCATGCCGGTTGTGTCGGAAAGGTTGGGATCGGCGCCGCGATCGAGCAGCATGGCGGCGAAATCGTAATGGTAGTTGATGATGGCCAGCACCAGCGCGGTGGCGCCGTCGGGATCGGTCAGGTTGACATCGGCTCCGCGGTCCAGCAATACGCGCCCGGCGTTCATCGCGTTTTCGCGCGCGGCGTACATCAGGGGCGTCCACTGGCCGAGCGACAGGCGCGTCAAGCCCGCATTGCGGCGGGCGAATTCCGCCGATGCGGAGCGGGCGTTTCGATCGGCGCCGGCATCCAGCAGTACGCGCACCGCCTCGGCGTGATCGGCCGCCGTGGCCCAGATCAGCGCCGTCTCGCCGTAGAATCCGTCGCGGGTTTCGACACGCGCGTCGTGTTTCAGCAGGGCCCGCAGCACGTCCACATTGCCGGTGCGCGCCGCCGTCATCAGGATGGTTTCGCCTTCCGGCAGCGCGTGGTTCACGTTCGCTCCGGCGGCGATCAACACGTTCACGACGTTGAGATTGCCCTCCTCCACCGCCAGTGAAAGCGGCGTCACGCCATAGCGGTTCTCCGCGTCGGCCGGGGCTCCGGCGCGCAGCAAGGATTGGACCGTCGCCAGATCCCCGCTGCGGGCGGCGTAGTGCAAAGGCGTGGTGCCGTCAGGATCGTTAGCAGAGAGATCGTTGGCGAAAACCGCGTTAGCAAAGATCGTGGCGGCGGCGAAAAGAAGCGGCGCGATCCTAGAGGGTAACCACGCCATTACTGTTTCCGAGGTGGTCCACGTTGACGCCGAACTTATCCGCCACGCCGATCCACAGATTGGCGACCGGCGTTTTGGGGGGCTGCAGCAGATGCCTCTGCCCCGCGCCCGCAAGTCCGCCGACCGCGACCAGCGGCAGCGGATCGGTAGCGTGCGCGTTGCCGTCGCCCATGCCCGCGCCGTAAAAGATCAGCGAATGATCCAGCAGGCTTCCATCCCCATCGGGCGTGGTACGCAGCTTTTCGACGAACTTGGCGAACAGTTGCGCATGATACAGGTTGATCTTCGCGTTCTTGGCCTTCTTCACCGGATCGTTGCCGTGATGCGAGAGCGTATGGTGGGGCTCGTCGACCCCGATCTGCGGATACGTGCGCTGGCTGGCCTCGCGCGACAGCATGAACGTCACGACCCGGGTAATGTCGGCCTGGTAGGCCACCGTCTGAAGCTCGAACATCAACCCGGCATGCTCCTCGAAAGATTCCGGGATGCCCTGGGGAGCATCCATGGACACCTCGGCCGAGGCGCTGTGCGACTGGACGCGCGAGATGCGGCTCTCGATTTCGCGAATCTGGTCGAGATACTCGCTCAGGCGGTTGCGGTCGCGCGGACCCAACCCGATCCGCAGGCGGGCCGCGTCCTCCGTCACCGAATCCAGAATGCTGCGGTCTTCGCTTTGATGCGCTTGCCGTTGGGCATTGGACCCCGCGCGGCCGAACATGCGCTCGAAGGCGACCCGCGGGTTGATCTCCATGGGCAGAGGACTGGTCGCGGTCGCCCAGCACAGCGTGTTCATGTAGGTGCAACTGAACCCGGGAGTGCAGCCGCCGATGTAGCCGGTGAAATCTTCCGTGGCCAGTTCGAGCGACGGGAAGACCGTCTCCTGCCCGATGTGGCGCGCGATGATCTGGTCGATAGTGGGCCCGGCCAGTACATCTTCCGCTTCGGTCTTCTTGGCGTAGACGCCGGTGAGCCACCCGGCGGCCGCGACGGCGTGATCGCCGATGGTGGTTCCCGCGCGGGCCAGGTTGCCGATGACCGTGAGGTGATCGCGATACGGCTCGAGCGGCGCCAGAGTGGGGGTCAACTCGAATCCCGCGCCCGCGGTCTTCGGGATCCAGTCGTTCATGATGGCGCCGTTCGGAAAATAAACGAAGCCCAGACGCTTGGGCGCGGTCGGGGCCGCGGAGAGTGCCGGAATCATCGCGTCCAAAAGCGGCAGCGCGACGGTAGCCGAGACTCCGCGCAGGAAAGTTCTACGGGCGAGCGATTTCTTCGTAATAAACATTGTCTTTATTCCGGTTTCTTTCGCATCTGGAACGGCAGGCTCCGGACTACTCCCATTATCATCGACGAGAGACGATAGTTGTGGGAGGCGGAGTCGCGCACAATCTTCCGGACGGCGGGCATGTCGTACGAATTCAGGCCTCGCCCCAGCGCGTAGATCATCAGCTTTTCCGTCACCGTGCCGGCGAAGACCTGGGGCCGGGCCAGGATCGCGTTGCGCAAGCTGACCACCCCATCCACTTTGGTGCCGTCGGCGAGCCGGCCGCTGGCATCGATCGGCGCGCCCGACTCTTCCGTGCGCCATGCGCCCACCGCGTCGAAGTTTTCGAGCGAGAAGCCGATGGGATCCATCAACTTGTGGCAACTGGCACACACGGGACTTGCCCGATGCAGCTCCAGACGGGCCCGCAAGGTCCGCGGAGGGGCACTTTCGGTGTTTTCCGGCAGGGCGGGCACATCCGGAGGAGGAGGCGGCGGCGGGGCTCCCAGAAGGTTTTCGAGAATCCACTTGCCGCGGACCACGGGCGAGGTGCGGTCGGCATGCGAGGTCACCGTCAGGATGCTCCCCTGCCCCAGCAGGCCGCGGCGCGCATCGTCGGTGATGGCGACCCGCCGGAAGTTGCTGCCGTAAATCCCCGGCACGCCGTAATGCTTGGCCAGCCGTTCGTTCAGGAAGGTATAGTCGGCGCGCAACAGGTCCAGCACGCTGCGATCCTCTTGCAGAACGCTGGCGAAGAAGAGCTCGGTTTCCTGCCGAAACCCCTGGCGCAGGTTATCGTCGAAATCGGGAAATTCGGCTGAGTTGGGGCGCGCGTTGTTCAGATTGCGCAGTTCCAGCCACTGTCCGGCGAAATTGCTGACGAACCGGTGCGCGCGCGGGTCGGCCAGCATCCGGCGGACCTGGTGCTCGAGCACGTCGGGGTGCGCCAGGCGGCCGCTGGCGGCGACGTCGATCAGCTCCTCGTCGGGGATGCTCGACCACAGGAAGAACGACAGCCGCGAGGCCAGCTCGATAGGCTCGATGGGGTGCAGAGCGCCCGGCTTGACGCTATCCGGACTGGTTTCGGCGCGGAAGACGAAATCGGGACTCGCCAGCATGCGGCGCAGAGCCAGCTGGATGCCGCTGTCGAAATCGCGCTTCGCCCGGCCTTTCGCGTAGAAATCGAGCAGCGGACGCATATCGGCGTCGCTCACGGGCCGGCGGTACGCCCTGCGCGCCAGTGGCTCCAGGATCCGGCGGGCGCAGGGAGTTTCGTCCGCGGCTTTCGCCGGATGACAGGTAAAGATGCGCTTGCGGGACGGCGTATCGCCGGGTCCCATGGGTTGATTAGGGCTGGCCTTGTATGGACCCAGAATCGTGATGGCTTCGAGATGCGGACGCCCCGTGGCTTCGAACGTATCGACCGAGCTGCGGACAAACCCCTCCAGCCGCGCCGTGCCCACGCCGCGCTTCTGCAGGAACGTCGCGACGATTTTGTGCGGACCCGCCTTCACCGGAATGCGGATCCGGAAGCGCGCGTCGATGGCGTCGGAGCCGTCCGTGGGATTGCGCATGCGGGCCAGGTCTTCCGGGCCGCCCACCGGGCGCAGGAAGATGCGCTGGTCGTCGATCGACAATTCGATTTGATGCGTGCGCTCGATGCCGCGCATGATTTCGAGGTTGTTTCGAAATAAGCTCAGCCGGAACTCGTATTCGGCATCCAGCGGAAAATTGTGTTCCACCGCCAGGCCGCCCACCGTCCCCAGCGGCAAGCCCTCGATGTGCTGATCCTGCGAAAGATCCTGGCGCGCGCGGTAGGTGTCCGAGCCCGGCTCCGTTTCCGGGTCGCCCACGGCCAGGCTGCTGATGCGGTCGGCGGCCGACAGATACCGTTCTAACAGAACGGGAGATAAGTTCAGCACGTCGGCGATATTGTCGAAGCCGAAGGCGGAATCGTCGGGCGGCAACAGCTCGGTCGTATCGACGTCCAAGTCGAGGAGGTCGTGGATGGCGTTCGCGTATTCGGTGCGATTCAAACGATGGAGCAGCGGCTGGCCCGGATTCGGATTCGCGGCAGCGGCTTGGTCGAGTTGCGTTTCGAGCCACGTGGCGGTCCGGTCATAGGTGGCGTCGTCGGGCCGGGGAGCGCCCGCGGGCGGCATGGTGCGCATCCGTAGCTTGCGAACGGCTTTTTCCCAGGTCGCGGGATCGGAGGTGACCGCCGCCGTATTGAGGACCAGCCCGGCCACCCGGGCCTTGGAATTGTGACAACCGGTGCAGTACCGGCCGATGACCGCCTCGGGTTGAACCGGCGCGGGCTGCTCGGCGTCCAAACCCATGAAAAGCATGAGGCCGCAGGCCGCCGTAACCGCGACTTTGGAGATTGACACCACCTCGTTTATGATAACTGGAAAGGGCACCTTCTCTCACGATCTGCATTTTCCGCCGCTGGTGCTACACTAATCCGTTTGGGCCAACCTAATCCACATCCAGAAAGAGGTCGTGCATAGTTTATGAGTCAGCAGAGTTTGGAAGCGCTCTTACAGAAGACCAGCCCGGTAAAGCTGTTGCGGAATTCGCAGATGGGCGCCCATGTGTATCCGGGGGTAAAGAGCGAATATACCAATTGGCGGGATGAGCAACGCGCCTGGCAGAAGACCTGCGTTTTGTTCAACCAGTCGTATCACATGACCGACATGTACCTGGAAGGTCCGGATTCGCTCAAGCTGCTCTCCGCTCTGGGAATCAATACGTTCAAGAACTTCGGCCCCAACAAGGCAAAACAGTTCGTGCCCTGTAATCACGATGGTCATGTGATCGGCGACGTCATTCTGTTCGGCCTGGAAGACGGGCGCTTCAACCTGGTCGGCCGTCCATCGGTCCACAACTGGGTCCAGTACAACGCCGAGACCGGCGGGTACAAAGTGACGTGCACGCGCGATGAGCGCGCCGCCGAGCAGAAGGGTCCCGTGGTGCGCCAGGCGTACCGCTACCAGGTGCAAGGTCCGAACGCGGCGAAAGTGATGGAGAAGATCCTCGGCGGCCGCGTGCCGGACACCAAGTTCTTCCACATGGAGATCTTCACCATCGCGGGGAAGAGGGTCAACGCGCTGCGCCACGGCATGGTCGGCCAGCCCGGCTTCGAATTGTTCGGACCCTGGGCGGATGGCGAAGCGGTGCTGAACGCCATCGTCAAGGCAGGCGAGGAGTTCGGATTGCGCCTGGTGGGCGGCCGGGCGTATTCGTCCAACACGTTGGAATCGGGCTGGATTCCCTCGCCTCTGCCGGCCGTATACTCGGGCGCCAAAATGAAGGCGTACCGGGAGTGGCTGCCCGCGAACTCCTGGGAAGCGGTCGCATCGCTGGGCGGAAGCTTCTACTCGGAGAACATCGAAGACTACTACCTGACGCCCTACGACCTCGGCTACGGATCGATGGTAAAGTTCGACCACGACTTCGTCGGACGGGAAGCGCTCGAGAAAATCGCGAAAGAGCCCAAGCGCACCAAAGTCACCCTGGCGCTGAACACGCAAGACGTGATGAAGGCCATGGGAACGATGTTCGACAAAGGCGATCGAGCCAAGTTCTTCGAATTCCCGTCGGCGGTGTATTCCACATGGCCCTACGACAAGGTGACCAAGAACGGCAAGACCATCGGTATCTCCACGTGGATCGGCTACAGCTCCAATGAAGGCAAGATGCTGACCCTGGCGATTCTCGACAACGAGCAGGCCAACAACGGCAACGATGTCACCTTTGTGTGGGGCGAGCAGCCCGGCACCGGGTCGAAGCCCAACGTCGAAAGCCACGTGCAAGTGGAGATTCGCGCCACCGTTGCGCCGGTGCCCTACGCCGAAGTGGCTCGGGAAGCCTATCGTCCCAAGTAGGCAAACATAGAGACGCCATTCCACGCATCGCGTGGGTCGATACTGGAGTTGTGCCGCAAGACTCGCCGCAAGACTCTTCGTCCCCGGCGGACAGGGACCGGCGAACGCGCCGCCGAACGCGAATGTTCGGCTGGTGGTATGCCTGTATCGGCGGGGCCTTCACGCTGCTGGCCGTGCGAAGCATCCTGCGCGGCGACCCGGCCTGGTCCATCGTCCTTCGTTTCGCGATCTCCGCCGGCTTCTTCGTACTTGCCGCCGGCACGCTGCGCTCCGTCCGTCCTCACCGGAGAGGTTGACATCGGCTCCCTGGATTCGATGATATAGATTGGGTCAAAAGGAGATCTCCGATGCCTCTTCCGTCACGACGCTCGATGCTTCAGGCGATGGCGGTGGGCGCCGGCGCGACGGCGTTCGAGTCGCTGCTCCCGATGCAGGCGGCCGATGCGCTGGACCCGGTCAGCGCCCGCATCCAGGCCGATCTGGTGCGTCACGCGGGCTTCGGGATCAAGCGTTCGGCAACTCCCGGCGATCTCATGACCGCCGATTGGATCGCGCAGCGTCTCCGCACCGCCGGCTTCAAAGTGGATGAGCTCGACTTCCCTGCCCCATTCCTGGTCCAGCGGTCCGTGCACCTGGCGACCGGCGGGATGACCCTCGATCTGTACCCGCAGATGCCCTGCGCAACCACCGGTCCCAAGGGAGTGACGGCGCGACTCGCGCTGGTCCGCAACCAGGCCGACGCCGCGAACACCCAGGGCAAGATCGCGTTCGTGGTGCTGGCTTCCGGCCGCTATGCCGCGCTCGGCACGGGCGGCGCCGGCATCGGAGGGATGGTGTGGGCGGCGGCAAAAGCCGGAGCCGTCGGCGTGGTGATCGTCACCACGGGCCCCAGCAAAGAGGCCGCGCTCCTGAACGCGCCTGAGGATCCGGTCATGCCTCTTCCCGTCGCGATCATGGCGCCCAAGAGCTCCCGGGCTTTTGCAGAAGCCGCCGCCGAGGGAGCCCCGGCGACCCTGACCCTGGACGGCGACGCGACGCATCGCAACAGCAAAAACGTCATCGGCCGGATGGAACGCGGCAACCGCTGGATCGTGATCTCCACCCCTCGTTCGGGCTGGTTCCGCTGCGTAGGCGAGCGCGGCACCGGCACTTCGGCCTTCCTGGAACTGGCCGAGTGGGCGGTCCAACGGTTCCCGACTCATTCGATCCATCTGATGAACACGGGCGGGCACGAATACTACTTCACGGGCTCGCACAAGGTGCTGCCTCTGGCGCCGCCGCCGGCATCGACGGCCGTGTGGGCGCACATCGGAGCGACGCTGGCAGCGCGCGATGCCGACGAATCGGGGCCCGAGCTGCGGATGCTCGATACGGCCGATCCGCAGCGATATGTCATGGCCACGCCCAATCTGAATGCGGCGGTCTACGAGGGTTTTCGCGGCATCCCGGAGCTGGAGCGCGCCCGGCCCGTGCGCACCAACGCCGGCGAGCTCTCCTCGTTCACGGATCGCGGCTATGAGCGATGCTTTGCCGTGATCGGGGTCCACCGCTGGTTTCATACGATCGAGGACACTCTGGAGCGGGTCGACGCCCGTCTGGTGACCCCGGTCCTGGAGGCTCACAAGCGCACCATCGAGCGCGTGGTGGACGAAGCTTAGATGAAGATCCAACCGGGTACGTGATCTGCGACAATCCGTCGTTGAGCTTGTGAGTTTTCAGGTTTTGACCCTCAGGAGAAACTCAGAGAAACTCAGAAACTCAGAAACTCAGGACAGTACACCCAAACACGATTCTTTGGGGGGGGAAACGCAGGACAGTACAGCCAAACACGTCGCTCTAGACCGGGCGGCGTCCCATCGCCAGCTATCATGGAAACTTGCCCGGCACATTCGACGTGATCATCATCGGCGGCGGCCACAACGGCCTGGTCACCGCGGCTTACCTTGCCCGCGCGGGCCGAAGAGTGCTGGTGCTCGAATCGCGCGACCTGGTCGGCGGGTGTGCCGTCACCGAGGAAATCTGGCCCGGATATCGCGTTTCGACTGCCTCCTACCTCGCCAGCCTGATGCAGGAAAAGGTCGTGCGCGACCTGGAACTGGAGCGATTCGGCTACCGCGTCGACGCCAAGGACCCGGCCTTCTTTTCGCCTTTTCCCGACGGCAGGCATCTGTTTATGTGGCAGGATCGCGCCAAAACGCTGGCCGAAATCGCCAAGTTCTCCCAGCGCGACGCCGCGGCGTATCCCAAGTACGAAGACCATCTCGAGCGTCTGGCCGTCGTCGCCGAATCGCTGCTGCTCACCACGCCGCCCAACTTTCCGCCCTCCGGCGCGGGCGATTTCATCGATTACTTGAAACTGCTCGGACGCATGCGCGGGCTGTCCAAGACCGAGATGATCGGCCTGGTGAAAATCTTCACGCAGAGCGCGGCCGAGTTCCTGGACGAGTGGTTCGAGTCCGAACAGATCAAAGTGACGCTCGCCACCGACGGCGTCATCGGAGCCAACGGCGGCCCGCGCTCGCCCGGAACCGCGTATATCCTGCTGCACCACTGCATGGGCGGCGTCAACGGCCATCGCGGATTGTGGGGATTCGTGCGCGGCGGCATGGGAACCGTTTCCAACGCCATCGCCGATTCGGCCCGCAGCAAGGGCGCGGTCATCCGCACCAGCGCTCCCGTCGAGAAGATTCTGGTCCGTGACGGCCGCGTGCTCGGCGTCGTTTTAAAAGGCGGTGAGGAAATCCGCGCCGCGATCGTCGCCAGCAATCTGGACCCGCGCCGCACCTTCCTGCAACTGATGGACGCCAGCGATCTGCCCGCCGATTTCCTGGACGGCATCCGCAAGTTCCGCTCCGAGGGAACCTCGCTCAAGATGAACCTCGCCCTCAGCGGTGTTCCGGAGTTCACGGCGTATCCGGAAAGTCCCGGCCCCCAGCACCGCGCGACGATGCACATCTGCCCCTCGGTCGAGTACATCGAGCGCGCCTGGGACGACGCCAAGTACGGACGTCCGTCCCGCTCGCCCCTGATCGAGATGACCATGCCGACCATGTACGATCCGTCGCTGGCTCCCCCCGGCCATCACATCATGGGAATTTTTCTGCAATACGCCCCCTACACGCTGCGCGGGACCACCTGGGAGCAGGAGCGCGAGCCCTACACCGAACGGATCCTGGATGTGATCGAGGAATACTGCCCCAACATCCGATCCATCGTGGTCGAGCGCCAGACGCTCTCGCCCTTCGATCTGGAGCAGCGGTTCGGCATCACCGGCGGCAACATTTTCCACGGCGAAATGAGCCTGGACCAGATGTTCGTCCTGCGCCCCCTGGCGGGCTGGGCGCGCTACCGTACGCCCGTGCAGGGCCTGTACTTATGCGGCTCGGGAGCCCATCCGGGAGGCGGCGTCATGGGCGCGCCCGGGCACAACGCGGCTCGCGAAATCCTGCGCGACCGCTAACGCTCCCGCGGCGCATCTGCCGAATGGAGTATAGTAACTATAGTTAACTATGGGAATGAAACCTAGGCTAGCGGGTCCCGCTTCCCTGCCCGAGGTGCACGGCAGCGTGCACACGGCCTGGCCTGGTGCGTTCCGGCGGATGTTTGCCTTTGCCGGACCGGCGTATCTGGTCAGCGTCGGCTACATGGATCCCGGGAACTGGGCCACGGATCTCGAAGGCGGCGCACGTTTCGGCTACCAGCTTCTGTGGGTCCTGGCGATGTCCAACGCCATGGCCATCCTGCTGCAGACGCTGTCCGCCCGCCTGGGCATCGTCTCCGGACGCGATCTGGCCCAGGCTTGCCGCGAGGCGTATCCCCGCGCCATCTCGAACTCCTTGTGGATCCTGTGCGAAATCGCCATCGCCGCCTGCGATCTCGCCGAGGTGCTGGGCGCGGCCATCGGTCTGAATCTGCTGTTCCACATCCCGCTGACGATCGGCGTTCTGCTCACCGCTTTAGACACGATCCTGGTTCTGTGGCTGACCCGCTACGGCATCCGGCTGGTCGAAGCTATCATTCTTTCGCTGGTGCTGATCGTGACGGGATGCTTTCTGGTCGAGCTGTGGTTCGCGAAGCCGGTGTTCACCGAAGTCTTTGCCGGTTTAGTCCCGCGCCTGAGCGATTCCAGCCTGTTCATCGCCATCGGCATGCTGGGCGCGACGGTGATGCCGCACAATCTCTACCTGCATTCCGCGCTGGTGCAGACGCGCCGCATCGGCAAAACCTCGCCGGAAAAGAAAGTCGCCTGCCGCTACAACTTCATCGATTCCTTCATCGCCCTGAACGGCGCTTTGATCGTGAACGCCGCCATCCTGGTGATGGCCGCGGCGGTCTTCTTCAAGAGCGGTACGGTGGTCACCGAGATTCAACAGGCGCATCAACTGCTGGCTCCGCTGCTGGGAACGGCTCTTGCGAGCGGACTGTTCGCGGTCGCGCTGCTGGCCAGCGGCCAGTCTTCCACGCTCACCGGAACCTACGCCGGTCAGATCGTCATGGAAGGATTTCTTGCACTTGCGCGTGCGCCCCTGGCTGCGCCGCTTGCTGACCCGCTCGGTCGCGATCATCCCCGCCGTGATTACCGTTTCCTCCAGCGGCGATCAAGGCACCTACCGTCTGCTCATTCTGAGCCAGGTGATCCTGAGCATGCAGCTTCCCTTCGCCATTATTCCTCTGATCCGCTTCACCAGCGACCGCAGCCGCATGGGCGAGTTCGCCAACCGCGCCTGGGTCAACGTTCTGGCCTGGAGCTCGGCCGCGCTGATCATCGTGCTGAATTTCCGTCTGGCCGGCGATGCCATCCTTCCGTGGGTTTCCGATGCTCCGTGGCGAGCCTGGTTCATCGTCCCGGTCGTGCTGGCCGTGGTGATTCTGCTCGGCTGGGTGACGTTCGCCCGCCCGCGTCCCCAGTCTGTTCCCGCGCGCCATCCCGGCTCCGCGATCGCGATCGATCTGCCGGCTCTCCAATACCACTCGATTCTGGTCCCGCTCGATCATTCCGACCGCGATCGCGCCGCGGTGGCCCACGCGGCTGCGCTGGCGCACCTCCACGGAGCCACCATCCACCTGCTGCACGTCGAGGAAGGAGCCACCAGCCAGTTGTTCGGGCCGCTGTCGTCCACCGCCGAAGTCTCCTCCGGCCAGGAGTACCTGGAGGACATCGTGAATTCCCTGCGGGAGAACGGGCTGGAAGCCGACCTCAGAATTGCCCACGGACGCAGTCCCCGGGCCGAGATCGTACGCGCGGCGCGCACGCTGCAGCCCGATCTGGTAGTGATGGGTGCGCACGGGCACACCGGCCTGAAGGACCTGATCTTCGGCACCACCATCGACGGAGTCCGCCACGCCGTGTCCGCGGCGGTGCTCGTGGTGGCCGAGCCGCCCGCTTAACCTACACGATCTTTCGCGATCCAGGCTTCCAGGTATGGAGGACAGTTGACCAGCTCGACCTCTTCGCTGCTCTGCTGCGCCAGAAAGTCGATACTGGCGCGGTCCGCGAGTGTGATCTCGCCCAGGTCAAGCGCGATGCCGCGGGCTCGCTGCCTGCGCGCGCGGTCAATCGCCCGGCGAAGCTCGCCCAGCGAGTTCGCGTTGATGCGTCCGGCCAGTGCCAGCCTGACCGTGCCCGTAGCTTCCGGCTTCCATTCGATCTTTAACATCCCCGTTCTCTCTACTATGCCGCGTTGGGCGGCCGCGTTCGACCCCCATACGTCTCACGAATCCTTCGCCAAACGGCATAGGGCGCGTAACTTTTCGGCCTCTGGCTGGATTATGCTAGCAGCGTGACCGCAGCAGACTTCCGTCGGATCGCCCTCCGCCTGCCGGACACAGCGGAAGGTTCTCATTTCCACGTCGCCGACTTTCGGGTGGGCGGCAAGATCTTCGCCACGCTGGCCTACGAGAAGGACGGATGCGGCGTGCTGATGCTCACCCCGGAACAGCAGGCCGGGATGATTGAGGACGCGCCGGGTATCTTCGTGCCGGTTCCGAACAAGTGGGGGCAGCACGGAGCCACGCTGGTGCGCCTGGCCAAAGCGAAACCGGATATCCTGGAAAGCGCCCTGCGGACGGCCTGGATCAACCGCAGGCTCAAATCGGCAAAACCCTCCAGAAAGCGCCCGGCGTAACTTTTTGCCCCTACCGGCGGATTACCTGACGAGACCATGAGCCCGGACCATGATGACCGTGTACGGGTCGAAGCCGCGCAACGCGATCCCGCGCGCTTCGATGAGCTCTATGAACGAAATTTTCATCGCGTCTACGCCTACGTTGTCCGCCGCGTCGGCGACCGGCACCAAGCCGAGGATCTGACCGCCGAGGTTTTTCGCGAAGCCTTGGCCGGAATCGGCAAGTTCGAATGGCGCGGCGTTCCGTTTATCGCCTGGCTCTTGCGAATCGCTTCCCGCGCGATCGCCGATCATTGGCAGCGCAGCGGGCGTGAATCGGGCGATCCTGCGCTCGAAACGGACCGGCCCGGTCCGGAGGAAATCGAGCGCAGCGCCATGCTGTTCCAACTGGTGGACCGGCTTCCGGAGGCGCAGTTCCGCGTGATTCACATGCGCTTTGTGGAACAGAAAAGCATTCGCGAGATTGCCGGCGAGATGGGCCGCAGCGAGGGCGCGGTGAAGCAATTGCAGCTCCGGGCCATCGAGAATCTCCGGGCTCAAATGGAGGGCGCTCATGCCTGACCGCGCGCTCACGCCTGACGTGAAAATGGAACGACTGAATCAAGCCATCGACGTCCTGCTGGCGGGCGGCACCGCTCCGGCAGCCGATGCTGAGCTCGCGGCTCTGGCCCGGATCGCCTCCAGCCTGCGCGAGCTGCCCGGCGAAAGTTTCCAGAAACGCCTGAAATCCGACCTCCAAAGGAGAGCAACCATGACCACTTCGACCGTCGCACCCGTTCGCGAAGGCTTCCATACCATCACGCCCTATTTGGTCGTTCCGAACGCACCGGAACTGATCGATTTTATGAAACGCACCTTTGGTGCTCAGGAGCTCCTCGCCCAAAGTACTCCCGGCGGCGGATTCCACGCCGAGGTCCGCATCGGCGACTCCATGCTCATGATCGGATCGGGAGAGTCCGTCCGCGGCCACGAACGCATCGGGGCGTTTCACGTTTTCGTTCCAGACTGCGATGCCGTTTATAACCGCGCCATCGCGGCCGGCGGCATCTCCATGGGTGAACCCGCGGATCGCCCCTACGGCGAGCGCTCCGGATCCGTAAAAGACGCGGCCGGCAACTACTGGCACATCGCGACACGTCTTCCGGGTTCGGAGCCCATCGAAGGCACGGGAACGGTGGTGCCCTACTTGCATCCTGCGAAAGCTCGCCCGTTTATCGACTTTGTGAAGCGCGCCTTTGATGCGCGGGAACTGGCTGTCTATGAACAGGGCGGCCGCGTGATGCACGCCGCGGTGCGCATCGGAGATGCGGTGGTCGAGATGGGCGAATCGCCGAGACTTCCAACCAAGCGGATTCTATCTGTACGTCGAGGATTGCGACGCGGTGTACCGGCGCGCGATCGAAGCCGGCGCGACGTCGCTTTGGCCGCCGGCCGACCAGCCTTACGGCGACCGCACGGCGGGGATCGTGGATCCCTTCGGCTACCAGTGGTTCCCGGCCACCCACATCACGCCTGTCAAGAACGACGTTGGTTAGCCCACTCCGCCCGCGACAGCCGATACAACACGTGACGGCTGAGCGGATGTTGCGGATCGATGCGGGGATGCTCGAAGTCTTCCGAATATCGCATCCCGAGCTTCTCCATCACGCGGCGCGAGCGGGTGTTGCCCGGCACGGTGAACGAGACGATTTCGCGCCAATCCCAGGCGCTCGAATCCGTACGCCAGCGCGGCCCGCGCTCCCTCTGTGGCCAATCCCTGTCCCCACCAAGGACGCGCCAGCCGCCAGCCGATTTCGACGCAGGGAGTGAAGGACGTTTCGAAAGGCACGCACCGCCAGCCCGATGAACCCGATGAACGGCGCTCGGCCCGGTAGCTTCCGCCGCCCAAAACCCGTAGCCCCGGTTTTCGAAATGTTGCTCGATCCGGCCCACCGCCTCGGCGGTTTCCTCGCGCGAAAGCGTGGACGGAAAGTGCGCCATCACTTCCGGATCGGCGTTGAGCGCGGCAAAGGGCTCCAGATCTTCGGCTCGCCAGCGGCGCAGCCACAACCGCGGCGTGGCCATTTCGACGCCGGGCTCCACATCCGGAGGCATGCTCAAAAATCGAGGTGCAGGATCCCGCGCTCCAAGGCGATCGTCACGGCGTGCGTGCGGTCGGAAGCATCCAGCTTGGCCAGGATGTTCTGGATGTGCATCTTGATGGTACCGGCGGCCGTGCCGAGCTGGTGGGCGATCTCCTTGTTCGCCATCCCCTTGGCGACAAACCGCAGGACTTCCACTTCGCGCGGCGTCAGGGCCATCTGCGGGAAGTATTCGCTCAAACGCTCGGCGACTTCGGCCGGCATCAGGCGTTTGCCCGCGTGCACCGTGCGGATGGCGCGCAACACCTCGGTGTGAACCATCTCCTTCAGGATGTAGCCACGCACGCCGGCTTCGATGGCGCGATAGATGTCCTGATCGCCGTCGTAGCTGGTGAGGGCGATGATCTTGGCCTCGGGCGCTTCGCTGCGAATGGCGCGGGTGGCTTCGATTCCGTTCATCCCCAGCATGCGCAGGTCCATCAGGACCACGTCCGGCTGCAATTTCCGGAACTGCTCCACGGCTTCCTGGCCGCTGCCGGCCTCGCCCACCAGAACCACGTCGGTCTCATTGGCCAGAATGGAGGCGATCCCTTTGCGCACCAGCGGATGGTCGTCCGCGCACAAGACGCGTATCGGCGTTTCCGCGCTCATGAAAGCGTTTCGACTTTCTCGATTCTCTCCACTTTCCCCCCATTGGCCGCCGCCCGGCCCGCCGGCAGCAGGACCGACACCGTCGTACCGTGACCCGGCTCGCTCAGCAGCTCCAGATCCGCGCCGATCTGCGTGGCACGCTCCTTCATGCCGATGATGCCGTAATGGCCCGGGCGCAGCGCGGCTCCGTCCTTTCCGAGCCCGCACCCGTCGTCATGCACCTTGAGCCGCAGTGCCTGAGAGGTGGATTCCAGCGCGACTTCGATGGTTCGCGCCCCGGAATGCTTCACCGCGTTGGCGACCGCCTCGCTCGCGATCCGCAGGAGGTTGTACTCCACTTCGGCGGGCAGCTGGCGCGTGATTCGATCCAGTTTGAGTTTGAGCCGGACGTCTTTGGTATCGGTGATCTCGCGGGCCGCGGCCCCGATGGCCGCCGTCAAGCCCGATTCTGCATCTTTCACCGCGCGCAGTCCCGCCACCGACTGGCGCGTCTCGCGCAGGCAAGTCGCTGCGTCGCGAATGATGTCCTCCAGGGTCTCCCGCTCCCGGGCCGGCCGCAGGCGGGCGGCCAGCGCCTGCATCGCCATGGTGATGCCGGAGAAGCCTTGAATCAGCGTATCGTGCAGCTCGCGGGCGATGCGGCTGCGTTCGGCCAGAATCAGATCGTAGCGCTCGCGCAGGCGCCGGATGCGCAACTGGTACGCCAGCCAGCCCAGTCCCGCGATGGCCAGCGCCGCCAGCGGCCAGAACCAGGCCCGCTGGTAGAAATGCGGAGCCAGGGAAAACGCGACCATGGCGCCTTGTTCGGAACAAACGTTGTCCGCGTTGCAGGCGGTCACCCGGAACCGGAACGGGCCGGGCGGCAGGTTGGTGTAAAACGCATCGCGCCGGCTCCCGGCGTCGATCCAATCGCGGTCGTACCCCTCCAGCCGGTAGCGGAAGCGCAGACGCGACGGCAGATAATACGCCAGCCCGGCGTAGTTGAACTCGATGTTCTTTTGCCCGGGCGGCAATTGCCCGATCGCGGCCGGCTCTTCGCTGCGGCCATTGACGATGGGGGTCTCGATCACCACCAGCGGCGGCAGGGGTTCCCGTTGCCAGTGGTTGGGATCGAGCATGATCAATCCGCGAATGGTGGCGAACCACAGCCGTCCCGCGCGCGTCCGGAAAAGCACTGGCGAAACGCCCGATTGTCCCTCGATCACGCGCTGCGCATCCGTCGGACTGTAGGGAGCGCTGGCCACCTTCTTGAGCTTTCCGGCCGCGAACTCGAGCAGGTCGCCGCGCCGCACGGCGAAGATTCCCCGGCTGCACGCCAGCCACAAGTGATCCCGGTCGTCTTGCACCATCCCATAGATTTCGCCGTCGTACAGACCGTCGCGCGTCAGGAAGCTGGTGATCTGGGTGCCCTTCAGCAAGCGCAACCCGCCGCCATTCAATCCCATCCACAGCAGGCCGCCGGAATCGCGAAAGAGCGTGTTCACAGGCCGAATCGAGGCTCCATGCGAGGTGATCTCCCGGAATCCGCCGGAGGCCGCCGGGAACAGGCCCTCGAAGACTCCGCGGTCGGTGGACATCACAATGTGTCCTTCGCCGTCCTCGGAGATGGCCACCACGGCTTCCCGAGGCGCACCAGGCGCGGCCTCGAAGCGCCCGCCGCGGAAAGACGCCAGACCGTTGCCGGTTCCCGCCCATAACACGCCCGCGCGATCCTCGTACAAGCTCCGGATCGAGTTGCCCGGCAGACCGCTCTGGACCGTGTAGGTCCCCACCACGCGCCCGTCGCGCAACTGGTTCAGCCCGTTTCGGGTGCCCACCCACAGCGAGCCAGCGCGATCCTCGGCCAGCGCGTACACGGCGTTGGATGCCAGCCCATCGCGCGTGGTCAGGGAACGGAATCCATGCCCGTCAAAGCGCGCCAGCCCGCGGTCCAGTGTGCCGGCCCAGACTACGCCGGCGTGATCTTCCAGAACCGGACCGGCCTCATTGCTGGGCAGTCCCTCGCTCACCGTATACGGCACGCCGCGCCCGTCCACGAATTGGTTCAGGCCGCGTTTTGTCCCCACCCACAGGGTTCCTTCACGATCTTCAAACACCGACATCGCCGTGCTCTGCGACAACCCGTCCTGCGGCCGAAAACTGTCGAGCCGGCCGGCGCGCAGCCGGCTGAAGCCGTTGCGAGTGCCGATCCAGATGGTTCCGGCGGAACCTTGCGCCAGGGAGAATATGAAATCTTCCCCCAGGCCGTCCTTCACCGTGAACAGGCGCTGGTCATTGCTCTGATGATTGGCGCCACGATCATTTGCCTGGACGCGGACCAGGCCGTCGCTGGTTCCCACCCAGACCGCATCCCCGGCGCACAACAAGGCGCGCACGGCCGTCGATCCAGGAAGGCCCTTGAGCGGGAGGGACGCGACCCGGCGGCCATTCGGAGAAGAGTCTTCCACCGCCAATCGCGGCCCATCGCCGGCGGTCCACAGGCTGCCGTTGGAATCCTCGCACACCGCATGGACGTTCGCATTCGTCCCGTCCGTCTCATGATCCAGTCCGGTATGGTAGGGCTGAATGCGTGGCTCGCTGCCCGAGACATCCATGCGGGCCAGGCCGCGTTCTGTGCACACCCAGATGACGTCGTTGCGTCCTTGCGCCAGGCATTGGATGGAATCGGACGGAAGCCCTTGTGCGGTGGTGTATTGCTTTACGCCGTCGGGCCCGAGCCGGTACACTCCTGATTCGGCGGTACCAAGCCATAGCGCCCCCCGCCGGTCTTCCACCGCGGTCCGGGCCCACAGGTTCGGCGGCAGGCCTGGAATGATGTCCTCCGCTTGCTCGAAACGGACGCCATCGAAACGCACCAGCCCGGTTTGCGTGGCGAGCCACATGTACCCTTCCCGGGTCTGAAAAATCTTGAGGATGGCCCCTTGCGGCAAACCCTGTTGGGACTGCCAGATCCGGTGAACATACTGCGTCAGTGCGAGGTTTGGATCGAGACCGAAGGCGGCCTGAGGCAACCCGAGCGCCGCCAGCGCCAGAAGCCCTGCCGCCGGACTGACTCGCCGCAACACCGTCGGGAACATTTGATTTTATTCTAGCGCCGACTTCCTAGAACATGACCCCGAAGCCGGCGGAGACTTCCGTCTGCCGCAGCCAGCCCTGCCGGAGGTAGGGGAAATAGTTCCCAAAGGGCTTGGGCGTGGTGTACTGGCGAACATCCAGGCGCAAGCCGAATAAGGATGTGACGCGCACCTTGACGCCGCCTCCGTAGTTGACTCCGAACTTGTTGTCGCCTCCGCCCGAGGTGGCCGAGCTTCCCGGCGGCACATAGTTGGCGAACATCACGCCTCCCGTGGCGAAGGGGCGGATTCGGGCACCCTCGTGCGTCGCGTACAACAGGAAGTTGTAGCCGCCCTGGTGGATCGCCATGCCCTGTTCAGAACCCAGGGCATTCAATTTCGTCCGGCTGTAGGCATACTGTACTTCGTGGCCGAAGTGGCTCTCGTTGTTGAGGTCCATTCTAAAACTGAAGCGGAAGCCGTCCTCCAGCTGATAATCGTTCTTATTTCCTCCTGCCTCCGCCGGCAAATCACTCCCCAGTCCCTTATTCGACAGGAGCGACTGCCCGCCGTTGAACCACACCTCGAACAATTGTCCCCAGGCGGAACCGGCACATGCCAGGAACAGCACCACAACAAGTTTTCTCATAAAAAGTCAGATGCCTCTGATCGTAAAGTAGTTACACTTCATTCGGAGGGAGCCTCGGAAGGAACCGTAATGTGCCCCTCCAGGTATCTTACCGCCCGGCCCCCGATCCCGACGCGAGCACCCCGGTCCTCACACCACAGTTCGCCTCCCCGCCGCGAAACCTGCCGTGCGAACAGCTTCTTTTTTCCGAGCCTCCGGGACCAATACGGAATCAAGTTGGTGTGCGCGCTGCCCGTCACCGGATCTTCCGGGATTCCGGCCCGAGGGGCGAAAAAGCGCGAGACAAAATCGCAATCCGTGCCGGGAGCCGTGGCGATCACTCCCCGGCAATCCACCGCCGCGAGTTTGCTCATGTCCGGCGCCAGGGCCCTGACCTGATCTTCGGTCTCGAACACGCAGAAACAATCGCCGGTCCGCAGGAATTCCGCCGGGCGCGCGCCTAGAGCCTCGAACAGAACGGGGTCATCGGCACATTTGAGCGGATCGCGCGAAGGGAAATCCAGAGTGTAGAGATCTTGTTCCCGCGCGACACCCAATTCACCGCTGCGCGACTGGAATACAACCTGAGACGCGGCCATCTCCCGGCGGAGTTCCAGAATCACGCAGGCGGCGGCCAGGGTGGCGTGGCCGCACAGGTCCACTTCCACTGTTGGCGTGAACCAGCGCAGGCGATACTGCGCATTCTCGTGGACATAATACGCCGTCTCCGACAGGTTGTTCTCGGCGGCGATGGCCTGGAGCGTCTCATCGTCGAGCCATCCTTCCAAAGGACACACCGCCGCGGGATTGCCGCGAAACGGCGCGCTGGCGAAGGCGTCTACCTGGTAAAGGGGAACCAGCATTCTCCTGAAAACGCCCTAGTTGATTCCCGGCCTGGTTTGGAGGATTTTCAGCGTTCGTTCCAGCTGCTGGATGCGCAGCGCCTGCTGGCCGTTGGACTGCTTGAGACGGGCCACCTCCGCCTCCAGCTCGGCCCGGCGCTGCTCGAGCGCTTTTAGCTCGTCCGCGTTTGCCTGGGAAGGAGGCGAGCCGAGAAAGCGCGAGGCCTCCTGCACCTTTTTTCCGTCGGGCGAGTCGACCGTCATCCGCACCTGGATGTCCCCGGTCTCGCGCTTATAGGAAAACTTGCCGGCCGCCAGCTCATTCGGCGTCAGCGGGATCGTCCGGGTTTGCGGGCCGTCGGTGATCTCCAGCGCTCCCCGGACGGCCTGGGACACCGGCGGCGCGGCGCGGTTCCACTGGATATCCAACTGCCCGTCCCGTTCCAGCACGCTCAGCGCGATGGGTTCACTCGACGGGCCAAGCGACAGGTAGCGCGCGCCCGCAACCCCCAGCGCGACCACTACGATCAAGGCCGCCGCCAGCCAGATCCACTTCCTGCCCAAACCTTTCGCCTTCGAAACTGGCGCCGCCGCCGGCTCTCCGAACAGCGACGTCATGGTGGACGACGCTTGCGCGGGATTCTCCGGATGAGGGACATCCTGCGCGGCCGGGACCGGCGGATGGGTGACGCGCTGGACATTACTTTGCTCAGAGCCACCCTGCTCGGAGCGACGTTGCTCGGCGCGCTGGTCGCTACGATGTGCCGGGGCTTTGCGCTCCGCGAACGCTCCGCGATGGTCCCCGCGATGATCGAAAACCGCCGCCAGCCGGTCCGGGAAGTTGAACTCCAGATAGCTCTGGCTCGCGTTGACCGTACCGTCGGGCTCCCTTACGAAAAATCCGGCCCGCATGTTTCCGCCCCGGCCGGGCCGGACCACCAGGGTCACCTGCCAGGGTTGGGCGAAATAAGTGGAAAAAATCTCCTGGTCGGATTCGCTCAGCATGATATCGGTGCGGGTGTGCGAAACATACCAGCCGGCGCACGCCAGGCCCTCTAACCGCGGATCCTCCTGGTCCTGGCGAATCTGCTCGCGCAACGCCCCCCGGTCCCGCTCGGAAAGACGGAAGCCCGGGCCGCTGGAGTGCTCGCAGGCCGCGGGACGAATCGCCATGATTCGCACCGTTTGTCCTTCGCGCACGCCGTACAGCAGGCCGCCCACCTCGATTCCGCCCCGCGACAGCTTTTGGAATCCCTCGGCGACCTCATGGCGGATCTCCTCCAGGACCACCAGCGAGTACTCCACGGTGACCGTGCTGGCTTCGATACTCCAAGTCCCGAACGTCGCATCGCTCATGAGAGGTTCAATTCCGCAGGAATCCTCGATTTCAACAAACCTGGCTTTGAGTCAGTACCATTGTACGGAAAGCCAAAGGTTCCGGGTACCCCGGTTGGCCCGCACCCGCGAGGCGTGCGGATATTCTTTGCGTGCTCAGCAGGTTAGCGGCAACCGCGCGAACCAGCGTCCAATTTTGGAACTTTCCGCGGAGTACTGCGGCCCGCACGGAAGTTCTTGAAAACACGCCCGCTGCGCCAGGCCGGCTGGCAACAGGGGATTTCGTAAGTAGTTCCACCCAGTACGTTCGGGTCTCTCACAGCTCATACCTAAGTGATAATCATTAAGTGGGCCTGAAGTCGCTGGCTAGTCGGAACAAGTTGCCAAGGCAAGCCGGCAGAGCGGGCCCATCGGGGGAAAGATGAAGACGCTTGGAATTTTTGCCGCAGCACTATTGATACCGGTTGCCGCTCTGGCGGACACCGTCAGCTCGCCGGACGCTGCTTTTGTCAACGTGCCGCTGACGTTCCAGTCGACCACCGGGTCGGGCTCGGGTTCGCCGTTCTGGGACAACAAGTCACTCGACGGCACCCACACCAACATGAACGCCGGCTATTTCCTGACCGGCTCCAACGCCAGCCTGGGCCTGACCGATTATCTCGGCACCGGGGGCGGCTTCGGGAATTACCTCTCCACCGGCGCCTCGGGGCTGGATGCATCGGCCGATTTCAGCTTTCTCCAATCGGATCCCTCCGCCGATGTCACCTTGCTCTACTCCAACGCGGGCGCCAATTACAGCGCCAACGGCACCGAGATCGGATTCTATAACGTTCAGGATCCGACCCAGAAGCAGGTGTTGTTCGCGCACGGAACGCTGTACAACCCCGCGCCCTTTTCTCTGGGTGTTTACAACAACGATCTCTCTCCGCAAACGCCGTTCTCCGTGAATACCATGGCGAACTATGGCATCTACGCGACTACCTGCGGATATAACTCGAACGGAACCGTGTACTGCAACACCTACTACTCCGACACCGGGCTGAATCCGGCTTCCAACAACGAGCCAACCCATCAGCACTTCGCCCTGTTCCAGAACGCGCAGAACCCGCTGGCCTATTTCATCGGATTCGAAGATATCCGTGGCGTGAGCAATGCCACGGAAGGATACGGCGACTTCAACGACGTGATCTTCAGTCTTACAACCACCCAGAGCACCACGCCGCACACACCCACTCCGACTCCCGAACCCGCGACCTTCTCGATCCTGGGGCTGGGCCTGGTGGGACTCGGATTCCTGCGCCGGTCGCGCGCCAGCTAGAGTTCACTCGCCGACGATCTTCACCAGCGCGCGCTTGCGCCGGCGGCCGTCGAACTCGCCGTAGAAGATCTGCTCCCACGGTCCGAAGTCGAGCTTGCCGGCGGTGACCGCCACCACCACTTCGCGGCCCATGATCTGGCGCTTCATGTGCGCGTCGGCGTTGTCTTCGCCGGTGCGATTGTGCTGGTATTGCGAAGTCGGCTCGTGCGGCGCCAGCGCCTCCAGCCACTTTTCGTAGTCCTGGTGCAGGCCGCGCTCGTCGTCGTTGATGAACACGCTGGCGGTGATATGCATGGCGTTCACCAGCGCCAGCCCTTCGCGCACGCCGCTTTCGCGCAGGCAGGCCTCCACTTGCGGCGTGATGTTCACGAACGCCCGGCGCGTGGGGACTTCAAACCAGAGTTCTTTCCGGTAGCTTTTCATCACAGCCAGAGTATCAGCCCGGAGCAGCGCGGGTCGCGGACGCGCCATCAAGGACCGGTCGAAAACTCGCGCTCCCGGAATATTGACGAGGGCGGCGTTGTTACAATGTCCCCATGTCCTGAAGCCGGCGTGAAAGCCGATATGTTACCACCCGAAGCTCAAATCGTGGAAATGGCCATGGCGCAGTTTGTGTCGCGCCTGATCCATCTCACGGCCACGCTGAAACTGCCCGACTATTTAGCCGAAGGACCCAAGACCGCCGAAGAACTGGCGCCGCTCACCTCGACCCATGCGCCCACGCTCTACCGGGTCATGCGGACGCTGGCGAGCCTGGGGCTGTTCACCGAAGATCCATCGCATCGTTTCGCTCTCCAACCTTTGGGTGCAGCGCTTAAATCCGGCACGCCCAGCCACGCGACCGCACTCATCATGGGAGGCGAGATGATGGCGCGCTCCTTGGACAACCTGCTCTATTCCGTCCAGACCGGAAAGACCGGATTTCAGAAATCGCACGGCGTGCCGCTCTTCGATTGGCTGGCGGGCCATCCGGCGGAGGCGTCGCTGTTCAACCAGACCATGGTGGGCATCCACGGAATGGAGCCCGCCGCAGTCGCCGCGGCCTACGACTTCTCGGTCTTCAAAACCATTGCCGACGTGGGCGGCTCCACGGGGAATATGCTCGCCACCATCCTGGCCCGGCATCCCGCGCCGCGAGGCATCCTCTTCGACCTTCCGCATGTGGTGCGCGACGCGCCGGCCTTCCTCGCGCAGCGTGGCCTGACGGATCGCATCCAGATCGAAACCGGATCGTTCTTCGACCGCGTTCCCGCCGGAGCGGACGCCTACATTCTTTCGCACGTCATTCACGATTGGAACGAGGAGCAGTGCCTGACCATCCTGGGCCATTGCCGGCGCGCGATGAACCCCGGCGGCCGCCTGCTGCTGGTGGAGATGGTGCTTCCTCCCGGCGACACCCCGCACCCCGGGAAAATGCTCGACATGGCCATGCTGGTCGCGCCGGGAGGCGAGGAACGGACCGCGGCGCAGTACGGCGTGCTGCTCGATAAAGCGGGATTCGGGTTGACGCGCGTCGTGCCGACGGCTTCTCCCGTGAGTATCGTCGAAGCCGCGCCCCGCTACATTCCGCAACGCTGCAAGCCGGCGCGGGGGGAAGCTGAACCACAATTGGCCGACAATCCGCCCGTGGTCCCGTAAACACTACGGCGTTATTCGGGGAATAGCTGATCCTTCCGGTATGGACCTGTTCCAAGGCGCTCCGGCCCCTCGATGGAGAAGTAGCGTTGGGAGTCGGCGTGGTACGTGGCGAGCGGTCGCGCCCTGCGTGCGGCCACTCAGTGAGTGGCGGGCAGTCCAACGACGATGAGAACCGCGTAGTCCTGCTTGCGGCAGCCGTTCACGACGGGCATGGCCGCCCCTGGCTTCACCGGAAAACCCTCGGTTGAACGTTCGCAGGCGAGCACGCGTTGGCAGCCTTCGCCGGCGTGTAGCGTGCGG
Source organism: Terriglobia bacterium (assembly GCA_963761045.1). Taxonomy (GTDB): domain Bacteria; phylum Acidobacteriota; class Terriglobia; order Bryobacterales; family Bryobacteraceae; genus Palsa-187. The sequence continues at coordinate 14,447 of CAVXFR010000030.1, read as the reverse complement.
AGCGGCATCCGAGATGGGTGACATCGTTCAGGGTCGCGCCGTCGGCGAGTTCCCACCGCTGATTGCCGTCTTTGTCCTTGGGGTGAACTGTCAGCACGGTCGTCACCTCGCGGTCACCCGTGACGACGTATTTCCCAGCAGGCAGCGGAAAGGTCGGCTTCTCCATGATCAAGCCGTGTTCTTCCAGCCACCAATCCGAAGCGTCGAATTTCCACTGCGCCGGCGCCACACCGCCGGCCGCCTTCAATTGAGGGTAGTGGTCCAGCTTGCAAGCGCGCGGGCCCGGGTCCTGGTTCCAGAGGCCCATGATTGCGCGCCGTTGCCGGAGGTGGCCGCGGGGTCTCCCAGCGCCGCGATGAACTGCGGCTCGATGGGCCTGAACTTCGAGAGGTCTGACGCGTGAACGGGCGGCTGCAGGCCGGCCGCCAACATGAGGCATCCCATGGACAGGAGCCAGCGGCTCACGGACGGTACAAGGTGGCGGACATTCATGCGATTCCTCCTCTTGGACGATCTGATAACATCCTAGCACCAACGCGCGGTCCGGTCTAAGGCGGTGCTCAAACGCTGAAAGCACTACACCTGGAAGCTCTGCTGGTACGCAAATTCCCTGGAGCGTCTTCTCGCCGTCGATGGCGAGCTTCCTTAAGCGCACCGCCAACGCCTCCTTTGTGCCCAGGCTCTTGTCGATAGGTCCTTCTATGTCGGCTAGTGTTTACCGAGGTCTTCGCGGTTGCAATTTGAGATGCCGCCGGCGTTTTTCGCGTCCTACACCAGCACGCCCGGCGCGCCCGCGCCGCGCGACGCCGCACCCGTACGATGCTTTTCGCGATACATGCGCTGATCCGCCGCGGCCAGCAGCGCCTCGGCATCTTCGCCATCGGCCGGATAATACGCCACGCCCACGCTGATGCCCAGCCCGCCCGCTCCCACGGTTTCATAGCCCGCCTGGGCCACCGCGCGGCTCAACTGCTCCACCTTGTCGCGGACCGACTCGGGATGCTGCCCGGGCATCACCGCCACGAACTCGTCTCCCCCCAGGCGCGCCACGGTGTCGTATTCCCGGCAATGCGCCCGCAGGGCCTGCGCCACGGCCCGCAGCACGCGATTGCCTTCCAGATGTCCGAAGCGGTCGTTGATCTGCTTGAATCCGTCCAGATCGCACACCAGCACCGCGATGGTTTGATCGGTGCGCTTGGCGCGCGCGAGTTCGGAATCCAGGTGCAGGAACAGGGAACGCGCATTGGGCAGCTCGGTGAGCATATCGGTTACGGCGGAGTGCTCCACCTGCCGGTACTTGAGAGCATTTTCGAGCGAGACCGCCACCTTGGTGGCCACCGCGGAGAGCACCCGCAGGTGGTCTTCGGTGAACGCGTTCTTCTCCCGCGCGTACAGGCACAGCACGCCGGCGACGCCGCTGAATCCCTCCAGCGGTATGGCCAGCGCCGATTGTAACGATGTCGCTCCGCCGACGCTCGGGCGGTCCGGGTGGGCCGTCGGATCCTCGTTCAACAGCGGCGTGGCCGCGGATGCCGCCCGGCCGCAAATCCCTTCGCCCCACCCAACCACGGCCGACCCCACCTGCAGGCAGTCGAGACCCGTAGCGTACTCCGCTTCCAGGCGGTCTTCGCGGCGGATGTAGACCGCCAGCGTATCGTGCGGGCACAGTTGTTTCACGTGCTGGGACAGCACCTCGAAGGTCTCTTCCAAACTGAGGGAGCTGCCCAGATCCTGCGCCAGCGCGTACAGATGCTGCACTTCCTGCCGCGCCGCCGCGATGGGAGAAATCCCCGCGTCGGCCTGAACGGGAGTGGCTGTGTCGTCCCCGCGGCGTTCCAGCTCGCGGTAATAGTTCTGCAAGATCTCGACCACCTTCGGATCGAAGCTTTTCCCGGACTCGGATTGCATGTGTTCGATGGCCTCCTCGAGAGTGTAGGTACGGCGGTAGCTGCGGGTGGAAACCAGCGCGTCCAGGCAATCCACCGCCGCCAGAATGCGCGCACCCAGCGGGATCTCCTCGCCGCGAAGCCCGGCGGGATAGCCCGTGCCGTCCCACTTTTCATGATGCGACCGCACGATGGGCGCCACGGCGTACGGGAAACCGGCCTGCTCCACGATCTGGGCGCCGGCCACCGGATGGATTTTCATTCTGTCGAACTCGGCCTTGGTCAGACGGCCGGGCTTGGAAAGAATATGTTCGGGCACGGCCAGCTTGCCGACGTTGCGCAGCAAGGCCGCCGTGCGCAGCGCCTGCAGATCGGAATCGGGCAAGCGCATCTGCCGGCCGATCTCGAGTGCGTCGCTCCACACGCTGCGCCGGTGCCGGCGATGCTCCGGATCGCGGCCTTCGATGGCCACCGCCAGCGACTCGAGCGTGCGGAAATGGAGCGCGCTGAAATCCTCGATCCCCCGCCGCCCCTGCTCGGTTCCTTCCAGATACAACTTGTAGGCGTGGACCATCCAGTACAACATCGGGACCACCAGCAGGGAGATTTCCCAGCCGTTGTGGCGATCCGCGACGGTGAGCAAGCCGGCCGCGCCGCCGCCGGCTACATAATGCGGAAAGGTCCAAAAGAAGGATTGTTTCCAAACGCCGCCGGCAGACTTCCGCTCCGCTCTCGCGGCGGACTTCCGCTCCGCGCGCGCGGCGAACCAGGCGAGCGCCAGGCCGCTCACGGCGAAGTAGGCGATCGCCGCCAAAACCATCAGCAAGGGCGACACGACGCCGGCCGGGAGGTGATAGGTCGCGTAGGCGGCGGATGTCGCCAGCACCGCGACCGCGCTGTGATATGCCGCCGCCGTCCAAGCAGGACGGGTCCGCGTCCAGAACACGCTCTCCACCAGCGCGCTGAGAAACGCGATCGCCGCGGCCTCCGGCCAGCGCAACAGTGCCGCCGCGATCAGCAAAACGAAAAAGCGCAGGGAGAGCCGGGTGCCCGATCCGCGCAGCCGGATTTGGAGGAAGCCGGCCAGCACCGCCAGGACGGCTATCGAATAGAGCGTTGCGGGCGTCGTGGGCACAGTCTTGAGGTTTCAGCTGGCAACTCAGTCGCCATTTAAACGCGGCTGCCGGCTTGGCCCTTAAGTGCCCCTGGAGTTATGAGTTGCGCAACACAGTACTAAGGCCGTCACAGGACCTGTGGATCTCCGCTGCGAGACAATCCGTCGCTCGCGGGGCGGACACTTTGTCTATGCCCGGTGTGAGGCGCGTTTATGACCGCGCCTGCCGCATGCCCGACCCGCGGACGAATCCCGACATGGGCGGCGGTGGCGGAATCGGCTCGGGAGACGCGGCTGCCTTCTTCGGCCGCGCATCCAGGCGCGTGACGATCATCTCATCCTTGGTCCGCTGGAACTTGGGCGTACCGGGCGTCACGCCCGCGGCCGCCACCATTTCATCGGTGATCTCCAGCGCGGCCGGCAAATACTTCTGGAAGTAATTGCGAATGCGGTCGTGCACGATCCGCTGCGCGGAATACACGTCCAGATACAGCACCTGTTCCCCGGGCGTCTTGGAGAGAAGCGCGTACAGCTGCGAAGGCTTTTGCAGCTTGGGACTCTTCAGATCGCGCTCCAGTTTCTTCGCGGCGCCGACCATTTTCTCCGGAGCGGCCGCCTCCGCGCGGGTCAACTCCGCGGCGGCGATCACGGCGCTGCGTTCCTTGGGATGGAGCTTCTCAAACAGCACGAACAGAAACAGCGCCATGGGGTTGATGCGGAAATCGAGGCCGAAGGGCACCATGTGGCGGGCCTTTTGCAGCTTGGCGAAAACCGGCAGATTCAGTTTGGCGCCGGTGAGAACCGGCGAGTACAGCTCGATCAGCTTCTCCTGCTCGAAGGCGGCCAGAACATCGTGGCAGTCAGGCTCCGCCGCTGTATTTCGCAGCTCGCGGCCCAGCGCTTCCGCCGAAATACGGGTGAGCATTTCCGCCTCGCGGGCGTTTTCGTATTGCAGCTGCGTACGCTCGTCGATCGCATACCCCAGCCGGACTTTGAAGCGGATCAGCCGCAGCATGCGCGACGGATCGTCGTAAAACGAGTAGTTATGAACCGCGCGCAGTTCCTTCCGCTCGATGTCGCCGACGCCGTTGGTGGGATCCACCAGCAGGCCCAGCGACGCTTTGTTGAGCGACAGCGCCACCGCGTTCACCGTGAAATCCCGGCAACGCAGATCGTCGTGAATCGTCGCGGGTTCGATGGTCGGCCGTCCGCCGGCCTTCGGGAAGCGCTCCGAGCGCGCCATGGCGATCTCCACCGGAACGCCGCCCTCAAATCGAAGCTGCGTGGATTTTTTGGATTCGTCCGTGGAAACCACCACGCCGCCGTGCTTGGCCGTCATCAGCTTGACCAGCTTGGCGGGGTTGCCCTCAACGGTGAAATCCAAATCCTGGACCGGAAAGCCGCCCAGCACGTCGCGCATGGCTCCGCCGGTGAGGTACAAACTCAGGCCCGTAGTGGCCGCGGCCGCCTGCATCTGGCCCACCACCCGATATTGCTCCCCCGTCAGGTGGCTTTCCAGCATGAACATGTAATCGCTCATTCTGTCCTCGCCTTCTCTCTGCACCGCGTGTACCGCGCCGGGGTAATCATGCGCGCGGGTGATGCCGGTCGATCACTTCGCGGAGTCTGCGCCGCGCCACGTGTGTATACACCTGGGTGGTGGAAATGTCGGCGTGTCCCAACATGATCTGGACGCTGCGCAGATCCGCGCCGCCCTCCACCAGATGCGTGGCAAAACTGTGCCGGACGACGTGCGGGGTCAGCCGGCGGAAAATTCCCACGCTGCGTCCATGCCTCCGCAGCAAAGCCCAAAACGTCTGCCTGGTCATGGCGGATCCCGTGGAAGCCGTCACGAACAGGTACCGGCTGGCCCGGCCCTTGAGCAACTGGGGTCGCCCAGCCGCCAGATAGCGGTCGAGCGCGGCTCCGGCCGGCTCGCCGAACGGAACCATGCGCTGCTTATTTCCCTTGCCGATCACCTTCAGCACGCCCATCCGCCGCTCTATCGCGTTCAGCTCCAGGCCGCATAACTCGGACACGCGTAAACCGGTGGCGTAGAGCAGTTCGAGCATCGCCCGGTCCCGCAAATCCCGTGGCTTGGAGCCGTCAGGCGATGCAAGGAGCCGCTCGATCTCCTCCCGGTTGAGGTACTTGGGCAAAGTGGACCACTGCTTGGGCGAAGCCAGAAACTCGGCCGGATCGCGCCCCACTTCGCCCTCCCGGGCCAGGAAACGATAGTAGTTTCTGAGGGTTGCCACATGCCTGGCGATCGAGCGCGGCGAGAACTTGGCCCCATAGAGGGACTCCACGTAATCCGCGAGCTGCTGCGCAGTCATCTGAGACTCCGGCACGGGAAGTTTCGAGTTAAACCTTTCTAAATCCAGACGATAGGACGAAAGCGTGTGGGCGGCCAGCCCTTTTTCCACACGGCAAAAGTTCAGAAACGACTCCGCCAGCCCGGAAAGTGGCTTCGGTGGAGGCGCCAACGGCTGCATCGTGCTAATGATACAATACTTGCGAAATTGTTTGGAAGGGCTTCAGCAGCAAACAAGAAGGTTTTGGTCGCGCGCTTCGATCGCGCCTCCCTGCAGGGGTTCGTCCAGACCCCCGGCGGGCTCCAGTCGAACGCGCTGGAATTGCTGACGCCTGAAGGCACTGTCATCCAGGTTCCCTACTCGGAGACGAAAGCCGTTTGTTTCGTTCGGGATTTCGACAACACCGAAACCTGGAAGCGAAACCGGACCTTCGCCGCCCGCCCGAAGAGCCCCGGGCTCTGGATCCAACTCAAGTTTCGCGATGGAGATACGCTCGAAGGCCTCATCCCCAACAATCTGCTCCACGTCGAGCCGGCCGGCTACAGCGTGATTCCGCCCGACCCCACCTTTCAGAATCAGCGTGTGTTCGTGCCGAAAGAGGCCCTGGAGTCCGTGCAGGTGCTGGGCGTGATCGGCAGCCCTCTGCGGCGGCGGACCAAGGAAGCCACGGCTAAGGATAAAGAGAACCAGCTGGAAATGTTCGATTAAGAGAGTCGCGTTTTAAACCGAAACCGGCACCCGGAGGGAGAATTCTCCCAGGTTCGTCCAGACGTTTTGGAGGGTGTTCTGGACCAGCGTGACGTGGTCGACCAGGAAGTCCCGGCTTCCGGAATATTCCCGCCAGCGGCGCTCGGCCAGCTCCGTGACCGCGGCCACATTCGCCGCATCAAGATCCTGCGCCAAAGTCACATGCGGATGATACTCAAAGCCTTCCTTACAGCACAGGTCGCCGCGATGCAGCACTTCGTGAATCTTGTCGGCTTCGGCCCTCCCGGCTCCCAAGGAAAGATGGACCACGCGGGAAACCGGGAAAACCTGCACCTCGCGCAACTCCACGCGAAAAGCGGGCTGGTCACGCAAACCGGCTTCCAGTTGGGTGCGGATTTGGTCGAAAGGGATCGCAAGGGGCCGGGGCGGAAGGAAAGTCAGGTGGCTGCGCGCTGTACAGCCCGGCTCTATTTCCTGGCGGAGACGTTCGATGAAACCAGCCAACGGCTGCGGAACGTATGCCACCAGCGAGAAGGAATTAATAGCGGTTCCTTCCCCGCAAGACTCATCCATTGCTATCCGTCCCTATTGTAACGCGGGCGGCTGGTCGTCATTGAGGGCACTGCCGGGCGGCGGTGCGGCCGAGCCCGGCTTGAGTTCGGGCAGAACCCATTGCGCTTCTTCGAACCCCACGAACTTAAAGATGCGCAGGGACCCGTCGGGGGCCTCCAGCAAGTCGCCGACTTCCAAGGGGGTCGCGGTGTCGCGCAGGGCGAAAAACGCGGCATAAGGCGTGGGGGCCTCCACCAGGGTCTCGTCTGGGGTCTCGTCTGGGACCGCTCTTGGGCCTGGTCTTGGGCGGCCGCCGCTGGTTCGAGCGGGTGATAGTCGCGCGGCTTCACGGTGGCGATCCCGCTCACGTGCGGCGCGAAGCGGACCTGCTGGCGCAGGTGGTCCTTCAGGCGATGGATACGGTACGTCGGCATGGGCGTGGCACTTTCCTGAACCTGCGATTTATTATGCCTCAAAACCAATTCAGAAGGAAAATGTTTTTTCGGTTACAGCCGCCGCTGTTCTAAAAAAACCGTCGCGTCCTCCGCGCCCTGCTCGAGCCAGCGCTCGATGTTGCTGCGTTTCCACTGGATGGTGTCGCGGACCGAGCCGAGGGGCCGGCTGGGGCGGATCTCGCGGACTTCGATCCCGGGGGGAACGGGAGGATTGTGTCCCGCCACTCCCCGGAAGGCGCGCACGAACTGGTGCAGCCACCAGGAGGGCGATTGCGGCAGTACCTGAAGACCGAGGATCTGCTGCGCTCCCAGTTCGGCGGCGGCCCACGACGGCAGCGCGCCCAGCAGCCCGCCATCGGAATACCAGTGCGTCCCGATGCGGACTTGGGGCAGCGCGAAAGGCAGCGCGCAGGACGCCGCCAGGTGCTGCCAGGTGATTTCGGAATCGCGAAAAATCCGGGGTTTCATGCGCGGCAGCTCGGTGGCGGTGATCGCGAACGGCATCCGGGGGGTGTAGCGGGCCATCATCCGGCGGATATTGGACGGCAGATCCTCGAAGCGGGCAAACGCGGGATCGAGCCACATGCGGCGGAGTTCCTCGGGCGTCGCGCCGCTGGCGATCAGGTACCCGTTGAGCGATCCCACCGAAGCGCCGACAATCAGATCGGGGGAAATGCGGCCGCACAGCGCGCTCCAGGCGCCCGCCTGCCATGCACCGAACAAGCCTCCGCCGGAAAGCACCAACGCCCGCATGAGAATATGTAGTGTAGCGCCCTCCATGAAAAACTACGGATTTGAGGTAGCCGCCTAGTGGGAAAGCGGCTTGGGATCACCCTGCTCGTGCTGGCCATCGCCGCGGTGGCGCTGTGGAGGCTCGAAGTACAACGCGACCGTCCTCCCCAGGTGACCTTCGCGCGAGCCGCCCGCGAAAGCATCTCGAGCCTGGTCCCGACCAACGGCAAGGTAGAGCCGGTGGAGTCGGGCCAGGCGCGCGCCGAACGCTCCGGCGCCGTGACACGGATTCTGATCCGGAAAGGGCAGCACGTCGAGATCGGGCAGGCGCTGGTGGAGCTGGACTCGGCCGACGCCGAGGCGGAATTGAAGACCGCGCAAGCCCGCCAGGCGGCGATTCGCGCGGATCTCGAGGTGCTGGACCAGGGAGGCCGCGCGACGGACCGCGCCGGGATCGATACGGCCATCGATAAAGCCCGCCTGGAGCTGAAGTTCGCGCAGGACGCCTACGGCACGGCGGTCAAGCTGCGCGACAAGGAGGCCGGCACTGCGGCCGACGTGCGCACCGCCAAAGAATCCGTAGACCGGATCCAGGCCCAGATCGATGCTCTGGACAAGCAGCGCGCCTCGCTGGTGACTCCGGCCGATCACAACAGCGCCGAAGCGCGCCTGGACGAAGCCAAGACGGCGGCGCAGCTGGCCGAGGCCCGCATCCGCATGAGCGTGGTGCGCGCGCCCATCGCCGGCGTCGTCTACCAGTTCGATCTCAAGCCGGGCGCCTACTTAAACGCGGGCGACCTGGTGGCCTCCATCGGCCGTCTGGATCACGTCCACGTGAAAGTTTACGTCGACGAGCCGGATCTGGGCCGCGTGGCCTTGGGCATGCCGGTAACGATCACCTGGGATGCGCTCCCCGGGCGCCAGTGGAAGGGTTCGGTGGACCGCACGCCTACGGAGATCGTCCCCATGGGCGCGCGCCAGGTGGGCGAGGTGACGTGCGACATCGCCAACCCGGACATGGATCTGAAGCCGGGAGCCAACGTCAACGCGGTGATTCTTTCGCAGACCGTGGAGAACGCGATCGTCATCCCCAAGGAAGCGGTGTATCGCCAGCAGGGCCAGGCGGGCGTCTACCTGCTGGAGGGAGACCGCGTGCGCTGGCGGCCGATTACGCAGGGCATCAACAACACGACTCACACGCAGGTCAACGAATTGAAGGAGGGCGACGCGGTCGCGCTGCCTTCCGACAAACCGCTGAAGGACGGCATGGCGGTGGACCCGGTGGTGCAGTGAAGCCGGTACTCATTCTCTTCGCGACCCGGGAAGGCCAGACGCGTCGCATCGCCGAACATCTCGCGGCGACCATTCGAGCTCGCGGGTACCTCGCGGATGTTGTAGACGCCGCCGATCTGCCTTCTGAGTTCTCGGTGGAAGACTACCAAGCCGCGGTTATCGCGGCATCGGTCCATCGCGAGAAGCACGAAAAGGAGATGATCAGCTTCGTCAGAGACTTTCGCGGTGAGCTGGAGTGCATGCCTGCTGTTTTTCTTTCCGTGAGCCTGTCGGAAGCCGGCGCGGAGGATGCGGCTGCGACGCCCGAGCACCGCGCGCAGGCGGCGGCCGACGTCCAGAAGATGATCGATGCGTTTCTCAAGGAAACCGGCTGGCATCCATCCAAAGTCCGCGCCGCAGCCGGCGCGCTCAGCTACACCAAGTACAATTTCCTGACCCGCTTCGTGATGAAACGAATCGCCAAGGCCCAGGGAGCCAGCACGGATACCTCGCGCGATCACGAACTCACGGATTGGGAGGCACTGGATCATATCGCGGATGAGGTTGTTCCACGCGCGCCAAGCAGCTAAACTCGATTGAGCTGTTTTCGATGGCCATCAACCTCAAACCCGTGGATGTTGTCGTCGTCGGGTTAGGCGCCGCGGGCGGCGTGGCCGTGCTGCCGCTGGCGCGCGCCGGGCTCAAAGTCGCGGGCCTTGAAGCCGGCACGTGGATGACCAAGGAGCCAGGCAAATTCTTTCACGCCGACGAAATCTACAACAACGTCCGCGGCCTGGTCACCACCGGCAACAAAGTCCACGGCGAGATTCCCACGGTCCGCAACGGCCTGACGGGACCCACCACGCGCGGCAACACTCATCCGATGATGAATGCGATCGGCGGCACGTCGATCCACTATCACGCGCAGAGCTGGCGATTCACTCCGTGGGATTTCAAAGTGCGCTCGTCTTCGATCCAGCGCTATGGCCCCAATTCCATCCCCCGGGGATCGACCATCGAAGACTGGCCCATCGGCTACGACGATCTGGAGCCGTACTACGACCTCGTTGAACAGGAACTCGGCGTCTCCGGCCGCGCGGGAAATATTCAAGGCAAGCTGACCGGCCGGGGCAGCAATTTCGAAGGACCGCGCCAGCGCGAATATCCCATGCCTCCGCTGCGCGATACCGAGTTCACCAACCTGATGACGAAGGCCGGAAAATCGCTGGGATGGAATCCGTTTCGAGGACCCGCCGCCATCAATTCCCAGGAGTATCGGGGACGCCCCTCCTGCGCCTATCACGGCTATTGCGACCGCGGCGGCTGCCACGTGAGCGCCAAGAACTCGACCGCCGTCACCACCATCCCGGCGGCGCAGAAGTTCAAGAATTTTTCGATCTACGATAACGCGCAGGTCACGCGCGTCCAGGTCGACAACAACGGGAAGGTGACCGGCGTCCTGTACATTCGTGGCGGGAAGGAATACTTCCAGCCGGCCAAAGTGGTGCTGGTCGCCTCCTACGCTTACGAGAACGCGCGGTTACTGCTGCTGTCGCAATCCAAGGCGTACCCCCACGGCCTATCGAACAATCACGGCCAGGTCGGGAAGCATCACTTCGGACACTGGAATAGCGCGCTCACCGCGCTGTTTCCGTTCGATATCAACGTCTGGTACGGGGCCATTGCGCAAGGCGTGGTGATCGACGAGTGGGCCGACGACAATTTCGATCACGCGGGCCTGGGGTTCATCGGCGGCTCCAGCCTGCACGTCTATCACGAGAAGCATCCCATCGCGGCCGCGGCCATGGGCACGTTCGGCCGCGCGCCCCAGTGGGGATCGAAGTGGAAGGCGTTCATTCGCGAAAATGCCGGCCGCACGGCTCCCGCGTACCTGCAGACCAACAGCTTTCCCTACGAAGACCAGTACCTGGATCTGGACCCGCGGGTGAAAGATCCGCTGGGCGATCCGGTGATCCGCATCACCACCGGTCCTCGCGAAAACGAAGCGCGCGCGGCAGCCTACGCGGCCACGAAAACACAGGAATGGTTCCGCGCGGCGGGCGCCATCGAAGTGACGGGAGGCGCGTCATTCGGCAGCGGACTGTCCACCCACGCCACCGGCGGAACGCGCATGGGCGATAATCCCGACACCAACGTCGTGGACCAGTGGGGCTTCTCGCATGAGGCTCCAAATCTGGGCGTCCTGGGCGGATCGGTGATGGGCACGATGGGCGCGCGGAATCCAACGCTGACCGTGCAGGCGCTGGCCTGGCGGACGGCCGAGCACCTGGTGAAGAACTGGAAGGTGATTGCAGGGTAATGATCGCATCGCCTGAAGACGCACTGTTGCTGTTTGACCGCTGGAGAGAAGATGCGCGGCCGCTGAAGGTGCGCCTGTGGGCATCGTCTTTATTCTTCGACGCGGTGGGGGCCGTCACCGATTTCAGTCCGGAACGTCTGGAGCTCGGCGGCGACTCGTGGAAATTCACGATCCCGCTCACCGGCGCCAATTTTTCTTTTTCCGACCCGCGCGAGATCGCCGTCACCAGCGTACGGGAGTTGGAAATGGCCCAGTACGAACTCGGGATTGCCCTCGAGTTGCCTAATGGCGACCGGCTCATCATAATGGAACTAAAGGCTTCACCTCAGCCCGCCCCCGAACCGGAGGAGTAAGTCGCGAGCCGGAGGAGTAAATACGGTCTGCTAAGTACTATGAGCTCTACGTGTTTCTGTACCTTGCCCCCCGCGCGATTTCGTGCGAAACAGGAGGGTGGCCGTCCGAATCTGACTACCAAGGAGTTTTGAAGAACCCGCAGTCCTTCACGATGCATAACCTCTACAGCCTTTCCCCCCGCTCCGGGCGCCTGGCGCGAGCCGCCGCCCTAGGAATTGTGGCGTGCGCCGCCATCGCCAGTGACAACACCCTTCCCGTGCCGAATACCGATCCGCGCGGTGTGCGCCTGGAGGCCTTCTTCAAAGCCTACGACTGCCCCGCCCCGCTTCACATCGACGAGTATTTACGAGCGGCGGATTCGCACGACCTGGATTACCGGCTTCTTCCGGCGATCTCACTGGTGGAGAGCACCTGCGGCGCCTACCAGAAGAAGAACAACCGCTGGGGTTGGGACTCCGCACAGACCGGTTTCCCCTCGGTTCCGGCGGGTATCGACTACATCACCGAGCAGCTCGCGGAGAATCCCCACTACAAGGGCAAGACGCTTCAGGAAAAGCTGTTCACGTACAATCCTTACCCGCACTATGTCCGCCAAGTGGAACGGCTGATGCAGCAGATCGAGGACTAGAACCTCACCTGTCCGTTTGGCTTATGGGGCAACCCCAAGTTGACAAGGCCATTCCCGTCGGCTATAGTTCTGAAGTACTGAGCTATCAACGATTTGTCGAGACTTGGCCATGGCAAACGGTACGGATGAACGGGATCTCGAAGTCGGCTTCGCGGCGGAAGACGATCTCGAGCACCTGATCGAGGATTACAGCCACCTGGCGCCACCCTCGGAAGGCGAGCTGCTCCAGGGCCACGTCGTCAAAGTTACTCCCACGGAAGTGATCGTCGACGTCGGCTACAAGCTGGAAGGGATTGTTCCCATTGAGCAGTTGCGCCAGCCCGACGGCTCGGTCGCCATCAAGGCGGGCGACAGCATCGACGTGATGATCGACCGGCACGGACCGCAGCCGGAAGGCTACGTCCTGCTGTCGTATTCACGGGCCGCGCAGGTGCGCATCTGGGACACGCTGGAGCGCGCGATGCGCGAGCAGTTGCTGATTTCGGGCCATGTCACGGAACGAACCAAGGGCGGATTGATGGTGGACGTGGGCGTCCCCGCGTTCATGCCGGGCTCGCAAGTGGATGTCCGGCCCTCGCACGATATGGACACCTTGGTCGGGCAGGATATTCCCGTCAAGGTGATCAAGCTGAACCGGCGGCGCGGCAACGTGGTGGTCTCGCGCAAGCTGGCTCTGGAAGAAGATCTCAAGGCGCGCAAGGCCAACGCCCTGGACCATCTGTTTGAAGGCGCGGTGGTGCCGGGCGTGGTGAAGAATCTCACCGAATACGGCGCGTTCGTGGACCTGGGCGGCATCGACGGTCTGCTGCACGTGAGCGATATGTCGCACGGACGCGTGGGGCATCCCTCGGCCGTGGTTCACGTCGGTGAAGAGGTCACCGTGAAGGTTCTGAAGTTCGACCGCGAGAAAGAGCGGATTTCCCTGGGCATACGGCAGCTGCGGCCCGATCCCTGGGAGACGCTCATCGAGCGGTACCCGCCGGGGAGCCGGGTGATCGGGCGCGTGATGACCACCACCGATTACGGCGCGTTCGTGGAAATCGAGCCGGGAGTCGAAGGCCTGATCCACATCTCGGAAATGACCTGGAGCCGGCGGATGAAGCATCCCACCAAGCTGGTGAAGGTGGGCGACCAGGTGGAAGCGGTGGTTCTGGAAGTGAAACAAAAAGACCGCCGCGTGTCTCTAGGCATAAAGCAGCTGGAGGCCGATCCGTGGACCACGGTGGGCGACCGCTATAGCATCGGCAGCGTGGTGGAGGGCCGGGTGCGGAAGCTGACCGATTTCGGCGCGTTTCTGGAGATCGAGGAGGGCGTGGACGGGCTGGTGCACGTCTCCGATCTCTCCTGGACCAAGCACGTCAAGCATCCCTCCGAAGCGGTGAAAAAGGGGCAAGTGATGCAGGCCGTGATTTTGAATATCGACGCACCCAACCGGCGGCTGTCACTGGGCGTGAAGCAGCTCCAGCCGGACTCCTGGGAGAGTTTCTTCCGTTCGCACGAAGTGGGGGACCTGGTGCGGGGCCGCGTGTGCCGCGGGGCGCAGTTTCGGAGTGTTCGTGGAGCTGGCGCCGGGGGTGGAGGCGCTGTGCCATAAGTCGGAGATTCCGGCCATGCCGGACCGGGGGAAGCGGGCGACACGCAGTTGCCTATCGGGGATGAGTACGATTTCAAGATCATCAAAATGAACGAAGCGGAAAAGAAGATCGGACTGAGCTTGCGCGCCGTAGCCGAAGACGAAGAACGGACGCGCCTGGAGGACTATCAGCGCCAGGCGGCCGCCGCGACCATGACCATCGAAGAAGTCATCAACATCAGAGGAAAGGGTGAGAGCCGGTAGCCCATGACCAAGGCCGAATTGATCGAGGAGGTCTCGCGCGTGGTGGAAATGACCCGCAAGGATTCGGAGGTGATCGTCGAGGCTATTTTTGACAGCGTGGTCAAGGCCTTGCGCGGCGGGGACAAGATTGAAATCCGGGGATTTGGAAGCTTTGGACACGCCAGCGACAGCCGCGCGTGGGGCGGAATCCGAAGACCGGCGCGCGCGTGGATGTGCCGGCTAAGCGGATTCCGTATTTTAAACCCAGCAAGGAGCTGAAGGATCTGGTGAACGG